>NZ_BMGC01000004.1 GCF_014639795.1 Gordonia jinhuaensis | reverse complement strand
TCGCGGAACTCCTGGGGATAGGGCTTGGGCACAGCTGGCATCCTTCCAGGCCGCCCGGCAGGGCAAGCCAGATCAGATGTCACCTACTCGTGCACCAGCCCCATGTGCGGGAGTTGGCCCAACGCACGGGGGCAGTCATCAGACCGATCAACCCGGCGGGAAACCACTACTACCGCATCTGCCGTCGGATCCCTACCGGCCCAGCACAGCGATGAGCTTGTTCATTCGTATCCGGGACGGCTACTGCACCGTGCCCGGTTGCGACAAACCTGCGTTCGCTGGGGATCTGGATCATGTGCATGAATACGATCACGACAACCCCGCAGCCGGTGGCCAGACGACCGCAGCAGGGTTGGCGACCAAGTGCCGGATGCATCACCAGATGAAAACCGATGGCGTGTTCCTCGACGACCAGTACATCGACGCCACCGGCAAAGCCCGTCAAATCTTCTACACCCCCAACGGTGCAACGATCCACGGTTACGCCGAATCCGGCGACGACCTCTTCCCCACCCTGCGGGACATCACCTTCACCAACCCCGAGCCACCGAAACACCCACCACCACAACAGAACACTCCAGAGTCACCGACCAGACGCCGATCACGCCTGGCAGACACACACGCCCGCCGCCGCCAGGAACGAGAACGCAACCGCAAAGCCCTCGGGGCCAAAGGCGAGCAGGAGGCTCGGCGCGCCATCGAGGATCCGCCACCGTTCTGATCGCTACTAACGTGTGAGTCAATGGCCATCCCAGGTCGACCGTCGATCCCGAGGGCGCTTACCCCGTCAACTCCACTACCCCGTGAACTCAACTACTCGGCCAACTCCACGTACACACGCGTCCACGGCTGATCGTCGATGAGAGTCCACTCGTGGCCGCCACCACTGGTGTCGCGGGCCAGCAGTACGTCCCCGGGACTCACCACGAACTGCTCGCCACCGCGGGTGGTGAAGCGCAGTGTGCCGGTCAGGGTGATCACGTATTGATCGCACGGTGCGTCGTGCCAGTCCAGCGCACCCCCGGCAGGTGTCACCTGCGAATGAACCTTGCTGGCGGCGGCCGCAGGTATATCGAATTCGCGCTCCGCATAGTGGCTTTCGCCGTCTTTGCCGGTCCACAGTTCGAACAGTTTCGGCATGGGTCCCCCATCGACTCGTCAACTCGTACTCAATCGATCAGCTCACCGCAGCGAGATTCCTTGCGTTCCCACCAGTTCCACTGTAGGCAGGGAATGCGACCAGATGCCCTTCCGCCGAGGACGCAACGGGCGCAGACCGTACCGAAGCCCGAATTCGCCGAAAATGGACGATCGGGAAGTGCCGAGAACGGAAGAGGTCACTCATGGCCAACGTGGACTTGTCGCCCCGCAACGTCGAACGGCTCGGCGCCGAGAGCGTGATCTGGTTGACCACTGTCAGCGCATCGGCCAGTCCAGCGCCCACACCCGTGTGGTTCCTGTGGCGTCGCGAGCACTTCATCATCTTCAGTCAGCCCAACACCGGAAAGCTCAAGCACATCGCGGCCAACCCGCGCGTCTCGCTGAACCTCAACTCCGATCCCACCGGCGGAGATGTGGCGGTGTTCAACGGGCACGCACGCATCGACCCTGACGGACCCACCGATGACGAATGGTCGGAGTACTCCGCGAAATACGCCGACGGGATCCCGTCGATCGGACTCACGCCCAGCGGCTTCCGCGACTCCTACTCGGTGCTGTTGCGCATCACCCCCGAACGCCTGCGTAGCTGGTAACCACCACCGCCACCCCGTCGACGCTGGGTTCGGTGACGACCTCGCAGTCATAGCCCTGTGCGGCGAATGCGGCGACCACGGTCTCGGCCTGACCCGCTGACGTCTCGAGGATCACCCGGCCCCCGGCGGTGAGCCAGTGCGACGCATCGGCGGCGATCCTGCCGGCGAAGTCGGTGCCGTCGGCGCCGCCGTCGAGTGCGTCCCGCGGCTCGTAATCGCGCGCCTCCGCGGGCAGTGTCGCGATCGCCTCGGTCGGGACGTAGGGCGCGTTGGCCACCACCAGATGAATCTCGCCGCGCAGGCGCGCCGGCAGCGCATCGAACAAGTCGCCCTGCCACACCGAGCAGTTCCCGTCCGACGTCGGCAGGTTGAGTCGCGCGCACGCCACCGCGGCCGGATCGATATCCACGGCGTGTATCTGCACGTCCGGCCAGGCGCGGTGCAGTGCCGCGCCCACCGCACCCGATCCGCAACACAGATCGACCACCACCTCGATGCGGTCGGTGAGCCCGAGCGCCGCGTTCACCAACACCTCCGAGCGCCGACGGGGCACAAAGACCCCACGCGTCACCCGCACGCGACCTCCGGCGAATTCGGCCCAGCCCACCACCTGCTCCAGCGGAACCCCCGACAACCGCTCGGCGACCAGTTGTCCGAGATGTGCCGGCGACGTCGCCTCCTGGATCAGGATGCGGGCCTCGTCCTCGGCGAAAACGCAACCGGCGCAACGCAGCCGGTCGGCAAGGGCGGCGTCATCGACGTCGGATTCGTTCATCGCCTCACCCTTCCCTCGACCCCTACCCGACAGTGGTGCGCAACGTCGACGAGACGACTCCAGATGAGCGTCCACGCACCGCTGCGACGGGGCAGGGCAGGAATCTGATCGCGTTGACGATTATTCTTCCCTCGATGGATCGGCGATCTTCGGACCGCGGGTCGAGTGTCGACGCAAAGGTGGGGGATTGATGAAGGCAGTGATCATCGGCGCCGGTATGGGTGGCCTGACAGCAGCGATCGCCCTCAAGCAGATCGGTTTCGACGTAGAGGTCTATGAGCGCGTCACCGAGAACAAGCCCGTCGGGGCGGCCATCTCGGTGTGGTCCAACGGTGTGAAATGCCTCAACTACCTGGGACTGGAGAAGGAAGCCGCCGAACTCGGCGGGATCATGGACACGATGAGCTACGTCGACGGGTTCGACGGCTCCACGATGTGCCGGTTCTCCATGGCACCCCTCATCGAGGAGGTGGGGCAGCGGCCGTATCCGATGGCACGCGCCGAGCTGCAGCTGATGCTGATGAACGCCTACGGCATCGACGACATCCACTTCGGCAAGAAGATGGTGTCGGTCACCGACGGCGAGGACTCGGCCACGGCCACCTTCGACGACGGCACCACCGCGACCGGTGACATCGTGATCGCGGCCGACGGGGCGAACTCGCTCGTGCGTGAATATGTGCTCGGCGGACCGGTGCAGCGCAGCTACGCCGGATACGTCAACTTCAACGGCCTCGTACCCATCGACGAGGAGATCGGGTCGGCAACCGAGTGGACCACCTACGTGGGCGACTCGCGCCGCGTCTCGGTGATGCCGGTCTCGGGTGACCGGTTCTACTTCTTCTTCGACGTGACCATGCCGTCGGGGGAGACGCTGGAACGCGGGGCCGCCCGCGAATTCCTCGCCGAGGAGTTCAAGGACTGGGCGCCCGGCGTGCAAAAGCTGATCAACTCCCTCGAACCCGACAAGGTCAACCGGGTGGAGATCTTCGACCTCGACCCGTTCGACACCTGGGTGAAGGGGCGAGTGGCACTGCTCGGCGACGCCGCACACAACACCACCCCCGACATCGGACAGGGCGGGTGCTCGGCGATGGAGGATTCCGTCGCGCTGCAGTTCGCCTTCACCAACCACCCCGATGATGTGCACGCCGCGCTGGCCGAGTATCAGGAGGCCCGCGCCGGTCGCGCCGGCGACCTGGTGCTGCGCGCCCGCAAGCGCAGCGAGGTCACCCACGGCAAGGATCCGGAGAAGACCGAGGAGTGGTACGAGGAACTGCGCCACGAGGACGGCGCGAATGTGCTCCGCGGCATCATCGGCAACATCAAGGGCGGTCCGGTCACCTCCTAGGACCTTCCCGCCCGGGCTCGTCGGCCGAATGGTCGTGTGTGCGTACCCGGGGCTGATTCGGGTTCGACCGCCCCGGTGCTTACGCTGGCGGTATGGAGTTGCGCGTCGGTATGGACATGGGCGGTATGGACATGATGGACATGTCCGCCCAGCCGTCGGTCTGGGGCGCATGGACGGCCACCCCGGTCGTCTCGACGATCATGGCGATCGCCACCGTGGTCTACCTGTACGGCGTCGTGCGGGTCCGTCGCGCCGGACAGGGCTGGCCGGTGTCGCGCACACTGAGCTGGTTCGTCGCGATGGTGCTGCTCGTGATCTCGCTGAACTCGAGTCTCGCGGCGTTCTCGCATCATCTGTTCTGGGCGCACATGATCGTGCACCTGCTGATGATCATGCTCGTGCCGCTGTTTCTGGTCCTCGCGCAACCGATCCGGCTGGCGTCGATGGCCTTGGGCGGCTCGGGTGAGGAACGCGTCGAGCGGTTCATGAACAGCGCCGTGATCCGCTGGCTCACCTCTCCGGTGTTCACCGTGCCGCTCTACACCGCGGTGTTGATCCTCACCCACCTCACCGGCTTCCAGCAGGCGATGTTCGAGCACATGTGGATCCACGACGCCGAACTCGTGCTCTACCTGGTCACCGGTTACCTGTTCCTGTTGCCGCTGGTCGGCGACGAACTCACCGGTCACGATTACAGCTACCCCGTTCGCTTCTTCGCGCTGCTGATCTCGATGGGCCCGGACACGCTGGTGGGCGTGACCCTGATGATGACCGGATACGAGATCGCGCCGGGGCTCGCGCAGTCGCGGATGAGCTGGCCCAAGGGCGGAATCCTGAATCCGGACGCCATGGCCGACCAGAGCGCCGCCGGGGCGATCATGTGGTTCGCCGGCGACGGTCTGATGATGTGTCTGCTCGTCGTGCTCGCCTGGGAATGGATCCGCGCCGACGGTCTGGGCCGCGGCCGCCAGAAGTCGGCGGCCGAGCTGCAGGGTGACCGCCGTCCGTCCTACCTCGAGGTGGCGCGGCGCAGTGCGCTGGGAACCGGTGCCGCGGGGATGGGCGACGCGGACTTCGACGACGACGACGCGGCCCTGGCGGCTTACAACGCGCGCTTGGCCGCGCTGAACAATCGTGCGAGCTATCCCGGCGGTCGTTCCGACACCACCGGGCCGGCGGCGTCGGACGACCAGCGTCGAGGGTGAGACGTCGAGCGTCCGGGAGTCAGCTGCCGGTGGTTTTGGAGGCGACCTCGGTGATCGCCTCACGGATCGGCTGATCGCCGTCGTCGAAGGCGATGTCGAGGTGGACCGTGCCGGGGGTGTCGATCACCGCCACGATCACCGCAGCCACGTTGTCTCGGCTCACCTGGGCGTCATCCCAGCGTTCGGTGGCGATACGGATGGTCCCGCTGCCCGGGTCATCGGTGAGTTTGCTGGGTCCCAGGATCGTCCAGGCCAGCGCGGTGTGGCGCAGGTAGTCGTCGGCCTCGGCCTTCGCCTGGGCGTAGGAGAAGAACGGGTTGTCCATGGGAACGCCGTGATGCAGTGAGGCGCCCGAATAGGAGATCATCACGTACCGGTCGATCGCAGCCGCGGCGGTCGCGTCCATGGACCGGATCGCAGCGTCCCGGTCGACGGCGAACGTGCGGGTGGGGTTACCACCACCGGCGCCGGCCGACCAGACCACGGCATCGTGGCCCTCGAGGATGTCGGTGAACACCGTGGTGCTGATCGACTCGATGTCGGCGACCTTGGCGGTTGCGCCCGTCGCTTCGATGTCGGCCACTTGGTCGGGATTGCGGATGATTGCGGTCACTTCGTGACCATCCGCGACGAGCAGGCGCTCGGCCCGCATCGCGATCTTCCCGTGTCCTCCGATGACGGCGATACGTGCCACGTGAATCACTCCTTCTCGCATCGGTGAACGCTCATGCCGGAGACGTCGACCGTTGGATGGCCCGTCGACGGATGTCGATGGGGCCGGGTGTCGGTGAGGCCGTCGTTGTCTGAAGCCGCAGGGGTTCGTCGATCGGCATGCGGTGTCCATCGACGTTGTATTCCAACGTACGTGGCGGGCTACCTCCTGTCCCGCATTGCCGGGCGATCCGGTGGTAGGCCGGTGAATGTGGCCGCTGAATGTGACGGTCGCCGCCGGGCTGGCAGGGGTCGGGTGACGATGCAAAACTGGACAACATGGTCGCCACCGTGGCCGCTGCAACGCCGGCAGCACAGTCGTCCTCGTCGCCGATCAGTGACGTTCTCGATCGACTCCAGAGCACCGCGTCCGGGTTGTCCACGGACGAGGCGAGGGTCCGGCTCGAGCGCGACGGCCCCAATGCCGTGCGCAGCCATCGGGTGAATCCGTGGTCGATCCTCGTGCGACAGTTCGCCAACGCGGTACTGATCCTGTTGGCGGGTACCGCGGTGCTGTCGATCTTCCTCGGCGACACCACACAGGCGGTGATCATCCTGGTGATCCTCGTCGTGAGCGTCGGGCTGGGCTTCTTCAACGAGTATCGGGCCGAACGGGCAACGGCCGCACTACATTCGCGTGTACACCATCAGGCGCTCGTGATGCGGGACGGGGCCGCCACGATGCTCGACGTGACGGATCTGGTGGTCGGCGATGTGGTGTCGGTGACGCTGGGGCAGGCGGTTCCCGCCGACCTCCGGGTGCTCTCGGCTGCCGAACTCGAATGCGACGAGAGCATTCTCACCGGCGAATCGGAGCCCTCGCCGAAATCGCCGGCTGCGGTGCAACCGGACAGCCCGTTGGCCGAGATGAGTGACATCGCCTTCATGGGCACGATCGTCAGCAGCGGAACGGGCACCGGCGTGGTGGTGGCGACCGGGCGGAACGCCGAGTTCGGGCGTATCGCCGCGGGTCTGGGCGATCGACACCCGCAGACCGCTTTCCAGTCGGGTCTCAAACAGTTCTCCTACTTCCTCCTGGGCATCGCGATCGTGCTGACGATCGCGATCCTGGTGATCAACGTGATGCTGCAGCGACCGATCGTGGATTCGGTGTTGTTCGCTCTGGCGATCGCGGTGGGTATCACCCCGCAGTTGCTGCCGGCGGTCGTCAGTGCAAGCCTCGCCGCCGGCTCGCGGATCCTCGCCAAGCAGAAGGTGCTCGTCAAACGGCTGGTGAGTATCGAAGACCTCGGTGACATCGAGGTGCTGGTGACCGACAAGACGGGCACCCTCACCGAAGGGCGGATCACGCTCATCTCTGCACTCGACACCCGCGGCGACTCGTCGGCGAGTGTGCTGCGGCAGGGCTTGCAGGCCACCGACGTGGACCCGCACAGCGGCGGAACGAGTTCCAACGCGATGGATGCCGCGCTCTGGGAGGCACCGGATTCGGCTGCGGCGCGTGAACAGCCCTGGGATCGTGTCGACCTGCTGCCCTTCGATCACAAGCGGCGGGCGACGAGTGCGCTGGTCGTCGACGGGCAACGTCGGATCATGATCACCAAAGGCGCACCCGAGCAGGTGATGGCCGCGTGCGTCGACGTGCCCGCGGCGGCGTCGGACGTGCTCGAGGATCTGTTCGGGCAGGGCCGACGGGTTGTCGCAGTCGCATCGAAACCCGTTGCTCCCGACTGTGATCACCTCACCGTTGCAGATGAGCAGAGCCTGCACCTCGACGGATTTCTCGTGTTCGCCGATCAACCCAAGGTTGCGGCACGAGAGTCGCTGAAGGCACTCGACAGCCTGGGAATCGTCGTGAAGGTGGCCACCGGGGACAATGCGCTGGTCGCCGAAAAGGTCTGCAGCGAACTGGGTCTGGTCTCCGGCGGCACGATCCTCGGTCCCGACATCGACCGCCTTGACGATCACGAACTCGCCGATGTGGCCATGCGCAACACCATCTTCGCGCGGGTCTCGCCCGAGCAGAAGGCGCGAATCCTCACGGCTCTGCGCACGCAGCGGTCGTCGGCGTTCCTCGGCGACGGGGTCAACGATGCGCTGGCACTGCACGCCGCCGATGTCGGCATCTCCGTCGACACCGCGACCGATGTCGCCAAGGACGCCGCCGACGTGGTGCTGCTGGAGAAGGATCTCGGCGTACTCGCCTCCGGGGTGGCCACCGGGCGACGGATCTTCGCCAACACCATGAAATACGTGCTGATGGGCACGTCGAGCAACTTCGGCAACATGTTCTCCGCCGCGGCGGCATCGGCGTTCCTGTCGTTCCTGCCGATGCTGCCGTCGCAGATCCTGCTCAACAATCTGCTCTACGACAGCAGTCAACTGGCGATCCCCACCGACAATGTCGACGTCGAACAGTTGCGGCGGCCCTCGCACTGGGACATCGGGTTCATCAGGCGGTTCATGACGCTGTTCGGCCCGATCAGCTCACTGTTCGATTTCCTCACCTTCGGGCTGATGCTCGGCGTCCTGCACGCCGGCGTCGCCGAGTTCCGCACCGGCTGGTTCGTCGAGTCGATCGCGACGCAAACCCTGATCATCTTCGTGATCCGCACCCGACGGATACCGTTCTTCCGCAGCCGGCCCAGCGGACCGCTGGTCGCGGCGATGTTCGGGGTGATCGCGGTCGGGGTGGTGCTGACGGTGCTGCCGTTCGCCGGCCACCTCGGTTTCACCGCACTGCCGTGGCAGTTCTACCTGGCGCTGGTGGGATTGATCATCGGTTACCTCGTGGTGGTCGAATTGGCCAAGTGGGCGTTCTACGCCGACCCGCTGCATCTCGTCCGGGTCGAGCGCGACGCCGGCTCGGCGATTCGCCGGATCAACCGGCGCGCATCCAGATTCAGCACCGGAGACTAACGTCGTCGTCGTGGATCAGCTCAGCGCCCGCGACACCCAGACGTTGTGGCTGTCGGCGAAGATCCCGTCGGATCAATTCCTGGTGTTCGGTTTCGACCCCGTCGATTCGATCCCGGAATTGCTGTCGCAGTTGATGGTTCGTGCTCATGTGGTGGACGGCCTGGCGGTGCGGGTCGACGCCCCGGTCGGCCGTCTGGACCATCCGTACTGGGTTCCGACGCTGATCGGCCCCGAGCGGTTCATCACCCACGACGCGGTGGTCGATCTCGACGCCTGCTACCGGTCTCTCGCCACGGCGATGAGCGAGCAGGTCGATCCCTACCGCCACCCGTGGCGATGCCACGTGTGGCCGGTGGGTTCGGGCGCGCCGACGCCGTCGGGTGCGGCAACCGTCGTGGTGGTGCAGATGTCGCATGCCTTCGCCGACGGCCGGCTGGCGACTGCCTTCGCGCGCCGGCTTCTCGGGGGTCGTGACGAACTGCCGGTCTCGCGAGCGGTCGACGTGGCCCGGTCGCGTGCGTTGCTGCGGGGTATCGGCAGATTCGGCCGTCAGTCCGCGCGGCTGATCGCGGCGGTGCGCGACGAGCAGCGATGTGTCCGTGCGAGCCCCGACGACGGTGGTGGCGGCGGCGTGCCGGTCTGCCGGGTCAATCGCGCCACCGGGGCGGTTCCGGTCGCCGCCTCACGGACGGTCGCGACCGCCGACCTGCGCCCCGGCGACGTCGGTGTGTCGGCAGGAGCGCTGGCGACCATCTCCGCCGCACTGGCCGGATATCTCGGCGCCGACCCGGCAACCCCGTTGGCGGCCGAGACCACCATCGCTCGTCCCGGTTCGCGAGAGACGCCGGATCTGCTCTATCGCAACCACTTCCGCAACGTCGGCGTCGATCTGCACACCGAGATCGGTGACCTCGCCGAGCGCGCTGCTGCCATCGCCGCCGCGCTGCGGGTCGCGCAGGTCGTGCGCCCGCGCGCCGACGCCGCGGCCCGGGTGGCCCAGAGTGTGCCCGCACCGATGCTCGCCGCCGGGGTGCGGGCCTTCGACGTGCAGACGCGCTCACCCGTGGTCACCGGGAACACCGTCGTCTCGTCGGTGAACCGCGGATCCGCCGATCTGGTGCTCGGCGGCGCGGCAGTTCGGTTCACCGCCGGATTCCCGGCACTGTCACCGATGCAGGGACTCACCCACGGCGTCCACGGAATCGGTGACACCGTGACGGTCTCGGTGCTCGCCGATCCCACCGTGGTGGACGTACCCGACTACCTCACCCGGTTGGATGCTGCCCTCGAGGCGATGACCGCGGTCGCCGGGCGTTCGCATCGGTGACGTTTCGCGCTCAGTCCTCGGAGTCGGCCACCAGCTCGGTGCTTGAGTTCTTCCCGCGCACGAGGCGCCGCGGGATCCGTCCGGCGAGTTCGCCCAGCGGTGTGACCGCGGCGTTGAGCATGTCCACGGCCGTACGCAATTCGCCGACCGTCTCCTGCATCGTGGCGATCTGCGGGGAGAGGATGTCGATCACGTCGGCGAGTTCGGTGATCTTGTCGAGCGGGCCGCCCGGAGCGATCGCCCGTTCGAGTGCGCCCTCCTCGCCGACGAGCTGGTCGAGCAGACCGTCGGGTGCGGCCAGGCGATCGAGCAGCCCGCCGGGAGCGGTGATCTTGTCGAGCACGCCGGCGTCGGAGGTGAGCTTGTCGATGAGCCCGCCCTCGCGGGTGAGTCGATCGAGTACGCCCTCGTTGTCGGTGATCTGATCGATCACGCCGCCATCGCGGGTGAGTCGGTCCAGCGGGCCGTCGCGACTGGTGAGGCGCAACAGGATGCTGTCGGGTTCAGTCATCTGGTCGAGGAGGCCGTCGTCGGCGGTGAGTCGGTCGAGGATGCCGCCGGGCTGGGTCAACCGGTCGAAGACGCCGCCGTCGGCGAGCAGCCGGTCGGCGACTCCACCGGGAGCCAGCGCCTTACCCACCGGGCGATCGCGCTGCAGGAGATCGGCGACCTGTTGGAGCAGCGCGAACGGGGTCGCCGAGGCGCCGACGTCGGCGGCGTCGAGTCCGAGCGAGCTGGCGACCTCACGCGTGAGGGTGTCCACCGCCATCCGGCTGAGCGTGATGCTCGCCTCGGCGATCGTGAACGAGGTCTCGGTGACCGCCGCACTCAGGCGCATCGGGACACTGACCGCGTCGCGCAGGTTCTGAAGATCGAGGCCGGGCATGACTGGCAGCCTAGATGATCGGACAGATCAGTCGGTGGGCGTTGGCGGTCACAGCCTCACCCATCGGTCACAGCCTCACCCTTGGGTGGCTGCCTTGGTCTTCGCCTTGACGGCCTTCTTGTAATCGCGGACCTTCTGCAGCGAGTCGGGGTCGGTGACATCGGCGACCGACCGGAATCCGCTCTTGCCGTAGTCGCCGACCGCCTCCTCCCAGCCGTCGGGTCGGACGCCGAGCTGTTTGCCGACCAACGCGGCGAAGATCTTCGCCTTCTGCTCGCCGAATCCGGGCAGTGCGCGGATACGCGTGACGAGGTCGGCGCCGGACTCGGCCTGTGTCCAGATCAGTTCGGCGTTCCCGTCATAGTTCTCCACCACCGCCGAGGCGAGAGCCTGCAGTCGACCCGCCATCGACCGTCCGTAGCGGTGGATGGCAGGCGGGGTCGAGCACAGCTCGGCGAAAGATTCCGGGTCGGCGGTGGCGATCCGATGCGGATCAAGGGTGCCGAATCGGTCGAGGACTTTCGCCGGCCCGGCGAAGGCGCGTTCCATCGGGAATTGCTGATCGAGGAGCATTCCCGCCAGCAAGGCGAACGGGTCCGACGACAGCAGCGCGTCGGCGTCGGGATCCTGGGCGATGTGCAAGGCCACCATGGTCGACCATCGTAATGCGACCAGTCTGCGCAGACGGCATCGACGTACGACCGCGTGCGTGACGACGAGACATCGCGGATCGGCAAACACGTTGTCCGACTTGGACTGTCGAAATGACCGATTCGTCTGGAACTGCAAAAGAATGTGTCGCGATGTGGTACGAGAACGCCAGTCTCGGCATGTAGCGTCGGGACAGAGAGCGTGCATGGTTCATACAAGGCGTCGGCGAGACCGGGGGCTATACATGACAAATCCACAGACGTCGGTGCATCACGATCAACACGTCGGCAAGGTCATCGGCGTCACGATCGCCGCGGCAGTAGGCGGCTTTCTCTTCGGCTTCGACAGTTCGGTCATCAACGGTGCGGTCGACTCGCTGACCGATCACTTCCACCTCAATCACTTCATGAGTGGCTTCGGCGTCGCCATCGCCCTGTTGGGGTGTGCGCTGGGCGCCTGGTTCGCCGGCCGACTCGCCGACATGTGGGGCCGCAAGCGCGTGATGCTTCTCGGCGCGGTGCTCTTCTTCGTCTCCTCGATCGGAACCGGTCTCGCGTTCAACGTCGGCATCCTGCTGTTCTGGCGCGTGCTCGGCGGTATCGGTATCGGCATCGCATCGGTCATCGCCCCCGCCTACATCTCCGAGATCGCGCCCGCGCGCTATCGCGGCGGACTCGCGTCGATGCAGCAGCTGGCGATCACGGTGGGCATCTTCGTGGCGCTGCTCTCGGATGCGATGCTGCGCGATGCGGCCGACGGCGCGGCCAACACCCTGTGGTGGGGATATGAGGCATGGCGATGGATGTTCTTCGTCGGCGTGATCCCCGCAGTTGTGTACGGAGTGCTGGCGCTGATGATCCCGGAATCGCCGAGATATCTCGTCGGCAGCCATCTCGACAACGAGGCCGCGAAGATCCTGCGTGACGTCACCGGCGAAGAGCATCCACTCGAACGCGTCAAGGAGATCCGACTGACGCTGCGCCGTGAGTCGCAGGCGTCGGTGAAGGACCTGCGAGGTCCCACATTCGGGCTGAACCCCTTTGTGTGGGTGGGTATCTGGCTTGCGGTGCTGCAGCAGTTCGTGGGTATCAACGTGATTTTCTACTATTCGAACACGTTGTGGCATTCGGTCGGATTCTCCGAGAGTCGGTCGTTCACCACCTCGGTCATCACGTCGGTCATCAACGTGGTGATGACCTTCGTGGCGATCCTGTTCGTCGACCGGATCGGCAGGCGGTTGCTGCTGATGGTCGGATCGGTGGGCATGTTCGTGGGTCTGCTCATGGCGTGTATCGCCTTCACCCAGCAGCAGGGATCCGGTGACGACATCACGCTGCCGAAGGGTTCTGGTGTGACGGCACTGATCGGTGCGAACCTGTTCGTGATCTTCTTCGCCGCCACCTGGGGGCCGATCATGTGGGTGATGCTCGGCGAGATGTTCCCCAACCGCATCAGAACTGTGGCCCTGGGGCTGTGTACGGCGGTGAACTGGATCGCGAACTTCATCATCTCATTGCTGTTCCCGCAGCTGAACAGCACGATCGGACTCGCCTGGATCTACGGGTTCTTCGCGGCGTGTGCGGCCATCTCGTTCTTCTTCGTCAAATTCAAGGTGCCCGAGACCAAGGGGCTCGAACTCGAGGAGATGGACGGGCTGGGTGGTCCACGCGTCCCGGCCCATTCCTCGGACATCGTCTGAGCCGCGGTGGTCACCGCGGGTGTGAAGCGGTTCGCGCCGGTCGTCGGCGCACGCCGGCACCGGCCGCGGTCGGCAGGAGGAGACGCTGCGCGCCGAAGTAGGTCGCGAGCACCACGGCCTCGGTGACCGCGCGTCGGCGTCCGGACAGCAGATGTCGACGATTGATCAGCAGGTCATCGGAGATCACGAACAGCATTCCACCCACACGCAGACGGGTCGCCGCGGCGCCCGATGACGAGCACTCGCCGGCCGACGCAGGATCGGCGGCCATCGCCGACATCGCCGACAGCACAGCGCCGTACGGGCCCAGCACCGGCGTCAGCGCGGGACGGGCGGCGGCGACCAGCAGTCCCGGCTCGCCCATCACTGCCAGCCGGGGGAGTATGCGCCGGCTGCTCAACCGGCCGCCGCGGCGTCCGAACAGCCCCAGATAGGACAGATGTGCGCAGCCGAAGGCCAACGCGCCCAGGCGCATCCAGTCGTCCTTGCCCCGAGGTGTGCTGTCCTTTGCCGTCGCCGGGCGACGGTGTGGTGCATCGTCGGCGAACTCTTCCCGGTACATCAGGTAGTCACCCGCCAGCGAGAACACCGCGGCGCCGGTGAGCAGTGCCCGGTCGAGCGGGGCGTTGCGCGCGATGTCGGGAACCGAACGGGCGATCACGGCCGTCAGCGCCAACGGTTTGGCGGCGGCGACCAGCCGGCGCCGATGCAACGCCCCACCCAGGCACACCGCGAGCGTCGACGCGACGAAGACGGCGTCGATCTGCGGTGCCCAGCGGGGCGTCAGCTGTCGGTCGTGCGACATCGGGTGCGTGGTCAGTGCCGTGTCGGGGGCTTCGCGCGCAGGAAGCGGTTGACGAATGCCGCCGAATCGGCCTGTGCCGCCAGCGGTGTCGACGTGGAGGTGCCAGGGTAGGTCTTCACGGTCACCTCGCTGGACGGCAGACCCACAGCGGCCAGATAGGTCAGCGTCAGTGGCATCACCACGTCGGTGTCAGCCAAGCCCTGCGCCATCATCGCCGGGGTGGAGAACCCCAGCACCGGCAGGTGCAGGTAGTCACGCAACGCCGAGAGCAGGGCGGGTTCGGTACCCATCGACCGGTCGATCAGACTGCCCAGTGCCACCCCCGAGATCTCCTGGGCGAGTTGGCCGGAGCACTCGGTCTTCGCGCGGGTGAGCCAGCGCCGGCCGGCATCGGTCATCTTCGAGGCGACCTTCAGTTCCGGGCGGGCGGCGTCGAGTCCGGCGAGGGCGTACACCGCCGACGCGGTCGCGCCGCCGGGCAGTGCGAGTGGCAGTCCGGGTGCGATGGTCGACACCAGCTGGTCGAGGTAGGCGGGGATGCCGATGGCCACCGAGGCGCGTAGATCCAGTCCGCTGGCCCGGATCTGACCGGCCATCGACGAGGTGGCGAGGTTCAGCGAAGCCATCGATCCCTGCGAGATCCCCAGGGAGACGAATGATTTCGAGAGTGTCGGCACGATGTCGTGGGCGGCGTGCACACCGTCGACCACGTTGTTGGCCGCCGCCTTTCCGTCGAGGAAGTCGACCTGACCCGACGTCCCGGCACCCGCGTAATCGGTTGCGGCGATGGCATATCCGTCGGCGAGCCACTTCGAGGCCACCGTGGACTGGGGGCTGGTGGCGGTCAGCGCGGTGGAGCAGCGGTCGGCCAGACCCGCGGCTGCCGGTGCCCAGCCCACCACCGGCCAACCACCTTTGGGCGCAGTGCCCTTGGGTGTGAACAGGGTTCCGTAGGACAGTCGCGGCTGTCCTGCGGAGTTACGACTCCAGTAGGTGTAGCGGAAGCCCTGCGCGGCACCGGCGACCCACTGATCTGCGGGCAGCGAGCCGGTGGCGAACACACTGCCGGTGTGACCCGAATGCGAGGGTGCGGCCGCATCGGCGGCCGCCGGGATGGACGCCGCTGCGCCGGCCGCCGGAACGGGCGTCGCGCCCGAGGCATCGGTGGCGGAGCTGATCGGGGAGGCCGCGGTGTCGTCGGCACCCTCCGGTGCGGCCGACGCGGCGACCGTGGAGATGACGGCGGTCGCGGCGACGGTGGTGACCGTCATGGCGGCGATGGCCGACAGGCGTCGGCGAGCGATCGTGGTGTGACGCCGCACGCGCGGGGACATGGGCAGGCTCCTGGTGATCGGAAGGGGGAGAGGGGGCGAGCGCTGAGCGCGGGTGTGCGATCAGGCGTCAGGCATCAGGCGTTACGTGTCAGGCGTCACGCGTCAGGCGTTGACGATGCCCACCATGGGGAAGAAGAAGCAGCTGCGACCGCCGTTGTCGACGGTCCCGTAGACCGCGGCCAGCACGGTGCCGTGCCCGGTCTTCACCGGTGCCAGGCGCATCCCCGGCATGGTGTCGAGGCTCTGGGCGATGCGCGTGAGTGCCGCCACCGCAGGAACGCGCAGGATGGGCGGCAGATCGGTGGGCAGTGCGGCCAGCCACGTCTGCAAGACCACCGAGGACAGCTTGCCCATCTGGGCGAAGCCGCCCTGCAGTGTGTTGACGTTGAACCAGGCCACCTGCATGCCCGAACCGACGGTGTCGGAGGTGATCCCGCTGGGGACGAAGGCGAATGCGGTGTCGCCGCTCTTGACGATGTTGGGATCGAAGCCGCCCACGGTCGGCAGCGACGTGCCCAGCGTCCACGGTCCGGCGACCGCGCCGGAGACGCCGGGGACGATGCCGAGCGGGTTGTCGGCGGTGGGGACAGCGCAGTTGAACGAGACCGACGGATTCAGGAACGGCTGGACCTTGAGCGTCTTGAGGATCGCGTTCACCGCAGCGAGGCCGCTGAGTACGTCGGTTGGACCGGCGGCGGGCGTGGCCCCTGATGGTGTGGCTGGTGTGGCCCCTCCCGCGGCGAGAATCGACTCAGCCGCAGAGGCCGCGACGGAGTACGCGGGCAGCCGGCGCGCTGCCGAGGTCAGTTGCGCGACACTGGGCGAGGCCGTGTCGGCAGACGATGTCGCAGCGGTCGGTGCGGCGTCGGCGGTCGCGGTGAGCGCCGGTGCGGCGGCCAGGGCACCGACGGTGCACAGCGCGGCTGCGGTCACCGCGAGTCGGCGCCGGGCCGCGGGACGGCGAGCAGGCCGACGGCGTGCCGACACCGCACCGCGTGTGTCGACGGAATCGTCGGTGCTGACAATGCTCCCGGTGCTCGCCGTGGCCGTGACGACCGTGTTCATGGCAACCCGCCCTTGCTCTCGTACCGTCACAGCCGCGACATCACTCACGCGTGTTACTGATGTTGCTGATGTGACTAATGATGACTGAGTTAAAGATAATCATGTCGCGGACGTCGTTTTCAAGCCCGTGCATGTGGGCGTGACCGAACTGCGACCGCTGGCCGGCTACTGGCCGCCGACGCTGCGGCAGATACGACGATGGCGCCCGACCAGCTGGTCGGGCGCCATCGCGGGGAATGTGGGACGTAGCTCAGACAATCACCTGACGCGCATGTCAGCCGAGGGCCATGTCAGTCGAGAGCCATGTCAGTCGAGGGCTCAGACGAACGCCAGGCCCACCGTCGGGATGATCGTGCAGCCCACGACCTTGCCCTTGATCGTTGTGGTCACGTTGCCGTAGATCGCCGAGATCACCCGGCCGCGGCCGGTGTTGGCGATGGCGGTGAACGTGCCGGGACCCTTGGCGGCGTTGATCTTCGGATTGCGCAGCAAGTTGATCTGACCGGTGCGCTGGGTGTCGATGTTGATCCAGGCGGCCACCAGCGGATGGGTCTTGCTGTTGAACGCCGGGCCGGTTCCCAGTGCGGTGTAGACGTATCCGGCCTGACCTGCGCGCGGGCCGGGTGCGGGAGCGTCCTGCGGACCGGCGGTCACGAGGGCGGTGCCCACCGAGTTGCCGCCGGGGATGCAGCCGAAGCCCACGGTGGGGTAGAGGAACTGCTGGATCTTCGGGGCGTTCGGGCCGGTCGGGATCTCCGGTGCACCGCCCGCGGCGCGCGTGGCGGCGGCAGGCTTGGCGGAACCGTCGAGGAAGGAGATCACCTGGTCCCAGATCGCCTTGAGCTCGGGCGGGAACTGCCCGGTCGCGGCCAGTGCCCTGGCCTGCTCGAGCAGGGCGGTGTTGATCTTGCCGTCGGCCCCCGGGGTGGCCGCCGCCCCGATGATGGCGGGCACGAAGGCCCCGACCGAGGACAGCACGCGCTGATCGACCTTCGGCGGAGTGCTCGGAGTGCCGAACGGCGAGGCGCCGGCGACCGTCGTGCCGACGGGCGGTGAGGGCACCGCGGGAGAGGCCGGTGCCGCCTGCGCGAGGGGCGCCCCCAACACTGCTGCGGCGACCACGGCTGTCGCGGTGATCGTCATCTGCCTCAGGGGGTGGCGCAATCGCACGGTGGGCTTCCAATCCTCGTCGGTCGGTCGGTCGTGTCGGGTCTGCCCGAGATGCCAGGCCCGTGCAGAACATCGTCGCAGCCGCGGTGTTCGCTACACCCGGGGCGTCCGGTGAACTCTCGAGCCCGGCCGGACAACCCGGTCACAGGTGCACCGGCTGCAGGCGCACATGACACTAGCCTGTTACAGAAGTTACTAGTGTGAATGTTGATGCGATTGTTACCTGCATCCGGCCATCGGTGCCCGTGGACCGGACTCATCGTCGCAGAGATCGCCCACTGCGTCGCGGTGGCCGGGTGGGGTTAGATCGTGGGGATCGTCCGCATGTCGACAACAGAAGAAGGGGATCACGAGAATGCGAGCTGGGCGGGGGTCTGCGGCCGCGGTGAGACGCAGGGGAAAGTGGCGCCGGAGTATGCGCGCCGACGCCACCACGACGGTGGCGCTCGCGATGGCGGGAGTGGTCGCCACGGGGCTGGTGGCTGCCTGCGGCGGGTCCGGCAGTGACGCCAAAGAGGTGGTTCTGATGACGCACGACTCGTTCTCGCTGCCGCAGTCGTTGCTCACGTCGTTCACCAAACAGACCGGGTGGACGATCAAGACCGTTGCCGCCGGTGACGCCGGCAAACTCGCCACCACGGTCTCGCTCACCCCGGGTAAACCCAAGGCCGATGTGGTCTACGGCATCGACAATGCCTTCGCCTCACGTCCGGTCAAGGCCTCAGCGCTGGAATCCTATGAGTCACCCGAGGTCGGCAACGGGGCGTCGGACTACTCCATCACCTCCGACAACGAGCTGACCGCCATCGATCACGCCGACGTCTGTATCAACGTCGACCCGGCCTGGTACGCCTCCCGCGGTATCCAGGCGCCCACACAGATCGATCAGCTGACGCAGCCGACGTACAAGGACCAGACCGTGGTGCTCGACCCGGCCACCTCCTCGCCCGGACTCGGCTTCCTGCTGGCGACCATCGCCAACTTCCCCGGCGACTGGCAGAACTACTGGACGGGTCTGAAGAACAACGGAGTCGAGGTGCAGTCGGGCTGGGAGACCGCCTACAACCAGCGCTTCTCCGGTGGTCCGGGTAAGGGTCCCAAACCGGTGGTGGTGTCGTATTCGTCCTCACCGGCGGAGAACACCCAGACCAAGGCATTACTCGACGGCTGCTTCCGTCAGGTGGAGTACGCGGGGGTACTTCGCGGCGCCAAACACCCCGACGCCAGCAAGAAGGTGATCGACTTCCTGCTCAGTACACCTGTGCAGCAGGCACTTCCGGAGTCGATGTATGTCTACCCGGTGAACAACGGTGTGGCACTGCCCGAATCGTGGAGCAAATATGCCCCCGCGCCGACCGATGTGATCTCACTCGACGCCGCCGCGATCGCAACGCGTCGTGACGACTGGCAGAAGCAATGGCGCCAGATCATGGGGCGCTGACCGTCGCGTGCACATCCTCGTGAGTGAGCGCCCCGCCCGACGGCCGACCGGTCGCCCGGCGGGGCGTGCACGCACCACCGTCGCGTTGCTGCTCGTCGGTGCGATCCCGGTGATGTTCGTGGCGATTCTGTTCGCACTGCCGGTGATCGCGCTGGCCGTGCGCGCCTTCGGTCACGGTGGCGGCGGTGATCTCCTCGATCTGCTCGATGGTGCCGGCGCCTGGCATCTGGTGGCCTTCACCGTCGAACAGGCCGCACTCTCGGCGGTGGTGACGCTGGCGGTGTCCCTACCCATCATCTGGCTGGTGGTGCGCGCGGGCCCGACCGTCAGACGCATCGTCATGGTCGGCGTCACCGTCCCATTCGTTCTGCCGACGGTGGTGGTGGGCATGGCCTTTCGTGCGCTGCTCGGCGACGGCGGCCCACTGTCGCTGCTGGGGCTCGACGGCACGATCGGCGCGCTGCTGTGCGCCCACGCCTTCCTCAATGTCGCGGTGGTGGTGCGGGTGGTCTCGGCGGTGTTGCTGTCACTGGACACCCGGGCGGCGGAGGCAGCACGCACTCTGGGCGCGAGCGCGCCGCGCGCCTTCCTCACCGTCGTGGTGCCGCGGCTGATGCCCGCGGTCGCCTCGGCGATGGCACTGGTATTCCTCTTCTGCAGCACGAGTTTCGGTGTGGTGCTGATACTCGGCAACGGGAGACTGCAGACCATCGAGACCGAGATCTATCGTCAGGCCGTCGACTACTTCGACATCCCCACCGCCGTCGCGCTGACCCTGCTGCAGGTGGTGTTGGTGGCCGCGGTGGCGCTGCTGACGATGCCCTGGCGCGCCGACCGCGCCGTCGCGGTCGGTCGGCGCGGTCGCAGACCCGCATCGGCGGCCACGCGTGTCGGACTGACTCTCGCAGCGGCGTGGGCGGTGGTGGTGTGCCTGCTGCCCGTGGCAGTGCTGGTGGTGCGCTCGGTGCGTCCCACCACCGGTGGTCAGTGGACGCTGGTGGGATACCGGATGCTGACCGCCCAGGTCAACGGACAGAGTGCGGTGTCGAGTCTGCGCTATTCGCTGGAGACCGCGCTGGGTGCGATGGTTCTCTCGGTGATCGTGGGAGTGGCAGCGGCGGTGGGTATTTCGCGTGCGCCGAGAGTCGTCGGGGCGTTCGGCGGGGTACTGGTGGTGCTACCGCTGGGCGTCAGTGCGGTGACGGTGGGGTTCGGCTATCTCATCGTGTTGTCGAATGCGCCCGATTCCATCGCGACCTCGGCAGCGGTGATCCCCTGTGTGCAGGCGCTGATCTGCATCCCAGTGGTCTACCGGATGGTCGCGCCCGCGTTGGCAGCCGTGCCGCAGAACCTCCGCGACAGTGCCGCGACGCTGGGTGCGGGGCCGTTGCGATTGTGGTGGACGGTCGACCTGCCCATCGCCTCGCGGGCGATCACCTCGGCGGCCGGCTTCGCCTTCATCATGGCCGTCGGTGAATTCGGTGCGACCAGCTTCCTCACCCGCCCGGGCACGGTGACCCTGCCGGTGCTCATCGGCGCGGCACTCGGGCGACCCGGTGAGGAGAATCTCGCCGCGGCGATGGCGGCGTCGGTGCTGCTGGTGGTGATCACCGGTGCGGGGATCGCCGTCATCGAGATGTTCTGCCGCGACGGGGAGGCGGGTATATGAGCCGACACGACGTTCACACGCACGGTGAGCATCGCGCGGCCGACACCCTGGCGTTGCGTGAGGTGACCGTCGCCTACGGCGACACCGTGGTGCTCGACCACCTTGATCTAGTGGTCCCGGCCCGCTCCGGCCGGTCGATCACCGTGCTGCTCGGGCCGTCGGGATGCGGCAAGTCGACGTTGATCCGCGCCGTCGCCGGTCTGGAACCTCTCACTGGTGGCACGATCACCGTCGACGGGGCCGACCTGTCGTCGATTCCGGTGCACCGCAGGGATTTCGGGGTGGTCTTCCAGGATCATCAACTCTTCGCCGGGCGCAGCGTATTCGACAACGTCGCCTACGGCCTGCGCATGCGGCGGGTGCCGCGCGCCGAGATCGCCGCGCGTGTGGCCGAGGTGCTCGATCTGGTGAAACTGTCGGGCCGCGAACGTGATTCGGTGCAGAACCTGTCCGGCGGGCAGGCGCAGCGGGTGGCATTGGCACGTGCGCTCGCGCCGAGACCTCGGCTGCTGCTGCTCGACGAGCCGCTGTCGTCGCTGGACCGCCGGCTGCGGGAGGAACTGGCCGAGGATCTCGCCGAGATCATCGCCGCCGCACGCACACCCGCGGTGATGGTGACCCATGACCACGACGAGGCGGCCGCGCTGGGTGATGCGGTCGCGGTGATGCGCGAAGGGCGTATCGAACAGGTCGGTGCGCCGTCGAGACTGTGGCGGTCACCGCGCAACGACTGGGTGGCGCGTTTCCTCGGTGCGACCGACATCGTCGACGTCGAGGTCTCGGGCCCCCGGGTGTGCGGCGACCTCGGCGATCTGAGTGTTCTCGCGGCGGGCGAAGGCGGCACCCTCACCCGCACCGATATCGCGCTGACCGACGGCCCGCACCGCCTCGCGTTACGGCCGGAGAGTCTGGTGGTCGAGGCGGCGCGACCCGGGGAGCCGGGCGCGGGCGAGGTCGTCGCGAGTGTGTCGCTGCCCGGGCGCCACCGGGTACGTGTGCGCCTCGACGCGACCGGAACCGGCACACACTCGCAGGCCGCCACCGGGCTGCGTGAGCTGCGCGGGGTCAGTGCCGCCGACCTCGCGGTCGGGACCCGGGTGAGGCTGCGGCTCGATCCGGCCGCGGTCGCCTTGGTCGGCGAGGACCAGGGAGGGGGAGCAGTGGCATGACCGACGGTGCGGAGATCCGGCTCGTCGTCGCCGGTGCGGTGATGCGGTCCGGGCGGCTGCTGCTCGCCCAGCGCACCTATCCGCCCGAGGTGGCCGGTCGGTGGGAGTTGCCCGGCGGAAAGGCCGAACCGGGTGAGCATGCCGCAGCGGCGTTGCGGCGCGAACTGGCCGAGGAGCTCGGCGTGGTGGTGCAACCGGGGTCCCGGCTCGACGCGGAAGTGGATCTGCCCGGCCCGATGAGGCTGATCGCGTTGCGGGCCACGCTGGTCTCCGGTGAACCCGTGGCCGAGGAACACAGCGCGCTCAGGTGGGTCGACGCCGCCGAACTACGGCAGATGGCCGCGCGCGACGAACTGGTCGCGGCCGACACCGTGTGGGTGGCACAGCTGTGCGCACTGCTCGACTCGACTCGTCCATGAAGTAGAGCGGGCCATGAGGCAGAGCGGGCCGACCAGTGCGGGATAGCGGTGGGTGTCGGCGCGCAATTGTGCCGGTGAGAGGCGTCTGGGTCACCGGGAATCGGTGATCTGCGGCCTAACCGATACGCTGGAGGGTAGTACGACTCGACGGCGCGGCGCCCTCGCCCGCCACACACCACGTGAAAGAGACCTCAGTGAGCGCTGCCCCCAACTTCCGCAATGTCGCGATTGTCGCGCACGTCGACCACGGCAAGACGACTCTGGTCGATGCGATGCTGCGTCAATCGGGTGTGTTCGGTGAGCGTGAGGAACCCGTCGATCGAGTCATGGACTCCGGTGACCTCGAGCGCGAGAAGGGCATCACCATTCTCGCCAAGAACACCGCGGTGCACCGTCGCCAGCCCGACGGCACCGAGGTCATCATCAACGTCATCGACACTCCCGGCCACGCCGACTTCGGCGGCGAGGTGGAGCGCGGCCTGTCGATGGTCGACGGCGTGGTGCTGCTGGTGGACGCCTCCGAGGGCCCGCTGCCCCAGACCCGCTTCGTGCTGCGCAAGGCGTTGAGCGCCTCACTGCCGGTGATCCTGGTGGTCAACAAGACCGACCGTCCCGATGCCCGCATCTCCGAGGTGGTCTCCGAGACCCACGACCTGCTGCTGGACCTGGCGTCGGATCTCGACGACGAGGCCGCCGAGGCCGCCGAACAGGTGCTCGACCTGCCGGTGCTCTACGCGTCGGGTCGTGCGGGCATCGCCTCCACGGTGGAACCGCCCAACGGTGAGGTCCCCGAGGGAGAGAACCTCGACCCGTTCTTCGATGCGCTGCTCGAGTACGTGCCCGCACCCAAGGGTGACGTCGACGCTCCGCTGCAGGCGCATGTCACCAACCTGGACGCGTCGGCCTTCCTCGGCCGGCTGGCCCTGGTCCGTATCCACAACGGCACGCTGAGCAAGGGGCAGACCGTCGCGTGGATGCGTGAGGTCGACGGCGAGCCGGTCACCGAGCGCGCCAAGATCACCGAACTGCTCGCCACCGTGGGTGTCGACCGCCAGCCCGCCGAGACCGCTGTCGCCGGCGACATCGTGGCCGTCGCGGGTATGCCGACCATCATGATCGGCGACACCCTGGCCGATCCGGAGAACCCCAAGGCGCTCCCGCGCATCACCGTCGACGAACCCGCCATCTCGGTGGTCGTCGGCACCAACACCTCGCCGCTGGCGGGTCGGGTGTCCGGGCACAAGCTGACCGCGCGCATGGTCAAGGACCGGCTGGACTCGGAGCTGATCGGCAACGTGTCGCTGCGCGTCCTCGACATCGGTCGTCCCGACGCCTGGGAGGTGCAGGGTCGTGGTGAGCTCGCGCTGGCGATCCTCGTCGAGCAGATGCGCCGTGAGGGATTCGAGCTCACCGTCGGCAAGCCGCAGGTGGTCACCAAGAAGGTCGACGGCAAGGTTCATGAGCCCTTCGAGAACCTGACCGTCGACGCCCCCGAGGAGTACCTCGGCGCGATCACCCAGCTGCTCGCCGCCCGCAAGGGCCGTATGGAGCAGATGACCAACCACGGAACCGGTTGGGTCCGTATGGAGTTCGTGGTCCCCTCGCGAGGTCTCATCGGATTCCGGACCGACTTCCTCACCGAGACGCGCGGTACCGGCATCGCCAACGCGGTCTTCGAGGGTTATGGCCCGTGGGCCGGTGAGATCCGCGCCCGCCACACCGGTTCGCTGGTGTCCGACCGCGCCGGAACCGTCACCCCCTACGCGATGATCCAGCTCGCCGATCGCGGCACGTTCTTCGTCGAGCCCGGCGCCGACACGTATGAGGGCATGGTCGTGGGCATCAACCCGCGCGCCGAGGACCTCGACATCAACGTCACCCGCGAGAAGAAGCTCACCAACATGCGGCAGTCCTCCGCCGACGTGATGGAGACGCTGGCCAAGCCGATGCAGCTCGACCTCGAAGGCGCGATGGAGTTCTGCGCCGGAGATGAGTGTGTCGAGGTGACCCCCGAGGTGGTGCGAGTTCGTAAGGTTGACCTCGACGCCTCCACCCGCGGACGGGAGAGGGCACGGGCAAAGGCGCGCAACCAGAGCGTCGGGTAGGAGTACACGATCAGTACTGCTCGTCGGTTCGGGTATCGGCTGACCGCGGGGTGTGCGGCTGCCGTCGTCGTCGCACTGGGAGTGTCCTCGTGTGCCGCCGATCCGCCCCCGCCTCGTCAGCAGACAGAGGTCGCCGCCGCACCCGATGACGGGTCGGCGGGCGGCTCACAGATCGTGGTGGCCATCGACACGATCGGCAGTGGACTCAACCCGCATCTGATCGCCGATCAGGGACCGGTCACCAATGCCGTTGCCGCGATGACGCTTCCGAGCCCGTTCCGCCCGGTGGCCACCCCGGGTGGCACCGAGTGGATGCCCGACACGTCGCTGCTGTCGTCGGCGGAGGTCACCTCCACCCAACCGTTCACGGTGACCTACCGGCTCAATCAGAACGCCCAGTGGTCCGACGGCCTGCCCGTCAGCGCCGACGACTTCAGTTACCTGTGGCGCCAGATGATCAGCCAGCCCGACGTGATCGACCCGGCGGGCTATCAGCAGATCACCGACGTGGCCTCTCGCTCGGGTGGCAAGGAGGCCGTGGTCACCTTCGGCGGCAATTACCCGGCGTGGCGTCAGCTGTTCTCCGGGCTCCTGCCCTCCCACGTGCTGCGCGGGACCCCTGGCGGCTTCCAGACCGGCATGGACACCGGACTGCCGCCGTCGGCGGGGCCGTTCTCCATCAACACGATCGACCGCTCCCGCGATGAGGTGCGCCTGATCCGCAACGACCGGTACTGGACCACCCCGAGCGTGGTCGACAAGGTGTACCTGCGCCGCATCGGCGACACCGGTCAGCTCGCCGAATCGGTGCGTGCCGACGACACCGGCGCCGTGTCGATCACCGCCGGACCCGCGCTGGCGACTCAGCTCGGCGCGATCCCGGGCGTGGTGACCGGCCGTCAGCCGGATTCGCGAGTGCTCGGGGTGACGGTGAACACCCGCACACCCGAGATGAGCGACGTGTCGATCCGGCACGCGATCCTGGGTCTGGTCGACACCCGGCTGCTCACCGCGGCCAGCGCCGGGGATGCGGTGGTCACACCCTTCGGCAATACGTTGTTCGCCCCCACCGATCGGGGATACACGCCGGTGAACCGTCCGGCGCTGTCGCCGGCGCAGGCACTCGAACTGTTGCGTTCTGCGGGTTACGCGCCCGCGGCGGCATCAGGCTCACCGCGCGGTGCCGGCGCCGCCACCGCCTCGCCGGAGAATTCGGCGGTCGCCTCGGCCCCGGCGAGTCCCGGGGACAGTCCGCAGTCACCGGCGGCCTCGTCGCCGACCGAGTCGGTGGCGTCGTCGACAAGTGCCGTGCCCGACAGTGATTCGGCTTCGTTGCCCGAAGGCGTCGCGCGTATCGAACACGACGGCACCCCCCTGCAGATCCAGGTGGGTGTGGTGGCCGGCGACCAGCGGGCCGCCTCGGCCGCAGCCAGTCTCGTCGACCAGCTGCGTTCGCTGGGCATCGAGAGTTCGGTACAGAGTGTCGCCGGGTCGGCGCTCTACGGCACCGCACTGTCGACCTCCGGTGTGGATCTGATCGTTGGCTGGTCGAGTACCGCCATCGATCCGGCCACCCGGTTCGCCTCGCGCACCGCCTGCCAGCCGAATCCCTCGGGCGTCCCCCCCACGACACCGGCACCGACCACCGCCGCACCCACGACAGCAGCACCGACGACTCCGGCCGCCGAGGGGGCTGCCGCGTCGACGGTCCCCACCGCCACCACCACGTCGCCCACCGCACCACCGCCGGGAGCTCAGGACTCGTTCGCCGGCAACGTGTCGGGACTGTGCGATCCGGTGCTGTCGCGGATCGCCGCGCAGGCCATCGCCACCCCCGACCCGATACCGTCGTTGCGCGCAGCCGAATCCGACTTCGCCGCACGCTACGTGTACCTGCCCGTCTACCAGGACTCCCTGTTCACCCTCGCCGGGTCGACCGTGGTGGGTGTGCCCCGGACCGGGCCGGTGCAGACCGGCATCTTCGGCACCGCCGCGACGTGGAACGTGAAAGCCGACAAATGAGGATGAGTGACCGATGACCGGACGTCGACTGCTGCTGGTCCACGCACACCCCGACGACGAATCGTTGATGACGGGCGGGACCATCGCCCACTATCTCGCCCAGTGCGCCCAGGTGATGGTGGTCACCTGCACACTCGGTGAGGAGGGTGAGGTCATCGGCGACACCTGGGCGCAGCTCGTCGCCGACGGCGGTGCCGATCAACTCGGCGGGTATCGCATCCTGGAGCTGACCCGCGCACTCGCCGCGCTGGGGCCAGATGCCCACGGCGACGTGCTCACCCCACGATTCCTCGGCGGCGCCGGACGCTGGCGCGATTCGGGGATGGCGGGATCGCCGTCGGCGCGCAACCCCCGCGCATTCGTCAACGCACCGCTCGCCGAGCCGGTCGAGGCGCTCGCGGAGATCATCGGTGAATTCCGGCCGCAGGTGGTCGTCGGCTACGACCCCGCGGGCAGTTACGGACACCCCGACCACCGACGCGTTCACGACATCTGCGCACGGGCGATCGACGTCGCCGCCACCACGCCGGAGGACCGGTGGCGCGTCGACAAGCACTACTACGCGGTGACCGAGGCGACCGCGCTGGCCAAGGGGCTCGCCTCGGTCGACGAACTGCACCCGCAGTGGCGGATGCCCGCGGACGGTGAGCTGCCGTCCTATCCCGACGCGCAGGTGACCACCGAGATCGACATCAGTGAAGTCTACGACCGCAAGGTCGCCGCGCTGCGGGCGCATGCCACCCAGGTGACCGTCGCCGCCACCGACGACGACCGCCGGCCCACCAGCTATGTGCTGTCCAACAACATCGTGCAGCCGATCTTCGACCGCGAGCACTTCATCCTCGTTCGTCCCGAACCGGTCGCCGGTGTGCG
This sequence comes from Gordonia jinhuaensis, assembly GCF_014639795.1. GTDB lineage: Bacteria > Actinomycetota > Actinomycetes > Mycobacteriales > Mycobacteriaceae > Gordonia_B > Gordonia_B jinhuaensis. Next base: position 206,217 of record NZ_BMGC01000004.1, on the reverse strand, counting down.
CGAGGATGATCTGTTCGCCGGGTTGGATCTCTGACGAGCACAGCCGCACAGGAACCGCCGGTGAGCACAGGAGGTGAGCCGATGGGCGTCGAGGGCTCGTCGCGTCGTCGTGGCGCTGGTCGCACCCCTGGCCCCGCCCGCGGACCGGGTGAGGCGATCTGGCTGACGATGCTGCTCGTGGACGGTTTCATCGTCGGTCTGCTGTCGGTGGTCTTCCTCGACGTCTACGTCGGGTCGACGCCGGTGCCCCTCAGCGCGGTGATCGGCGGCCTGGTCAACGGTGTGCTGGTCTACCTCGCGGCACTGTTCACCCCGGACACCCGACTGCGGCTGCTGCCGGTGGCGGGATGGGTGATCGCGGCGATCGTGGCGCTGGCACCGGGGCCGGGCGGCGATGTGCTGGTGGTCGGCGACTGGCGAGTGCTGCTGTGGGTGGTGTTGGGGGTGATGGTGCCCGTCGGCATGATCTGGTCGGGGCGTCTGCCGGAACCGCGCTGAGTTCGGTGATCGGTGAGTTCGGTGACGGCGGTCTCACGCCGTCACCGGCGGTGACGGTCGCGGAGGGTATGTGGTTCGCGCTGGTCACGGTGGTGCGGACGAGCCGGTGGACACGCATTGATTACAGTCGAGACATGATCTCGCGTTCGTGGGCTGCCGACGTCACGGCACCGGTGACCACCGTGCGCGAAGCCCTCGACCGGCTGCGCGTGCAGGGCAGCTCGGCGCTGGCCGACGACGACTGGGTGGCGCTGCTCGGGTCGCAGGGCGACGAACTCGACGAACTGGCCCACCTGGCCGACCGCGCCCGCGCGCAGGTCACGGGTGAGACGTTGACCTATGTGGTCAACCGCAACCTCGACACCCCGGTGCTCGCGGCCCGGCTCGACGCCGGGGTCCGCCCCGGAATCGACGAACTCGTCGCCGAGGCGGATGCGCTGGGCGCCACCGAGATCTGCGTGCAGGGGCCACTGCCCGACGATGCGCCGGCGGATGGCCACCTGAGGATCATCGAGGCGATCGCGGCGGCTGCTCCCAGAATCCACATCCACGCCTACCGCCCGGCCGAGATCCGCGACGCCGCTGCACGTCAGGGCCGCACGGTCGAGCAGTTCCTCACCGCCGCCCGTGCGGCTGGTCTGGCCTCGGTGCCGGGCACCGCCGCACAGATTCTCGACGACGACCTGCGCGACGTGCTCGCGGGCGGTCGGGCAGCGCTGACATCGGCGGAGTGGATCGAGACGATCGAGACCGCCCACCGGGTGGGCCTCACCTCGACGGCCACAATGGTCTACGGACATCTGGAGACACCGGCCCAGGTGGTGGCGCATCTGCGGACGCTGGTCGACATCCAGTCGCGCACAGGTGGTTTCACCGAACTCATTCTGATGCCGATGGTCGAGACCAACACACCGCCGGCGGTGGCGCCGCTGGCCAAGCGGCGGCCCGGTGTGCGCGAGACGCGTGCGGTGCACGCGGTGGCCCGGCTGCTCACCGCCGGCTCATTCGATCATCTGCAGGTGGCCTGGACCAAGATCGACCCGGCCACGGCACGTGCCGTACTGGCCGGTGGCGCCGACGACATCGGCGGGCTGCTGCTCGACGGAGACCTCATGCCCGCGGCCGGGGTGGAGGCCGGATACGTGCTCACCGTCGCCGACATCGCCGCGATCGCAGCGGATCTGGGGCGTGCACCCGCCCAGCGCACCACCCGATACGAACCCGTGGACGATCACCGATCGCCGGTGCGGACCGGCTCGTGAGCGCTCAGCAGGCGACCGGCGCCGACCACGTCGATGTCGCGATCGTCGGTGCCGGGTTCGCCGGACTCGGTCTGGCCACGCTGCTCGCGCGCCGCGGGCGCGAATCGTTCGTGGTACTCGAACGTGCCGACGCGGTGGGCGGCACCTGGCGCGACAACACCTATCCGGGTATCGCCTGCGACATCCCGGCCCATCTGTACTCGTTCTCCTTCCGTCCGCCGGGCGACTGGTCGCGGCTGTTCCCGGCCGGCGCCGACATCCGCGACTATCTGCAGCGCACGGTGGACGAGGAGGGGCTGGCCGAACATCTCGAGCTCGGATGTGAGCTGCTCTGCGCGCGCTGGGAGGCGACCCCAGACGGCGGCCACTGGCAGTTGAGCACATCCGGCGGGCCGTTGTGCGCCTCGACTCTGGTACTCGCGGTGGGGCGGCTGTCGGAGCCGAGGATGCCCGCGGTGGAGGGACTCGCCGACTTCCACGGCGAGGTGGTCCACACCGCCACGTGGCGAGACGACCTGCTGATCGACGGCGCGCGGGTGGGTGTGGTCGGATCGGGGGCTTCTGCCGTGCAGATCATCCCGGGGCTGGCCGAGCGTGCCGCCGAGTTGGTGGTGTTCTCGCGGACGCCCCCGTATGTGGTGCCGCGCGGCGACCGTGCTTACACCGACGCCGAACGCGCAGACCTCCGCGTCCCCGCCCACGCCGACTCGCTGCGCGAACAGCTGTTGCACGACGCCGACAAGGCCTTCGGGCAGCGGCTGCGCCGGCATCCGGACATCGACGAGATCCGTGCGCGGGCCAGCGACCACCTGCACGCCCAGATCCCCGATCCCGACCTGCGGGCCGCACTCTCGCCCGACTACGAGATCGGTTGTAAGCGAATACTTCTCAGTGACGACTACTATCCGGCGCTGATGCGGGACAATGTGATCTTCGAACCGAGTGCGCTGGTGAGCGTCAGTGAACACAAGGCGACGGCGGCAAGCGGTCACGCCTACGAGGTCGACACCCTGGTGATGGCGACGGGCTTCGAGGCCACCGCACCGCCGGCCGCCACGCGGATCAGGGGGCGCGACGGTGAACTGCTGGCGCAACACTGGTCGCAGGGGATGGTCTCCTATGCCTCCACGGTGGTGCACGGCTTCCCGAACATGTTCGTCCTCGACGGTCCCAACGCCGCGCTCGGGCACAACTCGGCGATCTACATGATCGAGACCCAGCTCGACTATGTGCTCGGTGCACTCGACCACCTGGCGCAGAGCGGTTGCGGCACACTCGAGGTCACCGCGCAGGCCGAGGCGGACTACACCGCCGAGATCGACGAGCGGTCGGCATCGACGGTGTGGCTCACCGGTTGTGAGAGCTGGTATGTGGATCCGCGATCGGGCCGGCTGACGTTGCTGTGGCCGGGGACCGCCGAGTCGTTCCGCCGTCGCAACGGACACTTCGATGCCGCGCCGTTCATGACCGCGCGAGACGACGAGCAGACAACAGGCGAGGAGAGTGGCAGATGACCATCGGTGAGCGTGACAGCGGTAGCGCCGGTGCGCCGGCGGCGATCGACGCATCACTGGAGAAGGCCCGTGCCGGAACGGCACTCGACGTCGACGATGTCACCGCACTGCTGTCGGCATCGGGTGAGGCACTGCGCGCGGTGCAGCAGCTCGCCGCGGATCTGCGCGACGAGGGACTCGCGAGGGTGCGGCGGCGCGGACAGATCACCTACTCGCGCAAGGTCTTCGTACCGCTGACCCGACTCTGCCGCGACCGCTGCCATTACTGCACCTTCGTCACGGTGCCCGGAAAACTCGCGCGCGCCGGGCAATCGATGTTCATGGAGATCGACGAGGTGGTCGACCTCGCCGCGCGCGGTGGCGAACTCGGTTGCAAGGAAGCGCTGTTCACCCTGGGTGACCGTCCGGAGGCGCGTTGGCCGCAGGCGGCACAGTGGCTGGCCGAACGGGGCTATTCCTCGACGCTGGATTACGTCCGGGCCGCCGCGGTCGCCGTCCTCGAACAGACCGGACTGTTGCCTCACCTCAACCCGGGGGTGATGAGTGCCGAGGAGATGCGCACACTCAAACCCGTCGGGCCGTCGATGGGGATGATGCTCGAGACCACCGCCCACCGTCTGTTCGCCGAGAAGGGGCAACCGCATTACGGAAGCCCCGACAAGGAGCCGGCGGTGCGCCTGCAGGTTCTGCGGGATGCCGGGGAGGTGGGTGTGCCGTTCACCACCGGCATCCTCGTCGGTATCGGCGAGACGCTGCGTGAACGCGCCGAATCGATTCGTGCGATGGCCGAGATCGCCGCAGAGTTCGGGCACATCCAGGAAGTGATCGTGCAGAACTTCCGCGCCAAACCCGACACCGCGATGCGCGGCACGCCGGATGCGCACATGACCGAATTCCTCGCCGCAGTGGCAACGACCCGGATCGTGCTCGGGCCCGACATGCGCATCCAGGCGCCACCGAATCTGGTGTCGGCAGACGAGTGTCTGGCGCTGATCGCCTCCGGAATCGACGACTGGGGCGGCGTGTCGCCGCTGACACCCGATCACGTGAACCCCGAACGGCCGTGGCCCAATCTCGACACGCTCGCCGAGATCACCGCGAGCGCCGGGCATGTGCTCACCGAACGCATCACCGCGCAGCCGCCCTATGTGCTCGACGCGCAGCGGTGGATCGATCCGGCGATCGCCGGACATGTTGCCGCACTGGCCGATCCGCTCACCGGACTCGCTGCCGACGTGCGCCCCTCCGGGTCGCCGTGGACTCGCGCGGCATGAGCGCTCACCGACTGACCGACACCGACCTCGCGCGCACCCTCTACGGGGCGACCGGCGTGGCCGACGCGATCATCGACGCGATGGAGTCCGATCCCGCCGGCCTCAAGGACGCCAGCCTGGCACAGACCATCGCGGACTGGCGGGTTCCGCGGGTGTTGTCGTTGCCCCGTCGCGGCGTGGCACTGGTCGCCGACGCCGCCACCGCCGCAGTGGATCTGACCGGTGCGCCGGGAACCTCGCGGTGGCAGGGATGGGACCGCCGCCGTCGGGTGCGATGGTGGAACACCCGAGTCGGGGCGCTCACCTCGATTCTGGTGGCCTATCCGGGAGTGTTCGGCGCGGCGGCGCGTCGACTTCCCGTGGCCGACCTCGCCGGATTCGTCAACCAGCTGCTGTTGCTCACGGCGGCGCTGCGGGTCTACAGCGTCACCGATCGCTACGAGCAGACCGACCGACTGGCCGAGGTGCTGTGTCATCGCAGCGTCGACTCACGCCGGCTGCTCGGACCCGCGGAGGAGGGGGAGCGCTCCGACGAGAAGGTGGATGCGGCAGAAGGATCGGCGTGCCGATCGCGTTCACCCAGAGCGCTGGTCGGCGGACTGTGGTCGCTGAAGAAGACCTACGACGCGATCGTCGACGAACTCGCCGAACGGCCGTCGCCGTCACTTCCGTGGCGGTGGCTGGGAATGGTGCCGTTCGTCGGGGCGCCGGCGACCTACATCGGTGAACGTCGTGCACTGCGTCGCGCCGACGCCGAACTGATCGAGCGGCTGGAGTCGGAGACACCGGACAGCTGAGACACCGGGCAGTGCGTACGAGTCCTATTGGGTGCGGCGATATTCAGAGGGTCCCAGACCCAGTACCGAGCGGAACTCCGCCGCCAGATGGGCGTGGTCGGTGTACCCGAGTGCGGCAGCCACATCGGCGATCGACGTCGACGTGTCGGTGCGCAGCTGTTCGGCGGCCTCCTGTAGCCGTCGTCTACGGATGAGAGCCGCAGGGCTGATCCCGATTCTGTTGCGGCTCAGTCGTTGCAGTGTGCGCACGGAGACACCCAGCCGGTCTGCGACATCGTCCACGCGCATCAGCGAACGGTCGCTCTCGACGAGGTCGAGATAGGCGTTGGCCACCAGGTCCTCGGGCTGCGGTACCGGGAGCGTGCCGGCAAGCCAGTCGGAGAAGACGCGCACCGCTCGCATGCGCCGGGTGTCGCCATCGACGCCTCCCGGCTCGTCGACACCGATGTGCATGGCCGTCACCACCGCGCGTCGTAGCCTCGGTGCGTCGAAGTCCGTATAGCCATCGGTGATCGCGGCGAGATCACCCACGAGATGGGTGACGGCCGCCGGTCGCAGCAGAGCACCCACGGCCCATCCCCGTCCACGCAGGTCCCGATAGCCGGGTTTCGTTGCGGGACCGGAGATACCGACGAGTTCGGTCACCTGCGCTGCGGTCCTGTCGGTGGGGTTGGTGCTCACCGAACCGGATTCGACCACCAGATTGCATCCGGGGTAGGGAAGGATGTGCTGGCGCGACACACATCCGGCTTCGATATCCCACTCCGGGATCCAGAACCACCGCACCGCCCACGACACCTCCTCCGGGGCGCTGAGCCGATGCAACGAGGGCAGCCGAGCCGGATAGAGCGGCCCGCGGCTGGCGGGGTCGCGATCCGATGGCCCTGACGTCATGTCGCGAATCTACAAGCCGACGACGGACTCGGCGTTCTAGCGTCGAATCCATGTCTTCTCCACAGCATGACCCCGACCCCGCGTCTATGACGCCCGATGTCCTTGAGTCCATGACGCCCGATGAGCCGGCGTCTGAGACGGCGGCCGACGGTCGATACACCACCGCCGGTGTTCCGCACGGGAGTACCAGTCTGACACCGTTTCTGGTCATCGACCAGGCACGACAGGCGATTCGCTTCTACGCCGACGTGTTCGGCGCGCGGGTTGTCGACGTGACCGAGATGGGCGGTGTCATCGCCCACGCGGTGCTCGACTTCGGTAACGGCCAGTTGCAGCTGGGCGAACCCAACCCGCAGTACGGACTCGTCGCGCCCCCGACGACCGGCGACGAGATCTGTTACTCCGTGGGCTTTTACTGCGCCGACGTCGACTCCGTGCTGGCCCGTGCCGAGGCGGCCGGAGCCACCGTCCGCGAGCCGGCAACGACTTTCGTCTCCGGGGACCGTTTCGCCAGTATCCGCGACCCGTTCGGTGTGCGGTGGTCGGTGATGACACGCGTCGAGGACATCTCCGAAGCCGAGAGCAACCGTCGGGTTGCCGAATGGGCCGCCTCGCTGTCCTGACGGGGACATGCGCATCTCCCCGTCACACGGCCCGCGACCCCTACTCCGACGTCACCGACAAGGACTGTCGCACCAGCGGGATCACCTCGGTGCCGAAGAGCTGCACGCAGTGGAGCAGATGTTCGTGGCCGAGATTGCCCATCGAGTACTTGAGGTCGAATCGGTCGAGGTCGAGGAGCTGCACCACGGAGGTGATCTTGGCCGCGACGGTCTGCGGCGAGCCGACGAACAGTGCGCCGTCGGGCCCCACCGCATGCTCGAACTCCGCCCGGGTGACCGGCCCCCAGCCGCGCTCCCGGCCGAGCTGGGTCATCTGCGCCTGCCAGAACGGGTAGAAGATGTTCTTGGCCTCCTCGTCGGTGTCGGCGACGAATCCGGGGGAGTGGACGGCCAAGGGCTGCAACGGCGTGCCGAACTGGGCGTATGCCCGCCGGTAGAGATCGGCCAGCGGGGCGAAGCGCGCCGGTGAACCCCCGATGATCGCCAGCATCATCGGCAGATCGAACCGGGCGGCGCGCACCACCGACTCGGGGCTGCCGCCCACACCCACCCAGGTGCGGATCCGTCGCCCCGACTCCGGTGCGGGATACACCCGCTGGTCGGTCAGCGGTGCGCGCTGCGTCCCGCTCCAGCTGACCGGCTCGTTGTGCAGCAGGCGTTCGAACAGCTCGAGCTTCTCGTCGAAGAGGATCTCGTAGTTCTCCAGTTCGTAGCCGAAGAGCGGGAAGGATTCGATGAACGACCCGCGGCCGACGATGATCTCGGCGCGACCACCCGACAGCCCGTCCAGCGTCGAAAAGCGTTCGTAGACGCGCACCGGGTCGTCACTGGAGAGCACCGTGACCGCCGAGCCGAGCCGGATGTTGTCGGTGACCGAGGCGATCGCCCCGAGTACCACCTCCGGGGCCGAGATCGCGAAGTCGGCGCGGTGATGTTCCTCGACGCCGAAGAACCCGACACCCGCCGCGTCGGCGGCTTGCGCCTCGGCCACCACGTTGCGCAGCACCTGCGCCGCCGGGAGCGGATGTCCGTCGGCGTCGCGAGTGATGTCACCGAATGTGTGCAGTCCGAAATCGATCGTGTCGGAGCCGGGCCGAGCACCGGTGTCCGGGGTGTCCGAAGGGTTCGATGCGCCCGAATCTGTTGGCACGTCAGCACTCCTGTCGTCTGGTCACGCCGGTCGCGACCGTCGATGGCTGTCGTCTGCAGGTTACCTTCGGCCCGGCGCGGCGGCGGAAGCCCGACCGTTTCACCGTGCGGGGCGTATCAAGGAGGGGAGCTGCCGAGGAGATGACGACCTCGCGGCACAGGCGAACACACGATGGCATGACGAGTACACGATGAGGCGGACTGATGACCGAGATCGCGACCACTGGCACCCGGGGTATGTCGAACATGGATCCGGCGGCGAGGACCGACGGCAGCGATGAGACAAGCAGCGATGAGAAGAGTTGTATCCCACCGACCACTGCGCCCCGCACCATCGCGCGCCTGGCGCTGGCCGCGGCGATGGTCTTCGCCGGGCTGAGTCATCTGTTCTGGGCGCGCAACGATTTTCGCGCCCAGGTGCCCACCTCGCTGACCGAGTCGCTCCCGATCGACGAGGACGGCGTGGTGATGGCATCGGGTGGCGTCGAGATTGCGCTCGGAGCCGGTCTGGCACTGTTGCGGCGCGACCGGGTGACGGTGGGGCGCCTGCTGGCGCTGTTCTTTGTGGCCGTCTTCCCCGGCAACATCGCGCAGTACGTCAACAGGCGAAGCGCATTCACTCTCGACACCGACCGGAAACGCTTCGTGCGCTTGCTGTTCCAGCCCCTCCTCGTGGCGTGGGCGCCGTGGTCGACGGCGGTCCCCAGAAAGAAGTGACCCCTACGACGAAGCAGGCACGGGTCGAGAAACAGGCACAGGCGACGGAATGCGGTCAGCGTGTTCGCCAGTGCTCGGCGAGCGCCTGATATCCGCCGATCAGATCGGTGGCCCGGTGCAGCCCGATGCCCTGTAGTTCGGCAGCGGCCAGGCTCGAGGCGTACCCCTGTGAACACAGGATGATCCACCGGATGTCGTGATCGTCGGCGAGGTCGATGCGGGCGTCGCTGGTGGGGTCGAGCCGCCACTCGAGCACGTTGCGGTCGATGACGAGGGTGCCGTCGGGTGCGGGCCCTTCGCCGTCACGCTGGGCCTGCGGGCGGATGTCCACGAGGACAGCGCCCTCGGCGAGTTCGCGGTCGAGATCGGCCGGCGCCACACGGTCGAGCCCCACCCTGGCCTCGCGTAGCCGTTGGTCGATCGCCGAGTGCGGTGTGTCCACGGATGTGTGGGTGCTCATCTGCTCCCTCGCTTTCCTTGCGCTCTCCCGAGTATGGCGCGCTCACTCGGGTTGATCGGTGAGTTCGGTGCGGGTGCGTCGGAGTGTGTGGGGTCCGTTCAGCTCGTAGTAGGACATCGCCGTCAGCGGCGGGGAGTAGGCGTGCACGCTGAGCGTGGGCGCCGGCGCGGCCGGAGTCACCGGGGAGGCCATCACGTCGTGGACCCAGCCGAGCGGGAAGGAGGCCTGGTCGCCCTCGTGGAGTTCGCGCGACCGCAGTGCGCTTCCCGTCCAGCGGTATTCGATCAGAGATCCCGACAGGACGGTCAGCGAGCCGATCGATCCGGCGTGGTCGTGCAGCTCGGTGCGTCGATCCGGTGTCCAGCTGATCAGCCAGACGTCGAACTCGTCGTCGCTGTACAGGCGAGTCGACCACCGGTCGATCGGATCCCAGGTCTCGGGCAGCAGGTGGTCGTGGCGTCCGTCGATCACCTCGGCGGCGCCCTGATCGGTCAGCCGCAGCAGGTCGGCGGGCCGCAGCCGGGTGGGTGTCGACCGCGCGAGCAGGTCCTCACCCGCGCCGGGTCGGATCGGCGAACGGGCGGCACGGGCCGACGAGAAGCGGCCCGACGAGTTGATGGTGGAGGAGTTGCGGGTGGAATAGGTGCGAGAAGTGCGTGCGGTGGGCACAACGTTGGTCATACGAAGTTCCTTCGTGGTGGTCGAGGAACGCGGCGGTATGTGATGCCGGGTCCTCGCGACGGGGGTCTCTCCCGAGGCGGTCGGTTGCCTCCAGAGGTGGTTGTCATCGGCAGGCGGACAGAACACACCTGCGACACGAGAGCTTCGACATCCCGAATGTGCGCACGTTTCGAGGATGCGCCTCGGTGCGTGAGGTGGCCACGGTTGCGCCCATGCTGATCGCAAGACGCGATGCCGGGCGCGCAGCGACCGCGTGATAATCGCACCCCCGCTTTGACTGGAGTTTGCGGAGCCGGATACTGGAATCGAGCGAAGCAGGCATCCACCGGTGGACGCCTGCTGGTGAGCGCGTGCAGCCCACGCGTGATCAGTTAAGGAGAGTGTGTTGACGTACATCATCGCCGAGCCGTGTGTCGACGTCCTGGACAAGGCGTGTGTGGAGGAGTGCCCGGTCGATTGCATCTATGAGGGCGGACGCATGCTCTACATCCAGCCCGACGAATGCGTGGACTGCGGCGCCTGCGAGCCGGTGTGCCCCGTGGAGGCGATCTTCTACGAAGACGACGTCCCCGACGAATGGGAACCCTACGTCAACGCCAACGCCGACTTCTTCGACGACCTCGGGTCGCCCGGCGGTGCGAGCAAGGTGGGCAAGACCGATTCGGACCCCGCGTTCATCAAGGGGCTGCCCCCGATGAACGAGGGCGAGTGAACTCGTCTCGAACACCTCTCGGGTCGCGGCTGCCCGACTTCCCGTGGGATTCGCTGGCGCAGGCGAAGACCCGCGCCGCAGCGCATCCGGGTGGCATCGTCGACCTGTCGGTAGGTACTCCTGTCGATCCCGTCGACGGCGTCATCCGGGCCGCTCTCGACGCCTCGTCGGAGTTCCCCGGTTACCCGGCGACCATCGGGACCCCCGAGCTGAGGCGTGCGGCGTCGGCGGCCCTGAGCAGGCGATACGGCACGGTCGAGCTGGGGCTCGACTCCGTGCTGCCGGTGATCGGCACCAAGGAGGCGATTGCGTCGATCACCTCGTTCCTGGGGTTCGGTTCCGGCGATCTGGTGGTGATCCCCGAGGTGGCTTATCCCACCTACGAGGTCAGCGCGCTGCTCGGCGGCGCGAAGGTGATCCGCGCCGATTCGCTGGTCGCGCTGGGCCCGCAGACGCCGGGCATCATGTTCCTCAACTCACCCGGCAACCCCACCGGCCGCGTACTGGGCATCGACCACCTGCGCAAGGTGGTGGGATGGGCCCGCGAGCGCGGGGTCATCGTGATCTCCGACGAGTGCTACCTCGGTCTGACGTGGGAGGGCGAGGCGTATTCGATCCTCGACCCTCGGGTCAACGACGGAGATCTGACCGGCCTGATCGCCGTGCACTCACTGTCGAAGGTGTCCAATCTTGCGTCCTACCGTGCGGGATTCCTGGCCGGTGATCCGGCGCTGATCGGTGAACTGCTCGAGGTCCGCAAACATGCGGGGCTCATCGTGCCGTACCCGGTTCAGGGAGCGATGGTCGCCGCACTCGACGACGACACCCATGTCGAGGCCCAACGCGAGCGTTACCGGGCCCGGCGAGTGGTGCTGCGCACCGCACTGACCCACGCCGGGTTCACGATCGACCACTCCGAGGCGGGCCTCTACCTGTGGGCCACCCGCGGCGAGAACTGCCGCGCGACCGTGGACTGGTTGTCGGACAAGGGAATCCTGGTGGCGCCGGGCGACTTCTACGGACCGCTCGGGGTGGAACACGTGCGGTTCGCGCTCACCGCCACCGACGAGCGGATCGCGGCCGCGGCCGCACGCCTGGCCTGATCCCCGGACCCGCAACCGGCGTCGCGCGGGCGGGCCCGGGGCAGTGCCCGAAGGTCAGTTGGGCCCGAAGGTCAGTTGGCGTGCAACTGGTCGTTGAGTTCGACGCCGACCGTCTTGCGCTGCACCACTTCCACCGCTCCGTTGGTCGAGTTGCGCCGGAACAGCATGCTCGAGGTGCCCGAGAGATCGAGCGCCTTGACCGTCGAGCCGTCGGGCATCTTCACCTTGGTGCCCGCCGTGATGTAGAGGCCCGCCTCGATGATGCAGTCGTCGCCGAGTGAGATGCCGCATCCGGAGTTGGCGCCCAGCAGGCATCGCTTGCCCAGCGAGATCGTCTCCTTGCCGCCGCCCGAGAGCGTGCCCATGATCGACGCGCCGCCGCCGACATCCGAACCGTCGCCGACGACGACGCCTGCGGACACGCGGCCCTCGATCATCGACTGGCCGAGTGTGCCGGCGTTGAAGTTCACGAATCCCTCGTGCATGACGGTGGTCCCGTCGGCGAGGTGCGCGCCCAGGCGCACCCGGTCGGCGTCACCGATGCGCACACCCGAGGGGACCACGTAGTCGACCATCCGCGGGAACTTGTCCACGCCGTAGACGGTGACCGTGCCGCGACGGCGCAGCCGGGCGCGCACCGTCTCGAATCCCTCGATCTGACACGGGCCGAAGTTGGTCCAGGCGACGTTGGCGAGCAGGCCGAACACGCCGTCGAGGTTGAGGTCATGTGGCTTGATCAACCGATGCGAGAGCAGATGCAGACGCAGGTACACGTCGTGGGTGTCGATCGGCGGGCTCGACAGGTCGCCGATCACGGTGCGCACGACTACGACGTTCACGTCGCGGTCGGCGTCGGTGCCGACCGACTCGCGCAGTTCGGCGGGAATGTCGTCCCCTTCCAGGACGGTAGTCCCGGCGTTGTCATTGCGGACCACCAATTCCGGTGCGGGATACCAGGTGTCGAGTACCTGTCCCTTGGTGGTGATGGTGGCCAGTCCGATGGCGGATGCGCCCGAGGTCGCTACGTCAGTCACGCCGTCGAAGTTTACCGGCCGCCCGGGGTCGGCAGGAGCGGTGCGTAGAAGTCGACGGGGGCACCGTCGGGATCGAGTACGGCCGCATAGTGCTGACCCCAGAACGCGTCGAACGGTTCGTGATGGCTGCGGTATCCCAGCGCGATCAGCCGGGCGTGGGCGGCATCGACGTCGGCGGGTGTGTCGCAGGCGAAGGCGAGGGTGAACCGGTGACCGCCCGCCGGCGCCGACCAGCCAGGGTCGAAACTGCGGACCGTGTCGATGGTGTCGAACATCAGCCGGAAACCGTCGGCGACGGGCACGTCGACATGCGGGTGATCGTCGACGTCGTCGGGGATCGCCAGACCGCAGGCGCGGTAGAACGCCAGTGACGCGGCCATGTCGGACACCACGATCGACGAGCCGTCGAGACGGGGAAGTGCGGTCATGGGGCCACGCTAGGACGTCGAGCCCGTGTGGTGGTGCGCATTCGGACATTCACGCATTCGGGCCGATCGGTTTGGTGAGGTCGTTAGACTCGGGCGCTGCGGGACCAGAAGCGTGGCGGGACCACAAGCGTGGCGGACTGAAGACCACTCGGTGCGTGCATCATTCCCGGCGGTAGCCGGACACGGAAAAGTCGAGCAGCCATGATCACCCTGCGCTCACAGTATCACCCGTCACGGCATGTGCCCTCGAGTCGCAGTCGTGTCACTGGGCCCCGTCGTGTCATAAGCCGCCGTCATGTCACCGGTCGCTGTCGTCGCCTGTTCGCACCCTTGGTCTGTGTGGTCCTGGGCTCGGCGGCTATCACCCTGGCCCCCAGTGCCTCGGCTGCGCCGGGATCGGCCACGGCGCGAGTGTGCGCCGGTGCCGGACAGGCCCCGGTTCTCGTCGGGCGGGTGCCGGGCGCGATCCTCGAAGGAGCTGTCGCCGATCCGTCCGGTCGGCTCTACGTCACCGATCTGGTGTCGGGCCGGCTCTTCCGGTTCGATCGCCCCGGAGCACCGGCGATCGCGGTGGCCACGGTGCCCTCCGGGGGCGGTGGTGCGTTGGCCTGGGCCAAGGACGGTCAGTTGCTGGTCGGCTACGGCGCCGACCCGCGCGTGTTCGTCGGCGACACCGTGCGCGCAGCCGGAATCGCCCGCTTCGACCCGGCGACCGGTCGCCTCACACCGTGGGTGTCGGGTCTGTCGGCCGCCGATGGGCTGGCGGTGGCCCGATCCGGAGATGTCTACGCCACCAACGACTTCGGGTCGCTGGTGGGTAAGATCTCGCCGACCGGCGCGGTCAATCCGTCGTGGGCGTCGATCCCCAGCGCCAACGGTGCCGCCCTCACCTCCGACGACGACTGGCTCTACGTCTCACGGACCTTCGCCGATCCCGGTGTCAGCCGGATCTCCACCGCGAATCCGCTCGTGCAACAGAAGATCGTGTCGTTCCGCGGTGTCGGGGTGCTCGCCGCCGCCGACGGACTGACCCTCGACTCCCATGACCGTCCGATCGTGCCGACCGACGTCAGTGGGGAGATCCTGCGCGTCGACGGCCCCGGGCAGTTCTGCGCGCTGGCGACCGGGCTGCCGCTGTCGAGTGTGGTGACCTACGGACGTGGAGACTCCGGTTTCGCCGCCGGGCGGCTCTACCGCGCCGGATTCGATGGTGCGGTCTACGAGATCCCCGGCGGCCGAGACGCGCGGCGGTAATGGTCTCGGCGGTAGTAGTCGCGGCGGTAATACCCTCAGGGGGTGACCGACCTCGATCTGCGATCCGATCCCGCCGACCTCACCGCCGCGCTCGTCGACATCGCCAGCGTCTCGCGTGACGAGACCGCCATCGCCGACGCGGTGGAGACGGCGCTGCGCAACCAGACCGACGGATTCGAGATCGTGCGCACCGGTAATCGCGTTCTGGCGAGGACCCAGCTCGGACGCGACTCGCGAGTCATCCTCGCCGGCCATCTCGACACCGTGCCGATCGCCGACAATGTGCCGTGTCGGCGTGAGGGCGCCGGCGACGACGAGATCATCCACGGCTGCGGCACCGTCGACATGAAGTCCGGTGACGCGGTGTTCCTGCATCTGGCCGCGACGATGACCTACCCCGACATCTCCGACACCGACCTCGCGCACGACCTGACCCTCATCTTCTACGACTGTGAGGAGATCGAGGCGCGCTACAACGGTCTGGGCATCCTCGCCGAGGAGATGCCCGACTGGCTCACCGCCGATGTCGCGATCCTCGGCGAGCCGACCGGAGGGATCATCGAGGCGGGCTGTCAGGGCACTTTGCGGGTCCGGTTGACCGCGTCGGGGGTCCGGGCACACTCGGCCCGATCATGGCTGGGCGACAACGCGATCCACAAGCTCGCCGGACCGCTGTCGGTGCTGGCCGACTATTCGCCGCGGCGCGTGGTGATCGATGGTTGCGAATACCGCGAGGGTCTGTCGGCGGTGCGCATCGACGGTGGGGTGGCCGGCAATGTGGTCCCCGACGAGGCCTTCGTCGACGTCAACTTCCGGTTCGCCCCCGACCGTGATGTCGACGCGGCGACCGCGCATGTGCGTGAGCTGTTCGCACCGTTCATCGACGCCGGCGAGGTGACCTTCACGCGCACCGATGCCGCACCCGGCGCATTACCCGGCCTGGCGCACCCGGCCGCGGCAGAACTGGTCGCCGCCGCCGACGGGCGTTTCCGCGCGAAATACGGCTGGACCGATGTGTCGAGGTTCGCCGCACGCGGTGTGCCCGCGGTCAACCTCGGCCCCGGCGACCCGAACCTGGCGCACAAACGCGACGAGCGCGTCGAGTCGGCCCAGATCCGCGAGGTCGCCGATCTGTTGCGTCGTTACCTGTCGGTGGAGGTGTGAGGCGGCTCGTGGACGCGTGCGGGTCGTCGGTGCCGGGGGATTGCTAGCGTTTCGATCATGTCCTCCACACCACCTGGGCCCGACGGGCCCGACCCGATCGATCCGGCCGCCGAGTCCGGTGGCCAGAGCCCTGCGGGGTCGCGCGGGTCTGGGCAGACCGGATCCGGGCAGAACGGATCTGGGAGCGAGTCGGTCCGCTACGTCGGAGCGACCCGACTGCGCGGTGACGCAGACGCCTCCGCCGAGCTGACCACCGACCGTCGGTTCCTCGACGCGACCGATCTCAGCGACGCCGAACGCAAGGCCAACCGGCGCGCCCGCGACCCGTGGCGGGTGCTGCGCATCCAGTCGGAGTTCGTCGCCGGATTCGACGCACTGACCGATGTCTCACATGCGGTCACCGTGTTCGGATCGGCCCGCACCGACGTCGACAGCGCCGAATACGACCTCGGTGTCCGCGTCGGCGCGGCGCTCGCGGGTATCGGTCGCGCCGTCATCACCGGCGGCGGACCCGGACTGATGGAGGCCGCCAACCGAGGCGCCTGCGAGGCCGGCGGGGTGTCGATCGGGCTGGGTATCGAGCTGCCGTTCGAGCAGACCCTCAACGAGTGGGTGACCCTCGGGATCAACTTCCGCTACTTCTTCGTCCGCAAGACGATGTTCGTCAAGTACTCGCAGGCCTTCGTTTGTCTACCAGGCGGATTCGGATCACTCGATGAACTCTTCGAATGCCTGACGCTGGTGCAGACCCGCAAGATCACCCGGTTCCCGATCGTGCTGATGGGTGTCGACTACTGGTCGGGACTGCTGGACTGGATGCGCGACCGGTTGGTGGGCACCGGCAAGATCGCGCCGAGTGACCTCGACCTCATCAGCGTCACCGACTCGGTGGAGGAGATGGTCGAGATCATCACCGCACACGGACCCGTGGCGCTGTGACCGCCATCTGCGTGTACTGCGCCTCGGGTCCGGTGCCCCGGCATCACCTCGAGCTCGCCACCGAACTCGGCACCGAGATCGGCTCCCGCGGACACACCCTCGTCTCCGGCGGGGGCAATGTGTCGTCGATGGGGGCGGTGGCCCGCGCAACCCGCGCCGCGGGCGGGCACACCATCGGCGTGATCCCCAAGGCCCTCGTACACCGCGAGATGGCCGACGTCGACGCCGACGAGCTGGTGGTCACCGACACCATGCGTGAACGCAAGAAGATCATGGACGAGCGCGCCGACGCCTTCATCGCGCTGCCCGGTGGCATCGGCACCCTCGAGGAGCTGTTCGAGACGTGGACGGGGCGCTACCTCGGCATGCACGACAAGCCGGTGATGCTGCTCGACCCCGACGGATTCTTCACGCCGCTGAGCGACTGGCTCCGATCGCTGGTCCCCAGCGGTTTCGTGCGCACCGAGTCGCTGGCGGCGCTGGAAACTTACTCGTCGGTAGGTAGTGCAGTCGATCGAGCCGAGAAAGGGTAATCTGGGCCACACTCGGGATACGCCCGACGTCGCGGGCGGCCTGGCCGTCCCGGGCGCCGGTCAACCCGGCGAACTGTCCAGGACAAGCAACGACGCTGAACGTGGGGGACTGTAGGTGGGGCGAAACGACGGAAAAGACGCAGCGGCGACGGTGAGCCTGCTCGATCTGGCCAAGGGCGTGGTCACCATGCGTCCCGACGCCACGGTGATGCTCGGTAACGCTGCCGGTCTGTTGTTGCGGCGGCCCTCGGCCACCGACTCCATCGGCAAGATCTTCCAGAAGCACGCCGCGGCCCATCCCGACCGGCCCGCGCTGCGGTTCGAGGGCAAGTCCTACAGCTACGGCGAGGTCAACCGCGCGGTCAACCGCCACGCGGCCCTGCTGCAGCGCGAGGGCGTGGGGGTCGGGGACGTGGTGGCGATCCTGTCGACCAACCGTCCCGAGGCGGTGCTCGCGATGCTCGCTGCGGTGAAGATCGGCGCGGTCGCGGGGATGCTCAACTACAACCAGCGTCATCAGGTCCTCGAACACTCGCTCGGCGTGCTCGACGCCAAGGTGATGATCGCCGATCCCACGGTGGCCGACGCCCTCGAGACGGTGAGCGCCCAGGCCATTCCGTCGAAGGTCTACACCTTCGACGAACTCGACGCGGCCTCGGCGCGCTGCACCGAGGACAACCCTGCGGTGACCGCGACGCTGCCGGCCAAAACCAAGGCGTTCTACATCTTCACCTCCGGCACGACCGGGATGCCCAAGGCCAGCATCATGAGCCATTACCGCTGGATGATGAGCATGTCGGGGATCGGTGGCATGGGTGTGCGACTGCACCACAACGACACCATGTACGTGCCGCTGCCGCTCTATCACAACAACGCGCTCACGGTCGCCCTCTCGTCGGTGCTCGCCTCCGGCGCCTGTCTGGCCATCGGCAAGAAGTTCTCGGCGAGCCGGTTCTGGGACGACGTGATCCTCAACCGCGCCACCGCCTTTTGTTACATCGGCGAGCTGTGCCGCTACCTGCTCGCCCAGCCGCCCAAGCCGACCGACCGCACGCATTCGGTGCGCCTGGTGGTGGGCAACGGCATGCGCCCGGACATGTGGGACGAGTTCACCCACCGCTTCGGCGTCAAGCGCATCGTCGAGTTCTACGGCGCCAGTGAGCTCAATCTCGCATTCATCAATGTGTTCAGCGTCGATCGCACCGCCGGATTCACCCCGTACAAGTACAAGGTCGTCGCCTACACCGAGGACGGCGAGCCCAAGCGCGACGCGCAGGGTCGGCTGACGCCGGTGGGCCGGGGTAAGACGGGGCTGCTGATCTCGGAGATCTCCGACAAGGTGCCCTTCGACGGGTACACCGACGCCGATGCGAGCGAGAGGAAGATCATCCGCGACGCCTTCGCCGACGGCGACGCCTGGTTCAACTCCGGCGACCTCGTGCGCGACCAGGGCCACCACCACATCGCCTTCGTCGACCGGCTCGGCGACACCTTCCGCTGGAAGGGCGAGAACGTGGCGACCACCGAGATCGAATCGGCACTCGACGCATCCGACCAGGTACAGCAGTCGGTGGTGTTCGGCGTGGAGATCCCCGGCACCGACGGCAAGGCCGGGATGGCGGCGGTGACCGTGCGCGACGACGGCGGGTTCGACCCCTCGACGCTGGCCGAGGAACTCTACGAGTCACTTCCGGGGTATGCCGTTCCGCTGTTCATCCGCGTGGTCGACGAGCTCGAACAGACCTCCACCTTCAAGACCCGCAAGGTCGAGTTGCGCGAACAGGGCTACACCAAGACCGGCGACGACCCGCTCTACGTGCTGTCGGGACGTCGTGATGGTTACGTGGAGTTCTATGAGGGGTATGTCGAAGACGTCGCGAATGCACGAGCGCCCCGGGGCTGATCAACCCTCGCCGGTCTTCTGCGGCCGACCGGTGACCACCGAGCGTGCCCTGGTGATGGCGATCGTCAACCGCACCCCCGATTCCTTCTTCGACCGCGGTGCGACATTCACCGATCAGGCGGCACTGGATCGGGTCGCGCAGGTGGTCGACGAGGGTGCCGACATCGTCGACATCGGCGGGGTCAAGGCAGGCCCCGGGGATGTGGTGACCGTCGACGACGAGAAGCGGCGTGTGGTCGGGTTCATCGCCCAGGTCCGGCAGCGCTACCCCGACCTGATCATCAGCGTCGACACCTGGCGTGCGGATGTGGCGCGTGAGGCGGTGGCGGCCGGCGCCGACCTGGTCAACGACACGTGGGCCGGTGCCGATCCCGACCTCGTGTCCGTGACGGCGGAGGTCGGCGCGGGCATCGTCTGCTCACACACCGGCGGCGTGACACCCCGTACCCGACCGCATCGGGTGCGCTACACCGACGTCGTGGAGCAGGTGAGTGCCGAACTGGTCGCCGCGGCCGAGAACGCCGCGGCAGCCGGTATCGATAGGACGTCGATCGTGATCGATCCGACACACGACTTCGGCAAAAACACCTTTCACGGACTGGCGCTGTTACGTGGGGTGAACGTTTTGGTTAAAACGGGCTGGCCGGTCCTGATGGCGCTGAGCAACAAGGATTTCGTGGGGGAGACTCTAGGGGTAAGCCTGGAAGCCCGGTTGGAGGGAACCCTGGCCGCCACCGCACTCGCAGCGTCGCAGGGCGCTCGGGTGTTCCGCGTCCATGACGTTGCCGCCACCCGACGGGTGCTCGACATGGTTGCCGCCATCGCGGGAACCATGGCACCCGCCCGAACAGTGAGGGGACTCGCATGACCGGCGAACCCAACCGCACCATCACCGGCGCCTCGTCGCGGGGAGTCAACTCCGCGAGTACCACTGCGCGACACTCGTCGACCCTGTGGCCGGCACCGGCCGCAGATTTCGGTGACGAACAGATCTGGTCGGCGACCCACACCTGGGAACGCCCCACGTGGACCATCGACGAACTCATCCTCGCCAAGGGCGATCGCACCGTCTCGGTGGTGCTGCCCGCGCTCAATGAGGAGGAGACCGTCGCCGATGTGATCGCCTCGATCCGTCCGCTGCTGGGGACTCTGGTCGACGAGCTGGTGGTCCTGGACTCCGGTTCGACCGATGCCACCGCCGAGCGTGCGCGCGCGGCCGGGGCGCAGGTCGTCTCCCGCGAACAGGCCGTGCCCGAACTCGAGCCCGTGCGCGGCAAAGGCGAGGTGCTGTGGCGCTCGATCGCGGCGACCACCGGCGACCTCATCGCCTTCGTGGACTCCGACCTCATCGATCCCGATCCGATGTTCGTGCCGAAACTGCTTGGCCCGCTGCTGATCAATCCCGAGATCCAGCTGGTCAAGGGGTATTACCGCCGTCCGCTGCTCACCGGCGGCAGCCACGATCACAACGGCGGTGGTCGCGTGACCGAACTGGTCGCCCGACCGCTGCTCGCATCGCTGAAGCCCGAGCTGAGTTCGGTGCTGCAGCCGCTCGGCGGCGAGTACGCGGGCACCCGTGAACTGCTCTCGGCGGTGCCCTTCGCGCCCGGCTACGGCGTGGAGATCGGACTTTTGGTCGACACCTACGACCGGTACGGACTGTCGGGGATCGGCCAGGTCAACCTCGGCGTGCGCACCCACCGCAACCGGCCGCTGATCGAGCTGGGCGTGATGAGCAGGCAGATCGTGGGGACGCTGATGCGTCGCTGCGGTATCGACGACTCGGGCGTGGGGCTGACCCAGTTCTTCGCCGAGCAGGACGGCAGCTTCACCCCGCAGACCACCGATGTCTACCTGGTGGATCGCCCGGCGATGAACACCCTGCGGCCCGGCGAGATCGAGGACGTCCGCGCCTCCTGAGGCCGCATCAGCTGATGCCGGGTCGCCGACGGGTGGCCCGGCATCGGCATGTCCACGCCGCGCTCTGGGATAGTGGGAGTCGTGCAAACCCTGCTCGTCTATCTGCTGGTCGCTGCCCTGGTGATGATCGTCGTGTTCGCCGTGGCGTGGTTCGTCTTCGGCCGTGGCGAGGATCTCCCCGCACTGCAGCGCGCGACGACGCTGACCCGCCTTCCGCGCACGGGTATCGACGGCAACGACGTGCGCGCACTGCGCTTCGCCCAGACCCTGCGGGGGTACAAGCAGTCCGAGGTCGACTGGGCGCTGGAGAAGCTGGCCCGCGAGATCGACGAGTTGCGTGACATCGTGGTCACCCTCCAGGGTCGTGATGCGATGGACTTCTCGCCCGGCGCCGGCAGGGGTTTCGACCTCGACGCCGATGCGCACACCGACGACAGCGCGCACACCGATGACACCGGGCACACCGATGACAGCGCGCACACCGATGACAGCGGTGCTGCCGACAGTCGTACCGATGGCGGGGATGAGGACGCTGCCGTCTGCGACGAGAAGGGAATCGGTCGCACTCGCTGACCTGGGCGCACCCGGGCCCGGGCGGGCCCGCCGGTCGCCGGTGGTGAGCTCACAGGGCGGCGACCGGGTGTCGGTGACCGCATCGCGATGGCGGTGTCCGTAAGATGGACAGGACAGGTCTGGCGGGACAGCACGTCCGGCTGCCGAACACCTACACGATCAGACTTCGCGGCTGCCTCGGCAGTCGAGGGTCTGGAGGGAGCAGAAGACATGGCGGCGATGAAGCCACGCACTGGTGATGGTCCGCTCGAGGCAGCCAAGGAAGGCCGGGGCATCGTCGTACGGATCCCCATCGAGGGCGGTGGCAGGCTGGTCGTCGAGCTGAGCGCCGACGAGGCCGCGGCGCTCGGTGAGGAACTCCGCGGGGTCACCGGCTGACCGCCCGAGATCCGAAGCTTCCCTGATGCCAGCGCTGACGTCGTCATTCGAGAACGCGCTCGACATCCTCGCATGCCCGCTATGTGGCAATCGGTTCGAATTCACCGGTAACACCCTGGTCTGTACGTCGGGCCATTCCTTCGACATCTCCCGCAAGCGGTTCGTGACGATGCTGACCGGCGGCGGGACCCGGATGCGGTCGGACACCCCGGAGATGCTCTCGGCGCGCTCGCGTGTGCTGGCCTCCCCGTTCTTCTTCCCGGCACTGGCCACCGTCGCCGACATGATCGCACAGCTGCCGCTGGTCGGCGAACGTCTCGCGGTGGCCGACATCGGCGCGGGAACCGGACAGTATCTGGCCGCGGTGATCCGCCGGCTCGCCTCGGATCGTCCCACGAGTGACGTCCGCGGCGTCGGTCTGGACCTGTCCAAACACGCCGCCCGCATGATCGCCTCGATGGATGCGGCGGTGAGTGCGATCGTCGCCGACGCGTGGGCGCGCCTGCCGCTGGCGGATTCCTCGGTCGAGGTGGTCCTGTCGGTGTTCGCCCCACGCAACGTCAAGGAGTTCCGGCGGGTGATCACCGAGGACGGTCACATCGTGATGGTGACGCCTACGCCCCGGCATCTGCAGGAGATCACCACTCCCATGGGCATGCTCTCCGTCGACGACGGCAAGGCCGAACGGCTTGCCGCGGTGATGTCGGAGGATTTCACCCCGGCGTCGGAGGAACTGGTGGAGTATCACCGCACACTGGGGGTCTCCGAGATCGAGGATCTCGTGGCCATGGGGCCGAGTGCCTTTCACCTCTCGCCCGATCAGATCGCCGCGCGTGCAGCAGAACTCGGCCACACCAATGTGACCTTGTCCCTGGTGGTCAGTGTCTTCAGTCCCCGCCCGAGGGTGGCCGCCGACCTCGGCGGCGATCAGCGAGACGAGCGCGCCTGAGCGTAGACGTCCATCGTCTGCTCGGCGATCGTGTCCCAGGAGAACTCCGCGACGGCCCGTTCACGTCCGGCGACACCCATCGCCCGGGCGCGCTGCGGATCGGCGACCACGGCGTTGACGGCCTCGGCGAGGCCCCGTTCGAAGTCCGCCGGCGCGTCCTCGTGGTAGGGGACCAACACGCCGGTCACGCCGTCGTCGACGACCTCGGGGATACCGCCCACGGCCGAGGCGACCACCGCCGTGGCACACGCCATGGCCTCGAGATTGACGATCCCCAACGGCTCGTAGATCGATGGGCAGATGAAAACCGTTGCTGCGCTGAGGATCTGACGGATCTCAGGCTGGCCGAGCATATCCTGCACCCAGTAGACACCACGCCGTGAGGCGGCGAGTTCGCGGACGGCCTCGGCGGTCTGTGCAGCGATCTCGGGTGTGTCGGGCGCGCCCGCGCACAGTACGAGCTGGATCTCGGGGTCCAGATGGTGTGCGGCGGCGATGAGGTGACCGACCCCCTTCTGCCGGGTGATGCGCCCGACGAAAGCGGCGATGGGTCGGGTCGGGTCCACACCGAGGCGCGACAGGGGAGAGGACTCGTCGAAGGTGTCGTCGACGGGATACCAGACGGTGGTGTCGATCCCGTTGCGCACCACGTGGACCCGGGCGGGGTCGAGACGCGGATAGGCGTCGAGGATGTCGGCTCGCATTCCCGAACTGACCGCGATCACCGCGTCGGCGTACTCGACCGCGTTGCGTTCGACCCAACTCGACAGGCGGTAGCCGCCGCCGAGTTGTTCGGCCTTCCACGGTCGACGCGGTTCCAGAGAGTGCGCGGTGAGCACGTGGGGGACGCCGTAGAGGGTCGCCGCGACATGCCCGGCGAGCCCGGTGTACCACGTGTGTGAATGCATGACGTCGGCACCCTCGGCGCCCACGGCCATCCGCAGATCGGTCGAGAGCATCTGCAGTGCCGGAT
Organism: Gordonia jinhuaensis; assembly: GCF_014639795.1. GTDB lineage: Bacteria > Actinomycetota > Actinomycetes > Mycobacteriales > Mycobacteriaceae > Gordonia_B > Gordonia_B jinhuaensis. The sequence continues at coordinate 182,485 of NZ_BMGC01000004.1, read as the reverse complement.
TGGTCCCGTCGAGCTGAGGGTCGGCACCGTAGACGTGAACACCCGGACGCGGTGCGCCCATGGCATGGACATCGACCGTCGCCAGTCGTGACAGGTGTCGAACCAATTCGGTGACGTGAACTCCGGCTCCACCGTAGACCTCTGGCGGATACTCCCGGGTCATCATCGCCACGCGCATTCCCCGACGCTATCTGTCGTCCCGGCTTCCCGCCAGCCGACACCAATCGCGCGCTCGCACAGTCGGTTGTCCGGATGCGGACGGTGCGCCCGCGAGGCCGCGGCGGGGGCCGACAACGGTAGACGAGGGCGGGGTCACGTGATCGGTGCGGGTGTATGTCTGGCTAGGCGCAACGAACCTCGCTAGGTTGGCAGAGTGAGATCGCAGCCGAACGTGCTTGGTATCGTCCTCGCCGGTGGGGAGGGAAAGCGGTTGTACCCGTTGACCGCCGACCGCGCCAAGCCGGCGGTGCCGTTCGGCGGATCGTACCGTCTGATCGACTTCGTACTCTCGAATCTGGTGAATGCCGGCTACCAGCGACTGTGTGTTCTCACCCAGTACAAGTCCCATTCACTCGACCGCCACATCTCCCAGACCTGGCGGATGGCGGGATTCAACGGCGAGTACATCACCCCGGTGCCCGCACAGCAGCGACTCGGGCCGCGGTGGTACACCGGCAGCGCCGACGCGATCCTGCAGTCGATGAATCTGGTGTACGACGAGACCCCCGACTACATCATCGTCTTCGGTGCCGATCACGTGTACCGGATGGATCCCGAGCAGATGGTCGATGCGCACATCGCGTCGGGGGCTGCGGCCACGGTCGCCGGTATCCGTGTCCCGCGTTCGGAGGCATCGGCTTTCGGATGTATCGACTCCGACGAGTCGGGATTGATCACCGGATTCCTCGAGAAGCCGGTGGAGCCGCCGAGCGTACCCGACGACCCCGACGTGACCTTCGCGTCGATGGGCAACTACGTGTTCACCACCCAGGCGTTGATCGACGCGATCGTGGCCGACTCGGAGAATCCCGACTCCGATCACGACATGGGCGGCGACATCATCCCGGCCTTCGTCGAACAGGGCCAGGCACATGTCTACGACTTCGCCGACAACGAGGTGCCCGGCGCGACCGACCGCGACCGCGGTTACTGGCGTGACGTCGGCACCATCGACGCCTTCTACGACGCGCATATGGACCTGGTGTCGGTGCACCCGATCTTCAACCTGTACAACCGCCGCTGGCCGATCCGGCACGCATCGGAGAACCTGCCGCCGGCGAAATTCGTCCACGGCGGCCTGGCGCAGGAGTCGATGGTCGGTTCAGGATGCATCATTTCGGCTGCGACGGTGCGCAATTCGGTCCTGTCGGCCGATGTCATCGTTGACGACGGTGCCACCGTCGAGGGATCGGTCCTGATGCCGGGTGTGCGCGTGGGCAAGGGTGCGGTGGTGCGTCGGGCGATCCTGGACAAGAACGTGACCGTGGCCGCCGGGGAGATCGTCGGTGTCGATGCGGCGCGCGACGCCTCGCGTTTCGCGGTCAGCGCCGGTGGTGTGGTGACCGTGGGCAAGGGCATCCACATCGACGGCGGTAGCTGACGCCGACCGCCGCACTTCGCGGTGCGGCCGGTGTGGGCGTGTACCTCGCCGTGCGTGTTGATCGTGCGTGTTCAGCTCAATCGGGCCAGAGCACGGCCGATGAGGTCGTCGATCACCGGCCTTTCGGCGTCGGCGGGCAGGTCGGTTATCGGCCACCAGGCGAGGTCCACCGATTCGTCGCTGATCACCGGCGTGGGCCGGACGCCGGCGGCCACCGCGGCGAACCGCAGATCCAGGTGACGGGTGGGCACGCCCAGCGAACAGGTGATCGGGTGGGTGTGGATCTCCACGAGGTCGCCGGTCACCGACAGCTCCGGCAGACCCGATTCCTCGCGGGTCTCGCGGGTCGCCGCGTCGACGACGGTGGTGTCGGTGGGTTCGCAGTGGCCGCCGAGCTGGATCCATTTGCCCACCCGCGGATGCAGGGTCAGCAGCACGTTGTCGAGTGTCTCGTCGAAGACGATCGCCGAGGCGGTGATGTGGCCGGGGACGCTCGCCCGCAGGCATGCGTCGGGAACGGCGGCCAGAAATGCCAGGACCGTGTGGCGAACGGAGTCCTGGTCTGTGTCCGGCGGCGTCCACCCGGTGAGCAGATCCACTGCCGACGCGTGGAGCGAGGAGGCACTCACAGTTCGATCACCAGACCCTGAGTCGAAGCGGGCTCACGCAGCGCCACCGTCTCGCGATCAGCAGCGTGACCGATCGCGATGGCGCCCATCGGTCGTGCGTCGGGGTCGAGTCCCAGTGTGCGACACGTGATCTCCGGCGCGAAGATCGTCGAACCGATCCAGCAGCTGCCGATGTCGCGCACCGACAGCGCCACGAGGAAGGCCTGGACCGCGGCGCCGACGGCCACGGTGAACATCGTCGCCTCGGCGGCCGTGCGCCGCTCGTCGGGGTAGTCGTGTGCGCCCTCGCCGACCATCACCGGGATCACGACCTCGGGGGCGTCGTAGAGGATGCGTCCGCGGGCCACGCGTCTGTCGATCGACTCCGGCGACGTGCCGTCGGCGAGCAGATCTGCGCGCCAGGCCTCGGCCATGCCGTCCAAGAGTCGGCTGCGCAACGACCGGTCGCGCAGCCAGACGAAGCGCACCGGGCGCGTGTGGTGCGGTGCGGGGGCGGTGAGCGCCTCGCCGAGAGCGGCACGGATGTCGTCGGCCGCCACGGGTTCGTCGGTGAACGTGCGCACCGAACGTCGGGTGAGCAGCGCCTGCCGGCGGCCGGTCTCGACGGCTTCGGCGGTGCCGAGCCAGAACATGTCGTCGGATCCCGTGCGTACGAGGTCGCGGGCGCGCGAGCCGTTGTCGCGCGGCCGCAGACCCCTGACCACCGCGACGGGTACGCCGGTGAGTTTGCCCTTCACCAGGTCGGCGGCGGCGGCGATCTCGTCGGCGACGGCCACCTCGGTGACCACCAGCGGGTTGCCGTAGTCGTCGACCGACCCCTCGTAGGGGTGGGTCACCGCCAGTCCCGCCGAACCGATGGCGGCGTCGGTCTGCCCGATCCGCCACGCCCGCCCCATCGTGTCGGTGATGACCACGGCGACGTCACGTCCGGTGCGCTGTCCGATCGCCTCGCGCAGCGCCTGCGCGGAGGCATCGGGATCCTCGGGGAGCAGTGCGAGTTCGTCGGCGGCGACGTTGGATCCGTCGATCCCCGAGGCCGCGGCGACGATACCCAGTTTGTTCTCGGTGATCAGGGTGCGGTTACGGCGGGCGACCACCCGCACGGCCTCCTGCTCGACCAGTCGTCTGCGCAGCGCATCACGCTCGTCGGGGTCGGCAGGTGCGGGCACCATACGGCCCTCGACCTTGGAGACCACCTTGCTGGTGACCACCACGACGTCGCCGTCGGCCAGCCACGGGGCCGCGGCGATGATCGCACCGGCGAGGTCCTCACCGGGTGCGAAACGTCGCAAACCGGTCACCGGTCGGATCTCGATACTCGCGGCTGTGCCGTGATCAGCGGGGGCTTGATCGGTGGGGGCGTGGTCGGACGGGGATTCGACGGCCTCGCCGGTGGAAGAGTCGATGATGTCGTCGGTCATCGCCGTGTGGGCCTCACGTCGACACCCACGAGATCGCCCGCGTCGATGATCATCTGGGCGGTCGCCTGCGGATCCGACATCAGCAACGGCGCCGAGGCGACCGCGACGCCGGGGATCTCAGCGGTGTCCTGCGGTGCGATCAGCCACCCGTCGAGCAGACCGTTGCCCGAGCGGGCGCCGTAGTGCTCGCCGACGGCCTGTGCGGTGGTCGGCACCCCGATCGCGGAGAGGCATTCGTCGGCCATCCCCCGCAGTGGCCGGTCGGCGATGATCGGGGAGATGCCGACCACCGGTGCAGCGGCCGAGCGCAGCGCCGCGCGAACACCCGGCACCGAGGTGACCGCACCGATGCTGACCACCGGATTGCTGGGTGCGAACAGGATCAGGTCGGCCTCGGCGATCGCCTCGAGAACGCCTGGCGCAGGGGCAGTTTCGTCGGAACCGACCTGGGCGAAGCCGTAAGTGGGGATCTGGGCGCGATATCGCACCCACCACTCCTGGAAGTGGATGGCGATCTTGGCGATCTCGCCGTCGCTGCCGCCGGCCAGATCCGGCGCTGTCTCGCCCGACGGCAGCGGCCTACCCTCGGGTGCGGCCACCACCACATGCGTCTCATGGCGGTCGTTGGTGACCGGCAGCAATCGCACGCCCGGATCCCAGCGCCGGCACAGTGCGGCCGTGACGTCGGACAGCGCGAACCCCGCGTCGAGCATCTGTGTGCGGATGAGATGGGTCGCCAGGTCGCGGTCACCCAGGCCGAACCAGTCCGGGTCCGCGCCGTAGGCGGCGAGTTCCTCCTTGGCATGCCACGTCTCGCCGGCACGGCCCCAGCCGCGTTCGGGGTCGATGCCACCGCCGAGGGTGTACATGCACGAGTCCAGATCGGGACAGATCCGCACGCCGTGCATCCACGCGTCGTCGCCGACGTTGACGATCGCGGTGACCGTGTTGTCGCCGGGAGCTGGGTCGTCGGGGAACGGGGTGCGGCCGAAGAGTTCGCGGGCGCCGAGCAGGAAGCGGGCGCCGCCGACGCCGCCGACGAGGACGGTGATCTTCACAAGGGTCCACTTTATGCTCGTGTCGTCACTGTCATTCGAGGGGATCAAGTGGTAAAGCATTTTGCTCATCGGCTTGACCTGAGTGGCCGATCCCGTGTCTAATTACAGCAGTGTCATTCCAGGTTTGTGATCGAGAATTGTTGGAACACAACATGTTCGACCACATGTTCGAAACATGGTTCAAACCTGGTGGCCACCCGGGCCGACACGATCGTGGTGCCTTCACCTCGGTGGCGGCGCGTGATGGCAGTACAACACCACCAATCCAGACGTGGACATCCGCCCTCGGCGGGTGGCATGTCCAGCAGGAGTCGATCGTCCCGGGTGAGTCCACACCGCGGGCGTAGGGAAAACGGCAAGCTCAGATGAGGAGGCGGGACGATGGCTTTTGAGCGCAGCAACAGCCTAGAACCGCAGTTCGAGGCCCGAGCCGCATATGTGACCGAAGCTCGCGAGGCGAACAATATGGACGTCGATTCGGCTGTGGCCGAACCGAATTCGTCCACGCCGGCACCCTTCGGTGTAGGGGCTTCGGGTGCGGATTCGTCCGGTACGGAGTCGCTGGGTGATCGGCTGGCTGATCCCAGCCGCCCGCATCTGCGACTCGTGGAGCCGCCCGTCGCCGGCGACTGCACCACCTCGGTCGCCGGTGCCGGCCTGGCCGACTTCGAGGGTCTGTTCGAGACCGTCGAGGAACAGTGGCAGGACCGCGCACTCTGTGCGCAGACCGATCCCGAGGCGTTCTTCCCCGAGAAGGGCGGATCGACCCGCGAGGCCAAGCGCATCTGCCAGGGCTGCGAAGTGCGGTCGGAATGCCTCGAATACGCCCTGTCGAACGACGAACGGTTCGGCATCTGGGGCGGCCTCAGCGAGCGTGAGCGTCGCCGCCTCAAGCGCGGCATCATCTGAGCCGATCGTCGGCCGCCAGGCCGGCGATCAGTGCGGCCGTCAGATCGTGTGGACGGCGATTAGTCAGGAATCGATCAGTCAGGAATCGATCAGTCAGGAATCGATCAGTCAGGAATCGATCAGTAGGAATCGGGGTCGATGGTGTCCTCGTCCACCCCGAGGTGCGTGGCCACCTGCTGGACAAGGACCTCGTGGAGCAGGTCGAGGAGATCGGTGCCGCGCTTGGCCCGGCTCTCGAGCGGGCGGCGGAACACCACGATCCGTGCCCGGGTGGGGCGACCATGACTGTCGATACCGGCCGGGACCAGACGCGCGAGCGGGATCGGCCCGTCGGCGGTGACCTCGTCGGGCCATTGGATCGACTCGGGGTCGCGCGGAAGCATCCGCGGGATGTCGTCGACTGCGATGTCGAGATCACGCAGCCGGTCGTGCCAGCGAGCGTCGATCTCGGCGAACGCCTCGAGAACCACGACGTCGAACGATTCGGCGCGCGTGTTGGAGGCCGGGACCGTCTGGGGCAGCAACGTCGAACGCAGACCACGGCCGCGACGGTCGCGTACGCGTATCCCGCGCCGACGTCGCGGGCGGGGGCGGTCGGAGCGCGCAGTGCGTGTGCGCCGTTCGACGGGATCCGGCATGGCGCGATCTTAATCCTCGGTGCGGTCTGTGGTGTTCGAGCGTCGCGGCGTGCGGCGTGTTCGGTTCTGCCGACCCGATCGTGACGATCCGGCGGGCGTGTCGGCGGGCGGGGCGCAGACGCCGGGGATAATCTCGGACATTGTGAGGCTTCCACGTCAATGCTGCAGGCCGGGATGCGCCGATGCGGCGGTGGCGACCCTGACATTCGTCTATGCCGAGTCGACCGCTGTCGTCGGCCCGTTGGCAACTGTCAGCGAGCCCCATTCGTGGGATCTCTGCGAGCGCCACGCCGCACGCGTCACCGTTCCCCGCGGGTGGGAGATGATCCGCAGCGGGACGGGGTTTGCGCGCCCCGTCCGTGACGACGACGATCTCACCGCCCTCGCCGAGGCTGTCCGCGAGGGTGCGCTCGGCGACGGGGTGGTTCGCGAGGTGAGCGGTGGTCGCCGGGTGGAGTTCACCGCTCCCCGCGGCGAGGAGCGCGCCGACATGCCGATCCCTCCTGGTCCCTCCTACTCCCGGCGTCCGTCGGGGCCGGTGCCCGGCCCGACCACCGGCGCCGAAGGCCCCGCACATCTGCGTGCCGACGCCGCCCGCCGCGACGGGCGGTCCTCGACCCGCCCGGGCCGCCGCGGACATCTGCGCGTCCTGCCCGATCCGGTCGACTGACCGCGCTTTCCGGTTGATCGCGCTTCCCCGTTGATCGCGGCCCTGTCGGCTGAACGTAGGAGCATGACCGCACCGACCCCGATCGCGCGAGCCGGTTTCCAGCGAGCCGGCACGCCGATGTCTACTCTGGGCTCATGTTGACGGGACTGTCCGACCTCGACGATGTCGATGCGGTCAACGCCGCTGATGTGGCGCGTGATCTGCACTCGGTCGCGCGTGCGGGTGCCCAGGTTCGTTCGGTCGCCGAGGCGCAGCGTGAGGGCGTTCTCGAGACGCTGGCCGAGCTGCACCCCAGAAGTGTGGTCATCATCTGTGAGGTCGGCAGTGCTTGGCGCGCAGCACAGTTCGTGATCGCTGCCTATGCCGCGGCCGTCGATGTCCCGCTGGTGTGCACGGCGACCCTGCCGAGCTGGGTGGGGCCGTTGGACGTGGTGGTGGTGTGCGGCGACGACGCGGCCGCGCCGGGCCTGCCCGATGCGATCGCGCGTGCCGGCAGACGCAGCGCCGAGGTGGTGATCGGCTGCCCTGTCGAGGGTCCGGTCCGTGAGGTGGCGACCGGGGCGATGGTGGACCTGTCGCCCCGCGTGATGGTGCCCCGCCGGTTCCGGTTCGTCGGTCATGTCGCGGTGTTGCTGGCCGTCCTGGCCGCGCTGCGCCGCGTCCGGGTCTCCGAACCGCTGCCCGACCTTGACGCTCTGGCCGACGCGCTCGACATCGAGGTCGCCCGCAACAGTCCGGCCAATGAGACCTTCCGCAACGACGCGAAGCTGCTCGCGACGCGTCTGGCGCAGCGTCCGGTGGTGTGGGCCGGTGACGGACCGCCCGCTGTCGGTATCGCCGCCTGTGCCGCCGCGGTCGCCGCGACGACGGCTGGGGTGGTCAGCACCCCGGTGGCGCTGGGCGAGGCGGTGGAAACGTTCTCCGGTCTGCAGATGCGCGGCGGCGCCGCCGCTGCAGCGGACTCGATCTTCTACGACCCGCAGATCGACGGCCCGGCCGCGGCGTCGCCGCAACTGGTCGCGATCTGCACCACCGACAGGGAGTGGGTTGTGCGCCAGCAGGTTTCGGCTTTGACCGATGTCTACGTGATGACATCGGCCGGCGGCGATGACCCTGAGACGCCGGCATCGGCGTCCGGTGGTGGCTGGGCCTCGGAACTGATCCTGCTGGAGAGCCGGATCGAGATGGCATCGGTGTACCTCGAGTTGATGGGCGCGCAGGGATGAGACTGATCGCGGGAGTCGTCCGTCCCTACGCCTGGGGTTCGCGGGTTTCGTTGGCCGCGCTGCGCGGGATGCCCGTTCCGTCACCGCATCCCGAGGCTGAGCTCTGGTTCGGCGCACACCCCGCCTCACCCTCTCCGTGGCTCGGCGACGCCGGGGCGCAGCCGGGTGACGGCGAAGATCTGCTCGCCGCGATCGAACACGATGCCTGCGGTGAACTCGGCGCCTCGACAGTGTCGGAGTTCGGCGACCGGTTGCCTTATCTGGTGAAAGTGCTTGCCGCCGAAGAGCCTCTGTCGCTGCAGGCTCATCCGACCTCGGAGCAGGCCGCGCAGGGTTATGCACGCGAGAACGACCTGGGCGTGCCGCTCGACGCGCCGGAGCGCAACTACCGCGACCGCTACCACAAGCCCGAACTGATCGTCGCCCTCACCGAGTTCGAGGCGCTTGCGGGGTTCCGGGATCCGCAGTCGACCATCGAACTGCTCCGCGCACTGCAGACCCCCGAGCTCGACAGCTATCTGGGACTGCTGGTGGGCAGTCCCGACTCGTCGGGACTGCGTGCCCTGTTCACCACGTGGATCACCCTGCCCGATCCGACACTGCAGACGCTGATCCCGGCGGTCCTCGATGGCGCGGTGCGTTACCTCAACAGCGGCGGCACGGTGTTCGCCCGGGAGTGCCGCACGGTGCTCGAGCTCGGCGAGATGTATCCGGCCGATCCGGGTGTACTGGCCGCGATGCTGCTCAACCGGATCTCCCTGCAGCCCGGGCAGGCCCTCTACCTGGGTGCGGGCAACCTGCACGCCTACCTCTACGGCACCGGCGTCGAGATCATGGCCAGCTCCGACAACGTCCTGCGTGGTGGTCTGACCACCAAACACGTCGACGTGCCCGAGCTGCTGAGGGTGTTGGACTTCACCCCCGTGGCGCCCGCAGACCTGAGCCCGACGGTGCGAAACCTCAACGCCGAGAGGATCTATCTGACGCTGGCTGCGGACTTCCGGCTCTCGCGGGTGGAACTCGACGGCACCGGACTCGTGCACGCCTCGTCGATCAGCTTCGACATGCCCGGGCCGCAGATCCTGCTGACTACCGCCGGCGCGATCGAGGTACGTCCGATCGACGGATCTCCTTCGGCCACCGTGCCCGCCGGCGCGGGGGCGTGGATCCCCGACAGCGACCCCGACGTGGTGGTGCATGCTGCGGCCTCGCGTGCGGTGTTCTACCGAGCGCTGGTTCCCGGCCTGGCGACGCGTCCGGTCGACGAATCCGGGACCGACGCCGATGCGACGGACCTCGACGCGGCGCGTCTGGTCGGCTGACCGTACTGCTGCGCGACGTCACGTACGCCCGCGGGCGGGCTAGGGTCACGTACGCCCGCGGGCGGGCTAGGGCTGGTGACTGCGACCGGCGATCAACATGCGCGCGGTGCGTTCCCATTGCGCGATGATCTGCTCGAGCGTCAGGTGCTGATCGAGGAGAAACCGCAGCGCCGAGGCATCCATCGGCGCGAGCAGTGTCAGCGTCAGGGTCTCGAGGCCGTCGCCGAAACCCAAGGACTGCAGCAGAATCCGTATGTGCAGTCGTGACGCGGTCGCGGCCGGATGCATCAGTCGTTCGATTCCCGCGCCCTCGGCCTCGGCGAGCACGTCGAGATGGGCATATGCGGTCTGCAGTCGTGCGCGTCCGAAGGCCAGCAGTCGCTCGTCGGGGGGCGCACCCGGACCCAGCGGTGGCGGGCCGTACAGATACGAGCGCTGCAACTCTGTCTCCGACCGGTCGAGCAGCGCGTGCATGAGTCCGGTCCTGCTGCCGAATCGGCGGAAGACCGTGCCCTTACCCACACCAGCGGCCTTGGCGACGGCATCCATCGTGACAGCGGCCGCGCCGTGCTCCTCGATCAGCTGTGTCGCGGCATCGAGAAGCAGCTGCCGATTCCGAGCCGCATCGGCCCGCTCGGAGTCCTGAGCCCAGGCGGTCACGGTCAGGGCGTCCGGCGGCGTCAGCGACACCGTCTCGGGTTCACGCGCAGACGGACCGACCATGCGCATGAGCGTAGACGACCGCGGGTGCGGCGCAATGAGTGCATATCCGGCGTTGGTCGATCGAGACGCCCGGGTGGGTGATCGGACACACACCGCAGTACGGAATTGTCTCGGACTCGAGTCCGTTTACACGAGTGATCAGATATCAGCCACGTGACCGGTACACAGCCGGGGAAGTGAGGATGCCTTCATGGCGACATCAGTACTGGCGCTCGTCGGAAGTCTTCGTCAGGAGTCCAAGAACAAGGAACTCGCCGAGCTGGCCCGTGACCTCGCCCCCGAAGGCGTGTCGGTGAGCCTGTTCGAGGGTCTCGATGAGCTTCCCTTCCACAACGAGGACATCGACGGCGACCAGGTCGCCGAGGCCGTGACCCGCCTGCGTACCGCGGTGGCCGATGCGGATGCGGTGCTCGTGGTCACCCCTGAGTACAACGGCACCATTCCGGCCGTGCTCAAGAATGCGATCGACTGGGCGTCGCGTCCGTTCGGCAACGGCTCGCTGACCGACAAGCCGGTCGCGGTGATCGGTGCATCGCTTGGTCGCTTCGGTGGCAAGTGGTCGCATGACGACACCCGCAAGGCTGTCGGTATCGCTGGCGCACGCGTCGTCGAGGACGTCGAGGTGGGGCTGCAGTCGTCCACCTACGACCGCGCCGCCGAGGATGAGCAGGTCGTGGACAAGGTTCGCGGCGCGCTGACCCGGCTCGTCGACTTCTCGGGCGTGCCCGCCTGAGAGTGCCGGGGCCGCCGCCCGTCGATCGACCTCGTGGTCGGTAGGGGTGGGGCCCGGTGAGAATCAATGGCCCCAGATCGCCGGTGACGGCGGTCCGGGGCCGTTCTCGTTCTGCGGTCGTCGCGCGCCGGTCGAGCGAGGACGCGGGTCTGCGCGGCGGTCGCGGGCCCGGGATGTCGGTGGCAGCCGATACCGTCGCGTCATGCGGTGCAGGTGCCACGGGCAGACAGTCCTCATGCGGCATCGACCCTCGTGTGGCATCGACGGTGATGCGACACGCCGCTGCGGTGGTTGTCTTTGCCAGCGTGCATGGCTCCGACCAGCGAATATCACGAATGTGATTCGCAAGCTGTTGTGGTGTTCCCATCCTGACGCCACTAGGTGTAGTGTTTCCAGCACCCGGTCAGCACGACAGGTTGTGGCGAGAACGCTCGGTTGGAGCACGGTCGGCGCGCCCTGTTACACGGTTCGGGATTGCTATGACAAATCGCTCGACACGACGTTCGCCGGGTACGTATCCGGGGGTCGTCGGCAACAACTGACTCACAGCATTCGGGTGCGGGGAAGCGCTCGGATGTTCTCTGTACCCCGCACTCACGACATATCTCTCGGAGCTGAAGGAGTCGACCTCATGAGCAGCATCACCGTGTACACCAAGCCCGCCTGCGTCCAGTGCAATGCGACCTACAAGGCACTCGACAAGCAGGGTCTGGATTACGACGTGGTCGACATCACCGAGGATGCCGAGGCCCGCGATTACGTGATGGCGCTGGGTTACCTGCAGGCGCCGGTCGTGGTGGTCGGTGACGACCACTGGTCGGGGTTCCGTCCCGATCGCATCAAGGCCCTGGCTGTGGCCGCTGCCTGAGCGCGCGCCAGCGCAGAAGAAGGTTCAGCGCAGCAGTAGTTCGTTCGTCACCAAGCAGAGAAGTCGACGGGCCCGGTAGCCCCCGGGCCCGTCGGCGTCTGATCCGGCCCCCGAGTCACGATGGGAGGGAGTGGTCACGATGACCGCTGGTATGCCGACGCACACCTCCGTCGATACCCGCCGCTGCGCCGATCGTCGGGCTGACGAACCGCTGTTGGACGAACCGCTGTTGGACGAACCGCTGTTGATCGTCTACTTCTCGAGTGTCTCGGAGAACACCAGTCGATTCGTCGACAAACTCGGGATGCGTTCGATGCGGATACCTCTGACCGGTCGCGACCAGCCGCTCTCGATCGACGAACCGTATGTGCTCATCTGTCCGACCTACGGCGGAGGCAAGCACCAAAGCGGCTCCGTCGGTGGGGGATTCGTTCCCAAGCAGGTGATACGGTTCCTCAACGACCCGCACAACCGGTCGCTGATCCGGGGAGTGATCGCCGGTGGGAACTCGAACTTCGGCGAGGAGTTCTGTCTGGCCGGCGACATCATCGCCGCCAAGTGCAAAGTGCCCTACCTGTACCGGTTCGAGTTGATGGGGACAGCTCACGACGTCGAGCGGGTCCGCGACGGGTTGGCCGAGTTCTCGCGCACCGTGGTGTCGCGCACCGTCGATGATCACGCCGTCACGGTGTGAGTCCACTGCCCGGCGCGGGCCAGCACTGATCCACCCCTCGACTTCACCCTTTCGACTTCACCCTCCCGACCAAGACGCAACAACCCTCAGGAGTCACAGTGTCGCCAACCGCCACATCCGTTCGTGAAGGCACCACCGTCGGGGTGTCGGGTGCGCATGCCGACCCTGCGGGTCATTCGCCCGCAGAACACGACTATCACGCGCTCAACGCGATGCTGAATCTGTACGACGCCGAGGGCAAGATCCAGTTCGACAAGGATCGCGAGGCTGCCAACCAGTACTTCCTGCAGCACGTCAACCAGAACACGGTCTTCTTCCATGATCTCGACGAGAAGCTCGACTATCTCGTGGAGGAGAACTACTACGAGCCCGAGGTGCTCGCCAAGTACGACCGTGAATTCGTGAAACTGCTGTTCGGACATGCCTATTCGAAGAAGTTCCGCTTCCCGACCTTCCTCGGTGCGTTCAAGTACTACACCAGCTACACACTCAAGACCTTCGACGGCAAGCGTTACCTCGAGCGGTTCGAGGACAGGGTGTGCATGGTGGCGCTGACGCTGGCCGACGGTGACACCGCACTGGCACGCGCACTGGTCGACGAGATCATCGAGGGCCGTTTCCAGCCGGCGACCCCCACCTTCCTCAACTCGGGTAAGAAGCAGCGCGGCGAGCCTGTTTCGTGCTTCTTGCTGCGTATCGAGGACAACATGGAGTCCATCGGGCGCTCCATCAACTCCGCACTGCAGCTGTCCAAGCGCGGCGGCGGGGTCGCGTTGCTGCTGAGCAACATTCGCGAGCACGGCGCCCCGATCAAGAAGATCGAGAACCAGTCCTCGGGCGTGATCCCGATCATGAAGCTGCTCGAGGACTCCTTCTCCTACGCCAATCAGCTCGGCGCGCGGCAGGGTGCCGGTGCGGTGTATCTGCACGCCCACCATCCCGACATCTACCGCTTCCTCGACACCAAGCGGGAGAACGCCGACGAGAAGATCCGCATCAAGACGCTGAGCCTGGGTGTGGTGATCCCCGACATCACCTTCGAACTGGCCAAGAACAACGACGACATGTATCTGTTCAGCCCGTACGACGTCGAGCGCGTCTACGGTGTGCCGTTCGCCGACATCAGCGTGACCGAGAAATATCACGAGATGGTCGAGGACGGGCGGATCCGCAAGACCAAGATCAAGGCGCGCGAATTCTTCCAGACGCTGGCCGAGTTGCAGTTCGAGTCGGGCTACCCCTACATCATGTTCGAGGACACGGTGAACCGGGCCAATCCGATCGCCGGCAAGGTCACCCATTCCAACCTGTGCTCGGAGATCCTGCAGGTCTCCACACCGTCGACCTACAACGACGATCTGTCCTATGCCCATGTGGGCAAGGACATCTCGTGCAACCTCGGCTCGCTGAACATCGCCAAGACGATGGACTCGCCCGACATCGCCAGGACGATCGAGACGGCGATCCGCGGGTTGACCGCGGTCAGCGATCAGACAGCCATCACCTCGGTGCCCTCGATCGAGAAGGGCAACAATGAGTCCCACGCGATCGGCCTCGGGCAGATGAACCTGCACGGGTACCTCGCTCGTGAGCGGGTGTTCTACGGCAGCGACGAGGGCATCGACTTCACCAACATCTACTTCTACACGGTGTTGTTCCACGCGTTGGCGGCCTCGAACAAGATCGCGCAGGAGCGTGGGCGGGCGTTCGCCGGCTTCGACGAGTCCACGTACGCCAGCGGTGAGTTCTTCGACAAGTACACCGAGCAGGTGTGGGAGCCGAGCACCGAACGCGTGCGAGAGTTGTTCGCGCAGGCCGAGATCACCATCCCGACGCAGGACGACTGGCGGGAGCTCAAGGCGTCCGTGCAGAAATATGGCATCTACAACCGCAACCTGCAGGCCGTGCCGCCCACCGGATCGATCTCCTACATCAACCACTCGACGAGTTCGATCCACCCGGTCGCCGCGAAGGTCGAGATCCGTAAAGAGGGCAAGATCGGCCGCGTCTACTACCCGGCGCCGTACATGACCAACGACAACCTGGACTACTACCAGGATGCGTACGAGATCGGCTACGAGAAGATCATCGACACCTATGCCGCGGCCACGCAGCATGTCGATCAGGGGCTGAGCCTGACCCTGTTCTTCAAGGACACCGCCACCACGCGTGACGTGAACCGGGCTCAGATCTACGCCTGGCGCAAGGGAATCAAGACGCTGTACTACATCCGGCTGCGTCAGATGGCTTTGGAGGGTACCGAGGTCGAGGGCTGCGTCTCCTGCATGCTGTGATCGTGTGAGATCTGGTCGACACGAGCCGACGCCGCTTCCCGCGCGCGTCGGCTCGTGCACACTGTGCGACATGAACGCAGACATGTGGCTCGAGGTGATCGTCGCCGAGGGAGACCGCCTGATCGATACCGATCCGGCGCAGCTGGCCGCCCCGGTACCGACCTGCCCCGGGTGGACCGTGCATGACGTGATCGGCCACACCGGTGCCGTGCACCGGTGGGCCGCGGACAAGGTGTGCCAGACAGGTCTCTACCGCGGATACGACACCATCGCGTTCCCCGACGACGCAACGGTGATCGACTGGTACTGCGACGGTCGTGATCTGCTGGTGCGGGAGCTCCGGCAGCGCGATCCTGATGCGCCGGCGAAGACCTTCGTGGGGGAGCGGACCAACGCATGGTGGTGTCGTCGGCAGGCCAACGAGGTCGCGGTGCATCGATTCGACCTCGACTCGGCGACGCGCGCCGGCGACGAGCGGCCCATCGAGGCCGGGGTGGCCGCTGCCGCCATCGACGAGTGGCTCGAACTGTTCGCACCGCGGTTCGTCGAGATGGGCCCCGGTGTGCCCGAACATCTTCTGGGTCGCACGCTGCATCTGCACGCGCATGACCACACCGACGGCGAATGGGTGCTCACGGTGACCCCTCGGGGCTTCGATGTGACCCGAGGCCACGTCAAAGCCGATGCGGCGCTGCGTGGGAGTGCATCCGATCTGTTGCTCGCGCTCTGGCATCGCAGAGCTCTCAAGGAACTCGACGTCGCCGGTGAGGGCTCAGTCGCCGACGAGATCCTCGATCTCGTCCACGTCACCTAGCTGCCACGCGACCCGGCCTGACCTGACCGCAACGGACGGTTGAACCCATGACTTGGTTCACCCCATGACTTGGGGTCCATTGCTCCCCATCCGCACCAGATGTTGTGTCTTAGCGTGTGTCGCCTCGGGCACGCGCGGGGTCGGCGAATACATTGGTTG
Source organism: Gordonia jinhuaensis (assembly GCF_014639795.1). GTDB lineage: Bacteria > Actinomycetota > Actinomycetes > Mycobacteriales > Mycobacteriaceae > Gordonia_B > Gordonia_B jinhuaensis. Next base: position 166,727 of record NZ_BMGC01000004.1, on the reverse strand, counting down.
CCAGCGCTGCGCTAAATACCAGCGGCAGGTTTCGAGACGTGAGGATTCCCATGACGACCACCCCACACAGCCCCGCCGACGGTGCACCCATCAAGTTGGTCAGCCGTGTGTCGGCGATCAACTGGAATCGGGTCACCGACGACAAGGACGCCGAGGTGTGGGATCGGCTGACCGGCAACTTCTGGCTGCCCGAGAAGGTGCCGGTGTCCAACGACATCCCGTCGTGGAACACGCTGACCGAATACGAGAAGCAGCTCACGATGCGGGTGTTCACCGGTCTGACGCTGCTCGACACGATCCAGGGCACGGTCGGCGCGGTGTCGCTGATCCCGGACGCCTCGACCCCCCACGAGGAAGCGGTGCTCACCAACATCGCCTTCATGGAATCGGTGCATGCCAAGAGCTACAGCTCGATTTTCTCCACACTGTGCTCCACCAAGGACATCGATGAGGCGTTCCGCTGGTCGGAGGAGAACGACTATCTGCAGCGCAAGGCCAACATCGTCATGGGCTACTACCGTGGCGACGATCCGCTCAAGCGTAAGGTCGCCTCGACGCTGCTGGAATCGTTCCTGTTCTACTCGGGCTTCTACCTGCCGATGTACTGGTCGAGCCGGGCCAAGCTCACGAACACCGCTGATCTCATCCGGCTGATCATCCGTGACGAGGCAGTGCACGGGTACTACATCGGCTACAAGTACCAGCGCGGCTTGGAGACCCAGACGCCCGAGCGCCGGCAGGAGCTCAAGGACTACACCTTCGAGTTGCTGTTCGAGCTGTACGACAACGAGACCGACTACACCGAGTCGCTGTATGACGAGGTCGGCCTCACCGAGGACGTCAAGAAGTTCCTGCGCTACAACGCGAACAAGGCGTTGATGAACCTCGGCTACGAGTCGATGTTCCCGCGTGACGAGACCGACGTGAACCCGGCGATCCTCTCGGCGCTGTCACCCAACGCCGACGAGAACCACGACTTCTTCTCCGGGTCGGGGTCGAGCTACGTCATCGGCAAGGCGGTCAACACCGAGGACGAGGACTGGGACTTCTAGTACTTCGGCTGTCGTCTGGTACGGGTGGTCGTCGGTCGGACGTGGACTGTCGGATGTGGACTGTCGGATGTGGACTAGGGTTCGCGTCCGACCGCAGACGTCGGGGCCGGCGGCAGTTCGGCGCGCAGCGCGGTGACGATGGCGTCGACGGCAGTGCCCTCGATCCACGGCGCCACGACGAGTGACACCTTCCGCTCCAGATTGGGTTCGTCGATCTCGACGACGACCACGTCCTCGTTGACCCCGGACAGGGCGAGTTCGGGGATCAACGCCACCCCGAGCCCGGCGGCGACGTACGCGGAGATGACCCGATAGTCGTCGCTGCGGGGGCCCGGCAGGGGAGTGAACCCCGAGCTCTGGGCCGCGTCGAACAGCGCGAGGTCGACCGGATCGGAATCGGTGGTCCCGAGGATCCAGCGTTCGTTCCGCAACATCGCCAACGTCAGCCCGGGGTCTGACGCCAACGGGTGGTTGCGCGTCAACGCGACCGCGAGGCGTTCGGTGGTCAGTGGGATGCGACGACTCCCACGCGGCAGCCGGGTGCCGCCGCGGCGGCCGTAGACGATGGCCATGTCCAGACGCAGGGCCGCCATGCCGTCGAGCAGGCCGTCGAGTTCGGTCTCGGTGATCCGTGGTTCGAGGCCGAGGGTGCCCGCCGCCTGGACGAGGGTAGGCAACAGGTATGCGGCCGCGGTGGGGAAGATGCCGACGCGTATCCGCCGCCGCGACTGCGCGAGTTCACTTCTCACGTCGTCCTGGGCCTGGGCCGCGCGGTCGAGGAGCGCCTGAGCGTGCGGGAGCCACGCCCGCCCGGCCGCAGTCAGGACGGTTCCCGATGACGATGCCTCGACCATGGGTGTACCCGTCAGCCGGCTCAGTGCCGAGAGATGGTGTGAGACTGTCGGCTGGCTCCAGTCCAGCACTCGGGCGGCTGCGAGCACCGATCCGGTATCGGCCACCGCGCGGAGCGCGCGCAGTTGGCGGAGGTCGAGCATGGGGACGTCCCTCGCATTCGCGAACGGCTGGTCGGATAAATAGCCAGTATGGATGGTTGCAGAATAGTCGCTCTTCTGTATGGAGCGCGTGCGAGCGACGATGTGCGTATGACACTCGAGTTCTCCGACCTGCGCGACGGCCTGGACATGGCTGCGATGTCGTCGACCCCGTACGCCGATGCCATCGCTGCACACGCTGCGCGCGACAGCATCCGGTTGATGGTTCCCGGTCACGCGGCTGATGTGCAGGCCGCGCCCACCCTCGCGTCGTTCTTCGGCGAGCGCACCCTGCAGTTGGATCTCCCGCAGCTGATCACCGGAATCGACAAGGGGATCGACAACCCGCTGCAGCGCTCGCTGGACATGGCCGCCCGGGCGTGGGGCGCGCGGCGGACGTGGTTCATGACCAACGGTGCATCGCAGGCCAACCGAGTGGCGTGCATCGCTCTGGGTGCTTTTCGGCGACCATCGGATCCTGTTGTCGCACAGCGCAGTATGCATTCGTCGTTCACCGATGGCGCGGTGATCGCCGGTCTGTCACCGCGATTCGTGCAACCGTCGATCGACGCCGTGATGGGGATCCACCACGGCGTCACTGCGGACGCATTGCGCGACCGGCTCGATTCCGTCGAGTCGCCGAAGGCGGTCTTCGTGGTGTCGCCGAGTTATTTCGGTGCGGTCGCCGATGTCGCGGGTCTGGCCGAAGTCGCCCACGAGCGGGAGGTGCCGTTGATCGTCGACGGCGCGTGGGGACCGCATTTCGGATTCCACCCCGATCTCCCCGGCAACCCGCTGGACCTGGGCGCCGATCTGCTGATCTCGAGCACACACAAACTCGGCGGGAGTCTCACACAGTCGGCGATGCTGCATCTCGCCGAGGGACGATTCGCCGATGAACTCGAACCGCTGATCGCCCGAGCGAATCTGATGGCACAGTCGACGAGTTGCAGCGCATTGCTGCTGGCGTCCCTGGACATCGCGCGAGATCGACTCGAGAAGGGCTCCGACGGAATCGGTGCATCCATCGCCCTCGCCGACGAGTTGCGTGCCCGAATCCGGGCAGGCGGACGGTTCGGGATCGTCAGTGACGGGTTCGGAAGCTTCTGCGACATCGTCGCCACCGATCCATTGCGGGTGTCGATCGACGTGAGTGTCGCGGGACTCAACGGTCACGCTGTGCACGAGGCCTTGCTGGCCGATCACGGTATCTACCTGGAGATCTCGACCGACCGGTGCGTGGTGGCGCTGGTCGCGCCCGGCGTCGCTGTCGATATCGACCGTGTGATCGCGGCCTTGCACTCGTTCGCCCCCGGTGGCGACGCCCCGGAGCCACCTGCGCTGCGTCTGCCCGAACCAGGATCACTGGCGATGTTGCCACGCGATGCGTACTTCGCTGCCGCGCAGACGGTTCCGATTGCTGAGGCGATCGGGCGGGTGGCCACCGAGTCACTCGCGGCCTACCCGCCCGGTATCCCCAACGTGCTTCCGGGCGAAGTGATCACCGCTGAGGTGGTGGCCTTCCTGCAAGCGGTGTCGGCATCGCCGGGTGGATACGTGCGTGGCGCAAGCGATCCCGATGTGACCACGTTGCGCGTGGTCGCCGATCACCCCCGGCAGTGACCGCGACGTGGCGACGCTACTTCTTGCCGAAGTAGGTCACGTCGAGGTTCAGGATGATGCGGTCGCGGGAGTCGTCGGGCGGTTGCTGGTCGGCGTTGCCGTAACGCTGGCCGAGCACCACGTAGTAGGCGCCGGTCGGGTCGGGCTCGATCGAGTCGACGATGCCGCGGGCCTCGAGGTAGCGGTACGGATTGTCCGGGTCGGTGATCACGAACGAGAAGTTCGGGTTCTTCAGAAGATTGGCGACCTTCTTGCGGAACTTGGTGTGCGTGAAGCGCAGCATCCCGTTCTCCCACTTGAACCACATCGGCGTGGCGTTGGGTACGCCGGCCGGGCTGATCGTGGCCAGCACGCCCACTATCGGACGTTCGAGAAGATCCTCGTACCCTTCGGGAATCGCGACTGTCATGGCGCTCAGCCTAGGCGGTCAGGGCGGCGGGTGTCCGGCACCGCCCGCGTGATCACTCCGACAACAGCGGAGCCCGCGTCGGCGATCGACGTCGAACGACGCCGATCGTTCTATCATCCGAGAATGGCGGCGCAGGACACCTCGACCTCAGACAGCTCGGCCCCGCAGGGCGGCCCTGGTGATGCCGGTTCGGCCGATCAAGCCGACCAGGCGGTGGCCACGGCGCGCTCGACGAACCTGGTCCACGCGGGTGTGCCGGTCCCCGAACACGACGGCGCGGGCCGGCTCGAGCGCAAAGTGGTGCCGCGTAAGAGTCTTGCCGAGTGGAACCCTGCGACGCGGGGACACGACCCATTACAGACGATCCTCGCGCAGAACGAGATTCGCGACCAGCGGCTGGTGCCCATGCGTCACGGGCGGATGTCGGCGTCACCGTGGACCTACTATCGCGGCGCGGCAGCGGTGATGGCCGCCGACCTCGCCTCGTCGGCACACACCGACCTCACCGTCCAGCTCTGTGGCGACGCCCACGTGCTGAACTTCGGTCTGTGGAACACCCCCGAACGCAACCTGGCCTTCGATCTCCGCGACTTCGACGAGACGCTTGCCGGGCCGTTCGAATGGGACCTGAAGCGCTTCCTGGCCAGCCTGGTGGTCCTCGGCGGCGACAAGAAGATCCCGGCCAAGTCCGTCACCGCGGCGATCGAGGCGGGCTACCGGGGTATCGGACCCAGATCGGGGAGTACTCGCGCACACCCATCCTCGACGTCTGGTACGACCAGGTGGAGGCCACCGATCTGGTGCGACTCACCGAGGGATCGAGCAGCGACGACACCAAACTCGACGAACTCATCGAGAAGCGGGCCCGCAAGCGGACCAGCCGCGGCGCCAGCAAGAAGCTGACGATGGTGGTCGACGGTGAGCGGCGCATCAAGGAGAAGCCGCCGTACCGCATGCACGCGCTGTCGGACTTCACCGAACTGCTCGGCGAGGCGATCACGGTCTACCACGAGTCCACACCCGACCACCTCTCGAGCCTGCTGTCACGATTCAATGCCGTCGATGTGGTCCAGCAGGTGGTGGGAGTCGGCAGTGTCGGCATGCGCGTATTCCTCATACTCAACGAGGAGCATGTCACCCACGACCCACTGTTCCTCCAGGTGAAACAGGCCACCGCGTCGGTCTACGAACAGCACCTGCAGCCGAGCACATATGGCAACCACGGTTCACGGGTGGTCCACGGGCAGCGGCTCATCCAGAGCGCCTCGGACATGTTCCTGGGATGGACGTCGGTCGACGGCTATGACTTCTACGTACGCCAGTTCCGCGATGGGAAGGTCATCCCGACCGGTGAGATGCTCGCACCCCGGCTCCCGCAGTTCGCGTATGCCTGCGGCCGGGTGCTGGCCCGCGCGCATGCTCGAAGCGGTGACGCGCGGGCGATCACCGACTACCTCGGCGGCGGCAAGTCCAGCACCGCCAAAGGGGACAAGCACGGCGGCAAGACACAGGACAGTGCGAAACGCGACAAGGTCGCCGAGGCCTTCATCTCATTCGCCTATGCCTACGCCGACCAGAACGCTGCCGACCATGCCCAACTGGCGAAAGCCGTCGAGAACGGGGACATCCCGTCGGCCCCCGGATGGCCGTGATCGAGTCGCGGCCGATCGAGGCCCCGACGCCGGGCCCGCACGAGACTCTGCTCAGCTGGTCGCGCCGTTGATGGTGCGCTGCAGATCGGCGACCACCCATCGGGCCGCGATCACACCCTGCCCCTCGTACCAGACGTAGTCGTCGGAGATGAACTCGCGCTTCCAGCCGACCGCTCCCAGCGAGAGCCAACGATCGCTCTTGAGGAGTGCCTCGGCCCGCGACTGCGACGTCTCACCCGCCGGGTAGCTCACGTAGATGATGTCGCCGTCGGCGTCGTCGAAGTTGTCGTCGGTGAGTGTCACCTGTGCGCCGCGTTGCGGCTTGGGCCGGTCGGCGCCCATAAGCGTGAGGATCTGGCCGGCGAACGAGTCGACCCCGGGCAACACGGTCGACGAGTCGAGGACGCGCACCAGCGAGACCTGGGTGTGCCGGGCGTCGACGCCCGCGCCGACAGCGCGTGCATAGTCGTCGACATCGGACAGTCGTGCGGTGCCGGTCTGCGCGCGCCCCAGTGCCGCCGAGACCGCGAGGAAACGGGTACGCCAATCGGCCTTCGGGTCGATCGTGACGACCTTGGCCGTGCCGAACGCGCGTGCGGCTGCCGAGGCCGGATCGGTGGTGAGAACCACGTCGGGGTGGGTGTCGCGGGCGCGCGCGGGATCGGGAGCCGAACCGAGAGCCGGCAGGTTGGTGACGGTGGGTCCCAGATAGTAGGGGAGTGCGGACCGCTCTGCGGTGACGGCCACGACCTTCGTCTGCTCGCCCAGCGCGCACAGCGGGTCGAGCAGTGAGATGTCGGTGACGGCGATACGGGCGGCATCGGGCGCCCCGGCGTCCGGTGCCGACGGCGCCAGGCAGGAACGCGCCACGCTGCGGGCAGGCTCGGCGATGCTCACGTCGGCGAATTTCGTGGGGATCTCGCTGACCGAGCTCTCGGTCGCGGGGATGTCGCTGGAGCCGCCGCCGCATGCGGCCAGGGCCGTGACCGCAGCACTCACGCAGAGCAGCGACACGCCGTGACGGATACGGCGGGTGACACGGCCAGAACCCCGGGACCGACGTGAGTTTCGCGTGGGCGGATGCGGCGTCCGGGCACGAGTCGTGGTCTGCACCCGCACCTCGAACCCCCGTCCCGTGTCGGATCCGTGCGGATCCCCAGCATGTGTCGCGCCTGCGACGCGATCACGCTAGCACCCGTTGTCGGACGGGTGCCGCCACGCGGCCGCCGCAATCGCCGAACCTGCGCGGGCACACGGTGTGTCGCAGTGTTTGTGCAGGCGATCGGGCATGCCGGACATCGGAGGGGAGGGACCTACGACACCGCGTAGGACCCGGTCTACGATGTGACTTCGTACCCAGTGGGTCAGGGCGCTTCGAAGGGTTTACGATCAACCCAGCGAATCATCGTCGTGTCTTGTCCACGGCATCAGTGTCGTGACCCATCACGAGGCCGCGCAGGCAGGAGGATCTGTGACAGCCGTAGACCAGCCCGTAACTCAACTGGCCCCGGTCCGCCCCTATCCGGAGCGGAAGGGGCTCAAGGGCTCGTTCTTCTACAAATTGATCACCACCACCGATCACAAGTTGATCGGCCAGATGTACATCACCGCCTGCTTCGCGTTCTTCTTGATCGGCGGCCTGATGGCGCTGCTCATGCGCGCCGAGCTCGCACACCCGGGCATGCAGTTCCTGTCGACCGAGCAGTTCAACCAGCTGTTCACGATGCACGGCACCGTCATGCTCCTCATGTACGCGACCCCGATCGTGATCGGGTTCGCGAACTACGTTCTGCCGCTGCAGATCGGTTCGCCCGACGTGGCCTTCCCGCGCCTCAACGCGCTGGGATTCTGGCTGTTCGTCTTCGGCTCGACCGTCGCCATCGGCGGCTTCCTGACCCCCGGCGGTGCCGCGGACTTCGGCTGGACGGCGTACACGCCCCTGACCGACGCCGTGCACTCGCCCGGAGCCGGCGCCGACCTGTGGATCCTGGGTCTGGCCGTCTCAGGTCTGGGCACCATCCTCGGTGGCGTCAACATGGTCACCACCGTGGTCTGCCTGCGTGCACCCGGTATGACGATGTTCCGCATGCCGATCTTCACCTGGAACATCTTGGTGACCAGCATCCTGATCCTGCTGGTGTTCCCGCTGCTGACCGCGGCCCTGATGGGTCTGTACGTCGACCGCACGTTCGGCGCACACATCTACGACCCGGCCAACGGCGGAGCCATTCTCTGGCAGCACCTGTTCTGGTTCTTCGGTCACCCCGAGGTCTACATCATCGCGCTGCCGTTCTTCGGCATCGTCTCGGAGATTTACCCGGTGTTCTCCCGTAAGCCGATCTTCGGCTACACCGGCCTGATCTACGCGACGCTGGGCATCGCGGCGCTGTCGGTCGCGGTGTGGGCACACCACATGTACGCCACCGGCGCAGTGCTGCTGCCGTTCTTCTCCTTCATGACGTTCCTCATCGCGGTCCCCACCGGTGTGAAGTTCTTCAACTGGATCGGAACGATGTGGAAGGGGCACATCACGTTCGAGACGCCGATGCTCTTCTCGGTCGGCTTCATCGTGACGTTCCTCTTCGGTGGTCTGACAGGCGTGATCCTCGCGAGCCCGCCGCTGGACTTCAACCTGTCCGACAGCTACTTCGTGGTGGCGCACTTCCACTACGTGCTCTTCGGCACGATCGTGTTCGCCACGTACGCCGGCATCTACTTCTGGTTCCCGAAGATGACGGGCCGGATGATGGACGAACGTCTGGGCAAGATCCACTTCTGGCTGACGTTCGTGGGCTTCCACACCACCTTCCTGGTCCAGCACTGGCTGGGCGCCGAGGGTATGCCCCGTCGCTACGCCGACTACCTCCCGTCCGACGGCTTCACGCACCTCAACGAGGTCTCGACGCTGGGCGCGTTCATCCTGGGTATCTCGACGCTGCCGTTCCTGTGGAACGTCTTCAAGAGCTACCGCTACGGTGAGGTCGTCACGGTGGACGACCCGTGGGGCTTCGGCAACTCGCTCGAGTGGGCGACCAGCTGCCCGCCGCCGCGGCACAACTTCACCGAGCTGCCCCGCATCCGTTCGGAGCGCCCCGCCTTCGAGCTGCACTATCCGCATATGGTTCAGCGGATGCACGATGAGGCGCACGTCGGTGGCGGCGGCCACAATGCCGAGGATGCTCGTCGTGAACCACTGACGGTGGGAAGTCACGAGTCCTCCGCGGATGCTGATCCCAGCTGAAGGTGAGCGACAACTTTTCTGACGACTCCGGGCTTGCCGGGACCGCATCGACCGTGTTGATCACGGTCACCGGTCCCGACAAGCCCGGAGTCACGTCTCTGCTTCTCGGTGCGCTCGCCGGTGAGATGGTCAGCCTTCTCGACGTCGAGCAGGTGGTCATCTACGGCCGGCTCACGCTCGGGATCCTCGTGGAGGTGCCCGGAGACCCGGAGCACCTGCAGGAGGTCGTCGAACAGGCGATGAGTTCCATCGGTGTCGAGGCGACCGTGGAGGTCGGCGCGGCGCCGGGTAAACATGTGGTGTCCAGCCACGCGGTGGTGCTGCTCGGCCAGCCGGTCACCGCGCGCGCCTTCCGGGCGATCGCCGCCGAGCTGGCACGTCAGGGCGGCAACATCGACTCCATCCGGGGGATCGCTGACTATCCTGTGACCGGCCTGGAACTGCTCGTCAGCGTTCCGCGCGACGATGTGGCCTCCGACGCGGCCCTGCGTCGCGGGCTGGCGGCCATCGCGGCCGACCACAACATCGACGTGGCCGTGGAGCGCGGTGGTCTCGCCCGGCGCGCCAAACGTCTGATCGTGTTCGACGTGGACTCCACGCTGATCCGCGGTGAGGTCATCGAGATGCTCGCCGCGCGGGCCGGTCGTGAGGCCGAGGTCGCCGCGGTCACCGAGGCCGCGATGCGCGGTGAACTCGACTTCGCCGAATCACTGCACCGGCGCGTCGAGGCGCTCGCTGGACTCGATGCGTCGGTGATCGACGAGGTTGCCGCCGACCTGGAGCTCACGCCCGGCGCCCGGACCACCATCAGGACGCTGCATCGTCTCGGTTATCACTGCGGCGTGGTCTCCGGCGGGTTCCGCCAGGTCATCGATCCGCTGGCGCACGAACTCGAACTGGACTTCGTGCGGGCCAACACCCTCGAGATCGTCGACGGCAAACTCACCGGCCGCGTGATCGGCGAGGTGGTCGACCGGCCGGGTAAGGCGCGCGCGCTGCGGGCATTCGCCGATCAGGTGGGTGTGCCGATGGAACAGACCGTCGCCGTGGGCGACGGCGCCAACGACATCGACATGCTCACCGTCGCCGGACAGGGGATCGCGTTCAACGCCAAACCCGCGCTCGCCGAGGTGGCCGATGCCGCATTGCATCACCCGTTCCTCGACGCGGTGCTGTTCATCCTCGGCGTCACCCGCGACGAGATCGAGGCGGCCGACGCGGTCGACGGTGTCCTGCGACGCGTACCGCTGCACTGACGTGCGACTGGTGATTGAGCTGCGGCCGGTGATGGGGTCTCGTCGATGACATTCGCCGACCGATACCGACGTCTCGCGTCGTATGCGGGCGCCGACTCCGATCCGGGAGATCCCGGGCAGGTGCTCGCGATGCCGGTGGTGCTGCGGATCGAGAAGAACGAGCCACCCGAACGTGCGAGTCTGCTCGCCGCCGCGGCCACCGCCGTGGCACAGCTGTGCCTGGATCCGCGGACAGATCCGACCCCCGATCCCGATGCAGCCGGCGGCGACCCGACCGGCGAGGATCGCCGCGCGGGTACCCAGCCCGGCCCGTGGGCGCAGGCCCTCGACGACTGGTGTGATGCCCGGATCCGCAAGATCGCACGCCGGGCGCGCGGGGCACAGTGGGATGCGGCCGGCGAGGTGGACGGTGTGACTGCCGAGGTCGGTGGTGCGCGTGCCCGGGCGATCGTCCCGGGTCCGGTGGGTGCGGTCGACAAGCGGATCGCGCGCCTGCAGATCGGCGGGACCGACGTCCCTGGTGAGCTCGAGGGAGCCGACGGGCGCGGAGACGGCGCGGTGTCGCTGTGGGTGAACCCCGACCTGGAGATGACCACTGGCAAACTCGCCGCGCAGGTGGGCCACGGGTCCATGCTCGCCGTGAAGCTGATGACCCTCGACGCCGCACGTGACTGGTACGACCGAGGCTGCCCCTGCCGGGTCCGCCAGACCGACGCGGTGCGCTGGCAGGCGCTTCTCTACGCGGAGGCATCACAGGGTTCGGTCGCCGTGCGTGACGCCGGATTCACCGAGATCGCGCCGGGTTCGGTGACGGTCATCGCGACTCTGTGACCGGGATGGCAAGGCCCGGGGCCGGGACGCCGCGGCGCGATGACCACGATGGCAGGGCGCGGGGCAGGCAGGTACGTCACCGCGCCCGGCGAGCGGTGCGCGCCTAGTGTGGTGAGTCGTGACCGATGACCTCGACGGCGAGAACAGGCCGGCGTCCGACGATGAGCGCACCGCCCGCCTTCCCGACTGGGCGCATGGGCTCGACCTGCGGCCACATCCCGAAGGGGGCTGGTTCCGGCAGACCTGGGTATCGGACGTCACCGTGCCCACGTCGATCCTGCCCGACGGGTATGAGGCCCCCCGCGCGAGCGCCACGGCGATCCTGTTCCTCCTGCTGCCCGACGAACAGTCGGCATGGCATCGGGTGCGCGGTGCCGAGATCTGGCTCTATCACCGGGGCGCCCCGGTCGAGCTGTCGATCGGGGGCGGCGCAGCGGCGCCGGGACGTGCCCACACCGTGCGCCTGGGGCCCGACCTGGCTGCCGGTGACCGCCCTCAGTTCGTCATCGCCCCCGGCGAATGGCAACGCGCTCGCCCGGCCGGCGACGAGGCGTCACTGGTGACCTGCGTGGTGTCACCCGGCTTCGATTTCGCCGATTTCGTGCTCGCCTGAGTCCACCCCCTGACAGCGTCTGGTCGGCAGATGGTGCAGGATTGGGGAGGTGCGAGACACCGACCCCGACCTCCTGATCGATTTCGACGATGTCACCGTTGTGCGCGGTGGTGCCACGCTTGTCGGGCCGATCACCTGGCAGGTCGAACTCGATGAGCGCTGGGTGATTCTCGGGGCCAACGGCGCGGGGAAGACCACGTTGATGCGGGTTGCCTCCGGTGAGATGCACCCTACGTCGGGTACGGCGTTCGTTCTCGGGGAACGGTTGGGCGCCACCAGTATTCGTGATCTGTCCACTCGCCTCGGCGTCACCACAGCGGCGATGGCCGCGCGTGTGCCCGCCGACGAGATCGTGTCGGATCTGGTGATCTCGGCGGGGTATTCGGTGTTGGGTCGCTGGCAGGAGACCTACGACGACATCGACCGCGACCAGGCCGTGGAGACCCTCGAATCGGTGGGCGCCGAACACCTCGCCGACCGTCGGTACGGCACCCTGTCCGACGGCGAGCGCAAGCGTGTGCTGATCGCCAGGGCGCTGATGACCGACCCCGAACTGCTGCTGCTCGACGAGCCGGCGGCCGGCCTCGATCTGGGCGGCCGCGAGGAGCTGGTCGCGCGGCTGTCGACGCTGGCGTTGGACCCCGACGCGCCGGCCTCGGTGTTGATCACCCATCATGTGGAGGAGATCCCGCCGGGCTTCACCCACGCCATGCTCCTCAAGCACGGCGAGGTGGTGTCCCAGGGTCTCATCGACGACGTGATCACTTCGGAGAATCTGTCCACGACGTTCAGTCAGGCGATTACTCTCACTCGAGATGGAGACCGATTCTTCGCCCGCCGCACGCGCCCCGCGGGCTCACACCGCCGCAGACGCGCCTGACGCGTCGCCGTCCGAGACCCCGGCTGCTGTCCAGACCCCGGCCGACGTCCAGGCCCCGGCTGCATCCGAGTCGCCGGAGTCGGACAGCGCGGCTCAGGCCCCGCCGGTACGTGACGCCGCGACTGTCGTACTCATCCGCGATGGCGACCCCGGCCTCGAAGTGTTCCTCATGCGGCGGGTGCGAGCGATGGCATTCGCCGGCGGGATGACGGTGTTCCCCGGCGGCGGTGTCGATCTCCGCGACGCCGAACAGGACCTCGACTGGCAGGGAGAGCAACCGCAGTGGTGGGCACGCGAATTCGCCACCGACACGGCCACGGCGACCGCACTGGTCGCGGCGGCGGTGCGCGAGACCTTCGAGGAGTGCGGGGTGCTGCTGGCCAGCGATGCAGCGGGCCGGTTCCCGGCGCCCGGTGATCTGGCACACGCGCGGGCGGATCTGGTCGCGAAGGACCTTTCGCTGGCCGGGTTGCTGCGCTCGCGCAACCTGACGCTGCGTGCTGATCTGCTGCGCCCGATGGCGCACTGGGTGACCCCCGAATCCGAGCCGCGTCGCTACGACACGCGCTTCTTCCTCGCCGCACTGCCCGAGGGGCAGGAGGCCGACGGACGGACCACCGAGGCGTTGTCGACAGGGTGGGCCACCCCCGCACACGCGTTGGCGGAATGGGAGCGGCATCATCACATGCTGCTCCCGCCCACCTGGACGCAGTTGACGGATCTGGCGGCGTATTCGTGCGTCGAGGATGCGCTGGCCGCACATCGGCCCATCACCGCCATCATGCCCACACAGGTGTCCGACGGCACCGTCCCGCTGGCCTTCGACGGTGCGCAGGACTACTTCCGGTTCGCGCGCCTGTGAGCTCCTGACGGCGGGTGAGGTTCTCGGGTGCGGCGGGTCAGCTGGCGAGGTCGTCGCGGTCGGCCCAGTCGAGCAGCGTGTCGAGCCCGAAGGCGACGTCATCGATCTCGGCGTGCAGATCGCCGACCTCGGCGTAGCGGGCTGCGACGGTGGCGATGGTGAAATCGTTCGGCTCGATCCGGTCGATCTCGGCCCAGGTGACCGGTGTCGAGACGGTTCCCAGGGCGTTGCCGCGGACCGAGTAGGCCGCGGCGATCGTGTGGTCGCGTGCGTTCTGGTTGTAGTCGACGAAGACCGTCGACGGGTCGCGGTCCTTACGCCACCACTGGGTCGCGACGTCGTGCGGGGCCCGTCGCGCCACCTCCAGCGCAAAGGCATGTGCGGCCCGACGGACGTCGGCGAAACCCCATTCGGGCCGGATGCGCACGTAGATGTGCAGGCCCCGCCCGCCCGAGGTCTTGGGGAAGCCGCGGATGTCGAGCTCGTCGAGTACCTCATGGGCCACCGCGGCCACGCGGCGCACTCGGGCGAAATCGCAGTCGGGCATCGGGTCGAGGTCGATACGCCACTCGTCGGGCTGTTCGACATGGCCACGCCGCGAGTTCCACGGATGGAACTCCACCGTCGACATCTGCGCCGCCCAGATCACCGAACCGAGCTCGGTGACGCACAGTTCGTCGGCGGTCCGCCCATACCGCGGGAAGTAGACCTCGACGGTGTCGACCCAGTCGGGTGCACCGCCCGGCAGCCGCTTTTGATGGATCTTCGGACCGTCAACCCCGCGCGGATAACGGTGCAGCATGCACGGGCGCTCACGCAGCGCCCGCACGATCCCGTCGCCGACGGCCAGGTAGTGGCCGATGAGGTCGAGTTTCGTCTCGCCGCGGGCGGGGAAGTAGACGCGGTTCGGGTTGGTGACCCGAATCGTCCGTCCGTCCACCTCGATGTCGACCGGATCGCCGTGTGCGGCGCTCATGACGCGAGGTTACCCGTCACCGGCTCGGCGACTCTGCGGTAACTTTCATGGCATGACGGAGTTTGTGACACTCGAGATCAACGAGGATCATCCCGGCGTTGCCACCATCGCGCTCTCGCGGCCCCCGATGAACGCGCTGAACCGGCAGGTGCAGACCGAGCTCCTCGAGGTGGCCCGTGAGGCCTCGATCCGCGACGACATCAAGGCCGTGGTGGTCTACGGCGGGCCGAAGGTGTTCGCCGCCGGCGCCGACATCAAAGAGATGAACACCATGACGTTCGTCGAGATGAACAAGATCGCCGGCGAGTTGCAAGCCGGTCTCGGTGCGCTGGCCTCCATCCCCAAGCCGACCGTCGCGGCCGTCACCGGATACGCACTCGGCGGCGGACTGGAAGTGGCGCTCGCCGCCGACCGCCGCATCTGCGGCGACAACGCCAAACTCGGTGTCCCGGAAGTGCTTCTCGGCGTGATCCCCGGCGGGGGCGGTACCCAGCGGCTGGCCCGCCTGGTCGGACCGGCCAAGGCCAAGGACATGATCTTCACCGGACGTCATGTGAAGGCCGACGAGGCATTGCGGATCGGACTGGTCGACGAGGTCGTCGCACCCGACGAGGTCTACAACGCCGCACTCCGCTGGGCCGCGCAGTTCGCGACCGCCGCCTCGGTCGCACTCGCCGCCGGTAAGGCGGCCGTCGACGAGGGGCTCGACACCGATCTCAGCACCGGCCTGAAGATCGAGAAGCAGTACTTCGCTTCGCTGTTCGCCACCGAGGATCGTGCCACCGGTATGCGTTCGTTCGTCGAGAGTGGGCCGGGTAAGGCAGTTTTCGAAGGAAAGTGACGCGCAGTCGCCCCTCGCGTCTCCGGGGACGGGCTCACCATGTCCGGCCCCGCGCACTCCCTACACGTGGGCGTGGGCGATGCATCCACCCGACCAGCACACGACCGCCTGCACGATGATGATCACTCATCGACGCAGACGAACCAGGAAGGTTCTGACCCCGTGACGACCTCTCAGCACGATCCCGCCCCCAATCCACACGCCACCGAGGAGCAGGTCGCCGCCGCATACGCCGACACCAAGCTCGCGCAGGTCCTCTACCACGACTGGGAGGCCGAGACCTACGACGACAAGTGGTCGATCTCCTACGACGAGCGGTGCATCGACTATGCGCGAGGACGTTTCGACGCCGTGGCCGCCGACGCTGAACTGCCCTACGGACGGGCACTCGAACTCGGTTGCGGCACCGGTTTCTTCCTGCTCAATCTCATGCAGAGTGGTGTCGCGGAGAAGGGTTCGGTGACCGATCTGTCGCCGGGCATGGTCAAGGTGGCACTGCGCAATGCCGAGAACCTCGGTCTCGACGTGGATGGCCGGGTCGCCGATGCCGAACGAATCCCGTACGAGGACAACACCTTCGACCTCGTCGTGGGGCATGCGGTGTTGCATCACATCCCGGATGTGGAGCAGTCGCTGCGTGAGGTGTTGCGTGTGCTCAAGCCGGGCGGGCGGTTCGTGTTCGCCGGGGAGCCGTCGACGATCGGGGACTTCTATGCGCGGTGGATCTCCCGCGCCACCTGGTGGGCGACGACCAATGTGACCAAATTCGGTCCGCTGCAGTCGTGGCGGCGTCCGCAGTCCGAACTCGACGAGTCCTCGCGCGCCGCAGCGCTGGAGGCCGTTGTCGACATCCACACCTTTGATCCGGGTGAGCTGGCAGATCTCGCGCGCCGTGCCGGTGCCACCGAGGTTGACACCGCCACCGAGGAGCTCGCCGCGGCAGTGCTGGGCTGGCCGGTGCGGACCTTCGAGGCCGCTGTCCCTCCGGAGAAGCTGGGTTGGGGCTGGGCCCGATTCGCCTTCGGTGGGTGGAAGAAGCTCACGTGGGTCGACGAGAAACTGCTGCACCGGGTGGTTCCGCAGAAGTTCTTCTACAACATCGTCATCACCGGGACCAAGCCGTCGCAGGACTGAACACCGCCGGGGCATCCTCGGACGTCGGGATGAGGGGCTGGTCAGCGAGAAGCGATGGCGTATGAATTCGATCTCGACGACGTCGGCTACCTGCGCTCGCGTCATGGCGAGAAGGCGCTGTCGAGCGCCGCTGAGCTGGCACTGACACCGGCCACCCTGATTGCTGACATCGCCGAACTCAAACGCCGCTACCCCGGCCATGAGGCGGCGCTGGCCGAGACCACCCGACTGCGCCGAAGAGCAGTGGGCAGACTTCCCGGCGCCGACGAGGTACTGACCACCGACGATGCGTTGCAACAGGCATCCGCATGGCCGGTGGCCACCCATCGCGCCGCGCGGATAGCGGCGCAGATCCCCGATGCGACGGTGCACGACGTGACGTGCTCGATCGGCGCGGATCTCATCGCGGCGGCTTCGACGACGGGCATCTCCGGGGTCATCGGCAGCGATCTGGACCCGGTACGCCTGGCGATGGCCGTGCACAACGCCGAGCGTGCGGAGGAGAGTGCGCGTTCTGCAGGGCGACGCAGGCTGACGCCCGTGCTGGTGGCACGCGCCGACGCGCTCACACCGACGTCACGGGCCGAGGTGGTGTTCGCCGATCCGGCGCGGCGCAGCGGTGGTCGGCGGACATTTCGGCTGGAGGATCTCGTCCCGCCGCTGCCCGAGCTGATGGTGACCTACGCTGATCGTCGGCTGGTGGTCAAATGCGCTCCCGGCCTGGATTATCAGCTGCTGCGCAACAGGTTCGGATTCGAGGGCGACGTGGAGATCGTCTCGCTCGACGGTGGCGTGCGCGAGGCGACCCTCTGGTCGGGTTTCTCCACCGTCGGTCCGGGCGTCACGCGCGCGACCGTCCTGCGCAGCGGCGGTGGCTCGTTCACCATCGACGACACCGAGCCGGATACCTGCACGGTCGGCGAGGCGGGCAGATGGATCTTCGACCCCGACGGCGCCGTCATCCGGGCGGGTCTCGTGCGCCAGTTCGCGACCAGACATCAGTTGTGGCAGCTCGATGCCCATATCGCCTATCTCACCGGTGACGATCTGCCCGCCGGTGAACGCGGCTGGCCGGTGATCGAACGACTTCCGTTCACGGAGAAGAAGATTCGCCGAGCACTGGCCGAACACGACTGCGGTGTCCTCGAGATCACCGTTCGCGGCGTCGACGTGGATCCCGACGCGCTACGGAAACGGTTGCGGCTCAAGGGTCACAGCTCGATGGCCCTGGTGATCACCCGGATCGGGTCGGTGTCGACGGCGTTCCTGTGTGGTGCGGGCGTGCGGGCGCCGCTGTCAGAGAGCGGAGTCAGTGCGACCGAGTGAATCAGCGCGACCGAGTGAAGTAGTAGACGGTCCCGGTGGTCGCCGCGGTGGCGATGGCGCCGTCGGTGCCGATCGACACCCCGGTCACGAACCCCTCCGACCGGCCGATCTCGACACTGCCCTTGGTGGTGCCATCGCGTGCCGACACCTCGGTGATCGACAGCTGCGAGGTGTTGGGGTCGCGGACGGGAACCCACGCGGTCCCGCCCTCGGCGAGCGTGGGCAGTCCGGCGGTGTGCAGGTCGTCGCGCCGCCAGAGCTGCGCGGCGCTGGTGCGGTTGTCGCGCAGCGCGATCGCCGGTGAGCCGAGTGCGGGCGCGGGCATGATGACGCCCTCGGGTGAGACCGACATGGTGCCGTAGCCGTACCCGCCGAGGTCGAACGACCAGCGCACTGCGGCCGAGCCGGTGTCGATCGCGTAGAGGTGGCCATTGGTGCCGAACACGTAGAGAGTGGTGCCGTCCGCGGACAGTACCGGCGTGCCGGTGGCGCCGTCGGGTACGGCGGCCTGGAACACCGATCGCAGTTTCCGGGTGCCGTCGACCTCGCTGTAGTCGACACCGACCACCTGTGCCGCCGACGCCCCGGAGGCGCGCACGATCAGGTAGGCGCGCTGGCGGGCGGTGTCGACGGCGGGTGGCGCTGCGATGGCACACTGCGGGCCGCCGACGGCGCACTGGTCGAGCCCGGCGGTGGGGTCATCGGGATGGACGTCGGGGCGCAGGTTGAGCGGGGCGGCCACCAGGTCGCCGGTCTGTGAACGCAGTGCGAGCAGCTGTCCCTGGGTGGTGGCCACCAGCACCACGGTGCGGGCGCCGAATTTCGCCGGCAGCGCCATGCCCTCGGTGGCGAACTTCCAGCGCACGCCGCCACCGGCGTTGATCGAGTAGAAGGTTCCGGGTTCACCGATGTAGTAGTTGTCGAACTGGTCGACCAGCGGCGCGTTGGCGGTGGCGCCGTCGGCGAACCGGCGGCAGAAGTCCTTGCGTCCGGCACGGGAGTCGAGGAGGAAGAAGGCACAGCCGCCGGATGTCGCGGCACTGACGGCCACATTCTGCTTACCGGAGACCACCACCGGAGCGGTGATGGGCCCGCCGAGGTCACGAGACCACGACAGCGACAGGTCGCTCGCGGAGGAGACCGCCGCGAAGTTGGAGTTGGCGGCGTTGCCACCGGCTGACGACCAGCCCGCCGATGCACGTCCACCCACATCCTCGGTGCCGCTGCTGCATGCGGTGGCCACGAGTGCGGTGAGCGTCGCGAGAACGCTCAGGGCGACGGGAAGTCGCGGTCGGTGAGATTGTCGGGAGCCCCGCCGCGGTGGTCTCGTGTCCCGTTCGCGACACACGCTGACCGACCTCACCGACATCTGGCTCCCGTTTCTGAACTCACGCACCCGTCACATCCGGCGGCCGGACGCCGCTCGCGCGGCGAACACACGTTGCGCGCAGCCGCCGCCTTCGAGAGCCTATCGTGTGGCACCTCACCGCCGTGGGCGCGGTGAAGGGTCGGTTATCGTGTGTCGTCATGACGAGTATGTGGAATCCGTCGGTGCGGTCGCGCTGGAGCGCCGGCCGGCGACGCGAGCCAGGGCAGGCGCGCTTCCTCACCGTCGATTCGCTGCGCTGGGTGCTGCGCAACCGCGCTTACACACCCTGGTACCTGGTCCGCTACTGGCGACTGCTGCGTTTCCGCCTGGCCAACCCGCATGTGGTGCTGCGCGGCATGGTCTTCCTGGGTCGCAACATCGAGTTCGTCGCCGAGCCGGGGCTCGCACGAGTGGAGATCGGCCGATGGGTGCACATCGGCGACGGCAACCACATCCGCTGCCACGAGGGGTCGCTGCGGATCGGCGACAAAGCCGTGTTCGGTCAGAACAATGTGGTCAACGCCTATCTCGACGTGGAGATCGGCGGCTCGACACTGGTCGCCGACTGGGTCTACATCACCGACTTCGACCACAAAATGGACGACGTGACGATGCCGATCAAGGATCAGGGCATCGTCAAGGGGCCGGTACGCATCGGCCCGGACACCTGGATCGCGACGAAGGTGACCGTGTTGCGCGACACGATGGTCGGTCGTGGCTGCGTACTGGGCGCCCATGCGGTGGTCCGCGGCACCATCCCGGATTTCTCCATCGCCGTCGGTGCCCCGGCCAAGGTGGTCAAGAACCGCGAGCAGGCATGGGCCGCCGGTGCCGATCAACGCGCCGAACTCGAGCGTGCGCTGGCCGACATCGAGCGTAAGAAACATCGAGCGTAAGAAGGTGCAGGTCCGCGAGCACTGACCGAGCGCCGGTCGCCGCGGCGGATCGGGCCGGAGTGCGGGTGCACCTCTCACACCGGGGGATCGTCGACGTCGGTGGTGGTCACCGGCTTGTTCGGATCACGTTCGGGCAGTGGGCGTTCCACGATCAACGGACGTCGTAGCGGTGAGCGCTCGCGACGTTTGGCCGCGGCGTAGACCCCGACGGTCTCCTGGGCGATCTGCGACCAGCCGAACTCGTCGGTGAGCATCTGACGTGCCCGCTGGGCACGCGTCGCCGCGGCGTCGGGATCGGTGAGGGTGGCCGCTACCGCAGCGGTCAGACCGGCCACGTCGGCCGGCGCGAAGGCCATCCCGGTGACACCGTCGGTGACGATCTCGCCGAGTCCCCCCGCGGTGGAGGCCACCAGCGGGGTACCCGCCGATACCGCCTCCAACGCCACGATGCCGAACGGCTCATATCGGCTCGGCAATACCAATGCATCGCAATCATGGAGTGCGGCAACGAGTTCGTCATGGTCGAGTCGTCCGACGAACCGCACTGACCGCAGTATCCGGTGGGTCCGTGCGGCGTCGCTCAGCCACTGCAGCTGGGTGCCCTCCCCGGCGACCGTCACAGTGGTGCCGGCAAAGCGACGGCGCAGCCGAGGCAGCGCGGCGAGCAGATCCTGCAGGCCCTTCTCGTATTCGAGGCGGCCGGCGAACAACAACCGCGGCGGCCCCGGTCGGCGTTCGGGCGAGCGATAGGGCCACGCACCGGTGTCGATCCCGTTGTGGATGGTGTGGATCTGGGCGAGTCCGGGGCCGAACAACCGGGTCACCTCGTCACGCATACTGGCCGAACAGGTGATCAGGGCATCGGATTCGTTGGCCAGCCACCATTCCACGCTGTGCACCTGGCGGCTGATACGACTTGACACCCAGCCGCTGTGCCGGCCGGCCTCGGTGGCGTGGATCGTCGACACCAGCGGTACGTCGGCGACCTGAGCCACCGCGATCGCCGCATGGGCGACCAGCCAGTCGTGGGCGTGCACCACGTCGGGTTGCCACGGTTGTGCGGCGCCGTCGCCGTCGCGGCCGTGGAGCACGCGAAGGCCGGCGCGAATCAGGCTGTGGCCCAGCGCAAGAGTCCACGCAGCCATGTCCTCGCCGAAGGTGAACTCCGGCGGGTCCTCGGGCACTGCGACCACGCGCACCCCCGCGCGCACCTCGTCGGAACCGGCGAATGCGCCGGCATCGGCGCCTGCCGGACCTCGGGTGAGCACCACGACATCGTGACCGGCCGCGGCCAGCGCCTCGCACAGGTGGTGGACGTGGCGTCCGAGACCGCCGATCACCACCGGCGGGTACTCCCACGACACGACGAGAATCCTCACGGCCGCACCATATTCCGCGCCGAGGATCCTGTGCCATCGAAGCCCGGGGCGTGCGGGCCATCGGCGCCGGGGGTGTGCAGGTCGTCGAAGCCCGCGGGCGGCAGCCGACGGGCGTCGAGGTGGGCGAACAGGTTGTCCGCGCGTGCCCAGCCGGCGGCGAGTGCGTTCGCGCGCTCCTCGCGTCCGGCGTCGGCGGCTGCGCAGATCTCGCGGGTCGCATGCGCGTGCAGGAAGGCGCGATCGCGTGCGTAGCCGGCAGCGGCGTCGCCGGTCACCATGAACGGCCAGTCCGAGGAGACCGTCAGCAGTGCTTCGCGCAGGATCTGATCGCTGACCGGGTCGCGTCGGTGACCTGCCGCTGCCAATCGCTTGTCCACCGAATCCAGTGCGGTGCGGCTCACCTCGTCGTTGAGCGCCACCAGATCGGCGACGCGCTCGCCGGTCCACACCCGCCAGTCCTTACCCGCTCCCCAGCTCGAGGCGGGCAGGTCCACCCGCTCGCCGACGAAGCCGCGGTCGGCGGCGGTGCGTAGCGATCCCACCGACACACCGGCCTCGGGCAGTCGGCGCAGCACGGCGGCCAGCCAGTCCGGGCCCTCATGCCACCAGTGTCCGAACAATTCGGTGTCGAATGCCGCGACCACCAGTGCCGGGCGTCCGGTGCGTTCGTACTCGCCGAGCAGCCGGGTGCGCACGGTGTCGACGAAGTCCTCCACGTGCCGGTCGAGGACACTGCGGGTGCGTTGCGGATCGTAGGGCTTCTTCGCCTCGCCGGGCACCGATCGCCCGGTGACCCGAGAAGCCTTGAGTCCGAATCGGTGATCGTAGGTGTAGAAGTCGCGGTAGACCGCGTGTCCGGGATAACCCGCGGTCGGCGACCAGACGCGGTAGGAGACGGTGAGATCGCGCCCGAAGGCGATCACATCGCTGTCGCCGACGGGTCGTCCGAGTGCGGTGTCGCCGTGCAGTGTCGGTCCGTCGACCATGAAGTGGCGCACGCCGGCGGCGCGGTAGCCGTTCTCCATCCCCGGCGTGTAGGCGCACTCGGGCGCCCAGATCCCCTGTGGGCGTGTGCCGATGCGGTGTGCGGCGTCGGCGAGTCCCTCGTCGAGGGAGAAGGCGCGCAGTCGCGGGTGCAGCAGCGGTGCGAACGGATGTGCCAGCGGCCCACCGAGATACTCGATGGCACCGCGGTCGGCGAGTGAACGCAACACCGCAGATCCGCCGTGGCGCCAACGTGATTCGAACAATTCGAGCCCACGTCCGGAGTCGTGGTGTTCGCGCTGTCCGGCGATGCGGACCTGTTGCTGTTGGGCCGCGTCATCGCCGACGAATTGCATGGCCTCGTGGGCGCGTAACCGCCAATCGGCGAGCCACTCGTGCATCGAGCTCAGGCAATGCGGGTCGTCGAGTTGTGCGGCCAGCACCGGCGTCACGCCCAGGGAGAGCAGATCGGTGCGTCCCTCGTCGGCGAGCTCCTCGAGCACTGCGGCCACCCGCAGGTAGGACCCCGCCCATGACTGGTAGAGCCACTCCTCGCCGACCGGCCACCGGCCGTGGTTGGCCAGCCAGGGCAGGTGGGAATGCAGTACCAGGGTGAACTGGCCGGGAACATCCGGGGCTGTCGTGTGTGCGGTGGTCATGCCGTCGGCAGGGAGGCGATCGCGAGCAGGTCGAGAGAGTCGTCGATGTCCTCGGCGGTGATCGCGAAATCGCCGGTGGTGATGGCCGCGACGTCGTCGACGAGGTCGGCGGGCCACGGTTCGTCGCGCAGGGCGCGCTGGATCTGCGCGTCGATGAACGATCCGCCCCACTTGTCGTCGAGTCGGCTCAGTGCCGGGCCGTGGTGCACGCCGAGCATCTCCTCGACCACCAGTCCCGCTCCGGTGATCAGGTCGGCGAGCTCGCCGGCGTCGAGTTCGCGGGTGTGGAACGGGTTGAGCGGTGTGTCGCGGCCGGGGGAGAAGGTGATGCGGTTGGGTGTGGAGATGAGGAGCCGGCCACCGGGGCGCAACACCCGGGCGCATTCACGCAGGAATGCCGGCTGATCCCACAGATGTTCGATCACCTGGAAGTTGACCACCACATCCACCGCGTCGGCGTCGAGGGGCAGGTCGATCAGATTGCCCTCGATCACTCGCAGATGGGGATAGCGCGCGGCGGTGTGCTCGACGGTCAGCCTGTCGTAATCGACGCATGTCACCGACGCGGCGTGTGCCGAGATCATGTCTGCGCCATAGCCTTCGCCCGATCCGGCCTCCAGGACGCGCGCACCGCTGCACCGGGGTCCGACGAATTCGTAGGCGACCTCGTGGCGGCGGAACCAGTAGTTCTCGCGCGCGATGCCGGGTACGGTGCGTTCGCCGGTGAGCGCCAGGGTCGCGAGCGCATCGGGAGCCGACGAGTCGGGGGTGGACGCCTGCGAGGTCGCTGCGTCGGCGGCGACCGGGGCGCTTCGCGGGTCCTCAGTTGCTCTAGTCATCCTCGCGAGCCTAGACCGCGATGAGATGATCGAAGTCATCGTGTGGAACTTCATATGTGTCTAAATGTGCAGTGAGCTGGCAGAATCTAGAGCGAACCGGGTTGAATACTCGCCGGTAACGAAGGTTAGACTTAGGACGACCCAGAGACTTACCGTGCGGTAAGTTCTCGCGAATCCGATGCAGGAGGTCGACGAAGACCCATGACGAACATTGTTGTGTTGATCAAGCAGGTTCCCGACACCTGGTCCGAGCGCAAACTGTCGGACAGTGACTTCACCCTGGATCGTGAAGCCGCCGACGCCGTTCTCGACGAGATCAACGAGCGCGCGGTCGAGGAGGCCTTGCAGATCAAGGAGGCTTCCGGGGGCGAGGTCACCATCCTCACCGCCGGTCCCGCCCGGGCCACCGACGCGATCCGCAAGGCACTGTCGATGGGTGCCGACAAGGCGATCCACATCGAAGACGACCAGCTGCACGGCTCCGACGCGGTGCAGACCGCCTACGTGCTGGCCCGCGCACTCGGCACGGTCGAGGGCGTGGAGCTCGTGATCGCCGGCAACGAGGCCACCGACGGTCGTGTCGGCGCCATCCCGGCGATGATCGCCGAGTACCTGGAACTGCCGCACCTGACGCATCTGCGCAAGCTGACCGTCGACGGCGACAACCTGACCGGTGAGCGTGAGACCGACGAGGGCATATTCCACCTCGAGTCGTCGCTGCCCGCGATCGTGAGCGTCACCGAGAAGATCAACGAACCCCGCTTCCCCTCTTTCAAGGGCATCATGGCCGCCAAGAAGAAGGAAGTTCAGAAGGTCTCGCTCGCCGACATCGGCGTCGAGCCCGAGGATGTGGGCCTGGGCAACGCCACCACCGAGGTGACCGGCGTGACCCCCAAGCCCCCGAAGACCGCAGGCGAGAAGGTCACCGATGAGGGTGACGGCGGCGTGAAGCTGGCCGAGTACCTGGTCGCGCAGAAGATCATCTGATCTCACGCCGATCGACTCACCTCACACACGCCCACATTTCGTAGGAGAAAAATCATGGCAGAAGTTCTCGTCCTCGCAGAGGTCGATGCCGAGGGCGGCCTGAAGAAGGTCACCGGCGAACTCATCACCGCTGCACGCTCGCTCGGCACCCCATCGGTGGTCGTCGTCGGCAAGCCCGGCACCGCAGCCGGTATCACCGACGCGCTCAAGGAATTCGGCGCCGAGAAGATCTACGTCGCCGAGTCCGACGATGCGGCCGGTTACCTGGTCAGCCCCAAGGTCGACGTGCTCGGCGCGGTCGCCGAGCAGGCGAGCCCGGCCGGTGTGATCGTCGCGGCCAACGCCGACGGCAAGGAGATCGCCGGTCGTCTGGCCGTGCGCCTGGGCTCGGGTGTCCTGATCGACATCATCGACCTGAAGAGCGACGGCACCGGTGTGCACTCGATCTTCGGTGGTGCGTTCACCGTCGACGCCAAGGCCAAGGGCGAGGTCCCGGTCTACGCGCTGCGTCCCGGTGGTGTCGAGGCCGCTCCGCAGGCCGGCGCCGGTGAGGTCGTCGAGGTCGCGGTGCCTGCCGTCGCCGAGAACGCGGTGAAGATCACCAAGGTCGAGCCCAACGTCGGTGGCGAGCGCCCCGAACTCACCGAGGCCTCGATCGTGGTGTCCGGCGGCCGTGGTGTCGGCTCGGAGGACAAGTTCCACGAGGTCATCGAACCGCTCGCCGATTCACTCGGTGCTGCGGTCGGCGCCTCGCGCGCGGCCGTCGATTCCGGGTACTACCCGGGTCAGTTCCAGGTCGGCCAGACGGGTAAGACCGTTTCGCCGCAGCTGTACGTCGCGCTGGGCATCTCCGGTGCCATCCAGCACCGCGCCGGCATGCAGACCTCGAAGACCATCGTGGCGGTCAACAAGGACGAAGAGGCCCCGATCTTCGAGATCAGCGATTACGGCATCATCGGCGACCTGTTCAACGTCGCACCGCAGCTGACCGACGAGGTCAAGAAGCGTAAGGGCTGATCACCCGGCCCATCGGGTGGGCGCTCTGCGCCAATCCCGGCAGGTGCCCCTGCAGCGCTCACCGCGTTGCGGGGGCATCGTCGTGTAACGGCAGGTGAACGCCGTGTCTGGCGTTCACCGCGCACCGGCGGAGCTTTCATCGGGACGGCATCGACACGTCACGCCGACGACGGCGACCGGCCTGCTCGGCCGACTAGACCTGTGGGTATGGGTGTCACCGATCCCGTTCAGCGGGTGACCGGCTCCGGTCTCCCGACGCACTCCTGGTATCCGGTCAGCGTCTGCGACGCCGGATGCGTTCATCCCGAGATCGCGGTGGGCGCCGCAGTGCGGGCCGGCCGGATCGTGTGTGCGGTGGCAGTGGTGGTGTGGGCGGCGGTGATGATGCCCGTGGTGGTGATGTCACCGCGGTCGATCCGGCAGAGGTACGTGCGCACGTTGTGCCGCCTGCTGCTGCGCGCCCTCGGGGTTCGGCTGGAGGTCAGCGACCAGCGCGTCGGCCGCGCTCCCGGCCGCCGATCGAGGATGTCCGGTCCGCCCAGTGCGCTGGTCGTGGCCAACCACACGTCATGTCTGGACATCCCCGCCATCGCCGCGGTGCTTCCCTCACGCTTCGTCACCAAATCCGAGCTCTGCCACCGGCCGGTGGTCGCCGCGATCGCGGGCCGGGTGCGTGCGATCCCGATCATGCGGCGGTCACTGCGCGACCTGCCCGCGGTGGTGGATCTCATCGGCGAGGGGATCGCCGCCGGTGATCATGTGTGCGTGTTCCCCGAGGGCACCACTCACTGCGGCCGGCACGTCGGCGACTTCCATCCCGCGGTGTTCCAGGCCGCTGTCGACGCACAGACACCGGTCCAGCCGGTGCGGCTGGAGTTCTCCATCTGCGGGCGTCCCACCACGCACGCGTCGTTCATCGGTGACGACGGCATCGGCGACACCCTCGGACGGGTGCTGCGAACCCAGGGGCTGATGGTGAGAGTGGTGTTGCTGGACATGCAGGCGCCCGGAGACGACCGGCGTGAACTGTCGCGACGCTGCGAGGCGCTCATCCATCCCGTGCACACCGGAGCGGCGGCTGCGGGCAGTACCGCTGCGCTGTCGCTCGCGGGCTGAGGTCTCGGTCGCCCATGTCGGCCTGATCGGGTCGGCACCAAGAAGTCTCCAAGCGCGTGCGCCGACGCTGAGATCCATCCATTCAGCGAAGGGCTTCGACATGACAGGTAGATCCTCTCTCGGCAGATCTTCTCCCGGCACATCTTCTCGCGGCAGATCTTCTCGCGGCGCCGCCGCCGGCAAGGCATACGGGAGCGGCACCGGGACATTCGGTCCGATCGGATCGGAGGTGCGTACCCCGTTCACCACCACGCAGCGTGCGACTCTGGCGGTCGTCTGCGTCGCCACGGCGATGCTCATGCTCGACATCGCGGTGGTGAACACCGCACTCCCGGCCATCGCCGGTGAATTCCACGCGCAGATGACCGCGCTGACCTGGGTGGTCGACGGCTACACACTGGCACTGGCGTCGTTGGTGCTCAGCGCCGGTGCTGCGGCAGACCGGATCGGCAGACGTGCGGCATTTCTCGTCGGCGCAGCACTGTTCACCGTCGCCTCGCTGCTCTGTGCGCTCGCCCCGGGTATCGGGGCGCTCGACCTGGCCCGAGTGGCTCAGGGTGTCGGTGCCGCGCTGCTGTTCGCCTCCTCATTGGCGTTGCTCGCCGGCGCCTTCACCGCAGCCGGTCAGCGTTCGCGCGCACTGGCCGCCTACGGGGCGACCATCGGCGCCTCATTCGCCATCGGACCGCTCCTCGGGGGCGTGCTGACCGAGGTGTTCGGGTGGCGGGCGATCTTCGTCGTCAACGTCCCGGTGGGTGTGGTGATGATCATCGCGGCCACCCGTATCCCCGAATCCCGCAGTGCGACACCGCGTCACGGTGATCTGTGGGGTCAGGCGGCCGCGATCGTGGGGCTGACCGCGCTCACCTACGGCTTCTTCGAGGCCGGCGACAAGGGGTGGTCGGCCGGTTCGGCACTCGTCGCCTTCGGTGTCGCAGCCGTCGCGGGGATCGCCTTCTGTGTGATCGAGGAACTGGTGGACCAGCCGATGCTCCCGCCGGCGATGCTGGCCCGGTTACCGTTCGCCGGCGCCCAAGCGGCGACGTTCGCGATCTCCGCCTCGCTGTTCGCCGTCTTCGTCTACGTCACCATTCACCTGCAGGGCGTACTGGGACTGTCACCGATCGCGGCCGGACTGGTGTATCTGCCGGGGACGGCGGCGATGGTGATCGCCGCGGCCGTCACCGATCGGATCGTCAGCCGCGTGCCCGCCTGGGTGCTGCTCTCGATCGCGTTGGCTGCGGTGGCGGCGGGGCTGGCACTCATGGCGATGGCGACCGGCGGCCGAGGCGCGGTGGCGTTGATCCCGGGATTCCTGGTCGCCTGCGTGGGCGCGGGGGTGTTCAACCCGGTGGTCAGCGGCGTGGTTCTCGCCGAGAGTCACTCCGATGACGTCGGACTGGCGTCGGGAATCAACGACGTGTTCCGTCAGTCGGGGATCGCGCTGGGTGTCGCGGCGTTGGGGGCGGTCCTGCCGGCCCACTCGGTGCTCACCGGCGGATCGCGCGCGGACTACGTCGACGGGGTGCGGACGGCCGAATGGATCGCCTGCGCGATCGCGCTGATCGGGGCACTGGCGGTGGTGGTGACGATGCGTCGGGCGCGCGCGGTGCCCGATGATGCGGGCACCGACATGGTGCATGCGGACGTAAACTGATCGCAAAGTCACACCACGAATCCGGTCGTGAGCGAGGTGACCTGATGCGCACATATCTCGTGCTCGGTCCTCTGGAAGTGCGTCGTGACTCGATCACCCTGGACCTGGGCCCGCCCAAACAGCGCGCCGTGTTGGCGGCACTGCTGCTCGCCCGTGGATCGGTGGTCTCGGTCGACCGCCTCGTCGACATGGTCTGGGGTCCCGAACCTCCGCATGCAGCGATCACGAGTCTGCAGGCCTACATCTCCAACCTGCGACGTGTCCTGCGCGGCGACACCGGTGATCCCTCACCGATCGAACGGGTCGCACCGGGCTATCGTCTCGTCCTCGCCGACGATCACCTCGACCTGATCGACGTCGACGAGCTCGCCGCGCAGGTCCGCGCCGCAGCCGAGGACGGCCGGTGGACCGACGTGCTGACCGCGACCGAGCAGGCGATCGGACTGTGGCGCGGGCCGATGTTGCCTGAACTCGCCGACGAGAAATGGGTCGCAGTGCAGACCGCCGGGCTCGCCGAGACGCGGATCGGGATCATCGAGGCACGGGTGGCCGCGTTGCTGGCGACCGCCGACACCAGTGCGGCGCTTCGTGAGATCTCCGCGCTGCGGACACAGGACCGGTTGCGCGACCGCGGCGTGTGGCTGCAGATGGTCGCGCTGCATCAGGCCGGCCGCAGCACCGAAGCCCTCGAGGCCTATGCCGCACATGTGGCCGTCCTCGACGAGGAACTGGGGATCGACCCGGGCACACCGCTGCGGGAGTTGCAGTCGGCCATCCTGCGCCATGATCCGGCGGTCGCATCGTGGCCACGCGCTCCGGGTTCGCCGGTCTCCGCTGCCATCGGTTCTGCCGACACGAGCCGGGGCACCGATGCGGTCAGGGCCGCTGAAGGGCGCAGTCCCGCGGTGGCTGCGCACGACCCGACCGGACCGTGTGATCCGCTGGTCGGCCGGACCGCCGAACGCGAAGCGCTCGCGGAGTTGTTCACCGACGAACGGCGACAAGGGTTTCGGGTTCTGGGATTGTCGGGGCCGCCCGGGATCGGAAAGACGCGGCTGGCGCAGGAGGCGGTGCGCCTTGCGCGCTGCGACGGCGACACCGTGATCTGGGTGCGATGCCCCGACGTCGAGGCGTGTCCGGCGTGGTGGCCGATGCGGCAGTTGTGCCGTGATCTCGGTGCCGACCCCGACGAGCTGCTGGCGATCCCCGCCGGTGCCGACGCCGACACCGCCCGGTTCACCGTCTACGAACGCATGCAGGCTCTGCTCGCCGATGCCACGGCCGGGACACCGGTGACGATCGTGGTCGACGACGTGCAGTGGGCCGACTCGATGTCACTGGGTCTGCTCACGTATATGACTGCGGCACTGCGTGATCGCCCGCTATGTGTGATCGTCACGATGCGCGAGCAGACCACACGTGCGGACCTGTCCCGGTTGCGGGAGAACATCATTCGAAGCGGTGGTCGGGTGTTCGACCTCGGCGAACTGGACAGATGTGAGGTGCACTCCCTGGCCGGCACCATCGCCAGCCTGGAGGCCGACGAAGTCGACGAGCTGTTCGCGCGCACCGGAGGAAACCCGCTGTTCGTCTCGGAATATGCGCGGCTGCCGGCGGATCGGCGTGGTGAGGCGGTGCCCTCGGCGGTACGTGCGGTACTCGATCGGCGTCTCGCGGCGCTCGATCCGACCGTACGTGAGGTGCTCGGTGTCGCGGCGGTGATCGGGGATGAGATCGATGCGACTCTTCTCGCCGCCGTCACCGGCCGAGACCTCGATCTGGTGGCCGACTGTCTTGACGAGGCCGCCGACGAACGCATCGTCGTCACGCCCGCCGGCAGACAGTCGACGGTCTTCGCCCATGCGCTGCTGCGTGAGGAGGCGATGTCCTCGGTCCGCGATCTGCGTCGCTGCCGAATACATCTGCGGGCCGCTCGGGTGGTGACGCAGATCGGCGGACATGACGCGATTGCTCGTCGTGCGACGCATCTGCTCGCGGCCCTGCCGCTCGCCGAGACCGCCGACGTGCTCGCCGCTTGCCAGGCCGCGGCGCAGGAGGCCACCGGCCGGTGGGATTCCGACAGCGCGGCGTACTGGCTGCAGGCGGCGTTGGACACCTATGAGTCGATGCCGATCGCCGAACAGGATTCCGGCGAGCGCGACGATCTGCTGGTGGCGATGCTCGATGCGCATACGCGGGCCGGACGTGCGCAGGTGGTGATCGACACCGTGACCGCGCGGATGTCCGAGGCGATCGCGCTCGGGGCGGCGCGTAGCGTCGGGCGGCTGGCCGCGGTACTGCTGCGCGCCGGCGGTGGGTGGCCGTGGATTCCGCCCACCGGTGAGGTCGGTGCGTTACGTGAGGTCCTCGTCGAGGCGAGCAGGTGCGCACGCGGCGATCCGGCCAGTGCGGCACGGGTTCTCGCGGCACTGGCAGTGTGCCACTGCTATCACCCCGATCCGGCGATCTGCGCGGGCCACCTCCGTGGCGCTCGCGATCTCGCCGCCTCGCTCGACCACACAGAGGCCCGGTCTGACGTGAGGGCTGAGGTGAGAGCCGATGTCCTGCTCGCCGAATTGATCGCCTACTCGGGCGTCGCCGACCATGCCGAACGCAACATCGCAGTGGCCCAATTGCTCTCGACGTCGGAGCATTCCTCGGCGGCCGTCGACGCGGTGATCGCCGACTCGGTGGCAACGATGGCGACGATGACACTCGGCGACATCGACACGACCGAACGCCATCTGCGGCGCGGGATCGTCGGCAGTGAACAGATGCGCCTGCCCATCCTGCGCGCACAGCTGCGCTGGATGGAAGCCGCACTCGCTGTGTGGCGAGGCGAATTCGGCCGCGCTGCAGACCATTTCCGCACCGCGATCGCCGTGCATCAGCAGACGCAGCTCTACGTCGCCGGCAGTGGTGCGCTGGCGATGATGGCGATGGCCACCCAGCACGGACTCTTCGACGACATCGTCGACCAGGTGCTCGGCACCTGGGGCGGCGACCGCATGCAGTGGGTCCGCCAGACGATGGCAGCCCGCCCCGGCGACGCCGTGGTCGCAGTGCTCACCGCCGGTGTCGCGGTGGCTGCCGGGGTCGATGGTGACCAACGACTGGCCGCCGAGATCGTCGACAGGTGGCGCGGCGCGGACGGACCGATGATGTGGACGTCACTTGCCCATGCGGTGATCCTCGCCGACATCGTGGTCGATCTGGGTCTGCTCGAACGAGCGAGGGAATTCATCGACTATCTCGAGCCGTTCCGGCACTGCATCGCGACCGTCGGTCAGGTCGGGTGCTTGGGGCCGGTCGCACTGGCACTGGCCGACCTGTACGCACTGTGCGCAGACGGCGACCGCGCGAGGGCTGCGCTCGCCGACGCGCGTGCGCTGTCCGATCGAGGAGGCAGTGAGCCGGGGCTGCTGCGCTGTCGGCTGGCCGAACAGCGTCATCGACTGGCCCAACGGCCCTCTGGATCGGGTGATCTCCCGCACCACCGTGACCACCTGTCGGATCCGTGGCGGGATGTGGAACTGGCCGACATCGAGGTGCGCGCACGCCGCATCGGTCTGATCGCGGTGGCCGACGCCGCACATGCGCTGCGCGGCTGAGGCCCTGCGCCATGCGTTCGCCAAGACGGCGCCAAGACGACACCGCCAGTGTTCAGGACATCGATATCTCGACTCCCCGGATATCTCGATCCCGAAAGCGAGGACGCCGTGTCCCAGCACATCACCTCCGAATCAGCCGCCACCGGCCCTGATCTCACCCACCCTGACCCGCCTCGACCTGACCCGACCGGTGACGGTGCTGACCCCACCGAAGTACGCCTCACCGAATTGCGCCGGCGTATCCGTGGCGGCATTCACGTCCCGGGAGACCCGGCCTACCCGACCGCCGGGTTCAACGTGGCCGTCACCCGGAATCCCTGGGCGGTGGTCGATGTGTGCGATGCGCGCGACGTCGCCGACGTGGTCGCCGTCGCCGGGGTCACCGCCACGACCGTGGCGGTGGCGGCGACGGGCCATGGCGGAACCGACGTCGGCGACGGGTCGATCCTCGTGCGCACCGCGGCACTGGATCGATGCGAGGTCGACCCGGTGTCGGCGACAGCACGCGTGGGCGCCGGAGTTCGCTGGCAGACCGTCATCGAACAGGCGGCCCGTCACGGGTTGGCGCCACTGTGCGGGTCGGCCCCCGGTGTCGGGGTCGCCGGCCTGATCAGCGGGGGAGGTATCGGGCCACTCGTACGCACCTTCGGCGCCACCGCCGATCATGTCCGCTCGATCGAGGTGGTGACCGGCGACGGCATGCTCGCGCGGGCGACCCCGGAAGACCACACCGACTTGTTCTGGGGGCTCCGTGGCGGCAAGGCCACCCTCGGCCTCATCACCGAATGCGTCATCGATCTCTTTCCGCTGTCCGAGATCGTCGGCGGCGCACTGTATTTCGATGCCGCCGATGCGCCAGAGGTGCTCACCGCCTGGCAACGGTGGTGCGCGGACATGCCCCGCTCGGCCAGCACGTCACTGGCGCTGTTGCGGCTGCCGGATCTGCCCGGCGTGCCGCGGCCGTTGGCCGGGCGGGCGACAATCGCGGTGCGCTTTGCCTGCGTGGAGGATCTCGGCACCGCAACCAACATCCTCGCGCCGATGCGTGCGGTCGCGACGCCGCTCATCGACACCGTGGGCATGCTGCCGTATCCGGCCATCGGCGCGATCCATGCCGACCCCGTCGAACCGATACCCAGCCACGATGACGGCACCCTGCTCTCCGACCTCCCCGATGAGGCCCTCGAGGTACTGCTGCGCCACGCCGGCCCCGATGTCCGGACCCCGCTGTTGATGGTCGAACTGCGTCTGCTCGGGGGTGCCTACGCCGAGGAACCGCGCGTTGCCGGAGCACTGAGCCATCGCCGGGCCAGTCACAACCTGCATGCGGTGGGAGTGCTCGCCGGCCCCGGCGCGGCCAGCGTGCGCACCGCTACCGATGCGCTGCTGGCCGACATGTCGGCATGGGCGTGCGGGCGTCTGCCGAACTTCACCGCATCGTCGGACCCTGCCGTGATCAGGTCCTGCTACGACGACCCGACCGCCGATCGACTGGCACGGCTGGCTCGTGAGTTCGATCCGCGCGGTGTGCTCGCCGTGGGCCAGGTGATGAGGTGAAGGTGATGAGGTGAGCCCGGCCATGGCGCGTGTGTGTCGGCGAGCAGCGGCCGGAATTGGCCACCGACCCCACGGTGTCTATGCTTGACACGGTATGTCTTCTTCGTCCGTGCGCTCTGTCTACCTCGATCACGCCGCATCCACACCGATGCGTGCCGATGCTCTCGAGGCGATGACGTCGGCGCTGGCCGAGACCGCCAATCCCTCCTCGCTACACGGCTCCGGTCGCCGAGCGCGCCGCCGTCTGGAGGAGGCGCGCGAGTCGGTTGCGGCGTCGCTGGGCGCCCGCCCGTCCGAGGTGCTCTTCACCTCGGGGGGTACCGAGAGCGACAACATCGCCGTGAAGGGCATCTACATGGCCCGCAGAGCGGCCGACCCGCGTCGACGCCGGGTGGTCATCTCGGCGGTCGAGCATCACGCCGTCATCGACGCCGCCCAATGGCTGGCCGACGAGCAGGGCGCCGAACTGGTGATCCTCGGGGTCGACGAGACCGGATTCGTCCATCCCGAATCGTTGCGCTCCGAACTCGGTGCGCACGCCGACGAGGTCGCACTGGTGTCGGTGATGTGGGCCAACAACGAGGTCGGTACCGTGCAGCCGATCGCCGAATTGGCTTCGGTCGCAGCCGAGTTCGACATCCCGTTCCACACCGATGCGGTGCAGGCCGCCGGTCACGTGCCGGTCGACTTCGGGTCGGCGGGCGTGTCGGCGATGAGTGTGGCGGCACACAAGTTCGGCGGACCCCAGGGCGTGGGTGCACTGCTCCTGGGCCGCGGCGTTGCTTGCACCCCGCTGGTGCACGGTGGTGGCCACGAACGCGACACCCGCTCGGGCACCCAGAACGTCGCCGCAGCCACCGCCATGGCAGTCGCACTGCGTGGGTGCCTCGCCGAACTCGACACCGCCGCCGCGCGCACCGAGGCGCTGCGGGAGCGGCTGACCGAACGTCTGCTCGCGGTTCCCGGCGCCGTGGTCAACGGCCCTGCGGGTGGACCCCGCCTGCCGGGGATCGTGCATGTCAGTTTCCCCGGATGCGAGGGCGACTCGTTGCTGATGCTGCTCGATGCCCGCGGCATCGAGTGCTCGACGGGATCGGCGTGCACCGCCGGGGTCGCCAGCGCCAGCCATGTGTTGATGGCGATGGGGCGCAGCAACGCCCAGGCGCGCGGTTCGCTGCGGTTCAGCCTGTCGCCGGCCACCACCGCCGAGGAGATCGACCTGGTCGGTGACGTGATCGGCGAGGTCGTCGACCGTGCGCGCAACGCCGGCATGGCAACGGTTGCGGCAGGAGAGCGCTGATGCGAGTACTGGCAGCGATGAGTGGCGGCGTCGACTCGGCGGTGGCCGCCGCACGCGCCGTGGAGGCCGGACACGACGTGGTCGGTGTGCACCTGGCTCTCTCGAGCGCACCGGGCACTCTGCGCACCGGATCGCGCGGATGCTGTTCCCGTGAGGACGCCGACGATGCGCGCCGCGCCGCCGACGTGCTCGGCATCCCGTTCTACGTATGGGATTTCGCCGACCGCTTCAAAGAAGACGTGATCGACGAGTTCGTGGCCGCCTACGCCGCGGGCCAGACCCCCAACCCGTGCCTGACCTGCAACGAGAAGATCAAGTTCTCGGCGCTGGCCGACCGTGCCGTGGCCCTGGGATTCGACGCGGTGGTCACCGGGCATTACGCCCGCCTGTCACAGGGTGTGCTGCGCCGTGCCGTCGACGACGACAAGGACCAGTCGTATGTGCTCGCGGTACTCAACCGCGAGCAGTTGTCGCGGGCGATGTTCCCGGTGGGTGACACGCCCAAGCCGCAGATCCGCGAGGAGGCCGCTCGTCGCGGCCTGGCGGTGGCCGACAAGCCCGACTCCCACGACATCTGCTTCGTGCCGACCGGCGACACCAAGGCATTCCTCGGTGCCCGTATCGGTGTGCGGCCCGGCGCGATCGTCGACCACGCCTCCGGCGAACAACTCGCCGACCACGACGGCGTCCACGGCTTCACCATCGGCCAGCGCAAGGGGCTCGGTATCGACGCCCCGGCAGCCGACGGCCGCCCGCGTTATGTGACCGACATCGACCCGGCCACCGGCACGGTGACCGTCGGAACCTCACAGGACCTGCGGGTCTCGGCGATCCTGGCCGACCGTGTGGTGTGGACCGACGGCACCGAACGTGACGAGCCGTTCGAGGCGGTGGTGCAGGTGCGTGCCCACGGCGGACTTGCCCCGGTGACCGTGCACCCCGTCCGCCTCGACGACGACCGGCCAGGGTTCCGCCTCGACCTGCACACCCCGCTCGCCGGCGTGGCCCGCGGGCAGGCGGCGGTGCTGTACCGCCCCGACACCGACGGGGACGTGGTGGTCGGATCGGGGCGTATCTGTGCCACCGGCGATGCCGTGCCCGACGTGGCCGGCACCTCGATCAGCGATGGCGGGAGCGCACGCGCGCGATGACCGCACTCGGCGGTGGCCGCTCCACCGCGATCGGGTCGATGCCCGGCACCGATGCCCGGGTCGCCGCCGAGGTCGTGATCGGCGAACTCGACATCCCCACTCTCCCCGAACTACCCGCCCGTGGACTGGGTGCGGACATGATCGGTCGGGCCGCGGCGATCCTGGTCGACATGCCCGTCGACGTCGCCGCCTCCGGCTACCGTTTGGCCGCGCGGCCGACCATGCTGATGCGACGTGCGGTCGACCTGCTCCGGCAGGATCTCGATGCCGTCGAGGAGTTCTGGGAGAGATCGGGGCGTGACGGCGCCGAGTCCGATCTCACCATCAGCTGTGTGGGTCCCTACACCTTCGCCGCCTCGGCCGAACTGCCCAGTGGACACAAGATCATCGCCGATCGCGGTGCCACCGCCGACGTGGTCGACTCACTCACCGAGGGACTGTCGAGTCTGGTCGCCGAGGTGGCCCGCCGGCTCGGGGTCCGGGTGAACCTGCAGCTCGACGAGCCGTTGATCGGGCGGGTCATCGACGGCCACATCACCCCGTTGACCAGGCTGAACGTGATCGAGGCCGTACCCGCAGCGGTGGCGGGTGAACGTCTGACGGCGGTGTTCACCGGCGTCGGGGTGCCCGGGATCCTGCATGATTGCGGAACGTTGCGCGCCGATCTCGTCGCCGCGATGCCGCCGATGACAAGCGGTCAGGTGGCGTGGTCGGTGGACCTGGGGCAGGTGCGCGGCGGCGCCGACCTCGATGCGATCGGGTCGTTGCTCGACGGCGGCGGGGAACTCGTCGCCGGGGCGGTCGAGTCGGTCCGTACCCAGCCCGCACCGCACCTCGACGACGTTCTGGCGCGCCTCATTTCGCTTGTCGACCGCATCGGTCTGCCGAGATCGGTGCTGGCCGAACAGGTTCTGGTGAGCCCCGCCTGTGGTCTGGCCGGGGCCACCGATGACTGGTCGCGCGAGGCGTTGTCGCTGTGCAGCCGGGCGGCGGCTGCCCTCGCCGACGATCCCGAGGCGATCGGGTAGTCGCGCCCGACCGACACCGGGCGTGGTTCGGGCACATCACGCGGTGACGGTGACCGTGGTGCCCTCCAGCGCCCATGTGTAGAGCCCCGACATCATCTCGGCGGGTACGTGCACACACCCGTGTGAGCCGAACCGCTTGTACATGTTGAGATCTCCGTACGGGAACTTCTGCCACGACGAATCGTGGAAGCCGATGTCCTCGAAATACGGGAGCCAATAGTGCACGAACACCCGATAATCCGGACCCCAGAGATATCGGTCGGTCTCGCGGGACTGGATCTGCCAGGTGCCCAGCGGTGTCCCGTCGCCCAGGTCCACACTGCCGGTGGTCACAGGGGAGTCGGCGTAGACGTTGGCGGCCTGACACAACCACATGTGCTGTGATCCGACGCTCACCACCACGCGACGCGGCAGAGTGTTGTCGCGGCACGGATCGGGTGCCGGAGTGGGCGGGGCCGACGCCGGCACGGCGGTCTCGGCCGCCGCACGCGGTGCCGGATCGTGCACGTTGAGCCGGACGATCACGCCGACCGACAATGCGATCACCGCGAGCAGACCGATCACCGGGAGTGCGTAGTCAGTGATGGCGCCAGTCGAGAGGCGGCCGAGTGGGAGGCGGCCGCGTGAGGAACTCGGCGAGTCGGGCGGCTGGCGATCGGGACGTGAGTCATCCCCACCGGTGCGATCGGTGGTGGCACGAGAATCGGGCACACCCATACGTCGAGAATTCCAACTTCTCTGGCACTTCGCCAGGGTCCGACGCCGCTGTGCCGCGGATCATTCGCGGCGGCAACCTCCTGACCTGCGGATAGTGGACGCCTTGCGACGGCGAATGTGTCCGCGTCGCATTCTCGGATAAGCGGCCAATCCGACGCCGCGTCCGCACAGACGTGCCGAAAGCGGCAGCGGGAGCTGTCGGTGCGCTCGACTAGCCTTGTAGCGTGACCGCTCGCCGCAGCTCCACCCGATCCGCCGCCTCCGACGACCCCGTCCAGGATCGCGCTCCCCAGGACACGGCCGCCGTTCGCGATGGCGCCGGTCCGGATGCCGGCGACCCGGGCACGGCCGATGGGGGCGAGCTGCGGACACAGTGGCAGGAGCTCGCCGACGAGGTGCGCGACCATCAGTTCCGCTATTACGTGAAGGACTCGCCGATCATCTCCGATGCGCAGTTCGACACACTGCTGCGCCGTCTGCAGAAACTCGAGGACGACCACCCGGAACTGGCCGCAGCCGATTCGCCGACCAAACTGGTCGGCGGCGGCTTCGCCACCGACTTCACCCCCGTCGATCACCTCGAACGGATGATGTCACTCGACAACGTCTTCGACGAGGAGGAGATGCGCGGCTGGATCTCGCGGGTCGAGGCCGACGCCGGGGTGTCGCCGGAGTTCTTGTGCGAGTTGAAGATCGACGGCGTCGCACTCGATCTGGTCTTCGAGAACGGCAGACTCGTGCGCGCGGCCACCCGCGGCGACGGGCGCACCGGTGAGGACGTGACGCTCAACGCACGCACCATCGACGACATCCCGGTCGCATTGACGGGCAGCGACGAGTACCCGGTTCCCGACGTCCTCGAAGTGCGCGGCGAGGTCTTCTTCCGCGTCGAGGAGTTCGAGGAACTCAACGCGTCACTGGTCGAATCGGGTAAGCCGCCGTTCGCCAATCCACGCAACTCCGCCGCCGGCTCGCTGCGCCAGAAGAACCCCCAGATCACCGCGGGGCGCCCGTTGCACATGATCTGTCACGGGATCGGCCACGTCGAGGGGTGGCGACCGGAGTCGCTGCACGACGCCTACCTCGCACTCGGCGCGTGGGGGCTGCCGGTGTCCACCCACACCTCCAAGGTCTCCGGCGCCGACGCGGTGATCGAGCGGATCTGGTACTGGGGCGAGCATCGTCACGACGTGGAGCACGAGATCGACGGTGTGGTGGTGAAGGTCGACGATTTCGCCATCCAGCGACGACTCGGGTCGACCTCGCGCGCCCCGCGGTGGGCCATCGCCTACAAATACCCGCCTGAAGAGGTGACCACCCGGCTGCTCGACATCCGAGTGAACGTCGGGCGCACCGGTCGCGTCACC
This sequence comes from Gordonia jinhuaensis, assembly GCF_014639795.1. GTDB lineage: Bacteria > Actinomycetota > Actinomycetes > Mycobacteriales > Mycobacteriaceae > Gordonia_B > Gordonia_B jinhuaensis. Next base: position 127,405 of record NZ_BMGC01000004.1, on the reverse strand, counting down.
CCGTTCGCCTACATGGAGCCGGTGACCGTTGCGGGGTCGACGGTCTCGCTCGCGACATTGCACAACGCCTCCGAGGTCGAGCGTAAGGGCGTGCTCATCGGCGACGTGGTGACCATCCGCAAGGCCGGTGACGTGATCCCCGAGGTTCTCGGTCCGGTCGTCGACCTGCGCGACGGCAGCGAACGCCGGTTCGTCATGCCCACCCACTGTCCCGAGTGCGGTTCGCCGCTGCGTCCGGAGAAGGAGGGCGACGCAGACATCCGCTGTCCCAATGCGCGCTCGTGTCCCGCACAGCTGCGCGAGCGGCTGTTCCACCTCGCCGGGCGCGGTGCCTTCGACATCGAGGCGCTGGGTTATGAGGCGGCGAGTGCGCTGTTGACCTCGCACATCATCGACAACGAGGGGGACCTCTTCTCGATCACCGCCGACGACCTGACCAGGTCGGATTTCTTCCTCACCAAGAAGGGGGAGCTCAGCGCCAACGGTAAGCGGCTGCTCGCCAATCTCGACGGCGCCAAGGATGTGCCGCTGTGGCGCGTGCTGGTGGGACTGTCGATCCGGCACGTCGGGCCCACCGCGGCACGGTCGCTGGCGTCGGAGTTCGGCAGCATCGACGCCATCGCGACCGCGACCGCCGAACAACTCGAGGCCACCGACGGTCTCGGCGCCACGCTGGCGCAGAGCGTGATCGATTGGTTCCGCGTCGACTGGCATCGCGAGATCGTGGACAAATGGCGCGCGGCCGGTGTGCGGATGGCCGACGAACGTGACGAGTCGGTGCCGCGCACGCTCGAGGGGTACACGATCGTGGTCACCGGTTCGCTGCAGAACTATTCGCGGGACGGCGCCAAGGAGGCGATCCTCGCCAGAGGCGGTAAGGCCGCCGGATCGGTGTCGAAGAAGACCGACTTCGTGGTCGTGGGCGATGCCCCGGGATCGAAGGCGGCCAAGGCGGAGTCGTTGGGGGTGCCGATCCTCGACGAGGACGGTTTCACCCGGCTTCTCGACGACGGACCGCCGGAGACGTCAGAACCCGACGATCCCGCCGCCGGGACCGACGATGCGTCGGATGGGTGACGCGGGCTGATCAGGGAGGGCGCGGCGATCAGGCCGGCTTGTCCAGGACGGTGTTGACGATGCCCGACAGGTATCCCAGGCGAGCGATCTCCGACGGCCGGAAGTCGGGACCGCCGGCACGTCCCAGCAGTAATGCCTTGTCGCCGTTGCCAATCGGTGCCGCGGCGAGCCGGGTCGCCATGTCGCTCCACGCCGTGGGCACCCAGTCGGCGTCGTGATCGAGGACGGTCGCCGAATGCAGCGGTAGCCAGTCGACGTCGGTGAGTGGTGTCTCGGGCGCACCGGAACTTCCGAAGAGGGTGATCACACCGGACCCGCCGCGCGTGATGACCATCGCCCACGACACCCGCAGCACCCGCGGGGTGTTGTCGACGAGTACCTGCATCCGATCGTGGGTGTTGGCCGTGGCGACCTGGTCGATCAGCTCGAGTTCACGGTGGGTGTCGAGAACGCCGGTGTACGGACGGATCGAGTCCACCCGTACGCCGTCGACCTTCTCGGCTGCGGTGATGAGGGTGTCGGGGAGTGAACCGGGGGCCACCTCGACGACGATGTCGTCGACGGCGTATCCGTTCATGCGCTCGACCACGTCGAGCGACAGGATGTCGGCGCCTGCCGAGCCGAGCGAGACGGCCAGTGCGCCGAGGCTGCCCGGCCGGTCATGCAAGTACACGCGCAGCAGATAGGACACGCTCGACATTGTTGCACCTACCGCGACTCCGATCCCGGCATGTGCTCGACGTCGCGCGCCGGGCGCGGACACCAGATCTGGCAGGTGGCCGGAGGTCTTCGAGGTGGCAATGCTCACGTGCATCCACTGTAGTGAATCGCCAGTGAAGCTCATTCGACCGACCCTCGGTGCGGCGCTGAGGAGTCCGTCGACATCACGGTCGGATGTGTTGACTAGGCTGACATGAGCGGTTGCCGCGCAGGTGGCCCGCACCCGCTGATCGTCGACGAGGTGATCCACGGACGACTCGGTCCACGTGTGATGCGGCTCGACTGCGATCAGGGGTTCACATGACCGGACACGGAAGGACCAACCGGACAGTGGCAGCAATCTCGCGGGACGAGGTGGCGCACCTGGCGCGATTGTCCCGACTCGCGCTCACCGACGCCGAACTCGACCAGTATGCGGGTCAGCTGGACTCGATTCTCAACTATGTGGCGCAGGTGTCGGAGGTCGCGGCCGCCGACATCCCGCCCACCGCTCACCCGGCCGACATCGCGAACGTGTTGCGACCAGACGTCGAGCACCAATGCCTCACCAACGAGCAGGCACTGGACCAGGCGCCCGCCGTCGAGCAGGAGCGCTTCGCCGTTCCGCAGATCCTGGGAGAAGAGCAGTGAGCGCCCCCACACGTGCCGCCGGACCCGTCACCGGGTTGTCGGCGGCTGAACTGGCCGAGAAGATCCACAGCCGTGAACTCACCTCGGTGGAGGTGACCCAGGCCCATCTCGATCGCATCGCCGAGGTCGACGACGAGCTGCACGCATTCCTGCATGTGAGTTCGCAGGAGGCGCTCGCCGCCGCGGCCGAGGTCGACAGGTCGCTGGATCAGGGGCAGGCGCCGACCTCGCCGCTGGCCGGTGTGCCGCTGGCGCTCAAGGACGTCTTCGCCACCACCGACGCACCGACCACTTGCGGATCGAAGATCCTCGAGGGCTGGATGTCGCCCTACAACGCGACCGTCACCGAACGGCTCAAGGCTGCGGGGATCCCGATCCTCGGCAAGACCAACATGGACGAGTTCGCGATGGGCAGCTCCACCGAGAACTCTGCCTACGGTGTGACACGAAACCCCTGGGACACCAGCCGTATCCCCGGCGGCTCCGGTGGCGGCAGTGCCGCGGCGCTGGCCTCGTACTCGGCGCCGCTGGCCATCGGCACCGACACCGGCGGATCCATCCGCCAGCCCGCCGCGGTCACCGCGACCGTCGGGGTGAAGCCGACCTATGGCACCGTCTCGCGATACGGACTCGTCGCCTGCGCCTCGTCGCTCGACCAGGGCGGACCGTGCGGCCGCACGGTGCTCGACACCGCACTGCTGCACTCGGTGATCGCCGGCTACGACCCGCGCGATTCGACGTCGCTGGATCTCCCGGTACCCGACGTGGTCGGTGCCGCGAGAGCCGGTGCCGCACATGATCTGTCGGGTGTTCGCGTCGGTGTGGTCACCGAACTGCAGGGCGAGGGCTATCAGCCCGGCGTGCTCGAATCCTTCACCGCCGCAGTGCAGACGCTGCGCGACCGCGGTGCCGAGGTGGTCGAGGTGTCGTGCCCGAGCTTCACCTCGGCTCTGTCGGCGTACTACCTCATCCTCCCCTCGGAGGTGTCGAGCAACCTCGCGCGCTTCGACGGCATGCGCTACGGGTTGCGTGTCGGTGACGACGGCACTCACAGTGCCGACGAGGTGATGGCACTGACCCGTGAGGCCGGATTCGGCCCAGAGGTCAAGCGGCGCATCATGATCGGCACCTATGCGCTGTCGGCCGGCTACTACGACGCCTACTACGGTCAGGCTCAGAAGGTGCGTACGCTGATCGCACGCGACTTCGAGGCCGCATTCCAGAATGTCGACGTCCTGGTGTCGCCGACCACACCCACCACGGCGTTCCCGATCGGGGAGAAGGTCGACGATCCGCTCGCGATGTACCTGTTCGACCTGTGCACGCTGCCGGTGAATCTCGCCGGCACCTGCGCGATGTCGGTGCCCTCCGGGTTGTCGTCCGACGACGGATTGCCGGTGGGGCTGCAGATCATGGCTCCGGCGATGGCCGACGAACGGCTCTACCGCGTGGGTGCCTCCTATGAGGCTGCGCGCGGCGATATCGGCTGATCGTTCTCGCCTGTCGTCGTCGGTGCCGTTGCGGTGATCCGTGCGGCGCAGGGTGCTCGCCCACGCGCGGTGCTCGACCGGTGGATGCTCGCCGTCAGTCGTCGTCAGCGTGGGTCGCGGCGGAGTGTGGTGTGATCGAGACACTGCTCGCGGATCTGCGCCTGCTCGGGTCCGTAGCGGTGCCCCACACCCGAGCCGAAGCTGCGCGCCGAGAGTAGGTCGATGCTGCGAGAGATGAAGCTCGCCACCGGGATCCACGGCGGGCGTCGCAGCGCGGTACCGGTGTCCACGCGTTGGTGCGTCGGTCGGGTCGGTCGCCATGCCAGTGCCGGCGACCAGTCGGCCACCGGGTCGGACCGATTGACGAGCACCTGCCGGTGGAGACCGTCGGCGGCGATGGAGTCGGCGGGCGGGCCGGCGAGCAGCGTTGTGCACACGCGCGAACCCCCGACACTCGCGCGGGCCGCGTCGGCGCCGACCGCTCCCAAGCTCTGTCCGTACAGCACCACGTGCGGGCGTTCGCCGCGCGGCATCGCCTCCAGAGCGTGCAGGACAGCCGCGGTGACCGCAGTCGCCGAGGAAATCGCCAGCGTGCGGTGGACGAGGAACGATTCCCAGCTCGGCGCGGAATCGTATTGGACGGCGATGACACTGAGGTCCGTGCGTGAGCGACTCTCGAATGCCGCGATCGCGGCGGGATCCACCCAGCCGGAGCCGGTGGGGACGGCGATCACCACCGTCGAGCGATGCGCACCCCCGAGCGTGAGCCAGGCCTTGACGGCGTCGCGGGCGCGATCCTGCATGGTCCGCTGGTCCAACGGCTCGTAGACGCGCAGCGACGCAGGCGTCGCGCTGTCGGTCAGGAAGCTCTCCGCGTGTGAGCGACCCGATGCCGGACTCGCTGCAGACCTCGCCGAACTCGTCGCGCCTGAGCTCAGACCGGTCGCGGACCCGCAGCTGACGGTGCCGGCGATCAGTGTCGCGATCACGGCGGTCGCGCAGGTCACCGCGACCGTGGGGGTCGCCGCACGCTGGGGTGTGAGGGCTGCGCGGTGGCGGCGACGACCGCGTACGGCCGCGACCGCGGCGTATCCCGCGACGACGGGTGTACAGAAGAGGACTCTCCACACCCAGCTCAGTCCACCGATGCCGAGTTCATCGCGAAGAGTGTTCTCCCAGAGCATGTTCCACGCGGACATCGCGATGCTCGCACTCAGACACACCGCGGCCGCCACGACACGCGCAGAGCCGGCGACCGGACAGGTCCTCGCCGGTGACCGGTGACCGACACAGCGCCCGACGACCCGCATGATTCCCGACGCCACAGCGCCGAACAACGCACCCGCGACGACGAGACAGGCGAGAACCGCGAACTCGACGAGCGGGACGCGGGGTAGCGACGGTGGGGTGAGTGCTAGTGCAGCACCCACGGCCGCGCCGAGGGAGGTCAGCGCGCGGGGCAGGTGTGCGGAGATGTCCCGGAGCGTCACACCCCGGACCGTCATGTCCCGGACCGTGATGGTCATGATCGGACCAGCCGGGCGAGGACGGTGAACGCGAAGACCGGCGCCGACACCGTGCGGCCGGGTGCCGTGTCACCCTCTCGCCACGAGTTCACGCCGACACCGCGATCGGCGAGATCTGCGGCCACATCGCATACGGCGTCGCCGCACGATCCGCGCATGCGAGCAATGAGGTTGGCGTCGAGTGCGCGCCGCGCCCACGGTTGCAGCGGGTGTCCGTGCACCGCCGCACTGCGCAGCAGGTCGTAGCCGAAATCGTGTTCCCGGCACATCGGTTGGAACTGCGCAGGCATCGCGATCGGAGACGAGCACGAACCCGCCGGATTCTCCGGATGTCCCTGACGGAGCTGCGGGAGGTAGCCGAATCGCGCGCCGAAGTCGGCGGGAAGGTGCGCGAGTGCGTCGGCGGGATGTGCACCGACGAGTGCGGTGATCGCCGCCCCCTCGGGTGTGCGTTCGTCGGCTGAGCGTCCGGCAGTCCCGCGGGCCGAGGCCCCGCCGGCGACCACGAAGGCCGCCACGATCCCGCCGGTGACGAGGATCGCTGCGATCAGCACTGCCGCAGACAAGACAGAGGTGCCGCCCGGCAGTGCTCTGATGCGTTGTGAGGTCATGGTTTTCGACGCTAGGAAGTGCGGGTCCATGCGCGAATCGGCGCGTGGACCGAGGTCAGTTCTCCCGCGCAGGTCGTGGGCGGGTGTGTGTATGCGACCGCTGAGGGAGGCGGATCTCCCTCCGGAGTATGAGGACACCGCAACCGGCATTTCGTAGGGTGGCGGTATGGCAGACGGCAACTCGCGCCGCCGGCCGTGGCGCACAGTGCGCGTGCGGGCGCGGCGACTGTTCACCAACGCGGACATCGCTGTCGCGCCGGCGGTCGCCGATCACTTCCGCTCACCGATGAACGTGATCGCGCTGCTGGTGGCGGCGGTGCTGTTCGCGGTCTCGTGGTCGACATTTGCCGCCACATTGGACCTCCCCGTCGCCGCGTGGCCGCTGTGTGCGGCGCTGACCGCGTTGCCGGTGGCCCTGGCGTGGTCACATCCACTGGTGGGGTGGGCCGTGTGCCTGGTGGCCGCGGCGGTCATCGGGCAGATCGCGGGGCGGGTGAACGAGTGGCCGTGGGCGATGCAGGTCACCACGATCATCGCGATGGTGGCGCTCACCGTCATGACCTACGTGCGGGTGCCGTGGTGGAGTGTGCCGCTGGTCTGGGTGGTGACGTCGCTGCTCTTCTTCCTCTCGGCGCCTGGGCTCACCTGGGTGGGGTGGGCGGTGGGCTTCGCGATCACCGGGGTGGTGGTTGTGTTGGCGCGCTTGGCATTCCGCTCGCGAATCGAACTCGAACGAGAGACTGGTTTGAAAGAGCAAGCGACCCAACGGTCGGCGGTGCTCAACGAGCGTGCACGGATCGCCCGGGATCTCCACGACGTGGTGGCGCACCGGATGTCGATGGTGGTGGTGCAGGCGGAGTCGGCGCCGTACCGATTGCGTGGCCTGTCACCGGAGGTGGTCGCCGAGTTCGAGTCGATCGCCGCCACCGGGCGCGAGGCACTGCAGGAGGTCCGTCAGATGCTGGGGGTCCTGCGGGTGGAGGAGGACGGCGCGCAGTCGATGCCCAACCCCACCGTTGCCGACATCGCGGCGCTGGTCGCCTCCACCCGCTCGGCCGGCGTCGACGTGCAGGCGCAGGTGAGTGTCGATCCGCAGACCCTGGGGGATGCGACGTCGCTCGTCGCCTACCGGATCGTGCAGGAGTCACTGGCCAACGCCACCCGGCACGCACCGGGTTCGTCGGTGGTGGTCGCGGTGCAGGCGAATGCGGGAACCCTCGAGGTGAGTGTCGACAACTCGGCTCCCCGCCCCGGCGCGGCCCCGTCGGGTGCGGTGGGTTCAGGCCCGTCTGACGAGGGCGGCGGGTTCGGCATCATCGGGATGATCGAACGCGCCAATGCCGTCGGTGGATCTCTGTCTGCGGCGGCCGCCCGTGACGGCGGTTTCGCCGTACGGGCCGTGCTCCCGCTGCGATCGGGAGTAACGGTGTGAGTATCACGGTGGTGATCGCGGACGACCAGGCGATGGTGCGGCAGGGATTCGGGGCGTTGCTGGCAGCCCAAGACGACATCGAGGTGATCGGCGACGCCGCCGACGGTCGTGCAGCGGTGGAACTCGTGCGCGCGGTGTCGCCGGATGTGGTGCTCATGGACGTACGGATGCCGGTGCTCGACGGTTTGCGGGCCACGCGGGAACTGCTCACGGGATCCGATCGCGTCGCCTCGAAGATTCTGATGCTCACCACCTTCGACATCGACGACTACGTCTACGACGCGCTGGCGGCCGGGGCCTCGGGCTTCATGCTCAAGGACGCCCCGGCCGCCGAATTGGTGCGGGCGGTGCGGGTGGTCGCGACCGGGGACGCACTTCTGGCGCCGTGGGTGACGCAGCGATTGATCTCCGAGGTGGTCTCCACACGCCGTCCGCGACCGGCCGCACCCGGGGCCACCGCGACACTCACACCGCGCGAACGCGAGGTGCTCGAGAAAGTGGCCGAAGGGAAATCGAATGCAGAGATCGCCTCGGTGCTGTTCGTCACCGAGCAGACGGTCAAGACCCATGTGAGCAGCGTGCTGGCGAAGCTGGGGCTGCGCGACCGGGTGCAGGCCGTGGTCTACGCCTTCGAAAACGGGCTTCGCTGAAAGTGCTCGCGCGAATGTCCCGCGTGCGACGCATCCGCCGTCCTCCGTGCCGTGTACTGACAGATCGTCCGTGGTCGTATCACGCAGCGCAGTGGGGCGGGGTCCACTAGATTGAACGCATCGCCGACCCGGCCGGGGGCCCGCTGTGGACCTGCTTCGTGGGTAGCGTGGGGCCGGTATGACGAGCTCGACGGCTCGACCGGATGTGTTGACGCCCGACGACGAGAGGATCTGTTCCTGTGGCCCGTTTCGGAATCCTGACCTCGGGCGGCGACTGCCCCGGGCTCAACGCCGTCATCCGCGGCGCCGTACTCAAGGGTGAGACGGTCTACGGGCACAGCTACCTCGGATTCAAAGACGGATGGCGCGGCCTCGTCGAGGGCGATGTGATCCCGCTCGACCGCGCGGTCGTACGTGGCCTGTCCCATGAGGGCGGCACGATTCTGGGCACCAGCAGGTTCGGGCCGTATACCGAACCGCAGGGTGGTCCGGAGAACATCAAGAAGGTGCTCGACGATCTGCGGGTGGACGGCGTGATCGCGATCGGCGGGGAGGGCACCGCCTCGGCGGCCAAGCGCCTCTACGGCGACGGCATCAACATCGTCGGTGTGCCCAAGACCATCGACAACGATCTGGGTGCGACCGACTACACCTTCGGTTTCGACACCGCCGTCTCCATCGCCACCGAGGCGATCGACCGATTGCGCACCACGGGTAATTCGCATATGCGGTGCATGGTCTTGGAGGTGATGGGTCGACATGCGGGATGGATCGCGTTGCACTCGGGTATCGCAGGCGGCGCACACGCCATCCTCATCCCCGAACAGCCCGAGAGCCTCGATCAGATCTGCGCGTGGGTGACCAGTGTGCGCGCACGAGGCCGTGCCCCGATGGTGGTGGTCGCCGAGGGATTCAAACTCCCCGACATGGGCGCTGCGCATTCGACGAAGGGTCTCGACGGCTTCAACCGTCCCCGGCTCGGCGGCATCGGTGAGGTGCTCGCCCCTCTGATCGAGGAGCGCACTGGAATCGAAACGCGCGCAACTGTTCTCGGTCACATCCAACGTGGGGGTTCGCCGACGGGATTCGACCGTGTGCTCGCGACCCGGATGGGTATGGCGGTCTCGGACCTCGTCGCCGATCGAGGCTGGGGTGAGATGGTGGCGCTGCGCGGCACCAACATCGTGCGCGTCGATTTCGAGGAGGCGCTCGCGAATCACAAAGTGGTGCCGCAGGAGCAGTATCAGGAGATCCGCGTCATCTTCGGGTGAGATCGCGTGTGAATCAACGCTGCTCGTCGGGCACTGCGGCGGCGATGTCTGCCCCGAGCTCTGCCGACAACCGGCCGGAGTACTCGACGAGCACTCGACCGTGCTGGGCACAGACATCGTCGGTGAGGCGAAACGTGGGCCCCACAATGCTCAACGCGCCCGCGACGCGTCCTGTCGCGTCGACGATCGGGGCCGCAACTCCCGTTGAGTGCTCTTCGATCGCATCGTCTGCAATCGCGTAGGAGCCCGGGGTCAGGTCGCCACGTAGCGCGGTTCCGGCGGCAGTTCCCGCGAGGGGGATGGTCTGACCGACCCATCCCATGTGCCGAATGGCGTGAGTGCCCTGAACCTGACCGATGTAGAGGCCGGTATCACTTGAGCCACGTATCGACAGATACGTTGATTCCCGCGTGATCTCGGCGATCGTCTCCATCGCCGGTTGGGCACGATAGAGGAGCTGGTTGTCGGAGATCGCCTGAGCGCCCAACTGCAGTAGTCGCGAACCTGCCTGGTAGACGTTGTCCCTGCCGCGTTGTACGAATCCCGTCTGCTCGAGGCTGCGGATCAGCCGCAGCGCGGTACTCGGAGCCAGATCCGTTGCCTTGGCGGCCTCGGCGAGGGTGAGCCCACCGTCTTCGATGATCGCTCCGAGTAGTTCGAAAGTGCGGCTGACACTTCGGGTCACGTCACCGGGCGGCATCTGATCCTCCTCTACACATGGTCAGGATTGTCACCCGTCCGATCGATCCGATCAGGTTCGGCCTCGCCGAGGATCTCGTCATGATGTTCGTCGAGGAGCGGGCTTCGTCTCACCCCGGGTCGCGCACTGTCGCCGAACACGACCGGCTGCCGGACGTAGGATACCGTTCCTGCAACCGGATGCTCGAAGGATTCGACCACCGCGCGGTGACCAGCCTGTTCCGATGTGAGTGCCTGTTCAACGGTCCACACCTCTGATCCCGCGAGTCCGGCAGCACTGAGCGACTCGAGCACCTGAGCGACACTCTTACCCGCAGCCCACGATTCGATCTCGGCACGCAGAGCGGGTTCGTTCTGTGTCCGGGCGGTGTCGTCGGCGAATCTCTCGTCTGTGAGCAGGTGATCGCGGCCCATTGTGTGGGCCAAGGTCTGAAATCCCTTCTGGCTGGCGATCGCGAGAACGAATTGACCGTCGGCGGCACGGAAGGTGTCGAACGGTGTCGACACGGGGTGCCGATTTCCCACGCGTTTGGGGGTCTCGCCGGTCGCCTGCAACTGGCTGTGCGCAGTCGGCAACATCGCGAGCAAGCTGTCCAACATCGCGATATCGAGGTGTTGGCCGCGGCCGGTGGCGCGAGACGACAGCAACGCTGTGCTGATTCCCCATGCGGCGAAGATTCCGGTGATGGTGTCGCCGAACGATTCGCCGAGACGTGTGGGACCGGATTCTTCAGTTCCGGTGATGCTCATGATCCCTGAGAGCGCCTGAACGACCAGGTCGTATGCGGCAGCGCCGGCCATCGGCCCGCTCTGGCCGAAACCGGAGATTGATGCGTAGACGATCCGTGGGCTGCGGGCGCGGACGGTGTCGTAGTCGATGCCGAGCCGGCCGGTGACACCCGGCCGGAAGTTCTCGACGACGACATCGGCACCCTCGATCAGGCACAGCAGTACCTCGCGATCGTCGGGGTCTTTGAGGTCGAGTGCGATGGAGCGCTTTCCGCGGTTGAGAACGTTGAAGTAGATGCTCTCACCGTCGCGGAACGGGCCCAGATGTCGCGAGTCCTCACCCGTCTTCGATTCGATTTTCACGATATCTGCGCCGGCGTCGGCGAGGAGTGCCGTGCAGAAGGGTCCCGAGAGCACGCGGGACAGGTCGATCACCCGGACGCCGTCGAGTGGGGCAGGTGCACTGGTCATTGTCGACTGTCTCTCAGTAATCGGTGGAACGGGTGGATGGTGCATTGCCGGCGATGGTCAGCAACTGGATCTGCGACGTGCCCTCGAAGATGCGCAGAATCCGGCAGTCTCGGTACAGCCGCTCGATCTCCGACTCGCGCATGAATCCGGCGCCGCCGTGAATCTGCATGACCTGGTCGACGATCGAGAAGCATGATTCCGTCGCAATGTATTTCGAGATCGAGGCGGCGCGGCGCACCTCGCCGCCGTCGTCCTTGACATCCGCCGCCCAGTCTGCGGTCACCCGTGAGGCGACGAGCCGGGCGTCGAATTCGCCGAGGAGGAGTTGGATGGCCTGGAAATCGCGGATGGGTTGACCGAACTGGCGACGTGTGGAGGCATATTCGCGCCCCACCTCCCATGCACGAAGCGCGATCCCATTTGCCATGGCGGCGACGTCGATTCGTGCACGGTTGAGTGCGGTCAGCGCGAGATTGCCGCCACGTCCCTCGGTGCCGATGAGGTGATCGTGCGGAAGCACCACGTCGTCCAAGTACACGGTGTAGGTGGGTGCTGAACGGATTCCCAACTTGTCCTGTGGCTCTGAAAAGCTGACGCCGGCAGTGCCCTTCGGCAGTGCGAAGGCTGTGATGCCGCGGAAGCCGGCCGTGGGGTCGGTTGTGGCGAAGACCACGACGAGATCGGCTTCCTGGGCATTCGAGATGAAGGTCTTGGAACCCGATAGGTGCCAACCGTCGTCTCGGTGGCATGCCGTTGTGCGCATGGAGGCGATATCGGAGCCTGCGTCGGGTTCGGTGAGTGCGAACGCCGCGAGGTGGCCACCGGATGTGAGCGGAGGCAGCCAACGTGTCCGCTGCGCATCGCTCCCGCCGAGGAGTATGGGCTCGATTCCCAGGTAGTGCGCGGTGTAGATGGATGCCAATGCCGCATCAGCACGTGCGATTTCCTCGATGGCAACCAGCTGTGCGCGGGTCGGCAGGCCGAGTCCACCGAACTCTGCCGGAATCGAGATGCCCATGAGGTCCTGATCGGCCAGGCGCTGGATGAGCTGTCGCGGAAACTGAGCGGATCTGTCCCGATCGGCCGCGCCGGGGCGAATCTCGGCGTCGGCGAATTCTCGTACCGACGTGCGCAACTCGGCGGACGTGACGGTGTCGGTGTGTGCGTGCTGGGTGGTCACCTGGGGCTCCTGAACTTTTCCCGTCTAATTCCATCTAATGGAATTAGAATACTGTCTGACGGCATAAGTAGTGTCGCATGGGACGAGTGGGGTGTCCACCCCGTGTGTGCTGGGTGGTGGCGCCATGTCGCGACTGGTTGGCGAGACCCGTTGCACGACAGCGGGCTTGTGGTTCCGTGAAGAACCACAAGCCCGCTGTGTATCGTGCGGATGTTCAATTATCTGATGAGGCAATGGTATTCAGTCGGGCACGCGACGTGAAGACGGGCCTCCCGCTGTTGCGTGGTCATGCGCAACGTGCTCGGAGTCTGGAACCGAGGATGCCTCCGACAGCGGTGACGTGGTGGGGTACACCGTCGCGGCCGGTGCGCGATTGTGGTGTCGTGCAGGCGGATAGTACAGGGCTGCGGCCACGACGAGCCCGAGTATCCAGGAGATGTCGACGCCGCCGATCATCCTGGTGATCGGTCCGGTGTACATCGTCTGGGCGAGAAATGGGATCTGAATGAGGACTGCGATCGTATAGGTCGACAGCGCATACCAATTCCAGGCACCGTAGCGGCCTCGACGGTCATAAAGAGCAGGGATGTCGATACGTTCCTTGGAGATCAGGTAGTAATCGACCAGATTGATCGCACTCCACGGCGTGAAGACCATGAGAAGCAGCAACACGAAATTCTTGAAATTCGACAGGAAGTTGTCGCTGGCGGCCAGCGCGATGATCATCGATATCGCGACGAATCCGAGGATGTACACCGTACGTACCCTGGCAGACACCGAGGATCGTCCGGTGAACGATGTCGTCGTGGTCAGAACGCCCATGAATCCGCCGTAGGCGTTGAGCGTGTTGACCGTGAGCTTTCCGATGACGATGACCAGATAGATGATCATGGCCGCCCATGCGGGCCCGGCCAGTTCGCCGAAGTAGCCGACCTGGTCGCCGAGGAAGGCGTCGCCTGCGATCGCCGCCACGAGTGCACCGATGGTCATCGACCACTGTGAGCCGAGGACACTACCGGCGAGCGTTGCCCAGAAGGTCTTCTTCGGGGATGTGTCACGAGGCAGGTAGCGGGAGTAATCAGCGACATACGGCCCGAACGTGAGCTGCCAGCCGGCGCCGAGTGACACCGCGAGCAGGAAGGTCGCGATATCGAAGCCGTGCACGCTGAGGACATCGGCCGCATCGTAGGCAACGAAGAGGCGGATGGTGAGGTAGGCGAAGGCGAGTACGCCGACGACCGTCGCGATGCGGCCGAGGAGGTGGATCATTCGATAACCGATGAGAGTCACCACCGCCGTCAGCACCGCGAAGATGACTATCCCCACGCTCACGCTGTCGATGTGCAGGAAATGGCTGATCGCCTGACCGGCGAGAACGCTTCCCGTCGCGGCGAATCCGAGATACATGAGGATGACCATCACCAGGGGGACGACCGCGCCGAGCACGCCGAATTGCGCGCGACTGGAGATCATCTGTGGAAGTCCCAGTCGCGGACCCTGCGCCGAATGCAGGGCCATCACGATACCGCCGAGGATGTTGCCGATCGCCAGTCCGATGATCGCCCACAGCGCGTCGGCGCCGAAGACCACGGCGAGTGCACCGTCGACGACGGCGGTGATCTGTGTATTCGCCCCGAACCACAACGTGAACTGGTTGAGGGGTCGCCCGTGGCGTTCAGCGTCGGGTACGACGTCGATGGTTCGGGTTTCCACGGTGGTTGCGCGGGTGTTCGTGTCGGTCACAACTGGTCCCTCGTGAGTGTCGATGGCTCCGCGAGCCGGAGATCATCTTTGTATAGTGCTGTATATACAACTTGCGTGCAGTGTGAATGCCGGAGTTTTTACAGTCTCGTAACCCTTGCCGTCGCATCTGCCCCCGCATTCATTGACATCGAAAGGCTTTGAGCAACAGTGATATACGGGTAGACGTGCGCTGGGTCAGTTCGTGCCACGATCGCGATGAGGCACCCCGCCGGCCACCACTGTGCCCACCAGCGGTACTCCCGGTCGGTAGGCGAGATGGATGTAGGAGGGAGCGTCGAGTACCGCGAGATCGGCGCGCATCCCTGGTCGAAGGACGCCGATGTCGTTGCGTCGCAGTGCGAGTGCACCGCCGGCTGTGGCTGACCAGAGCGCCTGAGCGGGTGTGAAATACATATCCCGCACCGCGACGGCGATACAGAAGCCCATACTCGTGGTGAACGAGCTGCCCGGGTTGCAATCGGTGGCCAGTGCGACCGTCACGCCCGCATCGAACATCCGGCGCGCATCGGGCCATCGTGCGCGGGTGGAGAATTCGGCGCCGGGCAGCAGTGTCGCCACGGTGTCGGAGGCGGCGAGTGCCGCGAGATCGTCGTCGGTGGTGTAGGTGCAGTGATCGATCGACGCGGCGCCCAGTTCCACACCGAGTGCGATACCCGGCCCGTAGTCGAGCTGTCCTGCGTGTAGGCGTGGGTGCAGACCCGCGTCGATGCCGGCCCGCAGTACATGGCGGGTCTCATCGACGTCGAATGCGCCGCGATCGCAGAACACGTCGATCCACCGTGCATGGGGTGCACATGCCGAGAGCATCTCCCCGCATACGAGATCGACATAGCCATCGCGATTGTCGCGATACTCCGCGGGTACCACATGGGCGCCGAGATAGGTGGTCTCGGTGGTGAAGTGGCGTGCGATCCGCAGGCTCCGCGCCTCGTCCTCGGTGCGGAGACCGTATCCGCTCTTGGTCTCGAAGGTGGTGATCCCCGCCGCGGTCATCTCGGCGACCAGATGTGCGACGTTGGCCTCGAGAGCCGCATCGTCGGCGTCCCGGGTCGCGCCGACGGTGGTCGCGATCCCGCCTGCGGCATACGGCTGTCCGCTTATGCGTGCGGCGAATTCTGCGGATCGCTCGCCGGCGAACACCAGATGTGCATGAGAGTCCACGAAGCCCGGGATCACCGCCGCCCCCTGCAGGTCGATCCGTTCGTCGGCGTCGGGGGCCCGCCTCGACGATCCGACCCAGGCGATGGTGTCGTCGGCGACCACCACTGCGGCGTCGGTGATGATGCCCAGCGCTGATCCGTCGCCGCGAGCGGGATCGTTGGTCACCAACTCGCCGATCCCGGTGTAAACGGTGGTCATGTGCGGACTCGAATCCTCGTGGTTGTCGGCATCAGTTCAGCATCCCGGCTCGGTTCAGCATCCCGGTTCATCCCGGCGAACGGGCTCGTCGCCGCAGACGGTCTGCTCATCTGAGCACCCCGGTTCTGCTTGTCAACGCGTCGATCTCGACTGCCAGCTGACCGGCAGGATCGTCGACGAGGGTGTGCCGGCGTGCGCGTACCACGAATTCTCCGTCGACCACGACGTCGGTCACGTCGGCTGCCGACGCCGCGAACACCACGGTCTCCGGGGAGAATCCGCACCCGGCGGTGCGCACCGAACCCATGTCGAGCGCCACGAGGTCGGTGCGCATGCCCACGGCGATGGATCCGGCATCGTGCCAGCCGAGGGCGAGCTGACCGTCGCGGGCGGCCGCGGTGAGCAGTCGGGTGGCCTCGAAGTTGCCTCGCCGCATGGTGCGCAGTCGCTCGTCGAGTTCGACAGCCCGTGACTCCTCGAAGAGATCGATCATCGCCTGGCTGTCCGAGCCGAGGCAGAAGTGCCCCGGGTTGTCCAGCAGCGGTGCCGCCGGTCCGATGCCGTCACCGAGATCGCGTTCGGTGGTGGGGCAGAAGCACACCCCGGTCGCGGTGTCGCGCAACAGCGCGATGTCGTGGTCGCGCAGATGTGTGGCGTGCACGACCGTCGTCGACGGTCCCAGTGCGCCGGCGTGGTCGAGGACCTCGATCGGACTCTGGCCGTAGAACGCCTGGCAGGCATCGATCTCGGCGAGCTGCTCGCAGGCGTGCACGTGCAGTGGCGCATGATGTGCTGCGGCCCACCGCGCGACCACCGGCATGTCTTCACGTGCGACGGCGCGCACCGAGTGGATCGCCGCGCCCACCTTGGCATGCGGTCGAGGTGGCTCCGCGGCCAGGAGTTCGACCCGCGCAGCCCAGTTCTGCACGCTTCCGTCACCGAATCTCTGCTGCGGTCCGGCGGCCAGCGGCGAACCATTCACGGCGGCAGTGAGATAGCACGCGTCGAGCAGAGTGATACGGATACCGGCGTCGGCGGCGGCATCGATCAGTGCGTGCCCCATCGCATTCGGGTCGGCGTAGGGACGGCCGTCGCGATCGTGGTGGAGGTAGTGGAACTCGCCGACCGAGGTGATTCCCGCCAGTGCCATCTCGGCGTACACCGCTCGCGCGAGACGTCGATAGGACTCCGGGGTGAGTCTCTCGGCGGCACTGTACATCAGCTCACGCCAGGTCCAGAACGTTCCGCGGTCGGTTTGGGTACGGGCGCGCAATGCCCGATGAAATGCGTGTGAATGGGCGTTGCCCAGACCCGCGATCACCATTCCGGTGAGCTGTTCGGCGCCCGGTGGTGGCGGTGTGTCGGGGGAGAGAGCGGTGATCACGCCGCCGTCGGAGTCCACGACGACGCTGTGGGCCACCACGCCGCCGTCGAGAATCGCTCGTTGACACCAGAACTTCATGACGCCGCCTGTGCGCGCATGATGGTGGCCAACGCCTGCGCGCCGGCTTCGCAGTCGGCCGGGTCGGCGTATTCGTGGGGAGAGTGGGAGACGCCGGTCGGGTTGCGCACGAACAGCATTGCGCTTGCCACCACCGACGCCAGGATGCCCGCATCGTGTCCGGCGGCGGTCGGCAGCACCGGAATGTCACCGAATTCCTCGGCCAGTGTCGCCTGCAGGTCGGCGGTCAGAGCGAGGGAGAAGTCGACCACCGGCGTCGTCGACTCCGCCTCGGCGCGTACCGATACCTGTTCAGCGTCGGCGTGTTCACCTGCCGCAGAGACGATGTCGTCGACGATGCCGGCCAGCGTCGTCTCGTCACCCGCCCGGGCGTCGAGCCATGCGGTCACCGACGATGCGATGGCGTTGGTCCCGTTGGGCGTCACGGCGACCTTGCCGAAGGTCGCCACACCACCATGGCTGCGCGCCATTGCGCGTGCGGCGAGGACGGTGGCGGCATAGACCAGCATCGGGTCGCGCCGATCGACCAGGCGTGTGGTGCCCGCATGATCGGCCCGTCCGGCGAAATCGAACCGCCACCGACCGTGCGGCCAGATCGACGACGCGATCCCCAGCGGGGCATCGGCCGGGCCGAGTGCTCGGCCCTGTTCGATGTGGAGTTCGACGAATGTGCCGACCCGCTCGGCGAGTTCGGTGTCGCGTCCGACGTGTCGCGGATCCCGGCCCTGAGCACCCATCGCCTCGGCGAGTGTGGTTCCCTGCTCATCGCGCAGGGCCAGGGCGTGGTCACGGCTCATCACACCGGTCGACAGCCGTGACCCCATACACGCCACACCGAAGCGTGCACCCTCCTCGTCGGAGAATGCGGTGACCGCAATGGGTTTGGTGGGAGTGATGTGCTGTTCTCGCAGGAGGTCGACCGCGTGGAGCGCCGACACCACGCCGAGCGGGCCGTCGAAGGCGCCACCGTCGGGCACCGAGTCGAGGTGCGAACCGGTGACGAAGGCATCTCGCGGATCGCCGGTGACACCTGGCGGCATCCACCACGCCCACAGATTGCCGTTGCGGTCCTCCTGTACGTCGAGACCGCGCGCAGTCGCCTCGCCGGAGAACCATTCGCGCAGCGTCATGTCCGCAGACGTCCACGCGAAACGTCGGTACCCGCCGCTGGTGTCGTCACGGCCGATGCCCAGCAGTGACGACCAGAGCGACTCGAAGGAACTCACTCGTTCTCCTGCATGGGGATTCGCACACCGCGTGCGGCGGCGACCTCGGCGGCGTGTTCATACCCGGCATCCACGTGGCGGATCACACCCATCGCCGGGTCGTTGGTCAGGACACGTTCGATCTTGGCCGCCGCCAGGTCGGTACCGTCGGCGACGGTCACCTGTCCGGCGTGGATGGAGCGTCCCATACCGACCCCGCCGCCGTGGTGGATCGACACCCAGGTGGCTCCGGAGGCGGTGTTGACCAAGGCGTTGAGCAACGGCCAGTCGGCGATCGCGTCGGAACCGTCGAGCATGGCCTCGGTCTCGCGGTAGGGGGATGCCACCGATCCGGAATCGAGGTGATCGCGACCGATCGCGATCGGCCCCGACAGCTCGCCGGAGGCCACCATCTCGTTGAATCGCAGTCCGGCCCGGTGACGTTCGCCGTATCCGAGCCAGCAGATGCGAGCCGGTAGCCCTTCGAAAGCGACCTTCTCCTCGGCCATGGTGAGCCACCGACGAAGGTGGTCGTTCTCCGGGAACAGTTCGAGGATCGCGCGGTCGGTGGCGGCGATGTCGGCCGGGTCGCCCGAGAGTGCGGCCCACCGGAACGGTCCCAGCCCTTCTTCGAATTGCGGTCGGATGTAGGCGGGTACGAAGCCCGGGAAGGCGAATGCGCGGTCGAAGCCACCCTTGCGGGCCTCGTCGCGGATGGAGTTGCCGTAGTCGAACACCTCCGCGCCGCGGTCGAGGAAGCCGACCATCGCGGCGACGTGGCGGGCCATGGATTGCTGTGCCTGTTCGGTGAACCAGACGGGGTCTTTCTCCGCCATCGTCTTCATGTCGTCGAAGTCGATACCGATGGGCAGGTAGGACAGCGGGTCGTGGGCCGATGTCTGGTCGGTGACGATGTCGATGGGGGCATCCCGGTCGAGGAGTTCGGCGAAGACCTCGGCGGCATTGCCGACCACGCCGATCGACAACGGACGCTTGGCATCGCGGGCCTCGATCGCCATCGCCAGGGCCTCGTCGAGATCGGCCGCCTTGGTGTCGAGGTAGCGGTGCTCGATGCGCCGATCGACACGTGAGGGGTCGCAGTCCACGCAGATCGCCACGCCGTCGTTCATGGTGACGGCCAGTGGCTGTGCGCCGCCCATCCCGCCCAGACCTGCGGTGAGCGTGATGGTTCCGGCCAACGTGCCGCCAAAGCGCTTGCGCGCCACGGCACCGAAGGTTTCGAAGGTGCCCTGCAGGATGCCCTGGGTGCCGATGTAGATCCACGACCCCGCGGTCATCTGGCCGTACATCGTCAGTCCCTGGGACTCCAGCGCGCGGAACTGTTCCCAGTTGGCCCAGTCGCCCACCAGATTGGAGTTCGCGATGAGTACCCGCGGGGCCCAGGTGCTCGTGCGCAGCACACCGACGGGTTTGCCCGATTGCACCAGCATGGTCTCGTCGTTCTCCAGGGTGCGCAGCGTCGAGACGATCGCGTCGAAGGCGGGCCAGGATCGGGCCGCGCGCCCGGTGCCGCCGTAAACGACCAGATCCTCGGGGTGCTCGGCGACCTCGGGATCGAGGTTGTTGCACAGCATCCGCAAGACCGCCTCCTGCTGCCACCCCTTGCAGGAGATCTCGCTGCCGCGCGGAGCGCGAACGGTGCGCGGGCCGTGATGCGGTGTTGCCCTGTGCCCAGTGGTGTCTTCTGCAGTGGTGTTTTCTGCGGCGGTGCTGTCTGGGGTGCTGGTCGGCTGGGTGCTGGTCATGCGTCTCTTCTCTCGGCTCTCGTCCCTGTCAGTGCTCGTCTACTGCTGCTTGTATAGTGCTGTATATACAACCTGAGCGCAGCGGAACCGCCGGATTTTTACACGCTCGTAACCGGGTTCCCGCTCGGTCTCGGGACGGGGGGCTCGCATGGTGTCACGAGAGATCCCAGAGCAATCGGTAGTAGGCGAGCCGATCACTGTCGTGCTGGATGCCGTAGCCCTCGAAGAGGGCCCGCTCACACGGCAGGTGAAAATTCCACTCCAGACTCCACGCCGCCACGGCCAGATCGGCCCACCGATCGGCCACGCCCAGGGACCCGAGATCCACGTGCGCCGTGTAGAAGCCGTTCTCGTCGAGAAGGGTGTTGGGGGCACAGGCATCGCCGTGGCAGACCACCAGCTTGTCGACCGGCGGCGGCGAGGAGAGGATCTCGCGAGCCTCGCTGATAGCGAGGTGGCGGTGTTCGGGTGCCCAGTCGGAGGGACCTTCGCCGTGTGTCAGGCGTGCGTGCACCTGTGTCTTCCGATCGTCGACCGACCAGGTGAACGGGCACCGGTCCACGGGTGCGAGATCGTGAAGCCGACGCAGCCCGAATCCGATCGAGCGGGCCGCGACCGACGGCTGCCCCTGCCAACGACGATCGGCGGCGTTGAAGGCATTGAGTGCCGAGGTGACGAGCCATGAGCCGGCATCGTCACGCCCCATCTCGAGCACGGCGGGCACCGTCACGAACGAGCCCACCCACCGCAGTCGTGCGGCCTCGTCGGTGAAATCGCCCTCGGGTGTCCCGGCGAGTTCGGCCGGTGCCCACTTCACAAAGCATCTGGCCGCATGCTCGGGTCCGATGCGGAATGTCACGCCGCCGCAGACATTGCGCCATACGGCGGTCGCGCGGTCGCCGTCGGCGATGGCCTGCACCGCGTCGGGGACCGGTATCTCGGTTCTGGGTACCCCGGCGATCGGAGCCTGTGCAGCGCTCACGTCTCGATTGTCGACCCAAATCGTCATCGGCGCGCCTCGAGCAGGGTCGGTGTGCTCACGCCGCGCCTGCGTGTCGGCGCGGTGGTGCTCGTTAGACTCGCCCACATGACCACCGCCTCGTCGGCGAATGCGAGCGACGGGCTCGCACGTGACTTCCGCGAGTCCGCGGGCCCGTCCGTGCCCGCCTATCAGCGGGTCAAACTGCTGATCGGGGGCCGTGTGCGCAGCGGTGAGTGGACCGAGGGGATGCAGATCCCCTCGGAGAACCAGCTGGTGGACGCACTCGGACTCTCGCGGATGACCATCAACCGCGCCTACCGGGAACTCAGCGCGGAGGGTCTGATCGTCCGGATCCCCGGGGTGGGGACCTTCGTCGCCGACGTACGTCGGCCCTCGCCACTGTTGGAGGTGCGCAGTATCGGCGACGAGATCGCCGAACGTGGTGGCCGCCACCGTATGTCGATGCGCTACGTCCGCTGCGAGGATGCCGGCGCCCATCGCGGGCTCCTCGACGATGCGGACTTCACCGCACCCACGGTGTTCCACTCCCTCGCAGTGCATTTCGAGGACGACATCCCCATCCAGATCGAGGATCGCTACGTCAACCCGGTGACGGCTCCGGGGTATCTCGACCAGGACTTCACCGAGATCACCCCGCATGCCTATCTGAGCGCGGTCGCGCCGCTGACCCGCGGAGAACATGTGGTGGAGGCTGTGATGCCCACCGCCGACGAGGCCGCGATGCTGGCGATGGAGGCCACCGAACCGTGCCTGCTGGTGCGCCGGCGCACCTGGTCGGGGGACAGGATCGTCACTGCGGCTCGTCTGCTGTACCCGGGCTCACGAAGCCGACTCGAGGGTTCGTTCACCACCACGTGAGCACGTGTGAGCAGTGCCCGGCTGAACCGGGCCATGTATCGGATCTCTCAGATCGCCTTGCCGGGGTTGAGGATTCCCAGTGGGTCGAGTGCTCCCTTGATGTCGTGGCACACCGCGAGCGTGTCGGCGCCGAGATCCTCGCCGAGCCAGCGCTTCTTCAGTACGCCCACACCGTGCTCGCCGGTCAGTGTGCCGCCGAAGGAGATCGCCGTGCGGAACACCTCTTCGGCGGCGGCCATCACCTCATCGGGCACCTCGGGTAGTCCGCGCTCGTAGATGAAGGTCGGGTGGACGTTGCCGTCGCCGGCATGGGCCACGCTCGCGACGGTCACGCCGTGCCGTGCCGATATCTCGTCGACGGCGGCGAGCATGTCGGCGAGGCGGCTGCGCGGCACGGCCACATCCTCCACGAGCGCGGCACCGGCGTGTTCGTAGGCCGGGTAGGCCAGCCGACGGATCTCGATGAGTTGTTCGGCTTCCGCGGCGTCGTCGGAGACGATCACATCGAATCCGCCTGCGGTGGTGAACAGTTCGGCGATCACTGCGGCACGTTCGATCGCTGAGGTGCCGGTGGTCTGGGCCACCAACAGTGCACCGGCGTCGGGTTCGAGGCCGGTGTGCTTGAAGTCGTCGATCAGTGTCAGCGTCCGGCGATCGAGTAGTTCCATGAGCTCGGGTTCGAGGTTGGCGCTCATCACCTGGGCAACGGCAGCCCCGGCGGCGGCGGTGTCGGTGAAGGAACCGACGATCACCGGGGACAGGCCCACTGGACGCGGACGCAGTCGCACGTCGATCTCGGTCACCACGCCCAGGGTGCCCTCGGATCCGACGAACAATCCGGTCAGGTCATAACCGCTGACGTTCTTCACCGTGCGACGGCCGGTGCGGATGATCCGCCCATCGGCCAGGACCACCTCGAGTCCGGCGATGCTGTCCCGTGTCACGCCGTATTTCACGCACCGCAGGCCGCCGGCGTTCGTGGCGACGTTGCCGCCGATCGAGCAGATCTCGACCGATCCCGGATCGGGTGCGTACATCAGTCCGCGCTGGGCGACCGCGCGGTCGAGTTCGGCGGTGATGACGGCGGGTTGGGTCGTGGCCAGCATGTTCGGGGCATCGATGTCGAGGATGCGGTTGAGATGGGCCGTCGAGAGAATGATGCACCCGTCGCTGGCCGTGGCCGCCCCCGCGATACCCGACCCGGCGCCGCGAACAACCACCGGAACCCGGTGTCGGGTAGCCCATTTCATGGTCTCCGACACCTGCGCGGTGTCGGCGGGCGAGACCACTGCGAGTGCCAGACCGTAGGGGGCGGGGGAGCGGTCGTGGCTGTAGGTCTCGATCACGTCGGGATCGGTCCGCACCGAGACGCCCGCCGCGACGAGTTCGTCGAGTGTGCTCTGCGAAAGGGTCATGGCTTGACGGTACGCGCGGCGCCGACCCCTCCGAGCAGCGGCTTGTCCGGTGAGGTGGTGTGCTTTCGTGTTGAACCGGCGACTCCGGTGTGCGACAGTTTCGGAGGTTGTATAGACAACTGCGTCGAGCGGCACCGTCCGACGCGCCGGCGGGGACACCGCCGCGCGACAGGCGGTGCCGATCGTGACGACCGAACGAAGCAGACAGACGAACGAATCAGGCAGGGGTGGACGGTGTCGAGTGCAGCAGTGGCCGACGGAACGCGGCAACGACCGACGGTGATCGTGGGTGTGGGTCCGGTCGGTGCCGATGACGTCGTGGCGGTCGCGCGTGGAGGCGCCGAGGTCACACTCGGCGACGACGCGCTGTCCGCGATCGCGCAGACGCGCACCCACATCGAGTCGCTGGCCGCGCGACCCGACCCCGTCTACGGCGTCTCGACCGGCTTCGGCGCCCTGGCGACCCGCCACATCCCCGAACACCTGCGAACCGAGTTGCAGCGCAGCCTGATCCGGTCACATGCGGCCGGAACCGGTGATGTGGTCGAACCCGAAGTGGTGCGGGCGATGATGCTGTTGCGATTGTCGACGTTGGCGACCGGCCGTACCGGTATCCGCCCGGAGACCGCGACCGCCTACGCTGCGCTGCTGTCGTCGGGGCTGGTCCCGGTGGTCCACGAATACGGCAGTCTCGGCTGCTCGGGAGACCTCGCACCGCTGGCACATGTGGCGCTGACTCTCACCGGTGAAGGTGTGGTGGCCACGCCCGACGGCCGGATCATCCCGACCGCCGAGGCGTTCGCCGAGTTCGGTCTGCATCCGGTGACCCTGGCCGAGAAGGAGGGACTTGCGCTGATCAACGGCACCGACGGCATGCTCGGCATGTTGCTGCTGGCGTTGGCAGACCTCGACAATCTGTTCGCCGTCGCCGACATCTCCGCGGCGATGAGCGTGGAAGGGCTGCTGGGGACCGACAAGGTCTTCGCCGACGATCTGCAGCGGTTGCGTCCCCAGCCGGGTCAGGCTGCGGCCGCGGCGAATATGCGGGCGGTGCTGGCCGACTCGCAGATCGTGGCCAGCCACGCCGGACCGGAGGACACCCGTGTTCAGGATGCGTACTCGCTGCGGTGCGCCCCGCAGGTCGCCGGTGCCGGCCGCGACACAGCAGCGCATGCGCGCATGGTCGCCGAGAACGAACTGGCCAGTGCCATCGACAATCCCGTGGTCACGTTGTCGGGGGAGGTGGTGTCCAACGGCAACTTCCACGGGGCGCCGGTGGCCTATGTGCTCGACTTCCTGGCGATCGCGATCGCCGACCTGGCGAGCATCAGCGAGCGACGCACCGACCGGTTCCTCGACCGCTCACGCAACCACGGCCTGCCGCCGTTCCTCGCCGACGATCCTGGCGTGGACTCGGGTCTGATGATCGCCCAGTACACCCAGGCTGCGATCGTCTCCGAGCTCAAGCGGCTCGCGGTGCCGGCGTCGGTTGATTCGATCCCGTCGTCGGCCATGCAGGAAGACCACGTGTCGATGGGATGGTCGGCGGGGCGCAAACTGCGCCGCGCGGTCGACGGTCTGGCCCGGGTGCTCGCCATCGAGGTGCTCACCGCGGGTCGTGGTGTGCAGATGCGGGCTCCGCTGCGGCCGTCGCCGGCCTCGGCCGCAGTGATCGAGACGTTGCGCTCGGCCGGTGTCGACGGTGTGGGCCCCGACCGATTCCTCGCCCCGGAGATCGAACGCGCGGTCGGTGCAGTGGTCTCCGGTGACGTGCGTGCGGCCGTGGAGTCGGTGGTCGGTCGGCTGCAGTGATGCCGATACGCCACGCTCGCACCATCCGAGGTACGTGGTCGTCGGCGGGAAACATAAACTGGTCGGCATGACAGCAGCGACCACAGACCTGATGGACTACGACGAGGTCGTCTCCACCTATGACCCGGTCCTGGGTCTGGAGGTGCACGTCGAGCTCGGCACCGCGACGAAGATGTTCTGCGGCTGCCCGACCGGATTCGGTGCCGACCCCAACACGCAGGTGTGCCCGGTGTGCCTGGGTCTGCCCGGCGCGCTGCCGGTGGTCAACGCCAAGGGCGTGGAGTACGCGATCAAGATCGGTCTGGCGCTGAACTGTTCGATTGCCACCTCGTGCACGTTCGCGCGGAAGAACTACTTCTATCCCGATCAGCCGAAGAACTATCAGATCTCCCAGTACGACGAGCCGATCGCCTTCGACGGTCACCTCGATGTGGTCCTCGACGACGGCACCACCTGGCGGGTGGACATCGAGCGGGCGCACATGGAGGAGGACACCGGCAAGTCGCTGCATGTGGGCGGTTCGGGACGTATCCACGGTGCCGATCACTCGCTGCTGGACTACAACCGGGCCGGCGTGCCGCTGGTGGAGATCGTGACCAAGCCGATCACCGGGACCGGTGAGAGGGCACCGGAGGTCGCTCGCGCCTATGTGAGCGCGTTGCGGGACCTGCTGCGTTCGCTGGACGTCTCCGACGTGCGAATGGATCAGGGATCACTGCGCTGTGACGCGAATGTGTCGCTGATGCCCAAGGGCGCCGACGAGTTCGGAACGCGCACCGAGACCAAGAACGTCAACTCCCTCAAGAGCGTCGAGGTCGCGGTGCGGTACGAGATGCGCAGGCAGGCGGCGGTTCTGAGCGCCGGCGGCGAGATCATCCAGGAGACCCGTCACTTCCAGGAGTCCGACGGCACCACGTCGGCTGGTCGGCGCAAGGAGACCGCGGAGGACTACCGCTACTTCCCCGAGCCGGATCTGGCGCCGGTCGCACCCGACCCGGCGTGGGTCGCCGAGATCGGCAAGAGCCTGCCCGAGCTGCCGTGGGTCCGGCGCGCGCGTATCCAGCAGGAGTGGGGCATCTCCGACGAGGTGATGCGCGACCTGGTGAACGTGGGGGCGATCGATCTGATCATCGCCACCGTCGAGGCAGGCGCCACACCCGAGAGTGCCCGCAGCTGGTGGGTGTCGTTCCTCGCCCAGCAGGCCAACACCCGCGAGGTGGAGTTGGCCGAACTGCCGATCACCCCCGCTCAGGTGGCCGAGGTGATCGCGATGGTCAACGACGGCAAGCTGACCACCAAACTCGCCCAGCAGGTGGTGGTCGGAGTTCTCGACGGCGAGGGCGAACCGGCCGAGATCGTCGCGACCCGCGGCCTCGAGGTGGTACGTGACGATTCGGCACTGCAGAAGGCGGTCGACGAGGCGCTCGCCGCCAACCCCGACATCGTGGAGAAGATCCGTGGCGGCAAGGTCGCTGCGGCGGGCAAGATCGTCGGCGACGTAATGAAGGCCACGCGCGGCCAGGCCGACCCCGCGCGGGTGAAGGAACTGGTCCTCGCCGCCTGCGAGTGATCTCGGCGACTCGGGTCGGTCAGGCTCTGCTGTCCGACGATGCCGGAACCAGGTAACGCACCACCCGGTCGTCGGTCGACACCGGCTTGCCTCCGGCGTCCTTGTTGACCGTCCCGAACTGCAGCAGGCCGCTGGGGAGTGCTGCCAGCGGCCCGACCGCACCGTACTTCTTGTCGAGGACCACGCTCGGCGCCGAGACGGTCGGACGGTCGCGGGTGGGGGCGTTGAGTTCGAGGATCTGTCGTGTCGTCGTCGCCGAGACGAACAGCGCGCCCGCAGTCGCGGCACATCCGGCGATCCCCGGCTTGTCCGGCCAGGTCCACAGTGTGTGGGCGGCGCCGGTGGCGGAGATCTGCTGCAGACGGTCCTCGGTAGGCGCACGATCGGTCAGGTACACCGCGCTGCCGTCGGCCACGGCACACAGCGATGCAGCCGCGCCGAGTCCGGACATCAGGATCTTCGGTCGGATACCCGAACCCGAGGTCAGATCGGTGACCGACAGGAGTTTGCCGGCCAGCGATGCAGGGTTGGCGGCTGCGGCCGGATCGCCCGCATTGCCGGTGGCCACCAGCAGCTCACCCGGTGAGCGGAAGTACAGCGATCCGCCGTTTCCGGTGGTGCCCTTGGGGATTCCGGTGAGTATCGGCTTGGGCGTGTCACCCGGAGCGATGCGGACCACCTCATTGTCCGACGCCGTCGAGACATAGGCGTAGATCAGCTGATCCTGGTCGTAGGTTGGGGAGAGGGCGAAGTCGAGGAGGCCGCCGTCGCCGGCCGGGTCGACGGGGAATGAGGCCACCACACGGTGGTCGCTGCCACGAGCCCCGGCGATGATGTTGCCCGTGGTGCGCTCGGCGACCATCGCGCTGTTGCCCTCGTTGTCGGTGGGCAGTACCGCACTGGTCGGCGACAGGCAGGTGATGATGACGGCGGGGTCGGGGTCCACACACGGCCCGGGTGCCTCGGTGGCCGGCGGCGCGCCCTGGTCGCCGTTGTCCTGGCTGGCCGGCGGCTGCGGGGGGACCGACATGATCCCGGCATCGGGGTTCTCGGAGAAGGTGCCCGCCGACGAGTCGCGGTCGGCGGAGGAGAAATCGCATCCCGTCACCGCCAGCGCGGCGGTGGCGAGGATGGCGACGAACGCAGCTGCCGGGCTGCGGAGATCGGTTCTGCGTTGTTCGGTTCTGCGGCGTCGCGGCCGGGCGGCGTTGCGCCTCGGAAAGGACATGCGCCCACAGTACTGATGTGCGTGATGCGCGTTCGGGGCTGATCGCCGGTATGGCCGGGATCGGACCTCGGTGGCTGGGGTGATCGGTGCCAGGCCTTCGAACACAGGTCATGAAGTGTCAACACTCCGAACGCCAAAGCGCCAGGTCGCCACACCCACGTCGTATGGTCGGGCTTGTGACCGACGACTACCGATCGACACCGGCACCCGAGCGCGACGCGCAGGCGCCGAGCCCGTTCGACGAACCCACCGAGGCGATAGAAACCGGGGCGACAGAGACCTCGGGCGACGCTCGGGGAGGGCGGGGTGCGCAGTCCGGCCGCGACGCGCGTGCGGGTCGCGAGCGTCCGGACTCGTCCCGGCCGCGAGCGCAGACCCCGTCGATGAGGTCGCGGCGCGTGAGCGGACCGGCCGGGTCCGCACCGGCGCGTCGGGTGGTCGACACCGACGACGACGTCTTCGCAGACGTCCCGCCGGCGCCCGCGGACCGCGCGCGTACTCCCGCAGCGTCCCACCCGGCTGATTCGCCCGAGACCGAGTCTCCTGACGCTGAAACCGCCGAAGCCGGTTCGACCCAAGCTGCTTCGACGGAAGCGGATTCGAGGGCAGCAGGTTCGACCGACACCGAAGCCGCTGACTCCACAACCATCGGCTCGCGATCCGGCGATGCAGAGTCCGGTTCGGCCGCACCTCCCGGCGAGGAGACCCCCGCTTCCGTCGAGCCGACCCACGACGAGCAGGAGGGTCCCGGGGAGGTGGTTCAGAAGGCGCCGACCCCAGAAGGGTCGAGAACAGACGAGTCGAGAACAGACGAGTCGACGACAGACGAGGTGACCCCGGTCGAGCAGCGGGTCGACGACACCGCCGATGCGCCCACTGCCGCGATCGAACGCGGGCGGATGTCCAGCGAGGACCGCGACAAGTTCTACGAGCGCAATGCGCGCCCGCGTGGGCGTGAGCGAGGAAAGGCCGCGGCCGCTACGGCCGCCGCTGGTGCGGCCGCGGCTACGGCATCTGCCGGCGCGCAGGACGCCGCTGACGACGAATCTGCCACGCAGACGCGGCGTCTGGACACCACCGACGCTCCGGATGAGAGGGCCCGGGGCAGCCGTCGCCGGAAGAAGGGCCGCGCGGATACCGAGGTTGCGACCGACGAGCAGACGCGCGATGGGCATGCGGACGAAACGCGCGACGAGGAACTCGATCGTCTGCGCAAGGCCTCGCGCCGCGGCACCCTTGACCTGGGTCTGCTGATCTTGCGCGTGGCCGTCGGCGTCATCGCGATGGCCCACGGCTGCCAGAAACTGTTCGGATGGTGGGGCGGACCGAAGCTCGGCGGCTTCACCGACATGCTCATCAACTCGCAGAACACCAGCATCGGGTTCACCCACGACGCGGCGCGACCGCTGGCGATCATCGGGGCACTCTCGGAGACGCTCGGTGGTCTGATGTTGATACTCGGATTGCTCACACCCATCGCCGGGTCGGCGATCCTGGGGGTGATGATCATCGCGACTGCCTACAAGGCGACGTTGGCGGGTGGCCTGTGGTTCTTCGCCACCGATCCCGACGGGCGCGGCGGTGGCGTCGAATACGAGATGTTCCTCGGAGTGGTCGCCGCAGTCATCATCCTCACCGGTCCCGGCCGCTACTCGCTGGACTTCAAGCGCGGCTGGGCGCGACGACCGTTCATCGGATCGATCGCCTGGCTGGTGATCGGTGTGGCCGCGGCGGTGGTGATCTGGATGCTGTTCAACGGTACGAATCCTGTCCATTCGCCGGGTAATCCATCCTCCTGACCAAGTGGCTCAGGTAGGTCGTGGCGACTGTCCGCGGTTACGCCTGACACATCGGTACGCGGTTGACGTTCAGGTAACTTCACCAAACCGGAGCCGATTCCGGTTCAATGAAGTTAAGCTGGCGATGTCGACAAGATCGGCGTGCGGATCAACCGCACGAGGTAGTTCTCCTGCCTCCACCACCGGGGGCGGGTCACGGTAGCGCCGACAGTGAGACGTGTCTGCATGAGCCGGACAACCGATCGCCGTCGGAGATGAAGCGATCGGAGAGTTGATGTATTACAGCAGCGGCAATTACGAGGCCTTCGCCCGGCCGCGCAAGCCCCATGGTGTCGACGGGAAGACCGCATGGTTCGTCGGCGCCGGTCAGGCGTCCCTCGCGGGCGCCGCGTTTCTGATTCGCGATGGTCAGATGCCGGGCGACAAGATCACCATTCTCGAGGAACTCAAGCTCCCCGGCGGTGCGCTCGACGGGATCAAGGAACCCAAGAAGGGCTTCGTGATTCGCGGCGGCCGCGAGATGGAGAATCACTTCGAGTGTCTGTGGGATCTCTATCGATCCATTCCGTCACTCGAGGTCGAGGGTGCCAGCGTTCACGAGGAGTTCTACTACCTGAACAAGGACGACCCCAACTACTCGCTGCAGCGCGCGACCATCAACCGTGGCGAGGATGCGCATACCGACGGACTGTTCACGCTGAACGACAAGGCGCAGAAAGAGATCCTCAGACTCTTCCTGGCCACGCGCGAGGAAGTCGAAGATGTCCGCATCGACGAAGTGTTCACCGATGAATTCTTCTCCAGCAACTTCTGGCTGTATTGGCAAACAATGTTCGCATTCGAGAAGTGGCATTCGGCTCTGGAGATGAAGCTGTACATCCACCGCTTCATCCACCACATCGGCGGATTGCCCGACTTCAGTGCGCTGAAGTTCACCAAGTACAACCAGTACGAATCCCTGGTGCTGCCGCTCTACACCTGGCTTCTCGACCAAGGTGTGAAGTTCCAGTTCAGCACCGTCGTGACCGACGTCGACTTCGAGTTCGACGGGGACAAGAAGACCGCGACCAAGATCCACTACGTGTCCGAGGGCGTCGAAGGCAGCCAGGATCTCGGAACGAACGATCTGCTGTTCATGACGATCGGTTCGCTGACGGAGAACTCTGACGAGGGTGATCATCACACGCCGGCCAAACTCAACACCGGGCCTGCGCCCGCGTGGGATCTCTGGCGTCGGATCGCCGCGAAGCACGAGGGTTTCGGCCGTCCGGACAAGTTCGCCGGCGACATCGACAAGAGCAAGTGGGAATCGTGCACGGTAACCACGCTCGACCCGACCATTCCCAAGTACATCCAGAAGATCTGCAAGCGGGATCCGTTCAGCGGCAAGGTCGTGACCGGCGGCATCGTCAGCGTGCGGGACTCGAGCTGGCAGATGTCGTGGACGGTCAATCGACAGCCGCACTTCAAGCAGCAGCCCAAGGATCAGATCGTGATCTGGGTGTACGGGCTGATCGTCGACAAACCGGGCGATTACGTCAAAAAGGCGCTGCAGGATTGCACCGGCGAGGAGATCACCCAGGAATGGCTATATCACCTGGGCGTACCGGAGGCCGATATTCCTGAACTGGCAGCCAATTCGGCCAAGGCGGTGCCCTGCATGATGCCCTACGTCACGGCCTTCTTCATGCCGCGGCGGGCCGGGGATCGCCCGGACGTCGTGCCGGAGGGGTCGATGAACTTCGCGTTCATCGGCCAGTTCGCCGAATCGCCGACTCGTGACTGCATCTTCACGACCGAGTACTCCGTCCGCACTCCGATGGAGGCGGTCTACACCTTGCTCAACATCGAGCGCGGCGTGCCCGAGGTGTTCAACTCAACCTATGACGTACGTACGCTGGTTGCGGCCACCAGCCGACTGCGTGACGGCAAGATGGTCGATCTCCCCGGACCGAAGAAGGTGCGCGAGAAGGTTCTCGGAAAGCTCGAGTCCAATCAGGTTGGCGAACTCCTCGCCGAGTATGAGTTGATCCCCAGCGTCGGTTCGACACGCAAGATCCGCAACGACGCCGTCGACATGAACGGAACCGTGGCGAAATAGGCCTGCGCTCAGCGCGGGTACGCCCCTGGACCGCGGCCGCGCCGGTTCTGTGCAGCCGCGACGGGTACACCCGTCGCGGCCACGCGGAACCGGCGCGGCCGCAGTCGTGGAGAGGGGGCGACTAGTCGACCTTGCGGACTGCGCCCTTGTCTGCCGAGGTGGCCAGTTTGGCGTACGCGCGCAGGGCAGTGGAGACCGTGCGATCGCGATCCTTGGGCTGCCAGGGCCGCTCGGATGCTTCCATCTTGGCGCGGCGCTCCGCGAGCACCTCGTCGTCGACGAGCATCGTCAGGGTGCGTGAGGCGACGTCGATGAGGATCTGGTCGCCGTTCTCGACGAGGGCGATGTCGCCGCCGGCGGCCGCCTCGGGGGAGGCGTGTCCGATCACCAGACCCGACGACCCGCCGGAGAACCGACCATCGGTGACGAGCCCGCACTTCTTGCCCATCCCGGTGCCCTTCATGAACGCGGTCGGGTGCAACATCTCCTGCATGCCCGGTCCGCCCGCCGGACCCTCGTAGCGGATGACCAGCACCTCCCCGGCCTGCAGTTCCTTCGACAGGATGGTGTGCACGGCATCCTCCTGGCTCTCGACGACGCGCGCCGGACCCTGGAAGTGCCAGAGGGATTCGTCCACGCCGGCCGTCTTGAGCACCGCACCGTTGGCGGCGAGGTTGCCGTGCAGGACGCACAGCCCGCCCTCGACCGTGTAGGCGTGTTCGATGTCGCGGATGCAGCCGTCGGCCGCGTCGGTGTCCAGCGATTCCCACCGGTTGGACGTGGAGAACGGTTCGGTGGTGCGCACCCCGCCGGGCGCGGCGTGGAACAGTTCGATCGCCTCGGGAATCGCTGTGCCGCTGCGGATGTCCCAGTCAGCCAGATACGACTCGAGTGACGGTGCATGAACCGGGTGGACGTCGGTGTTGAGCAGTCCCGCGCGGTTGAGCTCACCGAGGATGGCGGGGATGCCACCGGCCCGGTGCACATGCTCCATGTAGTACTTCGGCGAGTTCGGTGCGACCTTGGCCAGGCACGGCACCTTGCGCGAGATGCGGTCGATGTCCTTCAGTGTGAAGTCGACCTCACCCTCCTGCGCGGCGGCGAGGATGTGCAGGACTGTGTTCGTGGAGCCGCCCATCGCGACGTCGAGGGCCATCGCGTTCTCGAAGGCATCGTGGGTGGCGACGCTGCGCGGCAGCACCGAGTCGTCATCGTCGTGGTAATACCGCTTGGCCAGGTCCACGACCATGCGTCCGGCCTTGGTGAACAGCTCACGGCGCGCGACCTGAGTCGCCAGCGTGGAGCCGTTGCCCGGCAGCGACAGACCGAGCGCCTCGGTGAGGCAGTTCATCGAGTTGGCGGTGAACATTCCCGAACACGATCCGCAGGTGGGACACGCAGACCGCTCGACCTGGAGGAGTTCCTCGTCGCCGACATTGCTGTCGGCGGAGGCCGAGATGGCGTCGATGAGGTCGGTGCCGGGGTGCACGACTCCGTTGATGACCACCGATGTACCGGCCTCCATCGGCCCACCGGAGACGAACACCGTCGGGATGTTCAGCCGCATCGCGGCGTTGAGCATCCCCGGGGTGATCTTGTCGCAGTTGGAGATGCACACCAGTGCGTCGGCGGTGTGGGCGTTGACCATGTACTCGACCGAGTCGGCGATGATCTCGCGGCTGGGCAACGAATAGAGCATGCCGCCGTGTCCCATGGCGATGCCGTCGTCGACGGCAATCGTGTTGAACTCCTTGGACACTCCGCCCGCCTCGGCGACGGCCTCGGCGACGATCTCCCCGACGTTCTTGAGGTGAACATGGCCCGGCACAAACTGGGTGTATGAATTCGCAATCGCCACAATCGGTTTGCCGAAATCGCCCTCAGTCATACCGGTGGCGCGCCAGAGTGCGCGGGCGCCTGACGCCTCGCGTCCGACGGTGGTTGTTCGTGACCTCAAGGGCGGCATGGAAACCTCGATCGACAATCGTGCTGCGGGGCCGGCGCAGCGGGCGGGTATGTGCGTGCGAGCAGTCTCAACGCCGAGCAGACCGGAAATATTCGTCAGAAGGCGATATCCGTCGCGGCCGATGGCGACTCCGTGGAATCGATCAGCAGACGCGCCGTGGCGCCGGTCACCCGTGAAGAGTGCTCTGACCAGGCTACGCCGCCGGCCAGACGCCCCATGCGGCCCGGGTCGGTACCGGGAGATCGACCGCCGGTTGGGGACCCGGTGGGGACTCAGTCGGCCCGGTGCGGCGGGATCGACCCCGACTCGCTCGATGCCGACTCATTCGATGCCGATTCACTCGGCTCGTGGCCGCTCGTCGGCGACGCAGTCTTCTCGGCCGCGGCATCGGCTGCAGCTGCATACGGGTCGGGGATGCGTCCGGAGCTCGCGGCCGACATCACCGGCAGATGGCCGAATGTGACCGCCGGTAGCGACACCGACGTGCCGTCGGTACGAACGGCTTTGGTCGCACCCCACCGGGTGAAGCGCAGACCGGCGATGGTGTCCCAGGGCATCACCGTCGTGGCGAAGGTACGTACCGAGACCAGGCCGTCGGCGGTCACCACCGTGCGCAGTCGCCAGATCCACACCGCGAGCACCACCGGCAGGACCAGTGTCCAGCCCAGATAGGGCAGCGACGTACCGGCCAGGATGATCGCGGTCACGAACATCATCGCGGGCGCGAAGTAGGCGACCGGCTGGATGCGGATCGTCAGCGGCAGGCGCACGGCCGGACGGTCGGAGGTGGCCCGCCCGGTGGTCGAGATCGCAGCGGTTGCCCGATGGCTGCGATCCGAGTGGTTCGCGTTGGCATTCGTGCTGCTCACGTCTGGGATGTTCGCTTCCGTGTCGTCGGTGAACCCCTCGTCCCTGGTTGTGCCGGGCACGGGATCATCGGCAACCATTGTGCACGCATGCCACCGGCTGCCGACATGCCCTGGCGTACGCGGAAGCGGGGTCTGTCGATTGCAGCCTGCGCGCCACGGCCGGGGCGGGTGCACCGACGATCCGGCAACGGACAGTGCGTCTCAGTATGTGGGAGGCCCACATGGGCGAGTTTGACTCACGCGACGCGCAACACCTACCTTTGCCCTATGCTGCAACGGAACATTCTCGTACTCGGCCGGCGCGTCGCCGCCTGACCGATTACGAATCGGACCCACTCAGCATCGACGCGCCACCCTCGACCAGCATCAGCTGTCGGGGGTTTTTTCTTGCCCACGGTGGGCGTCGACAATTCCATCACCGCAGATCACCAACCGTGTGAGCCCCGAGGGACTCGCGCATGACACATCGAGGAACGTGCAGTGAGCGCACCAGCAACACGCACACAGTCGGCATCCGGCGACACGCCGGGCACTGCCACGCCGAGTGCATCCGGCTCCGCCCCCAAGCCGGGGGCGCATCGGGACGGATCGGGCCGCGTCGCCGGCCGGAACACCGAGACGGTAGCTCCCGAGCGCATGTCCGGTGCCCAGGCGGTCGTCCGTTCGCTCGAGGAACTCGGTGTGGAGGTCGTCTTCGGTATCCCCGGTGGTGCGGTGCTGCCGGTCTACGATCCGCTTCTGGACTCCCGCAAGGTCCGTCACGTGTTGGTGCGCCATGAGCAGGGTGCAGGCCATGCAGCCACCGGATACGCCCAGATCACCGGTCGGGCCGGCGTGATGATGGCGACCTCGGGTCCCGGTGCCACCAACCTGGTGACCCCGCTGGCCGACGCCCAGATGGACTCGGTTCCCGTGGTGGCGATCACCGGGCAGGTCGGACGCCCGCTCATCGGCACCGATGCGTTCCAGGAGGCTGACATCTCCGGCATCACCATGCCGGTCACCAAGCACAACTTCCTGGTCTCCAACGGAGCCGACATCCCGCGCGTGATCGCCCAGGCGTTCTACATCGCCGAGAGCGGACGTCCCGGCGCGGTTCTCGTCGACATCCCCAAGGACATCCTGCAGGCGCAGACCACCTTCTCGTGGCCGCCGCAGATGGATCTGCCCGGCTATCGCCCGGTCACCAAACCGCACGGCAAGCAGGTCCGCGAGGCCGCCCGCATGATCGCTGCCGCCAAGGCGCCGGTGCTCTACGTCGGCGGTGGCGTGATCAAGGCCGAGGCGGCCGATGAACTGCTCGAACTCGCCGAACTGACCGGCATCCCGGTGGTCACCACCCTGATGGCCCGCGGGGCGTTCCCCGACAGTCATCCTCAGCACATGGGGATGCCGGGTATGCACGGCACGGTCGCCGCGGTGGGTGCGCTGCAGCGCAGCGACCTGCTGATCACCCTCGGTGCTCGCTTCGACGACCGGGTGACCGGTCAGCTCGACTCGTTCGCACCCCATGCCAAGGTGATCCACGCCGACATCGACCCGGCCGAGATCGGCAAGAACCGTGAGGTCGACGTCCCGATCGTGGGCGACTGCAAGGCCGTCATCAGCGAACTCACCGAGGCGCTGCGCCACGACTTCGCCGCCGGCACCGTTGCGGCCGACCTCAGCGACTGGCGGGCCGAGCTCGACGACATCCGTCGTCGGTTCCCGCTGAGCTACAACCGTCCTGCCGACGGATCGATGTCGCCGGAGTTCGTCATCAGCTCGGTGGGCCGGGCCGCCGGACCCGACGCGGTGTACGTCGCCGGCGTGGGCCAGCATCAGATGTGGGCCGCGCAGTTCATCTCCTACGAGAACCCGCGCACCTGGCTCAACTCCGGTGGCCTGGGCACCATGGGCTATGCGGTGCCCGCTGCCATGGGTGCCAAGATGGCGGCTCCGGACAAGGAAGTGTGGGCCATCGACGGCGACGGCTGCTTCCAGATGACCAACCAGGAACTGGCCACCTGCGCGATCGAGGGCATCCCCATCAAGGTCGCCCTCATCAACAACGGCAACCTCGGCATGGTCCGCCAGTGGCAGACCCTGTTCTACGAGGAGCGCTACTCCAACACCGACCTGTCCACCCACTCGCGGCGTATCCCCGACTTCGTGAAGCTCGCGGAAGCGTTGGGGTGTGCGGCATTCCGCGTGGAGAAGGAATCCGACGTCGACGAGGTCATCGCCCAGGCACGTGCGATCAACGACCGCCCGGTGGTCATCGACTTCATCGTCGGTGCCGACGCGCAGGTGTGGCCGATGGTCGCCGCGGGCACCAGCAACGACGAGATCATGGCCGCACGCGACATCCGTCCGCTGTTCGACGAGGATGCCGCTGCCGACCCCGCGGAGATCCACGCTGTGGCCAACCAGGAGACGTCGCTGAACCAGCCGACGAATGTCGGCCCGAACCCGGCAGGGGAGAACCTCAAGTGAGCACCACACATACGCTGAGCGTCCTCGTCGAAGACCTGCCGGGCGTGCTGGCCCGCGTCTCGGGTCTGTTCTCGCGGCGCGGATTCAACATCGAGTCACTGGCGGTGGGCGCCACCGAGATCAAGGGCGTCTCGCGGATGACGATCATGGTCTCGGTCGAGGATTTCCCGCTGGAACAGGTCACCAAACAGCTCAACAAGCTGATCAACGTGATCAAGATCGTCGAGCAGGATCCCGAGTCCTCGGTCTCGCGCGAGCTGATGCTGATCAAGGTGCGTGCCGACGCGACCGTGCGCTCGGAGGTCATCGAGGTGGTGAACCTGTTCCGCGCCAAGGTGATCGACGTCTCGCCGGAGTCGGTCACCGTGGAGGCGACCGGCACCACCGACAAGCTCGAGGCGCTGCTGCGCATGCTCGATCCGTACGGCATCCGCGAGATCGCGCAATCGGGTGCGGTCGCGCTGGGTCGTGGACCCAAGAGCATGACAGCCACCCGCTGACACCCGTCGGTGGTGGCCGCCCGGCCCCGCTGCCCACCAGGCAGACGTGACCGGGGAACATGCACAGGGACAACATTTTTCACACAGATTCTTTCGCACACTCAATGTTTCGAGAGAACACACGAAGGGAAGTACCAAGTGGCAGTCGAATTGTTCTATGACGACGACGCCGACCTGTCGATCATCCAGGGCCGCAAGGTTGCCGTCATCGGCTACGGCAGCCAGGGACACGCACACTCGCTGAGCCTGCGCGATTCCGGTGTGGACGTCGCCATCGGTCTGCGCGAGGGCAGCAAGTCGCGTGAGAAGGCACAGGAGCAGGGCCTCAAGGTCATGTCCAACGCCGAGGCCGCGAAGTGGGCCGACGTGATCATGATCCTGGCGCCCGACACCTCACAGGCCAAGATCTTCACCGAGGACATCGAGCCGAACCTCTCCGAGGGCAACGCGCTGTTCTTCGGACACGGACTCAACATCCACTTCGACCTCATCAAGGCTCCGGAGAACGTGACCGTCGCGATGGTCGCTCCCAAGGGACCCGGCCACCTGGTGCGCCGTCAGTTCGTCGACGGCAAGGGTGTGCCCTGCCTCATCGCCGTCGATCAGGATCCCAAGGATGAGGGTCAGGCGCTCGCGCTGTCCTACGCCTCGGCGATCGGTGGCGGCCGCGCCGGCATCATCAAGACCACCTTCAAAGAGGAGACCGAGACCGATCTCTTCGGTGAGCAGGCCGTGCTCTGCGGCGGCACCGAGGAACTGGTCAAGAAGGGCTTCGAGGTGATGGTCGAGGCCGGCTACGCCCCGGAGATGGCCTACTTCGAGGTGCTCCACGAGCTCAAGCTGATCGTCGACCTCATGTACGAGGGCGGCATCGCCCGCATGAACTACTCGGTGTCGGACACCGCCGAGTTCGGTGGCTACATCTCGGGTCCGCGCATCATCGACGCCGGCACCAAGGAGCGCATGAAGGAAGTCCTCGCCGACATCCAGGACGGCACCTTCGTCAAGCGTCTGGTCGCCAACGTCGAGGGCGGCAACAAGGAACTCGAGGCGCTGCGCGAGGAGAACGCCCAGCACCCGATCGAGGTCACCGGCCGCAAGCTGCGCGGTCTGATGAGCTGGGTCGACCGCCCGATCACCGAGACCGCCTGACGGTCGCTGCGCGCCCCTGGTGCGTATAGACAGGTGCGTATACGACAGGAGCCCCGGACCGTGTGGTCCGGGGCTCCTGTCGTCGGTGCGTGTCGATCAAATGACCGAGGCGATCAGTAGACCGTGTCGATCAGTAAACGTGGAATCCGCTGAAACCGACCTTGTTCATGCGGTCGAGGATCGGCCCGATGTTGGTGCCGGTCTCCGGTCCGAGGCAGGCGAACTCGAAGTAGCCGTTGACCATTCCGATCAGACGGTCTCCGATGACCACGGGGCTACCCGAATCGCCTTCGGCGATGCACATCTGGGTGATGTGGGCCTGTCCGTCGCTGAACCAGGTGACGCCACAGGTGTTACCGGTGGTGCGGCCGGTCTTGCAGGCGACCGAGGGGAACTGCGGCGGCGTGGTCTGGATGCCACGGATGGTCACGCCGCCGACGCTGCGCAGCGGGGCCACCTTGGACTTGTCGAACTTGATCACCGCGAAGTCGAGGTCGGGGGTGCTGTAGACCACCTCGCCGGCCTTCCCGCGGTTGGCGAACTTCTCCGAGTACACCGCGCGCCCGGCCGGGCCGCAGTGTCCGGCGGTCAGCCCGATCAGATCGCCGGCCTTGTCGTAGCCGATCGTGGTGATCGTGCAGGCCGCCGCGCTGTCGGCATTCTCCGGCAAGAGGATCCCCGACCCTCCGCCGAGCGGGATGTTCGGTGCGGCTGCGGCATGACCCGCTCCGAGCACCATGAGCACCATCGCCGCGGTGGCTGTCAGCATCGCCGCAAGCCTTCTCAACATCACAACTCCGTTTTCCTGCCAGGCAACCGCCGGAGGTGTTCCGAACGGCCCCGTGAGTCTATGTGATGGTGGGCCCGACTGGCCGCGGTCACACAGAACCCGGCCGACAGACCCGGCATCGGAGACCGACAGTGCGCGCTCTAAGCTGGTCGCTGAATCGCGATCCGTGCAGAACGATTCCGTGCACGACTGGCGTCGGCGCGGGCCGCGGCCCGAGAAGAACCCCCAAGACGAAGAACCCCACCGAGCCCCCGAGAAGAACTCGCTGCTCGACCAGAACTAGGAGCGTACAGGTGACCGATCCCGGCCGCACCCCCATCGTGTTGATTGCCGACAAGCTCGCACCGTCGACGGTCGAGGCACTCGGCGACGGGGTAGAGGTGCGATGGGTCGACGGACCCGATCGCCCGAAGCTGCTCGAGGCCATCGCCGAGGCCGACGCGGTCCTGGTCCGCTCGGCCACCACGATCGACGCCGAGGTCCTCGCCGCCGCGCCGCGACTGAAGATCGTCGCCCGCGCGGGCGTGGGCCTGGACAACGTCGACGTCCCGGCAGCCACCGAGCGTGGCGTGATGGTGGTCAACGCACCCACGTCGAACATCCACACCGCCGCCGAGCATGCGATCTCCCTCATGCTCTCGGCGGCCCGTCAGATCCCGCAGGCCGACGCGACGCTGCGCGAGCACACCTGGAAACGGTCGAGCTTCAACGGTGTGGAGATCTTCGGCAAGACCGTCGGCGTGGTCGGGCTCGGCCGTATCGGGCAGCTGGTCGCCGCACGTCTGGCAGCCTTCGAGACCCACATCATCGCCTACGACCCCTACGTGTCGCCCGCGCGCGCCGCGCAGCTGGGTATCGAGCTGGTGAGCCTCGAGGAGCTGCTCGAGCGTGCGGATCTCATCACGATCCACCTGCCCAAGACGCCAGAGACCCTGGGCCTCATCGGCGCCGACGAGCTCGCCAAGACCAAGGAGGGCGTGATCATCGTCAACGCCGCCCGCGGCGGTCTGATCGACGAGGATGCGCTGGCCGACTCGGTGCGCTCGGGCCACGTGCGCGGCGCCGGCATCGACGTGTTCACCAAGGAGCCCTGCACCGACAGCCCACTGTTCGAGTTGCCGCAGGTCGTGGTGACCCCGCACCTGGGCGCGTCGACCAGTGAGGCACAGGACCGCGCGGGCACCGACGTCGCCAAGAGTGTGCGCCTGGCACTGGCCGGCCACTTCGTCCCCGATGCGGTCAACATCTCCGGTGGACCCGTCGACGACGAGGTCGCGCCGTGGCTGGAGCTGTCGCGCAAGCTCGGCGTGCTCGTCGGCGCGATCTCGGACCAGTCGCCGACCGCACTGCAGGTGGAGGTCCGCGGTGAGCTCGCCGCCAGCAACGTCGACGTGCTCGGGCTGTCGGCGCTGCGCGGGCTGTTTTCGGCGGTCCTCGAGGATCCGATCACCTTCGTCAACGCCCCGGCCATCGCCCAGGAACGAGGCGTGACCACCGAGGTCACCACCGCCACCGAGAGCCCGAACCACCGCAGTCTGGTCGACGTGAAGGCGGTCTACGGCGACGGTTCGACGGTGAACGTCGCCGGCACGTTGAGTGGTCCGGCACAGGTGGAGAAGGTCGTCAACATCAACGGCCGCAACTTCGACCTGCGCGCGCAGGGACTCAACCTGCTGGTGAGCTACCGCGACCAGCCCGGTTCACTGGGCAAGATCGCCACGCTGCTGGGCAACGCCGGCATCGACATCCAGGCCGCCGGGCTGTCCCAGGACGTCGAGGGCGAGGGTGCGACCGTGCTGCTGCGCGTCGACCGCGCTGTGCCCGAGGACGTGGTCAGCGCCATCGGCGACGCCGTCGGCGCCACCCTGATCGAAGGAGTTGACCTGTCGTGAAGCTCGCAGTCATCGCCGGTGACGGGATCGGCCCCGAGGTCATCGAGCAGGCACTGAACGTGCTGCGCGCGGTCGAGCCCGATGTGGAGACCACCGAATACGATCTCGGTGCACGTCGTTACCACCGCACCGGTGAACTCCTCACCGACGCCGACCTCGACTCGCTGCGCGAGCACGACGCGATCCTGCTCGGAGCGATCGGCGATCCGTCGGTGCCCTCGGGCATCCTCGAACGCGGACTGCTGCTGAAGATGCGCTTCGCCCTCGACCACCACGTCAATCTGCGTCCGAGCAAGCTCTACGACGGTGTCTCCTCGCCGCTGTCGGGTGATCCGTCGATCGATTTCGTCGTGGTCCGTGAGGGCACCGAGGGTCCCTACACCGGAAACGGTGGTGCGATCCGCGTCGGGACGCCGCATGAGGTGGCCACCGAGGTCAGCCTGAACACCCGTTTCGGGATCGAACGCGTGGTCCGCGATGCGTTCGAGCGTGCGCAGGCGCGCCGCAAGCACCTCACCCTCGTCCACAAGACCAACGTGCTCACCTTCGGCGGTTCGCTGTGGGCGCGCACGGTCGAGGAGGTGGGTGCCGACTACCCCGACGTCACCACCGACTACTGCCATGTGGACGCGGCCACCATCTACCTGGTGACCAACCCGGGCCGGTTCGACGTGATCGTGACCGACAACCTCTTCGGCGACATCATCACCGACCTCGCCGCGGCGGTATCCGGCGGTATCGGGCTGGCGGCGTCGGGCAACATCGACGCCACGCGTACCAACCCGTCGATGTTCGAGCCGGTGCACGGCAGCGCCCCCGACATCGCGGGCAAGGGCATCGCCGACCCCACCGCGGCGATCCTCTCGGCTGCACTGCTGTTGCGTCACCTGGGCAACACCGACGCCGCGGCGCGGATCGAGAAGGCCGTGGAGGCCGACGTCGCCGCTCGCGGCGACAGTGCCGGTTCGACCGCCGACATCGGTGCGCGGATCGTCGCGGCTCTCTGATCCGTATGTGTGATCGGTGCGCCGTCGTGACTCGTCGACACGCCGGGCGATAGCACGGCCGTGAAACTGTCGATCGACGGTGGACAGACGGGGTCGCGAATCCGGTTGAGCTTCGACGACGGACATGTCGAGGAGCGCGACGGGGCGGGTATCGACACCTCCATGTCGGTGGTCGACCAGATCGCCGACATCGCGACCCGTTCGGTCCTCGACATGGGCATCGACACGAATGCCGAATCCGTTTCGGTGCTCGCGGCGGGCGTGTCGGGTCTGACACCCGCCGGTTCGCGACCTGAGCGGCTGCGTGCGCTGACCGCGGGACTCGGTGTCACCGATGTGGCACTGGCTCACGATTCGGTGACGGGATACCTCGCGGCCAACGGTCTGGCCCTCGGCGCGGTGACCGCGGTCGGCACCGGTGTGGTCACGCTCGGTGTCGGTGAGCGCGTGGCGCGAGTGGACGGCTGGGGCTACCTGCTCGGTGATGCTGGTTCGGCGTACTGGATCGGCAGGATGGGACTCGACGCCGCCCTGCGCGCCTTCGACGGCAGGGGACAGGCCACCGAACTCGGTGAACGCGCTGTGATCTCGTTCGGTCCCTTCGAGGAGATCTACATGCGGCTGCAGGCGCGTGAGGACCGGGTGCCGACGATCGCCCGGTTCGCTCGTGAGGTCGCCGACGCCGCCCTCCGCGGCGACGTGGTGGCCGCGGAGATCCTCGCGGCAGCCGCCGACGAACTCGCGACGAGCGTGGTGAGCGCGTTACGCCGCTGCCGGGCAGAGTCATCGGCTCGGGTGAGCTGGGTCGGTGCGGTGATGGGCAACGACGTCCTGCGCTCGGAGTTCACCGACGCCGTGTCGCGCTCGATGCCGGGTGTCACGGTGGCGCCGCCGCGGGGCAGAACCCTCGACGGCGTCGAGGCCCTGAACGATGTCCCGGCCGATCATCCGCTGGCAGAACAGATCTCGCGCAGTTCGCCGGACTAGTTCTCTGTCGGCGGGTCGTGGGGCACCACCCCGATGGCCAGCAGCGGTGCGGCTGCGGCGACGGCGAAGGCCAGTGGGAATCCTGCGGCTGCGATCAGTGCACCGAAGATCGGTGTGGTGGCCGACATCGCCAGATACTGGCTGGTGTTCTGGATCGCGAGACTTCGTCCGCTCCACCGCGGTCCGGCGTATTCGGCGATGGCGGTGAATGCCAGCCCGTTGTCGGCAACGGAGATGACCGAGGCGAGCATCATCGCGACCACCGCCACGACGGGAGCATGCATCCACGCCGTCAGGGCCAGCAATGCGGTGAACACCACCGCCGCCACCGAGATGATCCGCACCGGTCGCATCCGCGAGCCCATCCGGTCGGAGACACGCCCTGCGGCGATGCGCCCCAACGCGCCCAGGATCTGGGTGATGGTCACCAACAGTCCCGCGGCGGCCGGCGACCAGTGCAGTCCGACGATCAGCCAGGTGGGGACGAATGTCCACAGCATGCCCTGCGGGATCACCAGCAGCAGGCTCACGGTATGGACGCGAGTGAGGAATCCGCCTGTCCGATAGGGATTCTCGGACACATTCGGGTCGCTGTGTGCCGTCGAGTTGCCTGTCGCCGGTTCCGGTCGTCGTGGATCGACGATGAGCAGCGCGGTCAGTCCCAGTGCGATCACCGACACCGCGAACGGGATGATCAGCGCCGCTGCGGCACCCCGATGTGCGGCGAGCACCGGCATCGTCAGCGCGCAGATGCCCACACCGAGCGGCTGTGCCATCTGTCGCATCCCCATGGCG
This sequence comes from Gordonia jinhuaensis, assembly GCF_014639795.1. Taxonomy (GTDB): domain Bacteria; phylum Actinomycetota; class Actinomycetes; order Mycobacteriales; family Mycobacteriaceae; genus Gordonia_B; species Gordonia_B jinhuaensis. The sequence goes on along the minus strand of NZ_BMGC01000004.1, from coordinate 83,144 downwards.
GTGCCCCGCAGGTTCGGCGGGAACCAGCCCACCACGATGCGCCCGCTTGCCCCGTTGCCCGCCCCGCAGGCCAGCCCGCCGGCGAGCAGGCAGGCGCCGATCACCGGTAACGGGGCGTGGTACGCCGCAGCGAGTGCGGTCGCGCCGGTGGCGATCACGGTCAGCGCCAGCGAGACCAGCAGCACACGTCGTTCGCCGCGACGGTCGAGTGCGAGCCCCCACCCCACCATCGACAGCGTCAGGCCGACGGTGGGCAACGCCGCGAGCCAGGCCCCCTCGGTCAGGGAGACGCCGTCGTCGTGCAGGGCCGGGATCAGGTAGGCCACACCCGACACGGCGCAGGTGGTGGCCATCGCTGCGACGAGTGCGGCGACGAGCATCCACCAGCGGTGCACGGTCGGTTCGTCGGGATGGCTGCCCGCCGCCGTATTGGCGCCGGGGGCTGCGCAGTCCCGTCGGCGTCTCAACATATGGAACGACATATTCATATTTTAAGACACTCGCGGAATGTGGGATCGACGTGCCCCTGTCGATCCCGGCAGGCGGGATGGCAGATCGACGTGCTCGGCTAAGGTCGACACATGCGACTCGCTCGAATTGCAAGCCCTGACGGCGTGGCTTTCGTGAGTATCGACGGTGACGGGAACGATGCCCGTGCTCGGGAAATCGCCGAGCATCCCTTCGGCACCCCCACCTTCACGGGACGCTCCTGGCCGCTGGCCGATACCCGGTTGCTCGCGCCCATCCTCGCCAGCAAGGTGGTGTGTATCGGCAAGAACTACGTCGAGCACATCGCCGAGATGGGTGGACCGGCACCGGACAGTCCGGTCATCTTCATCAAACCCAACACGTCGATCATCGGTCCGAACGCCCCGATCCTGCGCCCCAAGAGTTCTGAGCGGGTGGATTTCGAGGGTGAGCTCGCGGTGGTGATCGGCCGGCCGTGTCGAGATGTGCCCGCCGCCAAAGCCGCCGACGTCATCCTCGGCTACACCATCGCCAACGACGTGACCGCGCGTGATCAGCAGGCGATCGACGGTCAGTGGACGCGTGCCAAGGGGTACGACTCGTTCTGTCCGCTGGGCCCGTGGATCGAAACCGAGCTCGATCCAAGCGATCTGGAGATCACCACCACCCTCGGCGGCGAGGTGAAGCAGCGCTCGCGGACCAGTCTGATGATCCACGACATCGGTGCCATCGTGGAGTGGATCTCGGCGGTCATGACACTGATGCCGGGCGATGTGTTGCTCACCGGGACACCCTCGGGGGTGGGCCCGATGGCTGCCGGTCAGACCGTGTCGGTCGCTGTCGAAGGGTTGGGCGAATTGTCCAACCCGGTGGCCGATCGAGGGTAGGTCCGTGCCACCGATCGCACCGAAAATCGCTCGCGTCAACGGAATCGAGATCAGCTACATCGACCAGGGGCAGGGCCCGCTCGTGGTGATGGTGATGGGCACCGGCGCTCCCGGTCGCGTGTGGCATGCCCATCAGCAGCCCGCCCTCATCGCCGCGGGCTATCGCGTGGTCACCTTCGACAACCGCGGGATCGCGCCGACGAGCGAATGCGCCGAGGGTTTCGCGCTGTCGGATATGGTCGCCGACACCGCCGCGCTCATCGAATTCCTCGATGCCGGACCGGCACACGTGATCGGGACCTCGCTCGGCGGACGCATCACCGCCGAACTCTGCGTTGCCCGACCCGATCTCGTCGCCTCGGCGGTGATCATCGCCTCCTACGGACGTTCCACACCGCTGCAGGCGGCGATGTCGCGCGGCGAGCGGGAGATCTACGACCGGGGTATCGAACTGCCCGAGGACTACCACGCCGCGGTGACCGCCCAGATGAGTCTGTCGCCGGCGACGCTGGCCGACGAGTCGGCAGTACGCGACTGGCTCGACGTGATCGGCTTCTCGGGAAGCCGGGTGTCGGCAGGTGTACGCGCGCAGATGGGTGTGCACGACGACGAGTTGGACCGTCTGGGCGTCTACGGCACGATCGCGGTGCCGGTGCTGGTCATCGGATTCGCCGACGACCGCACGTTGCTGCCGCATCTGTCACGAGAACTCGCCGACGCCATCACCGGGGCGAGGTATGAAGAGGTCGCCGACGCGGGACATTGGGGTTACCTCGAACAGCCGGCGACCGTCAACGCCCTGCTGATCGACTTCCTGGCCTGAGCGCCTGACAGGCAGGCCGCGCAACCGATCCGGATGCCGTCGGGGCCCTGCAACGCCGGGCGTGTCGGGCTGCGCACCCGCGGCGGGCAGGGCTGGGCCGAGCGCGCCTGCGTGCCGCTATACCCTTGAGGGTCATGAGCAGTCATGATGTCGACAGCACGCCGCAGTCCGCACCGGCCGATGCCGGCAGCTCCACCGCCGCGCCCACACAGGTGAGGGTGCGGTTCTCCCCGTCGCCCACCGGCACACCACATGTGGGACTTGCGCGCACGGCGCTGTTCAACTTCGCCCACGCCCGCCACACCGGCGGCACCTTCGTCTTCCGCATCGAGGACACCGACGCCGCTCGTGACTCCCAGGAGTCCTATGAGGCGATCCTCGACGCGTTGCGCTGGCTCGGCCTCGACTGGGATGAGGGGCCCGAGGTCGGTGGACCGTATGCGCCCTATCGTCAGTCCGAGCGCGGGGATCTCTATCGCGCCGTGGTCGCCGAACTCCTCGAGGCCGGCGAGGCCTACGAGGCGTACTCCACCGCCGAGGAGGTGGAGGCGCGGCACCGGGCGGCCGGGCGCGATCCGAAGCTCGGCTATGACAACTTCGACCGCGACCTGACCGACGAGCAGCGCGCGGCCTTCCGCGCCGAGGGCCGCAATCCCGTTGTGCGCCTGAAGATGCCCGACCACGACATCACCTGGGACGATCTCGTGCGCGGCAGCACAACCATCAAAGCGGGCACCGTTCCCGACTATGCGCTGACCCGTGGCAACGGGGATCCGCTCTATACGCTGGTCAATCCGGTCGACGACGCCGCGATGAAGATCACCCACGTGCTGCGCGGCGAGGATCTGCTGCCCTCCACACCCCGCCAGATCGCGCTGTACGAGGCGCTGATGCGCATCGGACGCGCGGAGTGGGTGCCGGAGTTCGGTCATCTCCCGTTCGTGATGGGGGAGGGCAACAAGAAGCTCTCCAAGCGCGACCCGCAGTCGAGTCTGTTCCATCACCGCGATCGTGGATTCATCCGTGAGGGACTCATCAACTATCTCGCGCTGTTGGGGTGGGGCATCTCCGACGATCACGACGTCTTCGGGATCGACGAGATGATCGAGGCCTTCGATGTGCGCCGGGTGAACTCCAATCCCGCACGCTTCGACCAGAAGAAGGCCGACGCCATCAACGCCGAACACATCCGGCGGCTGAGTCCGGAGGATTTCGCCGCGCGACTGCGCGCCTATCTGATCGAGCACGGCAAGCTCGTCGAACCGATCGACGATGCGACCTTCGCGACGGTCGCGGAGTTGGTGCAGACGCGGATCCAGGTGCTGAGCGAAGCGTGGCCGTTGATCTCGTTCCTCTACGTCGGCACCGACAACGACCCCGAACACGCGTCCTTCGCGGTCGACGAGGCCTCGGCACGCAAGAATCTCGGCAGCGACGCCGCACCCGTCCTCGCTGCTGCCATCGAGGCGCTGGAGGGCGTGACCGACTGGTCCACGTCGGCCATCGAGGACGCGCTCAAGACTGCGTTGGTCGAGGGTCTCGAACTCAAGCCGCGCAAGGCGTTCGGCCCCGTCCGAGTCGCCGTCACCGGGTCGCACATCAGTCCGCCGCTGTTCGAGTCGATCGAGCTCCTGGGACGCGATGTCACCGTCGACCGGTTGCGCTCGGCGGCTCAAAACCTTCCCTCACCTGCCGATTTGTAGTTAGGGCGGGTGTCTTTGGTAGTCTCTCTCACGGCGCTTTTCGAGCCCGCGAGAGCGGGAAGAGGGGCTGACCAATGGGGTATGGTGTAATTGGCAACACAGCTGATTCTGGTTCAGCCATTCTAGGTTCGAGTCCTGGTACCCCAGCCACGAGCAGGGTTGTACACCAGTTTGGTGAATCCCGCTCGGGAGGCTAGAGTTGCGGAGGCTCTCAGCGGTTCGAATCGCAGAGATCGATGTGACAACAGTCGTGAAGAGCAAGTCTTGGCCCCGTCGTCTAGCGGCCTAGGACGCCGCCCTCTCAAGGCGGTAGCGCGGGTTCGAATCCCGTCGGGGCTACAACGCAGAAAACACCCCCTCACCAGCAGTGATGCCGGTGAGGGGGTGTTGTGCGTCAGGGGGTCCGTGGCCGTCGTGGACACAGTTTGGACACGGGCTTGTCAGTCCAGGTGTTAGCGGACACGATCACCGAGGGCGAAGGTCTTCGGCTGCCCGAGACTGAGCGGAAGGAGATGGTGTTCTTGTCGCCGACTGAGTTCGCTGTTGTCCACGGAGGTATCACGCGCCCGATGTTCGCCGATCTCGCGCTATGGCTGGTGTCGACCGGTATGCGCTTCGGGGAGGCGACGGCACTACGCCCCGGCGACATCGATGTCGAGAACGCCACTGCCCGGGTCGGTCGGGCGTGGAAGTACTCGGGCGGCTACAGCCGGCGTTTGGGGCCACCGAAGACGAGGAAGTCTCGTCGCACGATCGACCTGACCCCGCAGGCCGTCGAGGTTGCCGGGAGACATGCCGACGGCGAGTGGTTGTTCAGCCTGAGCTCGGGTGGTCCCGTGAGTCCTCAGGGTTTCTGGCGTCGGGCGTGGGAACCGGCGCGACGTGCTGCGAGGGAGCACGGTTTGACGAAGACGCCGCGTGTGCATGATCTGCGGCACACGAACGCGTCGTGGATGATCGCTTCGGGCATCCCGCTACCGATGATCCAGGCTCACTTGGGGCATGAGTCGATCACCACGACCATTGATCGCTATGGGCATTTGGATCGCACGTCGGGCAAGGCGGCGGCGAGGGCGATCGGGGATCTGCTGTCCGCCTAGAGCCGCTACACTCGCACATGTGTTCGGGGACGCCCAGACACGAAAAGACCCCCGCCGCCTCTGGGAAGAAGGCGACGGGGGTCTCGTCATTCGTCGTGCTCGTCTCGCTGCCACCACTCCGGGTCTGCGGTGGTCCACAGGATCGCGAGGGTGGGGTCGGGGTAGCCGCAGTTCGGGCAGGTGTGCTCGTCGAGGTTGTTCATGCCCTCTTGGACGTGTGCCAGGCCGGATCGGTTCGCGGTGTCGGTCACGCGGTGGACGAGTCAAGGAACCTTGAACTCGGCCGGCAGCAATTCAAGGTTCGGGGCCGAACCTTGAATTCGCACACGTGTGAGGCCGGGCCGGATCGGTTCGGTCGCGTGCCGGACGAGACCCCCGGGCCCTTTCGGGTCCGGGGGTCTCGCGTCGGTCAGTGTCCGAGTGCTTCGCGGATCGTCTGGGCGTGGGCTTCGGCTTTCGCGTGAGCGTCGTGCTCGTCGGTAGCCATGACGAGGATGATGCTTCCGCGGGGGTCGGTGACTCGGTGGGGGGTGAGTGTGGTTTTCATGGTGTCCCTCTCTCGTGGTGTGATACCAGTATAGCCGCAATACTCGTATACCGTCAACACTTTGGTATCGACTAATGCAGCAATACGCGATACGCTCACCGCATGGCGAACACTGCACCCAACACCCGAGGACTCACGCCCGGCGGGACCTCCCTATCCGGCGACGGGACACACTCGCCCCGCGTCACCGTTTCCCTACCCGCAGCCGCCAAGGCGGAGCTGGACGAGCACGCAAAAGAGGCCGGGATGGGCACCGCGAAATACGTCCGGAAGATTTTGCTCGACCACTTGACGAGTAACGAGTAATGCTGCAATACTGGTTACACAGTCAAGGAACACCGACCAAGGAGCCCGACATGATCAACGCCCACATCTCCCGCGACGAGAACACCATCCTCATCCAGGACGCCGACGACGCCTCCACCATCGCCGAGTTCCCCGCCGACAACCTGTTCGACGACGGGGAGCCCAACGAGGAAGCCCTCGACGCCGCGCTGGACGCCGCCGGGTGGAAGCGCACCGGCGACATCGAATCCGGTCCCGACTGGGGCCTGTTCGCCGCGCAGGTCACCGCGGCGTAGTCGGGCGCTGGTGGTGCGACCTCTACGCGCAGTGACATTGCCGGCGGTCAGGATGGACCTGGCCGCCGGCCTGAACCACGCCAGTCGCGTGGTCGATGAGCAGCCAAGGGGAACTGAAGGGTCGAGTGTCAGCGATCTGTGGCGGCGCGAGGCGAAAGAGCTGGAGACCGCCTCGCTGTGGTGGGTCGCACCGGACATGACGACCCTCGCAGCCGACACTGGCCTGTGCGGCGGCGAGCTACCCCACTGGGACCGTGACGCTGAGACACGGTCGGGTCTGCTCGTGTGGGATGGCGGACTCCCGATCCGCGTGGTCAACCGGTCCGCCGACCGCGACGAGCGCACCGTGACGATCGACGCGGTGTCGTGGGCTCCGATCCCCGAGTGGTCACAGGATGCGGACATGGACGGCGTCCGCATCGAGCTGTGGACACGCCAGGCCATCGCCGGACGCCCACCCAGCCCACTGTCCTTGATCACCGTGCGTTTCAGCGACGGCCGCGACGATACGGTGCGCGTGGGCGATCACAGCATCGCACCCGAGCTGGCGATCTGGCGCATCCTGTGCGCCACGATGCTGCTATCGCAACAGCCCCAGGTCGGCTCGACCCGACCCGCCAACTTCCGCGAAGACGGGTCGGCGAAAGAAACCCGCACACGACCCGTGCCCGCAGTCACAGTCATCGACCTCCGGACCGTCCGAGAGTGGACAGTCGGTCCGGACGGAAAGGCAGCCAGCGACGGTCGTGACTACACCCACCGCTGGATCGTGCGCGGTCACATGCGCACCTATCACACCGGACCTCGCGGTGCGAAGACCGAAAAGCGTTGGATCGCGCCCTATGTCGCCGGACCCGAAGGTGCCCCGCTGGTCCCGAAAGAGCATGTATGGGTGTGGCGACGCTGACATGAACGGGGGCGACCAACGCCTCACGCTCGCCAAGTTTCTTTGCAGTGTGCGAGGACATGTCAACTCTTCGGGCTGTTCGCTTGGTATGTCGTGCCGCCTCAGACTTCGCGTTATGGGCGGGCTTAGTTTGTGAGCCAGTACGTGCCGTCGTTGATGAGCAACAGTGCTACACCCGCTGCGACTGTGACGGTGGTATTGGCGGCAGTCGAGTAGATCTGATCTGATCCGGCCCGAGATATGGTGAGTGTTGCTGAGCCGCGATTCTTGATCCGGATAAATCGTCCGGTATTTCCCGCCACCGCAGGGAGGGTCCATGTGACCGCCGACGAGCCGGTAAAAACGTTGAGCTTCGGGGTGGCGGTGAGCGTCTGTGCCGCAGAAGAGACTGCCACTGCCAGGGTGTAGTCGTTCTGCATGTAGTAGGAGGCGTTGCTGTAGGCCATGCCCGCAAGCTCGGACGGGTTGAGTGAGGCGAGGAAGCCGGGGCCGGATTGGATTGCCATCAGTCATCGTCTCCAAAGTTGAGATCGGCGGGCGGGATCAGCGGCGTGTCGGGCAGGTCGGGAAGCATGTCGTTACCAGCCTCCATAAATCGTTCTGTCAGTTCGTCCATCATGCGGCCCTTTCCGCGCGATCCTTGGGCACCCGAAAGTCTCCAATCGCCGCAGCGATTCGGGAGCCGTAGTACTTGTGCCCGAACCAGTTGGGGTGAATCTGATCGGCACCCACCATCTGCGCCTGCTGAGAGGTAGACACACTCTTTTCGTAGCCGGTGCCGGTCCACCACGGCGTCGTGGGGTTGTTGGCGTCAGCGAAGCCGATTCCCTGTGCGTGCGCGGCTATCGCCGCCTGGATACCGAGACGATTGGTGGCGTGTGCGCCCGACCCGTAACTGTCGTTGATGGGTTCTGGCCCGATGGCGACGATCCCCACCTTCGGGTCGCGTGCCGCGATGGCGTTGAGTAGCGCGGTGACGCGCGTCTGCATCCCTGCCTGTGAGGCGTTCGTGCCGTCACCCGACAGTCCGCCGTCGTTGCAGGTTCCGTTGACGAGGACGGCCACCGGCTTGGCGACCGAGCCGAGGAACTTGCCGTAGTAGGCGACCCTGGGGGCCGAACCGAAAGGGCTGGTGTGCGCAGTATTGGACGCCACTGCCGTCAACGAGCCAGCGGCCCCCGTGCCGTCGTTGAAATAGCCGGTGCCACCCTGCGCACACCTCGCCACCGCGAAGCCGGTCGCCTCGATGAGCGCGTCGATCATCCCGTACGTCACGAAGCTCCGCGCCGACCCCGAGTTGTACGCACCGCACGACTCGAAGTACGAGTCTCCCGTCGTCACGATCAGCGGCCTGTCGGGGCTGGGAGCCAGGATCGCGGACCGCTCGTGCATGATCTGCACGAAGTACACGGCGGGCATCACCACCCTGATGCGTCGTGTGGCGATCTCAGCGAACCGCAGCGAGCGGTACGAGTAGCCGGAATAGTTGCCCGCCAACGGAAGCGGCTTCGCCTTCTTCATCCGGCCCTCGTCCTCGATGTACACCTGAGAGTCGAAGTAGCCGAATGTCTGCATCATGATGTCGAGCTTGTCGCCGGTGAATATGAACTCGATGTCGATGACGGAGCCGAAGGGGATTTTGCTTGAGCCGCTGGTGGTGTAGCGTCCGCTGCTGTCGTTGATGCATCCAGAGGCGGGGGTGCCAGCGGTGACGGGGATGAGGTTTTGACCCTGGGTGTTGTAGTTCGCCGAGTCCCAACGGGTGCCCCACAGATTTGTGTAGTCCGATGGGGCCGCGAATAGGTATTGGTCGGTGGTCAGCACGCTTGACGAGATGATGTCAGTCATCGGTCGGTACAGGGTACGCAGCGGTACTTGTCCAAGGTCCGCTTCCTCGATGGCCTCCGACACCTGGTCTGTGACAGCACTCCCGACCTGACTGGCGACGGCCTGCTGGATGACCTGGGCGGGTGTGGCTGCCGGGATCTGCACGTTGGCCTGGATCAGCTCCCACAGGGTGTAGGAGCCGTCACCCGACGTTTTCGGCGTCGACGGCACGGTGAAGGGGATGCTGGTGCGATGCCCGATCGACACCATCGCCTGGCCGGGTTGCAGCTGGGCGGTGAACGCTCCGGTCGAGGTGTCTGAGGGCACGTCAACGTAGTTGGTGCTCATGGTGCTGGCGGAGATGCCGCGGGGGGCGAAGCGGAGTCGTTCACCGGCGGCTGCGCCGGCGATGTTGAGGAGCGTGTCCTTGATGGTGATGAGTGTCGTCATGCCGTGGCCTCCTCGCTCGCTGCGTCGATGGCGTCGAGTTGCGCGACGCTTGCGGTGTCTTCCACGGTCACCACTACCTCCGAGGTTGTGTCGTCTTGTGGGCGTTGCAGATTCGCGGCCAGTACTGCGTTGTGCCGCCCGACGACCCCGAAGCATCCGCCGGGGTGAATGTCGGCATGTACGGGGTTGTCGTGCCGCTGAATGTTCCCCGCCACGCCATCACGTCCCGACGCGGCACACTTCGACGGGTGCGGGGTCGGGGTCATGCGGTCGGCCCCTGATCGCTGCTCGGCTCGGGTAGTGGCGGTGCCGGGATGACGGGTTGTTCGACGATTTCGGCATCGACCTGAATGGGGTCGCTGTCGAAGAAGCGGATGACGGCGTAGGAGCCGTCTTTTTCGCCGATGTCGATGGTGGCTTCAGCGAATCCGCCGATCACGTTTTTCGCGATGCCTGTGAGTGTGCCGGTGATGGTGGCCGAGAAATGTCCTCCCTGCATCTCGGTGGTGAGGTCGGTGGATGAAAACTGTGTCATTGCTTCCTCATTCCGTCACGATCTGAATTTCCCCGTACCCGCCACGCCCGCCAGCCGAACCGTTGAAGAACATGTGGCCGGAGCCACCGCCCGCACCGCCGCCGCCGCCAACCGAGCCGTTCTTTCCCAGCCCAGGGACTGCCCCGTTCGCCCCGTAGCCGCCGCCGCCGCCGCCACCACCACTGGGGGACCGCGTAACTGTGGCGTCAGGAGCGTCCGCACCGTCGCGGCTCGACGCCGTACCGGCCGCGCCGCCAGCGCCCACTGGCGTCCCGCCACCGGCGGTCGGCGAGGCCATCATCGCCGAACCGTTGTAGAAGCCTGCATCGCCTCCCCGCCCCGGTGCGGACGCAGACGCGAGGAATCCGTCGTGCGTCCCGATGGTCGACTGGCCTTTCACTGAGGAGAGGTAGGTTCCGAATGTGGTTTCAGTGCCCATACCGCCGGCGCCGCCCGTTCCGTTAGTCGCCGTCGCGCCCACCCCCCCACTGCCGGGGATGCCGCAGGTATAGGTGACAGTGGCGCCGACGCCACCGAGTTCAGATGGAGTGAACAGCTGTGAGTTGAAGCCCCCGGCACTACCGCCTTGTGGTGGTGTCGATACCGTCTGGCTCCCCTTGTGTCCACCCTGACCCCCATCGCCCGCGCCGATGCACGCGACGTGCAGGTACTTGCAGTCGGGGACAGTGAACGAGCCGCTGCCAGTCAATCGCCACATGGTGATGTCTCCGTAGATCGCCGACTTGATCGAGTTGATCGCCGCTGCAACACCTTCCGGTGTCTGATTCGTGTACGACGCCCCGAACCACGTTTGCGTGATCGCCGCGATGATCCCGCCGATCACCGCACCCGGAAACGAGATGCCACCCGACCCGCCGCCTAGAACGTTCTTCAGGTTGTTGACCCAGGTGCCGACGTCGTTGAGGTCGCCGTCCTCGACACCGGAGATGATCTCGAGGAGATCGCCCAGCGGCGCGGGCAGCATCTGTTCGAGGGTGGCAACCAGGTAGTTCGAGTAGTCGTGGGCGGTCGGCTTGTCGGATGGGATTCTCACGCGACACCCCGCACGGCGTCCGCGGCGGCCTGCACGTAGGTGCGGTGATCGCCGGGCATCTTCTCGATCCCGTACACGCAGTGACGGGAATTCTGCTGGAAGTACTTCCACGCCCACGCGAGGGTGTAGCCGGCATCCCACCAGCGGCCCGGCACCGGCTGCGTCAGCCCGGTGACGGTGTTGGCGATGGTGCGCGCACCGTTGTCGCCGGGGCACGCGGTGATCGGATCGTCGGGCACCGCGAACGACCACACGGGCACCGACGCGATCCGACGCTCACCCGCGATACCCCAATTCGCGAGGGAAACGCCGCCGTTGGCGCACTGGCTGCGGTGGCGGCGAGGGTCAGCGACCAACACGACGCCGGCGCAATGCTCCGGCCGGTCGAACGCCGCGTAGTCGCCCAGTCCAGCCGCGCCGAGACTGTAAGCGACACCAATCCACGGCTGTCCGGCGGCGTCGATGCCGCGCAGGTGCGCGCGAATGTCGCGCACCGATTCTGCGTAGGAGCGGGAGCCGATGGGTGCGATCTCCGCGCGGTAGTCCAGCTCCTCGCCGGGTATCGGCGTGAGCATGTTGCCGACCATCGGTTCCCCCGTCCCGCGTACCTTGATGACTCTCACTTGCGGCCCTTTCGGTCCCGGTTCTGCTCGATGAGCAGGATCGCGATCATCGGCGCAAGACCGACCGCACCCAGCCAGTAGGCGATGGGGCGGATGATCTCGCGCCACGGGTAGGCGCTGTCGGTGATGTAGGTAATCGACAGCTGGACGAGGAACACTGTGAACGTGACACAGAGCCCGAGGAACACGACGCCGACGCGGTTGTGGGGCCACGACTTCCACGGCTTCGACCGCCACGCGTACAGGGTGGTGAAGATGATCATCTCGACGGTGACGACGATCGCTGCCGCGTCGCCTAAGTCGATCGGTGCCAGCGTCATTGTCGTTTCATGGCCTCTCTGAGTAGTTCGGTGAATCCGTTGCGCTCGAGGTGCATTCGCAGCACCTGGGCGGGCTGGCGATCTTTCGGGGCATCCTCGGCGATGCGGTCACGGCGGCGCCGGGACTCGGCAAGTTCCTGCTCGGCCTGCTCGGCCTGCTCGCGGGCGTCGATCATCTCTTTCGTCCACGGCCACTGCACTACGACGGCTCCCTGTTCCGTGTGGAGGAGATCGCCTCGCGCACCGCCTCGAGGTAGTGCGCCTGCAGTTCGCCGGCCACCCGATAGGACGCCACCGTCTCCGCGAGCGAAGAGATGGAGTCCTGATCGGCGGCGGCGCGGGCTGACATGCGGTCGATCGCCCGATCCTTCTCGGCGACGATCTCGCGATGGTGGATCCCCAGCACCAGCCAGCCCCGGATCAGCGCGAGCGCCGCGAACGCTGCGACCACGATGATGAAGCTGACTATCCCGACGCCGTTCCACGCCGAAGGGGACAACCACGTCGGCACCGCTCACACGTCTCGGTGCAGGACGTCCTCGACGAGATCCTCAGTCGAGTCGGCGATGTCGGCGACCTTCGGGGTGTTGGCGGTCAGCCACACATTGAACGCGGTCAGCACGGCGATGGCTCCGGAGATCCAGGCGTACACCTGCGCGGGGATCGACACATCCCCGAGGATCGCGATCAGCGGGGTCACGATGCCCAGCAGCGCGGTGATGCCGCCGGTGATGGCTTTGGCGGAGCGAGACACCTTGTCACCCCACGTGTTGCCCTGGACGTAGACGGGGTTGACCTGAACGGTCAGTTTGTCAGCGGCGGTTGCCATGTCGAGTTCCTCTCAGTTGATGATGTCGGGGCCGTCTTGCGGCACGAGTCCGACGACCTTGTCGGGGGACCACACCAGGCGTCCCTTCTCGAACACCTGGTAGCGAGTGCCGCTCTTGTTGACGATCTCGTTCGAGGCAGGCCACCCATACGGACCTTTCTCGAAACCCGTGCGGTTCCAGTGGGATCGGATGTCTCCGGTCACGAAGTAGCCGGGCTGCTCGTTGTTGCCGAGGTGACCTTTACGGTAGATCGCGCCATGCTCGAAGCCCTGCACCTCGCCGTCAGTGAGCACCGTGTGGTCACCGATCGGATAGCCGAGCGGGCCGCGCTCGTACTTCAGTGCCGCCCACGTCTGAAACAGGTAGGTGGGGATCGCGTGCGCCCCCGTCGTCGGAGACCAGTACACGTAGCCCGCCTCGAACTGCGCCCAGCGGCCACGCCCGTCTGGGGTGATGTTCTCGCCGCTGGTGATGCGCTGCCCGAGCCACGTGGCGCGGGCAGCCTCGGCGTTGATCTGATTGACGGGCGGTTCCACGTGCACTCCTGACGAGTAGGCGGTGATGTAGCGGGCGAAGACGTCCCACGGAAAGTGGTTGCCGACGTCGGTGTGCGTGCCGATCCCAAGGCACTGCGTGACGTACTTGTGGTCACTCAGACCTCGGCCGCGGTGGTACGGCGGGGTGATCACGGTCAGCGGGAAGCCATACTTCTTGCTGTCCTGCACCATCAGCCATGCGGCAATGGCGATGTCGCCCTCGCGATCTAGCCACTGCGCGCGCGACCAGGACGCGAAGCTGCCGGCGAAGCAGATGTTGATCGTGTACGGATTGGCATCCAGCACACTCCAACTTGCGTAGTCGGTGTCGACGAGGTCGACCACGATGCCGTCGCGGATCACATAGTGGTAGCTGGCGTCGTTGCGGTTGTTCAGCGAGATGGCCAGCTCCACGGCGGTCGAGTAGCCGTCCTCGGTGTGCAGCAGATCGTTCGCCACGCTCGCACCCCAGCGGTTCGACCGGTTGTCGCCCATCATGTCGATCTCGCGGTACGCGGGTTTGGTGGTCATGACGTGCCTCCTAGACACTGTTGGACAGGCCACGAATGGATGCGGCACCGTCCTGAACTCCGGTGATGATTCGTTCCCAAAGCCCCTGCGACTGCTTCGATTTGCCGATGTTGGCTTTCTCCGCCCACCCGTTGTCGCGGTTGCGCGACAACGTCACCTTCGACACGTACTGCTCGGTCGAGGTGCCTCTATCCCAGAGAGTGACGATGTCGCCGGGCTGGTACTTGCGTGCACCGCGGACACCCGTCTCGTCCTGGCCGAAGTGGATGCCCATGCCTTTCGGCCCACCGGTGGACACCTGTACCTCGAGGGTTCGGGTGCCACCGTGCTCGTGAAGGGCGCGTTTGCCGGTGGCGTAGCCGTCGAGGCTGTAGGCGGCGGTGTTGTCGGCGAAGATCTCCCCGAACGCGTCATCGTCACCGATGTCGTCCTCGAGATCGTGGTCGGCGAACACCTGGTAGGCGAAGAACACGTCGTCGAACAGGTCACCGACGGTCAGCGACAGTCCCGCGATCGCGCCGGCACCGGGGATGAGCGAGATGGCGAAGATGATCGCCGAGATCGCCAGGTTCGCGCCGATCTCGATCAACTGGTTCAGCACCTCGGGTGCCTTGCCGCCGACGACAGCCCTGGTGGCGTCGGCGTGGGTTTCTTCCATCACCCACGAGTCGATGCCCGCCTGGGCGTTGGTGTGGAACTGCACCTTCTGGTTCGGGAACTTCTCCTGCGTGTCGAAGACGTAGCAGGCACGGTTCGGTTCGAACGAGAACAGCCCCGACGACACCGAACCGAGTTGCGACAGGTCCAGGAAGTGGTCGGAGGTGTGGTCGAGGATCGACTGCAGTTTGCCGACCGTGTCGGTGGAGAACACGAACGGTTTGTCGCCGCGCCCGTCCCACAGGTCAACGGTCACACCCATTTCGAGGCGCTCGCACGTCGGCCGGAACAGGTCGTCGAGCTGCGTGAACCGTGCCGGCAGCGCGATGAGGTCTTGGCTGGCACCCCAGATGATGTCGAGGAGGTCGTCGAGCTCGTTGATCGCGTTCACGTTCGTCTGGTTGGCGTTCGTCCACGCTGTCGGCCACCGCAGCGGCAGCCGCACGTACAGCGGTTTGTTCAGGCGGGTGAACACCTTCGACACGTAGTTTTTGAACACCGGATCGACCGGGCCCCACACGACGTCCTGTTTGCCGGTGATGTTGAACTGCACCTCGGGCGGGGCAGTGTTGTTCACCCACGCCGAGGACCGTGACAGGTGGTGCCGGTAGTCCAGGCCCGACCACAGGTCGCCCTGCTCGTTCGGACCGGAGGCGCGGCGCTTGAGGATCCGTCCGGTGTATTCGACGCCGTCGTAGGCGGCGAAGATGTGCCAGGCCTTGCGGCGGATATCGGTGACCTCGTCGAGGAGCGGATGCTTCGGCGGGAGCTGGATGGAGAACGCGCCGGGGTCGACGCCGAAGCTGAATTCGATCTCGTCGGACAGGGTGGTGCCGATGGGGCGACGGTCGATGAGCGTGCCGTCGGGCGACCGCAGCCCGAGGTCGAGGTAATCCCACTGCGGGTCGGTGATCGCCTGCGGGTATCCGGGGTCTGCCATCAGATCGCCGCCCAAAAGTATTGCGGCACGGTCACCGTCAAGCTCGTGGCGGCGGTGATCCCGGTTCCGGTGACCGACACGACGGCGTTCTCGGTGTTGGCCGGCACCTGCTTCTGCCAGCGGATGCCGATGTCCCACGACCGGTCGTTGCCCGCCTGGTCGAGCGCCGACCAGTAGTCGGGGTCGGCGTCGATGTCGAGCCACTGACCGGCGGCCAGGTTCGGCAGCGAGATCAGTTCACCGGCGATGCCGATCTTCGGTGTGGTGATCGGCCCGGTGAGCTTGAGCTGGGGCCACACGTCGATGTCGCCGCGGTTCGGGACGGTCGCTGATCCGATGGCGGTCTGCCCGGTGAAGGTGCGGACGATCGGGTCGGCGCGCCACCACGTGAGGTCGGAGCGCAGCGTCAACTCTTCCAACGCCATACCGCCGGGAGAGGCGATGGATTGCAGGTCCGGTTCGGCGTCGGCTGACAGCAGCCGGACGTCCTGCCAGCGGCCGGTCTCGCCGACCGTCAGCTGCAGCGGCGGAGTGTTCACGTCCCGCGCCAGCCCGCGGCCGAGGGCGCGCCGCCACCCCATCAGGTAGGCGACCGCGTCGGGGCCACCGCCGGGGTAGTCGACCCACAGCTTGATCTTGATGGTGTTGGGGTCGTCCTTGCGTCCGGTGACGAGCACGCCGTCGGTGGTGACACCGGCCACCTCCGTGAAGGAGAACGGCGCCCCCGCCAGACCGCTGATCTCTTTGAGCCGCAAACCCACCTGCCGCGGGTACGGCTGTGCTGGTGGTGTGAGATCCCACGTGTTGCCCCAGAAGTCGGTGAGGAGCACCGAGATCGGTGAGGTCACATCGCCGCCAGTCGGATACCGGACTTCTCGAGCAGACCGGTGGCGTCTTTGACCGTGATGTACACGTGCTTGCCTTCTCTCACGGCCTTCTTCAGCTCCTCGATCTGCTGAGACATCGCGCTGGTTTGCTGGCTGACGATTTCTGCCAGACCGGCGACCGTGTTGTTGCCGGTGTCGGGTTTCGGTGCGAGGTCCGACAGGCTCATCGACACTTCGCCGGCAGTGGCGGCCTGGGCGACCATCGCTGCGTACGGGGCGACAACGGATGCTGCGGTGAAGAACCCGCCCGCCCCGAGCGCGAGCCAGTCGTCGAGGTTCTTCGGCGCCATCCAGTCGGTGGTGTCGTCGCTGTAGCCGCCGAACCCGCCGTCGGCGTAGGCGCGGAGGATGCCGAGTCGTTTGCCCGTCTCGATCCACAGGGGGATCGACGACGCCCGCTTGGATGGGGACGTGGGAATGTAGGCCTCCGGTCCGGCCTCCCCGGCGAGAGTGATCCATGCGCGAGGCGTGTGGAGCATCTCGGCGGAACCGGGGATCGGATTGAACCCGCCGTCGGCGTAGGCCACCAGCGGCAGCGGGCCCTTCCCGACAACATCGGTCGACACCGCAGCACTCGGTACAGGCGTGGTGTCCGTCGTCGGGGTGCTGCTGGATGTGGTGTCGTAGCTGCTGGGCCAGTTGGTGACGAACACGTTCTGCACCGCGCCCGTCGGCTGCGCCGGTCCCTGCGCTGTGGGAGCGGGAGCGAGCGTGCCACCGACCTTCGCCGAAAGCTTCGACAGCAGCGATCCCGCGGCGCCCTGCTGGGATTGGATCTCGCTGAGATACCCCTGGCGTCCGGTGGAGTAGGCGGATTCGGCGCTGTCTGCGCCGGGCGCCTGCTGCACCCAGAAGATGTCCTTCCAGATGTCGGCCTTCGGGTCTGCTTTGCGTTTCGCGTCGAGGCGGTCGTAGAACCCGGTGATGTTGGTGTTCGGGTTGTCGCGGCCGGCGTAGCTCGAATCCTGCTGGAACACACCGTGCCAGGCCCCGGAGCCGCCTGAGGCGTTCGGGTTCAGGCCCGACTCCTGCAGCCCCGTCGACAGGATCGCCTTGATCTGGTCGTCGCTGTAGCCGCGGCGGCGCCCCTCGGCGATGATCTTCGATGCGACGTCATCCTTCGACGAGTCGCCGGTCAGGGTGATGTCGTTGATCGGTGTGCGCTGCATCGCCGTTTTCTGTTGCGCTGCAGCATCTTTAAGCTCGTGCAGGGCGGCGACGTGGATGTGGTTGCCGTGCTGGGCCATGGTGTCGGCGCCGTAGATCGCGCGGGCGGCAGCGCCTTCGGCGCGCTCACCGTTGACGTTGTACCAGACGTGTGTGGCGTCGTCGTAGATGATCTGGGCGAGCTGGTCGCGCACCGACCACAGATAGTCGAGGTTGGTCTTCGACGGGTCGACGTCGATCGCGTCACCCTTCGGGTGGTAGCCGCCGTCGGCGTCGTGATCGGTCTTCGCCGAGGTGAGCACCGCGTTCGGGTTGTGCGCCTTCACCGCCTTCCAGAGCGACAGGTTGACGGTCCCGCCGCCCATGCGGGCAATGTCGGCGCCGCTGATCGCGCCGTCGGCGAACGACTGTGCGAGGAGCGCTTTCGTGTCGACGA
Source organism: Gordonia jinhuaensis (assembly GCF_014639795.1). Classification (GTDB taxonomy): domain Bacteria; phylum Actinomycetota; class Actinomycetes; order Mycobacteriales; family Mycobacteriaceae; genus Gordonia_B; species Gordonia_B jinhuaensis. The sequence goes on along the minus strand of NZ_BMGC01000004.1, from coordinate 65,335 downwards.
GGCCGTACCCGAACAGTCGTGCCGTCTCGGTGAGGATCGCCATCGACCGGTTCCGCTTCGTCGGGGCGAGCGGAATGTAGGCTTCGCCGCCGGTCTCCTGCTCGGCGAAAACGGTGCCCGCGCCGCGGCCGGCGTAGATGTCGGCGCTCTGCGGTTTGGTGATCATCCTCATGCCGCCGCCGGCCATCGCCGCGACCACGGCACCGTTGGCGCGCATACGGATCGACGAGCCGCCGACATCGTTGTAGCCCGAGGTCGGATCACCGGTCCAGGTGGTGCCACCCGACGTCCATTCCACGGGAACGCGGATCACGCGCTGCTGCTGGATGAACGCGTCGAGGGTGATGGAGGCTGCAGCGGTGTCGGCGGTCACCTTCACCTGACCGTTGGGCAGAGTGGTGACCTTCAGACCGAGCGCCTCGAGGCGTCCGGTCGTTTCCGGGGTGTTGTCGGACAGGATGATGGATTTGCCGTCAGGGATGGCGACGACAGCGTTCGCGGTACCTCCGAGTGCTTGGGTGAGCACTCCCGCCTGGTCGGCGGTCTCAGATTGTGCGTTGCGGAAATCTTCGAGGGTGGCCTTGCCGGCGGACACCTTGTCGGCGAGCTGCCACATCTTCCCGGCAGCATCGGTGGCGGTGTCGCCCATCTTGCCGATGGAGTCGATCATCGCGACGCCTTCTTTCGCCGCGTCGCGCACCGCGGCACCGGCCTGGCCCGCGGACCCCGGCAGGTGCGACATTGCGCTGCCGAGCGCCTCGATAGCCTGCAGCCCACCCTTGAATGGGGCGACGAACGTGGAGGTGGCGTCCAGGAGCGCACCGCCGGTGAACGCGACTGCGGCACCGATTTTCAGGACGGCGCTGACGACGGTGAGCGCGGCCTCGCCGACGCGGGCGAAGAAGTCGACGATCTCGGTTTGGTGGGTTTGCACCCAGTTGCCGAAGTCTTGCAGTGACGGCCCGAACGCCTCGGCCAGCTTCAGTTTGATCGCATCGGCGGCGACCTCAATCTTGCGTTTCGCGGTCTCTAGAGCAGCCCCAGGCCCCGACATTTGCTGGGCTGCCCGGTCGGCGGCACCGCCGACGTCGCCGAGCTCTGTTGACGCCTTGGATAGGTCCATCTTGTTGATCGCCCCGCCGAGGTCTTCCCACTGCGTGCCGAACAGTTCCACGCCGATGCGGTTGCGCTCCACCGGGTCTTGGATGTCGCGGAGTTTCGCGATGACGGTGGCGGCCATGTTCTTGGCGGACTCGCCGCCCTTGCCGAATGCCTCAGCGGTGTCGTTGACGTTGAGGCCCAACGACTTGTAGGCGTCCTGGGTGGTGGCAGATCCGTCGATGACGCGCAGGCTGAACTCTTTGAGTGCGTCGGCGGCGATGTCGGTGTCGCGGGCACCGCCGGACATCATCTGCGAGATGGTGCCCAGCGCGGTGGCCCCGTCGATGCCGAGTTTGCGGTATTGGGTGCCGTACTCGGTGACCGTGTCGAGCAGGTCATCGGAGAGGTTGAGGCCCTTCTGCTGCGCGACGGTCAGCTGGTCGAGTGCGTCGGCGGCGCTGCCGGCCAGACCGGTCTTGACCATCTGTCCGGCGGCGCGCGCGGTCTCGGGGATCTCGGTGCCCATGATCGTCGAGACGGTCGTCAGCTTCTCGATGATCGGTTCGATCTGCCCTGCGGTCTCTGTCCCGTTGAGGAGGCCGGCCTGGATGGCGACACCAGCAGTCGACAGGTTCGACTTGACCGATTCGCCGAAGTTGTTGCCGTAGGCGTTACCCGCAGCCTTACCGGCCTGTTCGAGCTGGGCATCGGTCCAGCCGAACGTGGCGGCCGCACCGCGGCGATCCTGATCGATTTTCAGCCCGTCGGCAACGGCCTGGCCGAGCTTGGTGCCGAAGATCGCGCCCAGGCCGACGGCTGCGGCCAGCGCGGCACCGATAGGCCCGGCCTTGCCGCCGAGTTCCGCTGCTTTGGTTCCGAATCCGGCGACGAACGATCCCCCGCCCTCCATGCCCTGGTCGCGGGCACCGGTGGCCATCTCGGCGAGCTGCGCGCGGAACGCGTTGCCGATCTTCTGGGTTCCGGTGACCACTTCGTCGCTGGACTTCTTCGCCGAGTCGCCGATCTTCTCGACATCCTTCGCCGCACCCTTGGCGTCGGATTCGATCTTCTTACGCGCCTTGGACATTCCGTCGCCGGTCTTACCGAGGTCATTGGAGGCCTGCTTGGCGGAGGTGCCGATCTTGTCGACGTCCTTGGCGGTGCCGTCGGCCTCGGTGCCGATCTTCTTGAGAGTGGTGGTGATCTTGTCGCCGTCGCGGCTGATGGTGAGTACACCCTCGGGGGTGCGAATGGTGCTGATCTTCTGCGACGCCCGATCGGCCTGCTGAGCGAGCTGCTGGAACGAGTTCCCAGCCTTGCGGATGTCGGAGTCGTAGGTGCCGCGGTCGAGTTCCAGTTTCGCGACGAGGGTACCGACGGTCATGTCAGACATGGGGCACCTCGCCTTCGATGGTCAGGAGTGTTTTCACGGTGGTGGCCAGCCGTGAGGTTTCGTCGGAGAGGAGGTCTCCGACGCGCAGGGTGAACCAGCGCCAGTCGCGGGTGTCGAGGACGTCGGCCAGGTCGATGCCGAAGCGGTGGAAGTCGAGTTCGACCGCGTTCCAGCAGGTGAAGATGTGCCGCCATTGCACGGTGGCTTTCGGGGCGGGCTTCGGCTGGCTGGTGGTGTCGTTGTACCAGTCGCGGATCGCCTGCTCGGGCGGCACGGTCGGGTCGTAGTCGGTGCCGCCGGGGTCGTCGGGGCCTAGTGCTCCGGGGCGGGGGTCGTAGAGGCCGTATCGGCCTTGGATGAGGTGGCCTTCTTCGGCTTCTTCTTGGCCCGCGCTCGGCGGGCCGAACGGTTTCCCGCCGCGTCCACTTCCTTCTCCGGGGCGATGTCCGGGAATCCGAGATCGTCTGGTCCCCAGAAGACCTGCGCGACTTCACTGTTGACGCCCCACCGTAGGAGTGCGGCGTTTCCGGCGCGCAGGATCTCTTCGGCGGAGCATCCGTCGGCTTCCATCTGCGACCAGACGCCGCCGGAGAACTCCTCGGCCTCGGGGTCGAAGGTCGCTCCGAGAAGTTTCGCCATCCAGTGCAGACGGTCGAGGCCGGTGCCCTTCTTCTTCGGGTCGTCGAAGAACAGCCGGATCTTGATGCCGTCTTTCACGCTGGGCGGGTTGATGACGTACTCGACCCCGCGGATGGTGAGGCGCATTGCGGGGTCGAAGAATTCGTCGAGGTCTGGGAAGTCGCTCATGCTCCTGGGTTTCTGCGAGGTGGATGTGGTGACGGGCGGGCCGGACGCCGAGGAGGTGTTATCCGGCCCGCCCGCGGTTTCGGGGTCAGGCGAAGGTGGCGGTGCCGTCGTTGGACAGCACGCTCAGCGTCGCCGACGCCGGGATGTTGGCGAACGTGTACGGCCCGCCCGTCGAGCCGGTGACGGTGGTCGCCGAGAACCCGGTGACCGCTTGCACTGCGGTCTGCAATGCGCTCGCCGTGGTCGATGGGGTGACGGCGACCGCCTTGCCGTTGAGGCCGAGGGTGACCGACGTCGCGGTGTTGAGCGTCAGCACGGCGCCGATGGTGCCGGCAGCGGTCTGCTTGGCGATCGGGATCGGCGCGCCCTTGCCGGTGAGGGTGCCGGTCCAGTTCTGGCCGCCGTCGGGCTTGCCGTCGTCGAGGTTCGTCTCGCACGCCGCGTAGCCCTCGAATGACAGGGGCAGTTCGTCGGTGCGCCAGCCGCGCAGGTGGATGGTGTTGTCGTCGCCGAGGGTCATGCCGGCGTTGAGGAGGCGAACGAGGGCGGGGTTGATGACGCGGTTCGGCTTGACGCCGGTGCCCTTGACCGCACCCTTGAGGTCGATCTTCCAGCTGTTGCCCATGATCGCGGCCGACGCCCAGCCGTTGGAGCCGAAGTCGGTGTCGTCGACGGACTTCGGGGAGAAGGCGACGGTGCCGGAGGTCAGTGCGCGCAGCTCCTGCCAGTTGGAGCCGTCCTGGGCGGCGGAGCAGTCGATCTCCCACCGCCACTGGCCGGCGTTGAAGTACTTGAGGCTTGCGTTGCTGGACTGCTGAAGTGGGACGGCCATGGTCAGTCTCCTGGTTGTAGGGCGATGGTGTACGAGTCGGGCTTGAGGTATCGCCCGTTGGTGTCGGCGTCGAGGGGCCCGTCGATGTGGCGGGTGATGATGCGAACCTCGACCCCTCCCGGCCAGGAGCCGGAAGTGTTGTGCAGCGCGAGGAAGCCGCGCCAGGCGTCGTCGTGGACGACGCGGGGGTCTTTCGTGCCGCGCCACCGGATCTGCGCGTACAGCGTGGGTGTGCAGTCGATGGTGAAGATGTCGGGGTCGGAGCCGTAGTGGTTGAGGGTGACGGCGCGGTCGGGTCCGCTGGTGGGCATGGCCCCGAAGTAGATGGCGGGCAGTGTGGGTGTGCCGGTGTAGATGCCGTTCGGGGTGTAGACGGCGACACCGACGTCAGCCATGTGCTGTGCGAGGGCGTCGAGGACGGCGGCGGGGGCGATGGTCATGTGAGGCCTTCGCGGATCGCGTCGCCGATGGCTCCGAGGATCTGGTCCTTGTGGTTGTGGAGCGCGTTCTCGAGGAACTTCGCTTCGCGGCCGGCGTCGTGGTGGTAGCCGACCTCTTCGTGCTGGCGTACCGCGTAGGGCGTGTTGTAGCCGACGGCGGCTTGATTGCCTTGTGCGACTGCGGTTCCCGAGCGGATCAAGGCGCCGGTCTCGATGGGTGCTTTGCGGTTGGATTCGTCCAGGAGCAGTTCGGCCCCGGCGAGCAGACCGCGTTCGAGGTCGTCGTCGTTGAGGGTGTTGTCGCCGTCCCAGTTGACGGTCACGGCCATGACGGTCTCCTCAGTCGAGGTCGATGGAGTAGTAGTCGGGGGTCTTTCCGGTTCCGGTCTGGTGGCGGGCTTCGGCGATGACGGTTCGCCATCCGCCGCCGGGGAGCCTGGCCTGCGATCCGACGGGGATGGTGTCGGTGTCGACAGGGAACGCGGCACCGCTCGATGACACGACCTGCGCGCCGGTGGCGTCGCGGATCAGCCGGTTACCGGAGCGGAGCTTCCCGAGGATCTGCGTGTCGTTGTCGAAGGTGTCGCCGTAGGGGCCGGAGCCGATGAGGCGTCGCACCTCGACGGGCATCCGCCACCACATCGCGAGGGGGTCGCGGGCCATCACCACACCACTGCCGTGGCCAGACCCGCGTTACGCAGGATCCGCAGGCTGTCGGCGCACAGGGCGTCTGTGGCGGCAGCCAGGTCGGCGACGGTCGGCGCGACGAAGGTGACCGACCCGCCGTCGACGCCTGAGGAGGCGACGATGTCGGATTGTGCACCACCGGCGAGCGGGTTGATGTCGGCGTTGAGCCAGTGCTCGACCTGCGCGCAGGTGGCGTCAGCCATCGCCTCACGCAGGTCATCGTCGGCAAACATTCCGTTGTCCTGCACGGGGAACCAGTCTCGGCGGGTCACCGAGGTGACCATGATCGAGGCTTTGCGGAGCATCGCGTCGACGTTGACGTCGAGGTCGGGTTGTTCGCCCATGAAGGTGGTGAGCTGGTCGGCGGTGGCGTGGATCAGCACGGTCGCTCCTAGGGTGGTGGTGCCCGCCCGGCCGGGGCTGCAGCGCCCCGACCGGGTCGGACATGTCAGGAGTCGGGCTGCTCGGCGGCCAGGACCGCGAGAATATCCGGCTTGTTCTTCGCGTCCCCGAGGTCCACGTCATGCTCTGCGGCGTACGCCTTGAGCTGTGCGACCGTCCACGAGTCCGACGGTTCGCCGTCGGGGATATCGACCTTCGCCTTCGCCTTGGAGACCTCGTAGCCTTGGCGCTCGAAGTAGGCGATGGCGTTCTCGTCGTCGGTGTCGCCGACGCCCTCGACGAAGTCGACGCCTGCCACGGTGCCGCTGAAATCCTTGACGGGGGCGGTGATCTTGGCCATGGGGAACCTCACTGAACCTTGATGTTGCGGAGCACGGACGCAGCCTTGGTGGCCTTGAGGGCGACGCCCACGGGGCCGAGCTCGACCTCGCCCTTCTTCACCGCGCCCGAGGTCGAGAAGTCCGGCAACCACGACTGCACGATCTGGCCACCGACCGTCGAGACGCCGTGGAAGCCGTCCAGGCCAATGCGGATGGCGTACAGGTCGGTCAGGCCGGTGGTGGACACCGAGTTCACGGTGCGGGTCGAGATCGGGATGATCGGGTTCGAGCTGCCCGCCTTGTCGCCGGGGTCGACGAAGGTGATGTTGCCGTAGGACTCTCGGACGATCGGGCGTCCGTTCGCGCCGAGGAGTCCATCGATCGGGTCTTTGGTGTACTGGCCGGACCGTCGGGCGAGTGCACGCACCCGGGCCAACGCCTTCTTGTTGCCGAGGATGAGCGTCGGTGCGCCGTCGAGGTAGGACAGCCATTCGTCGAGCTTGTCGAGGCCCTTGAACGGCGACCGGGTGTCGGTGTCGAAGTCGGTCCAATCGGTGACCGCGGTGGCGCCGACCTCGGTCGAGGAACCGATGAGTGCCTTGTCGAGACCGTCGAAGCCGTTGGCGTCGGTTGCGGTGTCGCCGTTGATGACGGCGTCGGAGAACTTGGCGCGGGCGGCCTTGATCTTCTGGCTCATGTTGAGCGCGACGGCGCCGCTGGCGGCGGGGCCGAGCTTGGCGAGCACGCGATCGATCTCGAACGCACCGCCGAGCACGGCCAGCGTCACGCTGTACTTCGCGGTGGTGACGTTCGCGGGCGTGTACTCGGTGTTGTACGCGCGGAATGCGGCGTCGGCCTGGGTGACGAGGCGCCGGTATCCGTAGTCGAGGGTCGCGCCCCCGCCTGCGGGGTTGACGACGTCGTCGAAAATGAGTGCGTCCAGGATGGCGGATTCCTTGCGGAACTCGTCGATGACCATGGGGTCGTAGTCCTGGACGGCGTTGTTCTTCGATTCTGCGAGGGTGACAGCCATGGTGGCGTGCTCCTTTCACTTCCCCGCAGGATCGCGGGATCGGGGGTCTACTGGGTGGCGTAGTGCGCCGAGATGGCGCCGCCGAGACTGGTTGGCTTCTGTGCGCCCCGGCTACCGGTGGCTTCACCGCCCGAGCTGCCTGCCTTGGCCGAGGCCTTGCGGATGGCGGCGAGCTTCTTGGCCTTGGCGTCGATCTTGTCGACGGGGGTGTCCTCGAGGAGTTCGAGATCGTCCTTGGTGAGGCCGTGAGCGACAGCGGCTTCGAGGAGCGCGGCGCGTCGTTCGGCCTTGTCGGCACGGTCGGCGGCGTCGGCTGCTTCGGCCTTGGCGCGTTCGGTGTCGTCGAGCTTGGCACGTTCGGCCTTCTGCTGAGCGGCCTTGAGCGCCTTGAGTTCTTTATCGAGAGCTTTGGCGCGTTCGCGTTCGGCGTCGAGCGCCTTCTTGCCGCCTTCGCCGAGTTTGTCGTCGTCACCCGGTTTCGGGTCCGCGTCGGCGGGCGGATCGCTCGGCGGGTCTGCCGGGGGATCGGTGGGCGGGTTGGGGTCGGTTGGGGGGTCTCCACCCTCACCATTGCCGCCGATGACGGGCCAGATGGGGCCACGTTTACCGAGCCCAAGGGCACGGAGTCCGGTGACCGGGTGAATGGGTAGTGCGGTGTCTGCCATCGCGGCATCCTTCGATCTGGGCGGGCGCATCGCGCGCACGCCGATATCCCCGTCACCAGGAGCGGTGCGGGGTCACCCGACATTGAGGTCGGGAAGTCTCAGTCGTGAATCTGCTCGCGCCAGGGGACACGCTTCGCCGACGTGTTCGCCGTGTGCTCGCGGATCTTCGCTTGGTAGGCGCGAACTCGTGCCTTCGCCACCTTCGCAGCCTCGTCGTCGATCGCGACGGCTTGCTGGCGTTTGGCCGCTCGCACCTGCCGTTCGAGGTAGCGCAGCTTCTCGCGATCGGCCTGCCCTTGCGGGTCTGCCGTCTCACCGAATGAGCGTGTGCGACCAGGGATGAACGCTGTGTGCGAGTGTCGACAGCCGGGGTGATACAGCCCCGCCGAACGTGCCTGCGCCAGGGTGCCCGCGATCTTCACCGGCTTGCCGTTGGCCCACTTCGCCTCGGTCGTCGGACGCCCCGACAGCGACAGCACCTTGCCCTCCCATGGGCGGCAGCGCTCGCACTCTTGCGGCACGTCGGAGATGATGACGAGGTCGAAGCCGTTGGCTTCCAGCTTCGCCGTGTGCCCCTCGACCGCGGCGTTCATCAGCGCTGAGCGGGTTGCCATGTCCACGTAGGACTGCATCTCCCACTGACGCCCCGAGCGGTCACGGAATCCCGTGATGCCTTTGCGGGCGAAGTCCGAGAGCGCGCGGGCAACAACCTCACGCTGTGTTTGTGCCCCCACCATCGCCGGTTGTGCGGCCTTCGCGATGACGTCGCGGTAGGCGTCGGTGATGCTACGGAAGATGCGAGGTCGTGTCGCATCCAACGTCTGCGTGAGGTCGGCGGCTGCGGCGGTCAGAGCGTAGGTGTCGATGCTCGCCCCGACGCTGCTCGTCATGGCAGTGGTTGCCGGCGTGATGGCCTTCGCGATCTCAGCCTGGGCGACAGCGGCACCGCGGTTGATCGCCAACGATGCTGCCTCTTGTGCCGCGACCGGGGTGCCTGCTTGCAGCTTCGCCAAGATGATCTCGGCTTCGCGGCGGAACGTCTGCACTTCGAGGAGCTGCCGTTCAGCCCAATCGGGTGAGTCCAAGCCCTTCGCCAGCCTCGCCGCGATGCGTTGCAGCAGGTCGGCTTCGGCGGCGGCGTACATCGCGAGGATCTGTTGCACCAGCGGCTCGGTGAGCGGGCCGGGTTGCAGGGGCATCAGCCCAGCTTATCGGCTCGCGGGTGCGGCAGCGAACGCTCTGCCTGTACTGCGAGATGCCATGCCAACTGTTGCCTCGCCTTGCCTGCTGTGCGTTCCTCGATCACCTTGGCGGCGCGCGCGATGGCGTAGATCGGCAGGGTCAACCACCACATCAGCGCGGTGGCTCCTGTGTCGCGGGTTCGTCGGGCTGTTGCTCGTCGACCGCTTCGGCGTCGGGGGCATCAGGCTCGGTGGTGAAGTCGGATTCCTCGGGCAGCGTCGCGACGCTGATGCTGTTGGCGTCGTCGATCAACGTGACCTCAGTGGCGACCCGCCCGTCATCCCACTCAGGATGCAGATGGCGGACCTTCGTCTCCGTCGACGCGGCCTTCGCCGCCTCCCACATCTGCACCGTCGTGGCGCGCTGGTTGTCGGACTGCTGACGCATCGACGGCCACGACACTTCGAGATCCTCGGAAGGCTCCGGTGTGCCGTTGAGATGTGCGGCCACCTGCAACAGCGTCGTGTTCAGTGACACCATCGTCGGCGACCACAAGCGGATGCGGGCGGCGCGGGTGCTGTTGGTGTCACGCTCTTTGGCGTCCACCTCGGTCGCGGTCACCGCCGTCTCATCCGACAGGCCGAACGTGAGGGGTGAGTAGCCGACGCGGGAGAGCACGCGGCGTAGCAGGTTCTCGAAAGTGGCCTGGTGTTCGGCGACCCGGATGTCGAACTGCTGCGCCTGTAGGTACGTCATGGCCTCACCAGTGCTACCCATGCCCGCGCCGATGGGTGAGTACACCGCTTGGTCAAGGTCGAAGCCGGGGGTGTGTCCCCGCCGCGCCGACAGGAGCTCGTCGGAGACGAACACGCGCCCGCGCCCGAGTTCGAGGTCATTCATCCACGACGACCAGCAGGCGTCGATCCGGTCGAGCAGATGCAGCACATCGCGGGTCAGGTCAGCCCTGCCGAGTGAGGCGAGCGCAGGTTCGTTGCGCCACTCCGGGTTTGGCCGCAGGTTCGGCGCGTAGCCCGCGCACAGTCTGTCGGTGCCCGTCTCGATGCCGGTGCCGTCGATCGTCACCTCAAGCCCCGCGGTGGCGGGATGCTCTGCGAGGGGCACGACACGTCCGAGGTTGTCGGCTGTGCCCTGATAGAGCGCGTGGTCGATGCGTCCTGCCGTGTAGTGCTGCAACCACCGCAACACCGCGTTGGAGTCGCCCGAGTCGAGTTCAGTCCAGAAGGTGACCGCGACCAGGTGTCCCCAGCGGAATGTCGGGATCGCGCGGTCGGCGTCGACCCAGTCGATCCACGGATTGTCGCTGATGCTGCGATCCCACACGATGCGCCCGTACACGCCTGACAGCATGGATGCGCTCTCGGCAGCCGACAGTCGGCGAGCGTGTGCTTCGTCGGTGTTGGCGAGGTCGTCGATGATCGCCTGTAGCCGCTCGTTGCCGTCAGGGTCGGTGATGACGATGGGTTCGGCGAACAGGGATTGTGCTGCAACGCGTCCGAGATCGGCAGCGACCGGCACATGCATCCGCTTCGGGTTGCTCGGCCCTGGTTCACGCTGACCCCAGAACGCCCGCCACGCCCGCTGCACACGGCCTGTGTTGACCATGTCGGAGCGTTGCGCACCCTGTGCACCGTAGAAGGTGGCGAGCTTATCGGGGTCGCCTTCCCACCACACCTGCCGTTCGGCGCACGCGCTCAGCACCTTGTCGTGCGGCTTGGGCGGCCAGGGTGTGCCGTTGGCGGGGAGGTCGACACTCACGCGGCAACCTCCTCGGGGTCAACGGTCGGGGTGGGGATGGAAACGTAAGGACGCCACAGGGTTTGGCTCGTAACTATGGCGTACCTAAGACTGTCGACGCTGTGGTCGTCGAGCTTGATGACCGCATCCTCGCCCTTCTCCTCGGCCTTCTTGGTGTCCCACACGTAGCCGGGAATCTCGTCGATCAGAGCGGTGCAGGAGCGGTGGATCTTGAGGCGGTCGGCGTCGAGCAGGCTCGACACGAGCGTGATGCCAGGCACCACACGGTTGTTCGCGGCGAACACGCTGGTGAAGCCGTCGACGCGCAACTGGTTACGGAAGCCCTTCGCCGCGGGATCGACGAAGATGCGTTCAGGCCACCCCTGCTGGTCGAGCCACGCCCGAAGCAGTTGAGAGCGTTCAGCATCCGTGCACTTCGGCGGATTCCACTCGGCCACCACGTACAGGCAGCCGTCGGTGCCGATGCCGATGAGCACACCGCGCGTCGGGTTCTGAATGCCGTGGTCGACGCCGAGAGCGACGATGGTGCGCATCTCGGGTAGCTCGTCCACCACATGCCGTGCAGGGTCGAACATGTCGTAGACCGCGCCGTCGGCCAACGCCCATTCTCCGAGGATCATGCGGCGATACCACAGGCCGGTGTACATGCTCTTGACGCTGGCAACGTAGTCGGCGTCGAGATTCGGGTTGTCGTCGAGGATGAACGACACCCGGTGGAGGTCGATGGGGCGCTTGTCGTCACCCTCGGGAAGTGTGAGGTCGCCGCGCCGGTCACGAATGCTGCCGTCGTGAGTGATCCAGTACGCGGCCTTGTCGAGCCACTTGAGCTTGAACCAGTGTCGCGGGCCTTCGGGGTTGCAGGTGGCCCACAAGCACGCGCCACGCACACTCAGGCGCGACACCAGCATGTTCCAGTACGACTCGGGCAGCGTGGACGCCTCATCGACGTACGCGCCGGCCAAGGTGAGGCCCTGAATCTTGGTGCGTGCGGCCTCGTTGTCGGCGCCGATCAGCAGGATGGTGCGACCGAGGATGTCGACGGTGCCCAATCCGTAGTTGATCTTGCAGCGCTGCGTACCCAACATCTCCTGCATCGGTAGGACGAGGTTGTTGATGATGGTGCGCTGGGTGCGGCCCGTCATCAGCAGGTTGCCGTCCGGGCCTTGCCGAATGAACCTGATCCACTCGATGAGGCTGCCGATGGTCTTGGATGAGCGCACCGACCCCTCGTACACGTTGACGCGCGCTTTCGGTGCCCTCGCTGCTGCCAGCCCCTTGCCAACGAGCGGGTTGACGATCACTCGGCTTCCCCTCCAAGCATCCCCGACAACCATGCATCCACCGCAGGCAGGTCACGGCCCTCGGAGTTGAGTTCGTGCAGCTTGTTCGCCGACACCAGCAACGACCCGATCGCCTGGATGAGATCCTTCTTCGACCGCGGCGTCATGGTGTCCAACAGGCGATCGTTGTACGTGTTGTCCGCGCCACCGAAGCTGAACACCAGCTCGCCGCGCTCAGTCTCATCGAGCAGTTCAGCTGCCTTCACGAGCAACCGTTCCTCCAACGACGCGCGGCGTGCCTTGTTGTCCACATGCTTAGCCGTCGACGCACGCGCCGTCTTCGACCTGTCGTAGCTGAGCCCGAGCTTCTTCGACCACCGACGGATCGTGTCCTTCGACCGATCCATCTCCTTCGCGATCGAATGCAACGCCACCCCCTGGCGGTGCAGTTCCCGCAGCCGATCAGACTCGGCGTCAGTCCAGAACTGTCCGCCGGCCATTCGCGTGCGCGTCCCGATCGTCGTACGTGTGCAAGACGACCTCCGCGTGTGTCGATGTCATTCGGGTATGTCGATGCCGGTGATGTCGGTGAAGCGGTCGCACAGTTCGTCGACCTGGTTGGCGGTCAGTGGTCTCCCGCGGCGGTTGGCTTCGCGTGCGGCGTGCAGCTTTTCGAGGAGCCCGAACTTGATGCGCACGACGTGTTCGGCGTTGACGCGCCCGTATTTGCCGTGCTTGAGGGTGGCGTCGAGTTCGTGGCAGAGCAGGGTGAAGCGGTTGTCGATCTGGGCTTGAGTCATGACACATCGCGCTCGATCGGGATCTCCACGGTGGTGTGGAGGAGACCGTTGCCCTGTTGGATTACATCCCCGTGGCTGTCCTTGACGAGAAGGGTCACCTTCATGGGGCCAAGGAAGTCGAATTCGATGGCGGTCACGGTGCCTGCGGTGATGCCCAACATTTCGAGTGCGGCGGACAACTGACTGAGCTTGACCGCCGCAGGCAGTTTGGGGTTCACGGCTGGACTCGCTGCCTGCGGTAGTTGCGGTCGGGTTTCCAGTGCGCGAGGTCGCCTTCCATGATCTGCACGCCGACGAGTCCGACGATCATGTCCCAGGCCTGGGCGGCGGTGCGTCCGGCGTCTGCTGCGGTGTGCAGCAGGTCGAGGACGGGTTGCGGGTCGGCTTGGGGCATGGGGTCGAATCCGATGCGTTCGCCTTCGTCGGCGAGCCACAGGGTGCCGGCGGCGGGGCGCTGGATGATGCACCAGCGTCCGTGTCCGTCGCGTTGGTCGGCGGGCGTCGGGTATGCCATGCATGATCCCTTCGATGGCGTGCAAGCTGATCCCCGCGCGGGGAGTGCCCTCAATGCTCAGCCCGATGTTGTGCAGAGAGCAGAAACGACACCTCGGGTAAATACCCGCAGGTGCCGTCACGCGCAGCGTATCACAACCCCTTGTGCTTGTCTCGCAAGGCGTTGATGTGCTTTATCAAACGCGGCGACGGTTTGAACCATTCGCCATTCACTCTCTCTGCGGCGAATTGCGTGTGTCGAATGCGCTCAAGGGCTGCTCCACCATGTTCTGTAGCTAGCACTTCATCATGAGGAATTACCCTGAGCCGCTGGGCTAGGTTCGTGGAGTAACCAATCTTGATCCTGTTACCAAAGCGGATGTAGTACACGACCGCATCGTGCGCCCCCACTCCAACGGCGTGTTTTTCTTGTAAGACGAGTGGTGCGTTGTTCTTGACCACGGATTCCTGTTTTGCCTGCTTGGCAACCTCAACAGAGCGTGAAAGAACCTGCACGAGATGGCGGCTGCAAAGCGGGAGGGGAAATGGGTATGTCTGTTGGGGCCGGTGCCTGCACCGAGGGTGGGAGCATTCGATGTCGTCTGTCGTTCCGAGAGACACCTGAGACCTATGGACCACTACTGCGGTACGCTTCGCCATGTCGACTCCTTACTAGTCGGCCATGCCCCGGGGCTGTTGACGCAGTCGCCGGGGTCTTATGTTGTTGTATCTTGTTACTTTACAGCATTTTTCGTGCTTCGGCGTCTGTACGCGCTATGTGCCGCTAGCACGTCGCCGAGGCGATAGAACAGCGTGCCTGTCTCCGCGTCCTCGTAGGCCACGGTCAACCCGCCCCGGCGTCTCAGTGTGCGCACGCGTTCGTAGGACAGCCCCTTGCCCTGGTCGCCCAGTTTGTGGGCGAGTTTGACAATCTGCTGGGAAGTCACCAACTGTCGATTCGCCTCGTCCACCATTGCCTGCGAGATCCGGTACTCACGCTCTTCGAGGTGTGCCGCGCGCCGCGCCTCATCGCACACACGACACAGCGCGTCGTGCAGGTCGCGGGCATCAGGCATGGTGGCGATGGCGACGCGGTGCTTGCGCAGCCATCCCGCGAGTTCCACGATGCTCCCGAGTGTGGGCACCTCCTGACCTCGGTGCTCACACAAGTGGCGGACCGTGGTGCTCAGCTCGTTTCCGAGCTTGTCGAGGATGATTTCAGCCCCGATGTTGTACGGCGGGCGTGAACAGGGCTGAGATCGGACATGAGGGCCAGCAACACCCAACCGTGGCATCGGCTCGGTCGCGAGGTAGACGAGCCGGTCGACGAGGTCGATGGTGATGGCGTCGAGTTTGCCTGCGAGGTCGAGCAATTCTCCGTCGCTGAGCTGTGCGTCACGCGGATTCATTTTCAGACTCCTGGTAGTCGACTTTGGCGAGCATGAGGGTGCGCAATTCGGCAATTTCGATGACCGCATGCTCGGGCGTGGGATGGCTCATCGTCGAGTCCTGACGTCGGCACGCCCGATGACACCGCGAGTCAGCAACGCCGGCCTGTGGCCGATGTGCCAGTACCCCGAGGTGGTGCAGCGGTACACGCTCAGGTGATCGCCGCCGTGGACGCGGCGCACCGTCTTGGCGTCCCGCTTGGCGAAGTAGCCGCGCTTGCCGCAGATGCAGGTGAGGTAATCGGGGGCGGCGGTCACTGGTCCTCGATCCATAGTTCGATGCGCGGGTTGGTGGGGTCGTGGCTGATGCGGTAGCGCTCTTCGGTGACGTGGGTGTGGTCGTCGTCGGTGAGGATTCCGGCGTCGACGAGGCCGTCGATGGCTGCTTTGGCTGTGAGGGTTAGGCACCCTACATCGCGGCGTCTGCGGTCTGGTGTGTGCCAGTGGATGGTGATTGCGACCCCCTGGCTGCCTCGTGGGCTGAGTCTTTCGGCTTTCGCGAGTATGTGTGTGGTCTGGCGTATTTCTCGCGTGAGAGCGGCTCTGGTGGTCCAGTGAATTCGCATGTTCGGTGTCAGCGGCGGACGCTCGTACGGCAGCGTCAGCGTCACGCGGGTGTCGGTCATGCCGTGGCCCGCTTCCCGTCGGTGAGGCGTGCGACGCAGGGGATTTTCCTGACCGTTCCGGTGGCGAGGTTCACGCAGGCGTCGTCCGGCTGTGCGCCACACGTCCGGCATGGCACCGTGATCGCGTCGAGCTGCTCGTAGGCTGCCCAGATCGGCTCTCCGCTCGTCGGGATGGGCAGTCCGGCGAATTGCGAGTCTGGCGGCGATATGGCGGCTGTGGCGTTGCGTCCTCGTTCACGTTCTGCGCGTTCGCCGCGGATTTTGCGGGCGTGGGCGATGATGTCGCCCGGACCCGGTGTGCGCGCGTCGGCCTGCTGGTAGTGCGCGGTGACCGCGGCCACCGCGTCGGCCTGCTCGATGCCGTACGTGGCGAACGCTTCGGCCCACACGAGGATGCGCGCCCGGTCGGCGGTGACTCGGTCGTCGAACACCTCGGCTCGGGACAGTGCCGCTCCTGCGGCGGCGATCGCCCAATCGGGCGGGGGTGGGGTTGTCATGCGGACTCCTGGTGGAATTCGGCGATGAGCGCTTCGGCGGTGGCGAGGGTGTCGACGGCGCGCAATGTCGCCTTGGTCGGCTTCGAGTCGGCTTGCGCGGGTCTTGCGGCTTTGGCGACGAAGTGGGGAATCTGCGAGGCGTAGAGCCGATCGGATCTGTGCCACGCCTTCACGCCCTCGGCGATCTGATGCGCGTCGAGTCCGTCGGCGATGAGTCGATCGGCTTCCTGCGCGATCTCGATGAGCGTCTGGTTCGGGATGCCGCCACCGGCCCAGCGGTTGAACTCGCCCGCGAACTTGTCCGCGACGGCTGACCGCGAGGTCGCGTTGAGTTCAACCATTCGGCGTTCGGCTCGCGTGCTCGCGCTCGCTGGTGAGTGAACGTCAGGAAGTGCGGGAGAGGAATTCCCCTGTTCCCCTGTTCCCCTGTTCCCCTGTTCCGGCGCGGGCGGTGCGCCTGCATGTCGGCGCACATTCGGCGCACTGTCGGCGCATTGCGCCGACTCTTCGGAAACGTCCTGGTAGAGCCATGTTTCCGCCTGTTCGGGACCGGGATGTTTGCCGTCTCTTCGCTTGTCGAACTTTTGGTGTTCGCGCCACGATGGGATCGAGAAATATGGCCTGCCCGCGACCGTGTAAAACTGCGCGCCATAGTGCGCCGCAATGTCGGCGCACATACGGCGCATCGCGCGGGCATCGATGTGGTCGTCGTTTGGGAACGCAAATCCAGCCACCTCTCGAAGGTTTGCGGTGCCCACGCCGGAGTCGTCGGCCCAGTTCCACATGGCTATGTAGAGCAGCCGTGTCCAGGGGTCGCTGGGATGGTTCGGCGAGGACCAAAACTCGGGCTTCACTGCCCTGATGCGGGGCACTATCGCACCTCGTCCATAGAGAACGGTCTGCCGATGAGTTCGCCGATGATCTCGGTCACTGGTTCTGTCCTTCGGTGAGAGCGCGCCGGCGAGCGTTCAGCCAGTCGGTGCGGAATCGGCCGGTTGCCGTGGTGGGTGGTTCTGCGTGCTCGTTGTAGATCGCTTCGCGCCAGTACGCTGCGGCGCCGTGCTCGGCCGGGCAGTCGCTGCGCTGGTGCTCGTATTCGTCGCTGCTGTTGCCGTACTCGCCGCACTGGTCGCACTCGAACATGCGGCCGGCGCTCACCTCGCGATCCCAGTAGTCATATTGGTCGAGTGGCCCGGTCACGGTCGGCGGATAGTAGTGGGACATCGGCTATCGCCTTCCGTGTGCGCAGGCGCGGCAGGCCCTACTCATGAGGCGTCCTCAAAGTCGAGTTCTTGGTTTCGGATGCGCGCTTCGGTTTGCGGGTCAATGTCGCCCATCACGTCTCCTTAGCCCCGAAGTCGAGGGCCATCTGATCGAGTCGGCGTGCCGTGTACTCGCACCAGCGCTCGTCAACCTCTATGCCAATTGCTCGACGCCCCTCGTCGACGGCCGCACGAATTGTGGTGCCAGTACCCATGCATGGGTCGAGCACAGTGTCTCCATGATCTGAGAACTTGCGGACCCAGTCGCGCACCATGTCGACAGGCTTTTGTGTTGCGTGCCCGGACCCCTGGGAAGTAGGCAGCACGTAGTTTGCTGCCCGGCCGCCACCGTTCCATGCCGGTTTGACGTCGACGCGATGCATGTAGGCGATCGGCTCCCATCCCATCGCCGGACGATCCGCCGAGATGATCGGCATCGGGTTCGTCTTGATCCACGACCCGACGCGCATCACTTTCAGCCCAGGTGGCGCCTGCTCCACCTCGAATCGAAAGGCTGTGTCAGTGGAGAGGTTTGCAATCACCCACCTCCGGGTGAGCCGACCCAGCTGCTCGAAGAAGGCCAGCTGCGCAGGGTGATCCCAACAATCGAACCGAGTCTCGGCGGTGCCACTGAGAACTCTGTTGCCTCCACCAGATGTGCCGTACCCGTTACGGTTTGAACGCGCCATACTATGCGTGCGAGCATCAAACGGCGGGTCTGTGATCACCACATCAACGCTGCGGTCCGCCATCTCGGCCAGCAGTTCCAGACAGTCCCCGTGGTACAGCGTCACGAGGTCATCTGTGTAGTAGGGGTCCATCACGCACCGTCCTTGTCGAGTTGCATCGCGCGCTTGCTCCGGTTGCCGGTGTCGTTGCATGCGCGGCACACGAGCGTTCCTTGGCGGCGGTGCATGCTGTAGCCCGCGGCGGTGCCGCACTGCGCGTACGGGCCGCGGTCGGGGATCATGTCAATGTTGTCGAGGTGTTGTCGGACAGCTTTCGCGCTACAGCCGAGGCGATCCGCGATGTCGCTGAGACTCATGCCTTCACCATCCGCAGTCGTTGCCGTTGCCGAGGCCGTTGCCGTAGCCGAAGCCGTAGCCGTAGCCGTAGCCGTCGCCGAGGCCGTAGCCGTCGCCGAGGACGTAGCCGTAGCCGTCGCCGAGGCCATCGCCGTATGTGGTCTGCGACAGCTCCCCCAAAGACGCTGCCAGGGCGGTCACCACTTCGACTCGTCCACGTCGAGGCGGGCCACGACGGTCAGCTCATGGCACCGCACGGTCCCAGCAGGCTTCAGTTCCGTGTTCGCAGTCGGCCCCGAGAGTGCGAGCTGGCCCAAACCGTCTGTCGTGCCCCATCGCTGTATGTTCTGCGCATTCGACAATGTGAACTCGTCGCCATGCTTGCTCAGGTCTCCGATGAAAACCCAGCCGCGTTGTAAGATGACGATCGACTTGGACGATTCGACTTTTGGCCCCGCTTCAGACGCGGGGATGTAGTCGATTCCGTTCAGGGTGATGGTGTTGTTGGACATGATGTTTCCTTCTGTTGTGTCGGTCATGGTGTGCTCCTGTCGAGGATGCGGAGGACGTGCCAGGCCGTGCGCGTATACGGAGGCACCGTGACCATCTCGGCGTACGCCCGTACCGCGTCGAGCTTGGCGAGCGCGGCGTCACGTTCGGCGAACGCTTCGTCGGCGTGGCGGATCGCCTCCTGCCAGCGCTCTTTCCACCGCTGTGCTTCATCCTTCGCCTCGTCCATCTCCGCGAGCACCCGGCGTGCGAGGTCGACAGGTATCAATTCAGATTCGTATCCCTGATCGGCCCAAGAGCCGCCTTCCACCCACTGCTGTAGTTCGTCCGCCGCGCTCATCGGGTGGCCTCCGCGGCGTTGGCAGTCGTGACGGTGTTGTCGGCGTTGACGACCGACATGGACAGCACTTTCGGGATCTGTCTCATGCGTCGACCGCCTCCGCTTCAATCTCGACGTCGAGCGCGGGCTGCTCCGCATCCGGCTCGTCGGCTACGGTGAGCGCTTCGAGCCGCGCGTCGATGAGCGCTTCGTGGTCGGCGACCGACTCGGGATCGGACTCGGCGAACCGCTGCAAGTAGTTACGCGACTTCGCCAACCACTCCACGTCGTCAGAAGTGACGATCTTGTCGGCGAGGTCGGCGGGGATCGACGGCTTGGGACGCTCCGTGGGTGCAGGCTCCGACGTAATCGACGCCGCAGGTGTGGACGCGGGCTGCGTGAAGTCCTGTCGCCCGCGCATCTCCATGACCTCTTCGGGCGTGTACTTCAACCCGCCCAACACTTCCGAGCACGCCAGGCGCACACACTCCGACGCCGCACGCCACCGCAGCATCGTTGCGGGATCTTTGCCCCAATGCCCCTTCCCCCACAGCCCTGCGGCGCGGGCCTTCTTTTCATCCCACACGCTGCGGTGCGTGTACTCGGGGTCGTCGGCGCGGATGATCTCGCACACCCCGGCACCCGATTCATCGTTGTGGACCCGTACCTTGTGGCCTGCCGCCCGCGCCAACGACACCATCAGCGACGCCGACGGCGATGGTGTTCCGTTGATGACGTTGATCTCGTTGATCGCCACGATCGGCTTGATGCCGAGCGCTTCGCCGAGTTCGATCGCCACGAGGACGTTCGCGGGCTCGCGCTGGTAGACGCGGGGGATCATCCCGGACTCGGCGAGCGCCTTCGCGTGCTGGATCTTTTCGGGCAGCGGGGCTTGGTAGGTCTGGATGTCACTCATGCTGATTCCTTCATGGTGTCGAGTAGTTGAATTGCTTTGTCTGCGATGCCTTTTGCGGCGGCGAACGTGGGCGGCTGGTCGCCGCGACCGCGACGCCGTGAGCCGAGGGTGATGCCCCGCCACACGACCGTCTTGGAGTCCCCGACGTATGCGGCGAGTTCGGCTGCCGCTGTCGCCTTGTCGCCGTCGATCGCCTTCTGTGCGGCGAGCGCTTCGAGCCACGGCACCGCGACCTCGTCGGGCACGTCGAGGCTGTCGTCGATGACGGCGGGATGCTTGTAGCGGGCGGTCAAGCGGTCGTCGTCGCGGCGGTAGTCGGGATCGGGTTCGACGTCGAGGTCGAGCAGATCCATGAACTCCAACGCCGCTTCCCGCAGGTACGCGGCCTCGCGCGGGTCGTAGTCGACAACGAACTCCTTCGGGCGGCGGTCGAAGAGCTCGAACGGCCCACAGGCGGCGAAGATGACGCGGTCAACGCCGATGGTGTCGGCCTGCCACATGGCTTGCGCCCGGTAGTAGTTGGGCACCTCGTCGCCCCACGCCATGAGATCCTGCGCGGTCTTGATCTCCAACAGGGCTGTCGGCTCCTGCTCGGGCATCAACTCGCCGGCGTCGGGGATGAGGAGCCGGTCGGGGTTGGCAGTCTGCCAGTGCCGTTCGCGGTGCCGCCACGTTCCGGTCAAGCACACCTGCCATTCGGGGTGGGCAGCGGCGAACCAGTCAGCAATGAGTGGCTCGAACTGGTGCCCGCGGCCCTGCGCGTCGGTCTGCGGGTCGGCAGGTCGCGTGCCCTTCTTGAGATGCCAGAGGGTGTGCGCGGACTGCCACGGGTTGATGTCGATGATCGTGGCGATCTGCGATGCGCTCACCGTTTGCAACCAGGCTGTCGAGCCGGGTTTGAGGGCGTCGGCGAGCTGTTCTCCGGTGATGGTCATGGCTGCTCCCAGGGGTCGGTTCCGTAGTCGGGGTTGGGTCGGAGGGGGAGTTCGGGGCATCTGTCGGTGTGGTGTCCCCACACGCCGCAGATGCCGCACTCAGGTACGAGGGCGAGCGTGGTGCGCGGCGGGTAGTAGTAAGCGGTCATGACGACGCCTTCCGAGTGCCGCTGCGGTCGAGGCCCGCGAGCCCACCAGGCGCAGGGAGTTTGAGTGCGGCGTAGTAGCGGAGGATGCTGCGGGGTGCGCGGTTCACGCGGATGCAGGCGCGTTCGACACCCATGCCGAACGACAACATGAACTCGAACTCGTCGATGTTGCGTTGCGCTGTTTCGACGTTCATCCTGTCCATCAGAACTCCTCCTCATCGCGGCGTTCGAGGACGCCGAGGGGTGTGCGGTCGAGGTCGTCGCTGTCGTCGGGGCACAGCCAGCCCAGGAGCGTGAGGCCCGCGAGCGCGCCGGTGGCGGCGATGCCGCAGATGACGTCGTAGGTGTTCATGCGATCACCACCCAGATGATGAGCACCCACAGGAGCAGGGAGACAGGGAGCGCGTAGAGGATGCCGCGAATCGCGTTCCCGTCACGCTGATCGTCGTCGCGTCGTGCGGTCACAGTCCCACCCCCATTGACGCCATGTAGTGCGCGTAATCCATTGCCTCGCCGTTGGTCTCGAACCTGCCATCCAACCGCTGACCGCCCGACCGCTTGGTCGGATCGGCGGGGTACGCCCACCATTCGCCGTGCAGTTTCGACACCCACCAACTGGGCTTGCGATGCTTCGCCATCAGGCGACCTCCCCTCTCTCCCAAGGGATTGCGCGAGTCCCCCGACACCACTTGCGCGGTGCTTCCTTTCCGGACATCGGGCAGACGTTCCCGGCCTTGTCGTTGTGTGCCCACACGTTCTGCGCCGTCTCGACGAGACGCCAGCACACGGGGCATTCACGGATCACGATCTGCATGACGCCTCCTTCACCAGACGCAGGCTTGCGCCCGTCGACGGCGGGAATGCGAGTGCAGCGAACGCCAACCGGAGCGCCTGCACGCGGGTACGGGCACGCACGGTGAGGGTGTTGAACCGGATGTCGCGCTTGCAGATGTCGATGTGCGCGGGGTCGAGGTCGTTGCCGAAGGTCGGGAACCGCTCGGGGTCGAGCTGGTCGACGACAATCTCGACGATGTCCTGGTACTCCCAGATGCGAAGGCAGGCACGCGTACCCATCGTTTCGGCGAGGTCGCCCCACAGCTTGCCGACGGTCTCGTTGGTGTCACCGATCATGGCGGTCATGCCGACACCGCCGTGCGGGTGAGGTCGATGCGGATGACGCGGGACTCGGGGATCCGGGTCACGGTGCCCTCGGCGAGCACGATGACCCAGCGGCCCTCGAGGTAGAACTCGTCCCCCTCGACGGTGGCGGGGGTGAAGGTGCACTGGCGGTTGTTGTCGCGGGTGAACGTCTCGTAGTGAACGGTCACGTGGTTGGTGTCGAGACTCATGATGGATCCTCGGTTTCTGGGGCAGTCGTCGGTGTCGTGGTCGCCGGACGCGCACCACAGGCAAGCGTTGGCGGGGATTGGTGTGGGCCAGTCGTATTCGTCGGGGGGGAATCGGGTCGCCATCACAGGGCTCCCCGCCATATCGCGACCTCGAGGAGGGCGGGGACGATGAGGCCGCAGCAGGCGCCGACGGTGACGTCGGTCAGCCACGCCCTCATGACCGCGCGCCTTTGCGGGTGAGTGCTGCGAGGTAGGTGCGGCTGGTCGAGGCGACGCGTTCGTGGCTGGTGCGCAGCGCGTCGAGGGTGGAAATCACCTCGAACAGGCGGGCAGGTGGCCGGTGGGTGACGGCGTCGAGGTATTCGGCGACGGCGGCGTGCTCGTCGGACATGGCTTGCCGCCAGGCGAGTTCGTGCAGGGCGGTCAGTTTGTCGTTCATGGCGGTCATGCCGACACCGACTGTCCGTAGCGGGGGCACCCCTGGGCGATCCATGCGTCGACGGCGGCTTCAGTGATGAACCAGCGGCCTCCGCGCATCGAGTGGCTGCCGTCGAGGGCACCGGAGTTGAGGGCGTCGTAGATCACGTTGGCGCTGCGGCCCGTGAGGGTCGCGACGTCGGCGATGGTGAGGGCCTTGCGGGTCGTGGTCATGCGAACGTCTCCTGGGTTGCGATAACGGTGAGCCCGAGCTTCTTGGCAATGAAGTCGACGCCGGAGGGCTGCACGCGGGTCGTGTAACCTGTTCCGCGCGTGCCGTCGGATCGCTCGTACTCGTTGGCCTTGACAGCGAAGTGGTGCATGTACTTCTGGTATGGCGTGTTGCGCATAGCGCCTTTGGCGATGAGAATGCCCTCGTTGCGCAGCAGGTCGAATAGCTTGTTCTGAGACCTGCCAAGCATCTTCGCGACGTTGCCGACCGAGTAAGTGCCGTCGCCGCTCATGTAGCGGTCGTAGTTCTCTGCACGCGGCTCAAGGTCTTTCGCGTAGGACTCCATGGCCTGGCGAGTTTTCACTTCGATGGCAAGTTGCTTCTCGGCAACCTCGCGCGCATCCTCGGCGGCGATGACCATCTGTGCGAGTTCACGCGTCGATGGGAGTGCGGGCTGCGCGTTGAACGATCCGGTCTTGCGGATCTCGGGGAGGACGGTTCCGGTGATCCAGCGACGGAATGCGACGGCTTCGGGCTTGTCCGATCGGATGACGACCTCGTACATGCCCGGCTCGGACACGATGGTCGCCTGCTGAGTGCGGCCGAGGCTGTCCGAGATGGGGTGAGTTGAACTCACCCCATCGTCGAGGCGTTCGACAACCTTCGCAGGCGTGGTCAATCCGAGCACCTTGCAGAGATCGGCGAGCACGAACCACGGCTCACCGTCGATGACTACGGTCCGCACCGCAGTGTCGCCGTAGTTGAAGGGCATGACCTGTGGGCTATGCTGGTCTTGCATTGAGACTCCCATCTCTTGTCTGCGCCGTCCGTGTTCCAGCACGGGCGGCGTTTTCTTTGTGTCCTACGCCGATCGTTTCGTGTTACCCGAACCGCGAAACACCGAGGGCACGAAAAGATCGCCGTCGGCCATTTCGAGCGCCCTCTCAAGTGCTAACCCACGCAACTCGTGGGTTGACTTCGCGGCCCCGGTGTACAGCTGCCCAACGAGCGCCTTCGAGATACCATCCGGTACACCATCACCGCGTCGCTTCCGCTTCTCTGCGCGAGCAATCTTCCGGAGTTCTCGCGTCGCCTCGTCTGCGAGCTCTTGGTACGACATTCCCGACCGACGCAGCGCTCGCTGAAACAGGTCGCGATCGACTTCGGCGTACATGCCGCGTGAAGTGAACCCCATGTCCTCCTCCTTCCTGGTTCGCGGTACGTGGACCACAATACACCACTAGCCGAACCCGTCAAGCCTTGAAGTGAGAAAATGTGTCAACTACGTGTCTGAACAGGAATTACGCCGATGTTGTTCCTAAACGGCGCGGCTAGTTGCCAGCTATTCGAACACCGCGAACGACAGGCAGGGTGACCTTGTGAGCGATCCGAACCTACCGGCAGAACAGTGGCGAGCACTGTTTGATGCGAAGGGCATCGAGTTCGGATACCGGCCACTGGCAACACGCGCAGGAATGAACCACACGCGAGTACGACGAGTGCTCCGCGGCGAGGGGACCACCGAGGATGCGATCAGGCAAGTCGCCACCGCACTCGGCACGTCGCCCGCGAGGGTGCACGAACTACGCGGAGAGCCGGCGGTCGAGCATCAGCCGTTCACCCTGCCCGATGACGCAGGGAAGCTGAACGATCGGGAGCGCGAGGTCATCCGGGCCATGGTCCGAGTGCTCCTAGATGCTAGGGACCGACATGCCGATCAACCCGCCGATACCGCCCCGCCCGCGCAACAGGGAACATCGAGCTCGCCGTCGAAGGACGAGAAGACCGACGCGGGTGACCCCCGCGTAACACCGCTGCCTGTCGCGTACGAAGACGAGGACGAGGACGATCAGGACCTTGCCGCCCGAGACGCTGGCGGTATCTCTGAGGGTGAGCAGACCCGCCGCGACATGGACCAGCAGGGTGAAGCGCCCGACCCCGAGGGGCCGGAGGATGGGGCGTGACCAGACGACGCCAGCAGGGAAAACAGCACGCGAAGCGTGCACAGAAGGCGGCGCACGAACGCCTGGAAAGCTTGAGCGGAACCTACATCCCTGACCGGACCGACAAGCGCTTCCGACGAGGCGCAACACCGTGCGCGTATCATCCGAAATACGGGAAAGGGAGTGAACAGGTGAGTAATCGCGTGGACCAGCTTGACCAACTGCGGCACGAGGTGAACATCAACTTGGCCATCGGCGCCATCGAACTCGATCTCGTCACCAACGATGAAGGCCATTGCCCTGTCGTTGTCGCTCTCGATAGCGAGCCCCTCTCGACTATCCTTGGGCGGCTCCGCGCAGCTGGCGGGTATGGCACCGCCTTTTCCCGTGGCGTCGGAGGCGATGTGCGCGTGGTCTCGATGCTGCACGACGTATGCGCAATCGCACCCGACGCCGATTCGGTGGTGCCGGGGCCGGACGCCGAGTTCGGCATGTTCCTCGACTTCGTTGCACTCCATCCGGAGGGAGTCGCGATTCCTGCAGCGTTTGAGCGCCCCGCTAAGGCGCAGAACGCACACGCTGTGGATTTGACTGAAGCCTGAATTACACGTCTGTAATTCCTGGTCAGCGCCGTTTCTGTCGGTGGCGTGCCCTAGCTTGTCCGGTATGTACCACCCCTGGCGAGATGCGCGTGACCGCGAACATCTGAACATCACCTTCGAGCGGCTGGCCGATGGTCGGCGCGGCTGTCTGCGCGGTGATCGGGTCACGATCAACACTGGCGACGATCAGGCTCAACGCCGCTCCACACTCGCCCACGAGCTCGTTCACGATGAGCGCCGCGTGTTCCCCACTGACCGAGTGCTGCGAGCTCGCGAGGAGTTGACGGTCGAGCGCATCGCGGCACGACGACTCATCGCCCTCGACCATCTGGTGGATGTCCTGCGGTGGACTCGATCGACAGGTGAGGTTGCAGCCGAACTATGGGTCGACGTACCGATGCTCCAAGCTCTCGGACGGTCACTGACCGACGCCGAACGCGCATGGATCGACGAACAGTTGGAGGGGCTATGACCGACGAGGATCGTCGGCTCCTCGACATGGCGGGTCGACGCTGGAATTACGCGGGCAATCATGCCGACGCCGTGCGCGCCGAGTTCGGCATGTCGGTGACCCGGTTTTGGCAGAAAATAAGTCGACTCCTCGATAATCCTGACGCTTTAGAGTATTCGCCACAGACGGTGTACCGATTGCGCCGATTGCGCGCTCACGAAGGGAATCACAATGACTCAGCCAACCCCGCCTAGCTGGTTGCCCGACCCGGAAGGTTCTGGTCGTGAACGGTGGTGGGACGGATACCGGTGGACCGCACAAACGCGGATCACGCCGAAGAAGAACCGCTCCTCGAAGGCGTGGTGGTGGATCGGCGGGTTCATCGCCCTCGTGGTGATTATCGGCGCGATCGGGTCAACCCTGTCGGACACGGGAAACACTGCGTCGCCATCAGGGGGCACGCCGTCGACCGACGCACGCGGTACCGCGACCACATCGACGCCCGTCGACCCGCAGGCCGACGCCTCACAGTCGGCAGCCATGTCGTCAGCGCTCGCCGAGGCCACCGCTCGCGAGCAGGACAAGACTCAGTTCAAGGACATCGGCGATCGCGATTGGCAACTGATCGCGAAGAATCCCGACGCGCACCTGGGCGAGAAGGTCGTCATCTACGGCAAAGTGACGCAGGCGGATTCGGTGACCGGCGACAAGTACATCCGTGTCTCTACCGGCGCAGAGCCTGCCGACTACTACACGGTCAACACTATCGCCAAAGAGGGCGTCAACGGTGTGTTCGCCAACGTCGTCGAAGGCGACCTCGTCACCATGTGGGCACGCGTGTGGGGATCGAAGACCTACGACACCACCCTCGGCGGATCGACGACCGCTCCCGAGGTCAAGGTGAACGTGATTGAAGTGACCGGGCACGAGTGAATCATGGGGTCGATCTCGCGCTACCCCGTCGGCGACGGCCACCGATGGGAGGTGCGCTACCGCAAGCCGACCGGGCAGCAAACCCGTAAGCGTGGTTTCGGCACGAAGGCCGCGGCGACTTCGTTTCTGCACGCGGTCGAGTCGGACAAGGCTGCCGGCACCTACGTCGATCCGACGCGGGGAAAGGTGACGGTGTCGGAGTGGTCGGCGCGGTGGTTGGAGGGCAAGGCAAATCTCGCGCCGTCGACGCGCTCGCGGTATGAGTCGATCATCGAGACGCATATCGCGCCGACACTCGGGCGGCTGCCGGTGGCGAAGGTGCGACACGTCGATGTGCAGAAGTGGGTGAGCGGCCAGGAGTGTTCGGCGGCGTCGGTAGTGAAACATCACCGCGTGCTGTCGCAGATTCTCGAACTCGCGGTGCGTGATGGGCGCATCCCGAGCAATCCCGCAAAGGGCGTGAATCTCCCGAGGGTGAAGCACGCCAAGCGCCGGTACCTCACGGCTGCACAGGTGGAGGAATTGGCGGTGGCGGCGGGGCCGTGGCGCCCTCTCGTGCTGCTGCTCGCCTACACAGGCTTGCGATGGGGTGAGATGGCAGCACTACGGGTGCAAGACATCGACATGTTGCGCCGTCGTGTGCATGTGACCCGCTCGGTCACGTTGGTCTACGGTCAGTTTGTGTGGGGCGATCCGAAGGATCACGAACAGCGGTGGGTGCCGATACCGCGGTCGGTGGCGAACGAGCTCGGCGGATTCCTCGCGGGCAAGGGTCGTGAGTCGCTGGTGTTCACCGGCGAGCGTCGCGGGAATCCGCTGCGGGTGAAGGTGGCCCGGAAGTCGTGGTGGGATGACGCGGTGGTGGCCTCACGCTGCCCCGAGGGTTTCACGCCGCACGAGTTGCGGCACACGGCGGCGTCGCTCGCGATCTCGGCGGGCGCGTCGGTGTTGGGGGTGCAACGGATGCTCGGGCACGCCAAGGCGTCGATGACGCTCGACGTGTACAGCGACTTGTTCGACACCGACTTGGAGGCCGTCGCGGAGTCCCTGGACAAGCTGCGCGGTGGACACCGATTGGACACGAAGGGCAATGAGACCGTGGGGAATACAGGGTAAACCTGGTGGTCGTCTGCGCTGGTCACAGCCTCATAGCCGCGTGACCTGCGGTGCGAGAACGAACTCTCAAGGCGGTAGCGCGGGTTCGAATCCCGTCGGGGCTACAACAGATGTGAGGCGTCTCATCCATTACCGGGATGAGGCGCCTTTTCTGTGTTGCATCATCATTGCGCTCGAACAGACGGGGACGATCGCGCTGGGCCTGCCCGGCGGGGTCAGCCGCGTGTTGTCGGGAGATGGCGGGCGGTCGAACCGGCGACCGGTGCCGGATCGAGACCGAGCTTGCGATGGTCCCAGGAGCGCGTCCGCGACGCGGTGACGCGGACGGCGACGCGCTTGTTCATCATCTGCTCCACGAGCGGTGCGACATCGTCGGAGTAGGGCCCGGTGTAGCGCTCCCACACGCTCACGCCGACGCGGTGACAGTGCTCGGGGTCGTCGTAGATCTCGGCCACCCCCTCGATCGAGACCCCGCGCAGGGTGTCGTAGGTGTCGCCGTCCTCGATGAGTACCGAGCACCGTCGATCGCGGCGGATGTTGACGGCCTTCTGCGACTTCGACTTGGTCTCAAACCAGATCTCGCCGTCGATGACCCCGTACCACATGGCGACCAGATGAATGGCTCCGTCGGCGCCGTGAGTGGCCAGCGTGGCAGTGCGGCTGTGGTCGATGAACTCGGCGATCTCGGTGTCGGACATGGTGATCTGGCGGCGCTGATTGACTCCCATGACCTCAGTCCTACCCGATGGTGGCCGGCGCGGTCAGGTATCCGCGGTTTCTCGCAATGTCAGCGACGCGAGGGGCTGAGTCTCTTGTGCATGGCCTCGGCAGCGGCGAGAAGGTCTGCGGCCCAGCGGATACCGGGGCGCCGGCCCATCCTGTCGATCGGCCCGGACACCGAGATCGCGGCGATCACCTCACCGCTCCCGTCGCGCACCGGGGCAGAGACGCTGGCGACACCGGGTTCGCGTTCGCCCACGCTCTGCGCCCAGCCGCGCCTGCGCACCTCGGCCAGCGACCGTTCGGTGATACCGCTGCCCGCGAGGAGTGCGCGCTGGGTCGCCGAATCCGACCAGGCGAGCAGAACTCGTGCTCCCGACCCGGCGGTCATGGGCAGTCGGCTGCCCACAGGGACGGTGTCGCGCAGGCCTGTCGGTGGCTCGAGTGCCGCCACGCAGATGCGTTCGCTGCCCTCGCGGCGGTAGATCTGGACCGACTCGCCGGTGATCTCGCGCAGTCGTGGCAGCACCAACAGTGCGGCTTCGCGAACCGTGTCGTGCACGGGGGCGGCGAGTTCGGCCAGTGCGGGACCGGGACACCACTGCCCGCCCGCGTTGCGCGTGAGCAGTCGGTGGGTCTCCAGGCCCATCGCCAGGCGGTGTGCGGTAGCCCTGGGAAGTGCCGTGCGCTCGCATAGTTCGACCAACGAACACGGTGCAACGGCAACGGCCTGCAGTACGGCGACGGACTTGTCGAGCACACCGATCCCACTGCTGACACCCGCGGTGTCGGAGGCTGATCGGGATGAGTTATCATTTCCCACGAGCCGATATTAGACTCCCGGATAGTGAGATGCACATCGCGACGACCCCGGCGCGCCGCACGACCCAGCCCGGTCCGTGTACGCCGGCGCGATCCGGTGGCGGCGACGTCAGCGATGGCGACGTCAGCGATGGCGACGACTTCAGTGATGAGGAAACAGATGAGCGACAACAACGACGCGGCGACGACGCCGCGGACGATGGCCGAGAAGGTCTGGGCCGAACACGTCGTGGTCCCCGGTGGGGTCGACGAACACGGTCAGCGTGACCCCGACCTCATCTACATCGATCTCCACCTCGTCCACGAGGTGACCAGTCCGCAGGCCTTCGAAGGTCTGCGACTGGCCGGACGCGGGGTCCGCCGGACGGATCTGACCATCGCGACCGAGGATCACAACGTCCCCACCGAGAATCTGTTGGCGCCCATCGCCGATCCGGTGTCGCGCACCCAGGTGGAGACACTGCGTCGCAATTGCGAGGAATTCGGTGTCCGCCTGTACCCCATGGGCGATCTGGAGCAGGGCATCGTGCACGTGGTCGGACCCCAGCTGGGGCTGACCCAGCCGGGTACCACCGTGGTGTGCGGCGACTCGCACACCTCCACACACGGTGCATTCGGTGCCCTCGCAATGGGAATCGGCACCTCGGAGGTCGAGCATGTGCTCGCGACCCAGACCCTGTCGTTGCGACCGTTCAAGACGATGGCGATCACCGTCGACGGCGAACTCGGACCCGGCGTCACCGCCAAGGATCTGATCCTGGCCGTGATCGCGGAGATCGGCACCGGTGGCGGGCAGGGGCATGTGCTGGAATATCGCGGTCCGGCCATCGAGAAGCTGTCGATGGAAGCTCGAATGACCATCTGCAACATGTCGATCGAGGCCGGTGCGCGTGCGGGCATGATCGCCCCCGACGAGACCACCTTCGCTTACCTCCAGGGCCGCGAGCACGCCCCGAAGGGTGCGGAGTGGGATGAGGCCGTCGAGCACTGGAAGAGTCTGCGGACAGATCCGGGTGCGGAGTTCGACCGCGAGGTCCACATCAACGCCTCGGAACTCACGCCTTTCGTGACGTGGGGTACCAACCCGGGACAGGGACTCCCGCTCGGTTCGGTCGTTCCCGATCCGTCCGATTTCGGCGACGAATCCGACGCGCTGGCCGCCCGTAAGGCATTGGCCTACATGGATCTCACCCCGGGAACCCCGTTGCGTGACATCGCTGTCGACACGGTGTTCGTGGGCTCGTGCACCAACGGGCGCATCGAGGATCTGCGTACCGTCGCCGACATCCTCAAGGGGCGCAAGATCGCTGACGGCATCCGGATGCTGGTGGTGCCCGGTTCGATGCGGGTGCGCGCACAGGCCGAGGACGAAGGGCTGGGTGAGATCTTCGTTGCCGCAGGGGCCGAGTGGCGTAATGCCGGATGTTCGATGTGCCTGGGGATGAACCCCGATCAGCTCGCACCGGGCGAACGTTGTGCCTCGACGTCCAACCGTAATTTCGAGGGCCGGCAGGGCAAGGGCGGTCGTACCCACCTCGTCTCGCCCGCGGTGGCCGCGGCGACCGCAGTGCGTGGTCGGCTGTCCTCGCCGGCAGATCTCAACTGACCGCTGTCATCTCAACTGATCGCTGTCGCAAGGACATCGCCCGACCGCACCCACCACCGACCACGACCCCCGCAAACGTCAGGAGTTCACCATGGAAAAGTTCATCTCTCATACCGGAATCGGTGTCCCGCTGCGTCGCAGCAACGTCGACACCGACCAGATCATCCCCGCCGTCTACCTCAAGCGGGTCAGCCGAACGGGATTCGAGGACGGTCTGTTCGCCGCCTGGCGCACCGATCCGGAGTTCATCCTCAACAACGAGCCCTGGAGTCGCGGTTCGGTCCTGGTGGCAGGTCCCGACTTCGGTACCGGCTCGTCGCGCGAGCATGCTGTCTGGGCGTTGATGGACTTCGGATTCCGCGTGGTGCTCTCGAGCAGATTCGGTGACATTTTCCGTGGAAACTCCGGAAAGGCCGGACTTCTGGCCGCCGTGGTGGAGCAGTCCGACATCGAACTCATCTGGAAACGGCTCGAGGAACAGCCTGGGACGGAAGTCACCGTCAGCCTTGAAGATCGGACGGTCACGGTGGGTGACCTGGTGGTGCGCTTCGGAATTGATGACTACACCAGATGGCGTCTGATGGAGGGCCTCGACGACATCGGACTGACATTGCAGCAGGTAGACGCGATTTCCGAGTTCGAGAAGTCGCGGCCATCATGGAAGCCGGTGACACTGGAGAGGTGATGTGAACGCGTGCGCCGTTGCGGCGCCGTAACCTCTTTTGGCTTATCGGGATTCGCCACGCCGGGGATTGATTGGCGTGGAACATGGACGTTCTCGGGTTTGACGTTTACCGTGTTCGGTAGCTGACCCAAGTGGGGTCAACAGCTTGCGGAGGTTGAATCCATGAACAAAGCCGAGCTCATCGATGAACTCACCAAGAAACTCGACACCGATCGCCGAACCGCCACCGAGGCGGTGGAAGGCTTCGTGGACACCGTTGTTCGCGCGGTGACCAAGGGTGAGAGCGTGACGATCACCGGTTTCGGTGTCTTCGAGAAGCGTCGCCGCGCGGCGCGTGTGGCCCGTAACCCGCGCACCGGTGAGACCGTGAAGGTCCGTCCGACGTCGGTGCCCGCTTTCCGCCCCGGTGCACAGTTCAAGGCTGTGGTCGCCGGCAAGCAGAAACTCAGTGCCACCGGACCGGCCGTCAAGCGCGGCAGCGGAACCACCACCACCGCGGCGAAGAAGTCGACCACGGCGGCAAAGAAGTCGACCGGCACCACTGCACGCAAGTCGACCACCGCGGCAAAGAAGTCGACGGGTACCACCGCGGCGAAGAAGTCGACGGCCACTCCCGCACGCAAGAGCACTGCGGCCAAGTCGACCACCACGCCGAAGAAGACCACCACGACGGCGAAGAAGTCGACCACCACGCCCAAGAAGACCTCGACCACCGCGCGCAAGTCGACGACTCCGGCGAAGAAGTCGTCGACTCCGGCAAAGTCGACCACCGCACGCAAGAGCACCGCGGCCAAGTCGACCCCGGCCAAGTCAACGACCGCGAAGAAGACCGGCACCACCGCCAAGAAGACGACTGCCAAGAAGACGACTCGTCGCTGAGAAGTATTCGCACCGCCCGCAAGAAAGAACCCCCTGCGTCCTTCCCAACGCAGGGGGTTCTTCTCGTGCGCGAGTGCGTCTGTGCGTCAGTGCGCGAGTGGGCTGTCGATGTAGTCGAGGCCGCGGATGCGGGAGTCCTCGTCGAGGCTCAGTACCCACATCGAGGCCTTGCGCGTGGCCCCGACCGGCAGCTCGACACGGTCGCGTCCGGTCCACCAGTCCAGTAGTGGTGGAATCACCTTCCCCTGACTGCAGACCGCGCGGATCCCGGGCATGGCGGCAATGGACAGCATCTGCTGATGTGCTGCGTCCGGGTCGTCGTGATACGCCTCCTCCGACAGAGTGGGTTCACTGAGGATGGGCACCCCGAGGGTCTCGGCCAGCGGGCCGACAGTCTGCTCGCAGCGCACGCGGTCCGCCGAATGTACGTGCTGCGCACCGAAAACCAGACACTGTGGCACGAGGGCCTGTGCTTGGCGTTTGCCGACCTTGTCCAGCGGCCGCAGCCGATCGTCGCCGCGGTATTTGGCCTTCTGTCCGGCCTTCGCGTGGCGGATGATGAGGAGCGTCTTGAGATCGATTGGCAGTCGGGTGAATTCGGCCAGCACCGCGGCGTCCTCGCGGTAGCTCACCGTGGTCATCGCGGTCGCCGGATCGAGCCAGACGAGTTTGTCGACTTCGTGATTTTCGGCGAAATCGCCGGCAATCGCCTCCGCCGACCAGTAATGGACATACTTTGTGGTCGAACTGTCGGTGCGATATCGAACACGTGACAAATGCCGCCCGATTCTCACCGAATATCCGGTCTCCTCGCCGATTTCCCTGGCTGCGGTGTGCAGGAATGTCTCACCGGCTTCGGTCTTCCCTTTCGGTAGCGACCAGTCGTCGTAACGCGGACGATGCACGAGGCCGACCTCGACCGCTCCGGAATCGTCGCTGCGCCACAGGACGCCTCCGGCCGCGTAGATCGTGCGTTTGTGCTTCCTGTCGGTCGATCCCTTGCCGGTACGTCGCTTCTTGTGGGTCATGACCTACGCCTCGCTCTCGCCTCGGCTCCCGGTCAGCCCAGGCTGTCCACGCGATTGCGATGCAGACGCATCATCTGTCGCTGATGGTCGAGTACCTCCACGCCCTCGGCGGGCATGGCCAACCAGCTCCCGTCGGGCATGAGTTCCCAGCAGCGGGTCCGCGGATCGAGTGCGGATTCGAAGATCTCGTCGAGTTCGCGGGTCAGACGAGAGTCGCGGACCTGCGCGAGCACCTCCACCCGGCGATCGAGGTTGCGGTGCATCATGTCTGCCGACCCGATCCAGAACTCGTTGCTCGCCCCAAAATGGAAGATGCGCGAGTGTTCGAGGAACTGCCCGAGAATCGACCGTACGGTGATGTTCTCGCTCATCCCTTCGCGCCCGGGTCGTAGTGCGCAGATGCCGCGGACCACGATCTGCACCGGGACACCGGCCTGAGAGGCGGAGTAGAGCGCCTCGATGACCTGCTCGTCGACCAGGGCGTTGGCCTTCAACCGGATTCGGGCTTTGGAGTCTCCGGCCTGATGTAGCGCGATCTCCCGCTCGATCCGTTCGATGATGCCCGACCGGATGCCGTGCGGGGCGACGAGTATGTTGCGGTAACTCACCTTTCGGGAGTATCCGGTGAGTGTGTTGAACAGATCGGTGAGGTCTGCGCCGATGTCGGGGGAGGCGGTCAGAAGGCCCACATCCTCGTATTGGCGTGCGGTCTTCGGGTTGTAGTTGCCTGTCCCGATGTGGCAGTACCGACGGATGGTGGAGCCCTCGCGTCGCACGACCAGACATGTCTTGCAATGGGTCTTGAGCCCCACGAGCCCGTAGACCACGTGGACGCCTGCCTGTTCGAGCTGACGTGCCCACTTGATGTTGGCCTGCTCGTCGAAGCGCGCCTTGATCTCCACCAATGCGACCACCTGTTTGCCGGAGTCGGCGGCGTCGATGAGTGCGTTGACGATCGGCGAATCGCCGGACGTGCGATAGAGGGTCTGCTTGATCGCGAGCACCTGCGGATCGGCGGCGGCCTGTTCGATGAAGCGCTGCACACTCGTGGAGAACGAGTCGTAGGGATGCTGAACCAGCACATCGCCTTCACGCAGGGTCGCGAAGACGCTCTTGGGCGTCTCCCGCTCCCCGAAGGCCGGATGGGTGGTCGGTACGAACGGACGATCCTTGAGCGTCGGCCGATCCAGGGCGTACACCTGGAACAGACACGACAAATCCAGAAGTCCGGGTACCTGGATCACATCGGCCGGGTTCACGTCGAGCTCGCGCAGCAACAGATCGAGCATGTGCTCGCTCATGTCGTCGGCGACCTCCAGGCGCACGGGTGAGCCGAATCGCCGACGCGCGAGTTCGCGCTCGAGGGCTTGCAGGAGATCCTCGTCTCGGTCTTCTTCCACCTCGAAGTCCGCATTGCGCGTGATGCGGAACACGTGGCGTTCAACGATTTCCATCCCCGGGAACAATGCGTCCAGATTCGCGGCGATGAGATCTTCCATCGGCAGCAGCGTGGTGTGGGGGAGATCGGGGTCGGACTCCGGCTCGGGGTCGGGTGCCAGATCAGAGACCGTGATGAACCGATCGACGTTGTCGGGAACCTTCACTCGCGCAAAGTGTTCGCCCGACTCCTCGGAGTCCCGAACGGTCACCGCGAGATTGAGGCTCAGGCCGCTGATGTAGGGGAAGGGGTGTGCCGGGTCGACGGCCAGCGGCGTCAGCACCGGGAACACCTCCTCGTGGAAATGTGCGGTGAGGCGCTCTCGCTGCGCCGCCGAGAGGTCTTCCCAACTGACCACATAGATTCCGTTGTCCGCCAACGCCGGGCGCACCGACTGTTCGAAGACACGCGCGTGGCGTTCGGTGAGCGCCTGCGTCCGGCGTGCGATGCGGGCGAGCTGCTCGCGCGGTGTGAGCCCGTCGGCCGACCGCACCGACAGACCCATCTCGTCGCGTCGCTTGAGCCCCGCCACGCGCACCATGAAGAACTCGTCGAGGTTCGAGGCGAAGATCGCGAGGAACTTGGCGCGCTCCAGAAGCGGCGCCGAGGTGTCCTCTGCCATCGCGAGAACCCTGGCGTTGAAGTCGAGCCAGCTCAGTTCGCGGTTCAGGTAGCGCTCGGACGCATCGAGTGGCGCTTGGGTCGCGGCCGGCGGTGCGGTGGGCAGCGCCGTCGGGATGGTCGCGTCACCCGGATCGTCGGGAACCGTGTCGGTGGCTGAGTAGTCGTCAGACGTCACGTGTCCATCATTGCGCATCACGCGACAGGAAGGCACCGAAGTCCGCCCCGGTGGCGGATGGACGGTGAGTGAATTGTCGTGAGGAGTGAATTGTCGCGAGGCCGGGGGCTCCGCGTGGGCTCTGATGGGCTGCGCGTGTGTCACCGGGTTCTGCAGGCGGCCGCGGTGCTCGTACCGATGGGCAATCGTTGCAGCACTGCGGCGGTGTGTGCGCCGACGCCCAGCGCCGCCGCCGCGTGCAGATCCTCGATCGTGTCGACGTCGGTGCGCAGCGGCTCCCACGATCCCCACGACCGTTGCCTTCTCGACCGGTCGGTCGAGGAGGTCGCCGCGACCAGGTCGACCGCACCGCGGGAACGGTGCACCGTCGCCGAATCCGGCCCGAAACCGAGGAGCCCGTCGAGTGCGGTGGTGTCATCGGCGATGAGCATGGCAGTTCCCGTTCCACGTCGATCCGACACCACTGCCGCGGTCGCCGGCTGATCGCGATCGGTGTGGCCGAGTGCCGTCTGCTCGACGGCGGCGAGTGCCTGCCGCAGGACGTCGGTGGTGATCGCGGGGAGATCGGCCTGCAGGAACACCATCCGTGGCCGCGCGAGGTCGCCGGCGGCGGCGGCGCCGAGGAGGAGTTCCCGGGCATGGCGTGCACCGGCCAGCAGCGCGTCATTGAGGCGTTGTGCCGAACCCCCGTGCGAGTCACGGCGATCAGAGCGCACCGGGTCGTCGAGAGCCAGACCGCCGCGGCGGGTCGCCTCGTTGCGCACGATCTCGTCGGGACTGACCACCACGGCGGTCACCGGTGCACCCCCCGGTGTGTCGGCGAGGTCGACCACGGCGTCGAGGACGTCGAGGTACATCCCGAGCACGAGATCGGCGCGCAGTGCGTCGGAGAAGGCACCGGCCAGTCGCGTCTTCGCCTGGTTGAGCTCTTTGACCGCCATCACCACCACGATCGGTCGCTGCGTCTCGGTGAGGTTGCGATCGGGTGATTCGGACCCGCGGAGCTCTCGCATGACTCCATGATGCCCTCCGGGGGCACCCGGGTCCCGTCCACCGCGGTGGCTAGGCTTGGCCACAATCGACGTCGACGCGGACTCGGCCGGGTGCGTCGGAAGGTGTCGAGGGACCGGCGGCAGGAGGGGCGGCGATGCGAGCAGTCGTGATGGGCGCGGGATCGTGGGGTACGACGGTCGCCAAGGTATTGCACGATGCCGGAACCGAGACCACGCTCTGGGCGCGCAGATCCGATCTGGCCGACGAGATCAACACGACTCACGTCAACTCCAGCTATCTGCCCGACATCGTGTTGCCGGAAACGCTTTCGGCGACGAGTTCGGTGCCGCAAGCGCTCGACGGAGCCGATCTCGTGGTGTGCGCGAGTCCGTCGCAGGTGCTCAGGCAGTGCCTGGGCGACTGGCGCGAGTACATCGGATCGCAGGCGGTGCTGGTGTCGTTGGCCAAGGGCATCGAGTCAGACACCCTGCTACGGATGAGTGAGGTCATCGCCGAGGTGACCGAGATGCCCGACGAGCAGATCGCGGTGCTCACCGGACCGAATCTGGCGCGTGAGATCGCGCTGCGGCAGCCTGCGGCGACGGTGATCGCCTGCACCGACCACGACCGAGCCCGCGAGCTCCAGCACACCTTCGCCACGGGATACTTCCGCCCGTACACCAAGACCGACGTCGTCGGATGTGAGATCGGCGGTGCCATCAAGAACGTGATCGCATTGGCGTGCGGGATCGCCACCGGAGTGGGCTTCGGCGAGAACACCCTTGCCACGATCATCACGCGCGGGCTGGCCGAGACGATGCGATTGGCCGAAGGACTCGGCGCGCGGGCGGAAACCCTCGCCGGACTGGCCGGGGTCGGCGACCTGGTGGCGACCTGCTCCTCGCCGTTGTCGCGCAACAGGTCCTTCGGGGCGCGGCTCGGGGAGGGGCAGTCGCTCGAGCAGGCGCAGCGCGCCGCCGGCGGGCAGGTTGCCGAGGGCGTCAAGTCGTGCACATCGATACGTGCGTTGGCCGCCAAGAACGGTGTCGAGGTCCCGCTCACCGACGCGGTGCACCGGATCTGCCATGAGGGCTGGGATGTCGCCGACGCCGTCGCCTCGCTGCTGGGGCGGTCGAAGAAGAGCGAGTAGGCGACGGCGCTCACGTATCGGGTACGGCCAGCAGATGGCCTGGGACGGCTCGGGAGGGCTGGATCAGGAGCCGACGTCGACGGTGGTGGCGGGCATCGTCGTGTTGACCGCATCCGAGATCTGGGAGATCGGTCCGTTCCCGGCGTCGGAGGGCAGCCAGATCGCGACATAGGGTCGGCGGTCCACCGCATACCAGAGCGCCCCGTCGGCGGCGTCAGAGGTGGTGGTCGTCGGGCTCTGGCTCGATGCGGGTGAGCCGGTGTCGTCGGAGTCCGGGGTGAACCACTGGACCGAGTCGACACCGGTCAGCACCGACGTCGACACCAGTGATGTCGGGCGGTCGACGCCACACCGCAGCCGGACCGCTCCGGAATCGTCGTCGGCGGACTTCCAGGTGATCAATCCGTCGTGTTCGGTGCGCTCGCGGTAGCCGTCGAGCTTCTTCGGTAACGCTGCCACGAGGGAGGTGCACTCCGCCGATGTCGACTGGGGTGCTGACATGGAGTCCAGTGGTGTCGACTTGTCCGCCTGCGACGACCCGTCGGACGGTCCCAGCACCGCATAGGTGATGAATCCCACGATCACCATGGCGGGAATCGCGGCGATCAGTGCGATCAGTGCTGCACTTCGAGGTGGCTGCGCGGATCGATCCCGCGCAGGCTCCGTCGCGCCGTCTGCACGTTCGACATCGTCGTCGTCGGGGCGGTTCTGGTCGGGCTGGTCGTGCGAGGTGTTCACCGAGTGGTCGACACCACCGGGCAGGTGAGCGTACGGGTGATCCCGTCGACCTTCTGGATCTGGGGCACCACGTGGTCGGTGAGATGGGCCGCATCGGTCGCATCGACGCGAACGATCACGTCGTACGGGCCGCTGACCTCCTCCGATGAGGCGACACCGGTGATCTCGGAGATGGTCGCGGCCGCCAGAGCGGCCCTTCCGACCTCGGTTTGGATCAGAATGTATGCCTGAACCACGACCATCCTTTCCCTGCTGCCGATGTGGCGACGGTCCGTCGTGGGCTGTACCGGCGGTCCGCGTGCCGGACGCGAATAGACTGGCACATATTGTCACCGACTACCCTGTCCGAGCGCGACTCAGCGTAGTCGACGGGTGTCGGGTCACCCGCATGCGCTGCTGTCAGATGT
Source organism: Gordonia jinhuaensis (assembly GCF_014639795.1). Lineage (GTDB taxonomy): Bacteria > Actinomycetota > Actinomycetes > Mycobacteriales > Mycobacteriaceae > Gordonia_B > Gordonia_B jinhuaensis. Next base: position 26,130 of record NZ_BMGC01000004.1, on the reverse strand, counting down.
GGTGTCGGCGACCCTCACGTGGGCCCCGACCAAGCCCGAACCGTGCAGAACCAACTCCCTGAGTCGAACCGCTGAGATCGAGGTGCCGCTGCCGTGTCCGACAACGACGATCGCCGCTGTGATGTGCCGCTGCACGGTGATTGGGAGGGTGACTGGGAGTCGGCCAGTGTCGCCCAGGTGGGCGAGGCGGCGCTGCTGTCGGTGCTGGCTGCGCAGGCCAGAGCGCGCGACGACGAGCGGGTGGTCATCGGTTCCGGCGATGACGCCGCTGTGCTGGACATCCCGTCGGCGACCGTCGTCAGCACGGACTCGGCGGTGGAGGATCGTCACTTCCGCTGGGAATGGACGACGCCGGCGGCGGTGGGGGAGCGAGCGGTGATCGCCGCGGCCGCCGACATCGCCGCGATGGGTGCGGTGATCGTCGGTGCGGTGGTCTCGATCGGATGCCCGCCGAGCACCTCGGCGTCGGTGGTCGCCGAGATCTCGCGCGGTGTCGGGGTGGGGCTACGCGGCCTGCAGGCGAGTCTGTTGGGCGGTGATCTGGTGGCCACCCGACAGACCGTGGTCACCGTGACGGTCCTCGGGACGACCGCGGGGCGCCGGGCGGTGCGGCTCGACGGCGCACGAGCCGGTGACGTGATCGCGGTGAGCGGGCCGCTCGGCGCGTCGGCCGCCGGACTCGCACTCCTGGCTGCCGGCGTCGAGAGATTTCCTGAACTCATTGCCGCACACAGGGTTCCACGACCAGACCTGTCGCAGGGGCCGATCGCCGAGCGCTGCGGCGCACATGCTCTCACCGACGTCTCCGACGGTCTGGTCGCCGAGCTGGCCACCATGTCGCAGGCCGCCGGACTGGTGTTCGAGGTCGACTCCACGAGCATCCCCAGGCCGCGAGAACTGGCCGACGCCGCTGTGCTGTTGGGTGCCGACGCCGACGACTGGGTGCTCACCGGCGGTGAGGATCATCAGCTGCTGGCGACATTTCCGCCGGGGACCGTGCCCTCGGGGTGGACGGTGATCGGCCGGGTCGCCGACGCTTCGGGTGGAGATGAATCCGTTGATAGGGCGACGGTGCTGATCGACGGGATCCCCACCGGGCGCCGCGGGTGGCAATCCTTCGACTGACTTCTTCACCGGATCCTTCCGGGGTCGTCTGGGGACGGACCGGTGGGCGGTGGTTGCCGAGCGGTGTGGGTGTCGACCGGTATGGGTGTCGACCGTGTGGGCCACGGCACATCGGCGCTGGCGTAGATTGACGCGCATGCCCGTTTACGCACTCGGTGATCGTGAGCCCACTTTCGGCGCGGACGTTTTCGTCCATCCCGACGCGGTCGTCATCGGCGACGTGACGCTCTCCGACGGGGTGTCGGTGTGGCCCGGCGCGGTCCTGCGCGGTGACTACGGGAGCATCACCGTCGGTGCGCGCTCGAACATCCAGGACGGAACCGTGGTGCACTGCACCCAGATCCACCCCACCGTGATCGGCGCGGGCTGTGTGGTCGGGCACAACGCGCATATCGAGGGCGCGGTGATCGGCGACGACTGCCTGATCGCCTCGGGTTCGGTGGTGCTCAACGGATCGACCGTCGGCTCTGGATCCATCGTCGGGGCCGGTGCGGTGGTCACCTTCGGATCGACCATCCCGGAGAAGTCGATGGCACTGGGTGTTCCCGCGAAAGTGCGTGAGGGATATGAGGTCTCGACCGGGCACGTCGCCTTGAACGTCGACGTCTACGTGGAGAACGCCAAGTTCTACCGCGAGAATCTGCGTCGGCTCGACCGATGACCGCCCCGGCCCGTCCGCTCGCCGAGGTGATCGACCCCGAGTGGGCACAGGCGCTCGAGCCGGTCGCCGACGTCATCACCGACATGGGCCGGTTCCTGCGCGAGGAGATCGCCGCGGGCAGAGGGTATCTGCCCGCCGGCGCGAACGTCCTGCGCGCCTTCACGCAGCCGATGAGTACCGTGCGGGTGCTCATCGTGGGGCAAGATCCCTACCCCACACCAGGCCATGCAGTCGGATTGAGTTTCTCGGTCGCGCCCGACGTACGTCCCGTGCCGCGGTCGCTGGCCAACATCTTCACCGAGTACACCGACGACCTGGGTTACGAGCGTCCGGTCAACGGTGACCTGTCGCCGTGGAGCGATCAAGGGGTCCTTCTGCTCAACCGCGTGCTGACGGTCTCACCGGGCGCTCCGGCGTCGCATCGTGGCCGTGGCTGGGAGAAGGTCACCGAATGCGCCATCCGCGCGCTCGTGGCGCGCGAACAGCCGCTCGTCGCGATCCTGTGGGGGCGTGATGCGGCATCCCTGCGTACGCAGATGCCCGACGTGCCGGCCATCATCTCGGCGCACCCCTCGCCGTTGTCGGCAAGTCGCGGATTCTTCGGTTCGCGGCCGTTCACTCGAGCCAACGCGGCCCTGGAGTCGCTCGGTGCGCAGCCGGTCGACTGGCGGCTGCCCACTGCGTGATCGCGCTCTGATCGCGTGATCAGTTCGTGGTGTGCGTCGCTGCGAGGCGCCCGGGCCGGCCGACATCCACGCGGGTAGGGCACAAAAACACCGCCGAGGCACTGTGTGCTCGGCGGTGTTCTCGATATGAACGGTGCGCTGATCACCGGCCGCCAGGCGACCGGCATACAGCCAAGGGCGTTTCAGCCGCGGGTGACCTTGCCGGCCTTGAGGCAGGAGGTGCACACGTTGACGCGCCGGTGGTTGCCAGGGGCGACCTCAGCGCGAACGGTCTGAATATTCGGGTTCCAGCGCCGGTTGGTGCGCCGGTGCGAGTGCGAGACCGACTTCCCGAAGCCGGGGCCCTTGCCGCAAACGTCGCAAACGGCAGCCATCGTCGAACTCCTCGATAGTGTGAACAGGTTCATCGGCGCCTGGGCTCGTCGCTGACGACGGCCACAGGGCAACCGCTCAAGAGTAGCCGTAGACACCCGTGGGTTCCAAATGCGCCTACCGGACCATCTTTCGCCGCCCATCATATCGGTTGCCGACCGCAGCGCCGACATGGCCGGTCCGACCCGGGCTCACAGCGGTGCCGCCGACGGTTGCGTCGTGGTGTCGGTGGCGGGATCTAGGCTGACAGGACAGTCGAGTCGAAAGGTGGTGTGGCGCGGTGGGGGGTGAGGGTCGCACCGGCGGCACCGTGACGGTGTCCCCGCAGCTGTTGTGCGACTGGGCGTGCCGCGCGGCCGAGGATCTGCGCGCGCACCGCGGCGAGATCAACGACCTGAACGTTTTCCCCATCCCCGACTCCGACACCGGTGCCAACATGGCGCACACGATGTCGGCTGCGGCCGCTGCCGCCGACGACGTCGAGCGTGTCGGTGACGACGCCGCCCAGACCGTCGCCGTCGCCAGGGCCATGTCCGACGCCGCGGTCGGGTCGGCGCGCGGTAACTCCGGGATCATCCTCTCGCAGCTTCTCGTCGGGCTCGCCGATGCGGCCGACGACGTGGCCGTCGGCGGGCACGTCGCCTTCACCGACCTCTTCTCGCGTGGACTGCGCCTGGCATCACGAGCCGCACACCGTGCGGTGAGCAATCCGGAGAAGGGCACGGTGCTGACCCTCCTGGAGGAATGTTCGACCACCGCCGACGAGCATGTCGGCAGTTCACCGGCCGATATGGCCCGTGCCATCGCCGATCGCTGTGCCGAGGCGCTGGAGGACACCACCGATCAGCTCCCCGCGCTGCGCAATGCGGGAGTGGTCGATGCCGGTGGCCGGGGACTCCTCGTTCTCCTCGATGCGCTGGTCGCCGTTCTGACCGGCGTGCAGGTGCGCCGGCGCGTGTACCGAGGTGCCCTCGCCGGTGGTGGAGATCCCCTCGGCCATCCGGCCGACGCGGTCGATGACACCGAGGAGATGGACTACGAGGTGATGTACCTGTTGTCGCAGGTCGACACACCCCGCATCTCCGAGTTGCGCGAGACGCTCGATGAACTCGGTGACGCGGTGGTCGTGGTCGGCGACAGTTCGGACGCCTCCGCCGAGCGGTTCTCCGTGCACGTCCACACCTGCGAGCCGGGCAGGGCCGTGGAAGCCGGCCTCGAGGTCGGCGAGGTCGCCGACATTCGCATCAGCTGTTTCGCCCTCGACCGCACGCGGGCCGGGATCGACCCCGGTGCGCCCGCACCGGCGCATCGCCGCGCGGTGTTCGCCGTGGTCAAAGGTGCCGCGGCGGCGGAGTTGTTCGAGTCCGAGGGCGCGTCGGTGATCAGATCCGACGAGCAGCCGCTCACCGCCGAGCGACTGGGTGCCGCAGTGGCCGACCTCGATGCGGGTCACACGATCGTGATGGCCAACGGTGCCCTGCCCGCACAGGATCTGCTGCCGGTGGCGGCCGATCTGCGCGGCCGTCAGCGCACAGCGGTGTTCCTGCCGACACTGTCGATGGCGCAGTGTCTGGCCGCGATGGCGGTGCACGACCCCGATGCCGCTCCCGACGCCGATGCCTACGCGATGGCGCAGGCAGCCGCGTCGACCCGCTGGGGTGCGGTGGTGCGAGCCGCCGAACCCGCACTGACGCTCGCCGGCGCGTCACAGGCCGGGGACTACCTCGGTCTGGTCGGTCTGGATGCCTTCGTCGTCGACCGCGACGTCGCGGTGACCACGGCGGCGCTGGTGGATCTGATGCTCACCACCGGTGGCGAGCTGGTGACATTGCTGACCGGTGCCGACCTCGACGACGCGGTCGCCCAGAAGGTGGTCGAGCACATCCATCACACCCATCCCGGGGTTGAATGCCACATCCACCGCACCGGACAGACCGACGAACTGGTTCAGGTGGCCATCGAATGACCGTGTCGCTGACCACCGATCTCGTTGAACTGCTCGGTCCGGCGCAGGCGGCGTTGTTCGCCGAACAACTCGACCTGCACACCGTCGGGGAGTTGATCCGACTGCGCCCACGCAGCTATGTGCGGCGCAACGGCGTGTCCAAGTCCGCGGAACTCGTCGAAGGCGAGTGGGTGACCCTGGTCGCCACAGTGGTCAGTGCCGAACTGAAGACGATGCGCAATCGACCGGGCAAGCTCCTCAAGGTGCTCCTCGACGACGGCACGCACAAGGTCGAGGCAACCTTCTTCAACCCGTTCGCAATCGCGAGGCAGGTCCGAACCGGGGTTCGGTTGATGGTGGCGGGCAAGCTGACCCTGTTCAACGGGAGTCCGCAACTGACACACCCCGACTGGATGGTGATGCCCGACGACACCGACCAGGTGGAGCTCTCCTCGGTCGGGTCGGAGTTGTTCTCGGCGTTGAACTCTCTTCTGCGGGATGCCGCCGAGGCTCATGAACGCAGTGCCGACGCGAGTTCCGGCGATGACGGTGGCCGGAACATCTCGCTGCCCACCGGTAGCGAGATGTTCGAGCGCGACATGGTTCCGATCTACCGCGCCACCGCGAGCTTGCCCACATCGACGATCATGGGCGCGGTGGCCGTTGCGCTACTGCAGCTGCCCGAACTCGACGACGCTCTGAACGCGCAACAGCGACATGAGTGCGGCGACCTCATGAGCGAGGATGAGGCGATTCGCGCCATCCACCAGCCGCGCAGTGAGGAGGAGATCGAACGCGCGCGGACGAGGCTCAAGTTCGATGAGGCCCTGGCGCTTCAGCTGGCGCTCGCGCAACGTCGCTATGCCGACCGCGGACGACGGGGGCCGAGCTGTCCGCATGTTCCCGGTGGTCTCGAAGACGCTCTACGACAACGGCTTCCGTTCGAACTCACCGGCGGCCAGGAGCAGGTCATCGAGGAGATCGGTGCAGACCTGGGTTCCGGGGAGCCGATGAGCCGGTTACTGCAGGGGGAAGTCGGATCGGGCAAGACGCTGGTGGCGCTGATCGCGATGCTGCGCATGGTCGACAACGGATATCAGTGTGCGCTCATGGCCCCCACCGAGGTGCTCGCCGCTCAGCACCTGCGCAGTATCACCACCATGCTCGGCGACCTCGCCACGGCCGGCGAACTCGGCGCAGCAGACGGCGCGACGAAGGTGGTCGCGCTGACCGGGTCGATGCGTACGGCTGCCAAGAAGGCGGCGTTGCTCGACGTGGTCAGTGGCACCGCGGGCATCATCATCGGCACCCATGCGCTGCTCAGCGACAACGTCACGTTCTTCAACCTCGGTCTCGTCGTCGTCGACGAGCAGCATCGATTCGGTGTCTCCCAACGTGATTCGCTGCGTGAGCGCCGCTCCGACGACGTCATCCCGCACCTGCTGGTGATGACGGCGACACCGATCCCGCGAACGGTGGCGATGACCATCTACGGCGACCTCGAGACGTCGATGCTCACCGAGATGCCCAAGGGACGCGCACCGGTGCAGACAACCGTGGTGCCCGCGCGCCGCACCGACTGGGTGGCGCGGACGTGGGAGCGACTGGCCGAGGAAATCCAGAGCGGACGGCAGGTGTATGTCGTCTGTTCGCGTATCGGCGACGAGGACAGCGGCAGCTCGCGTCGCGCCGGGACGAAGGGGTCATCGAAGGCGAAGAAGTCCAGCGCCAAGTCCAGCGCCCGTGGCAAGCCCGACAAGAACGGGACTGCTCAGGGGAGCGTTGCTGAGGGGAGCCAGGAGAAGACGGTCTCCCTGCTCGACCTCGAGGGGATCGTACGCAGGGGTCCGTTGGGACAGTTCCGCGTCGCGACACTGCACGGACGGATGCCTGCCGACGAGAAGGCCGCGGTGATGGATGAGTTCGTGGCAGGTGAGATCGACGTGCTGGTGTCGACCACCGTGATCGAGGTGGGCGTCGATGTGGCAAATGCCTCGGCGATGCTCATCGTCGACGCGGATCGCTTCGGGGTCAGCCAGCTCCACCAGTTGCGTGGGCGTGTGGGCCGCGGACGTCATCGCGGACTGTGTCTGCTGCTCACCGCAGTCACACCGCAGTCGCCGGCGTGGGCGCGGCTGGAGGCAGTCGCCGGGTCGACGGATGGATATGAACTGGCGCTGGTCGACCTCGCCGCGCGACGTGAGGGCGACGTCTTGGGGGAATCGCAATCCGGCGAAGGCGTGGTGCTGCACTATCTGTCGCTGCTGGAGGACGGCGACGTCATCGACGCGGCCTACATTGTCGCCGACGCCGCGGTAGGTGCCGACATCACGCTCTCGTCGCAACCGGCGATGTCCGGCCTGGTTGATGCGGTCTTCGCCAGGCACCAGGTCCGCTACCTCGACAAGGCGTGAGATCCGTACGCATCCGGGGAATCGACCGCGTCGAGACTCCGACATCGCGCCTGGGTGGTGGCCGAGACCGCAGACGCCGCGCGTGAGTTGGCGTGTGGGTATTCGTCGTAGTGCGCATTATCCGCGCCGCATCGGACGCCATCGCGTATCCGGCACCGGATGATCCACGCGGCGTGGGCGGCCGACGGTGACCTTCTGGTCGCTGATCGGGTGTCGACGCGCTATGTCGGCACCGCAGGCGGGGTGTCGCCTGTGAACTGGTTGCGTTTGTGAGATCGGGTTCACGAACTGGTTGCGTTTGTCGGGGCACGTTTACGAACTGGTTGCGTTTGTCGGGGGGCGCTCACAAACTGGGTGCGTTTGTTGGGGGGCGTTCACGAACTGGTTGCGGTTGTGCAGGCGCAACCAGTTTTGAGATGCGCACCCATTGCAATGGATGCGTACGTGAGAAGTGGTTGCGTCCGGACAGACGCAACCAGTTTTGAGGGGGCGCGTTCGCGCGGCGACCCACGCAACCAGTCCGCACAGACGCAACCAGTTCTGAAATTCGCGCCCATTGCAAAGGATGCGTCGGCGTGAACTGGTTGCATCTACACAGACGCAACCAGTTCCAAGGGAGCGCGTTCGCGCGGCACAGACGCAACCAGTTCCCCGGCGGCGTCGACGCCAACGCTGGGCCAACGCAAGGATGAGGGAACCGAATCGGCACCGCGCGCGTCCAAGTGTTCGGGGGATGGAGAGACCGTCACCGCGAATGCCGAGGGGGAGATGATGCGGGTGTCGCCGCGGATGTGGTTGGCGCTCACGGCGTTCGCGGTGATGGCGTCGATCGTCGCGGTCACCACTGTGGCGTCAGAACAGAGTCACCGCAGCAGCAATCCCGCTGCGGCACGGTTTCTCTCGGCGCTTGGTCGGCTCCGGGTCGAGCCGCGCCACCATGATCGTTCTTACGACCGCAGCCGATTCGGCACCGCCTGGAGCGATGACAGCGATGCGCAGGGCGCGCACAACGGTTGTGACACACGCAATGACATCCTCACCCGCGATCTGCGTGACCGCCGCTTCACCTCGACCGACAAGTGCCCGAAGGCCATCGACGCCGGTGAGTTCAGGAGCCCCTACACCGGCACGTGGATGCGGTTCCGTCGAGTCACCGCTGCGGCGGTGCAGATCGACCACGTCGTGGCGCTGTCATATGCCTGGGATATGGGTGCCAAGGAGTGGTCGGATCGGCTGCGACTGACCTTCGCCAACGATCCGGCGAATCTGGTGGCCGTCGACGGTCCGTCGAATCAGGACAAGGGAGACGGTCCGCCATCGCGGTGGATGCCGGCGAACAAGGGATTCCACTGTCGATATGCGGCGCAGTTCATCACTGTCGCGAGCGCCTATGGACTGGCCCTCGATCCCGACAGCGTGGGTGTGCTGCGCACCGCGCTGAGGAGGTGCTGAGCGTGCCCGGCAGCCCGAGGCCACCGCACGGGAATGATCGGACACTTCCGACGGTAGAATCGATGAGACACATCCCACACCGATCCTCGAGGTTGCATTGAGCGCACCGACTGTCGACAACGCCGCCGACGCCGGATCCGATACGGTTCTGGCGCTTGCCCGCGCGGCCAAGGCCGCTTCCCGCGAACTGGCGGTGACCACCACCGCCACCAAGAATGCGGTCCTGCGGGCTGCCGCTGATGCGATCGAAGCAGGTCAACAGGCAATTCTGGCGGCCAACGCCGACGATGTCGCCCGTGCCGAGGCCGCTGGCACGTCGAGCAGTCTGGTCGATCGGCTGCGGCTGACACCCGAGCGCATCGGCGGTATCGCCGACGGTCTGCGTCAGGTGGCCGCCCTCGCCGACCCGATCGGCAATGTGGTCACCGGACGTTCGCTTCCCAACGGGCTCGCGCTGCGTCAGGTGCGCGTCCCTCTCGGCGTCGTCGGAATCGTCTACGAGGCCCGGCCCAATGTGACCGTCGACGCCTTCGGTATCGCGCTGAAGTCGGGTAACGCCGCGGTGCTGCGCGGCTCGTCGTCGGCGGCGAGCTCCAACGCCGCCCTCGTATCGATCCTGCGCGAGGCTCTCACCGCCCACGCACTGCCCGCCGACGCCGTGGTGCTGCTGCCCAGCCACGACCGCAGCTCGGTCACCGAGCTGATCCGGGCACGCGGAATCGTCGACGTGGTCATCCCACGAGGCGGTGCGGGACTGATCTCGACCGTGGTCCGCGAGGCGACCGTGCCGACCATCGAGACGGGTGTGGGCAACTGCCACATCTACGTCGACGCCGGGGCCGACCTCGACGTCGCCGAACGCGTGATCGTCAACGCCAAGACGCGCCGACCCAGCGTGTGCAACACCGCCGAAACCGTGCTCGTAGACCGCGCGATCGCCGACACGGCGCTCGAGCCGATCCTCTCGGCATTGCAGGCGCACGGCGTGATGATCCACGGCGACGAGCCCGGGATGATCCCGGCGACCGAGACGGACTGGGCCGACGAGTACCTGTCACTCGACATCGCGGTGAAGGTGGTCGACGGCCTCGACGGTGCCATCGAGCACATCGACACCTACGGGACCGGACACACCGAGGCGATCATCACCGAGAATCTCGCAGCGGCAACGGAGTTCACCACGCGCGTGGACGCCGCCGCGGTGATGGTCAACGCCTCGACCGCGTTCACCGACGGTGAGCAGTTCGGTTTCGGCGCCGAGATCGGCATCTCGACGCAGAAACTGCACGCGCGCGGCCCGATGGGTCTCGAGGAGCTCACGTCGACCAAGTGGATCGCGTGGGGTTCGGGCCAGACGCGGTCGGCGTGAACGCCCCACGAGGCGACGACGCCTTCTTCACCGACGTAGCGCAGCTCCAGGCCGCACTGACAGCGACGAACTATCTGCCCGATGCAGCGACGTCGACCTCGGCGTTCCTCGCCGATCGGCTCGGCAAACCACTGCTGGTCGAGGGTCCTGCCGGAGTCGGCAAGACCGAACTGGCGCGGTCGTTGGCCACGGCTGCGGGCGCCGAGCTGATCCGGTTGCAGTGTTATGAGGGCATCGATGAGGCGCGCGCCCTCTACGAGTGGAACCACGCCAAGCAGATCCTCGCCATCACCGCCGGCCAGAGTCGCCTCGGTGACACTGCCGGGGGATGGGATGCGGTGAAGACCGACATCTTCTCCACCGAGTTCCTCCTGGCACGTCCGCTGCTGCAGGCGATCCAGCGCACCGAACCCACCGTGCTGCTCATCGACGAGATCGACAAGGCAGACGTCGATGTCGAGGCGCTACTACTGGAGGTGCTCGGCGAGTTCTCGGTCACCATCCCCGAACTCGGAACGGTGACGGCTGCCCGACGTCCGCTGGTCATCCTCACCTCCAACGCCACGCGGGAACTGTCCGAGGCGCTCAAACGGCGCTGTCTGTATCTCTACATCGATTTTCCCGACCCGGCGCGTGAGCGCGAAATCCTCGCCGCTCGGGTTCCCGATCTCACGGAAAGCGTTGCCCGCGAACTGGTTCGGATCGTCGGTGTGCTCCGATCCCTCGATGTGCGCAAGAAGCCGTCGGTTGCCGAGACGATCGACTGGGCCAATACTCTGCTGGCACTGGGTGCGGGCCGTTCGGCGGGTCGCATCGACGACTCACTGATCGCACGGACCCTGGGAGTGGTTCTCAAACACCGCCCCGACGTGACGACCGCACTCACCGAGCTCAAGCTGCGGCCGTGACCAGTGATGCGGTGGTGTCGGGAGCGCACCTCGTCGATCACCTCGCCGAGTTCGTCGAGGAGTTGCGCCGGCGTGGCATCGACGCCTCGGCGACCGCACTGATCGACGCCGCACAGGCGATGGCCGTACTCGACCTGCTCGACCGCGAGAGCCTGCGTGAGGGACTTGCGGCCACACTGCTCGACGACCATCTGCAGCGACCTGCCTTCGACGTACTGTTCGACCTGTGGTTTCCCGCGGGCGAGCGCGTCGACACCCGTGAGCTGAGGCTGCCGACCGACAGCGACGGGAACGTCGACACCAGTGCGGCGCGAGAGCAACTGGCTCAACTGCTCGCCGATCCGGACGCCGAAGCCGACGGTCGTCTGGCGACGATGGTCGCGATGATGGTCGAGGAGTTCGGCAAGTACACCTCGACCCGCGGCGAGGCGTATTCGGCGTATCAGGCCAACACGACCATCGATCCGCAGACGCTGATCGCGGCCATCGCCGCCGCGATGGCCGCAGATGCCGGGGACGACGCCGACGGCACGCAGGCGCGCTACCGCAGCGCCGCGCGTGATCGCGCCGCCACGGTGCGCGCGATGGTCGAGACCGAGACGCAGCGACGGATGGCGGGTGTGCGGGGCCGCGATTCGGTCGCCGCGCATGCGGTGCCGCAGCTGGCGCAGAACATCGCATTCCTGTCGGCAGGTGCGGCCAAACAGGCGCAGATCCGCAAGACGATCCCGCCGCTGGCGCGCCTGCTGGCGGCGCGGCTCGAGACGCGGCGCCGACGCTCCCACCACGGTGCGATCGACATCCGGCGTACGTTACGGGCCTCGATGTCCTCGGGTGGCGTGCCGATCGACCTGGTGCGCCGCAAACCCCGGCCCGGGCGACCAGAACTGGCCATCCTGTGCGACGTGTCGGGCTCGGTGGCCGGCTTCTCCCAGTTCACACTGCATCTGGCATCGGCATTGCGCCAGGAGTTCTCCCGTGTGCGGGTCTTCGCCTTCGTCGACACCGTCGACGAGGTGACCGACTACTTCGAGCGTCGCGGGGCCGACTCGCCCGACTTCGGTACGTCGATGGCCGCCATGCTCTCACAGGCTCGGCTGATCACCCTCGACGGTCACTCTGACTACGGACATGCGTTCACCGAGTTCGCCACTCGGTACGCCGACTCGCTGACCCGGCGCGGGGCGCTGCTGATCCTCGGTGACGCCAGGACCAACTACGGCGATCCCCGCGTGGCGGTGCTGGCGAAGCTGGTCGATCAGGCCCGCCACGCCTACTGGCTCAACCCCGAGCCCAAGGAGAACTGGGATACCGGCGACTCGGTCGCCTCGACGTACGGCGAGGTCATCGAGATGTTCGAATGCCGCACCGCGGGGCAACTGGGCGAGGTCATCGCCGGACTTCTGCCGGTGTGATCCGATGACGATCCCCGCTGCATCCGTAGACTCGTCTCTCATGTCACAACGCGAGCTCCGAGCGCAGGCCCCCGGCGGTGCCCGGCGCCGCCGGCTCGGCGTGATGGGTGGCACATTCGATCCCGTCCACAACGGACACCTCGTCGCCGCCAGCGAGGTGGCCGACGAGTTCGACCTCGACGAGGTGATCTTCGTCCCCACCGGCCGCCCGTGGCAGAAGCTGCGCGATCCCGTGTCCGAGGACGACGCGCTCTCGGCGGGTAAGCGTGCCGTCAGCCACGCCGAGGACCGCTATCTGATGACGGTGATCGCCACGGCATCGAATCCGCGGTTCTCGGTCTCTCGTGTCGACATCGACCGTGAGGGGTTCACCTACACCGTCGACACATTGCGCGACCTCCATCGCGTTCACCCCGACGCCGACCTCTTCTTCATCACCGGCGCCGACGCGCTCGAGTCCATCCTGTCTTGGCAGGACTGGCGCGATCTGTTCGAACTGGCTCATTTCGTCGGAGTGAGCCGACCCGGATACGAGCTCGGTGCGGCACATCTCGCGTCGTACCTGCGTACGCTGCCGCCCGACGCCCTGACACTCATGGAGATCCCCGCGCTGGCGATCTCCTCGACCGATTGCCGTGAACGAGCGGCTACGGGCCGTCCGGTCTGGTACCTCGTGCCCGACGGTGTGGTGCAGTACATCCAGAAGCGCCGGCTCTATCAGGCCGTGAGCGCCGAGAACCCGGGCACGTCCGATCCCTCCTGGACTCCGGAAACAGAACACGAGTCACCGCAGCCAGAACACGAGTCGCCGGAGGGCGCGCCCGGGTCTCCTGCCGGACGGGCGCCTGTCCACGACCGTGGCGAACCACCGGCCCGGTCGCACCCGGTGACCGAACCCTCCACCCGAATGTCGCAGACGCCGAGTCCCACCCAGAAAGGTTGACCCTTGGTCGCTTCGCCCGAGTCCGTCCAGATGGCCGAGATCGCCGTGCATGCCGCACGAGACAAACTGGCCGACGATGTGGTTGCCATCGATGTCTCCGAGCAACTCGTGATCACCGATGTCTTCGTGATCGCCTCGGCCGACAACGAACGACAGGTCAGCGCCATCCTCGACGAGGTGGAGGACAAGCTCCGCGAGGCCGGGTACAAGCCGGTCCGCCGCGAGGGGACGCGCGAGGGGCGTTGGGCCCTGGTCGATTACGTGGAGCTCGTGGTCCACATCCAACATGCCGAGGAGCGTGAATTCTATGCGCTGGAACGGTTGTGGAAGGACTGCCCGATCATCGACATCCCCGAGGACGCCGCGTCGTGAGCACCACCCCCGACAACACCGACACCAGTGTGGAACGGCTCGAACCGGTGGTGCGACGGCTGATCCTGATGCGGCATGGGCAGACCGAGTACAACGCAGGCAGTCGGATGCAGGGTCAGCTCGACACCGATCTGAGTGCCCTGGGCGTGCGGCAGGCCGACAGTGTTGCTGCCGTTCTGGCCAAACGCAGTCCGCGGCTGATCATCTCCTCTGATCTCACGCGAGCACACGAGACCGCTCGCGCGCTGGGCGAGCGTACGGGGCTACCGGTGCAGACCGACGAGCGGCTGCGCGAGACCCACCTGGGGGAGTGGCAGGGGCTCACCCACTATGAGGTCGACGAGCTCCACCCCGGTGCACGAACGTCGTGGCGGGACGACGCGCGGTTCACCCCGCCCGGCGGTGAGAGTCGCGTCGATGTGGCCCGGCGCGCGGTCCCCGTGGTCACCGACCTGGTCGAGGGACTCGACGAGTGGGGTATCGGACCGGACGGCGAGTCGCCGGTGGTCCTGGTCGCTCATGGCGGGGTGATCGCGGCGATGACCGCGGCCCTGCTGGGCCTGCCCGAGAAGAACTGGCCGCTGTTCGGCGGACTGTCGAACACGAGCTGGGTCCAACTGTCCGGACACGGTGAGCAACCGGTGTGGCGACTGGATGTGTGGAACGCCTCGGCAGAGGTGTCCGACGCCGGAGTGCAATGACCGCGGCCGCCGGTGACGTCGACGGTCCACGGTCGCCGGCGATGATCGTTTTCGGTGACTCACTGGCCTATTACGGTCCCGCCGGTGGTCTCGCGGCCGACGATCGCCACATCTGGCCGAATCTGGTCGGGCGGCGAGTGGGCCTGGACGTGGAACTGTTCGCCCGGATCGGTTGGACGAGTCGCGACGTGTGGTGGGCGCTGACCCAGGATCCGCGCGTGTGGGCGGCGATTCCGCGCGCGCAGGTGATCGTGTTGGCCTACACGGGGATGGACTCGTTGCCGTCGCCGGTTCCCACCGCCCTGCGCGAGCAGATCCGCTACATCCGACCGCCCGTCGCACGCCGCGCTGTGCGGGCGGCCTATGGGTGGGTGCAGCCGCGGCTGTCGCCGGCGGGTTGGCCGATGGCCTTGCCGCCGAAGCTGACGGTGTACTACCTCGAGAAGGTGCGCAGCGCACTGGCCGCGGTGGTGCCCGACGTCCCGATCATCGCGATGACCCCGCCCACACACGTCTGCGACGCATACGGTCATGCCCATCCCGGACGCGATCGCACCACCGACGCGGTGACGGCATGGGCACACCGGCACGGGATCACACTGATCGACCCCGGTCGCATCACCGCAGCGCATCAGGCCGTCGGTGACACCAACCCCGACGGCATCCACTGGAGTCTGGCGACCCATCGTGAGGTTGCCGACGAGGTGGCGCCGGCGGTGGCCGACGCCCTCGTGATGAGAGCAGGTGCCAGATGACCGTGTCCATCGTCACCGATTCCTCATGCCGGCTGCCGGCCTCGGTCCGTGAACGCTATCGAATCCGGCAGGCGCCGCTGCATCTGCTGCGCGGCGACGAGGATCTGCTCGAGGACGTCGACGTCATCGGCCCCGACGTCTACGACGATCCCGCCACCACCACCGCAGGCAGTTCGCCCGACGAGCTGCGGGAGCAGTTCGAAGCGGCACTGGAGGATTCGGGTTCCGACGGGGTGGTCGCGATCCTGATGTCACGGCGACTGTCGGGGACGTGGAGCGCCGCGCGGCTGGTCGCCGATCACTATCCCGATCGGGTGCGGGTGGTCGATTC
Organism: Gordonia jinhuaensis; assembly: GCF_014639795.1. Classification (GTDB taxonomy): domain Bacteria; phylum Actinomycetota; class Actinomycetes; order Mycobacteriales; family Mycobacteriaceae; genus Gordonia_B; species Gordonia_B jinhuaensis. The sequence continues at coordinate 10,681 of NZ_BMGC01000004.1, read as the reverse complement.
CCGTGCGGTGGGGCTGGGCCTGGGCTTCGCGGCGATCGCTGCGGCGCAGGCGGCGCAGGCGGGCGCCGACCGCGACGGGGTGTACGAGGAGGCGATCAGGGCATCGTCGACCGGTCATTCGCTGATCACCCTGCAGACCCTGGACAATCTGCGCAGCGGCGGCAGGATCTCGGCGGCGACCAGACTGTTCGGATCGGCACTGTCGATCAAACCGGTACTCACGCTCGTCGACGGCATGCTGGTGGTCAAGGAGCGTCAGCGCACATTCTCCAAGGCGCTCGAACGGATGCTCACCGATGCGGCCGAGGAAGTCGAGGACACCGAAGTGGTTCTCGGCGTGCAGCATTGCGGTGTCGCCGATGTCGCCGACGCGGTCGCCGAGGATATGCGTTCGCGTCTGCAGGCGGTCGGGTCGGTGGTCGTCACCGATCTCGGACCGGTGCTCTCGCGCCACGTCGGGCAGGGTGCGGTGTCGGTGGTGACTTGTGAGGGTATCGCCCCCATCGAGGGCATCGAGACATCTCGCCCGGCCGGCGGTGAGTTGTCCACAGACAGCGATCGATCCACAGAAGCAGAGCGCGGCTGAGGTTTTCGCGCCGGCCTCGGGCGCGGGCCGACCTACCGTCGCGGTATGCACAGCCAGCGAAGTGCCGGGTCGCGGCGAGTGGGCCTCGACCGGCTGTTGCCGTCCGATCGGGCAGAGGTCACTCGTGTCGCGATGACCGACAACAGGATCCGACACACGTCTCGGGAAGCAGGCGAGTTCGGCAGTCGCACAGACCCGATCACCACATCACCTGGTCGGGGTCACCGCGAGGTGCCGAACGCCGCCCTGTCACCGATCGCGGGACCCGATCCCGACGAGGTCACGCGCAGGATCGTCCTCCCGCTGCGGCGGACGCCGGCCTCGTCGATGTCGTCGCTGCCGGCACCGGCCTGGCTGTACGGACCCATCGACGGGGCCGACCACGACTCCGGCGACCCGGTCGCGGCGGCCGATGAGACGGCGGACGCCGCAGATTCCGACGACCGCGGCCATCCCGGCGGGCGGCTTCGATGGCAGACATCCACGGCCGGGGCGATCGCACTGATCCTGGTTGGCCTCCTCGCCTGTGCGGTCACCGCATACAGCGTCTTCCGTTCGGATTCGAGTACTGATGTGCCAGTGCAGTTCCCGGCCTCGGCCGGACCGACCACCACCGCTCCCGGCGCGGGCGGGTCATCGTCGGCCGTCGCGACCGGTGCCGCGACGCAGCCGGCGGCGAGCGCGGGTGAGATCGTCGTCAGCGTGGTGGGTCTGGTCCGCACACCGGGGCTGGTACATGTTCCCGACGGGTCCCGCGTCGCCGACGCACTGACCCGGGCCGGTGGTGCGCGGGAGGGAGCCGACCTGCTCGGGCTCAACCTGGCGCAGAGCGTGCACGACGGTGATCAGATCCTCGTGGGATATGCCGACACCGACGGAGGTACGCCGATACGCAGCATCGTGATCTCCGACGCCCCGGTCGACGCATCCTCGGTGCAGGACTCGGGACAGGCCGGTGTCGCCGAATCCGGCGGCGCGAAGGTCGATCTCAATTCCGCGGATGTGGCCGCACTCGACGCGCTGCCCGGGGTGGGGCCGGTCACCGCCGCATCGATCCTGGACTGGCGGGAGCGCAACGGCCGCTTCACCAGCGTCGATCAGCTGGGGGAGGTCGACGGTATCGGACCGGCGCGACTGGCGCGGCTTCGTGATCTCGTCACGGTGTGATGGGTGAGTGCTCCGCGCCGCATCAACGAGGTGATCGACATACGCCTGGTGGCGCCCGCAGGAGGCAGTTGGCTGGTGAGTGCCGCGGGCATCGTCTGGCCACGGTGGGCGATGGTGGTCACGACACTGGCCGCACTCGGTGGTGCGGCTGCTCTGGCCATGGCGGGCGTGGCACGCCACCGCAGCCGCGGGAACCTCGTCTGCATGCCGGGGCGAGGAGAGCCGTCGAGTCGTCCGGTGGGACAGCCGGCGTTGGGGCGCTGGGTCACCGTCGCCGGAATCTGCGCGACCGTTGCGGCCTTCGGTTGCGCGATCGCGGTGCGCGAGCATGCCGCGGCGACCCATCCGCTGACCGCGCAGTTCGGTCACAAGACGTCGGTGACGATCACGGTCCGCGATGACCCGCATGTGATCCGCGGCGCCGGTGATCCGCGGGTGATGGTCGACGCCCTGGTACTCGAGGTGGGCCAGCGGGCGGTGCCACGGGCGCCGGTGACGCTGGTCGGCTCCGCCGAGCACTGGCTGTCGGTCACACCCGGTGCACGTGTGCGCGCGACGGCGACGGTGAGCCGGCCCCGCCAACGCGACCTCAGTGTGGCGACGATCTCCGCCGGTGCGCCACAGGTGATCTCGCAGGGTTCGGTCGTCTGGCGCGCCACCGCTGCGATCCGGCTGCGATTCGCCGAGGCCGCCGATCGTGGTCTGCCCGAAGGACAGTCGGGTCTGTTGCCCGCGCTGGTGCTCGGTGACGTCTCGGGCCTCGACCCGCTGATCGCCGACGACTTTCGCGCCTGCGGGATGACGCATCTGGTCGCGGTCTCCGGTGCCAATTTCGTCCTGCTCTGCGGCTCGGTGGTGTTGGTCGCCCAGCTGCTCGGGGCATCTCGGCGGGTGACCGATCTGGTCGCGCTGGTCGCCATCCTCGGTCTGGTCGTGCTGGTGCACCCGAGTCCCAGCGTGGTGCGTGCGGCGGTCATGGGTGTGGTGGGGGTACTCGCGTTGTCGGTGAGCAGAAGAAAGCAGGCGTTGCCCGCACTCGGCGCGGCCGTTCTCGTACTGCTGGCGTGGCAACCGGGACTGGCTGTCGACATCGGGTTCGCGCTGTCGGTCACCGCGACGGCCGGGTTGATCGTGGCGGCCACGCCGGTGCGTGAGGCCTTGCGGCGCAGACACGTTCCGCGGGTTTTCGCGGACATCCTGGCGGTGTCGTTGGTGGCGCATCTGGTGACCTTGCCGCTGATCGCGATGATCTCGGGCCGGGTGGGTGTGATGGGACTGCTCGCCAACATCCTGGTCGCTCCCGCGGTCGCCCCGGTGACGGTGATCGGCATGGTCGCACTGGTCCCGTCGGCTCTGGCGATCGGCGCGTTGGCCCCCGCGATGGGTGTGGCCGATGTGGTGTCGCGATTCGCCGGACCCGAATTGTGGTGGATGACCACGGTCGCACACGTCGGTGCGCGGGTGCCCGGGGTGACCTTCGCCGTCCGTGACGGCGGCCTGGGTGCGCTGGCCCTGATCGCCACCGGCCTGTCAGCGGTCGCGGTCGGACTCGGTTGGCGTCTGCTGGCACCGGCTCGGGTGGCGAGTCGGGAGAGGCAGTCGCGTTCACGCGCTGGTTCGGCGCCGCACCCCGGCGTGAGCGGTGGTGTCCGATCGCTCTGGCACGATGTAGTCCGTGGCCGACTCCTCCGCATTGCATCTGCTGCTCGGCGACGAAGAGTTTCTCGTCGAGCGCGCGGTCTCCGACATCATCGGCGAGGTCCGTGAGTCCTCGGCGGCGTCGGATCTACCGGTCAACCGTGTCCGCGCCGGTGACGTCGGGGCGGCCGAACTCGCCGAACTCCTGAGTCCCTCGCTGTTCGCCGACGATCGCGTGGTGGTGATCGAGAGTGCCGCCGAGGCCGGCAAGGATCCTGTCGCGCTGATCGGTGCCGCGGCCGCCGACTTGCCCGAGGGCATCACCCTGGTGGTTGCCCATTCGGATGGAGGGCGTGCGAAGGCGTTGGCGACCACGCTGCGGTCGGCGGGCGCACAGGTCCACGACTGTTCGCCCATCACCCGGGCCTCGGACCGAATGGAGTTCGTGCGCAACGAGTTCCGGACCAACGGTGTCCGCGCGGACAGGTCTGTGGTCGCCGCGCTCACCGACGCGGTCGGTTCTGGATTGCGTGAGCTCGCCGCGGCGTGCAGTCAGTTGGCCGCCGACACCGGCGGCAAGGTCGACGTGGCGGCCGTGCATCGCTACTACCTCGGGCGGCCCGAGGTCACCGGCTTCGAGGTGGCCGACAAGGCGGTGGCCGGTGATCGTGCCGGGGCGTTGGAATCACTGGCGTGGGCACGTCATCACGGCGTGGCCCACGTTCTCCTCGCCGACGCGCTCGCGGAGGCTGTACACGCCATCGCACGGGTTCGGGGGATCGGCTCGATGAACGAGAACGCCGCGGCCGCGCGAGTGGGGATGCCCCCGTGGCGTGTGCGCAAGGTGCAGGGGCAGGCGCGTGCGTGGGATTCCGAATCGGTGGCCAGGGCGCTGGTGGTGGTGTCGCGACTCAACGGCGACGTCAAGGGCCAGGCCGCAGACCCGGACTTCAGCCTGCAGGAGGCTGTCGGCGCGGTGGCCTCACTGTGTCCGGCGCCGCGTGGGTGACCAGTCCGCGATGCGGTGTCGGCCGTGGGAGTGGCCGACCCCAGCCCCGTGATACGGCAGTGGATCGGTGGGCGTGGTCTGCACCGAGGAGGGCTCGGACAACGACACTCACCCCGGCGACCGCGTGGAGAGTCGCCGGGGTGAGTGTGCCGAAAATCTGAACGGGACGCCGCAGTGGCGTGGCCCGGACCCTTGATCGCGCCAGTCACGATGCACCTGAGGGTGCCGACCGGCTGCGAGATCAGAGGGCAGAGATCAGAGGGTGACGATCAGAGCTTGTTGAACGCGCTCGCCATCGCCGACTTCTTGTTGGCGGCCTGGTTGGCGTGGATGACACCCTTGCTGGCAGCCTTGTCGAGCTTGCGGCTGGCCGAGGTCAGGAGCTCGCCGGCCTTGTCCTTGTCGCCCGCGTCGACGGCCTCGCGGAAACCGCGGATGGCGGTGCGCAGGGACGACTTCACCGACTGGTTGCTCTGGCGACGGATCTCGTTGGTCTTGATCCGCTTGATCTGCGACTTGATGTTTGCCACGCGTGTATAACCTTTGCTTCTCTCGGGTCGATCCCCTTCGAGGGATCGGTTGACCATTGTCTCGGTGCGCATCGGATCGTCCCGCTACAGCGGTGGTCCTCACCTGCGCCTGAGGGGAATCATCACCCGTCTGCGAAGACGCGCGCACGACACCCCGTGCCGACCGTCCACATTACCAGTGCACACGCCCGCGGTGAAAATCCGCAGCTCTGCACGGTGAACGTCGACGTCATCGGGTGTTCGACTATCGTAGCGGTCGGCTCGGATTCAGCCCGATCGCGGCGGCCGAGGGTAAAGCCTCATTAGTATTCGGCACTCGTGGGCCTCTTTCCTTTTTCTTCGAAACAATCCGATACCGATCGCACACCGGACACGCCGGCCACCATCCCGCCCGGGATGGAGAACCGGGTGTTCGTGCACGTCGGTCTGCCGAAGACCGGGACCACCTATCTGCAGAATCGGCTGTGGCGCAATCGCGCGACCGCACTCTCGGAATTCGGTCTGTTCGTGCCGGGTAACACCATCGAGGACCACTTCCAACTCGCCGTGCACCTTCAGCCGCAGCGCTACCTGGACTGGGTCGATCCGGCTCGCGCGAGTGCGACGGATCTGATCGTCTCGCAGGTCACCAAGTGGCCGGGCACGTCACTGATCAGCCACGAGCTCCTCGCCACCGCGACGCCCGCGCAGGCCGACGAGTTGCTGGCCATGCTGGCCGGACGTGAGATCCACGTGGTGGTCACCGTCCGGGATCTGGCCCGCCAGATTCCGTCGGTGTGGCAGGAGAACGTCAAGAATCAGGGCACGATCGGGTTCGACGAGTTCGTCAGCGGTCTGCGCACCGGGCGCGACGTCGGGCCGTTCTGGGAGTTCCAGGACTATGTGAGGGTCCTCGACACGTGGGGTGCGTCGTTGCCGCGCGAACGGGTACACGTGGTGACCGTCCCGCGGTCGGGCTCGGTGCTGTGGCCGCGTTTCGTCTCTGCCCTCGGCGCGGATCCCGACCGGCTCGACGTGACCATGCCGGCCGCCAACTCGGGGCTCTCGTCGGCGCAGGTGGAGTTGGTGCGCAGGATGAACGCCGATCTGCAGCCGGCGGACATCGACTGGTGGCGCTACGAACGCGCGGTCAAGGAAATGATGATCGGAACCGTGATGTTCGCCTCGTCATCGAGAACCGGGCGCAACCTCGAGCCCGACGATCGCCGGTGGGCGGCCGAGAAGTCCGCGGAGATGATCGACGCGGTGCGCAGGCGCGGGTACGACGTGGTGGGTGATCTCGACGACCTCGTCGTGTCGCCGGATGTGGCTTCAGACGCCTCGGGTGCCCCGTCGGAGGACGAGGTCCTCGCCGCGGCCCGCGACACGCTGGTGGGAATGATCAAGCAGTGGCCGCTGCCGTCGACCCGGCGGTCGTTCGCTGCCCGCGTGTACACCCACATCCGTGCTCGTACCCGCAAGGCCTTCGATTTGTGACGGAAACCGTTGCCGCGGTAGCGGGGTCGCCACCATCGCCAGCTGGCTCGGGTAGTTGGTCAAGCGGTCCGCGAGGGTGGCTCGGCGCGACGGGGCGCTAGGGGACTTCGCGGTCAGATCGCGTCGACTGTCGTGCCGAAACTACGCATATGTAGCACGATGTGTCCTTATGAGCCCGACATCTTCCACGGAGACCAAGAGCCCGCGAAAGCCGGCCAACGCCGCCGGCAAATCCGGGGCCGACGGGAAGGCCGCCAGGAAGACGGCCGACAAGGTGAAGCCGGCGCGCAGCACCTCTCGGAGCAAGGTGCCCGAGACCCAGACGGGGATCTTCGGCGGCTACGAGAACCTCGCCTATCCCGACGCCTACGACGAGATGTTCACCGCCGATGGCGACGTGCGTGCGGCCTACCGCGGAATCCACAAGATGATGTCAGCCTCGGATCGGGCCGACCTCGACGCACGCGTCGACGCGCTCGGTCGGGCATTCCTCGATCAGGGCGTCACGTTCTCGTTGTCGGGCAAGGAGCGTCCGTTCCCGCTCGACCTCGTGCCGCGCGTGATCTCGGCGTCGGAGTGGAGCAAACTCGAGCGCGGCATCACCCAGCGGGTGCTCGCACTCGAGATGTTCCTCGACGACATCTACGGCGAACAGCAGATCCTGCGCGACGGCATCGTGCCGCGCCGACTCATCACCTCATGTGAGCACTTCCACCGGCAGGCCTTCGGGATCAAACCGCCCAACGGTGTACGCATCCACGTCGCGGGTATCGACCTGATCCGCGACGAGCAGGGCGACTTCCGGGTTCTCGAGGACAACCTGCGCTCGCCGTCGGGCGTGTCCTACGTGATGGAGAACCGCCGCACGATGACCAGGGTCTTCCCCGACCTGTTCTCCAGCCATCGGGTCCGTGCGGTGGCCGATTACTCCAGTCACCTGCTGCGTGCCCTGCGCGCCTCGGCGGCAGCCAACGAGGCCGACCCCAATGTGGTCGTGCTGACCCCGGGCGTGGCCAACTCCGCCTACTTCGAACATTCGTTGCTCGCACGTCAGATGGGTGTCGAGCTCGTCGAGGGACGCGACCTGTTCTGCCGCGACAACGTGGTCTACATGCGCACCACCGACGGTGAACAGCGCGTCGACGTGATCTATCGCCGCATCGACGACGACTTCCTCGACCCGATGCAGTTCCGGCCCGATTCGATGCTCGGCGTGGCCGGGCTGCTCAACGCCGCGCGGGCGGGCAACGTGGTGATCTCGAGCGCGGTCGGCAACGGCGTGGGCGATGACAAGCTCGTCTACACCTACGTCCCCGAGATCATCGAGTACTACCTGGGGGAGAAGCCGATCATCGGCAATGTCCAGACGCTGCGGTGCTGGTTGCCCGAAGAGATGGAGGAGGTCCTCGACCGCATCGACGAACTGGTGATCAAGCCCGTCGAGGGTTCGGGTGGCTACGGCATCGTCTTCGGCCCCAATTCGACTGCGGCGGAACTGGAGGCGATAGCCAAGAAGGTACGCGCCGACCCTCGCGGCTGGATCGCGCAACCGGTGGTGCAGCTGTCGACCGTGCCCACCAAGGTGGGTGGCGAGTTGCGACCTCGTCACGTGGATCTGCGTCCGTTCGCCGTCAACGACGGTGAGAACGTTTGGGTGCTTCCCGGTGGGCTCACGCGAGTGGCGCTGCCCGAGGGATCGCTGGTGGTCAACTCCTCGCAGGGCGGCGGTTCCAAGGACACCTGGGTTCTGGCCAGTCGCAGCTCCGATTCCGATCGCGAACTCAGCGGCGAAGAAGTGGTCCGTGCCACCGATCTGCCCACCGACAATCAGGCCGAGCAGGGTCCCGATCTGACCACCGGTCAGCAGCAACAACAGCAACAACAGCAACAACAGCAGCAACAACAGCAGCAGGGCGGTCTTGTGGACGATCATCGTGAGGGGAGTGCGAACTGATGCTGGCTCGTAATGCCGAGTCGCTGTACTGGATCGGCCGATATGTCGAACGTGCCGACGACACCGCACGCATCCTCGATGTGGCCGTCCATCAGCTCCTCGAGGACACCACCGTGAATCCTGATCGCACGACCAGACGTGTGCTGCAGGTGCTGGGCCTTCCGCAGCCACCCGCCAAGGACGACCTGGACGTGTGGGGGCTGACCGAACTCGTCGCCTACTCGAAGAACGGTGACGGCTCGATCGTCGACTCGATCGGGCACGCGCGCGAGAATGCCCGTGGCGCAAGGGAAGTCACCTCCACTGAGACGTGGGAATGTCTGAACACCACCTATGTGGGACTCGGTGAGGCCGAGCGTCAGGCCCGCAAACTCGGGCCGAGTGAGTTTCTGGACTATGTGACCAACCGTGCCGCGATGTTCGCCGGCCTGGCCGACGCGACCCTCAGTCACGACGAGGGTTACCGCTTCCTCGTGCTCGGCAAGTCGATCGAACGTGTCGACATGACGGTGCGGATGTTGTTGTCGCGAGCAGGTGACCGTCCCGGGTCGCCGTCGTGGATGACGGTGCTGCGTTCGGCCGGTGCGGTCGACACCTACCTGCGCACCTATCGCGGTGCACTCGACGCGAGTCGCGTCGTCGAATTCCTGCTGCTCGACCGGCTTTTCCCGCGCTCGGTGTTCTATGCACTGTCGGAGGCCGAGTTCTGCCTCGATCACCTCGATCACCGGACCAACAGTCGTGTCGGTGCACGCGCGGAGGCGCAGCGCATTCTCGGGCGCGCCCGCAGCGCACTGGAATTCATGCCGCCGGGGATACTCCTGGAGGATCTGCAGCCGCTTCTGCTCGAGCTGCAGGAGACCTGCCGAGAGGTGAACGAGGCGGTGGCCGCGCAGTACTTCCACGTCTCGCCCTACGTCGCCTGGACCGACGCGGCCGCCAAGAATGATCAAGAGCACTTCATCGAGGAGAGTGAACTGTGAGCTGGCGTCTGCGCGTGCGACATTCGACCGGATTTGCTTACGGCGAGCCGGTGACGTCGTCCTATAACGAGGCGCGCCTGACCCCCCGCAGCGACGCCCGCCAGAACGTGATCGTCAATCGTGTGGAGACGCTGCCCTCGACGCGTTCCTACCGTTACACCGATTACTGGGGTACCGCGGTCACCGCCTTCGATCTCCACGCACCGCATGAAGAGCTGGAAGTGGCCGGGCTGTCGGTGGTCGAGACCGAACTCGGCGATGAACCCGATCCCGGTGAGCAGCTGGAATTCGAGACGCTCGCATCCGAGGAGGTGATCGACAGGTTCGACGAACTGCTGGTCGCCACCGGCTATGTCCCGCGTAGTCGGGCACTCACCTCACAAGCCAAGCGCATCACCAAGGGACTCGGTCCCGAGGAGGCCGTCCTCGAGGTCTGCGAGTACGTCAACTCCGAACTCGAATATGTGCCCGGCATCACCGGCGTGCACTCGTCGGCGCTCGATTCGTGGAATGCCCGCAAGGGCGTATGTCAGGACTATGCGCATGTGACGCTGGCGATGCTGCGCGGGCTCGGAATCCCGTGTCGTTACGTGTCGGGCTATCTGCATCCCAAGAAGAACGCGAAGATCGGTGTGACCGTCGAGGGACAGTCGCATGCGTGGATCGAGGCGTGGACCGGCGCGTGGTGGGGCTACGACCCGACCAACAATGTGCCGATCAACGAACAACACGTATCGGTGGGCATCGGACGTGATTACGCCGACGTGCCCCCCCTCAAGGGCATTTACACCGGTGGTGGCGCAACCGATCTCGACGTGGTTGTGGAGATCACGCGCCTGGCGTGAGGGCTGCCTGCTGGGGACGTGGTTGTGGCTCGTACGAACTGGTTGCGTGTGTGAGAACTGGTTGCGCGGATGCGGACGCATCCATTTTTCGTAGACGCAACCAATGCAATGGGCGCGGCTGTGAGAACTGGTTGCGTGTGTGAGAACTGGTTGCGCGGATGCGGACGCATCCACTTTTCGTAAACGCAACCAATGCAATGGGCACGGCTGTGAGAACTGGTTGCGTCCGTACGAACTGGTTGCGCGGATGCGGACGCATCCACTTTTCGTAGACGCAACCAGTGCAATGGGCGCGGCTGTGAGAAGTGGTTGCGTTTGTACAGACGCAACCAGTTTCTTTCCATCGAATTCGGCGCGTTGCTGCAGCGCGACGCCGTGTCATACGCATGGCGGTGTCATACCCTCGAAGCAACGGTAGCCGAGAGGCGTTGGTGGACAGGGGTTGTAGTGGGGCGCAGGATGTTGACGATCGAGGATCGAGCGGAGATCGCCA
>NZ_BMGC01000003.1 GCF_014639795.1 Gordonia jinhuaensis | reverse complement strand
GTCGCGGAACTCCTGGGGATAGGGCTTGGGCACAGCTGGCATCCTTCCAGGCCGCCCGGCAGGGCAAGCCAGATCAGATGTCACCTACTCGTGCACCAGCCCCACATGACACAACAGGCGGTGTCCACGCAGGTCACGCGGCTGGACAATTACTGGGCACGCGATTGTTCGCCCGCAGCTCGAATGGGATGCGACTGACGGTGGCGGGCGAGATCTGCTCGATGTGGGCACCGCACCGATGTTCGGCATGCAGTCGTGCATTGTGACGCAGATTTACCGAAGTGATCATTGGTTATGAATGTGACCATTTCGCAACATGAGTCAGCACAAACGCATCCAGTTTCGAACATGTGTTCGTATACCTTGGAGGCATGAAGGCACCCGCTCTCGCCGCGACTAACCTCACCGCGGCCGATCTCGCCGGGAAGGCACTCGACACTGCACTCGATGTCACCGTCGACGATGCTGCGATCTTCTCGGATGCCCAAGCGTGGGCGAGAACTCGCAATGTCGCCGAGGCACGTCTGGTGGAGGCTGCAGTGGAGATGGACTCCCGAGGCCTGGCGCGCAAGCATGGGCGCCGACCGCGTGAACTGATGATCGCCGTGGGGCTCACACCAGGTGTCGCAACGCAGATCGTCCGGTTGTCGGACCGGATGCCCACACTGGATCGCATCTACACAGATCTTCGGGAGGGTCGCATGGGAGCGGAGATGGCAGACGTGATCGGCAAAGGTATCGCCCTCATCGAGCGGCGCGTCGGAAACCTCACGGAGACAGATCGATTCGACTGTGAGTCAAAGCTTCTCGCGCAATCGCGCTCGGCCGCGGCACCCCGCGATGTCGCCGACACCGCACGCGGTCTGGCCAACCGTCTGAGCGCCGAGTCGGACGAGGGTGTCGATCCGGCCACCGATCGGAGCAGCAACGACATGACGATTGTGCGCACCGATGACGGCCGGGTATGCCTGTCGGCGGATATCGATGTCACCACCGGCTCGGTGATCGCCGCGGCGATCGAGACGTTGGCCAAGCCACGACCCGAACCCGACGGCTCCCCTGACACGCGCACGGCCGGACAACGGAGAGTCGATGCGCTACTGCAGATCGCCTCCCTCACCGGCAACACGGTGTCCAAACCACACGTGTCGGTGACGGTCTCGGCAGAGGCACCCGAAGTGCCGACAATCCCCTGGCTGGGTGTGGTCCCCACGCTCACGGCACAGGTGCTGGCCGCGATTCGAAAGTCGAGGCGCTGGTGGTGGACGAGAACGGTGTCCCACTGGCGATGGGGAGAAGTGAGCGAACATTCCCGCCTGCGATGAAACGTGCACTCGCCGTTCGAGACAATGGTTGCATCAAGTGCGGTGCCCCAGCCGGCTGGTCGCACGCACACCACATCGTCTACTGGTCGAGCGGTGGCGCCACCGAGATCAGCAATGGTTGCCTGCTGTGCCCTGCCTGCCACGCCGCGATCCACCACGACGGGTGGGAGGTCGTCATGGGCGACGACGGCCATCCGTGGCTCAAGCCGCCTGCCAGTGTCGATCCGCGGCGTCGCCTACTGCGGTCGTACCACCGACGAACCATGACGCTGGCCGCCTGAGGTCGCTCACCTGGCCTGTTCGACAGACTGACCGCTTACCACCCTGACCGACAGGGCACCTGAACTACTGCACTGCGTGAATGCAGGGCCGGTTGCACACTCTGTGGCACTGGACCCCCAGAGCCACATGTCCTTTGACAACTCCATAGCGATATACCGGTCCAGTGTCCGGCGCGGCTGAGTTGATGCACATGTCTGCTGCGGTGCACATGTTCTCCTGATGCACTCGCGGCACTTCGCATGCGCACCTCGTCGCGCCGGACCACCTGGATGCACTCGTCTCGGCAAAGACCAGCGGGATCGAGATGTGCCTGACCCAGACAGGCAGGGTTGAGACGGGCAGGGTCGAGGGGCTCAGCAACCCAGAATCGCGGCCTTGACGAAGCCGACCGTCTGATAGACGTAGGTGTACTGCCACATCCCCACGCCGTAGTCGTACGTCCGTGGCACCGCGCGCATCGTGGTCTGGCCGCTGAAACACTGATGGAAGATGTAGCGCGCGCGGGGAAGGTGAAACCGCCAGCTGATGGCGATCACGTGATGCCATCCGTACTTGCGCGCCATGTCGCGGGTGAACATCGCCTCGCCGCGAGTTGTCGACGGATCGGGCGCGAAGCAGATGATCCGCACGCCGAGGTCCTCCCCGTTGCAGTAATGCTGCATGAAGTCCTCGCCGGGCGTTCCGCTCGGGTAAGGATTCGACAACAACACCGTCGACGCATACCCCTGTTGCGCCAATTGCACGCCGTACTGCACGCGGCCATCCTGTTCGCCACCCAGCACCACAATCGCATCGGCGTGGCTCAACGGGTCCTCATGGGCGCGAGTGAACAGGAAATAGCCCGTCACATTCAGCACGACCAGCGCTACCACCACAACGACGACAACGGACAGCACACATCGCCGTATCCACCGCATGCCCAAGAGTATGCAGGACCACCGATCTCACCTCGCCGATCGACCGGTACGTGACGAGGTGATCTCCGCGACGTCGATGCGTCACCGACCGCGGCCGCCGTCACTGACTCACGGGTCACTGGCTCACTAGCTCACGGTTCACTGGCTCACCGCCGCCGTTCCAGCGTGACCAAAGTGTGCGGCGGTCGCCGCGATCGCCTCGTCGTTCTCCCCACCCAACACATTGCCCCATGCCAGACCAGCGCCCCACGTCTCCACCCGTGACGGCGCAGTCCACGGCACCGACCTCGTCTGGCGAATCGGGATCCCCACCGCGGTCACAGCGAAGTGCAACCACACATCGTCAGCTCTCGGGCACAGGATCTTCCACGCGTCCCCGGCGTCACGGATCGCACGCTGTGCGGCCGGCCCGTACAAGACCCCCGAGGTGCCAGTGGCAAAGTTGTCGAGTGAGGCACGCGTGGTACGGCATTCCTTCCACGTGACATACGGGGCGATGCCTGAATCCTCGTGGCGCACCACATGAGCGCGATGACAGACCACCGGATCACGCCGGGCGGCGGACTGCTTGCCTATCCCCACCATTTCGTCACGGTACGAATCGTCGAGTCTGCGTAGCCACCAGCGGGGATAGATCACGTCGTCGTCTGCGGTCACCAGCACGTGGTCGTCACCCGCAAACTGCTCGCAGTACGGGTAGTACTTCTTGTGCGGCCCATAATCGGGACAGTGTCTGATCTCGAGCCCGCGCGCGACCAGTCGACGCAGCATCGCGGGTGGATTCTGCACTGCCCCCGCGTCATCGAGCCAGAGAATCAACCGAGTTGGTCGTTGCGCACCCCAGCAGATCGACTCCACAGTCGCGTACACACCCCGAATTCTTTTGCCATACGAGGTCAGACTGACGTCGATCGCGGAGGACGCAGCGCTCGAGCCGTCGGCCGCAGAAGTTCCCTCGCGGTCACACGCTACGACGCTGCGTGAGGACATTCGATTGGATACCGCATACACGGTGTACATCGCGTATGAATAACCCAAGGAGGCAACTGATTTCGCGCCATCGCGCAACAGGTGCAGCACACTGCCCATCTAGCACGACACCGGTGAACAGACGATGGCCAGGGCCGAAGCTCACGACGTATGGATGGTGAACTCGCCGCACATCCCGGCTCGGCAAGATGTCAGTACGCGCCGTCAGAGCCGATGACGGCTTTGGCGGTACGCCACAGGATCAGCATGTCCTGCATGATCGACCAGTTCTCCACGTAGGAGAGGTCCAGCCGTACCGACTCCTCCCAGGAGAGATCCGACCGCCCCGACACCTGCCACAGCCCAGTCATGCCGGGGCGAACCAACATTCGTCGCGCCACCTGACCGCTGTACTGTTCGACCTCGGACCTCAGCGGAGGCCGCGGACCCACCAGCGACATCGAACCGCCCAACACGTTGAACAGCTGAGGAATCTCGTCGAGCGACAAGCGCCGCAGAATCTTGCCCACCCGAGTGACCCGCGGGTCCTCACGCATCTTGAACAGCACCCCGTTGCCGTCCGACAGATGTACAAGATTGTCGACCTGCTTGTCCGCGTCGGCGACCATCGATCGGAACTTCCACATCACGAACGGTTCGTTGTTGAGACCGATCCGTTCCGCTCGATAGAAGATGGGGCCACGCGACTCGCATTTGACCGCGATGGCGCATGCGATCAGCACAGGCGTGATCATGACCAAGAGGACTAGCGAACCCAGGCGGTCGAACGTGGCCTTGAGGTAACGGTTGGCGCCCTCATAACGAGGCTTGTCGATGTGCAACAGAGGCAGTCCAGCGACCGGGCGCACCATCATGCGAGGGCCGGAAACGTCGACCACTCCAGGCGCGACAACCATGTCAACGTCCATACCCTCCATCTCCCAGGAGAGCTCACGCATTCGCGAATGCCCGAGTACTTCTGCGGAGGTCACCGCCACCACGGTTGCACCCGAGAGCGCGACCGCCTCACGGGCGGAGTCGAATTCGCCGTACATGGGGATGATCTTGCCTTTGATCTCCAGGGGTGCCCCACCCTTGTGATCAACGGGCAGACATACCCCGACGACCTCGTATCCGAGCCCCGGACTTGCCAGCAGTCGCTCGATCAACGGCTTGGCAGACTCAACCGACCCGATCACCAACACCTGATTGAGATCGAGTCCGCGCCGGCGGCGACCCGTCAGGTGACAGCGCCACATCCATCGTGTGAAGAGAAGTGCCGCCGCGCCGAGGGGGAAAGCCACCACCAGGAATCCCCGCGCCAGGTTAAGGCGGAAAATCGAATCCAGAATCGCCAGGACACCGAAAGCGAGGAAACTCGCACCGACCACTCGTGAGTATTCCGAACCACCCTCGGCCACCACGCGACGGTCGGCCGAGTGGGTGAGTCGAAGTGCGATGAGCCAGACGACGGCGAGGAATCCCGACACCATCCACATCGGAATCAATGCGCTGGTGGCTCCGACACTCGCCCCGCCGAACCGCACCCACTGCGCGACAACCACTGCGAGAGCCACGGAGAGGAAGTCGGTCACCACGATCCGACGGAGGTAGCGGTACACCCAACCATCAGCGCGGGTACGAATGAAATGGGATTGGTGCCGAACACCGACGGGTCCGGGGAACCGGTTCGTCCCGCGCATCGGATTAGCCACCGTGACACACCCTCCCCATCGAAATACTGCCCCGCCGAGGTGGGGCGCAGAACCGAAAGAGGATCGACGTCGATCCGCTGGCGCGATCGGTGTCGAATAGTGCGCAGGTCGTCAGACCGCGTCGATCGTCTTCATAAAGGGTAAGGCATTACGCTCAACACCGATAACCGAGTAGCCGTTGGCAACGCACTATTAACCCGTTCGGACGACGCGAGTGACGTGAGTCTCAGTTCAAGCGGCGTGTTCGATAAACATGGTGCGCCACAACGTATTCACTGCTTCGGATAAGTACTCCTCCACGGATGAGTCGACACCGACCCGCAGCATCGCGCGGAGTCCCCTCCGAACACACGGTGACATGGGAGGCGTTGACATGCGCGGGGTTCGCTTTGGTGACGACCGGGTCGCCCGCGGGAAACCTCATTCGCATCGTCCACCCGTTACCAGCCGAACGACATTCGATCGCATGATCGTGACGTACCGCATCGGGTGCCAGCCGGTCGGGTTTCCGATCCACAGCGAATTCTTAACAGGATCAGAATATCGGACAAATCGGCCAGTGACTTTCCACAAAACCGATCGCACGTTTTGTACCCGAATACAGCTACGTGAAATTCATGTGAACCCAGATCAACTCTGCGTGATCCCAACGGTGTTCACTGGCGCACACGCCCACCGATAATCGTGTCAAATCACCGCGAGAACAGCGCGAACAACGCGCCTCGCCGACGTCGTTGTCCGGCAGGGACCTCTGCGGACGGTGATAATGAATGAGATTGCATTTCAGGCCGGGAGTGGTGAGCCCGTGAGATCAGCACCGCCGACCCGCGATCGCCCGCGAGGCAACACGGCCTCAAGCAATACGCCCGATCCGTCAAGGAAGTGGCCCGATCCGTCGAAGAAGTGTCGCGTGATCGATCCACACCACATGAGATCCAACAGCCGGCAGTCCCACGCCCCACCATGGCAGGACCCCGGAAAGGGAGATTTTGCAATGTCGCCAACCGGAAGACGATGGACGATCTCGCACGACTTCTCCTTCGTGTTCGGCGGGGCAGAGCTGGTCACCAAGGTCATGTCCGAGGCACTGTTGCCCGACGCCGACGTCACGGTGCTCGCCGGAGACGACTCCGTGACAGCCCAACTCGGCAGCCGCACCCGCCAGCTGCTGTCGACCCGTCTGACCGCAGACAACTACCGCTATCTGCTGCCCGCGTATCCGTCACTGCTGGCCAGACAGCCGGTGATCGAAGGCGACATCCTCGCATCCTCCTACGCGTTCAGTCACCATCTGCAGTGCACGGGAAGAAAAATCGTCTACTGCCACAGTCCATTTCGACAGATCTGGAGCGCGGCTGAGGAGGTTCAGAGCAGCGGCCTGGTGCCACGACTGGCGCTGGAAATGTTCGGTGGTCGGTTGCGCGCGGCCGATCTGCGGGCCGCGTCGAGCGCACACCAGTATGTTGCGACGAGCATGGCAGTCAAGCGGCGGATCGAGGACTATTACGGTCGCCGCGATGTTCCGTTGATTCCGCCGCCCCTCGACCTCCCTGAACTCCACCCGAGCGGTGTGACAACCGATTCCGAACGCGACGGACTTCTCTGGGCCGGCCGAGTGATCGAACCGTATAAGAAGCTCGCACTTCTCGTGGAGACCATGCGATCATTGCCCGACCTCACCCTGACCGTCGCCGGTGACGGACGCGACCTGCCGGCGATCAAGGCCAACGCTCCGGACAATGTGCGTTTCGTGGGATGGCTGTCGAAACATGACCTCTACCAGGAGTATTCGCGAGCCAAGGTATTGGTCTTCCCCAGCGAGGATGATTTCGGCATCTCGGCGGTGGAAGCCCAGGCATTCGGCACCCCGGTGGTCGCGTATGGACACGGTGGTGCACTAGACACGGTCGAGGACGACCTCAACGGTCTCTTCTTCAGATCACAGACCGTCGATGACCTCCGAGAAGCGATTCGGCGAGCGATGAAACGGCAATGGGCACACGAGTGCATCGCTGCGAAGGTCCGGGAAAATTACGGAACACGTCGCTTCCTGCGCCAGATGCGCGAACTCCTCGACGAGTCGCCCAGCAGCCAATACGTGGCCTGACCAGGGAATCTGGTCGGGGTACGAGGCTGGCCAGGGGATATATCTGACCGGAGACAAACATCCGCCCGGAGACAACCCCTGACAGATACCACTCCGTCGGGAAATGGCTCTTCCCAAATGCGATTCTGCCGCCACACCTTTCGATGTGGCGGCAGAATCAGTGTCGACGGACGAGAACCGCGTTGCTACGACACAACCGTGGCCGGTGCCGTTGCCGGCTTGGTCACCGCAGTCGCCGATGCCGTCGAAGCGGTCGATGCCGTCGCGGTCGTATCCGTGGGAGCCGACTCGGCGGGTGCGGAGTCGGTGGCCGGCGTCGAATCGCCCGAGGTGGTCTCGACCGGTGCCGATTCCGACGGTGCCGGGGTCGCCGCGGTGTCCGTGGATGCGGGCGCCTCTGTGGTCGGATCGGTGGTGACCGGTGCTGGCTCCTCCGTATTCGCCGGAGTGCTCTGCGACTCCCCAGTCTCTCCAGTGGGAGCTGTGGTGCCCTGGGATCCGTCATCGGACGTCGAAGCAGGTGCCGTGCTCCCGGACCCGGTGGCCGCCGGATCCGAGTTCGTGGACTCCGTTGTGTCCGTGGGTGTTCCAGCCTCGGTGGTTTCCGAGGACACCGGGGTCACTCCGGCACTTGGGGTACCTTCGGGGGCGTCATCGGCAACGGTAGCTTCGGTGCCAGTGCCGCTCGGGTCAGTGCTGGCCGGGTCAGTGCTGGCCGGGTCAGTCGTGGCCGTGGTCGTCGTCGAGGTGGTCGTCGTCGCGGTGGTCGACGCGATCGACCCGTCGCTGTTGACCACGGTCACGGTGGGCAGTGCAGCCAGCTGATTCTGCACCCACAGTGCGTCACTGGGAAGGTTCTGCTCCCAGTGCGTCCAATCGTGCGCGCCGAAGGTGTAGACGAATTTCACCGGTGCACCGGTGATCGCTGCCTGAATGTTCAACACGACCGTCGACACCAGTGAACCGAGCTCCAGCCCCACGCCGACGCCGATGTTGTAGATGGTGGCAATCGGGTCGCCACCCATCGAGGTCAGCAGCGCACTCCACTCGGCCAGCGAACCCGGGAGCCCGATACCCACCGATACGATGGCCGTCTGCCCGTTCTTCTTCAGCTGGGCGAGATTCAGGCCGGCGTCGTTGATACCCCACGAGTTCGTGGGCGAATGCGGGTCACCCCACATCGCGGTCGAACCGTTGTTGATGCCGGCGGTGTACTTCTGGATGAACGGGATCAGGAACCAGCCGAGCGGGTTGTCGGTCTGATAGAAGCCCGACGTGCCGTCGGCGACAGACCACACCGTCGGATGCTTCTCGGCCAGCGTCAATGCCGAACCACCCGACATCGACAGGCCCACAATGGCATTACCCGATGTGCTGACACCGAAGTTCGTGTTGAGATAGTCCGGCAGCTCGGAAGACAGGAACGTCTCCCACTGTTCCTTCTGCGTGGTGCCGTCGGTCATCTGCGCGTCGGAATTCCAGTCGGTCATCCACGATCCGGCGCCACCGGCGGGCATCACGAGCGTGTACTGGGCGCTGTAGGCACCGTATGTGCCGATCTGCGGATACGACCAGGTGTTGCGATCAGCCGGAGCGCCGATGCCGTCGAGGAAGTACACGCCGCGTTCACCGTTGGTCGACGACCCGTCGGACGCACGGATATTGACCGTCACGTATTTCTGCATCGACTCGCTGTATACCGAGCACGACTGGACGAGGTACTGCGTGTCCACCCAATCACAGTGGGGCCGCAGCACGGCCTGGGTGTTCGCCGCATAAGCCGTGCCGACGCCTGCCACCATCGACGCACCGACGACGAGTGCGGTGACTGCGGTGACACGACGAGCGGGAACCCGGCTCCGGTCGCGCATCGACCGCGTTTGCGGCTCATCGATGCCGACGTGGTCGGCAGTCAAGACGGGAAGACCGGACGCAGCATCTCCCGCGCGAATCCGATCGGATGTGTGAGTTGCACGTTGCGCCCCCCTCGGTTCGGAGGAGGTGACAACCCACCCCGATCCGCAACGCGTCGTGCTGTCCACGCTGTCAGCGTGACGTCTGTGTCGCATCCTCCTGAAACCCTTCCCCCCAACCAGCCATTGAGAAAATCGGCGCACACATCGTGATCACGCACGATGATTGCTTCCGACGCCCATCGGACGGACCCCTCGAATTCAGCCCGATGCATGTGAAAATTATCATGCGCAACTCCATACGGCGCGCTGAGAAGTCGATCCGCCGAGAATCCCCACCGAATTACATCGTTCGACTGACGCCGACTTCATCTATCGAGAACATCATCGAGGTGATCGGCTCGATGATGTTCTCGTAACAATATGCACCGCCGGAGAAAATGCGCCCACCCGCGATCAGCTTTATCATCCAGTAGGCACTCGCTCGGTGATCTCGGGATCACCGATCAGGCAGGAGAAGGTGAGCCCAGCATGACCCACGACGCCGTGACCGACGAGTCCCTGCTCGACGACTCTTCCGCGCTCAACCAGGCTGCCGACACTCCCCGGCCCGCGTTCTACGACAATCAGGAAGCCCCGCACCTGGACTCCGAGTGCGTCCACCGCAACTGGCGGCATTCCGACAAGCGCGAAGTGCTCATGGAACGGTTGTTCAACTGGGCGGTCACCTACGTCCCCTCGCACACCGTTCGTCAGACCTGGTTGCGACTGTCGGGTGCCACCATCGGCAAGAACACGTCGATCATGTTGGGCACCAAGGTGATCGGGCCACTGAGTCTCACCGTCGGCAACAACTGTTCGATCGGTTCGCGGTGCCTGCTCGACGGTCGCGGCACGCTCACGATCGACGACGACGTGGTGGTGGCCAGCGATGTACAGCTGATCACCGGACATCACATCGTCAACACCGACGATTTCCATGGCCACTACAACGCAGTGCACATCGGTCATCACGCCTGGATCGCCAGCCGTGCGACCGTACTCGACGGGGTGGACATCGGCGCCGGAGCGGTGGTCGCGGCCTGCTCGCTGGTGCGCTTCGACGTCGAGCCCATGACGATCGTCGCCGGCATCCCCGCGAAACCCACCGGAAAGCGCGACTCCACGCTGGAATATCACCCCGATTATCGGCCACTTCTGTACTGACAGATCACCCAGGTACGTCAGCGCACAGCGGTGCACGAATGCCCGGGGGAAATCGTTGCTCTCGGGAAAGATTCCGTCCGGCCCACGGCCAGAAAGATGAATCCGGTTTCGAATTGTCACGGCCTGGTGGTCTCGCTGCACCCGGCCGGAATCTGGGCTGGATTCCCCAGACGCTGCGCCATCCACTCAGTCGCGTCGTAATCGTTGACACCGGAATGGCCGGCCTTCGGTGAGAACGTGGTCTCGATCCGGGAACCGAGGCCGCACGCCCGCGTGATCGCTGCGGCCGTCCACTGCGGATCGATGAAGGTGTCGGCCCCCGCGTAATAGACACGCATAGGTGCCGCGGCGCGCGTGACGGGCAATGCCATCTGCTGCAATACCGCGCGCAACCGCTGTGCGGCAGCGGCATTGGCCGGGGCGAGATCGGCGGGGTCCAGATGATCCAATGCGTTGGTGCGCGCACCAGAGGATGCGCTGTCACACGATGTGAGCAACCCCCACTGAGATTTCGCCGCTCCTCGACGATAGTCGTCGACCACCACGTCGGGGTGCGTCCGCGACACGGTGTCGACAACCGCGACATAGGCCCCCGCCTGATCGCGGCTCATACGTCGGTCGACCGCGAGATCGACCAGACCGCTGATGTCGGCGGGTGGGACGACACTGACGGTGCCCAGCAGGTTGAGATCGGGCGCATACGCGGCACTTTCCTCATTCGCGGCCCACACTGCAGCACCGCCCTGCGACGGACCGTAGGCCACCCACACAGCACCGACGTCATGCGAGGCTCGCCGCGCAGCGCGCACCGAGTCGATCACATTGCGTCCAGCCGTCGCCGCGTCGAGATAGGGGTGCACACCTGGCATGCCGAGCCCCTGATAGTCGGTGGCCACCACCGCAACCCCCGAGGCGAGGTATCCGCTGAGCTGCTTTCCCGCGCCGCCGAGTTCTCCACTCAGCGACGGTGCGCAGGACTCCTGGATGCCACTGGTCCCGTGCGCGAAAGCGAGCACCGGCCAACCACCTGCCGGCGGGGTTCCGTTGGGTAGCAGCAGAAATCCCGACACCTCGGTGGCGTGTCCGTCGGGTGCGTAGGTGGAGCGGTACACGATTCGCATCGCTCGGCTCGTCGCGGCCGCCACATCCCCGTCGAGGTAGGGGATCGTGCTCGCCGACACGAGAGAACCCGGTGACGTGCCCGAGGTGTCCACACCACTGATCGGGACGGCGGTCCGCCGCGGCGGCTCGCTGTCGCCTCCAGAACAGCCGGCCGATATCACCGTCACGGCAACCGCCGCCGCCATTGCCGTCGTGTGGACCCGCATTCGGGACAGGCGGGAGGCATCGATCCGACGACGCGCGCTGAAAAGACCGATCACAGCCCCGATGTCGCACGGTGTGCGTCGGCGAGCACTGTGCCGACGATGCCCGAACCACTCTGGTCGAAGGTCACCACGGCCTCGGCGACCTCCTCACGAGTGGCGCCGCCCTGCTCGACGGTGAACAGAACACCGTCGGTGGCCGGCGCGACCACCACGCCATCAGTGGACCGCGCAAGCGCCGGCGTGGCGACCAGGACATAGGAGAACTGCCCGCGCAGCTGCTTGAGGACGTCGACGAACGCCGACGAACCGAGAGCTCCGGCGGTGACCCGTGATCCGGTGCCACGCGGAAGCAGGCTCACGTTGTCGACCGACGTCTCGGCGAGCACGTCATCGACGGATACACCGCCGGCGAGGACGTCGGTGAGGCCTCGGCTGTCGCCGGCACCCATCTCCTCACTCACTCCGGCCGGGGTGTCAGAGGATTCGGCCGAGCCCAGACCGGCATCGAGAACCAGTACGCTGCGGCCTGTTTCGGCGATCGCAGCAGCGAGGTTGCGCACGTACCCGATCCCGTCGGCGCCCGCAGAGGTCCCGGTGAGCGTGACCACCGATCCGGTGTTGGTACGCGCCTGGGCGAACAACATGGTGCGCAGTTCACGGAACGCCTCGGTGATCGCACTTGCACCCGCGACTCCGAACACCTCCCCCTTCTTCGCGCGAGGAATCCGCGCGAGCACCGGGGCCGGCGCTCCGGCACCGGCCAGATCGCCGACAGTGCGGATGCGGTGATCGGTCTTGTCGCGCACGACCGCGGCGACGATGCCGATCACCACGCCCACCACCAGTGCGATCAGCAGATTCAGTCCCCAGTTGGGCGACGAGGGGCTCGAGGGGATCGTCGCGTTGTTCACCACCTCGGCCCGCGCCACCTGTGCACCCTTGCTCGAGGCCTCGAGATTCTCGATCGCCGAGGCGGTCTGCTTGGCGACCTCGGTGGAGATGTCACGGGCCGTACGCGCATCGGAGTTGCTGGCGGTGATCGACAGCATCACCGAGTTACTCGGTGCCTCAGCACTGATCTCGGACTGCAGTTTCTCCGGCGTCATCGCCAGACCCAGCTCCGCGATCGAGGCCTTGGCCACGTCGATACCGGTCGCGATGTCGACGTAGGTGGAGATGCGGTCCTTGGTGAACAGGCTTCCCTGATAGGCGTCACTGGCGGTGCCGTCACCGGATGCACTGAGGAAGATGTCTGACTTCGCCTCGTACGTGGGCGTTGTCGCGGCGGACACGCCGGCCGCCACTGCGAGTGCGATCACCACGGTGATCACCACGACCAGCCAGCGGCGGCCGATGGCAGCCACGTATTCCCCGATCCCCACTCGATCAACTCCCCACACGGAACACAGAATTATTTTGCGTACACGAATCCGAGAAATGAATTCGATGAAAACTTCGGTCTCGAATTGCATCCGCCACGGAGTTTCAGCGCTGACCTTCCGCCCTGCACACCCGAGCCGCCACCACAATGGCTGCCCGTCACGAACATCGTAAAGGCACCGAACCATACATCGCACGCCAACGTGCTTCGCGATCGTGAAGAGTTGGCGGTCACACACAACCGTCTCCAGACGAGCGAACCTGTTGCGACGACGTTACTGTGCTCGCATGACGCAGACCACCGCATCACCGTCAAGCGCGCACGGGGATCCCGCTGATTCGGTGCCGCCGGCCACGACGTCGGTTATTCGCACGTCATACGAACAGACGCGTCGACAGAAATTCGTCGAGCGCTTTTTCAATCTGCTCGTCACCCATGTGCCCTCCCACATGTTCCGCCAGGCATTTCTCCGATTCGGCGGGGCCACCATCGGCACCGACACCGCGATCATGCTGGGTGCCAACATCATCGGACAGGAATCGCTGGTGATCGGCGACAACGTGTCGATCGGGCCCGACGTGATGCTCGATGCACGCGGCGGACTGACCATCGATGACGACGTGGTGATCGCCGGCGACAGCCAGATCATCACCGGCCGGCATCTGGTCAACTCGCCCGATTTCGCAGCCGAGCTCGCGCCGGTGCACATCGGTCACCATGCGTGGCTGGCCTCACGCGTGACCGTCACCATGGGCGTCACCATCGGTTATGGCGCGGTCATCGGTGCATGCTCGCTGGTGACCAAGGATGTCGGCGACATGCGCATCGCCGCGGGCGTACCCGCCAAGGAACGCGGCACGCGCGAGTCGTCGCTGGACTACCACCCGACCTATCGGCCGATCATCACCTGAGCTCACATCATCTGATTTCACGACGACGTGACGAGGCCACAACGACACCCGGGCGGCACGTCGTGCGACGATTCGCCACGGGCCGCCGTGTCACCCCACCCGACACCGGTGAACCAGGAGGAGCTGATCATGAACTCGTCACTGGACGCTCGACTGGTGTACGTAGCCCCCGCCTCAGGCGGCGGAATCGGTGACTACGCAGAGGAATTCGCCTCTGCTGTCGCTCCGCACTTCACCGAGGTGATCCACTACCCGGTGACCGACTATCAGGCGACATCGCCGCGTGAGATCGCACGCGTCATCCGCGAGGTGCGCGATCTGGCGATCAGCACCGCCGATCGTGGGCCGGCGATCACTCATGTCGAGCTCGGTGGCCAGTCGACCCCGAGCTTCTGGGCGATGGCCTCACTTCCCGCACGCGTTCTGGCAACCGCCACGATCCACGATGCGCCACAACCGGTCTGGGCACCGTTCAAGATCGGGCCGGTCGCCTGGCACCCGCTGCTGTTCCACGGTGTGCACGTGCCCTTGCAGCCGGTGAGTCGCCGCGTGCAGCGGCGGGCACTGAGGGGTCGCACCGTGTTCACCCTGACCGGGGTCGCGGGTCGGCCGACCGAGGAATTCCTCACCGGCAGCGATGTGGTCACCGCACGGCATTTCATCCTCCAACGCCCCGATCTGGGTGCACTCACCGACCGGCCCACCGCTGTGGGCATGTTCGGCTACGTCTACGACGGCAAGGGTTTTGACCTCCTGGGCCGATTGCGCGAGGAACTCGACCCCGACGTGGGACTGGTGATCGCCGGCCGCGGCACCGAACACCTCGACGCGGTCGACGGCGTGAGCATCCTGGGCGAGGTCAACGGCACCGACGAGGACAAGTTCTTCGCCTCGATCCGCGCTCTGCTCGTCCCCTACAGCAAGGTGTTCCGCTACGGAAAGGTCTGGGCCGCGAGCGGAGCAGCCGCGCGTGCGCTGGCCTACGGCGTTCCCGTGGTGACCATCGACGACGCCGCGCAGGCCGAACTCATCGCCGAGGGAGGTGCGCTCGGAGCGGCGTCGGTTCACGATCTCGCGACCACGGTCAACGCCCTGATGCGCGACGTACCGCAACAGGTGGCGCTCGGTGAGCAGGTTCGCCGACTGCGCGAGGAGCGTACGCCGGCGCGGGCGGTCATGCCGTTCGTGAACACCTGGCGAACACTGTTGGGCGGCTCCGGCGATGCCCCGACGCGGACCGTGGCGTCATGACCGCACTCTCTGACGCTCGCCTGATCGACGCGCGCCTGATCTATGTCGCGCCGACCACCGGGCGCAGCGGCGTCGGCGATTACGCCGACGACTTCGCTGCCGCCCTCCGACCGCATGTTCGCGAGGTGATCGAATACCGGATCGCCTCCACCGGAAGCGAGTCGGTGGCCGACATCATCGGCGACGTGCGGGCCGTGCGCCGCCTTGTGCGAGCATGCGCACGGCGTGGACCGGTGATCGCGCACTTCGAGATGAGCTGTGGATCGGTGGCTCCCTTCTGGGCATCGGCGCTCGGCGCGGACATCGTCGTGACGGCGACCGCCCATGATGCCCCGCAGCCGGTGTGGTGGCCGTTTCGCACCGCCCTGCTCTCCCGCCACCTGCTGGTTCACCATGCGGTGCATTACCCGTCACGTCCGCTCATCGACGCCCTGCAGACGCGAATCACCGCCGGACGGACCCTGTTCGCACTCACCGGGATCGGCGCCGAGCAGATGGCTCGGCGCTATCCGCGAGCCCAGGTCCACGAGGCACGTCACTACATCCCCAAACGCCCCGATGTGACCCCGCTGAGCGGTCGTCCGCGTGCAGTCGGACTGTTCGGGCACGTCTACAAGGGCAAGGGATTCGATCTCATCGGCGAACTGCGTGCACACCTCGACGACGATGTGGAGATCGTCGTCGCCGGCCGCGGTACCGCTCAGATCGCGCCGATGCCCGGTGTGACCGTGCTCGGAGAGGTCAACGGTCCCGACGAGGAGAAGTTCTTCTCGTCCATCCGCGCACTCGTCGCACCGTATTCGAAGAGCAATTCCTACGGCACCATGTACTCGGCCTCGGGTGCGGCCTCGCGCGCCATCGCCTACGCGACGCCGCTGGTGTGCGTACCCGACGGCGCACTGACAGAACTCGTCGACGACGGTGTTGCCGTGGCGAGCGGTCCCGAACCGCATGCGATCGCTGCGCAGATCCGCGCGGTCATCGATGACGAGGCCAGACTCGACGCGTTGGAGCATGCCGCCTCGACTCTGCGCGCCGCCCGCTCGATCGACCGGGCCGTCGAGCCGTTCCTCGACGCATGGGCGGATCTGCTGTCATGACGTCGGCGCAGTCATCAGTGCGAGCGCTGCTCTCATGAAGATCTCGAACATCGCCAGCGCCAACGTGATCCGTACCGGGATCGCCGCCGCCTGGAATTACAGCGGCCGAGTCGTGGGACTCGGGTGGACCGCCGCATTGATCGGCTCACTCGGATTCGGCGCATACGGACAGTATTCGATCGCCTCGGCGGGTGCGGCGATCATCAACGCGACCGCCGACAACCCGTTCTTCGTGCGCTCGTTCCGCATCGACGAGGAGCGTTACAAGCGCGAGCTGTGCACCCGCACCGCGTATGCGACGGTGGCGATGTGCGTGGGCATCGCGGTGTTCTCGGTCAACTATGTGGTCGGCATGGCGATCATGAACGCGGCCGGCGAGCAATTGTTCAACGCGCTCAAGAGCAAGGACCTGCGGGCCGGGCGACCCGACAAGATCAACCGGTGGGACACCATCCGGCAGATCTCCAGCATCACTCTCGCCGTCGCATTCCTCTATCTCGCACCGATGTTCGGCCACCACCCGACATTGAAGACCACCACCGCGATCTACATGCTGCCGTATCTGGTGATACTGGTGGCCTCTCTGCGCTTCATCCCCGGTCACCGACCTGCGATGCCCGGCTGGCCCAAGGAGATGCTGCTGCTCTCCTCGGAAGCGTGCGCGGGTGCGATCTACGCCCAAGGCGCGGTGATCGTGATCGGATGGGTCTCGGGCGCCCAGATCGCCGGCTACTACTCGGTGGCACAGGTCAGCGCCCTGGCGATCGCGATGATCGGCACCAACTACGCCTCGACGTTCGTGGAGAAGCTGCGCGCCTCGGGTGGCCATGTGTCCACCGCACCGCCGGCGAGCCATGTCGTCCGGTTGGGTGCACTGACCGGCGGCGCGATGGTGGCCATCGGTGCCGCGATCCTGGTGTGGGGCGGCCACGACTACATCGGCTGGCTGTGCATCCTGATGGCGGGTTTCACCGCACTGCGGTCGATCAACTCGATGCTCGCGGTGGTGTTGTTCCTGCAGAAGAAGGACTGGCTGCGGGTGCGCACGACGGTGGGCGTCGCGCTCCTCCAGGTGGCGCTGCTGTTCCCGCTGGTGAAGTATCTCGGCGGCTACGGCGCGGCCATCGGCTGCATCATCTGCGACACCATCATGTTCGTCGTCTACTACCGCGAGATCTATCACACACCTGCTGCCGCACAGGATGATTCCGACGCACACCCCGCGGCGGTGATCGATGCGCCGACACCCGACATCGTGGCCGCAGACGAGCTGGTGGACACCGCCGCGATCGACACCACTGCTACCACCGATACCAGCGCTACCACCGATACCAGCGCTGCGCCCGATACCGCCGGCAGACATGCGGTTCGCCGTCCCCCGGCCGCTGATACCTGGGTGACGAGGAGACGTGATCCGGCACCCGGCCGTCACGACAGCGGGCAGTCTGCACCGGCCCCCGACGACGGCCCCACACCCACGGCCCGGTCCCGGGAGCACTCCCACACGACACCGGGGATCCCGACGACACCGGGGATCCAAACAACACCGGGCATCCACACGACACCGCGCAGCCAGACGACACCGCGCACCCAGACGACACAAGGAGGGGTGATGCGCCGATGAAGGTGACCTTCGTGCTCCCCAAGGATCCCTCGCATGAGGCCGGCGGCGACGTGACGATGCCGAAACTGGTCGCGGCACTGGCCCGCGAATCCCACGACGTGAACGTGGTCTGCCTGTCGGCGCAACCGGAGTCCACCGCCGATGGACACATCCGCGTGTTCAAACCCGCGCCGCGAGCGCGTGATCTCGCGGTGCGCAGCATTCTCGGCAATCGGAGTCTCGTACACACCCGATTCTCGATCGACGGTGTGACCGAGGCTGTCGACCGCCTCGACAGCGACCGGTTCGTGGTCGAACACGCCTACATGGCCGAGCCGCTATTGCATTCACGCCGACACGATCCGGCGGAATCGATGGCGATCAGCACGTCGGTCAGCGAGGTCGATGTCTGGCGGCGCACCCGCGGACGGATCGGACAGATCGAGGCACCGCGGATCGCTCGTGACGAACTCCGGACCGCGCGGGCCGCGCGGTCGGTGGGTTCCTACTCGGTGGGCGAGGCGCGACATCTGGCCGCGCACGGGGTGGCGCGTTCACATTTCCTCGACCTGACCCTGCCGCCGAACAAGCAGGTCGACATCGCCACCACGGGCCCGCGGCTGCTGTTCGTCGGCGACCGCAAGTGGCCACCGAATCAGCAAGCGTATGAACGCCTGCTGAGTCTGTGGCCGCAGATCTCCGCCGACATCCCCCACGCCGAACTGCTGGTGATCGGTCAACCGGATCCGGCGGCACCCCCGGTCGCGATCCCCCCGGGAGTGACCGTCGCCGGCTTCGTGCCCGACCTCGACGAGATGGTGGCCTCCTGTCGCGCACTGGCCGCCCCGGTTCTCACCGGCGGCGGGGTGCGGGTGAAACTGCTCGACATGGCCAGCCGTGGGATGCCGGTGGTGGCCACCAGCCACGCCGTCGGGTCGCTGGGAGATGCCCTGAGCATCGAGACCTTCGACGACACCGACGAATTCGTGGATCGCTGCCGCCGGTACCTGCTCGACCGGGAATGCGCCGCCGCTGACGGCAGGGCGCTCTACGAACGGAACTCGTCGCGATGGTTCGACGAGGTGCCCCACCGATCGGTCGAGGAGTTCCTGCGATGAGTCGCGCGATCAGCTCACGAAATGCCGGGCGCGCCCGGCCCGCCGCACAACACAGCACCGCCGGGTCCGCAGACAGCGCGCCCACTGCCGTGCGTTCGACGGTGAGTGAGCGCACCGGCAAGGTTGCGGTGGCGGTCCTCGTCGTTCTCGCCGCCGCGGCATGCGCGCTGATGCACTTCGGCACATTCGGCCTACTTCTGGGCGTGATGGCGACATTGGGGATCGCGGCTGTGGCGGTCGCGATCCTGAGTCCGCGGTGGATCTACGCGCTGCTGGGATTCCTGATGGCATGTCTGGCCAATGCCTCGATCCCGGGTGCGGGTATGTCGTTCGGCTTCGTGCTGACACTGCTCGCGTGGGTGGCGGTACTCACCCACCCGGTGACCCACAAGCGGATTCACTCGATGGAAATCGCCGTCCTCGCACTCGTGATCGCCTCATTCGTGGCCACCCTGGTATCGGCACAGAACAAGCACGACGTGAAGCTGTTCCTCACCTGGACCGTGGCCACCTCGCTCGTCTTCCTGCTGCTGCGGCTGTCCTCACGTGACCTCTTGCTGTTCGGCCGGGCGTTCACCCTCGGCACCGTCGCCGCCGCCCTGTTCGGCCTGTTCATGCTCGCCTTCGACAAGCAGGGCACCCTGCTCAACCATCTGTGGTTTCTGGGATACGGGACCGGACCTGACAGCGGCGGGACCAATCTGCGCTACTACCTCGGCGCCGACGGCACGCAGGCGGTCCGGCTCAGCGGCACCTACATCGATCCGAACGCCGGCGGCATCTTCTTGTTCATCGGGCTGGGTCTGTCACTGGCGCTGTACCGCGGAACCACCCGGGTCGTCTTCTCGGTGGTGATCGCGGTCGCGATGCTCGCCACGCTCAGCCGCTCGGCGATCGCGGCGACGGTCGTCGCCGCGATCATCCTGGTGTTGTTCCATCGCATGCGCACCGCCTCCCGGACGAACCTGGTGATCGGCATGGTGGTCTGCGCGGCCGCCGCACTGTCGGTCCCCACCGTCGCCGAACGGCTGCTGTCCTCCTTCGGATCGTCGGACAAGGGTTCCGCCGACCGTGGATCGGCGCTGGCCGAGTACCCCTCGCAGATGGCCGGCCACTGGTGGTTCGGACGCCCGTGGGCATCACCGGAATTCGTCGACGCGAAGGTCAACTACCAGACGAACTTCGTGGCCAACAGTCCGCTGCTGTCGACCTACCGGGGCGGTGTGTTCGTCGGTCTGGCGTTCACGGCGGTACTGATCGTCGGAATCCTCGTCGCCGCCCGGCGGGTTCGGCACCGCCGATTCGAGGTGGCGCTGCTCGGTGCCGGTTTCATCTCCTTCGCCATCACAGCCCTTCAGCTCGACTATCCGGTGGTCACGCTGACGCCGGTCACCGCGGTGTTCAGCATGTTCATCGCCTTCATGGTCGCCGCACCGCGGGTGGTCACACAGGCCGAACCCTCGCCCGAACCTGCGACGGAATCATCACCGGGAGCCCACCGCGCACCCGAATCCGGTCCACGCACAGTCGATCCGACACCGCGCCCACACGCGGAACCGCCCGTCGTCTGAACAGCGGGATGAGCACACGATTGAGCAGACCATAAAGCGACAGATAGTCTCCTGACGCACAGGAAGTCTGCACATCTCACGCGACGCGGCGACCTCCACCGGTGCCCGACTGTCACGAACAGGTCTCATCACTCCGGACGTTCCGACACCGTTCAGTGGCACAGTTGTTACACAGATTCCCGCAGAAGATGCTGACAAGGACTGATTTCTGTGGTGGCATGGACAGCGGCGGAGTTCTGGAAAATCCCCCAGCTTCAGACCCGCCGATCGAGGGAGGGGTTCCTACGGCTTTACCCCCCGAAGCCGTAGGCCCCTCCCGACACAATCCGCCTCCCGGAACATCCGGGAGGCGGATTTTTTGGTATGGCTTGGTACGGCGCTGCGTCGGCGACCAGACCTCAGCGTGCGTCGTCGCCGGGGCGGCTCATCACCCAGCGGGCCACGCTCTCGACAAGCGGCCAGAGCTTCTCGGCGGTCGACTCGAAGGCCTCCAGCGGTTGACCCATCGGGTCGAGAATGTCCCACTCGGGAGAATTCGCGTCGAGTCGTGGTCGGATCGACTCGTCGTCGAGGGCCGAGACCCCGTGTCCCACTTCGAGTCCAGCGACGAACTCGCTGAGAGTGAAGATCCGCTTCCACCGCACCGGGACCGCCTGCTGCGCCAGCTTGCGGTGTTCCCGCGTCATACACAGCACCAGATCCGCTGACTCCACGATCGCCGGGGTCAGCATCCGGGAGGCGAAACCGGCGGTGTCGATCCCCCGCTCGCGCAACGCCTGCTCGGTAAGGGGGTGCATGGCCGACCCGTTCATGGCGCCGGTTCCGGCGCTGGCGACCACCGGCGCGTCGACACCGGCGGGGACGAAATCGGTCTGGTGGTTGAGCATCCGTTCGGCCATCGGCGACCGGCAGATATTTCCCGTACACACGAAGAGAATCCTCACGGACGCCACGGTATCTGTGACACCGTGGGCGCATGGAGATTCTGGCCGCCCGTACCATCCTGATCCCCATCGACCCTGCGGTCACCACGTCGTTCTATCGCGACGTGGTGGGTCTGGCGACGGCGCGTGACTATCCGGGCGGCACGGTGTTCTTCGCCGGCAACGGTCTGATCGAGATCGCCGGACACATGCAGCGCGAGCCCGATAGCGATACCGATGCGGCGAGCATCGACGCGACCGCGACACCCGGCGATGACGCGGTGCTGTGGTTGCAGGTCCGCGACATCGCCGACGCCGCGCGGACATTGGGCGATGCCGTGGTGCGCGAGGCACGACACGAACCGTGGGGTCTGGTCGAGATGCACGCGATCGACCCCGACGGACGCCGCCTCATCTTCGTGGAGATCCCGCCGGAGCATCCGCTCCGGCGGGACGTCCGTGGTGACTGACCGACGCCAGGCGGGCCGGCTCAGGCCCCGATGAATCCGGCGACTGTGCCCATCTGTTCCACGCGCTCGGCGTGGGTGGGTGCCACCGCCTGCGCGAGCAGACAGCTGACCCCGGCCGCGCGGAACACCTCCACCCGTTCCTTCACGTAGGACGCGGGTCCGATCAGCGACATTGCGCGGACCAGCTCGTCGGGAACGGCAGCGGCGGCCTCGGTCTTCTTGCCGTCGAGGTAGAGGTCCTGGATCAGCTTGGCCTCGTCGACGAAGCCGTAGCGCTGGGCGAGTGTGTTGTAGAAGTTCTTTCCTCGGGCACCCATCCCGCCGATGTAGAGGGCGGCGAAGTTGCGCACCACCGACAGCGCGTTGTTCTGCGCGGTCTCGTCCTCGCTGATCAGCAGCGTCACCTGCGGGACGATCCCGAGCTCACCCAGAGCCGGATCACGCTTGGCCTTTCCCTCGGCCAACGCCTCACCGAAGGCCACGTCGACGTAGTCGGGATGGAACAGGAACGGCTGCCACTCCTCGAACATCTCCGCGGCCAGAGCGGTGTTCTTCGGTCCGATCGCGGCGAGCATCATCGGGATCCGTTCGCGGACGGGGTGATTGATGAGCTTGAGCGGCTTACCCAGTCCGCTGCCACCGTTCTCCTCGGTCAGCGGGAGGTGGTAGTACCGGCCGTCGTAGACGGCGCGTTCACGACGCCAGATCATGCGGCAGATGTCGGCGTTCTCGCGGGCGCGACCCACCGGCGCGTCATATTTCACGCCGTGGAAACCCTCGATCACCTGCGGCCCGGAGGCGCCGATGCCCAGTACCATGCGGCCGCCGCTGACGTAGTCCAGGCCCGCCGCGGTCATCGCGAGGTTCGTCGGCGTGCGGCTGTACATCGGCAGGATGCCGCTGGCGATCTCCATCGTCTCGGTGCGTGCTGCGATGTAACCGAGCTGACTGACGGCATCGAAACTGTATGCCTCGGGAACGGTGATCCGGCCGACGCCGACCGACTCGTAATCACCGAGATTGTCGATGGTCTCCCGAAAATCTCCCGCATAGTTGATCGGCATTCCCAGCTTCACTGCGCCTCCTCGCGCCGGATAACGGTCCCGACCGCACCACGATGTCCACCGGTTCGGCCGCGTCTGTGATCTCAGTCTCGCACAGGGGCATTGATCGGCCCGGACACGCTCGGCACTTCGCGCAGCGAACACGCACCCGTCGGTCGGGCACGCGCGAATACACCCGAGTCGTACAAATGACCCACACGAATCGGTGGACGGTCCGCAACGGCAACATGAACAGTTGGTGAACAGCGCTAAGAAGAGGACAAAACCGCTGGTCACGCGCACGGTTGCGGCACCGAGCGGTTGGTCAAATGGCACCCCGACCAACCACAATCTTCAGTCATGACCGCAGAGACCGCGATCCTCGTGCTCCTCATCATCACAGCGCTGGGGTTCGACTTCACCAACGGTTTTCACGACACCGGCAACGCCATGGCGACCTCGATCGCCACCGGCGCCCTCAAGCCCAAGGTCGCCGTCGCCATCGCAGGCATCCTCAACCTCGTCGGCGCTTTCCTGTCGGTGGAGGTCGCAGCGACCATCACCAAAGACGTGCTCAAGATCCAGAGCAAGAGCGGGTCGCTGGTCGACGGCCTCAACGCCGAGACTGCGGTGATCATCATCTTCGCCGGCCTCGTCGGCGGCATCCTCTGGAACCTGCTGACCTGGCTGTTCGGCCTGCCGTCCAGTTCCTCGCACGCCCTGTTCGGCGGCCTCATCGGCGCCGGCCTGGCCGCGCTGGGCACCTCGGGCATCAACTGGAACGGCACCATCGACAAGATCATCATCCCGGCCGTCGCGTCGCCGATCATCGCCGGCATCGTCGCCGCGTGCGGCACCTGGCTGGTCTACGCGATCACCAAGCGCGTCGGACAGATCACCAAGGAACGCGGCTTCCGCTACGGACAGATCGCCAGCGCCTCGATGGTCTCGCTGGCACACGGCACCGGTGACGCACAGAAGACGATGGGCACCATCGCCCTGGCACTCATCGCCACCGGACATCTCAACGCAGACAGCGTCAAACACGGACTGCCGTTCTGGATCGTGTTCAGCTGTGCCATCGCGATCGCACTGGGCACCTACATCGGCGGCTGGCGCGTGATCCGCACACTCGGCAAGGGGCTGGTGGAGATCGAGTCGCCCCAGGGCATGGCTGCCGAGTCGGCCTCGGCGGCGATCATCCTGACCTCGTCGACCGCCGGCATGGCGCTGTCGACCACCCACGTGGCCACCGGTTCGATTCTCGGCTCGGGTGTCGGCAAACCCGGCGCCACGGTCCGCTGGGCAGTCGCCGGACGCATGCTCGTCGCCTGGGTGATCACCATGCCGTGCGCCGGCCTGGTCGGCGCCGTCACCTACGGCATCGCCCACGCGATCGGCGGGCTGGCCGGTGCCATCACGATCTTCGTCATCCTGGTCGCACTGGCCGCGCTGATGTACTGGAAGGCCCAGCAGCAGAAGGTCGACGCGCGCAACGTCAACGCCGACTGGGACGACACCACCAACAGCGTGGTTCCCACCACCGCCGACGACGACCACTCCGACCGCCCGACCGCCGGCACCCCGGCCTGAGCGACGAAAGCGACCAACGCCGCCATGCATGAATTCCACGCGATCCTGCGAGTGCTGATCGTCGGACTGATCCTGGGCGCCGGACTCCCCGCGCTGTTCGCCATCGGTATGCGCGCCTACACCCTCGGCGAGACCACGCAGGCCGACGGCACCATGACCGGCCGACCCAACCCGGTCGGCCGTGTCGTGGGGTGGGGCGTCTTCGCCCTCGTCGCGATCATCGTCGCCATCGGGCTGCTGTGGGTGTGCCACAACACGATCAAGTACTACACCGGCGTGGATCTGTTCCCGTTCATCCACGCGGCCAAGTGACCGCGACAGCGTCACCGAGACAGACCCCGCCAGTACGACAACCGGGCAGCACCACGCCCGGGCAGCACCCATATCCGGGCAGCATGAGGAGAGATCGCAGTGGCTGACACACCCATGGAGCACGTCCTGAACTGGCTGCGCGCCGGGTACCCCCAGGGCGTTCCGCCGAAGGACTACTACCCGCTGCTGGCGTTGCTGTCGCGTTCGCTGTCCGAAGAGGAGATCACCAAGGTGGTCATGACCGTGCTGCGTGAGAGCGGTGCTGTCGAGCCGGTGACTCCCGAACAGATTCTGATGGGTATCGAGAAGGTTACCGAGCGCGAACCCAATCCCGATGAGATGCATCAGGTCGCCGCGCGACTGGCCGCAGTCGGCTGGCCGCTTGCGGCGCCACTCTGATCGATAACGGCTGATCGGCAACAGCTGATCGGGACTGCCGGTCGACTGCGCTCGGTCAGGGAAAACTCGGTCGGGGAACGCGGTCGGGGAACTCGATGTGAAGCCGCGACCGAGCGCACCGGCGGCCCGCGATCACCCGGAGCCGACTCCACGACGAGCGGGGTCGTGATCGGTCGCCATTCGCCATAAACTAGGTAGTCACCACCCACGCAGCGCGGCCGCGAAGTCACCCCGGACCTGCCTCACTGCGGACTCCGACACCTCGGAGCATCCCGCCCGTCGGGATCACCAGTTCACTCACCACATGAGGAGGGCGCATGGATCGGCCGCAGTTCCTCAGCTCGATCGTGGGCTGGTTGCGCAAGGGCTACCCCAACGGCGTGCCGAGCGGCGACTTCGTGCCGCTGGTCGCACTGCTGCGTCGCCGGCTGACCGAGGACGAGGTCCAGTCCATCGCCGCCCAACTCGTGCGCGGCGAACCCGAGGTGATCTCCGCGGTCGATGCCGGTGTGGAGATCATGAAGGTCACCGACGAGTTGCCTTCGGATTCCGACCTCGAGAGGGTGCGGGCCCTGCTGGTGGCCGGCGGCTGGCCCTTCGACAACGAGTTCGGCGGGGACTCCGACGGAAACCCTGACCCCGGGGAAGACAACCCCGGCGAGAACAACGGCGGCGAGGACGACCTCGGCGAAGGCAGCGGCGCGGGCGGCGATCGACCCTGAAGTTTCTGCGAACACTGCCCATCGGCCACGGCGAGCAGATTCTCGATTCGCTCGACGACCTCGCCGACATCGTCGCCGGGGTGGGCGACGCGCGCCTGCCGGTACCGGCCGACGATCCGGCGGAGACCGCGCGGCTCACACAGGCGCTGGCGCCGGGGACGCCGATCGACGACCGTACGGCGCTGGTCATGGCGACCTCGGGTACCACCGGCGTGCCCAAGGGGGCCATGCTCACCGCCGACGCGCTCGCGGCGTCGGCCGACGCGACGCATGCATACCTCGGCGGTGCGGGAAACTGGTTGCTGGCCTTGCCCGCTCACCACATCGCGGGAATGCAGGTGCTCTTGCGGGCGATCCGCGCCGGCCATACCCCGCACGTGATCGACGTGAGCGCGGGCTTCGATCCCGAGGCCCTCGTCGAGGCTGTCGCGGCGATGGATGCCCCGCGGCGCTACACCTCACTGGTTCCCACCCAACTGCACAAGGTGCTCGACTCCCCCGCCGCCACCGACGCACTGCGTCAGTTTGACGCAGTCCTCGTCGGTGGTGCCGCCACCCCGGCGGCGCTGCACGCGCGGGCCCAGCGGGCGGGCATCCGGCTCACCCGCACCTACGGGATGAGTGAGACCTGTGGAGGCTGCGTCTACGACGGCACCCCGTTGCGCGACACGATCATTCGCATCGACGACCCCGACGCCGACGGAGTGGGCCGCGTACTGCTCGGCGGCCCGACGGTCGCACTCGGCTATCGCGGCCACCCCGACCACCCCGCTTTCGCCGAACCCGGTTTCTTCACCACCGACGACCTCGGCGTGTTCGGCGACGGCGTGCTCTCGATCGTGGGTCGCGCCGATGAGGCGATCTCGTCGGGCGGGCTCACCGTGATCCCACAGGTGGTGGAGGCCGCGATCCTCGCCGACGAGCGCATCGCCGATGCCGCAGTGTTCGGGATGCCCGACGAGCGGTTGGGTGAGCGTGTGGTGGCCGCGGTGGTCGCCGGTGACATCGCCGCCGACCTGGTCGAACAGGCCGTCAAACAGGCTGTCGGTGCACGTCTGGATCGGTACGCGGTCCCCCGCGAGGTGTTCGTGGTCCACGCACTCCCCCGCCGCGGGCCGGGCAAGATCGATCGGCGCACGCTGCGCGAGAAGCTCTCCGATCGCGGTCGGGCTCAGGCCTGAGTCACTCCGGCGTTCACCGGAGTTCACCTCGTCGCGCGCATCCGGCGGGCGGTGGGCAAACCTGGCACGATCAGCACGTGGGCTACGCCGAGGATCTGCGAACACTGGCGACGCGCTGCGGCGTCTCCACCTTCTACACCGGCTGGGACTCGTTGCGTCACGACGTCTCCGACGAGACGCTCGTCGACGTCCTCGCCGCACTCGGTATCGCCGCCGACACCGAGGCAGATGTCGCCGCCGCAGAGGTCATGCTCAACGAGCGGCCCTGGCGGGCAATGCTCCCGCCGTCGCTGGTCGTCATCGAGGGACAGACGCCGACGTTCGCCGTGCACGTTCCGCACGGCGATCCGGTGACCGTGTGGGTGACGACCGAATCAGGTCGCAGCGTGCCGGCACCGCAGCGTGACGTGTGGGTGGAACCCCGGGAGATCGACGGCGCACTGGTCGGGCGGGCGACCTTCGAGGTACCGGCCGGACTCGAACTGGGCTGGCACACCGTGCACGCGAGCACACCAGCCGGATCCCATGCGACCTGCACCCTTGCGGTGACCCCGCCCACGCTCACCACGTTGCCCGAGGGGCAACGCTGGGGCGTTGCGGTGCAACTGTATTCGGTGCGGTCGCATGCGTCGTGGGGTGTCGGCGACCTGTCGGATCTCGCCGACATCGCCGACATCTGCGCCCGCCGGTACGGGGCCGATTTCATCCAGTGCAACCCACTGCACTCGTCGTCGCCGGTGACGCCGATCGAGAAATCGCCGTATCTGCCCACCACACGACGCTTCACCAACCCGCTCTACATCCGTCTCGAGGACATCCCCGAAGCATCGTCACTACCGGTGGACGACTACCGCGCGATGGACCGATCCGCGCGACGACTCCGCCGGCTCGACGACGACCCGAACAGAATCCGGCGCAACCGGGTGTTCAAGGCGAAAATGGCTGCCCTGCAGGATGTTTTCGCAGTCCCACTCTCACCCCGCCGGCAATCCGCACTCGACGACTTCCTCGAGCGCGAGGGATCGGGCCTGGTGGAATTCGCGACCTGGTGCGCGCTCGTGGAACGCTACGGAACGAAATCTCCGCGGTGGGACAAGGACTTTCGCGATCCAGCGACGTTGGAGTCGATCGTCGCCACGCTGGCCGACCGGGTGTCGTTCTACTGCTGGGTGCGGTGGATCTGCGATCAGCAGCTCGAGGCCGCGCAGCGCACCGCGATCGACGCAGGTATGGCCATCGGCATCATTCACGACCTGGCCGTGGGCGTGCAGCGCGGTGGCGCCGACGCCTGGGCGCTCGGCCATGTGCTCGCCGACGGTGTGACCGTAGGCGCCCCGCCCGACGGATTCAACCAGCAGGGGCAGAATTGGAATCAACCACCTTGGCACCCTTGGCATCTCGCCGAGGCGGGCTACGCCCCCTTTCGAGATATGTTGCGCACCCTGCTGCGTCATGCCGGAGGTCTGCGGATCGACCACATCCTGGGGCTGTTCCGGCTGTGGTGGATTCCTGAGGGCAGATCCGCCGCTGAGGGGACCTACGTACGTTTCGATCATGAGGCGCTCATCGGTGTGCTCGCACTCGAGGCGCAACGGGCCTCGGCTGTGGTGATCGGCGAGGATCTCGGCGTCTTCGAGCCGTCGGTGCAGGAGTATCTCGCGCAGCGCGGGATACTGGGTACATCGATCCTGTGGTTCGAGCACGGCCCCTATGCACCGATCCCGCCCGAGCAGTACCGCGAACTGTGCCTCACCGCGGTCAACACGCATGATCTGCCGCCGACGGCGGGTTACCTCACCGGTGAGCACATCCGGCTGCGAGCCGAACTCGGTCTCCTCGAATCCGATGTGGAGACCGAACGCGAGGTCGACGAACGCAA
Organism: Gordonia jinhuaensis; assembly: GCF_014639795.1. GTDB lineage: Bacteria > Actinomycetota > Actinomycetes > Mycobacteriales > Mycobacteriaceae > Gordonia_B > Gordonia_B jinhuaensis. Next base: position 228,867 of record NZ_BMGC01000003.1, on the reverse strand, counting down.
CCGAGAATCGATCCTCGACATGGCCCGCGACCGCGGGCTGCTCGCCGAGGGCGCCAGCCTGCCCGAGACCGTGGATGCCACCTATGCGCTCATAGCGCGCAGCCCCAGTCGGCTGCTCGGTGTGGCGCTGGTCGACACTGTGGGCGAGTGGCGGATCCAGAATCAGCCCGGCACCGACGACTCGCAGTACCCGAACTGGTGCATCCCGCTCGCCGACGCGGCCGGGAATGTGGTCAGTGTCGAGGACCTGGGCTCGAATGCACGTTTCGACGAGCTGGTGAAGGCCTTCCTCGCCAGATGAGAGTGGCGCCCGCCGACGGTGGGCCCAGAGCGAGTGGCGCCGGGAGCTGGACTGGCTGGTCTCTGGTCTCTGGGCTCTGGTCGCCAGGCTCGTGACCAGGCGGTTCGCGGAGTCGACTCCGCAAAATCTCTCAGATACTGGGAAGTAGCACTCCAGCCGGACGGTAACGTCGGTGACGGGACGTGATGGTCGACGAGGACCATCACGCCGGACGGATCCGTCAGCATCATCGGCTACAGTGGCGCATCGGCGATCGATCCGGGGGGCGGGCGACTTCCAGTGCGCCATGCGATCCCATCCGCACGCGAGTACACGACGCCACAGCACTGTGGCTTTGGGGGTAGATGGCTTTGGGGGGAAGATCGATGATCAGCAGTAGGCGCATGCACGTACGGCGCATGGGCACGGTGGCGATGGCGACGGCGGCCGTGATGACGTCGCTGACCGCAACCGCTGTGTGTGCGTCGGGCGCCTCGGCCGCACCCGCTACCTCCCCAACTGCGACCTCACCGACTGCGACCGCCGAACCCAAGCCCAAGGTTCCTGCACCTGCGCCCGTACCGGTTCCGGTCGAGTCGGCATTCCCGAACGCCAAGTCCGCACCCGACGGTTCGCACATCGTGTCGGTCAGCAGGGTGTCGCCGCGACGCTTCATCATCGAATTACACTCGGCGGCAATGAATCGCACCGTCGGTGTGCAGATCATCCGTCCCGCCGACACCTCCGTTCCCGCGCCCTCGCTCTACCTGCTCAACGGGGCCGAGGACGGGCGCAGCTACAACGGCAATGCCACGTGGAAGACCGAGGGCGACGAGGTCAAGACCTGGGAAACCGCCACGGACGTCGTCGATTTCATGGCGGACAAGCATGTCAACGTGGTGACCATGATGGACGGTGCGTACACCTACTTCAGCGATTGGCTGCGCGACGACCCCAAGCTCGGTCGCAACAAGTGGCAGACCCTGCTGACCAAGGAACTCCCGCCGATCATCGATTCGGCGCTGCAGACAACTGGTCGCAATGCGATTGCCGGACTGTCGATGTCGGCGACCTCGGCGCTGCAGATCGCCGAGTCGGCGCCGGGCCTCTATCGGAGCGTCGGATCATTCTCCGGGTGCAGCGACATCCAGGATCCGGTGTGCGCGGCCGCGGTCGCGGGGGTGACCTCGCTGGGCGGGGCCAATCTGCTCAACATGTGGGGGGCGCCGGGTAGCCCCACCTGGATCGCGCACGATCCCACCACCGCGGACAACCTCGTGAAACTGCGCGGGAGCAACGTCGTGATCACCACCGGCAACGGCAAGCCCGGTATCCACGACACGTTGTCGGAGACCGACAACGACGCCTCACAGCTGTGGCGTCAGAAGACCATCGGCGGCAACCCCGAAAGTCTGGTCGCGGATTCCACCCACCGGGTCCAGGCCAAGTTCGCCGCCGCCAAGGTGCCGGCCACGTTCATGTTCCGCGGCAACGGCACCCACTCATGGGCCTACTGGCAGGACGACCTCCACGACGCCTGGCCGAGCTTCGCCGCCTCCCTCGGGATCCCGACCACCGGCCAGTAGCTGGTCGGAGCTGTCGACGCGCGTCCTGTGAACTGGTTGCGTTTGTGCCCGCGCAACCAGTTCTCACAAACGCAACCAGTGCAATGGTCGCGTCTACAAGAACTGGTCGCGTTTGTGAGCGCAGCCTGAGAACTGGTTGCGTTTGCGCCCGCGCAACCAGTTCTCACCAACGCGACCAGTGCAATGGTCGCGTCTACAAGAACTGGTTGCATCGACGACCCGCAGCCGACCATCCCGCGAATCGCGAACACCCTCCCGGTGACGCAGCACGCTTCCCAGGCCTCCGAGACCGACATCCGCGCAACCAGTTTCCAAGCAGACAGACTGTGCAATGGCTGCGCGGACACGAGGTGCCTGCGTCCATACCACCGCACCCAGTCATCCCGTGAAGCACGCCACTCACGCCGATCTCCGCATCGCCTCATCGACGCCGAGACGGAGGCGCCGATGCAGCCGCGCCGGATCCGTGGCCTCCGCCCACCCCCAATGAACAGTCGTGTTGCCGAGTTCCCAGAGTCGCTCGTCGCGTCGCCGACTCGCCCAATGTCGATCGGCAACCGACTCCCCTGGGCGTAGGTCCGTCTCGAACTTCGAGCGGCCGTCACACTCGCCGATCAGCTTGAGCTCCTCCCAGTAGAAGTCCACCCGGGCGATCAGGCGCCCACATTCGTCCAAGAATTCTTACTGAAGCTGAGGCATGGGAATGTCGGGAAACGTCAGCATTCCCGCTCGGCTCAGAGTCTCAGCAACGCTCTCTGCACGGTGGTCGGAACTTCCATATGCGTTGCGTGCCAGTGCAATTCCTCGCCATCCACACCCGCGAGCGAGAATGCCCTCGATCTCGTGACGCGAGGCGCCTCGGTGAAGTGCCGAGTCCATCACGACGAGCGCGCTCTCGAACGACTCGCGTGTACGTGCGAGATCGACGGCCGTACGCGCCAGCGATGTGACCGGGATTCCGTCGAGGGACGTGACCTCATACGACAGCAGCGGCGCGCCATGGGTGATCACCGAATGCCGACGGCGGCCACTGCCCCTGCGTGAAGCTGTGAAGTGAACGGCAACCGGTGGCGGCTCGAGCATGTCGATCCCGTGGAGAACAGCCGCCGACTCATGGCTTGCGACCCGATCGGTCATACTGCGGCTCGCGGCGCCGAGCACCTGGTCCCGATACTCCTCGAGACGACTCCTCGGAAGAACGTAGATTCCCCGGCCGGGACGCGACATCGTTCCCTCGCGAAGCGCCACCGCCAGATCGGCGTCGGAGCTTCCGAGAGCGATGGCGTGGCGCCGGAGGACGAAGGGATTGAGTCCGAACAATGGATCAGCCATGCAGCGACGATGACCGATCGCCCAGACACCACTCGGTGGAAGTCGTGTCCTCAGGGCAGATCGGTGGATCGATCAGAGTTTGTGGATAACGCAGCGAGACCGCGTGCCGGACGACTGCGTCCGATGGCGCTGTCGTGGCGACCATCTCACGAGGCTGGTACGACGAACGCAACCACTTCATGCGAACGCAGCCATTGCAAAGGTTGCGTCTGACAGAACTGGATGCGCGAACACAAACGCAACCAGTTCACGAAGCCGGCCCCACAAACGCAACCAGTTCACGCGAACGCAACCATTGCAAAGGTTGCGTCTGACAGAACTGGATGCGCGGACACAAACGCAACCAGTTCACGAAGCCGGCCCGACAAACGCAACCAGTTCACGAAGCCGGCCCCACAAACGCACCCAGTTCACGAAGCCGACCCCACAAACGCACCCAGTTCACGAAGCCGACCCCACAAACGCACCCAGTTCACTGAGACAGATGACCGACGACAGGCCATGTAAGACGCATGTAAGTGCGCCGGGGCACTCTGGTCACCATGAACACACCTGCCATCGAGGCACACGGCCTCGTCAAGAAGTTCGGCTCGTTCCGGGCAGTCGACGGCGTGGATCTGCTCGTGCCCACCGGGTCGGTGTACGGCGTACTCGGCCCCAACGGTGCGGGCAAGACCACCACCGTGAAGATGCTCGCCACGCTCCTGCGCCCCGACGCGGGCGAGGCGAAGATCTTCGGATACGACGTCATCAAGGATGCGGTGGCCGTCCGGTCGATGGTCGGGGTCACCGGTCAGTACGCGTCGGTCGACGAGGACCTCACCGCCAGCGAGAACCTGGAGGTGTTCGGCCGACTCCTAGGTCTGAGCGCCAGACAGGCGAAGGCCCGCGGCAGCGATCTACTCGAGGAGTTCTCGCTGACCGAGGCCGCCAACCGCCCACTCAAGGAATTCTCCGGGGGCATGCGCCGGCGGCTCGACCTCGCCTCCAGCCTCATCGCCACCCCTCCGCTGCTGTTCCTCGACGAGCCGACCACCGGTCTCGACCCACGCACCCGCTCTCAGATGTGGGAGACGATCCGCCATCTGGTGTCCGAGGGGGCCACCGTCCTGCTCACCACCCAGTACCTCGACGAAGCCGATCAGCTCGCCGACCGCATCGCGGTGATCGACCACGGAAAGGTGATCGCAGACGGCACGTCGAGCGAACTGAAGCGCTCCATCGGCTCGAGCACGCTCATCCTCACCCCCGCCGACCGCGAACACGCGGCCGATGCGATGGCCGTGGTCGAACGCGCGCTCGGCGAGAACGTGACACTCTCACCCGAGGCGGGCCGCATCTCCGCACCACTGTCCGACCCCGACCTCGTCACGAATGTGCTTGTGGCACTGCGCGAGAAGAACATCGGCATCGCCGAACTCACCGTCGCCCAACCCACCCTCGACGAGGTCTTCCTCACCATCACCGGCAAGCCTGCCGACGACAGCCCGGAAGAGGCCGCATGACCACCGTGACCACCACCCACACCACGAGCACACCCAGGCCGATCTCGACGGGCACACCGGTACCCACCGTCCGCCGCATCGGCATCCGCGCGACCATCTCGCAGTCGTTGACGATGGCCTATCGCGGCATGCTCAAGACCAAACACAACATCGAGCAACTCTTCGACGTCGCGATCCAGCCGATCATCTTCACGCTGATGTTCACCTACATCTTCGGTGGCGCGATCTCGGGCAGCGTCTCGAGCTATCTGCCGGTCATCATCCCCGGCATCCTCGTGCAGACGGTGATCACCGCGTCGATCACCACCGGCGTACAGCTGTGCGACGACATGGGCAAGGGCGTGTTCGACCGCTTCCGCGCGCTACCGATCTCCCGTGTGGCCCCGCTGGCCGGTGCGCTCATCGCCGACATGACCCGGTATGTGATCGCGATCGTCATCACCTACATCGTCGGACTGGCGATCGGCTGGCGACCAGATGCTCTGGGCGCCTTGGCCTCTGCGATCCTCGTGGTGGTCTGCGCATTCGCTCTCTCGTGGATCTTCGCCCTGATGGGTGTAGTGATGGAGAAATCGGCATCCGTGCAGGGAATCTCGATGCTCATCCTGTTCCCGCTGACCTTCATCTCGAACGCCTTCGTGCCGGTGAGCACCATGCCCGGGTGGCTGCAGGCCTTCGTCAAGGTCAACCCGGTCTCACATCTGGTGACCGCGGTGCGCGAGCTCACCATCAACGGACACTTCGGGATTCACGTCCTCTGGTCACTGCTCGGCGCGGCGGTGGTCATGATCGTCTTCGTGCCGCTGACCGTGCGAGCGTATATGCGCAAGGCGTGAGCGCGGCTGCGGTCCTCACCGCGGGCGCGCAGCACGAGGGTGCGGTGTCGGTGGGCGCAGCCGCAGGTGGCGCAGGGTCGCGATGAGCAGGGCGACCACGGCCAAGATCACCAGCGGCACACCGACACCGGTCACCCCGTCGAGTGAGACGAGGACGAGCGGGAGCACGAACCCGACATAGGTGCCGACGTAGAACACCCCGGTCAGGGTTCCTCGAACCGCCTGCGGCGCCAACGATTCGAGATCGAGCAGTCCCTCTCGCAGACATAGGCCGTATGCGCCACCGAGCAGCATCGCGCACACCACCAGCAGCCACTCCGGATAGGGCCGCGGCGACAGACCGACGACCACGAAACCGACAGCGGCCACAACCAGCCCGATCACTCCCGTCCTCGGGCCCCACCCTCGACCGCGCGCCAGCGTCTGCACCACGATCCCGGTGCCCAATGCCACTCCGGCGGCGATCCCGGCCCACAGCGCCTTGTCGGCGCCCGCGTGCAGTCTCGACGGCATGAACACGAATGCCACGGTCACCGTCGCGAACACCCACGGCGCCAGCGGCAACGCCCATCCCAGCGCACTCGCGGCTGAACGCACCTCCTCGACGGGGCGCACTGAGGCGAATGTCTCGGCTGAGGCCGGACCGGCAGGGAGCGGACCGGCAGGGGGCGCACCTGCGGGGGGCGCACCTGCAGGGAGCGGACCGTTCGACCCTGCGGTCGACGACGATGACCGCGGCCGCCCGGCGAGGGTCAGCACCACCGCGGTCGTGATGGCCACCGCCGACAGCACCGCCGAGGTGAGAAACGGGATCGACTGTGTCACAGCGGGAATCTGTTCGATCATACCCGAGACGACCGGCCCGAGACCGAATCCCAGGGTGAGGAAGACGCCAGCGAGTACGGTGCCGCGCGGACCCCGCAGATCGGCGGCCCAGGCGGTGCACGTGCCGATCGCGAGCCCGGCACCCACACCCACCACCAGCCGCCCGACGACGAGTCCGGATTCGGTCTCCCAGAACGCCAGGATGCGCGAGCCGAGGAAGGCGCAGACGGCCCCCGGCAGCGCGACCGCCGCCCGGCCGTATCGGTCTGACAGCGCGCCGCCGCCGAACAGTCCGGGGAGCAAGCCGATCGCATAGACGCCGAAGACGACGGTCGCGAAGGTTTCGGAGAGGTGCTCGTCGGAGGTGAGTACCGGCAACACCGCCGCGAAATGGTTGGCCGACCAGCCGGTGGTGAGGAGCACGGCGAGTACCGCGACGAACAAGGCCGCCGTGGCCGCCGACTCACGTGGTGTGGAGGTCCGCTGCGTCACAACCCCACGGTATCGACCACGGCGAGCCGATCGAGCAACTCCCCCAGCGCGGCACGCATCGACAATGCCTGCACACGGGCCGACAGATCGGCCCACGTGGCATCGTCGACAGCGCTGTGCGCGCGCAGATCCGACACCACAGCGTTCACCGACGGCATGTCACGTCGAGGCCGGACCCGCAGACCCAGGAGCATCAGTCGTGCGGCGTCAACAGAGCCGGGTTCGACGCATTCGGACGTCACTCCGACCGCGATCGCCGTCGATCCGGCCTGCGGGTAGTCGAAGAACATCGCCGAGTCGAACAACGCCCGGACCGTGGCCGCCGCACGGCGTGCCAGCACCGCGGCGGCAGAGATGCGTCCGGTCAGCACCAGCCCACAGATCGCATCGGCGATGAAGAAGACCACGGTCGGATCGCGTTCGGGCATCGGGTGCTCGGCGTAGAGTTTGACGGCCATCCGCTCGAACAGCGTTGCGGCCCTGTCATGATCGCCGTCGATGCGGGCGATCTCGGCGACGCAGAGTTCGGCGGCCGCAACCACCTCGGGCTGATCGGCGGCAGCCTTGTCGTCGACGTCGGAGTCGCGAAAAGCCTGGAACTGCGTGCTCGCCAGGTCGTGATGTCCAGCCGACAGCAATGCGAGCACCTCGTAGAGTCGCATCTGCAGGGCATCCTCGATGGCGCCAATCTCGAGCATCAGTGCGGCGGCCCGACGGTAGTTCACCACGGCGTCGTCGAATCTCCCGACCGACCCGGAGGCACCGCCGATCTCCGACAGCGCCATCGCCTCGGTCCACTGCTGACCGGAAATACGCGAGATCTCCAGCGCCTCACGGGCATATCGCAACGCTCCGCGGATGTTCCCGAGATTTTCCGCGGCATTGCTCTTCATCATCGCCGCATGTCCGCGGACCAGCGGATTGGACGAGGTATGCGCGCGCACGATGAGACGGAAAGTGCCATAACGTGATTGGCCGAAGCCCAGCGCGACGGCGGTGACGAAGTCCGCCTCGTTGGCGTATGTCTGATCGGGACGATGCAACTGCCGCAACATGATCCGCGCCCTCGCGACCAGTCGCAGGTCGACGGGCGGAATGACCATGATGTGACCGGCGGCGAACAGGACGCTCACCATCGTCAGCACTCGTTCGTCGTCGGTGAGGCGATCATCGCCGCCCGCCCACCGATCGGCCAGTGCGCTGATCACCGGCACAGCCCACGCCCGCACCTCGGCGTGCATACCGCGCGCCGACCAGTACACCGCGAGCACCGGGAAGCAGTGGATGATCACGTCGCGCCCGAGCCCGTCGACCGCTGCACCGGCCATCGACGTACGCACCGACCACACCAGGTTCCCGACCTCCGCAGTCATCCGCGACAGCGCCGTGCGCTGCTGACCGTTCTCGTTCTGCGCACGGATCTCGTCGCAGAAGGCGATGGCCCACAACGCCATGCGATGCTCTACCGCGTCGCGGCCACCTGCGGCGTCCAGACGCAGTTCACCGTATTCGCGCACCATCTCCAGCATCCGGTAGCGGATGTGCCCGTCGGATTCGACCACGGTGAGCAACGACTGGTCGACCAGCGCACCGAGAGCGTCCTCGAGCTCGATGTCGTCCATCCCGGACACCGCGCGGGCCAGGCGGAGGTCGAAACCGCCCGGCAGCAGACACAACGCCGTCCACACGCGCTGCGCGGCGGGATCGAGGAGCTCCCAGCTCCATTCGATGACCGCGGTGAGCGTGCGATGCCGTTCCGGTGATGACCGATCGTTGCTGCGCAACAGCGCGAATCGGTGCTCCAGTCGTTCGGAGATCTCCCCGACGCTCATGGTGCGCACGCGTGCAGCGGCGAGTTCGATCGCCAGCGGCAACCCGTCGAGCTGCGCACACAATCGACTCACTTGTCCGGGATCGAGTGCCACCCCGGGGCGGATCGCACGGGCACGGGCGGCGAACAGTCTCGGCCCGGCCGCATCAGGGCTGTCAGTGTCCAACGGCGGCAGCGGATAGATGCGTTCGGCGGCGATCATCAGTGGCGACCGACTGGTGGCCAGCACCGTCAGGTCCTCGACCGCCCCGACGAGCGTGTCGACGAGCGTCGCGCACGCATCGATCACCTGCTCACAGTTGTCGAGAATCAGCAGGGTGCGCCGCGTCGCCAGCGTCTCGGCAACGCGCAGAGTGAGGTCGTCGACGATCAGCCGCGGCCGGCCGCCGGCACTGAGATCAGTGTCAGAGATGCCGAGAGTCGAAGCGACCGAACCGATCACGTCGGCATCGGCGCGCACAGACGCGAGTGGCACACTGACCACCCGCGGGAACTGCTCACTCATGCGATGACCGACCGCATTGGCCACGCGCGTCTTTCCAGCACCGCCGGTGCCCTGGATGGTGACCACCCGCGAGGTCGAGAGCATCTCCTCGATGCGGTCGAGATCGTCATCGCGACCGATCAGCGCATTGGGTTCGGAGCGAAGGCCGATCGACACCGACCGCCGGGGAACCGTCGCGCCGGGTCCACGCCCATCCTCGGCATCGGCATCGGCATCGGCGAGCAGTCGACGATGCAGCGAGGTGACATCGGCACCCGGATCGGCACCGAGTTCACGTGAGAGTGCAAGGCGCAGGCGGGTGTAGACCGCCAGCGCCTCGGGGACCCGGCCCTGCGCTGCCAGAGTCTGCATGAGCAATGCCGCGGCGACCTCGTCGAGTTCATCTGCGGCGACCAGCGATTCGGCAATATCGCGGGCCGAATCGGGGTCCTTCGACTCCAGGGCAGCACGAATTCTCGCCTCGTCGAGCCGGCGTCGGACCGCACCACTCTCGGCGGCCACCGACCGGGCAAGCTGATCGTCGCCGAGATCGGCGCCGGGCAGTCCACGCCACAACGCGGCCGCGGCGTCGAGCCCACTGCGCTCACCACTGTCGATGAGCCGCCGTGCGCAGCCGATGTCGATCTGATCGTCGCGCAGCGTCAGCCGGTAGCCGTTGGCACCGGATTCGATCGCACCGGCGGGCAGCACACCGCGCAGCCGCGAGATCTGGGTGTGCAGTGCGGCGACGGGCGAGCGCGGCGCCTGCCCATCCCAGACGAGGTCGATGAGCGTGTGGGCCGAGACGTGTACGCCGGGTTCCAACGCCAGCGCGGCGAGCAATCGCCGTGAGCGGGTACCCGACACCGGCACCAGCGCGGACTCGTCAGCATCATCGGTCGCCTCGGACCGACGGGTCGCGACCGGACCGAGCAGTCCGACGACGATCGACCCGACACTGCGATGTTGCACTGCACCCTCTCATCATCCTGGACCCTCTCATCATCCTGGTGTCCCCCTGCACTCACGCCCTGCACCGACGCGGACAAGGTTAGGAACCGATGCCCCCGGGCCGATCCCAACAGTAGTGCGCGAGTATTGAGCCATGTCCTCGCAAATGCACGCGACGCCGGCACAGTGGCTCGAGGGTGCGCGCCCGCGCACCCTGCCCAACGCGATCGCGCCGGTGGTCGCCGGAACCGGTGTGGCCGCCTACTACGACCAGGTGGTGTGGTGGAAGGCGATCCTCGCCCTGGTGGTGTCGATGGCGCTGATCATCGGCGTGAACTTCGCCAACGACTACTCCGACGGCATCCGGGGCACCGATGACGATCGAGTCGGTCCGGTGCGGCTGGTCGGGTCGAGGCTCGCCTCCCCCGGTGCGGTCAAACGAGCCGCCTTCGCCTGCTTCGGGATCGCCGCGGTCTGCGGTCTCGTGCTGGCGATCACCTCGGCGTGGTGGCTGATCCTCGTCGGGCTCGTCTGCATCGCCGGCGCCTGGTTCTACACCGGTGGCGCACGACCCTACGGCTATGCCGGACTCGGCGAGATCGCGGTGTTCGTGTTCTTCGGACTCATCGCGGTGATGGGTACCGAGTTCGTACAGCGCGGCGCGATCAGCTGGGTCGGCCTGCTGTGCGGCATCGCGATCGGGTCGTACTCGTCGGCCGTGCTGGTCGCCAACAACCTGCGAGACATCCCCACCGACGAACTGTCGGGCAAGATCACCCTCCCGGTACGACTCGGCGATCACCGCACCCGCGTTCTCTACACCGCGCTCACGGTGATCCCCACCGTGATGACGCTGGCGCTGATCGGCGCAACACAGTGGGCACTGCTGGGGCTGTTCGCCGCTCCACTCGCATGGCGGGCAGGCGTCCCCGTGCGCAGCGGCGCCGGCGGTCCGGCGCTGATCCCCACGCTCGGCCTGACCGGGATGGCGATGCTCGCATGGGCCATCACCACCGCGATCGGCCTCGCGATCGGCTGATCCCGGCGCTCGAGGATCACTCCTGCTCGGGCGACTGGTCGGGAGAGTCGGTTGATTCTTCGTTGCGGATCGCGGCGAGCAGCGCCTCGGGGCTGGTCGCCGAGGAGATGACAGCGCGCGACGCGTCATCGCCGACCTTGAGGATTCCGCGCAGCACGTGCTCTGCGGTCAACTCCTCGCCGTCGGCACGGGCGTACTCGACGGCGTAGGCGAAGGCGGCCTTCGAATCGGCACTGAAGCGCGGGCGACCGAAGGGTCCGCGCCGGGGTCCGCGGCGACCCCGGCCACCGCCGCGCCGTGGGCCCTCGTCGGGATCACCGGGAAAGCCCGAGGCCGGATCGAACCCGCCCGGACCTGCGAAACCCGGGCCCGCGAAACCCGGACCTGCGAACGCTGCGAAGTCGGGGCGCTCGAAGAAGCGCTCGTCCGCCCGGGGTCCGCGACCATGCGGACCGCGCTCGAGTGGTCCGTCGGCGTCGGCGCCGCGCGGGTGGTGGCCGCGTCGACCGCGGCCATGCTCGTGATGGTCACGTCGGCCGTGTTCGCGGGCGTCCCGCTCACGGCGACGGTCGGTCGGGCGCATGGTCCACCCCTCGGTGATGTCATCACCGAAGCGTGCCTGGACCGCGGCCTTGACCTTGTCGAGGTCGATGCCGATCGCCGCGAGGGCCGCACGGTCCTCGTCGACACGCTCGCGCTCCTCGGTGCGCTGCTGCTCGCGGGCCGCGGCCGCGGCGGCCTCGTCGGCTTTCGTGGCGTCGTCGCCGGCGCGGTACTCCCGCGCGGCCGCACGCGCTGCCTGCAGCGTCAGTCCCTGCGCGGTGAGCGTCGAGAAGATCGGTGCCCTGGCGTTGCAGAGCATGCCGAGCAGTAGATGGTCATTTCCCAGCTCGCCGCTTCCGGCGCCGAGCTCGGAGGCTTCTTGATAGGCGAATGCCATGGTCATCGCGTTGTCACGCGACATATGTGGACCGAACATGGGTGTCTCCAATGTGTGGGCGGGCGGGCCTGTCATCGACCCGCGCCGCGGGATGTGGTCTGTGGGCGGACGCATGCGTCCGCGTCGATGCCGCCCGGCGGTCTCGCCGGCGCGACCTGCACGTCACGCGCTCAGGAGCGCGGTGGACGTGTCTGTGTGCTCCCGTACTTCTGATGAACCGCCTGCCTGCTGATCTGCAGGACGTCGGCAATGGTCTGCCAACTCCATCCCCGCTCGCGGGCGTTGGCCACCTGTACTTCTTCGAGTCGGTCGGCCAGGGTGCGCAGTGCGCGCACGGCGGCGAGGCCGGTTGCCGGGTCGCTACTGGCGGCGGCATCGGTCAGATCACCACAGTCGGTCGAGCCGTTCATGTCGGCACTGCTGTCGATGCTCGACTCCTCCTCGGCTGCACTGTCGCGTTGGCGGGCGTCGTCGTTCTGGGGCACGTTGTCAGGTTAGGTTGACATCAGGTGTGTGTCAATAAATGTTGACGTGCGACTGATGGAAATCTCCGCCTCGACCCGTATCTACTCACTTCTACTCAAGCAAGAACCCGTTTGAGCCGCGGCTACAATGCGGAGATCGTCCAGCGTTATCACTCCGTTATTCATTGGAGCTCAATTCGAGACACACGGGGGCTGTGCATCGTTACCGGTTGCCGCAAAGGTGAAGTTTGTGGCAGTAAAGCCGCATCCCGGTCGGGTGCCGTGCCCCTCGGTACACGACCACAACCCCTCACGTCGCGACCACCGGCTCGTCTCGCGCTCGCTAGCGCGAACGACGCCGGGGGTCGTGACGCCACAGACTCGCCGCGCGAATCCTGGGCAGAGGTGATCGGCGCGATCGAGCGCGATCAGTAGGCGCCGGTCCGGAAGAACCGCTCGATGCGTTCGCCGGCCGACGTGAGATCCAGTCCGGCCTGCGAAATCCATGCGTCGTCGAAGTAGGTGTTCGCATAGCGCGCGCCGTCGTCACACAACAGCGTCACCACACTTCCCGGCGTCCGCGCGGCCACCATCTCCGAGATCAGCGTGAACACGCCGACCATGTTGGTGCCTGTCGACCCACCGACGCGGCGATCGAGCACGTCGCTGACATATCGAGTGGCGGCGATCGACTCCGCGTCGGGAACCGCGATCATGCGGTCGATGACCTGCGAGACGAACGACGGCTCCACGCGCGGTCGCCCGATACCCTCGATTCTCGAGGACATGTCGGCGGGGCCGGTGATGTCGCCGTCGCCGGTGCGATAGGCGTCGAAGAACACCGAGTTCTCCGGATCCACCACGCAGACCCACGTGGGATGTCCGCGATAGCGCACGTACCGGCCGATCGTGGCCGACGTACCGCCGGTCCCGGCACCCACCACCACCCAAGTGGGCACGGGATACTGCTCGGAACCGAGCTGGTCGAAGATCGACTCGGCGATGTTGTTGTTACCGCGCCAGTCGGTGGCGCGCTCGGCCATCGTGAACTGGTCGATGAAGTGTCCACCCATCTCATCGGCGAGCCGGCGCGCCTCGTCGTACACCTCAGCGGCCCGGTGCACGAAATGACAGCGTCCGCCCTGTCGTTCGATCAGGCGAATCTTCTCCGACGAGGTCGACTCGGTCATCACCGCGACGAACGGCACCCCGATCAGTTTCGCGAAGTAGGCCTCCGACACCGCCGTCGATCCCGACGACGCCTCGATCACCGGCGTGCTCTCGGTGATCCATCCGTTGCACAGGGCATAGAGGAACAACGACCGTGCGAGTCGGTGCTTGAGAGATCCGGTCGGGTGCGTCGACTCATCCTTGAGGTACAGCGCGACGCCCTGCCCGCAGCCGTTCTCGTCAACCCAGGAGGCCCAGTCGCCCAACGGGAATCGAAGCAGATGGGTGTCGGCGCTGCGACGACTGTCTGCCTCGATCAGCGCGATGGCGCCCTCGACCCATCGCCGCGAGGAGCGGTGGTCGACCGAGGTCACCGCGGTGGTCACCGGCGGCCCGAGCCATTCGGGCTCCGGCCGGCGCCGCGCATCCGCGCCTCCAGATCAGCGCGACGGTTGCGTCGGGCGGTGTCGACCTCGGCGATGGACTCGTTCACCGCGTTGCGCTGGCGACGGAATGCGAGCATGCCCAGCGGCAATGCGATCAGCACACCGAACACGGCGGCCACCAGCAGTGGCACGGTGACCCCGGCCAGCGCTCCGATCCCCATGATCAGTGCCGCGACCACAACCACCAGACCCAGTCGGATCACGGTGTAGACCAGCAGGTTCACCGCCAGTCGGCGTCCGGCACCCGGTCGTGGTTCGTTGGTCTCGTTCACGGTGGTCAACCTTACTGTGCGCGGAACGTCAAGCCTGACACGCCACCTAGACGGTCGGCTAAGCGGACTTTGGGGAATTTTTTCTATGCTGTTTGGGTCGTGCAATCCAACAAATCGGTGTATTCATAGTGCAGGGGCATTTTCCGAACGAGAACTCGGTACAAGCAGATGCCAGTTCTTCACATCTCGACTTGACCCACCCCACGGGGTCAACAGAGGAGAAGAAATGACCGCGATCGAACCGACCACTGGCTTCACCACGACACCGTCCGTTCCGACTTCCCCTGCTGCTCTGGGCCAGATTCCTGGAGCCGCACCGGTTCCCATGCACATCACGCCGCGCGCTGCCAGCCAGCACACGCTGACACCCGGCCAGGTGGCCGCGATGTTCAACGTCAACCCGAAGACCGTGGCCCGCTGGGCCAGTTCGGGAATCCTCGGCGCGATCCGCACTCCCGGAGGCCATCGTCGCTTCCGCGAGGCCGATGTGGTTGCACTGCTCAACCGTCGCGTCGACGAGTGAGTGGTGTGATCTGACAGGTCGGGTGACGTCTGCACCCCACGCCGATGTCATGTCGATCGACGTGATGCGGACACACTGATCTTCATCGTTTTACTCTGCTCCGGATGGCCGGTTCACCGTCACAGGTGAACCGGCCTTCCGGCATCCAGGGGCCCGCAGCCATCGGACTCCGAGCCGCGATGGTGGACTCATCGGCGCCACAGGCGATTTCAGCCGACACGACTCGCTCGTCTCGAAGCGCCTGTCGGCGTCGGACCGCGTAACCTGACATGCACGTCGTGTGGTGTTCGCATCCGCGTCAGCAGCCTCCGCCATTGGCGGCATCGAGCCTCCGCCATCGGCGGCATCGGCAACGGACGGTGGGGCGGCAGGCGGAGACCGGCGAACGACCCGGAGGAGGGACATGGCACTGCCCTTGGCTTTGCTCGGCGTGATGGCACTCGCCTACCTGCTGTGGCGCGCATTCGGCCCCCAGAGCGAGGAGTCCCACCGCCGCGAGCATGCGCGGACCCCGCAGCGCCGGTCATCGGGACCGATCGGCCCTGATGACGATCCCGAGTTCCTCGCCGGCCTCGACGGTCGCGGCGACTCACACCACGACGAGTGACCACCGCAAAGACTGCCCACACCCCCGGAACGCCAGGTAATCCTCATCTCGGTTCAGTATGTCCGAATTTTGCGATTCTAAGTGACGGCGCTTTATGTCGAGCGTTCGTTCGACAGCTCCCACACTTTCGATAGTGCGCTGACCAGGGGAAATGCTGTTTTCCTGGTGACACGCAGGGAGAACAGGGGTCGGCTTTCGTTTTGCGTGCTTTGCGTACAGGTGTACGCTATTAAGGACCGCAAACATTTGTGCCGAGTATCACTCGACGGGCCGAGCCCGGTGTGATGTCGGGCGCAGGCTGGATCAGAAGCGCGTTCAGAGTGCAGCGCGTTGGTGTCGCACAGTCACTCGGTGCGCATCGAACGATGTCACGGCCACTGCGGGTGGAAGCAGCACTGCACAGACGAGGTCGCACTGAAGCACGGGTTGGTCAGCAAACACATCGGGGAGCGTTTGTCTCATGCATGAGGTTGAGGAATCCAAGTCGTTCGCCGAACGCATCAATGAACTGTTCGATACGGTGCGCGACGAGAACGGCGTGCCCTACACGGGCAAGAAGATCGCGCAACGCGCGAATGAACTCGGCTACACGCTCAGCGATGCCTACATCTCTCAGCTGCGTACCGGCAAGGCCAAGACGCCGTCGTTCAGGACTGTCGAGGCGATCGCACGCGCCTTCGGCATCAGCGTCACCTATTTCCTGAGCGATCCGGACGAGGATCTCAAGCGCGTCGAACAGCAGCGGGAGTACGTCGCACTGGCCGCCGAGACCGGTGCCCATCTCTCGGCGTTTCGACACGAGTCGATCTCACCGGAGACCATCGACGTGGTGATCGAACTGCTCAAGGTGGTCAAGAAGCAACAATCAGAGCGCGAGTCCGACGCCGGCTGATCCCACACCGGCCTCGCTTGTCGGCCGTGGCCGATTCGCCGTGGCAAAAATCATCCCCGTGAGGGCCGCCGAGGGCATAGTGCCCTCCGCTCCGCTCACGGGGATGTTTTTTGCCATCGCCCTGCACGTGCAGGCGATGAACCAGCGGGTCAGAGCCCGGCGTAGGAGTGCAGGCCCGAGACCACCAGGTTGATGATGAACAGGTTGAACAGCATCGCCACGAAGCCGGCGATGTTGATCCAGGCGGCGGCCTGACGCCAGCCGGCCGTCGCGCGGGCATGCAGGTAGGCGGCGTAGATGATCCAGGCGATGAACGACACCGTTTCCTTGGGGTCCCATCCCCAGAACCGGCCCCACGCCGACTCGGCCCAGATGGCGCCGCAGATCACGCCGAGACCGAACAGCGGGAAGGCGAAGACCACGGTGCGGTAGGCGAGCCGATCGAGCGCCTCGGCCGAGGGCACACGCGACAGGATGCGACCCCAGACCGAGTCACTGTCGGAGGCGTCGGGGTACTTGCGCTTGATCAGGTACAACGCACTGGCCACCCCGGACACCAGGAACACACCCGAGCCGATCGACACGATCGACACGTGGATGGCCAGCCAGTACGACTTCAGCGCGGGCACCACCGGCGCGGCCTGGGTGTAGAGGTATTCGCCACCGAAGAACATCAGCAGGGCCACCGGCACCAGCACGAACGACAGCAGCGGCCGCTGCTCGGGGCGGCGCAGCACGATCAGACCTGCGATCACGCCTGCAGCGCAGGTGATCGAGATGAACTCGTACATGTTGCCCCACGGCGCGCGGTGGGTGGCGAACCCGCGGAGCACGATCGAGGCGACGTGGGCGATCGCGCCGACGATCAGCACCGCATAACCCATCTTGGCCAGCTTCTCGCCGCGGGAGACGCGCACGGTGGTGTCCACGACGCGCCCGGGTACGCGGGTGTCGGCGGGCGGCGCGCTGGTGATCGACGTCGAACCACCCGACGACGCCCCGGCGCCGACCAGTTCGGCCTTCTGCGTCACCACGGAGGTGCGGGTCCGCGCCGAGGCGAGCGACCACAGCAGAAGCACCATCGCGATCACGTAGATCGTCAGCGCGGTGCCGAATGACAGGTCGGAGAAGCGTGACAGGTTCTCGTTGACGTCCATGTACCCCGTGTTCCTTCCCGATCCGATCAGTTGTTCCGGGCCCGCTCGGACACGCCCGGTTGAGCATCTGTGGCCGCCTCGTCACGTCCGACGAGACCGGCGGCGAACTTGGGGAAGCCCTCTCCCCATCCGGCCTGATCAGTCCTGGCCAACCCGGCCAGCTCTACTACTGTATGTCGTTGCGCTGCCGGTGCCGAGTCCCCGGCCGATTTCGGCCCCTGGTCGTCAGCCGATTCCGGCACCTGGTCCCCGGCCGATTCCGGCACCGGGCCGCTGATCCGTGCCCACACGCGCCGGCGCTTGATGAGCAGCGAGATCAACAGTCCGACCAGCATCGCGATGGCGCTGATCAGCACCCATTCCTGCGCCGGGTTGTGCGAGACCTGCAGCGACACCCAGCGCTGGTAACCGTCGAACCGCACGGTGGTCCCGTCGGGGAGCTTCGACTGCTGACCCACACCGAGGTTCACGCGATCCTTCTTGAGCAACCGCCCCTGGTTGATCATGTCGCGGTCGAGCTCGTAGACGTTCTGCGGTGCGCCGGTGTCCAGACCGGTGTCGCCCTGATAGATGTCGATCGCCACCGCCGGATTACGCGGCTCGGGGAATGCCGAGCTGAGCAAGGTGCCCTGCAGTGTGGCCGTCGGTGCGAACAACCCCTCCAGCGCGACCTGATGTTTGCGACGCTCGTCGGGGTTCGGGTACAGACCCGCCGGGGTGTCGAACCGCACCGCACCCGAGGACAGCATAATCGACAGCTCGTCGGGACGGAACGGTACGGTCTGGGTCCGCGACTCGCCGTTGGGGAAGGTCACCGTGAACGTCGGGGCGAACCCGTTGCCCAGCACGTACACCCGGTCGCCCTCGGTGCGCAGCGGGTGGTTGACCTTGATGGTGGCGTCCTCGTAATTCTGCGAGTCGAGCTGAGAGGCCTTCTGGTAGTGCACCCGTGCGGTGTACATATCGGGCTGGCCGCTGGGCAGGTAGGTCGCGTCGAAGCTCTGGACGTTCACGCAGAACGGGGTGAGGTCGGTCCCGTCGACCAGCCCACCTCCGCGAAACGAGTCGTAGACGGCCGTGGAGGTGTTGCAGAAGGGCTGTGTCCCGTCGGCGACCACGATGCGGGTGCCCTCGTACCCGTAGACCTTGCCCACGGCGATCGCCACGAGCAGCCCGAGCAGGGCGAAGTGGAACAGCAGATTGCCGAACTCGCGGAGGTAGCCCTTCTCGGCCGAGACCTCGACGGTCACCGAGTCGGCGGCGGCGACATTCGCACGCTGCTCGTCGGTGAGGCCGTCGGCGCCCACCTCGAATGTCTCGGTGCCGGTGGATCCCACGAGCGTGACCCGCATCGCCTTGCGCCACCCGCGCAACCGGCTCATCACCTGCTCGCCGAGCGCGATCGGGTCTGCGTCGGAATCGTCGTAACGGACGTGGCGGGGCAGCCGGTCGAAACGGCGCGGTGCGCGCACCGGCCTGGCCCGCAGCGTGCGCGCCTGTTCGATCATGCGCGGGGTCAGGCAGCCCACCAGCGAGACGAACAGCAGCACGTAGATCGCGGTGAACCAGACACTGGAGAACACCTCGAAGAACTGCAGCCGGTCCAGGATGCGCCCGACGAGGCCGTGATCGGCGATGTACTTGGCGGTCTTGGCCTCGTTCAGCTCGCGCTGGGGTAACAGCGCCCCGGGGACGGCGGCCAGGGCCAGCAGGAACAGCAACGCCAGCGCCGTGCGCATCGCGGTGAGCGATCGCCACAGATTGCGGACCGGCCACCACACCCGGCGGATCAGCACATGCGGCTTCGCGGGTCGGGGCGGCGGTGTCTGCTGCGGCGGCTTGACGTCAAGGTCGGTCATGGTTGTGCGACTCGAATCAGAACTCTAGATCGGGGTGGTGGCATTGGAGACGAACAGATCGCGGACCCACCACACGAAGTGGTCCCACTGCCCGCTGACGAGCAGGATGCCCACGGCGAGCATCAGCACGCCGCCGGCGATCTGAATCGCCCTGGCGTGGCGGCGGATCCAGCCGAATGCCTGCATCATCCAGGCCGAACCCAGCGCGACGAGGATGAACGGCAGTCCCAGACCCAGGCAGTAGGCGACGATCAGCACCACCCCGCGCACCGCGGTGGTGCCCTCGGTCGACGAGGCGGCAGCGATCACCGACGACAACGTCGGTCCCAGACAGGGCGTCCACCCCAGTGCGAACACAGCTCCGAGCAGCGGGGCTCCGACCAGATTGGAGATGGTGCGCGGATGGAACCGCGCCTCGCGCTGCAGCGCCGGGATCAGCCCGACGAACGCGAGACCCATCACGATCGTGATGACTCCGCCGATGCGCTGCAGCAGGTCGTGGCTGACGATGAAGGTGGTGGTGATACCCAGCACCGCCGACGTCGCGAGCACGAAAACCACGGTGAAGCCCAGCACGAACAGCAGTGCCGCACCGGCGACACGCAGTCGCGCACCGGGCGGCATCGACGGGCGCTGCGGACGGGTGCTCACCGCGACCGCGCCGTCGGCACCGGCTGTGGTGGTGCTGGTGGCAGTGGCGGTGCGAGCCATGTCGGGCGCCTCGGCGCCGACCAGTCCGGCCAGATACGACAGGTATCCGGGCACCAGCGGGACCACGCACGGCGAGGCGAATGACACCAGTCCCGCCAGCACGCAGGCGCCGAGCGCGAGCAGCAACGGACCGGTACTCGCGGCGGAGGAGAAACTCTCGCCCACCGACGACGCCACCGCGACGGTACTCACGACCGATTCTCCTGTTCAGCGGCCAGCCCCTGGACCAGCGTGGTCAACTCGTCGGAGTTGACGGTACGCAGGAACACCGCGGCAGCGCGGTGGTCGCGGTCGAGCACCACGGTGGTGGGGACCACCGACGTGGGCGTGGTCAGCGCGACCAGCGACCGGCCGCCGTAGTCGTAGATGGACGGGTAGGCGACGTTGCGATTGCGCACGAAGTCCTGGGCACTGCCCTTGTCGTCGCGGAAGTCGATACCCAGGAACGCCACCCCGCGATCCTTGGTGGCGGCATAGGTCTGTTCGAGATCGTCGGACTCGGTGCGACACGGTCCGCACCACGAGGCCCACACATTGATCACCACGACCTTGCCGGCAAAGTCCGACAGGTGAATCGTGTTGCCGGTCAACAGGTCTGGACCGCTGAGATCGCGGATGTGCTTACGCTCGGAGGGCGGGTTGTAGAAGATCTCGGTCTTGCCGTTGGGCGAGACGAACTGGAAGGTGTCGCCCTGGGAGACCGCATCATCACCGGTCGAGCAGGCGGTGACACCGAGCACCATCGACAGGACGGCCGCCAGCGCCAGCACGAGCGCAGGCCGACGGTGATGACGTCGGCGTGCGGGCGCAGGCGTGTCAGCGCGACGGTGCGTAGGCGATCGGAGCGGCATTCACGCCCCGGTCGTCAGCGGATCCGACGATCCAGCGGGCTCGGAGTACACGATGTCCACGAGTGCGTCACCGTCGAAGAGCAGGCTGGTCAGCGAGGCCAGCGAGCACTGCCGGGCGCGCGGATCGTGCCAGAGCCGCTGCCCCTCGAGGAAGCGTCGCAGCGTGTACACGGGCAGTTGATGACTCACGCACACGGCTTCATGTCCCTGAGCAGCCTCGCGCGCCTTGGTGGCCGCGGCGAGCATGCGGTGGGCGATGTGGATGTAAGGCTCGCCCCACGACGGGGTGAACGGGTCGCGCAGCTTCGCCCAGTGGCGCGGACGACGCAGCGCACCGTCGCCGACGGATACGCGAAGACCCTCGAAGACGTTGTCGGCCTCGATGAGACGGTCGTCGGTCTCGATGGTCAGGCCGTGGGCGGCGGCGATCGGCGTCGCGGTCTGCTGCGCACGCTGCAGCGGCGAGGCGAACACGTGGGTGATGTCGTGGTCAGCCAGCACGTCGGCGACCTTGTTCGCCTGTGCCACACCGTCAGACGACAGCCGGAAGCCGGGCAGTCGCCCGTAGAGGATGCCGTCGGGGTTGTAGACCTCCCCGTGCCGCATCATGTGCACGACAGTGCGCGTCATCGCGCTAACTCACCTCCCCGGACTCGTCACGGCGGTGCCGCGGCCTACTCGTGACAGGCTCGCTCTCGGCTGGTCGTGCCGCGGCTGCGGCCCGCGCGGCCGCCGGCAGGGCGTCGCCGATCACACCGAAAGCATCCTCGTCCAGCGCCGCGGAGACAAACCAGGATTCGAACGCCGACGGCGGCGCGTACACACCGGCGTCGAGCAGAGCGTGGAAGAACGGCGCGAATCGCCAGGTCTGCGTGGCCTTGACCTGCTCATAGTTGAGCAGCGGGGCCGAGGGATCGGAGGTGAAGAACACACTCAACAGGTTTCCGGCGTACTCCACGCGGTGACCCACACCCTCGGCGTCGAGCGCCTCCCCGATCATCGTCCCGAGTCGCTCGGCGTTGTTGTCGAGCGCCGCGTAGACGTCGGCGTCGGCGTGACGCAAGGTCGCGATGCCGGCCGCCACAGCCACCGGATTACCCGACAACGTGCCCGCCTGATAGACCGGCCCGGCCGGTGCGAGGTAGCTCATCACGTCGCGGCGTCCGCCGAACGCCGCCGCCGGCAGACCGCCGCTCATCACCTTGCCGAAGGTGTAGAGGTCACCGGGCACCTGCTCGAGCCCGAACCACCCGGCGCGGCTCACGCGGAAACCGGTCATCACCTCGTCGATGATCAGCAACGCGCCGTGGCTGTTGGCGATCTCCTTGAGACCGGCGTTGAAACCGGGCAGCGGCGCGACCGTGCCCATGTTGCCCGCGGCGGCCTCGGTGATCACACAGGCGATCTCACCGGGATTGGCCTCGAATGCTGCGCGTACCGCGTCGAGGTCGTTGTAGTCGACGACGATGGTGTCGGCGGCTGCCGCCCCGGTGACGCCGGGACTGGTCGGGAGACCGAAGGTGGCCAGCCCCGACCCCGCAGCGGCCAGCAGAGCGTCGGAATGTCCGTGATAGCAGCCGGCGAACTTGATGATCTTGGGTCGACCGGTGAAGCCGCGGGCCAGCCGGATCGCCGACATGGTCGCCTCGGTGCCCGAGTTGACCAGCCGAACCTCCTGCACCGGATCGACACGCGCGATGATCTCCTCGGCGAGGACCAGCTCCGACTCGGTGGGCGCACCGAAGGACAGTCCGGTCTGCGCGGCCTTCTGCACGGCTTCCACCACGGCCGGGTGGGCGTGCCCGAGGATCATCGGACCCCACGACGACACGAGATCGACATAGGTGTTCTTGTCGACGTCGGTCAGGGTGTAGCCCGACGCGGATTCGATGAATCGCGGCGTCCCGCCCACCGCCGCGAAGGCGCGGACGGGCGAGTTCACACCGCCGGGGATGACACCGGTGGCGCGCTCGAACAGCGCCTCGGACTGGGATGTAGATGGTTTGTGCGACACGGTCACGGGCTCCAGTGTTCCAAATCGTTTCGCGGGACCCGCGTCCGAGGTGCTCGGGAGTCCGCTGATCTGCGATTTCACGGATGGTCGGTGGCTTGTCGTCGGGGCGCGGGGGTTCGGGAGTGCGGTTCAGAACTGGTTGCGCGGGTGCAAACGCAACCACTCCTCAACCACGCAACCATTGCACTGGTTGCGTCGAGCAGAACTGGTTGCGCGAAGACAGACGCAGCCAGTTCTCACATGTGCAACCAGTTCGCGACCGCGCAACCAGTCCACGTCCGCGCAACCAGTTCACGACCGACCAGACCCCGGACCTCATCGCGCCTGCGCGTCGTGACCGAGAAGGACCAGCAGCAGCTCGGCACGGGTGCGGGCGTCACGCAGGTCCACCGACAGCAGTCGCTCGATCCGGTCGACGCGCCTGCGCAGGGTGTGGCGGTGCACACCGGCGGCGCTGGCGGCCCGATCCCACTGCCCGCCGGCCTCGAGGTAGTCGCGCAACGTCTCGACCAGTTCGGTCGCATTCGGGTCGTCGAGCAGCGCACCCAGCATCGACGGGTACGCCGCACTCAGCCCAGCGCGGATCTGTTCGTTGGCCAGCAGCGATCGGCTCGTCGACACGTCGAGTACCTCGCCGGGTGCAGCCGTCCGCGCGACCAGCGCCGCGTCGGCATAGGACGCGGCCGTCTCGGCGATCGGCACCGCGAGGCCCACCCCCACTCCGGCCGTCCTGCTCAACCGCTGCGACAGCGACCCGGCCAGCGCCGGGCCGTCGTCGCCGCGCAGCAACACCGCCACCTGGCTGCCGCGCTGGGTCACGAACGCCGGTCGCCACAGGTCCGTACACGCCGAACCCAATTCGGCGACGGAGTTGCGCGCCACCCGTTCGTCGGTGAACGCGAACACCGCCACCCGCACCGTCTGCGACCGACCGCACGCCCGTGCGAGCATCGACGCCACGTGGCCGGTGGCCGCGAGCCCGTCGAGCACACCGGCGAGTACCTCCCCGAGGAGGGCGCGCTGATCGAACACCACCTGGGTCGGCTTGGCGTGTTCGAGGGTCAGCAGCGACGCTGCATGACCCACGAGCACGCGGGCGAGGTCACTGAGCGGCTCCGCTCCGGTCACCACGAGATGGCCGAACACCTCCTTGCCCACGCTGATGCGCTGCATCGTGAACGCACGATCGGCGCTGATGCGCACCCCGCCCGCCGACCGGCGTTCATGGTCGACGAATTCGCGCACCTGGCTCATCAGGTCGGGCGCCGGGACGCCCGGCCGCGCGGCGACCAGTTCGCGGCGCGCGTCGAGCAGGATCACCGTCTGACCGATCGCGACGGCCAGCTCGGCAACCACTCCTTCCACCCCGCGCGAGAGGATCGCCCGCGTCATCGACGGCTGGGTCCGCGAGGCACGAACGAACTGTTCGTAGCGGACCTCGGCGATGCGGTCGAGCACGATGCGCGCGATCGCCGCGAACGGGACGCGCAGCGGCACCCGGACGAGCGGCATCGACAGTTCCTCGGCGGCATCGACGAGTGCCTCGGGGATCTCCGGGTGCGAGAGCCCCACCCCGAAACCCACACCTGCGACGCCTGATTCGACGAGCCCCCGGATGTATTGACGGCATTCGGCGCGACCGTCGGGCAGTCGCAATCCGGTGGTGAGCATGAACTCCCCACCCGACAACCACTGACCGGGGCTGGCCAGCTCGGAGGTGATCACGCAGTCGATCTCCCCGTCGAGACGACCCGACCCGGCGACCAGCGTCAGGTCCAATGCCGGTCGGTCCAGCAGCCAGCGCACGGTAGTCGACGTCACCTGCACAAATATGCCAGCTGTGGACACAATGTCGCACCTGCACGCTCGAATGCGCCATTTTGCACCATCGCTTGATCGCCCCGGAGTGACCACACTTGTCCCATGACGATCTCCTACCGGTTGCCTCAGCAGCGCACGCTCTCCACGGCGGTCCCCGGCCCGCGTTCCACCGACCTCGCCGCACGACGCTCGGCCGCAGTTGCCGCACGTGTCGGATCGTCGGCTCCCGTCTACGCCGCCGACGCCGACGGCGGGGTCATCGTCGATGTCGATGGGAACTCGCTGATCGACCTGGGCTCCGGTATCGCAGTCACCACCGTGGGCGCCTCCAACGCCCAGGTCGCCGACGCGGTCGCCGCCCAGGCCGCCCGGTTCACCCACACCTGTTTCATGGTGACCCCCTACGAGGGCTACATCGAGGTCGCCGAACGCCTCAACCGGCTCACCCCAGGCGATCACGAGAAGCGCACGGTGCTGTTCAACTCCGGTGCGGAAGCCGTGGAGAATGCGATCAAGGTCGCCCGTCTGGCGACCGGACGTGACGCCGTGGTCGCCTTCGACCACGCCTACCACGGCCGCACCAACCTCACGATGGCGCTGACGGCCAAGTCGATGCCCTACAAGCACCGGTTCGGGCCGTTCGCCCCCGAGGTCTACCGGATGCCGATGTCCTACCCCTACCGTGACGACCTCGGCACCGACGGTGTCGCGGCCGCCAAGCGCGCGATCACCACGATGGACAAGCAGATCGGGGGCGACGAGATCGCCGCGATCATCATCGAGCCGATCCAGGGCGAGGGCGGATTCATCGTTCCCGCACCGGGTTTCCTCACCACACTGGCCGAGTGGGCGCGTGAGAACGGAATCGTGTTCATCGCCGACGAGGTGCAGAGCGGATTCGCCCGCACCGGATCGTGGTTCGCCTCCGACCACGAAGGTCTGGTGCCCGACATCGTGACCACGGCCAAGGGCATCGCCGGCGGTATGCCGCTGTCGGCCATCACCGGTCGTGCCGAACTCCTCGACGCCGTCCACGCCGGCGGACTCGGCGGCACCTACGGCGGAAATCCGGTCGCGTGCGCGGCAGCCGTCGCAGCCATCGATTACATGGCCGCAGAAGACCTTCCGGGTCGCGCGGCACACATCGCCGAGATCGCAGTGCCGCGCCTGAAGGCGTTGGCCGAACAGATCCCGGCGATCGGCGATGTGCGCGGACGCGGCGCGATGCTCGCCATCGAGCTGGTGGATCCGCAGACCGGTGCGCCCGATGCCGCACTCACCAAGGCGGTCACCACCGCGGCCCTCGCCGAGGGCGTGATCCTGTTGTCGTGCGGCACATTCGGCAATGTGATCCGCCTGTTGCCACCGTTGGTGATCCCCGACGAACTGCTGCTCGACGGACTGTCAGTCCTGGAATCGGCGCTGCGGACCGCCGCGCTGGCCCCGGCGGTCACCGCGTCATGACCACCGATACCACCGAGGTCGACAACGTGTCGGCGATACATCCGCTCGACCCGCTGTCGGCGGACGAATTCACCCGTGTGACAGAGATTCTCGCGCACGACCGCGGTGTGGGCGAGGGCTGGCGATATGCCTCGATCATGCTGATCGAACCCGACAAGGAGACGCTCTACGCCTTCGGCAAGCACGGTGAGGCACCCACCCGACGGGTGCTCGCGACGCTGTTGAACACCGAGCGCAACGCCACCTACAAGGCGATCGTGTCACTGACCGCGGGCCGGACCGAATCGTTCGACCACGTGCCCGGTGTCCAGCCGAACTTCATGGTCGACGAGTGGGAGGAGTGCGATGCACTCCTGCGCGCGGATCCCGACGTGATCGCGGCGCTGGCCCGGCGCGGTATCACCGACATGGACCTGGTGTTCATGGACACCTGGACCTATGGTGCCGCGGTGATGCCGCCGGAATACCGCGACCGGCGAATCGGCTGGAGCGACACCTGGGTTCGCAGCGGGCCGGGAATGAACCCCTACGCCCATCAGGTCAGCGGATTCCATTGCGTCGTCGATCTCAACACCATGGAGGTGCTGCGGATCGAGGACGACGGCAGCAACGAGCGACCAGAGGTGATGGGCGAGTACGTCCCTCGCCACATCCCCGAACGACTGCGTGCACAGTCCACGCGTCCGCCGGTGAAGCCACTGGAGATCGTGCAGCCGGAGGGCCCCTCATTCGAACTCGACGGCAATCTGCTGACGTGGCAGAACTGGTCACTGCGTGTGGGTTTCAACTACCGCGAGAGTATGACGCTGCATGAGGTGAGCTACGACGACAACGGCACGGTCCGCACGATCGCCAACCGGATGTCGTTCGCGGAGATGATCGTCCCCTACCGCGACACCACCGTCGACCACTACCGGCGCACCGCCTTCGACATCGGTGAGTGGGGTCTGGGGTTCATGACCACCTCACTGGAACTCGGATGCGACTGCCTTGGTGAGATCCGTTATCTCGACGCCACATTGCACAACAGCAAGGGTGAGCCCTACAGCATCCCCAACGCGATCTGCATCCACGAG
This sequence comes from Gordonia jinhuaensis, assembly GCF_014639795.1. Lineage (GTDB taxonomy): Bacteria > Actinomycetota > Actinomycetes > Mycobacteriales > Mycobacteriaceae > Gordonia_B > Gordonia_B jinhuaensis. Next base: position 201,439 of record NZ_BMGC01000003.1, on the reverse strand, counting down.
GAGGACGATGCGATCGGCTGGAAGCACGTCGATCACGACGCCGGAGCCGAGGTGCGCCGGTCGCGTCGCCTGGTGGTCTCCTTCCACGTGACGGTGGCCAATTACGAGTACATCACCTATTGGCGCTTCTACCAGGACGGCAACATCGAGTGCGAGGTGCGTGCCACCGGCATCATGGTGACCACGCCGTTCGCGCCGGGTCAGCAGCCGCCGACGGGCGTCCTGGTGGACACGCAGACCTATGCGCCGTTCCACCAGCATTTCCTGGTCGCCCGGCTCGATCTCGACATCGACACCACCGCCGGCGCTCCTGCCGGCGATGACAGCGCCACCGTCGCCGGACACGAACAACGATCCGGCAACACCGTTGTCATGACCGAGTCCTATGCTCCGCCGATCGGTCCGGACAATCCGTACGGCCTGTCGGTGGTGACCCGCAACGAACCGCTGTGCACAGAGCTGCGCGGCACCGGCGATCTCGACTTCCACACTCAGCGCACGTGGAAGGTGGTCAACCCCAACGTCACCACCGCTCTCGGTCATCACCCGGCCTACAAGCTCGTACCCGGCGGCGCGATACCGGCGATGTTCGACCCGGCAGCACCGGTGCTCCAACGTGCCGGGATCATCGGACACACCGTCTGGGTCACCGCAAACGAGCCCGAGGAGCGTTGGCCGGCAGGTGAATTCGTCAACCAGTCGGAATTCGACACCGGTATCACCGAATGGGTCAAGGCCGATCGCAACATCGAGAACACCGATGTGGTGATGTGGTACGTCTTCGGCATCCACCACATCACCCGGCCCGAGGACTGGCCGGTGATGCCGGTCGACACAGTGTCGTTCTGGCTCAAGCCGTTCGGGTTCTTCGACCGCAACCCGTCGCTGGACGTGCCGGCCTCGCCGCCGTCGCACTGCCACCCCGGCGAGCACTGAAGCGGCACTCGCATGGGTCGCGCCGGCGAGACGCACCGTCGCGCCGGCGCGACCCTGGCCGGGTCGACTGTGGCCGGGGCGACCGTGGCCGGGGCCCCGCATCCCCCTGATTTCCATCCCATCGACAACGAGGGTGTAAGAGCATCATCATGACCGAAACCGCAATCCTGCCCGCCGCCTGCCGCGACCTGCTCGACTCCGTCCCGACAGGACTGTTCATCGACGGCCGGTTCCGCCCGGCACAGTCGGGCGCCACGTTCGCCGTGAGCGATCCCGCCAGCGGCGACACACTGATCGAGGTCGCCGACGCCGGCGTCGAGGATGCCTCGGCGGCAATGGAATCGGCGGTCGGCGCATTCGACGCGTGGGCCGCCACCGCACCGCGCGAACGTTCGGAGATCCTGCGCGCGGCATTCGACCTGGTCCGCAAGCGCGCCGACGACTTCGCACTGCTGATGTCGCTGGAACTGGGTCGCGCACTTCCCGACAGCGTCAACGAGGTCAACTACGGCGCCGAGTTCCTGCGGTGGTTCGCCGAGGAGGCCGTGCGCATCAACGGCCGCTACACCACCTCGCCATCGGGCAACGGGCGGATCCTGGTGACCCACCAGCCCGTCGGTGTCGCACTGGCCATCACGCCGTGGAACTTCCCGCTGGCGATGGGCACCCGCAAGATCGGTCCCGCACTGGCCGCGGGCGCACCGATCATCGTCAAGCCGGCCGAGGAGACTCCGCTGACGATGCTCGCGCTGGCGCAGGTGTTCGACGAGGTGGGGCTGCCGCCCGGTGTCCTGTCAGTGATCCAGACCTCGCATGCCGCACAGGTGTCCGCACCGCTGATCGACGATCCGCGGCTGGCCAAGATCAGCTTCACCGGGTCGACCGAGGTCGGCAGGATGCTGCTGGGACAGGCCGCGCAGAATGTGCAGCGCACCTCGATGGAGCTCGGCGGCAACGCGCCGTTCCTGGTGTTCGAGGACGCCGACATCGACCTCGCCGTGCAGGGTGCGTTCCTGGCCAAGATGCGCAACGGCGGTGAGGCCTGCACGGCGGCCAACCGCTTCCTCGTCCACGCCGACGTCGCCGAGGAGTTCACCTCGTCGCTGATGGACAAGATGGGACAGCTGCAGGTGGGCCCCGGATACGCCGAGGGCACCACGCTCGGACCGCTGGTCAACCAGCAGCAGTTCGATTCGGTCGCTGCCTCGGTGGTGGGTGCCGTGGGTGAGGGCGCCCGTATCCGGCTGGGCGGTGAGGCGATCGAGGGCGCCGGGTACTTCTACCCGGCGACCGTACTCGACGAGGTCCCCGCCGACGCCCCGGTGACGCAGGCCGAGATCTTCGGTCCGGTGGCGGTGGTCTCCACCTTCACCACCGAGGACGAGGCGGTCAGCGCCGCCAACGCCACCGAATTCGGCCTGGCCGCCTACATCTACACCCGCGACGTCGACCGGGCGTTCCGCGTCTCCGAACGTCTCGAGTCGGGCATGGTCGGGGTCAACCGCGGAGTCATCTCCGACGTCGCGGCACCGTTCGGCGGGGTGAAGCAGTCCGGACTCGGCCGCGAGGGCGGCTCCGAGGGCATCTACGAATACCTCACCACGAAGTACATCGCGTTCACCTGAGGCCCCGTCAGATCCCGGTGATGCCGTAACCGCGGATCTTGCGGTATATGGAGCTGCGTGCCATCCCCAGCGAGCGTGCTGCGCGGGCACGGTTGCCGCCGCATTCGGCCAGTGCGGCGACAATCGTGTCGCGTTCGTTGATCTCGAGTGGCGTGAGTACGCGACTGGTGGTGGTCCGACAGAATCCCGGCAGGTCCTGGGACTGGATCTCCCCGACCGGTCTCCTGGAGAGCGCGTACCCCAACGCCTGCCTCAGCTGTGTGAGGTTCTGTGGCCACGTGTAGGCGGCGAGGATACGCGCCGCTTGCGGACTCAGTCGCGTATTCCGCCGGGGCGCAAGCTCTCTGAGCGTCCGATCGATCAGCGCACCGAGGTCCTGGCCGCGTAGGCGCAACGGCGGCAGCTCCACACTGTCGCCGAAGGCGGCGAGCAGCTCCGCGTATGACCCCGGGTCTGATGGGAGGCCGGCCGGATCCATCGTTGCGGCAACGAGATGGCCTGCGGCGCTCGCCGACTCGATCAGCGCCCGCACTCCGGACATACTCGGGATCGCCGGTCGGTCGATGTGCCGGATGACCACCAATCCGGCCACATCCGACTCGCCCACATCCGACCCGGGACCATCCGACCCAGCACCGGCCGGACACGGCGGTATCTCCAGGACGGGCAGCGGTTCGCATGACTGCGCATCGACCACCAGGATGGGCGCCTGCCCGTAGTGCGCGGCGAAGGTCTCGGTGAGCACCGTGGTGCGGCCCGTCCCCGGTTCGCCCATCACGATCAGGTTGCGCTGCTCGGCCAGACACCGCGCGATCTCGGCCTTTGCACACGTCCACGCCGAACTACTCATACCTGCGCGGCCACTCTCCCCGACCGCGTGTGACTGTTCCGCGGACTCCACCGCGTGCAGATGCCGTCCTCCCGCGGCGTCCTCGCGGATCAGCTCGACAACCACCACGGTCCCGACCACCTCGTGATGACTGCTGATGTGTTTGGCGCGCAACCGAATACGTCGACCACCCTCGAGTGAGACGATGCGCGACGCGGCCTCCTCACGTGACATGAGGAAGCGCGCGTACTCCCCCACGTCGTCGATCTCCTCGGGGCTGAGCAACATCCGGGCACGCTCGTTGACCATCACCGAATTTCCGAAGGCGAGAACCGCCTGCCCCGATCTGGCGTCGGCGTGCAGATAGGTCTCGAACAGTGCGCGTGTGGCGTGTCCCCGGTCGAGGAGCAGATTGCGCCCGATCTCGGCGGCCGCCGACCGGACCACGGCATCGACGAGCGGGTTCCAGCTCTCGGCGAGCATGCTTACGTCGAGCACCCCGGCCACCCGACCCGTGAGGGGGTCGGCGATGGGGGCACCGGTACATGCGAACTGCACCAGCGACTGGTTGAAGTGTTCGGAACCGACGACGCTGACTGCCGCGCCGACCTCGAACACCGTGCCCACCCCGTTGGTACCGACCGAACTCTCCTCGAAGGAGAACCCTCGATTGAAATCCACACGATCGAGCACTCTGCCCACCGCGGCCGAGCAGTCACGTCGGTCGACGATCCGGGCGCACGCGTCGGTGAGCGCGATGGTGACCGGGACCTCGGACATGTCGACCGTCAGCCGCTCCAGAACCGGCGTGGCGCATCGCACGAGCCGGGAGTCGACATCGATGTCGTCGTGAAACGGCACCCGATAGACGTCGGCATCGACGCCGGCCGCAGAACTGCGCTGCCACGATGCCGACACCAGATCACAGACACCGCCGGCTCCGGCGGCACCGTATTCGAGGAAGTCGGCACGTGCAGCGGCGATCCGGAGTTGATGTTGACGAGGCTCGGGCATCTGCCAGCTCCTCCCGCGTCGGCGATGTCACGACCCCACGGGCGGATTGTGACGCGGGACACATTATTCCTCGCCGCGCGCCGTTCCACCACCACCGTTCGCCGGGCCCGTGCGTCCCAAATTGGGACACCGCGCTAGTGTGAGACAGGTCAAACATTCTCCACATCGTGAATATCGTCACTCACCTGAGGAGATCGAATGTCAGACACCACGCTCGACGCACTGGTGATCGGAGCCGGCGTCGCCGGTCTGTACCAGCTTGATCAGCTGCGCGAACAGGGATTGACCGTCCGCGCCTACGACACCGCATCCGGGGTCGGGGGCACGTGGTACTGGAACCGCTACCCCGGTGCGAAGTTCGATTCCGAGGCCTACATCTACCAGTATCTGTTCGACGAGGATCTGTACAAGGGCTGGAGCTGGAGTAGTCGATTCCCCGGTCAAGCCGAGATCGAACAGTGGCTCAACTACGTCGCCGACACCCTCGACCTGCGTCGCGACATCTCCTTCGACACCACGATCGTGCGGGCCGTCTTCGACGAGGACACCCATCGGTGGACGGTGACCACCGACTCCGGTGACACCATCGACACGCAGTATCTGGTCACCTGCGCGGGGATGTTGTCGGCACCGATGTCGGATCTGTTCCCCGGTCAGCAGGACTTCGCCGGCCAGATCGTCCACACGGCACGGTGGCCGTCCGAAGGCGTCGACCTCGCCGGCAAACGTGTCGGCGTGATCGGCAACGGCGCCACCGGAATCCAGGTGATCCAAACCATCGCCGACCAGGTCGACGCGCTGACGGTGTTCATCCGCACGCCGCAGTACGCGCTGCCGATGAAGAACCCGAGCTACGGCCCCGACGATGTCGCGGCCTACAAGGCCCGGTTCGACGAGCTGCGCGAGAACCTCCCCCACACGTTCACCGGCTTCGAATACGACTTCACCGACGCCTGGGACGATCTGACTCCCGAGCAACGCCGTGCGCGGCTGGAGGCCGACTACGAGAACGGGTCGCTCAAGCTCTGGCTGGCCTCATTCGCCGAGATCTTCTCCGACGAGCAGGTGAGCGAGGAGGTCTCGGAATTCGTCCGCGCGAAGATGCGTGCCCGCCTGCGCGATCCCGAGCTGTGCGATCTGCTGATCCCGTCGGATTACGGATTCGGCACCCACCGCGTGCCGCTGGAGAGCGGCTATCTGGAGATCTACCACCGTGACAATGTGAAAGCGGTTGCGGTGAAGGACAATCCGATCACCGAGATCGTGCCCGAGGGCATCGTGCTCGCCGACGGGACGCGCCACGACCTCGACGTGATCATCATGGCCACCGGATTCGACGCCGGCACCGGCGCACTGACCCGCATCGACATCCGCGGGCGCGACGACCGCTCCCTCGCCGAAGAGTGGGGTCGTGACATCCGCACGATGATGGGGCTGATGGTGCACGGATACCCGAATCTGCTCACCACCGGCGCCCCGCTGGCACCCTCGGCGGCGCTGTGCAACATGACGACGTGCCTGCAGCAGCAGACCGAATGGATCAGCGACGCCATCGGATACCTGCAGGCGCACGGCAAATCAGTGATCGAACCCACCCAGGAAGGTCAGGACGCGTGGGTGGCCCATCACGACGAGCTGGCCGACGCCAACCTCATCTCCAAAACCACGTCCTGGTACGTCGGATCCAATGTGCCGGACAAACCGCGACGGGTCTTGTCCTACACCGGCGGTGTCGGAACGTACCGGGACGAGACCATCGAAGCGGCCGAGGCCGGGTACAAGGGTTTCGCGATCTCATGAGCCGATCTCGCCCGCACCACGCGCTGTGCCCACAGACCCTGTCAGCAACAACGGAGCCCAGGAAAGGACTCACGATATGACAAGTTCGGTAACAGGTTTCGACACGTCGGTCTTCGGACGGGCCGCCGATGCGGTTCTGCAGTCCGCGGTCGACGACGAGGCACCTGTCGCGGGAGGCGTCGCGATGGTGACCGATCGGGACGGCAACGTCTACGAGGGGGCCGCCGGCAAGCGCCGTCTCGGCGGGGACGCCGAGATCACCACCAACGACGTCTTCGCGTTGTTCTCGACCACCAAGGCGATCACCGCCACCGCGGCACTGCAGCTGGTCGAGGAGGGCAAGCTCGATCTCGATCGCCCGGCCACCGAGTACGTGCCCGAACTGGGCGAGCTGCAGGTGATCGACGGATTCGACAGCTCCGGCGAGCCGATCCTGCGGGCACCGAAGGCCTACCCGACCACACGTCAGCTGCTCACGCACTCAGCAGGATTCGGCTACGACTTCTTCAACGAGACCTATGCCCGACTGGCCGAGGAGAAGGGCCAGCCCAGTGTCATCACCGCCACCAAGGCAGCGCTGATGACACCGCTGCTGTTCGATCCCGGTGAGCGCTGGAACTACGGCACCAACGTGGACTGGGCGGGCCAGGTGGTCGAGCGACTGCGCGGCAAGCGGCTGGGCGAGGTGTTCACCGAGCACGTCTTCGCACCGCTGGGTATCGAGGACATGAGTTTTGTTCTGCGCGAAGACTTCCGGTCGCGGCTCGCCGAGATGCATGCCCGCCACCCCGACGGCACGCTGACCCCGATGGACTTCGAGCTGCCCTCCCCGCCGGAGGTCGACTTCGGCGGCCATGGGCTCTACGGCACCGTCGGCGAGTACATGAAGTTCATCCGGATGTGGCTCAACGACGGTCAGGGCGAGAACGGCCGCGTACTCAAGCCCGAGACGGTCGAGATGGCCGTGCAAAACCACCTCGGCGATCTGGCCGTCACCATGCTGCCCGGTGTCATCCCATCGCTGTCCAACGACGCCGAATTCTTCCCCGGACAGTCGAAGTCGTGGTCTCTGCCGTTCATGATCAACAACGAGCTGGCCCCGACCGGACGCCCCGCCGGCGCACTGGGTTGGGCCGGATTGGCCAACCTGTTCTACTGGATCGATCGCGAGAACGGCTACGGCGGCTACTGGGCCACCCAGATCCTGCCGTTCGGCGATCCCACGTCGTTCGGCAAGTACATGGATCTCGAGACCGAGTTCTATCGCACGCTCGGGAGCTGACCGGCCGGGGGAACATCCCCGGTTCGTGTGCCTGCGGCGCGGGGTCCGCGGGCACACACAGATCCGTGGCTGTCAGGGCCCCGGCGCCATGTGGCGGCGGGGCCCTGACAGCGCTCATGCCGACCGCGCATACGCCGCTCGACGCGATGTCCTGCAGTGCGCAATCGGAGTGAACATACCCACCCTCGCAGATGCGGCTTGATACGTAGGCTTGATCCATGACGGTCACCGATGCCCATACATCCCCAGAAGACACCACGCGGTCAGAGCTCGTCGCCGATCTGGAGCGCACGCTCGACGGCCGCTGGCACGAGCTGCGCGAGTACATCCGTGCCCATATGGACCGCGACGACCTGCTTCCGGATCCGTCGCTGGGGATCGAGGATGCGCGGGACGTGACGTTCGCCCACCTGCGTGAGCTGGCCGATCTCGATTTCGCCGCCGCGGGATTTCGGCCCGAGCACGGTGGCACCGGCGATGTCGGCGGTGCGATCACCGCCATCGAGATGCTCGGCTACGCCGACCTGTCGCTGATGGTGAAGGCCGGCGTGCAGTGGGGTCTGTTCGGGGGTGCGATCGAGAACCTCGGCACCGCACGCCACCACGATGCCTATGTCGCCGACCTGATCAGCCTGGACCTGCTCGGATGTTTCGCGATGACCGAGACCGGGCACGGCTCCAACGTGCAGGCCCTGCAGACCACCGCCACCTACGACCCGGCCACGCAGGAATTCGTGATCGACTCCCCCACGCCCTCGGCGCGCAAGGACTACATCGGCGGTGGAGCACGGGATGCACGCGTTGCCGCGGTGTTCGCGCAGCTGATCACCGCCGGACCCAACGACTCCGAGCCGACCGGTCAGGGTGTGCACTGCTTCGTGGTCCCGATCCGCGACGAGGCCGGCGCCGACCTGCCCGGGGTCACCACCTCGGACTGCGGGGTCAAGGGCGGGCTGGCCGGAGTGGACAACGGCCGCATCGTGTTCGACCACGTACGCGTGCCGCGGGCCAACCTGCTCAACAAGTACGCCGATGTCGAACCCGACGGCACCTACACCTCCCCCATCGAGAACTCCAACCGGCGCTTCTTCACCATGCTGGGCACGCTGATCCGCGGCCGCATCAGCGTCGCGGCGACCGGCGGCAGCGCAGCGCGCAAGGCGCTGACCATCGCCACGCGATATGCCGAGCAGCGCAGGCAGTTCGACGCGCCCGACTCCGACACCGAGATGCTGGTGATGGATTACCGGGTGCATCAGCGCAAGTTGTTGCCGCTGATCGCGAAATCCTATGCGCTGCAGTTCGCGCAGAACGAGGTGACCGCGGAGTTGCACGAGTTGCAGTCGGGTCCCGAACCGAGCCTGGAGGACAAGGCGTTTGCCGCGCGCCAGCGCCAACTCGAGAGCGCGGCAGCCGGTTTGAAGGCGATGAGCACCTGGCATGCCTCCCACGCCATCAACGTGTGCCGCGAGGCATGCGGCGGCGCCGGCTATCTCGCCGCCAACCAGCTGTCGACCATGCGCGGCGACATCGATGTGTTCACCACCTTCGAGGGCGACAACACCGTACTCACCCAGCTCGTCGGCAAGGAGCTGCTCACCGCCTACGCCGATGACGTACAGGGGCTCTCGACGGTCGGTCTGGCGCGCTTCGTCGCCGGCATGGCCCGCGATGTGTTCCTGGAGAAGTCAGCGGCACGACAGGTGGTGCAGACGTTGCTGAACTCCTCCGACGAGGATCTCGAGAAGTCCGATCTCACCAACCGTGGCACCCAGCTGCGGCTGTTCCGCGGCCGCGAGGAGCACCTCCTGCGCACCGCCGCCACCAGGATGCGGCGCGCGACCGGCGATGACGCCGACCCGTTCGAGGTCTACAACTCCGCACAGGACCACATCCTCAAGGTCGCCTCAGCCCACACCGAACGCGTGGTGCTCGAGGCCTTCATCGAGGCGATCGACGACGTCGATTCACCCGAGACCAAGGAGCTGCTGTGGAAGGTCTGTGACCTCTACGTCTACAGCGCACTCGAGAACGATCTCGGCTGGTTCCTCATGCACCGCTTCGTCTCGGTGGAACGCGCCAAGAGCATCCGCCGGGGTGTCAACGACCTCTGCGAGGAACTGCGTCCGCACGCTCGCACCCTGGTCGATGCCTTCGGCGTGCCCGAGGCACTCCTGAAGACCGAGATGATGGCGTGAGGTTCACGGTCTGACAACGATCAGATGAGACCGGTGGTTGCCTGTCGCAGGCGGGCAACCACCGCGGCGCGCTCACTGCGCGTCATCACTGCGCGGTCATCACTGCGCTGGACGGGTCGACCGGGTGAACCCGACGAACACCGCGCACAGCACCATGATGGCGCCCACGGTCGCGATGGCCACCCAGTTGCCATCGATGATCAGCTGGTCGTACGGGCCGGCGATCTGCTTTCCGTTGTAGGTGGTCGGCGGCATCGACGCGGTACGCGTGGCATTGAGACAACCGAGTACGAGCATCACCACCCCCGCCACGGCAACGACGACTGCGATCAACCGGCGGATCATGAGGACTGCCCCTTGCCTGGATCGTCTGCGTGATTCGCATCGCGGCCGGTGTCGTCCTCCGGTGCGGTGTCGTCCTCCGGTGCGGTGTCGGTCGCGGGAGCGGGGCCGGAACCCCTGTCGGACCGCTTCTTTCGCTTCGTCTCGCCGGTCTGCTGTCGAGCGGCGATCTGTGCGGCCAGATGAGCCTCACTGAGCTCCCGCCGGAAGGTGTCGACGTCGCGAGCCCACGCCTGCGCCAGCTTGCCGTCGTCGAATCGCAGCCCGATCCCGTGGCGGCGCCGCGGTACCCCGCTCAACTCACCGAGTGCCGGGGCACTCTCCCACTTCTCGGCATCGCTGCCGCGGTTCTCGGGATAGATCGCGCGGATGTCGGTCAGCGCTATCGTCTTGGTGCCCTGACGCAGGTGCGTGTCGGTCAGTTCGACGCTGACATGTCGCCGTGCCGCGACCACCTGCACCGCGGAGAACCCGGTGACGATGAGGCCGAAGATGATCAGCACCGCCCAGTGCACATGGCCGTCGCCGGTGAAGGCCTCGAGCAGGATCACCGCGAGAACCAGCACCGGCCCGATGAGCACCACCCACCACGAGCCGCCGTCCTCGCGGAAGAGCACCTCGCGGTGTTCTTCTCCGGTCGGCTGCGATGACGGTGTGCTCACGGTGTCGATGTCAGGACTTCGGGTTGAACCACGGCTCGGATGTGGGGCGATAGGACATCAGCGAACCACCGAGCGCGAACAGGGAGGCGAGCAGCAGCATCGCCACCGCCGTCCCGAGAATGACGGCTCCGATCATCGACAACATGGTCACCACGAGCGTCAGCACCGACACCGCCGAGCGCGCCCGCGAATCACGACCGAAGGCGCGGCGCCCCAGCACGATGTCGGCGATGCCGATCAGCACATAGATGATGCCGATCGTGCGGACACCCGCGTGATCGTTCACGGCGGCCACGATGACGCCGAACAGCACCAGCAGCACACCGCCGGTCCACCAGAGCCCGATCGCCCATCGCGCGGTCTTCGGCGGCGTCGTCGCCGGGGTGGTACTCATCACTGGTTGTCCTCGCGGTGGTCGTGGTCGGGTGTCGAGCGGGGATCCGGGGCGGTCGGGCCGCGCTGCGCGCGATCGTCTGCCTGATGTCGACCGGACTGCTCCCCCGGCTGCTGCCCAGATGCAGGGTACTGGCCGGGCTGCGAGTACTGGCCGGGCTGTGGGTACTGGTCGGGCTGCTGGGGCGGACGGTACTGACCCTGCGGATACTGGCCGGTCTGTCCCAGATACTGCTCGGCACCCGGCGGCTGCCCAGACGAGTGCTGACCAGACGAGGGCTGCCCAGATGGGGGCTCACCGGGCCGGTACTGACCCTGCGGGTATTGGCCGGGCGGGTAGTTGCTGGGCGGGTATTGCCCGGGTGGGTAACTATTCGGCGGGTACTGCCCGGGTGGGTAACTACTGGGCGGGTACTGGCGGGGTGGGTAGTTGACCTGCTGATACGGGTTCAGATATCCCGACTTCGCCGCCCGACGCCGCGTGCGCCAGACACTCATGTCGGCGAAGTAGCCCGAGGAGTCGCGCTGTCCGAGCAGGAACAGCGCGCCGAGCGCCGCGACGCCGCCGATCTCGGTGGGCACCATCGTCCACGACGTGCGATCGCTGGTGAACCACACCGACACCGCACCGACCACCACATAGGCGCTGAAGAAGATGAGCACCATGCGCGCCCAGTTGTAGCCCTGTCGGGTGAACCAGACCACCGTGAGACTGATACCGGCCATGATCACGCCGACGACCACCCACATCGTGACCAGGAACGCCGTGGAATTCACCAGATCGGCCGCCTCCGGCGAGTTCGCCGCGTCGCGCATGATGTCCCGGCCGCGCGAATACTCCCCGACGTAGGCCACGATCTGCATGAGGATCACCACCAGCCACAGCTCGGTGGCCATCGCGACATGCTGGACCAGCGGCGGACGCACTGAGGGATCCTTCGGCGTCGTCTGCGGTGGCTGACCGTATGGCGGATACGGACCGGCCTGATGAGGCCCCTGAGAATCCGACATGACACGAGGATAGTGACCGACTCCCGCACGCATTCGACGGACCGGGTCACATCACCGCCTATCGCCCTGCCCAGCGGGCCGTTACCGCGGACTCAGCGGGTCACGACAACCAGCCGGCGACCTCGGTCGCCCAGTAGGTGAGGATGATCGACGCACCGGCGCGCCGGATCCCCACGAGCGATTCGAGGACGGCGGCGTCGCGGTCGATCCAGCCCCGTTCGGCGGCGGCGGTGATCATCGCGTACTCACCGGAGATCTGGTAGGCCGACACCGGCACGTCCACCACATTGGCCACGTCGCGCACGATGTCGAGGTAGCTCATCGCCGGCTTCACCATCACGATGTCGGCGCCCTCGGCGAGATCGAGCTCGAGTTCGCGGATCGCCTCGTCGCGGTTGTGCGGATCCTGCTGGTAGGTCTTGCGGTCGCCCTGCAGACTCGACCCGACCGCCTCGCGGAACGGACCGTAGAACGCCGAGGAGTACTTGGCGGTGTAGGCGAGGATGCCGGTGTCGGTGAATCCCTCGGCGTCGAGCGCGGTGCGGATCGCGGCGACCTGACCGTCCATCATCCCGCTCGGCCCGAGCAGATGCGCTCCCGCGCGTGCCTGCGCCAGCGACATCGACACATACCGCTCCAGCGTCGCATCGTTGTCCACCCGGCCGTCGGCGGCGAGTACACCGCAATGGCCGTGATCGGTGAACTCGTCGAGGCAGGTGTCGGCCATGAGCACCGTCGAATCGCCGAGATCGCTTCGCAGATCAGACAATCCGAGGTTGAGGATGCCGTCGGCGTCGTCGGCTCCCGAACCGAGCGCGTCCTTGTCGCCGGGCGACGGGACGCCGAAGAGCATCAGCCCGCCGACGCCGGCCTGTACCGCCTCATGGGCGGCCTTGCGCAGCGATTCGCGCGTGTGCTGGACCACCCCGGGCATCGACTCGATCGGGCGCGGGGCGTCGATGCCGTCGGCGACGAACATCGGCAGCACGAGATTGCGTGGCTCGAGAGTCGTCTGCGCGACCAGCCGTCGCATCGCGGGGGTGGTGCGCAGTCGGCGCGGACGGATGTAGGGACGATCGATCGACATGACAACCAGCCTACGAGCACAGCTACCGACACTGCCCTATGGGCATTCTCACCAGCGCAGGTGTGAACCCGTGAACGAACGATCCCACCGCCCCGAGGGGAGGTGGGATCGTTCGGTGTCCGGCAGTGGCACACGCGTCACACGACGCGGCGTGAACGGGCGGCGACTCGCGAACTAGGAACGCGAGCGACGGGCCTTCTTACGCGGCGGGGGCAGCGTGCCCTCGGCGCGCAGTCGCGCGGCGTGCTCGGCGAGCGCGTCGACGAGTTCGCAGATCGACGCACTCTCGGGCTGCACGTCCACACGCAACCCGAATTCGATTGCGGTCTCGGCCGTCTTCGGTCCGATGCACGCAACGATGGTGCGCGCGTGCGGCTTTCCGGCGATACCCACGAGGTTGCGGACCGTGGAACTCGAGGTGAAACAGACCGCGTCGAATCCGCCGGTCTTGATCATCTCGCGGGTCTCCGCGGGCGGCGGTGCTGCGCGCACCGTCCGGTAGGCGGTCACGTCGTCGATCTCCCAGCCGCGCTCACGCAGACCCTCCGAGAGCGTCTCGGTGGCGATGTCGGCGCGGGGCAACAGAACTCGGTTCACCGGGTCGAAAACGTCGTCATAGGGCGGGAAGTCGGCGAGCAGGCCGAGGGAGGACTGCTCACCGGATGGCACCAGCTCGGGGTTGATACCGAACGAGCGCACCTTGGCGGCGGTGGCCTCACCGACACAGGCGATCTTCACGCCGCTGAAAGCGCGTGCGTCCAAACCGAATTCGTCGAACTTCTCCCAGACGGCCTTGACCGCGTTGGTGGAGGTGAACACCACCCACTGGTAACGACCGTCGACGAGACCCTTGACCGCGCGCTCCATCTGGGCGGGGCTGCGGGGCGGCTCGACGGCGATGGTCGGAACCTCCTTGGCCACCGCACCGTGTACACCGAGGCGGTCGCTCATGTCGCCGGCCTGATCCTTGGTGCGCGGCACCAGCACGGTCCAGCCGTACAGCGGACGCGACTCCCACCAGTTCAGCCGGCCACGACCGGAGGCGATCTTGCCGATCGTCACCACCAACGGGCCCTGCAGGTCGGCACCGTTGTCGTTGAGCGTGGCCAGTGTGGCTTCGATGGTGCGCTGGTTGGTGGTGGTCCCGCCGACCGTCAGCGATGCCGGGGTCTGGGGTGCCACACCGTGTTCGGTCAGCTCACTGGCAATCTCGGCGAGATGTCCGGCGGTCGCGTGCAACACCAGGGGCGCCGGGGCGGCAGCCAGCGCCGACCAGTCGACACCCGAACGGACGTCGGCGACGGTGTGGGTGGAGCCCAGCGGGGTGCCCGCGTAGGTGGGAACCGCGGCGTGTGAGGAGAGTCCGGGGACCACCTCGAACACCACCGAGGTGCGCGCGACGGCGTTGACCTCGTTCATCACCGAGTCGGCGGTCAGAGGGTCTCCGGCGACCAGCCGGACCACGTCCTCACCGGCCTTCGCCGCGGCGATCAGCGCCTTGGCGACCTCACCGGGATCACCGAGTGCCGGCTGGATCACCGAGGACTGCTCCTGCTCCTCGGGCTCCTCCGGGGTGCGCTTGGAGGTCGGCTCGGGTTGTTTGGGCCCGTCCTGGCCCACACCGACGAGTTCGAGTACGCCGGCAGGCACATCGGGATCGACGAACACGCTGGTCGCGGTCTCGATGATGCTTCGGGCACGAATCGTCAGCAGGGCGGGATCGCCGGGTCCGGCCCCCACGAACAGGATGCGGCCGGGTGTGGTCTTCTTCGTCGTACGGCTCATGCGTTTTCGTTCTCCTGCCCAGTTCGGGCGTCCACTCCCCCGTCGGGAGCGGCTTGTGATGAGTCCACTCGGTGTGCGTCGCCGTCGGTCGCCTGCTCGTCGTCGGCGAGGGCGACCAGTTCGGCGGCGCCGAGATCGAGCAGCTCGGCGGCAAGTTCCTTGCCGAGTTCAGCGGCCCTGTCGACCGATCCGACGACCGAGGCCTTGATCGTGTCGGATCCGTCCACCGCCGCGACGATCGCGCGCAGCGACAGCTCCGTGAAGATGCGGCCGCTCTCGTCGATCGATTCCACGACGTCGGCGATCGCACCGACGGGTGCGGTGCACCCGGCTTCCAGAGTCGCCAGCACCGCGCGCTCGGCGTCGATCGCCGCCCTGGTGGGGGCATCGTCCAACTCGGCGAGAATGCTCACCAGTTCGGCATCATCGGAGCGGCACTCCACGGCCAGCGCGCCCTGTGCGGGTGCCGGCAGCAGTACCGCCGGGTCGAAGGACTCGGCGACCTCGTTCTCGCGTCCGAGCCGGACCAGACCGGCTCGGGCGATCACGATGGCGTCGAGCTCACCGCTCGCGACTTTGCCCAACCGAGTGTCAAGGTTGCCTCGCAGGGGGCGGATTTCCAAACCGAGACCCGATGCCCTAAGCTGTGCGGCCCGGCGGGGAGCCGAGGTGCCGACCACCGATCCCGGGGGCAGCTCTCCCAGAACCCTGCCACCACTGCTGACCAGTGCGTCTCGCGGATCCTCGCGCGTCGGCACGGCCGCGATCGTCAGACCGGGCTCGCCGGCAGTCGGAAGGTCCTTGTAGGAGTGGACCGCGACGTCGATCTCGCCTGCGGTCAGCGCACTGCGCAGCGCCGAGGTGAACACGCCGACGCCGATCTTGGCCACCGGTTCGGCCGAGAGATCGCCCGGGGTGGTGATGATGACCAGCTCGGCGGGATGTCCGGCGGCGATGAGCGCATCGCGCACGGTACCGGCTTGAGTGGTGGCCAATAATGATCCGCGGGTTCCGATGCGAATTGTCTGTTCAGCCACGTCATGCACCGTACCCGCACCCTGCCCGAAATGACGAATCCCGCTCAGTGTATGGTGCACGCCCCCGCACCCCGGATTGTCAAACCGGGCGGGCGGGCGCGGTGGTCAGCCTCGGGTCTCGGAGTTGCCCAGCGCGGTGTCCGACGCCGAGACGGCCTCGGCGGCACCGGGTTTGAGCTCGAACAGTTCGCGCAGCGCCTCGGCATAGTTCTCGCCGTTGGGTGTGGACGCGAGCTGCTTGACCCGCACGGTCGGGGCGTGCAGCAGCTTGTCGACCACTCGCCGGACGGTCTTGGCGACCTCGTCGCGCTGGGTGTCGTCGAGGTCGGGAAGCCGACCCTCCAGGCGCATCATCTCGGCCTCGACCACCTCGGCCGCACGCTGACGCAGGGCGGTCACCGTCGGGGTGACCTCGGCCTGTCGCTGTGCGGTCAGGTAGGCGGCGAGCTCGTCGGCGACGATGCCCCGCGCGGCGGTGGTCTCCGCCGAGGCGGCGTGGGTCCCGGCGTCACCGCGCAGCGACTCGATGTCGATCAGCTGCACCCCCGGCAGTCGACCGGCGGCGGCGTCGACGTTGCGCGGCAGGCCCAGATCGCAGATCACCAGCGGCGAGGTGCGCGTACGAGAGGCCAGGGCCGAGTGCACCTCACCCACCCCGACCACCGAGCCGATGGCCCCGGTGCACGTCACGAGCACGTCGGCCTCACGCATCGCGTCAGCGAGGTCGTCGATATGACGGGCCCGCGCAGCGACGTCGTGTTTGGCGGAAACGTTGCGGGCGAGATTCTCGGCGTTGGAGAACGTGCGGTTGACCAGCGTCAGCTCCGCCACACCGGCCCGGGCGAGATGGGCCGCTGCCAGCCCACCCATCGCGCCGGCGCCGAGCACCACGGCCGAGCGGATCCGACCCGACGGCAACGTGTCCGCACCGGCCGGTGAGTCGGCGAGTGCCGATTCGGCCTTCGACAGCGCAACCGAGACCACCGACGCACCCGCGCGGTCGATACCGGTCTCGCTGTGAACGCGTTTACCCACGTGCAGGGCCTGCTGCGCCAGTTCGTGCAGCGCGCGACCAGCGCTCTGGGTCGCGTCGGCGCTGGCATAGGCCGATCGGATCTGACCGAGGATCTGCTGCTCGCCGACCACCAGCGAATCGAGTCCGGCTGCGACGGTGAACAGGTGCTCGACCGCGGCCTCGGAGTAGCGCACGTAGGCATAGCGGGTCATCTCGTTGACGTCCATACCCGAGTACTCGCCGATCACCTCACCGACGGCCTCCAGCGCGGGGTGGAATGCATCGACCACCGCATAGATCTCCACGCGGTTGCAGGTGGAGACCACCATCACCTCGGAGATCTGCGGGGTGGCCAGCAGCTTGTCGGCGACCTTGGCGCGGTCGTGCTCGTCGACGGCGAGGCGCTCGAGTACCGGAACCGGCGCACTGCGGTGGGAGACGCCGAAGAGGAAGACGCTCATCGCAGTGCCGCCCCGACGCCGGAGGTGCCCGCGCTCGCGGCGCGTTCATCCGCCCCGGCATCAACCGCGGGGTTCGTGGCACGGGAGGCGTCGAAAGCCAGCACCTGCAGCTCCAATCCGATGTCGACGGGTCGCACGACCACATGGTCGGGGACGCGCACCGGCACACTCGTCATGTTCAGCATCTGGCGCACGCCGGCGCCTGCGAATGCATCGCAGGCGGCCTGCGCCGTGTCGTCAGCGGTGGCGATCACAGCGATGTCGACCCCGGCGACGTCGCACACTCGCGCGATGTCGTCCATCGGCTCGACGACGACCTCGTCGGGAACCGTCTGGTCGGCACCCGAACCGATCGACTCATCTGCTCGCGCCTCCGCATACGTCTGTCGGCGCATCGAATACCGACGGCCGATCTCGGCGGGATCGGAGTCGAACATCGCGACGACCTCGAACCCACGCCCCGGCCCAGTGTGCGCCATCAGCATGCGTGCGAGCACACCGGCACCGGCGAGGGCGACGCGGAATTCACCGGTGGCATGCAGTGCCAGAGAGATCCGGGCCGTCAGTCGCGCCACGTCATATCCCACGCCGCGCACGCCGTTGGCGCCGATGTAAGAGAGGTCTTTCCGCAGGATCGCGGGGTTCACCGACGCGGCCGTGGCCAGCTGGGAACTCGACACGATCATCGCTCCCTCACGTCCGAGTGCACGCAGAACGTGCAGGTAGGACGCCAGCCGAGCCACGGATGCCGACGGGATCTCAGCGGTGTCGAGGCGGGCCTCACCGCGTGCGGGACGTGCGGTCACCGACGCCGACGCGGCGCGCGGGCCCAGGTGCGGCGGTACGGCTGCTGTGGCCACGGTGCCACGCGTCTCGGATACTCCCGCCATGGCTGTCGAGGGTATACCGCTTGTGAATGTCTTCACAAAAAGACGCGGGCGGCCGGAGAGGCTGGCGCGGTATGTCGCGTTGTGCGGCCGGGGGTCTGTCGGGGTTCAGCGCAGCGCGGCGGCCAGGTCGGCGCGCAACTCGTCGGGATCCACACCCCAGCAGCTGTGTTGTTCGCCGTCGAGCAGCACCACTGGGACGAGATCGCCGTACTCGACCTTGATCTCCGGATCGAGCGCACGGTCGACGTCGATCACCTCGAGCGCGACGCCGAATTCGGCGGCAATGGGGGTGATGTCGGCGAGTGCCACCTCACAGGTATGACACCCGGCCCTGCTCATCAACGTGATTCGCACGCTGCCAGTCTGGCATGCGCCGATCGGGCCGACATCGGGCCCGGCGATCCGAGCGACTGCTGTCGGGTCGCTGAACTAGTGTGGTCACGTGTCGATGGGAGGTGACGACGTGACCGACGGCTCGAGTCCGGACGAGAACGTGTCCGACGAGGGGTTCGTGGATCCCGAGCCGCGCAACACGGAGTCGGCATCCCCCGATGTCCCTGAATCCCCTGACGTCACCGAATCCCCTGACGTCACCGAGCCCGGAGTCCAGGCAACCGGGGCGGAGGAGACCGGCGACGACCACGGTCAGGTCGAGGACGCGTCGGTGGAGAGTGGGCCGGCCGAGGGCGGATCGGTCGAGGGGGACGACATCAGCGTCGTCGAGGTCGAGATCGTCGAGCAGTTCGAGGACGAGCAGCCCGAGGACGACGACACCACATCGACAGTCGCCACCTGGCTGACCGCACGGGCGAAACTGCCGCGCCGGATCATGTCCGAGGGACGCTTCCGTCAGTCGCCCGCGCAGCTGCGTGCCTCACTCGCCGGCGAGGCGAGTGCCATGGCAGCCTACGAGAAACTGCTCGAACGCGGCGAGACCACCTCTCCCGGAACCGAATTCGATGAGCCCGGAGTACCCGGTGAGGTCCCCAAGGATCTCACCGCAGCCGCCTTCTTCGACGTCGACAACACCCTCGTGCAGGGTGCGTCGATCGTGCACTTCGCGCGTGGCCTCGCCGCACACAAGTACTTCACCTACAGCGATATCCTCAATTTCGCGTGGGTGCAGGCAAAATTCCGCATCACCGGTCGGGAGAACCCCGATGACGTCGCCGAGGGTCGCGACAAGGCCCTGTCGTTCATCGCCGGTCGACGCGTCGACGAGCTGGTCGCGCTCGGCGAGGAAATCTACGACGAGTACATCGCCGACAAGATCTGGCCTGGGACCCGCACGCTGGCGCAGATGCACCTCGACGCCGGTCAGCAGGTGTGGCTGGTGACCGCCACCCCGCTCGAACTCGCCCAGACCATTGCCGATCGCCTGGGGCTCACCGGTGCGCTCGGCACGGTTGCCGAGAGTGTCGACGGCGTGTTCACCGGGCGACTGGTCGGCGACATCCTGCACGGCCAGGCCAAGGCCCACGCCGTGCGCACTCTCGCCGTGCGCGAGGGACTCAACCTCGCCCGGTGCACCGCCTACAGCGACTCGCACAATGACGTCCCGATGCTGTCTCTGACCGGCACCGCCGTCGCGATCAACCCGGACGCCGATCTGCGTCAGGTCGCCAAGGTCCGAGGCTGGGAGATCCGCGACTACCGCACCGCCCGCAAGGCCGCCAAGGTCGGCGTCCCCGCCGCATTCGCACTCGGTGCCGCCGGCGGTGGTGCCGCAGTCGCCCTGCGCCACCTCAAACGCTGAATTCGGTTGCGCCGTAGAGGTTCTGAGTCCATTTCAGAACTGGTTGCGTCCATACGAACTGGTTGCATGCGTAAGAACTGGTTGCGTCCGTAGAAACTGGTTGCGTCCGTGTCCACGCATCC
This sequence comes from Gordonia jinhuaensis, assembly GCF_014639795.1. Lineage (GTDB taxonomy): Bacteria > Actinomycetota > Actinomycetes > Mycobacteriales > Mycobacteriaceae > Gordonia_B > Gordonia_B jinhuaensis. The sequence goes on along the minus strand of NZ_BMGC01000003.1, from coordinate 181,194 downwards.
TTTTCTGGTCGATGCATCCTTTGCAATGGATGCATCTACCAGAACTGGATGCGGGAGGTCAGACGCGACCAGTTCGTACAGGCGCGACCAGTTCACGGGCGGACACGGTCCGCGCAACCAGTTCACCGACGGACACACATCAGGCGCAACCAGTTCACGGGCGGACACGATCCGCGCGACCAGTTCATCGGCAGATACACGACAGCCGTAACCACTTCGTACAGGCGCAACCAGTTCACCAAGCCAGCGGCAACACGACCCAACACGTGAACGGTCGCACCCGACAACCTCGAACGGGACGGGAAACCGTCAGAACCACACTCGATCGCGACGCGAGAGCATGCGGTAGAGGGTCTGCTGGATGTCCTCGCGGACCTCGTCGGTGAGGTCGAAGACCACCATCGGGTCGTCGGCTGCCTGGTCGTCGAAGCGTGCGGTCTCGATCGGCTGACCGAAGTGGATGTGCCAGCGCGACGGGAGTGGGATCACGCCCAGCGGACCGAGTAGCGGGAACGTCGGCGTGACCGGGAAGTACGGGAAACCCAGAAGGCGCGCAAGCGGTTTGAGATCGCCGATCTTCGGATAGATTTCCTCCGAGCCGACGATCGAGACCGGGATGATCGGCACACCCGTCCGCAGCGCGGTGGTGACGAATCCACCGCGACCGTACCGCTGCAGCTTGTAGCGGTCCCGATACGGTTTGCCGAGCCCCTTGTAGCCCTCGGGCCACACGGCGGTGAGCTCACCGGACTCGAGCAGACGCTCGGCGTCGGGAACGCATGCCAGCGTTGCGCCGGTGCTGCGCGCGATCTCACTGACGAACGGCGACTCGAATGCCAGGTCAGCGGCGAGGATCCGCAGATGTCGATTGCGCGGATGGTGGTCGTGGACGGCGACCGTTGTCATCAAGGCATCCAGCGGCAAGGTCCCGGCGTGATTGGCGACCAGCAGCGCGCCCCGCTCGAGCGGCAGGTTCTCGGCTCCGGTGACCTCCACGTGGAACCACTTGTCGAACAGGACTCGCAGCGTGGGCAGCACGATGTTGTCGGCGAAGTGCTCGTCGAATCCGAAATCGTCGATCTCGTATTCACCGGTGAGCCGCTCACGCACGAAGGACGCCGTCGAGGTGAGGCTGCCCGCCACCGCGCCGCGCAACCCACCGAGGATGCCGCCACCGCGACTGCCGGCCTCGGCGATCTCACCGTGCAGTGCGACGTCCTCACTGATCGGGGTGACCGCACCCGAAGCGATCTCGGCGGCCGTCGGGCGCCTGGATTCGCCTGCCTTCGTTGCTCTTTCGGGAGCACCGTCACTGCCGGAACGTCCGTCGGCACCCGTCCGGCGACGAGACGCGACATCACCGCCCGGACGAGCACCACCCGGGCGGGCCACAGCTTGCTGCGAGGGATGACGCCTGCGCACCTGCTCCCTCGAGGGGGTCTCGGGTGTGGCGTAGAGCTGGATCACCTTGCCCGTACGCTCGTCCGGTACACCGCCACCGTTCGCCATCACCCACCCCCTTTCCACACGCTGACTCTGACCGACTGTGTATGCGAGATCACTGTGCTCAGATTGTACGGCTGTGGCCAGGCGTATTCTCGCCAGACCTGAAATGCACTGTCCCCGTTACCCTTCAGGCAATTCGGTCGGCGACGCGTCGCACGCCACCCTCCACCGAGTGCCAGAACTCCGGCGGGAGGATCGGCTCCACCCCGCGTCGGGCGATGAAGTCGTCGAGCGTCTCCGAGGAGGTGTGCGTCGGCGCGAACCCGAGTTCCGTGCGCATGCGCGTGGTGTCGAGAACCCGTCCGAACGTGAGGTAGCCGCCCTCATCGCCCTGGATGCGCGCCAACTTCAGTCCGCGCAGCACTCCGGCGACGGTCCCGAGCATCGGCTGCGGAACGGGCATCTGCAATCGCCCACACCGCCGCAGGGCCTGAGTCAGGGTGACCGCGCCCTCTGCGGCGACGTTGAACGTCCCGGGCACCCCGGCCAGCGTCGCATGCTCCATAGCGGCGAGGGCGTCCTCCTCGTGCAGGAACTGCAGCCGAGGTTCGAAACCCATCGCCGTGGGGATCACCGGTGAGCTGAGGTAGCGGCTGATCCGGGTGTGGATCCGAGGTCCGAGGATCGCCGCAGGCCGCAGGATGGTCACGGTCATGTCGGGACGACGCCTCGACAGCCCGCGCATATACGACTCGATGTCCACGAGGTCGCGTCCGTATCCGCTCCGCGGGTCGACGGCCGGCACATCGTCTTCGGACATGTGCGAGGGATCGCGCGAGCTCGACCCGTAGACCATCCCCGACGAGCGCATGACCACCCGCTTCACCGTGGGGCTGCGCTGACAGGCCGCACACAGCTGCATGGTCCCGATGACGTTGAGTTCTTTGATCGCGGTGGTGTGCGAGGTGGTGTCCATCACCGACGTTGCCGCATGGACCACGGTGTCAACCGACTCGGCATCCATCAGCTTGCTGATTGCACTGCGCCGGATGTCGACACGCACGAACTCCGCCCGACCCATCCGGCGGATCATGTCCTTGCTCGGCGCACGGGAGTCGATCGCGAGCACCCGCTCGATGTCGGGGTTACGTGCCATCCGGCGGATCAGATAGCCGCCGAGAAACGTCGCGGCACCGGTGACCATCACCACACGTGGGCGCTCCGCGGCAACAGTCATGTCGCCCACCATAGTTCGCCGGACCCGATTCCTCGCAGCGAACGATCGTATGAATTCGCACCGGTCACGACGCCTCCCCGGCGGCTCCGACGCCGGCGAGCCGAATGACGCGGACAGCACAACGGCCCGTCCCGACAAGGGACAGGCCGCTGGTGACGGTGACGAGTTACCGGCCGGCCGTCAGGCCGACCCGCAACTCACTTACCGAGTTTTCTACGCTGCACGCGCGTACGACGAAGCAGCTTGCGGTGCTTCTTCTTCGACATACGCTTGCGGCGCTTCTTGATGACGGAACCCATCGGCGCACTTCCTCACGATCCGGGCCTGGCGGCCAATTTCACTCGTCCGGCCGCGACGGCCGGTATGCATCTGGTGCATGTGCCGCCCCCACCACCGCCGGGAACCCGACGGACGCGCGTACAGCACAACGACCATCCACATTACCGTGCGGGTGTCGGACGAACGAAATCGCCCCACGTCACTCACCGCAACCTAGCCGCTGACCTGCACCGATGCCTGATCGAGCCAGCGGCCGGACACGACGAATCACGGAGCGTGACCGACGCCGACAGCCCACAGGACCGCCGACGACCCACCGGACCGCCGACAGCCCACCAGAGGCTGAGGGCTCACGAGACTCAGCCCACGTCGAAGTACGAGGTCTCCAGGTAGTCGTGCACCGCTTTGGCGGGTACGCGGAACGAACGGCCGACCCGCACGGCGGGCAACTCCCCGCTGTGCACCAGTCGGTAGACGGTCATCTTCGAGACACGCATCAGCGCCGCGACCTCGGCGACGGTCAGAAACTGCGACCCCGCATCGGCGGGGCCTATCTCTCCAGGCTTGCTCGCAGGCGCCATGGAATTTCCACACCTCCATGCACGCGTCGCGGCCACCGGCTTCCCCTCCGGCGGACATCAGACACGCACGTGCTAGACGGAGCTTAGCGTGACTCGTGAGGTTGATGCGACGTGAGTGCAAATAACTCGCGGCGTTTCCTCACGTCAACGCCCTTACCTGCCACATTGGGCCACTTCACGCTCGACGTCAACCGAGGTCACAACCTCAACTAGATGTCGAGGTTCCACCCTCGCGGGGCCGATTTTCGCCTCATACGGGCCCCGCCGACGTCGACCCTGCTCAGGACCGGTCGGGCGACACCGCCGCACCCTCGGAACTCGCCGACGCGCCGCCCGCACCCTCGGCGCTTCGTGCAGCACAGGCGAAGGCTGCTTCGTTGACAGCGCTGCGCACGGCGTGTCGTTCGAACTCGCGTAACGCGGCCGCGGTCGTGCCGCCCGGCGAGGTGACCGCGGCACGCAGATCGGTTGGCGACGAGCCACTGTCGGTGAGCAGGATGCCCGCACCCTTGATGGTCTGGGCGGCGAGTTGGGTTGCCTGCGCGCGGGTCAGGCCCAGTCCCACGCCCGCGTCGACCATCGCCTCGGCGAGGAAGAACGCATAGGCCGGACCGGATCCGGAGATCGCGGTGACCGCATCCATCTGACTCTCGGGTACCACGAGCACCTTGCCGACACTGCTCATCATCGCCACCACGAGATCGATGTTCTCCTGCGAGGCGAATCGCCCCGCCGACACACCCGACATCGACTCGCCGACGAGCATCGCCGTATTCGGCATGACGCGGATGATCGGAAAGCCGGCGGGAAGCTTGTTCTCGTAGTGCGAAATGGTCACGCCCGCAGCGAGACTGACGATCACATGCTCGAGGTCGTCATCGTCGTCGAGGCGGCTGAGGGCTTCGATCACACCGTCGACGTCCTTGGGTTTGACGGCGACGACCACCACGGAGGCACCCTCGACGGCGGTCGTCAGATCAGTGGTCAGCACACCGTAGGTGTCGGCGATCTCCGCCGCACGCGCGGCCGAATGCTCGACGACCACGAGATCCTTTACCTGCGTGCCCGATTCGAGCAAGCCCGCCAGAAGTGCTTCACCGATACGTCCGCCGCCGACGATCGCGATTCGTTGACTCATGATCAGCAACACTTCCACATGCCGGTATCCGTGCGCAGCCCCACACCGGCCCGGGCGGTGTCACTGCGGCAGGAGTGCCAGCTGCCGCGACTGCGCGACCACCTCACCGAGGGAGTCGATGATCAGGTGGTCCTCTTCGAACCAGCCGTCACCGATCTCCGAACTCGACGCCTGGATGCGCAGCCAGCCCGGCGCGGGCAGACGGCGCACGTAGGTGGTGAGCTGCATGGTGGGGGCCCAGCCGAAACGACCGATGTTCATCACCACCGGCATCGAGATGTCACCGGCGAGGATGGCGAAGGCGGTGTCGGGATCGGCGTCACGCGGACGTGTCCACAACCGCGTCACCGGCTCCCCTGTCTCACCCCGCGCGAACGGGATCGACGTGGAGTCGACCCACAGCTCGAGTGCGTCATGCAGGTGCATGACCTCACCGATCGGCGAATTCCTCACCTCCACGGCACCGGAGTCGGGCTCGGTGGCCAGCGCGCGCAGGGCGAGATCGCCGGTGTAGCTGCCGCCTCGGGGGTCGGGAGAACTCACCGTGATCGACGACGACACCTGCGTACGCCCGTTCTGCTCCACGTCGACGTCGACGACCGACACCCGACGACCCGCCTTGCGGATCGTGACGGCGAGCGTGACCTCGCCGGGGTCGGGAGCAGACAGGAATGAGCTCGATGTGGCCACGGGGACCAGATCGTGTGCGCCAGCGACATCGGCGACATCGGCGACGTCGTCGCGAGTGGCGGCCAGCGCCTCGACGGCAGCATGCGCCGAGAGCATCTGCAACGTGCCGCCGTGCACCTTCGGCCCGATGGTGAACACCGGATCGATGACCGCGCGGTAGAACACCGCGGGAGCCGGGCGTGCGCCGGCCGGCGAATTCGCGGTGGCCGGGTCGGCGGTGACGTCGATCGGGGTCAGCGTCAACAGCCCGGCAAGGCTCGATGCAGTCATCGTCGCTCCTTCTGCGAGTGCGGTTCACCTGCGAGCCGACAGCAATGTCAGCGCCGGCGACGGCGAGTTCAGCGCGGGGCGACAGCGAGGTTGCGGCGCGCGAAGCTCAGTGCCCTGGTGAGTATTTCACTGCGCTCACGACGATCGCGGGCACCACCCGTGGTGACCTCCAGAACTGCCGCGCCGGTGAATCCGCGCTCCACCAGGCGACGGCACACCTGCTCGCACGGCTGCGAACCATCGCCGGGGATCAGATGCTCGTCGACGGCCGACCCATCCCCGTCGGCCAGGTGCAGATGCGCCAGCCGATCCCCCATGCGGTCATAGAGCGCGAGTGCGTCGACGCCGGCGGTTGCGGTGTGCGACAGGTCGAGCGTGTAGTGCGCGAATCCGTCATCAGTGGGGTCGATGGACGTGCCGTAGCCGGACACATGCCGACCCGGGCCCTGCCCGGACGCGGCGCGCTCACGGGCCGAACGCCTGGCGAAGAGGCGGTCCACGATCCGCAACGGGAACATGTTCTCCACCGCCACCGCGACATCTGAACGCTCTTCGAGCTCGGCGACGAGATCGGCGAAATGCGCTGTGTACGAGCGTTGCCAGCGAAACGGCGGATGAACCACCACCACACCGGCGCCGAGGTCTTCGGCCGCGTCGACCGACCGGGCGAGTTTCGCCGACTGGTCGCGACCCCAGACACGTTGCGAGATCAGCAGACACGGCGCATGGATCGACAGCACCGGCATCTGGTATTCGTCCATGAGCTGTTCGATCCGGCCGATGTCCTGGCTGACCGGGTCGCTCCAGATCATCAGCTCCACACCGTCGAAACCCAGGTCGGCGGCGTAGGCGAATGCGGCCTCGGTGTTCTGCGGATACACCGAGGCCGTCGACAAACCGATCGGTACGGCGGGACCGGCGAGCTTGTCGGACCGATCGGCAGCCACACTCATCGGATCGCTCCTGTACGCGGTGCGTGTCGCGCGGGGGCCCAGATCACCTGGCGCGCCGGCTAATTGGTGGAGGCGAGGAAAGCAAGGGGACCAATCGTGACGATCAGCCCCACGGCCAGCGCCAAGAACGTGGTGAGCAGATCAGGCGTCTTGCGCACGATGTGCACCATCGTGACCAGACCGAAGATCACCACGATCGCCAGCACGAGCGCGAAGTAGACGTTCCATTTCCACAACTCGGTGAAACCCCAGAACAGACCCACTCCGACCGCCACACCCAGCACGATCTCGGTGACGAACACGAGCCACTGCCGCCCCGGAGACGAGGTGTCGGCACCGGCATCGCCGGAGGTCGTGTCGGAGGTGGCCGCCGTCGGCGCCGAGGCTGGGAATGACCCTGCTGTCGAGGACGCTGCGGTCCGGGACGAGACGGCTGATGACAATGCCGCCGGCGCCGATGGTGGCGTTTCAGCGGTGTCGGATCCGGCCTCGTCGGTGTCGACAGAGTTGGTGGATGCGCCGGGGAGATCGTCCGCACCGGTGCGGCGACCCGACACGGTTGACTTCTCGTGGCTTTCGGCCCGGTCGGCGGCGTCGAATTCGTGCTCGAACTCCGAGAGATCCAGGGGGCCCGATCGCCGCGATGTCGGTTCGTCGGCGGCCGCGCCTGTGATGTCGGGGTCGGTGACCTCGGTGTCCGAGACCGCCCTGCGCCCCGTCTCCGCGTGTCCGGTCTCCGGGTTCTCGTGCCCGGTGTCCGGAGTCTCGTGGTCGGTGTCCACGACACCTGCGCGGTCGAGCGGATTGGTCACCGCCGCCCGACCAGTTGTCTGCGTGCTGGTGTCGTCGGCTGCCTCGGCTGCGCCGGCTGCTGCCTGCGTGCGCGCGCCCCGACCGAACAGCCGCGAGATCAGCGATCGCTTGACCCCGACATCGGCACTGGTCACAGCTGGCGAGGCCTGAGGGTCGGGAGTCTGCGCGTCGGCGAAGTTGCGGTAGCGGTCGAAGTCGTATTCGTCGGTGTCGCGATCGTCGTCGGCGAGGATCGCGGGATCGAATTCGTCGCCGCGCACGCGGGGGATGATTCCGGTCGCCGCATCATCGGCGGGCGTCTGATCGGCCGAGTCGTCGTCGCGCGGATCGAGCCGCCGGGCGATCTCGGACTGGCTGATGTCGCGGGTCGGCGGCATCGGCCTCGCCTGAGACGCCGGCATCTGCCGACCCGGCGTCTCTTGCACCGGGGGCTGGGGTGCGGGTGGCTCCGAATGCGGGAACGGCTCGTCGGTGCGTTCGGTGTCCTCACGCGCGGGCACCGGATCATCGGACGTCGGGAACGGCTCCTCGCGCCGGTCTGCCGCGTCGTCGCTGATCCGCTCCCCGTCTGTAACAGCGCCGTCTGTATCAGCGCCGTCTGTGTCGACACCACCCACCTGGTCGGAGCCGACGACCGCGTCCTGCGCCGGTGTCGAGGTCTCACCGGCGGCGGAGTCCGCGGACTCGATCGTCTCGGTGGCGTCACCGGCCTCACCGGCCTCAGCGGCACGGCGGTGACGACGGCCTGATTCGGTGGTCGAGCCTGCCTGCGCCTCGGCTGCCTGCGCCTCGGCTGCCTGCGCGTCCGCACGATCGGCTGCCTCGAGATCTTCCTTGCTGATCCGCGGGATCTCCCCCGTCAGTTCGGCGACCGACAGCGACCCCTCACGCGCGCGCCGGCGCGTGCGGCTCTGCGACGGCGGGTTCTCACCGCTGCGCGCAAGGAGTTCGGCGACCGAGATCGGTCGCGACTCGGGGTCGCGTGAGCGTGCCACGTCAGTTCACCATCCTCGCGTCCGCATGGACTTCGATGCTGTCGTCGTCCAGGCGGGCAGCGTTCTCGTTCGGTTCCCGGTCGAGTCTGCGCAGGATGACTCCCTCACGCAGTGCCCACGGGCAGATCTCCAATGTATCGACCGACAGCGCGCGCATGCTCGCTTCGGCCACCAGCGCGCCCGCCACGAGCTGTCCCGCGCGGTCGGCGCTGACGCCTTCGAGTTCGGCGCGATCGGCGGTGCTCATCCGGGAGATGAAGGAGATCAGCTGACGCAATCCGCTGGTGGTGAGGCTGCGTTTGACGCGCGGACCGGCGCTTGAGGGCGCCGCACCGGTCAGTCGTGCGAGGCTGCGGAAGGTCTTCGAGGTGCCGACCGCGACGTCGGGCCGCCCGGCGTCGAGGAGTTCTTTGGCCGGACCGGCCAGTTCGGCGTCGAGCCAGTCGCGCAGCACGCCGATCCGACGTCGTCCGGGCGGGTCCTCCGACAACCATTCGCGAGTCAGCCGGCCCGCACCCAGCGGCAGCGACAACGCCACGTCGGGCTCCTCGTCGACACCGTTGGACATCTCCAGCGAACCGCCGCCGATGTCGAGGTTGAGGATGCGCCCGGCACTCCAGCCGTACCAGCGACGGACGGCCAGCGAGGTGAGCCGGGACTCGTTGGCGCCGCTGAGCACCACCACGTCGACGCCGGTGGTCGCCCGCACATGGGCCAGCACCTCGTCGCAGTTGGTGGCGTCGCGCACGGCCGAGGTGGCAAAGGCCATCACCTGCTCGCACCCCGACGTCAGCGCGATCTCGGTGAACTCACCGACCGCCTCGACCAGCGATTGAGCGCCCCGACGAGTCAGCCGCCCGTCATCGTCGATCTGCTCGGCGAGGCGCAACGTCGCCTTCGTCGAACTCATCGGGGTCGGGTGACCGCCACGGTGGGCATCCACCACGAGGAGGTGCACCGTGTTGCTTCCGACATCCAGAACTCCCAAACGCACGGGTCCAATTTAGTGCGTCGCCGGGTTACCGTCGTTGACACGGTGGCCCAGTGCACATGCGACACGCCCCCACGGGGTCGGCAGAGCGCTGTCTCGGCAGGTCACCGCCCCGTCCGGTGCAGGCGGTCCGACCGGTCTACGGTGGGCGGGGTGCAGCGCATGACCCCGACCCCAGAGGTCGATCTCGACTTCCCCCGCGAGTGGTTCGAGTTCTACGACCCCGCCGATCCCCACCACCTGATCGCCGCCGATCTCACCTGGTTGTTGTCGCGGTGGACATGTGTTTTCGGCACCCCTGCCTGCCAGGGGATCGTGGAGGGGCAGGAGGACGCGGGTTGCTGCTCGCACGGCGCGTATCTGTCCGACAAGGACGACCGCAAACGCCTCGCCAAGGCCGTGAAGATGCTGACCGCCGACGACTGGCAATTCCACGAGAAGGGGTCGGGCAAGGACCCGCTGGGCAAGCGCGGCTATCTCGAAGAAGGTGAACTCGAGGACGAGCCCGCGCTGAAGACGCGGCTACACAAGGGTGCGTGCATCTTCCACAATCGCACCGACTTCGAGCACGGCCCCGGATGCGCACTGCACCGGATGGCGCTGCGCAAGGGCCTGGAACCGCTGACCGTCAAACCCGACGTGTGCTGGCAGCTGCCGGTCCGGCGGCTGCAGGAGTGGGTGGAACTCGCCGACGGCACCGAGGTGCTCAAGACCACCATCACCGAATACGACCGGCGCGGCTGGGGGTCGGGCGGTCACGATCTGACGTGGTACTGCACCAGCTCACCCGACGCCCATGTGGGCTCCACCCAGGTGTGGGAGTCCTACGCCCCCGAGCTCACCGAACTGCTCGGACAAGCCGCCTACGACGAACTCGCCCGGGCCTGCAAGCGCCGCAACGGGCTCGGTCTGATCGCCGTACACGCGGCGACCGAACGCGCCACCGGCCACCGCGACACCGACATCAAATACGAGAAGCTCTCGGACTGAGGCGGCGCGGCGCTGGCACTGCCCGGCTCACGGCTCGAGCTTGTAGCCCAGCCCGCGCACGGTGATCAGATGTTTCGGGTTGCCGGGATCGGCCTCGATCTTCGAGCGCAACCGCTTGACGTGCACATCGAGTGTCTTGGTGTCGCCCACATAGTCCGCACCCCACACCCGATCGATCAACTGCCCTCGGGTCAGCACCCGGCCGGAGTTGCGCAGCAGGTATTCGAGAAGGTCGAACTCCTTGAGCGGCAACGTGATCGGCACGCCGTTGGCGGCGACGGTGTGGCGTTCCACATCCATCGACACCGGGCCGGCCTCGAGCAGGCCGTCGTCGACGATCCCGTCGTCGCCCGCGTCGGAGCCGCGGCGCAGCACCGCCCGGATCCGCGCGATCAGCTCACGTGCCGAATACGGCTTGGTCACGTAGTCGTCGGCGCCGAGTTCGAGGCCCACGACCTTGTCGATCTCGGAATCACGCGCGGTCACCATGATCACCGGAACCGACGAGCGGGTACGCAACGACTTGCACACCTCGGTGCCCGACATGCCGGGCAGCATCAGATCCAGCAGCACGATGTCGGGCGAGACGCGATCGAACTCACCGAGTGCGCGGGAGCCGTCGGCGACGATCGTGGTCTCGAAGCCCTCTTTGCGCAGGAGAAACGCCAGCGGGTCGGCCAGCGATTCCTCGTCTTCGACGATCAGCACATGTGTCAACGGATCAGTTCCTTCTGGTGGGTGGGAGTCGGGCGGATGGGGGTCGACGGGCCGTGCCTGTCGACACGGGAGGTACCGCCGCGCTGAGAGCGGTCGGTCGAATGGTCTTCGATGCTGGGCGAGGCGAGCAGCTCGTCGTCGGGCACCACTCGCGGGATGCTGAGGGTGAAGGTCGACCCGGTTCCGGGTTTGCTCCACAGTGAGATGTGTCCGTCGTGGTTGGCCGCGACGTGTTTGACGATGGCCAGCCCCAGGCCCGTCCCGCCGGTCGCCCGCGATCGCGCCTTGTCGACCCGGAAGAAGCGCTCGAACACCCGCTGCTGGTCGCGCGGGGCGATCCCGATGCCGCGGTCGGTCACCGCGATGGCCACCATCTCGCGACCGTCGGCGTCGGTGACCAGCCGTCTGCTCACCGACACCGTGCTGTTGGCCGGCGAGTAGGCGATCGCGTTGTTGATGAGGTTATCCAAGGCCGTCAGTAGCAGACCGCGGTCGCCACGCACCCTCAGCCCACTGGGTCCATCCGACGACAGATACGTCTTGGCCGCCTCGGCGGGGATCTGGGCGTGCGACAGCGCGTCGGCGATCAGCGCGTCGACGTCGACGATCTCGAGGTCGGTGAGCGGTTCGGAATCCTGCAGGCGCGACAACGAGATCAACTCGTTGACCATGTTGCCCATTCGCGTCGACTCCGCGATCACACGTCGTCCGAAGTGATCGACCGCTTCCGGGTCGTCGTTGGACTCCAACAGCGCCTCGGTGAGCAGGCCGATCGCGCCGACCGGAGTCTTGAGTTCGTGAGAGACGTTGGCGACGAAATCACGTCGGGTGGCCTCCACACGTAGGTTCTCCGAGTCGTCGGTGCCATAGATGACCGCATAGCGTTCGGTGCGCGCGGCATCGGCCCGCCGGCCATCCGTGGAGGATCCGCCGGCGAAACCGCGCTCGGTGACCGGATTGTCGCCGGGCACCGCCGACACCAGTCGCGCCAGACACCGCACGCCGAGCACCGGACGGCTGGTGACACGGCCGGTCGACACGAAACCGCTGGTGTAGTGGGGCGGGCGGAATTCGAAACGCACATCGAGGTCGTGATCGACGAGCATGTCGAGGTCGTGGTCGGTGTGGATGCCCGCGCGCTGATCACCGTAGGCGGTGGTGGGCGGCTCCGAGGCCATGATCGGCCGCTCGAACATCGGCTCCACCGCGCGCCAGATCTTGTCGTCGATCAGCTGGTCGCGCACCAGCCCCAGATGGTGGGCCTGTTCGTTGTAGAGCACCACATCGCGGTGGCGGTCGACGACCACGATGGCCGATTCGGTCTCCCCGACGATCAAACCCAGGAGCGCGGCGCGGCTCATCCGGCCGCGGGCAGTCTCGGTACCCGGCTCGACCAGCACCGACGGATGGATGTCGGCCACCTCGGCTGGTTCGACGGCACCCGCATCACGCCTGCGCGCGAGCACTGCACAACCCAGAGTCGCCAGACCTGCGACGAGCGCGACCAGCCCGACGACGAGAACAATCAGAGCAGCGGTCACGCGAGCACCTTACGACCGCTTGAACACAACACTTCGACAGAATGCGGCCACGAAGCCTGTCGTCACAAGTTGCCGTCTCACAGTTGGGTCCGAATTCACCAGATCTTCAGTTTGGGACACCGCCGCACTCCGAGCGGCGATGTCCGTCGCGTCACCGACCCCCCGGGGCGGCGACCATGTCGGAGTATTCGGGATGTTTGCCGATGTAGTCGGCCACATAGCTGCACAGCGGGACCACCGTACGGTCCTTGCCACGCAGGTCATCGAGGACGTATCTGACGAGCTTGGACGCGTAGCCGCGACCGCCGTACTGCTGGTCGACGACCGTATGCGTGATCACCACGCTGCCGCCCTCGTCGACGTAGTCGAGGTAGCCGACGTATTCGCCGTTGACCTTCGCCTCATAGCGTTCCTGCTGAGGCGAGTGAACGACCTGGACCAAATCCGTGCTCTCCTGCGATGCCGCCATAACCCACGGTACCGCGGGCCGGTGACCGTCGGAGGAGACGATTCGATTACGCCGGGCTACTTCTGTCCCTGCGCGGCGACTGCGGCCGCTCCGGCCTCGGCGGCCTCGGGATCGAGGTAGTAGGCCTTCTCGGTGGGCTTGAGATCGCTGTCGAGCTTGTAGACCAGCGGGTTGCCGGTGGGGATGTTCAACGAGGCGATGTCCTCGTCGGAGATCCCGTCGAGGTACTTCACCAACGCACGCAGCGAGTTGCCGTGAGCGGCGATCAGCACGGTCTTGCCCGCACGCAGGTCGTTGCCGATGACCTCGGTGAAGTACGGGATCAGTCGTGCGACCACATCCTTGAGGCATTCGGTCAGCGGCACCTCGGACAGATTCGCGTACCGCGGATCGTGGGTCTGGCTGTACTCGGATTCCGGATCGATCGGCGGCGGCGGGGTGTCGTAGCTCCGACGCCAGAGCATGAACTGCTCCTTGCCGTACTTCTCGAGCGTGTCGGCCTTGTTGAGGCCCTGCAGCGCGCCGTAGTGGCGTTCGTTCAGACGCCAGTCGCGGGTGACCGGGATCCAGTGACGATCGGCCTTGTCGAGCGCGATCTGCGCGGTCGAGATCGCGCGGCGCAACAGCGATGTGTAGAGCAGTTCGGGAAGCAGGTCATGCTCGACGAGCAGGTCGCCCGCATGCGCAGCCTCCGATCGACCCTTGTCGGTGAGTGCCACGTCGACCCAGCCGGTGAACTGGTTCGAGGCGTTCCACTCGCTTTCGCCGTGGCGCATGAGGATCAGCGTGCCGTTGCTCATACGTCGAGTTTTCCACACCTGGGCCGTGACCGGCAGTCGGCTGTGTGCAACCGCAGGACCGACGTCGGTGAACCGCGTCGCGATCGGGGTGCGCAGGTGCGCACATCCTTCGAATTGCGAAGGTGGCGTGCCACCGTGCACAGTTCGCATCGAGCCGCGTCGGTGTGCGCCCGGCTCGCTACCGCGACCACCGCGCGAACGAGTCTGCTCGTGCGACTGCCGGCGGCAGCCGCACAACGATGCATCAGTGGAGGACATGTGACCGGCACCGAGACCACAGACAACGCCGAGGCGCTCGACTATGGCGCCAAGGTGATCGCGATCGAGCCGGGCGGAGCCGAGTGGATACCTCCCGAAGCCCGTCACGGACATCCGATCTCGCTGTTCTGGACATGGACGTCGCCGAATATGGAGTTCGCGACGATCTTCGTCGGTTTTCTCGGCGTCGCCGCATTCGGACTGAACCTCTGGCAGGCGATCGTCGCGATCATCATCGGCAACGCCCTCGGTTCCATCACCCACGGATTCCTCACGGCCCGAGGACCGTCCATGGGTGTGCCGCAGATGGTGCTGGGCAGGTTGTCGTTCGGCTACTTCGGCAACGCGGTGCCCGCGACCCTGATGTCGTTGATGAGCGGCGTGGGCTGGTTCGCCACGAACTCGGTGAGCGCGACATTCGCACTCAACACACTGACCGGTCTGCCGAAGGTACCGTCACTGGTCATCGTCGTCATCGCCGAGCTGGCTCTCGGATTCTTGGGCCACAACATGATCCACGCATTCGAGCGGTTCGCCTTCCCCATTCTCGCGATCATCTTCGTGATCGCGGCGATCGTGATCTTCACCAAGACCGACCCCTCCTACCGTCCCAGCCACCACGGCGGGTCGGCCGGATTCCTGCTCACCATCGGCGCGGCGTTCGGCTACACCGCCGGCTGGAATCCCACCGCAACCGACTACAGCCGCTACCTGCCGACGTCGGTGCGCGGCTGGGTCGCCGGCGTGTACGCGGGGGCCGGACTGTTCTGGTCGACCACGCTGCTGATGATCGTCGGCGCCGCATCGGCCACGATTCCCTACAGCGGCAACGGAAGTCCCACCGATCAGTTCACCTCGCACTTCTCCACCTGGCTCGCCGATCTGGTACTGATCGCCATCGTGCTCGGCGGGGTGTCGGCGAATGCGGTGAACGTCTACTCCGCGGCGATGTCGTTCTCGGCCGTGGGATTCAAGACCAAGATGCACATCCAGCGGGCCGCATCGGCGGTGCTGTTCGGGGTGATCGGGTTCCTCGTCGCGTGGTGGGCGTTGAAGGATGCTGCGAGCAGCTACGAGAACTTCCTGCTGATCATCGCCTACTGGATCGGGCCATGGCTCGGGGTGGTCTTCGTCGATCAATTCCTGCGGCGGGGACACGACGTCAGACCACTGCTCTACGACCGATCGCATGCCAACTGGTGGGGGCTGATCTCGTTCGCGATCGCGGTGGTGGGATCGATCCTGTTGTTCGCCAACCAGACCGAGTTCCATGGTTACGTCGCCAAGCACGCACCGTCGGTGGGTGATATCACCTTCTTCGTCGGCTTCGGCATCGCCGCGATCCTCTACGCGATCGGATTCCTGGCGACCGACAAGAACGCCGCGACCACAGCACAGGTCGCCGAGGAGGAAGTGAGCACACGATGACGCTCAGCGCGCAGGCCATGCTCGACGCGGCGGTCGAGGAGGCGCGCCTGGGCGCCTCCGAGGGCGGGATCCCCATCGGCGCAGCACTGTTCCGCACCGACGGGACACTTCTGGGGCGGGGCCACAACCGACGGGTACAGGACGACGACCCGTCGTCGCACGGCGAGACAGATGCGTTCCGCAACGCCGGCAGACAACGCACCTACCGCGACACGATCATGGTGACCACCTTGTCGCCGTGCTGGTATTGCAGCGGTCTCATCCGCCAGTTCAACATCGGAGCCGTGATCATCGGTGAGGCGCAGTCGTTCTCCGGTGGTCACGAGTGGCTCGCCGAGAACGGCGTGTCGGTGACCATCCTCGACGACCCGCGCTGCATCGACCTGATGAGCACCTTCATCACCGACCACCCCGACATCTGGAACGAGGACATCGGCGAGTAGGTCGAGTGGTGATGTGCGGGCGGGGCTGGTCGCGCGGGTGCTGTGTGCGTGTGAACTGGTTGCGTCGGTGCTCGCGCGACCACTTCCCACAAACGCGACCATTGCAAAGGTCGCGTACACAAAAACTGGTCGCGTACGTCCACGCGCAACCAGTTCTGGACGGCGCTACCAGTTCACGACGGCGCAACCAGTTCTGGACGGCGCTACCAGTTCACGACGGCGCAACCAGTTCACGAGCGACCACCGACCGACGAGCCGTCGGTAACAGGCCACACATCAACAGGCCACACATCCCCCGTAGACAACACAATCGGCGGACACCTCCTGATGAGGTGTCCGCCGATGTCGACTAGCTGTACGTGAGACGCGGTAACGATCAGCCCCAGCCGGAGGCGATCGAGGAGTTGGTGGCGCTCATGTCCTGGTTGCCTGCCTGGGCAGCCGAGATGATCGACTGCAGGACCTGCTGAACATCATTCGAGCTCGAGATCCAGTTCTGGTAGACCTGCTGGAAGGCGTCGGCCGACTGCGGGTCCTCCCAGAGGCTGGCGCACTGGTTGCGGATCGAGTTCATCTCCTCGTTGAGCTGCACGAGCTGGCTCTGCTCGGAGTGTGCCTGCTGCAGGAGGCTGTCGATGCCGGCGTAGTCATAACGCAACTGGTCGCTCATGGTGGCTCCTTAAAAGGTGTTCGAAAGTCGTTGGGGTGTAGGTGAATACGTGACGCGTGAGCGCGGGCGATCAGCCGAGGTTGAGGCCGCCGCCGGCCGACTTCAGCGACGAAGCAGCCTGCTCTTCCTGCGAGGCGTACTTGTTCATGTTGTCGTTGAGCATGTCGATCATCTGCTGCATCGACGTCTGCATCTTGTTCGCCGCCTCGTGGTACTCGGCGCCGACCTGCATGAATGCCGCCTGGGCCGAACCCTTCCAGACACCCGAGGACTCCTGGACGGTGCTGTTCACCCGACCAAGCAGTGCGCCCATCTGGCTGTGTGCATCCTTGGCCTTGTTGATGGCCGCATGCATCCCCTGAATATCAAGCTGCGTTGCCACAGTGGCTTCCTTTCGTCGTCAGGCATCCGCAGTCGAACGCCTTCGTGTAGGTGTCTGCGATTGCGACGACACCACGTCCCCCGTGCACTGTCACAACAGCGCGCCGTCGGGAAGATTCTCTGCCAGTCGGCGAAGTGCCGCGGTCACTCGATACCCCGGTCCGGGAGCAATCGACGTCCACCAGTCCTCCACCGATCTGTTTGTCTCAGCGACGATTCGACCATAGGACGTGTCGAGCACAGTCACCACAGCGTCGCGGGACAAATAATTCAGACGCATGACAATTTCGGTCTGCCCGCAACACGAGGTGAGCGCCGAACCCATCCGACGGGCCGCCATCTCCCCCACGCCGAGCCCGAACAGCGCCTCGGCGTACTCGATGTCGGTCTCGCAGCCGCGCAGCGCGGCCTCCATGTCGTCGGTGGGAAAACGCATCTCGGCGACGTCTGCACCGTCGGTCTCACCGATCAGCGCGCCGAACACCGACACGAACAGTGCCGCGTCGTCGTCACTGTCGGAGGCGTCGATCGAGATCTGGTCACCGAGCCGACTCACGCGTACGCGGCGCGCACCGTCACCGGCCAGGCACACACGTAAGGTCTGGTAGGCGTCGACGCGCCGACATTCCGCTGTCCAATCGGGAGATCCGAGCACGCGCAGCATCTGCACGAGATCTGCGTCGATCTCACCGTCGTCGGCGATGTAGTCACGCTCGACGAGCCGCCGACGCGCTGCGGCAAGCGCCTGATCGCGCTCGGCGACGGTGTCGTGCCGTTCGGTCATGGCGATCACATCAGGCATGGTCTGCACATCCATCGCCGCACACAGCGCGATCAACTCGTCATTGTCGACGTCGAATGTCCGTGGATCGCCGAGGAGCCGCATCATCGCCCACCCTCCGCCGGGTCACGGGATGGCGGCGCGGCTGTCGTCTTGTCGGGAGCGCCGAGAACCGCCGGAGCGACACGGCTTTCGCCATCGGAGACGACCTGGGTGGTCTCGGCGCGCGTGGCGAGATGCAGATCCGAGGCGACGCTGTGTGCCTGGTTGGACACGCTGGCGACAGGTGCGGGCGGGACCAGTGGAACGGCCTGGGTGGTCTGGACGACCTCGTCGACCTCTGCCACCGCAGCCGGCTGACTGACACCGGTTGCCGCGGTCTGCAGACGAAGGGTCGACTGGCGGGCGGTGAGCACACGCTCCTCCACCATGCCCATCGGACTGGCCATCATCGCGGCGAGTCCAGCCATCAGCGCCTGCGTCCCGGGCACATCCGCCGCTGCCTGCTCGCCAGGCAACGCCGCCCGGTCGGTCTTGGCCTTCTCCTGCCTGGCGATGTGGCTGTGGACGAGCTTCTCCGGCGCCGACACCGGCTCCCACGGATGCGACACGGGGGTCGTCGCGGTCTCGTAGGACTCCATCACACGGGCCGCCTGTGCCGTGGTCTGCCGCATCGAGGACTCGACCTTGGCCATCCCCCCGGCCAACGCGGACCCGGCGGGGAAGGCCAGGTGGTGCAGAGACTCCTCCAGCTTGTTCAACGCCGTGATCTCCGCCGGATCGGGCATCGCAGTGCGCGCGACGGCGTTGGCGACGGCTTGGCGCTCGGCGGCGACCGCGTTGTCCTTGGCCATGTCCGCGGTCTCGGTCAACCACGACGACACCTTGGTCAGCGCACCGATCATCTCGTTGTCACCCTTACCCCGCCAACTGTCGGAGAGGTTGCGGATCACGACGGCCAGTTCGTGGTGCAGATCGGTGAGCACGCCGGCGATCTGCGCCCACGACATACCGGCCTCGAAGAGTGGCTTGGGACCCGGACCGTGGTGCAGGTCGCGCGCGAGTCGTTCGGGTTCGCGTGCCTCCCACACGATTCCGGTGAAGCCTTGCATGGCCCTTCCCTCACTCATCCTTCACGAGACAGTGGTGCGACGACTCATTCGTCGCAGTGAATCCCGCGAGATCGCGGGACATGAACAACAGGAACAGATCAGCTTCCGGCGATCTCCGCCGCCACCTGGTCGTCACGCCCGACGATCGCATGCGTCTGAGTGCGGATCACATCGGCGACGTCGCGGATCGCAGCCACACCCTTGAGCACCTGATCCTCGAAGCTGTCCGCGACCTCGTTGAAGGTCTTGGCAGCAGCCACCGACACCTCGTCGCTGCCTGCCGCCGGAACCGTGAGGGCGTCGCGATTGGCCGCGACGGCCTGCTCGAGCTTGCCCGCGATGTCGTCGAGATGCGCCGCCGAGTCAGCGGTGCGCTGTGCATCCACCGACAGTGAGTTACTCATGATGTGTCGACTCCCTTTGAATCACGAAAAACAAATTCCCTTGAGTATTTCTGAACGTGAGAACCTCTGAACCGCGGTGGCACGAACGGATCATCACGACTTGTCGCGGCCATCTCCGAACGGGTCACCCTCGATCTCCGGGGGCTGCCGCTTCGGTCTCGGCGGCGCCGAGAACGGTCGGACTGGCATTGGGCAGGTCGCCGACGATCTCGGATGCATTGCGCGCGGTGGCGAGGTGGTTGCGCGACTCCGAATCGTTGTTCGCGTTTGCGGCCGCCGCGAGACCCGCACCTCCGGGCATGACGCCGCCGGGCGAGGCTACCGGCCGACGCATCATCTGCTCTTCCTCGGCAGCGGCCATCCGCGCAGCGGCGGCACGAGAGCTGTTGGGCGACAACGAATCCGGTGTTGCCCTCGGAGTGAGCGGAGTGCTGGCGGAAGCGGCAGAAGTACCGCCGGTGCCGAGTAGTCCTCCAGCCCCGGTCATTGCGGCACCCAACGCACCGAACTCGCCACCACCGAATCCGTCGGCACCGCCGGCGGCTTCGAGAGCCTGAGCCTCCGAGAGTTCTGAGCCCGCCCCACCACCGAAGTGGTCGAGTCCGTGGAAGTCTCCGGTGGCATCGATTCCCGCCCGACTGATGCCGCCACCGGAATGCACGTTGCTGATGAACGATTCGATCGGAGCAGACGCGGTCTGCACCACCGTCGAGGCCATCCCGGGAATCTCACCGGCCAGCTGCGGCACCGCGGTCACGAGGACCGGCTCTGCGGTGGCCATCATCGATCCGGTGTGCACCGCCAGCTCTGCGCGTGTTGCTGCGACGACGGCGGTGCCCTCGGCGATGCTGTCCGTCGCGAGAGTCATCATGGCGAACTGTCCGGGCGGCGTCACGATCATCGGCAGGATCGCTCCCGCAATGGAGAGGAACTTGCCGATGACACCCTCGAGCAGCGCAACACCCTTGGCGACCACGGCCATCGCCGCCTGCACCTGCACCGAGATGTCGGCGCTCTGGCCGCCGGTCTGCCCACCGTTCTGATGCGCCTCCAACCCCTTGGCCATGGTGTTGCCGAAAGCCGGGCCGCTCCAGAACGGCTCGAGCGCCGAGATTGCCTGCGTACCCAGGCTCATCATCGACTGGAGTGTCTGGAAGATCCCGTCGAACAATTGGGTGGGATCGAACGGCGCGTCTGCCATGCTGCCGCTGCCGAACCCCGCGAGCAGATCGGTGAGCGGCTTGATCAGCGCCGTCAGATCGATCTGCGGCAACGGGGGCATGTGCGGCAACGGCGGCAGCGAGGGCATCTGCGGCAACGGGGGCAAACCGAGGTGGGCGAGCACATCGGGCACCGGCATATTCAGCAGCGGCGCAATCGGACTGTGGTCCAACAGATCCTGGACGGTGGGGCCGGATGCGGTGCCGGTCCCGTCGGTCACAGCCCCGTAACCGCTTTGTTCAGCGCACCGGAGGTGCTGTGGTCGGTTCCCTCGTACTGGGCGGCACTCATCGCGGCGCTGATCGCCGAGCCCTGGTGCACTGCAGCGAGCTGTGCCAGCGATGTGACGTTGGCGAACTGCGCGAGACCGAACGAGGCCAGGAAGTCCTGG
Organism: Gordonia jinhuaensis; assembly: GCF_014639795.1. Taxonomy (GTDB): domain Bacteria; phylum Actinomycetota; class Actinomycetes; order Mycobacteriales; family Mycobacteriaceae; genus Gordonia_B; species Gordonia_B jinhuaensis. The sequence goes on along the minus strand of NZ_BMGC01000003.1, from coordinate 160,195 downwards.
CCGATCAAGCCGAAGAGCGGGACCATCACAGCCATGTTGGCAGCGAGATCCATGCTGCCGGCGGCGGTGACGGCATCGCCGATTGCCGCAGATGTGGCCCCGTAGGCCCGGATGGCATCAGGATCGGCATGAAAATCACCCATTGTGTTCCCCCTGTTCTCGGTCGCACACCCCTCGCGACGGTGTGACCTTATCGGATATCGGCGTGGTGCTCCATTGCACCTTTAGCAAAGTTCACCACATTTGTGATGTTTCATAATTCGTTACGGTCGCGTTGGTGATGTGTCCAGATTGAGCGGTCCTGCGGCGTACGCGCCGCCGGAGTGGTCATCGGCAATCGCGGTGTCGAGTATCGAGGAGATGGAATCGCTCGACAGGATCCCGTTGCCGTCGGTACCCCCGTCGTCCGCCATCAGTGCGGTGTCGAGCGATGCGGAGATCGACGCCGCCGACAGCGGGACGTCGTCGGATCGAGGTGTGACCGTGCTCGACCCGCTGCTGCTCGCCGCCGCAACCCCCGATGTGGCGACCGGGGTCGACGACGGTGACGGGGTGACCGTCGGCGGGGTCACCGGCGGTGGTGTTCCGGCCGGAGGCATCACCGTGGGCGGGGTTACCGGCGGGGCTACCGGAGCAACCGTCGCAGAGCTCCACGATCCGCCGCCACCGCTCACGTAACCGCCCGACTCGTATGCACTGCCACCGTCGTTGCCGCCGCCGTATTGACCGCTGCCGTATTCACTGCTGCCGTGACCCGAATAGGTCGAATCCGACAAACTCGGGGCCGATGCGGCGTGACCGCTCACCTCGTCATGGTGACCGGTGAGCAGGTCGCCGACCTTGTCGAGGCCATCGGCCACCTTGCCTGCGACGCTGCCGGCGGCCTTCATCTCGCCGCCGACGATCTTCTGCGCACCTCCGACGGGATCGCCGGTGACGGCAGTCACCACACCGCCAGCCATGTCGGAGACCCCTGGCGCACCGGCCACGGAGGTCGCTGCGTCCTTCGCCGCGTCGATACCCTTCTCGGTGGCACTCGAGACACCCTCGCCGACCAGGTCGGCCGTCGCCTCGATACCTTTCTCCACCTTTTCGGAACCTTCGCGCACACCGTGTTCGAGTGTCGACTCCACGCTGGACGAGGCGGTCTCGCCGGCACCGTCGGCGGCGCCTTCGATACCGCCGTCGACGGCCGCCTTGCCGATCTCACCGACGTCATATCCCTTGCGGAATCCGAACATGTTCTCGATGGTCTCTTTGCCGATCTCCTCGGCACCGCCCTTGAGAGCCCCCTTGGCCGCCTCCTCGGCGATCTCGACGGCAGCCTTGCGGACCAGTGCCTGTACCGCGTTCTTGGTGACCGCCGACTCGATCTCGCCGACCAGTTCCTTGATGATCATGCGCAGGGAGATCCGCGTTGCGGCCATCGCCGCACCGGCCTCCAGTGCCGACGCGCCGAAGGTCTCGATCGCCGTGGCGGCGGCCTGGACCAAGACGATGGCGAGCTCGCCCAGCGAGACGGCGTAGGCGCCCTTGGCGATGACCGTCTGGATGGAGGTCTCGGTGCACATGAGACCGCACTTGTCGAAGTCGCCGGCCACCTTCTCCAGCCCCGACGGGCCGGTGGCGAGGTCGGTGAAGTACCGGGCCATCTGGTCGTGCACGTCACCGCGGATGACCTCGCCGAGCGCATCCGACCCCTGCTGGACCTCCCCGGAGATCGAGCGCAGTTCGTCGGCGCATTCGCGGTAGGAGTCACCCATCTGCGAGAGGGCACCCTCGTCGGCCTGAGGCCACTCGTCGACACCGAGCATCTCGGCGACCCATTCCAACGGAGCGGGCAGCGGTGCGCCGCCCATCAGTGCAGCCCGGCCTGAGTCACGCCCGCCGCATTGGCCGTCTCCTGTTCGAACAGGAACTCCTCAGTGCGTCGCACGCCGTCGGCAGCGGCGCCGAGCGCCTGCGAGGCGTGTTCGATGTTGGCGCGACCGTTGTCGTGCGCCTCGGTGTAGCCGTATCCGAAGGTGCCGCCGGGCTCGTCGTCGCCCCACACTTCTGTTCCCTTGCTGTCGATCTCCGAGGAGATCTTGCCGAGCAGCGTCTGGAGTCTGTCGTGGGTGTTGCTGAATGCTCGCGCCGACGCGGCCAGCCCCTCGAGATCAGCGAAGAATTCACCGGAACCCATATCAGCTCACCACTCCTCACGGTCGGTCAGGCCGAGCCGACGACGTGACTCTGCGTCGGGTCCGGCCATACTGGGTGCAGCGGGACGACCCAGTTCCGCGAGCCCGGGGATCGACCGCAGCCGCTCGCTGAGTCCGGATGTGCCGGTGACCGCCTGGATCTCGGCCGTCTTCTCGGCGACCTTGGCCGCAACCTTCGTCGCGGCAGCCTGCGTCGTCTCGGTGATCGTCACTGCCAGCTCGTCGGTGTCGAGCTTGTCGAAGGCGTCGTCATCGATCTCGGTCTTGATCACCACACCGGCGGCGTTGACCCAGATGGTCACCAGGCGGTCGCGCGACTGCGCCCACTCGGTGAACGCCTTCGCCTCGTTCGAGAGCCGGGTGACCTCCCGGATCTGATCGGCCAGAGTCGCCTGCAGTTGCTCGAAGTCGACCGCTGCGTGCGCCGATGTCATGGCCCCCCTCATTCCTCCGATGACCTTGCGGAAGGGATAGTAAGCATGTCAGCGGCACTCTTCCCATCTTCTTGTGGCCGCCGGCGGAGAAGTCCCAGGACGCGTGTCCCCCATGCGAGCGACACTGTCGTCCAGGTGACCGACACTGCGTTCGGCCCGGTCGATCCTGCGCCGACAGGAGTGCCATCATGTGTCACGAACACCGGTGCCGGGACTGACGAGTCCGCGCGACGCTTCTCGACGCTGCCGCCACCGCATGCCGACCGCAAAGGAGTCCCGTGGCTGTCCGATACGACGACAACGACGGTTACGACCGCGAGTACGACGAGTTCGGCGACGCCTACCGTGACTACGAGGACACCTACGCCGACGATCCGCAGTCGCCGGAGCAGGGCGGCTCCGATGCGGTGGCCGCCTCACTTCCCACGGTGGGCCACGCATCGTCGCCGAGTGGCGGGATCGTGGTGGCCACCACCGAACAGGGTCTGCCGACCAGCATCCGTCTCGAGCGCTCGGAGATGGACAAGCCGGCGCAGACCCTTGCCCGCGACATCCTGTCCCTGTGCCGACTTGCCGGCCGACGTGCGGCCGCCGCACGACGCGAGGAGATGATCGCCGCCGGGGTGGGATCGGAGGCGCTGTCATATCTCAACCTGCCGACCACCCGGGATGTCCTCGAAGAAGAGGCTCGCCTCGACGAGGACATGGGTGCCGACGAGCCGACGACCTGGATGAGGAGGGCGTGATGGACCGCGACACCACCGCCGCGCGCAGCGGATTCCCGCCGCCGGCTCCGATTCCCGCCGAACCGCCGATGCCGCCCGACATCGGCGTCACGATCGACGACCTGATGGCCGGGGCACGCCGCGCGCTCGACGCGATGCAGTCGGCCACCGAGAACATCGCCGGTATCTCGGCGAGTGCCACGTCGGAGGGCGGCGAGGTGAGCGTGACCGTGAGTGCGATCGGCGAGATGACCCACCTGCAGATATCCGATGCCGCGATGTCACTGGCCCCCGCGCAGCTCGCGGAGCTCGTGGTCTCGACGGCTCAGGTGGCCGCCGGGGAGGCCTTCGGCGCGATGGGCCAACAGATCACCGAACTCAACGAACGCCTCCACGAATGACATCGACTCGAGTGCTCAGCAGGCGATGGCGCCGAGCACGGCGTCGGTGAGCTCCCGACGGCAGATCACCAGATCGGGCAGATACACCTGCGCCTGGTTGTAGAGCAGCGGGGATCCGTCGATCCTGCTGCACCACAATCCCTTGGCCGCGCAGACCGACACCGGTGCGGCCGAATCCCACTCGTATTGCCCGCCGGCGTGGACGTAGGCGTCGGCTTCGCCGCGGACCACCGCCATGGCCTTGGCGCCCGCCGATCCCATGGCGAGCACCTCGCCGCCGATCGCCTCGGCGACCGCCGCAGAGAACTCCGGCGGACGTGACCCGCTGACCACCACGCGCGGCTTCGGTGAGGTCCGGGGCTCGGCGAGACCCGCGGTCGCCTCGACCGGATCGGCTGTACTGGTGTAGGTCACACCCAACGCCGGTAGCGAGACGGCACCGGCGGTCAGTCCCGACCCTTGCTCCCACAGCGCGACATGCACAGCCCAGTCGTCTCGCACACCGGTGCGGAACTCGCGGGTGCCATCGAGCGGGTCTACGATCCACACCCGGTCGGCATCGAGGCGGCTGCGATCGTCGGCCGATTCCTCCGAGAGCACCTTGTCGTCGGGGCGTTCGGCGGCGAGTCGGTCGAGGAGGAAGTCGTTGCTGCGCGCATCCCCTTCGTCACCGAGGGCATGATCGTTGAGGCCTGAGTCGGCCCGGATCCTCATCAGCAGCGCACCTGCCGCGGTGGCGAGCTCTCCGGCCAACCAGATGTCGTCGTCGACGCCGGTCATCATCACCCTCTTCTCCCCGAATCCACTGTGGATTCTCGATCCTCGAATGCGTTCTCGCCGAACGTGATCTACAGCCCGAGTTGTTCGATGATCTCCTCGGCCACCACCGCCGGGCCGCCGTCGCCAGGCACCACATGCACCTCGGGCTTCTCCGGGGCCTCATAGGGCGAGTCGATCCCGGTGAACGACCGGATCTCACCGCGGCGGGCACGGGCGTAGAGCCCCTTCACATCTCGTTGCTCGCACTGTTCGATCGGGGTGTCGACGAACACCTCGTAGAACGGTAGGCCCTGTTCGTCGTGGACCTCCCGCGCCCGTGCGCGTTCAGAGATGAACGGACTGATCAGCGACACCAGCACCACCGTGCCGGCGTCAGCCATCAATGCAGCCACTTCAGCTGTGCGCCTGATGTTCTCGCGACGGTCGTCGTCGGAGAAGCCGAGATCGGAGTTCAGTCCGTGGCGCAGGTTGTCGCCGTCCATCACATAGGCCGGACGTCCACGGGCCACCAGGGATCGCTCGATCTCGGCGGCGATGGTCGACTTACCCGACCCCGACAGACCCGTGAACCACACCGTGGCACCACGATGGGGACGGTCCTGTCTGGTCACCGACATCTGTTGCCACACAACGTTCGTGTCGTGGCTGACCGGTCCGGTCACCGTCGCGACCGCCAGCGTGCGCACGGTCGGGGACTCCTCGGCCAGCAGCGCGATGGTCCCGGTGAGGCGATTGTTGCGGTGCGAATCGACCACGACGGGGGCGTCGGCGTGGATGGTCACACGCCCCACCTCGCCTGCGCCTAGTCCCGATGCGACCCGGTCGCGATGCCGGGTGTCGGTGTCGAGTCGATATTTCAGGTCGCTGATGGTGGCAGGGGTGAGTCGGCCCGGGGTCGCGATCGTGACCCTTGTGCCGCGCCGCAACACCACTTCCTCGCCGTCCCCGCCGTCCCCACCGACCACCATCACCATCAGGTCGAGGTCGGTGGCGACATGCGGACGGTTACCGGGTCGCGCAATGACGTCGCCGGCGGCGACCGTCACGCCTGCGGGCAGGTCCACTTCGACGGCCATCGGCGAGAATGCTTCGGCCAGAGTCTCTTCGGAGCCCTGGACGCGACTCGGCGAGGTGAGCGCGCCGATCGTGGTGTGCTCGCCACCGGGGAGCACCACCACCTCGTCACCGGTCCGCAGCACACCACCGCTGATCGAGCCGAGAACAACCGATCGCTCACCCGCAGTGCCGGTGTACTGCACCGACAGCCGTCCGTCGATGAGGTTGCGATCGGAGGCGATGTGGATGTCGTCGAGATGGTCGAGCAGGATTCGCCCGCGGTACCACTCCATCGCCTCACACGGTCGGCGTACGCACTCCCCTGCCGCCTCGGAGACGGGAACGAAGGCCAGATCACCGAAACGCAGCCGCGAGGAGAACGACACCACATTGCGACGGATCTCTTCGAAACGGCTCTGAGAGAAGGACACCGACTCCATGCCGGTGACACACACCACCACATGCGGTACGCCGTACATCGACACCGCGAACGCGGCCCGGCGAAACAGGTCCCCGGTCGCAGAGCCTGCGGTCACATCAGAATCGGCGGGGAGCACCAGCAGCGCGACGTCGGCACGCGCGAGCGCGAGCGCGTCGTGGGGATCCATGTCGTCACCGGCACCGAGATCCCCGACCACGAGGTGTCGGCGTGGGGTATCGGCGAATCCGGTGCGTACCGCGGCGTTGCCGTCATCCTCGGCGCACAGGGCGGCCACCAGGTCGTTCACCGCCTGCCCCGGCGCACCGAGCGCGACCACCCGTACCAGCTCGGCCGAGCCGAATCGGTCGCCGTCCTGATCAGCGCCGTCGAGATAGCGCTGCAGGTCGGTGGTCGTCCAATTCCAGAACGGGTCGACCACGACAGCGCCCGGCCGGTTCCCCCGGGCGTCCGCGTCGGCGGTCTCGCGCAGCCAACCGGGGGCGGCGAGCGACCCGAATGCGCGGATGCACAGGCGGTCGAGCGCCGGTCGGCCGTGGGGTCCGTGCGCGCGGACCACCACGTCACCCGGCACGCAGGTCGCGGCGATCTGGCGCAGCAAGGCGATCGATTCGGCCTCGAGGGTGTCGCTTCGAGACAGGCGATATCCGTCTGGTCGCACGCACGTCCCCTCGGCGGTCTCTAGTGTCCGGTCGACTCTCATGATGCCCGCATCGGCGCTCTTCGCGCTCCACCGCGCCACAACGGCCTGTCCTTCGCTACCGTTGTGGAGCCTCGGGGGAAGGCGCGATCGTCGTCGCGTGCGCTCACACCTGCCCTCGTGGTGACCCGCTTGTCAGGAGACGATCCGGACCGGCTGGTCGGGATGGATGCGGAGCGACCGAAACTCCGGATCCATCTCAGCTCGGACGAACTCAACTCGGACGAGTCCACATTCGCATGAACACCGTATTCGCATGAACACCGTCGCATCAGGAGCACACATGACAACGTCGCTGAAAGAGGCCGTGGCCGACCCGGCCACCGCGGATGCCATCGCCAAGGATCTCGCGGGCGTGGTTGACGCGGAGGTGTCCGACAAGAAGGGTCTGTCGGGTACCGCGCTGCGTACCGCTTTCGGAGCGGCCAAGAAGGTCAAGCCGCAGCTCGTCGAGCGCGCCACCGCCACACTGCTGCCCGAGTTCGCCTCGGCACTCGACCCGCTGTGGTCGTCCAAACCCGAAGGCACATCCTTCGGAGCTCACCTGTCGGCCAACTCCGATGTGGCTTCCGACGCTCTGCTCTCGATCACCGATGCACAGTCACAGTCGGCTCCGCAGGCGCTGCAGAAGGTGTACGGGACGCTGCGCGGCAAAGCGAAAGACAATGTGATCGAAGCGCTTCCGCGTGTCGGGGATGTCTTCGACAAGCACGTGCACTGATACATCCACTGCACTGACAGTGCTCCACCCACTGCGCTGATGCGCCCGCGATCAACAAGCAGTCGTCGCGCGGGCGCATCGGTGCAGAATCACGATGGTGGAGACCCCTCTCCCCACCCGCGTCCGCACCGGTGCGGCGGCGGTCGCGGGTTATCCGGCCGTCACCGCGATGAGGACGAGCCCGGTCGACAGTGCGGCCAGCGAGGCCACCATCGCGAGCACACGCCAGACCCGTACCGGCGTACTCGCCGCGGGAGGTCCTGCGCCCTCGGTCGGCGTGTTGGTGTTGGTTGCGCCGGAGATGTCCATCTCGACTCACTTCCTTGTGGTCGTCATCTGCCTCTGCTCGGCAAGCTCATGACACCGAATCGCCCCCGACCGCAGGTGAAGACGCGGCCGGTCGCCGTGGTTCGAACCCCTGTCGGGGCGAGGCAGACCATCGTTGTCATGCGTGGCAAATGTGACACAAGTGACAGTTGATACGCTGAACTCTCTGTGCATGTCGGCATAACGATTGCGCAACACCCCGACCGCGATAGCGTTGAACCGTGGGAGCCCAGACGAACGTGAGCTCACAGACCCGGTGGCAGACGGCGTGGCTCATCACCGTCGTATGCCTTGCTCTGGCGCTCGTGGTGGCCTCGATGGCGGCACTGAACACCGCGCTGCCCGAGATCGCGCCCGAGATCGGCGCCACCTCCAACCAGATGACATGGCTGATCGACGGATACACGCTCACACTTGCAGCACTGCTGCTGCCCGCCGGCGCGATCGGTGATCGCTTCGGTCGTCGCGGGATCCTGATCGCCGGTCTGATCGTGTTCGCGGTGGCCTCGGTCCTTCCGGTGTGGATCACCGATCCGAATCTGATCATCGTCACCCGTTGTCTGGCCGGCGCGGCAGCCGCGTTCATCATGCCGGCCACCCTGTCGCTCACCTCATCCGGTGTTCCGACGTCGAAACGTCCACTGGCCGTGGCGATCTGGTCGGGAGTGGCCGGTGCGGGTGCGATCATAGGATTCTTCATCACCGGACTCCTGCTCGAATTCTTCGCCTGGCACTCGATTTTCATCACCTTCAGCGTCACGGCCGCGGTCATCGCACTGCTGTCGTTCACCATCGGCAGTTCGAAAGACCCGCATCCCAAGCGTTTCGATCTGCTCGGTTCGATCACAGTGCCGGTGGCGGTGGCACTGTTCGTCTACGGACTCGTCGAGGCACCACATCGCGGGTGGAACAACCCGCTGGTGATCGTGATGCTCGTACTCGGCGTGGTGCTCGGCGCCCTGTTCGTCCTCATCGAACTCCGCGTCACCGACCCGTTGCTCGACGTCCGGCTCTTCGGCAACCGCGCGTTCTCCGCCGGCGCATTGTCGGTGCTGTTGTCATTTCTCGCCTCGTTCGGCGGCTTCTACGTGCTACTGCAGGATCTGCAGCTGGTCTTCGGGTACTCGGCACTCAAGTCGGCGTTCGCCCTGGTACCGATGGTCGCGACGGTGATGGTGTTCTCACTGCTGTCCAACTGGTTTGCCGTGCGGTTCAGTCTGCGCACCGCGCTGGCTCTCGGCGCCTTCCTGATGGGGCTCGGGCTCGTGCTCATCGGGACCGTCGACTACACCACGTACTGGCCGTTGATGGGGATCCTCGTGGTGGTGGCCATCGGCATCGGTATCGCGGCTGCGCCGTCGACAACCGCAATCATGGTCAACACCCCCGAACGCAGCCACGGTGTCGGTTCGGCGGTCAACGACACTGCGCGCGAGCTCGGGGCGGCAGTGGGTATCGCGATCGCGGGCTCGATCGTGGCCGCCGGCTACACCAGCCGTGCACATGCCACCACCGACCTCGCCGAGCAGGGGTTGCACCGGCAGGCACAGGCCGCCGCGGCCGCGGGTAATCAGGACGCCGCATCGCAGATCGAATCGCTGATCCCCGGGGTCGGCGAGCACATTCACCGGTCATTCGCCGAAGCCGTTCAGGTGGCACATCAGATCAGCGCGCGATTGCCCGGCCCGCTCGGGCACGAGATCTTTGTCAGCGCCCAGAACGCCTTCATCGAACCGATGAACCAGGCGTGCATCACCCTCGGCTCGATCGTGATCTTCTCGGGTGCAGTGTTGGCGGTCCTCACCCCCGACCGCGTGGACGCCTCACGGCGCCCGGCCGGTGGAGACGATGCCGGCGAAGACGATGCCGGCGCAGGTGCTGCCGCCGGATCTCAGATCGAGGATCCAGACGCCCCCGGCGCCGATTCTGCTGAGCCCGACTCCCCTGGTGCGGTGGGTTCCGACAGCGACCGGTGATGGCAAAAATCGTCCCCCGCAGCGCCGCCAAGGGCAACATGCCCTCGCTTCGGCTCAGGGGGACGATTTTTGCCGCGACCGACCGGCGGTCGACTCAGTACCGGCTCAACCCGCGCACATTCTCGGCTCGGCGCATCGCCTCGTAGCCGTCGTTGATCTGGTCGAGGGTGTACTCGTGGGTGATCATCTCGTCGAGCTTGAGCTGGCCCTCCATGTAGAGACGCAGCAGATGCGGGATGTCGTAGCGGATGTTGGCGTTGCCGAACCAGGATCCGGTGAGCGTCTTGCGCATCGAGGTGAGGTCGAAGAGGTTCATCGCCACGTCGTTGTCGCGGGGATCGCCCACCGACACCTGCACGCATGTCCCGCCCTTGCCCACCAGACTCATCGCCGGCGCGATGAGAGCACCGTCGGCCACCGCCACCGTGATGATGACCTTGTCGGCCATCGTTCCCCAGGTCAGCTCGTTGAGCAGCGGCAGTGCCTCGTCGATACTGGCCGCGGTGTGGGTGGCGCCGAAGATCTTGGCCTGATCACGTTTGAACGGCGACGGATCCACGAGCACGACGTGGCGGGCACCGGCCAGTGCAGCGCCCTGCACCGCACCACAGCCCACACCACCCATCCCGAGGACCACGACGGTCTCGCCGGCTTCGACTCCGGCGGCATACGCCGACGAGCCCCACCCGGTGGTCACGCCGCAGCCCACCAGCGCGGCCTTCTCCAGCGGGATGTCGTTGGTGATCTTCACACACGATGCCTCGTTGACCACGGTGACCGGGGCGAAGGTTCCCAGCAGACACATGATCCCGGCGTCCTGACCGTTCACGTGGTGGCGCGCGGTGCCGTCGGAGATCTGCAGACCGGTCAGCAGATTCGCACCGAGATCGCAGATCGATGACTTGCCGCGGGCACATGACGGACAGCGACCGCAGGCCGGGATGAAGCCCAGACACACGTGATCGCCCACCTCCACGGTCTTCACACCGGGCCCGATCTGGGTGACGATGCCCGCACCCTCATGCCCACCGATGAACGGGTAGGTGCCCGAGGGCATGCTGCCGTCGCGGACATGCTCGTCGGAGTGGCACATGCCAGAGGCTGCCAGTTCGACCTTCACCTCGCCGTACTGGGGGTCGTCGAGTTCGAGCTCCTCGACCTGCCACGGGGTTCCGGGTTCGAATATGACTGCTGCGCGGGTCTTCATTGACTGCCTCTCCTCTGGGATGGGACTCGGCAGGCACACCCGCCGTTCCAGGGACATCCCGGTCACGTGATGCCCCTCATGATTATGGACGAAAGAGACCTGCGACACTCCTGCTTTGGCCATGGCAAGCAGCGGTGACGGCCGACTCCCAGGCTGGGGTCCTACTATTCGGCTCGATGGCCGACAACAACGCGCACCATGTCGCCGCCGGTGACACCGCAGACGACGACAAGCCGCAGAGCGCGGACGCGCTTCCCGACGAGGTCGCCGCAGAGACGGTGCCCGCACCGCCGGGTAAACGACCCACCACGCGCATCGCCGCGGTGTTCGCCTCGTTGGCGGTCCCCAACTACCGGCTCTACTTCGGCGGGCAGGCCATCTCGCTGATCGGCACCTGGATGCAGGCCACAGCACAGTCGTGGCTGGTGCTCACCCTCAGCAATTCGGCGACCATGCTCGGCGTGGTCGTCGCACTGCAGACCGTCCCGGTGCTGGTTCTCGGACCGTATGCGGGCGTGGTCGCCGACCGCGTCGATCGCCGCACGCTGATGATCGCCCTGCAGTCGATCATGGGTGTGCTCGCCGCGATCTTGGCTGCACTGACCTTGTCGGGAGTGATCGCGGTGTGGCAGATCGCGATCCTCGCGGTGGCGCTGGGCATCAACAACGCCTTCGAGAACCCGTCGCGCCAGGCGTTCATCCATCAGATCGTCGGCGAATCCCTCATCCGCAACGCGGTGACGCTGAACTCCGTGATGGTCAACGCCGCCCGGGCCATCGGTCCCGCGGTGGCAGGCGTTCTCCTCGCCGCCGTCGGGGCAGGCTGGTGTTTTGCGATCAACGCGGCGAGCTTCGTGGCGGTGGTGGTCTCATTGGTCGCGATGAACTCCGCGCAGATCATCTACGAGAAGCCCGTGGCTCGTGCGAAAGGCCAACTGCGCGAGGGACTCGTCTACGTGTCGCGCCGACCGGTGCTGTGGGCGCCACTGGTGATGATGGGACTCGTCGGCACGCTGGCCTACGAATTCCAGGTGTCGCTGCCGGCCGCGGCCAAGGAGTCCTTCGACGGCGGATCCACCGCATACGGATTCATGACCTCGGCGATGGGCGTCGGAGCGGTGGTCGGTGGCCTCATCGTCGCCGCCCGCGGGTCCACCGGACTCCGACCGCTCACGCTGGCTGCGCTCGGCTTCGGCATCACCATCGCGATCACCGCAGCAGCACCCTCGCTGGCCGTCGCGATCATCGCACTGTTCTTCGTCGGCTGGCTCAGCGTCACGTTCATGTCGACCGGAAATGCGACGCTGCAACTGAACTCGTCGCCGCAGATGCGCGGCCGGGTGATGTCGATGTGGTCGGTGGCATTCATGGGCACCACCCCGATCGGCGGTCCGATCGTCGGCGCCATCAGCGAGGCCTCCACACCGCGGGCAGGCCTGTGGGTCGGCACTGCGGCATGCCTTGCCGCCGTGGCGATCGGGGCGGGTGTCATGCGGGCGGGCCGAAGCGCCGGGAGCGGATCAACCGCATGACCGGCGGCATCGACCCGTCGATCAGAAGATGCGCGGAAGATCCGTCGAGACGCTGTCGGTGAATTCGGGATCCCTCTTCTCCAAGAACGACGTCACGCCCTCGGCGGCGTCGTCCATCGTGCCGCGATAGAAGATCCCCTTCGAATCGGCGGCGTGCGCCGCATACGGGCTGTCGGCACCCCCCATACGCCACATCAACTGTCGCGTCAGCGCCACCGAGACCGGTGCCGTGCCATCGGTGAGTTCCCGTGCGGCGGCGATCGCCTCGGCCAGCACCTGATCCTTGGGGACCACCTTCTGCACCAAACCGTGTTCGAACGCCTCTGCGGCGCTGACCATCTGACCGCCCATCGTCCAGCGCAACGCCGTCGGCAGCCCGACCAGTCGCGGCAGAAACCAGCTCGAGCACGCCTCGGGAACGATGCCGCGGCGGACGAACACGAACCCGAACCGTGCGTCGTCGGAGGCGATCCGCAGGTCGGCGGGCAAGGTCATGGTGACACCCACGCCGGCCGAGGGTCCGTTGACCGCGACCACCACGGGTTTGAGCGATTCGAAGATCCGCAACGACACCATCCCGCCGCCGTCGCGCGGCACCTCACCGGGGGCACCGGTGCGCAGTTCGAAGGTGCTCGACCCGCCGCTGAGATCGGCACCCGCACAGAAGGCGCGGCCCGACCCGGTGATGACCACCGCTCGCACCGAATCGTCGGCGTCGGTGTCGTCGAGTGCGGCACGGATGGCCGAGCCCATCTCGGCGGTGAAGGCGTTGAGACGCTGCGGGCGATTGAGCGTGATGACGGCGATCTCGTTGTCACGGTGGCACACCACCGGTGCGGTGTCGGTGGTCTCGGCAATGGCGGTCATCCTCGCGACGCTACCCGGGCGCACAGCGCACAAGGGCCGCAACCGTGAAAACGGTTGCGGCCCTTGTGTCTAGAGAACCTCAGCGGGGTGATCGCCGACTCGGACTCACTCCGAGTCGCTGGCTCCTGCGGTCAGCTCGGCGGGAGCGTCGGGAACGGCTGCGGGCTTCGGCTCACCCTTGAAGGTGAACTTCGCATCCTCACCGGCTCCTTCGCCATCCCAGTTCTCGACGTCGACAAGGACGATCTGTCCCGGACCGACCTCGTTGAACAGGATCTTCTCCGAGAGCTGATCCTCGATCTCACGCTGGATCGTGCGACGCAGCGGTCGCGCGCCGAGCACCGGGTCGAAGCCGCGCTTGGCCAGCAACGACTTGGCCTTCTCGGTGAGCTCGATATCCATGTCCTTGTTCTTCAACTGCGTCTCCACGCGGCCGATCATGAGGTCGACCATCTGGATGATCTCGCCCTGCGTCAGCTGGTGGAACACGATGACGTCATCGATACGGTTGAGGAACTCGGGCCGGAAGTGCTTCTTCAGCTCGTCGTTGACCTTGAGCTTCATCCGCTCGTAGTTGCTCTGGCTGCCATCTCCGGAGGAGAAGCCCAGACCGACCGCCTTGGAGATGTCGGATGTACCGAGGTTCGAGGTGAAGATCAGCACGGTGTTCTTGAAGTCGACCGTGCGACCCTGACCGTCGGTGAGTCGTCCGTCCTCGAGGACCTGCAACAGGGTGTTGTAGATCTCCGAGTGGGCCTTCTCGATCTCGTCGAACAGCACCACGGAGAACGGCTTGCGGCGCACCTTCTCGGTGAGCTGACCGCCCTCTTCGTAGCCGACGTATCCCGGAGGGGCACCGAACAGACGCGACGCGGTGAAGCGATCGTGGAACTCACCCATGTCGATCTGGATGAGCGCGTCGTCCTCGCCGAACAGGAAGTTCGCCAGCGCCTTGGACAGCTCGGTCTTACCGACGCCGGACGGGCCGGCGAAGATGAACGAGCCCGACGGGCGCTTGGGGTCCTTCAGACCGGCGCGCGTACGGCGGATCGCCTTGGAGACGGCCTTGACCGCATCCTCCTGGCCGATGATCCGCTTGTGCAGCTCGTCTTCCATGCGCAGGAGACGGGTGGTCTCCTCCTCGGTGAGCTTGAACACGGGGATACCGGTCCAGTTGCCCAGGACCTCGGCGATCTGCTCATCGTCGACGGTGGCCACGACGTCCATGTCGCCGTTACGCCACTGCTTCTCCCGCTCGGCGCGCTGGGCGACGAGTTGCTTCTCCTTGTCGCGCAGACTCGCGGCCTTCTCGAAGTCCTGCGCGTCGATGGCGCTTTCCTTCTCCTTGCGCGCCTCGGAGATCTTCTCGTCGAAGTCGCGCAGGTCTGGCGGAGCGGTCATCCGGCGGATGCGCATCCGCGCGCCCGCCTCGTCGATGAGGTCGATCGCCTTGTCGGGCAGGAACCGGTCGTTGATGTAGCGATCGGCCAGCGTCGCCGCGGCGACGAGTGCGCCGTCGGTGATCGACACCCGGTGATGCGTCTCGTACCGGTCGCGCAGACCCTTGAGGATCTCGATGGTGTGCTCCACCGACGGCTCGCCGACCTGGACCGGCTGGAAGCGACGCTCGAGTGCGGCGTCCTTCTCGATGTACTTGCGGTACTCGTCGAGGGTGGTCGCACCGATAGTCTGCAGCTCACCGCGGGCGAGCTTCGGCTTGAGGATGCTCGCGGCGTCGATGGCACCCTCGGCGGCACCTGCGCCGACGAGCGTGTGCAGCTCGTCGATGAACAGGATGATGTCGCCGCGAGTGTTGATCTCCTTGAGCACCTTCTTCAGGCGCTCCTCGAAGTCACCGCGGTAGCGGCTGCCCGCGACCAGCGATCCGAGGTCGAGGGTGTAGAGCTGCTTGTCCTTGAGTGTCTCGGGCACCTCGCCGTTGACGATGGCCTGCGCGAGACCCTCGACCACGGCGGTCTTGCCGACGCCGGGCTCACCGATCAGAACGGGGTTGTTCTTCGTGCGGCGGCTCAGCACCTGCATGACCCGCTCGATCTCCTTGGCCCGGCCGATGACCGGGTCGAGTTTGCCGTCGGCGGCTGCAGCGGTCAGGTTTCTGCCGAACTGGTCGAGGACCAGTGACGTCGACGGGGTGCCCGACTCGTTGGCGCGACCACCGGTGCCGGCCTCCTGGGGCTCCTTGCCCTGGTAGCCCGAGAGCAGCTGGATGACCTGCTGACGCACGCGGTTGAGGTCGGCCCCGAGCTTGACGAGGACCTGTGCGGCGACGCCCTCACCCTCGCGGATGAGGCCGAGCAGGATGTGCTCGGTACCGATGTAGTTGTGGCCGAGCTGCAGTGCCTCACGCAGCGACAGCTCGAGCACCTTCTTGGCACGCGGGGTGAACGGGATGTGGCCGGACGGGGCCTGCTGACCCTGTCCGATGATCTCCTCGACCTGGCTGCGGACGCCCTCGAGCGAGATCCCGAGGGACTCGAGTGACTTGGCCGCGACACCCTCACCCTCGTGGATGAGGCCGAGGAGGATGTGCTCGGTGCCGATGTAGTTGTGGTTGAGCATGCGCGCTTCTTCTTGCGCGAGCACGACAACTCTCCTGGCGCGGTCGGTGAACCGTTCGAACATTGTTCTCCTCTGGGACGTTTACCGCTCCACTGCCGTGAGGTGAAATGGATACAGATCACCTACGCAGCAGCCTTACCCACACTCTAGTGGGCTGTCATCGGCGACACTCAAGATGCGCCACCACAGATGTGCGCAATCGGGCGCTTCGCCGACGGAGTCCCTTACACAACGCGCAGGTGGGGCGGATGTTTCCGCACCGAGTACGCCCACAGCGAACGAGGCGGGCGATTTCGGCTCCATGCGGGCTGTATACCGAGATGACCGGCATGATTCAGCCGAACATCCGACACCGGCGGCAACGACGGGCGCAGAACCGACGCGCAGAGATCTCGCGGAGATCTGCCGTCGGATTCCGGGCGTCCGAAACGATGATGAGTGTGTGAGCGCAGGACACACCGGCCCCCGGGCCCTCCTGGAGGTCTACGACGAAGCGCTGCCCGCGGTGTACGGATACGTCTTCCGCAGGTGCGTCGATCGTCGCGTGGCCGAGGACGTGACGTCCGAGGTCTTCCTCGCGGCGATGGACGGAGTCCGCCGCGACACCTCGGTGGTGCCGACCACGCCCTGGCTGATCGGCATCGCACGACACAAGCTCGCCGACCACTGGCGGCGTGTGCAACGCACCCCCGAGCCGGTATCCGAATTGCCCGAGGCGGCCGACGACGACTGGGACGCGCACCTGGACAGGATGCTCGCCCACGCGACGTTGGCGCGGCTGACGCCGGTCAACCGCGCGGCACTGACGCTGCGCTACGTCGACGATCTGACCGTCGCCGACTGCGCGGATGTGCCGGGCCGCACCGTCGGGGCCACCGAGGCTCTGCTCACACGGGCGAAGCGCGAATTCCGCAACACCTACCCGCAGACCGCGTCGGCGGAAGGAGGTCACGCATGAGCGGCAACGACACTCCCCCACCGCTTCCGGACGGCACCGGCAATCCGCTGCGTGTCCTGCGCGCCGCCGACATGCCGGACTGGAGCCAACCGTTCGAGCCCGACCCGCGATTCGCCGACGCACTGCGCGAGCGGCTGATCCGCGGGCTGACACTGCCGACAGGAGTGGACATGAACACATCCGAACTGACCAGGTCGCTCACGGATACGACCGTCGAACGTCCAGGAGCGCTGCCCTACCTGACGGTCGGGGATGTGGCCGCCGCACTCGACTGGTACGTCGAGAACCTCGGTGCCCGCCTGCGCGGCGCGCCGATCACCATGCCCGACGGGCGGATCGGACATGCCGAACTCGAGATCGGGGGCGGAGCAATCTACCTCGCCGCCGAATTCCCGGACATGGGACTACGCGCGCCCACGCCCGGGGCGGTATCGGTGAGTCTGATGCTGTCGGTCGACGACGCCGATGCGGCGGCACGTCGGGCGGAGGCGGGCGGCGCGACACTCACCCGCGCGCCCTACGACGCCCACGGCACACGCACCGCGACCATCGTCGACCCGTTCGGGCATCGCTGGTTGCTGACCGGACCGGCACCCGCAGACCCGCACGGCACCGACGATCCCCTCCGTCCCGGCGACATCGGCTTCCTGTCGGTCAACACCCACGACGCCGCGCGGGCGCGAGCCTTCTTCCACGCCGTGCTCGGCTGGGAGTTCGCCTCCGACGGCCGGCACGTCAGCTCGCTGAACCATCCGGTCGTGGTCGTCGAGACGACCGGTCCGGCGACGATGTTCTGCGGCTATGCCGTCGACGACATCGACTCCGCGTGCGAGCGCATCGAATCCGCCGGCGGCCGGATCACCGCCGTCCCCTATGAGCACAACGGCCGGATGACGGCCGACGCGGTCGACGACGCCGGGGTGGAGTTCGCGATCTACGTCGCGTCGCCAGAGGAGCCTCGCCCTGACCAGTACCCGCGCGCGGACGGCGACATGTCGTATCTGACGATGCACACCCGCGACAGTGCGCGCTATCGCGCGTTCTACGGCTCAGTGCTCGGGTGGCGGTTCGCCGCCGGTCGCATGGCCGACGGCTGGGAGGCCGACGGACCTCACCCCCAGATCGGGGTCGCGGGGGGCGCTGATGGCGAGTCGGCCGTTCCGATGTGGAACACACCCGACATCGCCGACGCCGTCGCGCGGGTGCGGGCAGCCGGTGGCCGGGTGATCACCGAACCGGAGCGTCAGGCATACGGGCTGATGGCACTGTGCGCCGACGACCAGGGTATGCAGTTCTATCTCGGCGAATTATTCTGACGGACAGAGCATTTCGTCATTGAACGGAGCTTTGTTCACTGGCAATACCGAGCCGACAAGAGGCCTGGCGAGCGACATTGTCATTCGATCGGATGAACTCGCCACACCGGCTTGTATCGAACTGAAGTTCGAGTAGTCTTGTTGTCATGGCCCCGATGCGGTCCTCGATCCCGAGACCACCAGCAGCTCCTCAGACGGGGAGTTGCTGACACGGATGCGCGAGATCATCACGGTGATCAACACGGCATTCTTCGTGATGGTCGAATGCATACGCGAGGCCGAGCAACGTCGATGGGCACGGAAGCGCGGCGATCGACTCACCACCGCGTTGACAAACCTGGGCATGGCACCGGCAGTCGCCGCACATGTAGTCCAGCTGGCATCGCGGTGGACGCTCTTGAGCAAGAGCGTGAATTACTTTCGCGAGGGATGGCTGTCGCTGGAGCACGTCTCACGATCCGGGACACGGCCCTGTCGATCAGCAACGAACGTGACAGCGCAGGACCACACGGTGGCATACCGGTCAACGAAGACACCTCGTTGAATTGCCTGCGCGTGAACAACAGCAGCGAACACGGCAGAGTTCTCATCCGTGCAGATCTGGATGTGGTGACCGGCGCACGGGTGGCCGAACGGCTGGCATGTGACGCGGTCATCCAGCTCGCCGGCCTCGACGGCAGCGGTGTGCCGCTCGCACTCGGCCGCCGGCAGCGATTGTTCTCCGAGCACCAACGAAAAGCATTGCTGCTCCGCGACAAAGGCTGCATCGAGTGCGGTGACCAGCGCCCGTGGGTTCATGCCCATCACTGATGACACTCGGCAACGCCGCCTGACCGACGATCACAAACGTGGCACGGAACAGCCTGCGCCACTTGTCCTTTGAGAACTCCACAGTGAAACAGGTTCGCCAGAGCCGTCTGGGCCGGGACACACCCGCCCCGGCCCAGACGGCTACTGGTCGGCGACGCGCTCGGAGTGTGCGTGTGCGGAGTGTGCGTGTGCCGCGTCGTAACGCTCGCGTGCCGACTCGACCTGCGGCAGCGAACTCTCGGTGAGTTCGATCAACGCACCGACGCGCTCGGCCATCGCGCGGCCGAGGTCGGTCAGCGAGTATTCGACCCGCGGCGGAATCGATTGGAGAACCGTGCGCGTGACAAAACCGTCCCGTTCGAGTCGCTGCAACGTGTGCGAGAGCATCCGCTCGCTGACGCCGTCCACGCGGCGACGCAGCGCATTGAACCGGAAATCCCCCTCGGCGAGGGCGCCGAGGGCAAGCATCGACCATCGGCCGGTCAGATCCAGGAGCACATCGCGCGAGGAGCAGGCGCGCGAGAAGACGTCTGCCTCCAGGCTCGGATCAGGAACGGGCGTGCTCATCGGCCCGATTCTACCCACGTGCGGCGCATGCACATCCCATCACCGGTGGACTGCACGGACTGAGTGTGCATGCAGAAAAGTAAGTGCTAACTTTGAGTGGTTCCCGGCTCGAGGCTGGAATCATCGGAACTGGATCGAAGCGACCTTCATCGAAAGGACAGCCCATGACCGTCTATGGAGTGACCGGAGCGACCGGCCACCTCGGCACCTTCGTCATCACCGGCCTGCTCGCCGCCGGCGTGGAACCCGGTGACATCGTCGCCGTGGCCCGCAGCAGCAGCAAGGCCCGAGATCTGATCGACCGTGGGGTGACCGTGCGTATCGCCGACTACGAGACCCCGGAGGCATTGGCGGACGCATTCGCCGGGGTCGAGCGATTGGTGATGATCTCAGGCTCGGAGGTGGGCGCACGCGCCCAGCAGCATGCGAACGTGGTCGACGCGGCAGTGGCCGCCGGCGTCGGGCTCATCGCCTACACCAGTCTCCTCAATGCCGACACCTCGAAGATCAACCTGGCCGAGGAACACCGGTTCACCGAGAAGTACATCAAGGACTCCGGTATCGACCACATCTTCCTCCGTAACGGCTGGTATTCGGAGAATTACGCCGGCTCGTATGCCGGAGCGGTGCAGTCGGGCACCCTCTACGGCTGCGCCGGAGAAGGCAAGATCGCACCGGCGTCACGCGAGAACTACGCGCTCGCCGCGGCCATCGCGGTGACCAAGCCCGAGCCGGGCCGCATCTACGAGCTGGCCGGATCCGAACACCTCACCCTCACCGATGTGGCCAAGGCATTCACCGATGTCGCGAAGTCCACCGGTGAGAACGTCGGCGAGATCTCGTATGTGGACCTCGGATTCAACGGCTACCACGACGCACTGGCCAAGGCTCAGGTCCCCGAACCGCTGCGCACCTTCCTGCCCGACTGGGACGCCGGGATCGAACGCGGCGATCTCGATTCGGATTCGCGCGACCTGCAGGATCTGCTCGGAACCGAGAGCACACCGTTCGAGCAGACGCTGGCCAAAGAGGTCTGACGGGTTGGCCCGGGAAGCACCCGGGCCAACCCGCTCACCCGGGCAATCCCGGTGCCACCGGAACACATCTCACGGCGCGGGGATGCTCGGGGTCGAGTGCGTTGAGTACGAAACCGGCGGTGCGTGGTGAGGCGACCAGTGACAGGTGGTCGGAGCGGTCAACCGCGCAACCGTCCTGCACCACGATGTTGGTGGTGGCCGGCCCGGGTACGTTCCCGTCGGTCCACGGGACCACGATGCCGTCGTGACGGGACATGATGTTGGTGTAGACAACCCCCGGAACATAAGGCGTACCACCGGCATTGATCGCGCGCATGAACGGTGAGCCGTACTGCTCCTCGTTGCATTCCGGATACGGCCAGAGGGTTGCCGGGTCGCCGCCGAGGCGCGCGATCGCGGCCACGGCCTCGTTGCAACCGCTGGAATCCTGGCCCTTCCAGTAGGGCGCGATCGACACGTAGCGATCGACCTTCGTCGCCCCGCCCAGATATTTCACCCAGTAGTTCGGCATCAGCGTGCCCTCGGAATGCCCGACGATATCGACCTGATGCGCACCGGTGTGTGCGAGCACACCGTCGACGAAGCGGGCCAGCTGGTGGGCGCTGTCGCGCATCGAGATGAAGCCGCCGAGTGCGCTGATCGGCCACGAGGTACCCGGTAGCGCACCGTAGGTGAGCGCGTACACGCAGTACCCCGCGTTGTGCAGCACCGGGCCCAGTGTGGCCCAATTGGTCTGACGGTTCCCACCCGTACCGTGCACCAGCACAACAGGGTTGGGATGCTGAGTACTCGGTCGGCAATTCGGGTCGTTGGTGCCCGGCGCCGAGCCGCCGGGGTGGGCGAGTTCATCACGCGCACCGGCGAAGAAGTCGTAGGTCACCGGCAGCGGCGCCTCGCGTGCCTGCGCAGGTGCGCCACCGACCACCGCTGCCAGCACAGCCACCGACGCCGTGATCGCCGCAACGGCCGTCCGCCGCGCCACACGAGATACCCTGATCGCCACATCACCGACACTAAACTCCCTCCCCGGTCGGTGTCTCGATGAGAGACTGTGGCCATGTCGACCTGGCGCTCCACGCTGCGACGGCTGCAGCGTCCCGGCATCGCGGTGGTCAGCACGATTGCCGCCGTCGCGATGGTGGCCTGCGTGATCGTGGTCCTCACGATCGGCCGATCACACGACTCCCCTCGCGCTCCCGGTGACCTGCGGTCGTATTCGGCCCCACCACAGCCGATGTGGACGATGAGCCCGGCCCAGGCCGCCGGGGTGGACCCCGCGCAATGGTCACCGGCGCCGCAGGTGGTGGGAGTGCACGGCGACAGGTGGCTGCTCACCTCACGCGGTGGCGACGGGAGCCGGGTCACCGAGGTGCGGGCGGAGACGGGCACACCCATCTGGTCGGGCGGACTCGACGTCGGACTCGGCATGTGCGCCTTCGACGACGCCGGTCACCTCGGCTGCGTCCGCCGCCCGTTGACCGCAACCACCGCCAGCTTCGGGCTCCTCGATGACAGCGGAAGGTTCCACCGGTCGGCCGACGTCGAGGACACCGCCGGAATGGTCGGTGTGACAGATGGTTTCGTACTCATGTCGAAGGTCGGCCACCGAGTGACCGGCGTCGGCACCGACGGCTCGACCACCTTCTCGACCACTCTGACCTCGCCGGCCACACTGCGCTGGTCGGATGCGACGCTCACGGCCGCACGCGCTGACGGCGGTGCCTCGATCCTCGACGCCGCTACCGGCGAGCAACGCTACAGCTGCACCTCGTGCACACTCACCACCTATCCCAGTGGCGTTGCGGCCGAGATCGATTCACCCGACGGCGACGCATCGAGTTCGGTGACGCTGCTCGACACCGCCGGACACATCACCGCAACCGAGACCGATACCGCACTGGTGGCCGGACCGTCGCCGCTACCCGTGCTCACAGGCGCCGGACCCACCACCGTATTCGCCGACCATGGCACCTACGAGGCGCGTGATCTGACACCGGGATCGGCCCGGCGATGGCGATCCGATAGCACAGACAACTCGAAATCCGGTGCGCAAGCGTGTGGTTCGATGTTCTTCCTCCCCAAGATCGACCGCAGTCGCCAGATCCTCGACCTCGGCTCCGACGACACGGTCGGCACCCTGGCGCAGGCCTCGGTGAACCGACCCGACACCGACCTCGACCAGCTCACCTGCCTGGGTAGCCACGGCCACACCGCGATCTTCACCGACACCGACACCATCACCGCCGTCGACGTCGCCCGGGGTCGGGTGAGCTGGCAACTACCGTTCAACGGCACGGTGGAGGTGGTCGACGGATATCTCGTGCTGCGCCAGGGGACCGAACTCAGCGTGCTGCAACCGAACTGAACGGCGGATATCAGCGCGGTTCAGCGTGGCGACAGGAAGGCCTGCAGCGCAGCCGAATACAGGCCCACATCTGCGGCGGCCATCATCTCGCGCGCGCTGTGCATCGCGAGCTGCGCGGCACCGACGTCCACCGTCTTCAGACCGGTGCGGGCGGCAGTGATCGGGCCGATGGTCGATCCGCACGGCAGATCCGCGCGGTGCACATAGCGCTGAAGCGGAACGTCGGCCTGTCGGCAGGCCAGCGCGAACAACGCCTCCCCCTCGGCATCCGAGGCATAGCGCAGGTTCTGGTTGACCTTGAGTACCGGGCCACCGCCGAGTGCGATCTGATGTGCGGGCTCGTGTCGGTCGGGGTAGTTCGGATGGGTGCCGTGGGCCATATCGCCCGACGCGCACACCGAGGCTGCCAGCGCGCGCAGGAAATCGGCACGATCACCGTTGTGCGACAACACTATTCGTTCGAGTGTGGTGAGCAGGAAGTCCGACCCGGCGCCACGTTCGGAGCCGCTGCCCACCTCTTCGTGGTCGAAGAGGGCCAGCACCCGCACCGCGGAGGTGTTGTCGCCGTCGAGCAACGCCCGAAGTCCGGCATAGCAGCTGCCCTGATTGTCCAGGCGCGGCGAACTCACCAGATCTCCACGCGCACCGGCGATTCGCGCCGGAGTGACGTCGTGGGTCATCAGCTCCCAGCCGAGCACGTCGGCCGGGTCGACGCCCTCGTGGTCGCACAACCAGTCGATGAACGAGCCGTCCTCGCCGAGCGACCAGATGCCGTTGACGTGACGCTGAGGGTCCGGGTGCACACCCTTGCGATCCTCGGACAGGTGGATGGCCAGCTGCGGCACCCGCAGCACCGGCTCGTCGACCTTCACCAGCACGGTCGTCACGTCGCCGCCGTGACCCACCGAGATCCGACCCGACACTCCCAGGTCGCGGTCGAGCCAGGAGTTCAGCCAGGCACCGCCGTAGGGTTCCAGACCGACCAGTGACACACCCGCAGAACGCAATTCGGGATGCTGTTTGAGCCGGAGGTTCGGACTGTCGGTGTGGCCACCGACGATGCGGAACGCCTCCGGAGCGGTACTGGCGTCCCAGGCGATGATCGAACCGCCGCGGACCACGAAATGCCGGCCCGGATCGTCGGGCCACACGTCGGTCTCGGCGAGCTGATGGAAACCCGCCGAACGCAGCGTGGCCGCGATCGTGTCGACCACGTGGAACGGCGACGGCGAGTCGTTGACGAAGGAGCACAGTCCTTGCGCCGTCGCACTGGTCGGGATGCTCACGCCGATTCGAGTACCGCGTCGAGCACCGAATAGAACAAACCCAGTCCGTCGTCGCTGGGCCCGGTCAGCGCCTCGGTGGCGTGCTCGGGGTGCGGCATCAAACCCACCACCCGGCCGTCCTCGCTCGCGATCCCGGCGATGTCGAGCATCGAGCCGTTCGGGTTGTCCCCGGCGTAGCGGAACACGATGCGGCCCTCGCCCTCGAGTTCCTCGAGCTTCTCCGGAGAGGCGACGTAACGGCCCTCCCCCGACTTGAGTGGGATGAGGATCTCGGCGTCGCGGTCGAATCGTGAGGTCCACGCAGTCCAGTTCGACTCGACCTTCAGCCACTGGTCGCGGCAGATGAAGTGCAGGCCCTCGTTACGGGTCAGCGCGCCGGGCAACAGACCTGCCTCGCAGAGGATCTGGAAGCCGTTGCAGATGCCCAGGACCGGCATGCCCTTGCCGGCGGCCTCGACCACCGAACTCATCGCGGGTGCGAAACGCGCGATGGCACCGGCCCGCAGGTAGTCGCCGTAGGAGAAGCCGCCGGGCACGATCACCGCGTCGACACCCTTGAGGTCGGCGTCGGCGTGCCACAGCGCGACCGCTTCGCCACCGGCGTTGCGGACCGCACGGGAGGCGTCGACGTCGTCGAGGGTCCCGGGGAAGGTGATGACACCGATCCGCGCGCTCACGACCGGGCACCCTGAGCGTCAGGCACGCGGGTGACCGCGAAGTTCTCGATGACGGTGTTGGCGAGCAGTTCCTCGGCGATACGCTCGAGGTCGGCGTCGTCGACCGAGTCGTCGACCTCGAGTTCGAAACGCTTGCCCTGCCGGACGTCGACGATGCCGGAGAATCCCAGTCGGCCCAGAGCTCCGACGATCGCCTGCCCCTGCGGGTCGAGGATCTCGGCCTTGGGCATCACGTCGACCACCACTCGCGCCATAGCGGTTTTCCCCTTCTTGTCACTACCGTCATCCGAAGCGCTGCCCGTGATCGGAAAGTACTGCCCGTCGCCGGAAGCACCACCGTCGTCGCAGGACAGTCGCTGCACTACGCTGCGGGTTCACTGTACCCACCCGCGGTGCGCCCTCACGCGACGGTGACGTCGATCTCCGGGGTGGACGTGACGCTGATCTCGGTGCCGCCGACGCCAGGGGCCGACGCGAGATCGGCCAACCGGTCGGCATAGGTCGCCGGACGCAGGCCGTGATGCAGTGCGACATCGACACAGTCGCATAACGTGCGCGCGACGAGCGGTTCCCCCAGGTGCCTGGCTGCGACGTGCAGTCGCACCACCCCACCGCGTCGCGCGGTTCGGCCGGCGGTGCGCATGAGCATGCGCAGCCACCACGCGTCGTCAGGGAACCCGTCACCGATTCCGATCACCCGACCGCGCACCTGGGTTCCCGACCGCAGGTCCTCGACCACGCCGAAGCCTGCGTTCACCCTGAACCCGACGGCCGGCAGAGCGGCCACCGCACCGGGTGAGGCGCTCCACCTCGGGGCGGCGAAGATTCTGGTGCGCAGGCCCGCCTGCTCGAGTGCGCGATCGGCGGCGGTGAGCCGAAGCATCGCCTCATGTCGGGAGATGGTGGCGAACTCAGCACGCCGCTGCCGTGTCGAAGCCTGGTCGTAGCCGTGCAGCACCACCGCATCGGCCGGGGTCCTCCCGCTCCCGATACGGCGGGTGCGCAACCAGTCGCAGGTGGCACTGTCCTCACCGAGCCGGTATCCGTGCTTGCGGCGCGGGGCGACCAGCCACGACAGCGGCAGTCCACGCTCACCGAGTGCATTCGCGAACTCCGCCGAGCTGGTGAGCGTGCGCTCGCGCAGACCCGACACCGAGACGACCAGCAGACCCGTCATGGTGGTCAGTGTGACCGGTCATGGTTGTGCGCCGGTTGCCACCACATGGCGACCGGCGGAACTCCTCACATCACGAGGCGAGCGCGCCCTCGATCGCCTCGATGACCTCCGGTGATTCCGGTTCGGTCCGCGGCCGGAACCGGGCGATCACCGTACCGTCGGAGCCGACGAGGAACTTCTCGAAATTCCAGGCGATGTCCCCGGCCTGTCCGTCGGCATCGGTCGCCTGGGTGAGCTCGACGTAGAGCGGGTGTCGGTCCTCGCCATTGACGTCGGTCTTCTCCAGAAGGGGGAAGGTGACCCCGTAGGTGGTCGAGCAGAAGGTCGTGATCTCCTCGGCAGTGCCGGGTTCCTGACCGGCGAACTGGTTGCACGGCACACCGAGAACCGTCAGTCCGCGATCTCCGTACGTCTTCGCCAGCTGTTCGAGTCCGGTGTACTGTGCGGGGTCAGCCCGCACTTACTTGCGACGTTGACCACCAACACCGGGCCGCCGAAGGCACCCAGCGTCGTGGTCTGTCCGTCGATCGTCGTCAGGGGAATCGTTTCGATGTCGGCCACGCCTGCGAGGGTATCCCCGGAACCCGACATCACGCCGACGATCAGTGCTATGGATCATAGTACGATCGTCATGTGATCCATTCGGTCAATAATTGAGTTGGTCGCAACAGTTGCAGCACCGTAACTTTTGCGGAGTGACGAGTAGTTCACTTCAGGAAAGCGTGGGCGGGTTCCCGGTGCCGTCGAACCCGGTGCCGACCACCCCGCAACGCGCTCCGTCACCGGAAGAGACATCGGCGATGCTGTTCGATTTCATGGCCCACCTGGGGTGTATCTCCGATGCCCGGGCACTCGATTCGATCATGCATACCGAGCTGTCGTTGTCGCACTTCCGGGTGTTGATGCAGTTACGCCTCTACGCACACCCCGTGCCACTCCACGAGCTCGCCGAGGCGACGTCGTTGTCACTGGCGTCGACCGGACGCAACGTCGACAAGCTGGTCCATCTCGGACTGGTCGACCGACGGGAGGATCCGCGCGACCGGCGGGTGAAGCTCGTGAGCGTCACCGAGAAGGGCCGCCACGAACTCGACGAGATGTCCGGGCGCCGCGACGACGCGGTCCGCGAGATCCTCCGACAACTGCCCGTCGATCTCCGCGTCGGGCTGCACCAATCCCTCGACGCCATCGTCAACGGGGGCTTCTGGGACTGCCCACCGGGCGCCTCCCATCCCACCCGTATTCCACCTGCCCGTAACACCGACACCGAAAGCGAACACGGCGTATGAGCCAACAATCCACGCAGACGACGACCGGCGGTTCGTCGGAGAAGATCGACAAGGCGGTCATCCGGATCGCGATCGTCGTGGTTCTCGGCGCGATCATGTCGATCCTCGACACCACCGTCGTGTCGGTCGCGCAGAACACCTTCCAGACCGAGTTCCACACCAGCGCCGCCAACGCGGCGTGGACGGCCACCGGCTACACCCTGGCGCTCGCTGCGGTGATCCCGCTGTCGAGCTGGGCAGCGGCGCGGTTCGGTACGCGCAAGATCTATCTGATCTCCATCGTGCTGTTCGTCCTCGGATCGGTGCTGTGTGCGCTGGCCTGGAACATCGGCTCGCTGGTCGCCTTCCGCATGCTGCAGGGTGCCGGCGGCGGCATGCTCATGCCCGTCGGCATGATGATCCTGACCCGCGCCGCCGGACCCGAACGGGTCGGCTCGGTGATGGCCGTGCTGGGTATCCCGATGCTGCTCGGCCCCATCCTCGGCCCGATCCTCGGTGGTCTGCTGATCGAGTACGCATCGTGGCACTGGATCTTCCTGATCAACCTGCCCATCGGCATCCTGGCGTTCATCTACTCCTATGTGACGCTGCCCGGCGGGGAGGAGACGTCGAAGCCGACCTTCGACTTCGTGGGTCTGCTGTTGCTGTCGCCGGGTCTGGCGATCTTCCTCTACGGCGTGTCCGAGAGCAATGCCGCGGGCACCTTCCTCACCGCGAAGGTCCTGATCCCGATGGCCGTCGGCGCGGTGCTGATCATCGCGTTCGTCTTCCACTCGCTGCGCGGCAAGAACCCGCTGCTGGACCTGCATCTGTTCAGGAACAAGACGCTGCGCTGGGCCGTCATCACGATGACGCTGTTCATGATCGCCTTCTTCGGCGCGATGCTGCTGTTCCCGCAGTACTTCATCGGTGTGCGCGGCGAGTCGACGCTGATGGCCGGACTGCTGGTGGCGCCACAGGGGCTGGGTGCGATGGTCACCATGCCCATCGCCGGGCGGATGACCGACCAGATCGGACCGGGCAAATTCGTCCTCGGCGGCATCGTGCTGATCGTGGCCGGCATGACCACCTTCGTCTTCCTCGGCGCCGACACGTCGTACTGGCTGCTGTGCAGCGCACTGTTCGTGATGGGTCTGGGCATGGGTATGACGATGATGCCGATCATGTCGGCGGCACTGGCCACACTCACCGCCGACAAGGTCGCCGATGGATCGACGCTGATGAACGTCGTCCAGCAGGCCGCCGCATCGATCGGCACCGCGGTCATCTCGGTGATCCTGGCCTCGCACCTCAAGTCGAGTCCCACCTCGGGGATGGCGATCCTGTCGAACACCGACCCGAAGACCTACGACAAGCTCGCCGGCGCGCAACAGGTCCCGGCCACCCCGCCGCATGAGTGGTTCGAGTCGGCCGCGAATGCGTTCGGCGACACCTTCATCGTGGCGGTGGTGCTCATCGCGATCACCTTCCTGCCGTCGCTGATGCTGCCGCGCAAGCGGATCGCCAACAGCGACGCCAGCTCGGCACCGGTCGCCATGCACTGACCGCGCCCGCGCCCGTACACAGATGACATGGCTCCGGGTCGCCGACCTCCTATACGGGGTTGGCGACCCGGAGCCATGTCACTGATGTACTCGGTTCCGCGCGCTGCTATGCCGCACCGCTCTGCCGGAGCAGCCAGGCGTATTCGAATGCGGTTTCCTCCCACTGCTTGTAGCGGCCGCTGACGCCGCCGTGGCCCGCCGACATCTCCGTCTTGAGCATGATCGGTGCGTCGCCGACCGTCTTCTCCTGCAGCCGGGCAACCCATTTGGCCGCCTCGGTGTAGAGCACGCGGGTGTCGTTGAGTGAGGTCTCGGCGAGGATCGCCGGATAGGACAGCTCGTCGACGTTCTCATAGGGCGAATACGACTTCATGTACTCGTAGACTTCCTTGCTCTGCAAGGGGTTTCCCCACTCATCCCACTCGATCACCGTCAGCGGCAGCGACGGGTCGAGAATCGAGGTGAGCGGGTCCACGAAGGGCACCACCGCGAGGATGCCGTTGAACAGCTCCGGCGCGAGATTGGCGACCGCACCGATCAGCAGACCACCCGCCGATCCGCCCTCGGCCACCAGTTGCGACGGTGTGGTCCACCCGGTCTTGACCAGATGCCGAGCCGAATCGACGAAGTCGGTGAAGGTGTTCTTCTTCGTCAGCGTCTTGCCGTCGTCATACCAGTGCCGACCCATCTCCCCGCCGCCACGGATGTGGGCGACGGCGAACACCATCCCCCGGTCGAGCAGCGACAGCCGCGACACCGAGAACGACGGATCCATACTCGACTCATAGGAGCCGTACCCGTAGAGCAGCAGCGGTGCGGGCTTGTCGATCCCCTTGCGGTACACCAGCGACAGCGGGATGCGCGTGCCGTCGGCGGCCACGGCCCACTCGCGGTGCTGTTCGTAGTCGTCGGGGTCGTACCCGCCGAGGACGGGCTGGCGTTTGAGCAGGAACCGTTCGCCGGTACTCACCTCGAGTTCGAAGACCTCGGTGGGCTCGATGAAACTGGTGTAGCCCAGGCGAAGTCGCGGGGTGTGCCATTCCGGATTCGCCGCAAGCCCGGCGCTGCACAGCTCGGCGTCGAACTCCACCTCGTCGAAGACGATGTTGTGTCCGTGCGCGCCGAGATCGGCGATCGCGACCTTCGGCACTGCATCGGCGCGATAACTGAGCACGAGGAACCGTTCGAAGGCCTCGATGTCCTCGATCCGGATCTCCGAATCATGCGGCACCAGCACCTCCGAATGCGCGGGATCGTCCACGGGCGCGATACGCACCTCGAAGTTCTCGGCATTCTCGTTGTGCAGGATCAGGAGTCGGTCCTCGCCGTCGATGACGGCGTGTTCCACGCCGTACTCCACGCCCTCGCGTCGGGGTAGGACCACCTCGAACGAACCGGTGGGGTCATCGGCGGCGAGCAGATGTACCTCGGAGGTGATCTTCGAGCCCACCGAGATCACCAGATACGCGTTCGACCGCGTGGTCCCGATACCCACCCAGAACCGCTCGTCGGGTTCGTGGAACACGGTGACGTCCTCGGTGCCGGCGCCGATGTCGTGGCGCCACACCGTGTTCGGGCGCCAGGCCTCGTCGACGGTCTGATAGAACACGTGCTGCCCGTCTGCCGACCAGACCGCGCCGGGCGCGGTGTCGGTGATGACGTCGGCGAGGAACTCACCGGTGGTCAGATCCTTGAATCGCAGCGTGTAGCGCTCGTCGCCGACGGTGTCGACGCTGTAGGCCAGCCGGTTCCCGTCGTCGCTGATCGAGAAAGCCCCGAGGCTGTAGAAATCGGTCTCGGCCGCTTCGACGTTGGAGTCGAGCAGGATCTGTTCACCCGGAAGCGTCTGCCCTTCGGCGATGTCGGGCGGGGTCCAGTCGTCCTCGGCGGCGATCGGCGCGCGGGCGCGGATGGCGTACTGCTTACCTTCCTCGGTGCGCGCGTAGTACCAGAACCGGCCACGCCGCGTGGGCACCGACATGTCGGTTTCCTTTGTGCGGCTTTTGATCTCGTCGTAGATCTGACCCCTGAGGTCGGCAAGGTCCGCGGTCTGGGCCGCGGTGAACGCATTCTGCTGTTCGAGGTAGGCGATCACCTCGGGATCGTCCTTGTCGCGCAACCACTCGTACTCGTCGATCACGGTGTCGCCGTGATGAGTTCGCTTGAAATCGACCTTCTTGGCTATCGGGGGTGTCACCTGTCCTGCGGTCATGGTCAGACTCCTTTCGGCCAGTCGGCGAACGAACGGCCCGAGATCCGCTCATAGGCCTCGATGTAGCGTGCGCGGGTGCGTTCGGCGATGTCGACGGGCAGCGACGGTGGCTGCTCTCCCGACGAACGATCCCATCCGGATTCAGGACTGGTGAGCCAGTTGCGCACGATCTGCTTGTCGAAACTGGGCTGCACCTGACCCTCGGTGTAGGTCTGCGCATCCCAGTACCGCGACGAGTCGGGGGTCAACACCTCGTCGGCC
Source organism: Gordonia jinhuaensis (assembly GCF_014639795.1). Taxonomy (GTDB): domain Bacteria; phylum Actinomycetota; class Actinomycetes; order Mycobacteriales; family Mycobacteriaceae; genus Gordonia_B; species Gordonia_B jinhuaensis. The sequence goes on along the minus strand of NZ_BMGC01000003.1, from coordinate 128,747 downwards.
AGCACCAGTGTGCCTTCCTCGTCGAAGCCGAACTCCAACTTGGTGTCGGCGAGGATGATGCCGCGTGATTCCGCCACTCCGGCACCGGTGGCGTAGATGTCGAGGGTGGCCTCACGCAGCCGCGTGGCGACGTCGGCGCCGACCCGCTGGGCGGTCTGGTCGAACGAGATGTTCTCGTCGTGGTCGCCGAACTCGGCTTTCGTGGCCGGGGTGAAGATCGGTTCGGGTAACCGGCTCGCCTCGACCAGGCCGGCCGGGAGTTCCACCCCGCACACCGCGCCGGTCGCGCGATAGTCGATCAGACCCGAACCGGTGAGGTAGCCGCGGGCCACGCACTCCACCGGGACCATGTCGAGTTTGCGGACCACCATCGCCCGGCCCACCACCTCGGCCGGGATCCGGGGATCCTCCGGTCCGCCCGCGAGGTGATTGGGCACACCGAGTTCGTCGAACCAGAAGAAGCTCATCGCCGTGAGCACCCGCCCCTTGTCGGGGATCGGCGTGTCGAGGATGTAGTCGTAGGCGGAGATCCGGTCGGTGGACACCATCAGCAGGGTGTCGTCGTCGATGGAGTAGAGCTCGCGAACCTTGCCTGAACCGATGTGGGGATAGGAATGCAGTGGCGGGCGCATGAGTCGAGGTTAGACGGTCAGTCCACGCCGGCTCGTCTGCGCCGCAGGCCTGCGGATCGGACAGGTCGGTCGGATCCGACACTCCGACCCGACCAGGGCGTGACAGGCGAGGGCCGGTGATGCACGCTTGACCACATGAGCACCCCGGAGGCGTATGCGTCGCGTCGGCCGCGCATCCGCATCGTCTACTGCACACAGTGCAACTGGCTGCTCAGGGCCAACTGGATGGCCGCCGAGATCCTCAACACCTTCGGTACCGACATCGGCGAGGTGACCCTGGTGCCCGCGACCGGCGGGGTCTTCCGCATCGAGGTCGACGACACCCTCGCCTGGGAACGCGCCCGCGACGGCGGCTTTCCCGACGTGGTTACACTCAAACGCCTTGTCCGCGACATCGCCCTGCCCGAATGGAATCTGGGTCACGGCGAACCGCGGACATCGATGTCCGCGCACGACACGACCAGCTGAAGGGGCACCCATGAGTACCTCCACCACCGGTGACGTCCGCGCCGCGCAGCGCATCCTCGCCGATGCTTTCACCCGCATGGACGATCTCGCCGAGGAGCTCACCGCGTCGATCGACGACGTCGTCGCCAAGTACCGCCCCGACCCGGAGTCGAACTCGATCGCCTGGCTGGTGTGGCATTCGGCGCGTGTGATGGATGACCACGTGTCCGAACTCGCCGGCAAGCCTCAGCTGTGGGACACCTGGCGGGAGAAATTCGATCTGCCGTTCGGGCCCGAGGCGACCGGCTACGGCCAGCGCCCCGCGGATGTGCGCAAGGTGCACCCTGATCTCGACAAGCTCTACGCCTATTTCCACGCGGTCTACGAGCGGGTGATCGAGTACATCGAGTCGCTGACACCGGAGGAACTCGACCGGGTGGTCGACCGCCGCTGGGATCCGCCGGTGACCGCGTCGTCGCGGCTCGTCAGCGTGCTCGGCGACGTCACCCAGCATCTCGGTCAGGCCTCGTATGTGAAGGGCCTCGCCGAGCGCGCCGACGCCGACTGAGTCTCTCAGCCCGGGCACAGTCCCGGGCCGCGTGTCACGCCGCGGCGGCCTCACCCCGCGCGAGCAGTCGCGCATAACGCCCGCCTCGCGCGAGAAGTTCGTCGTGGGTTCCCTGTTCGGCGATCTGCCCGTGGTCGAGCACCACGATCTGATCGGCGTCGCGGATGGTCGAGAGCCGGTGGGCGATGGTGATCGTCGTACGACCCGCACTCGCCGCATCGACTGCCGCCTGGACCGCGCGTTCGGTCTCGTTGTCCAGAGCACTGGTCGCCTCGTCGAGCACGAGGATCCGAGGATCACGAAGCAGCGTGCGCGCCAACGCGATCCGCTGCTTCTCCCCGCCGGAGAACCGATAGCCGCGCGCACCGACCAGCGTGTCGTATCCGTCGGGCAGACCCATGATCAGATCGTGCACCTGCGCAGCTCGGGCAGCCTCCTCGATCTGCTCATCCGTCGCATCAGGACGGGCGTGGCGCAGGTTGTCACGGATACTGGCGTGCAGCAGGTAGGTCTCCTGCGACACCACACCGACGATGGTCGCGAGATCACCCAGCGCCATGTCGCGCACGTCCACGCCGTCGATACGCACCGCACCGGAGTCCACATCGTGCAGACGTGACACCAGCGAGGCCAGAGTGGTTTTACCCGAACCGGTTTCGCCGACCAGTGCCAGCGAGCCACCGGCAGGCAGATCGATGTCGATATTCGACAGCGCATCGCGATGGGCACCGTCGTAACGGAACGACACGGTGTCGAACTGCACCGAACCTCGCGGATCATCCACTGCCACCGGGTGATCCGGGTCGGCGATGGTCACCGGCAGATCGAGGTATTCGAAGATCCGGCTGAACAGCGCGAGTGAACTGTTGATCGACACACCCACGTCGAGCAGGCTCATCAGCGGGCGGAACAGCGCCGCCTGCAGCCCGGTGAAGGCGACGAGCGTGCCGATCGTCATGCCGCCCGAGGTCGCGGGCAGCCCGGCGATCAGATAGAGCAGTGCGGGGATCGTCGCGAAGATGATGTTCATTGTCGCCATCCGCCACCGACCCGACAGCTGTGAGCGGACCTCGAGGTCGACGAGCGTGCGTGAGGTGTCGGTGAAGCGTTGCGCCAGAACGGGTCCGGCGCCGAGCGTCTTGGCGAGCTGGATGCCGCCGATCGACAGCGACTCCTCGATCTGGGTCTGCATGTCGGCCAGCGTGCGCTGACGGCGGGTGGTGATCTCGCGGCGCATCTTCGCCACCGTGCGCGTGAGCCAGATGGCCGGCGGCAACACGATGAGCGACAGCAGCGAGAGCTGCCAGCTGAGGACCACCATCGCGACGACGGTGCCGACAACGGTGGTGAGGTTGGAGGCCACCGAGGTGGCGGTGGTGGTGACGACGGTCTGCATCCCGCCGATGTCGTTGGTGAGCCGGCTCTGCACCTCTCCCCCGCGGGTGCGGGTGAAGAAGCCCAGCGACTGGCGTTGCAGGTGGGCGAACACCTTGGTGCGCAGGTCGTGCATGACGCGCTGACCGACGGTGGTGGAGATCCAGGTCTGCAGGACGCCGAGGATCGAGCTGACGACGGTGATACCGATCATCGCGACCACCGCCCACACGAGCAGCGTGACGTTGCGCTCGGGGATCGCATGGTCGATCACGGCACGGACCAGGAAGGGGTTGGCGAGTGTGATCACCGACGAGGCGACGATCAGGATCATCACCACGGCGATACGCAGCCGATAGTTGCGGAAAAGCGCAGCGACGCGGCGCAGGCTCACCGGGTTCTCGTCGAGTTGGGCGCGGTCGGCCGGATCGAGCCGGGCCGGACCGCCGCGGCCGCCGGAGGGCATTCCCGCAGGTCGGGTCATGGGTGGTGAAGTTGTTGTTCGCGACGTCGTCGCATGTTGGGGGCTCATCGATCGAACCACCCCTTTCTGTCGATTGCTGAGGTTTCCTCACAGAGTGTAGCCGGTTATTGAGGTAAACTCATCAATGTGTCAGATCATTCCACTGATGCCGACCGGGAGTCCGACCGAGAGACCCTGCGCGACCTGGTGATGACCACGGCGCGCGCCCTGCGCCGCCGCTGGTTCGGCAACCTCGATCCGTGGGGACTGTCCCCGCATGAGGTGCGGGCGCTCATGGTCGTCGACAGGCTCGGCACCCCGCGGCTGGGTGAGGTCGCCCGACGGCTGCACATCGCGCCGCGCTCGGCCACCGAGGTGATCGACCGCCTCGACGAACGCGGGCTCACCGAACGACTCCCCGACGAACACGACCGGCGCGCCCGCTGTGTGCGCACCACCGAGGCCGGACGACACATGCTCACCGAACTGCGCGCGGCGCAAGGTGTGGGAGCAGACGACTACTTCGCGGTGCTGTCGGAGGACGAGCGCGAGCAGCTCGCCGGGCTGCTGCGCAAACTCACCGACGCGCAACCGCCAGACGATGATCACCGGCATGCAGACCTCCGCGGGCACCGTAAGCACATCTGAGACTGGCGCACAACAGTTGTCGTCGGTGCGGTCCTCGTTCTTCCACTCGTGCACAGCACGCTCTAGCGTCGCGTCGTCACCCCCGACAACACGCCACACCGACGACACGCCACAGGAGTCGACCCGCATGTCCACCGACCAGAACGCGACCACCGACGAGAACCCCACTCCGCACTACGCCTTCGAGACCAACCAGATCCACGCCGGACAGACCTCCGACGCCACCACCCGCGCGCGGGCCCTGCCGATCTACCAGACCACGTCGTTCACCTTCGACAACACCGACCACGCCGCGTCCTTGTTCGACCTGTCGGCGACCGGTCACACCTACACCCGCATCATCAATCCGACGCAGGATGCGGTGGAGGCGCGCATCGCGACCCTCGAGGGCGGCGCAGGCGCTCTGCTGGTCGCCTCGGGTCAGGCCGCCGAGGCGCTGACCATCCTCGGACTCACCCGCGCCGGCGGACATGTGGTGTCGAGCCCCTATCTGTACGGCGGCACCTACAACCTGTTCCACTACACGCTGCCCAAGCTGGGTATCGAGGTCAGTTTCGTCGACGATCCCGACGACCTCGACCAGTGGCGTGCGGCGATCCGCCCGAACACCGCCGCGTTCTACGGTGAGTCGATCGCCAACCCGCTCAACCACATCCTCGACATCGAGGGCATCTCAGAGGTGGCCCACGACAATGGGATTCCGCTGGTCGTCGACAACACCGTCGCCACTCCGTACCTGCTGCGCCCGATCGAACACGGCGCCGACATCGTGGTGCACTCGGCCACCAAATACCTCGGCGGACACGGCACCGCGATCGCCGGCGTGATCGTCGATTCGGGGACATTCGACTGGACCCAGGGCCGCCACCCCGACTTCACCACCCCCGACCCGAGCTATCACGGACTGGTGTTCGCCGATCTCGACCTGCCACCGTTCGTCACCAAGGTGCGCGTGCAGCTGCTGCGTGACCTCGGATCAGCCGTCTCGCCGTTCAACGCCTTCCTCATCGCCCAGGGCATCGAGACACTGAGCCTGCGCGTAGAACGCCACGTTGCCAACGCCGAGCGTGTCGCCGCCTTCCTCGCCCAACAGCCCGAGGTCGAGAGTGTCGCCTACGCCGGACTCGACTCGTCGCCGTGGCATGAACGCGCCCAGGCGCTGCTCCCGCGCGGTGCGGGTGCGATTGTCACCTTCGAGCTCGCCGGCGGTGTGGATGCGGGCAAGAAGTTCGTCAACGCACTGACCCTGCACAGCCATGTGGCCAACATCGGCGATGTGCGCTCGCTGGTGATCCACCCCGCCTCGACCACCCACTCCCAGCTCACCCCCGAGGAACAGCTCGCCGCCGGCGTCACCCCGGGCCGGGTGCGATTGTCGGTGGGGATCGAGAACATCGACGACATCCTCGCCGACCTGACGCAGGGGCTGGCCGCGGCGGCCGAATGATCGGCGCTGCTCGGCCGCGGCCGAACGATCGGCGCTGCCCGACCGTTACGATCGTGGCCGATGACCAGCCGTGATGACAGCCGCACACCCACTCTCGTCGTGCTCTCGGGGCTACCCGGGGTCGGCAAGACCACCCTGGCACGCATGGTCGCGGCACAGATCGGCGCGATCCACCTACGCCTGGACACCATCGAATCCGCGCTGGTGAGCGGGGGTGTGATCGAGCGGGCCGGCGGCTGGGAGGCGGTGCCCGACGCCGGATATCGGGTGGCCTATGCGATGGCCGGCGACCTGCTGCGCACCGGCCACAGCGTGATCGCCGACAGTGTGAACCCGCTGCCCGTCACGCGGGCGGCGTGGGCGGCGGTGGCCTTGTCGTCTCGGATACGGCTGGTCGAGGCGGAGGTGTACTGCAGTGACCCCGACGCCCACCGCCGCCGGGTCGAGCAACGAGTCTCCGACCTCGACGGACTGGTCGTGCCCACCTGGGCGCAGGTGACCAGTCGCGAGTACGAGCCCTGGGATCACGACGTGCTGCGCGTCGACACCGCCGACGGCACAGAACATGCCGCAGCCGTTCTGGCCACAGCGGTGCGCTGACCGCCGCGAGTCGGGCTACAGAATCGGTGCCGGGGTGTACTTCGCCGCGTCGGGGTTGGCCTCCACCAGCGCCTCGACGGCGGCGATCACGTCGGCGGTCTGGGCCTGCGCGGCGCCGATGAAGGCCGCCTTGTCATCGAGCAGGGCGTCGAGGTCGGCGCGGTCGAGCGGAATGCGCTCGTCGGCGGCGAGACGGTCGAGCAGGTCGGGTTCGCGACCCTCCTCGCGCATCGCGAGCGCCACGGCGACCGCGTTCTCCTTGATCGCCTCGTGTGCGGTCTCGCGCCCGACACCCGCACGCACCGAGGCCATCAGCACCTTGGTGGTGGCCAAGAACGGCAGATAGCGGTCGAGTTCGTTGGCGATCACCGCCGGATAGGCGCCGAATTCGGCAAGCACCGTCAGGAAGGTCTCGAGCATGCCGTCGATGGCGAAGAAGGCGTCGGGCAGTGCGACCCGGCGCACCACCGAACAGAACACGTCGCCCTCGTTCCACTGCGCTCCGGCGAGCTCGGCGACCATCGAGGCGTAGCCGCGCAGCACCACCTGCAGGCCGTTGACGCGTTCACAACTGCGGGTGTTCATCTTGTGCGGCATCGCCGAGGACCCCACCTGACCGGGCGCGAAGCCCTCGGTGACCAGCTCCTGACCGGCCATCAGACGGATGGTCTGGGCAAAGGACGACGGTCCGGCGCCGAGCTGGACGAGCGCGGAGACCACGTCGTGGTCGAGCGAACGCGGGTACACCTGCCCCACCGAGGTGAACACGTGCGCGAAGCCCAGATGGTCGGCGATACCGCGTTCGAGGGCGGCGAGCTTGTCGGCATCGCCGTCGAGCAGGTCGAGCATGTCCTGCGCGGTGCCCATCGGCCCCTTGATGCCGCGCAGCGGGTAACGGTCGATCAGCTCACGGAGGCGGCTCAGCGCCTGCAGCACCTCGTCGGTCGCCGAGGCGAAGCGCTTGCCCAGCGTGGTGGCCTGTGCGGCGACATTGTGACTGCGGCCGGCCATCACCAGCTCGGAATACTGCGCGGCACGATCGGCCAGCCGCGCCGCCACGGTTATCCCGTGCGAGTAGATGTACTCCAACGACTGCTTGATCTGCAGTTGCTCGACGTTCTCGGTCAGGTCCCGGCTGGTCATGCCCTTGTGGATCTGTTCATGACCGGCCAGTGCGTTGAACTCCTCGATCCGCGCCTTCACGTCGTGGCGGGTGACCCGTTCACGGTCGGCGATCGAGGCGAGGTCGATCTGGTCGACCACCCGCTCGTAGTCGGCGATGACACCGTCGGGGACGTCGATGCCCAGGTCGCGCTGCGCGGACAGCACCGCGATCCACAGGCGGCGCTCGAGGGCGATCTTGTACTCGGGCGACCACAACCGCGACATCTCCGGAGAGGTGTAGCGAGCGGAAAGGACGTTGGAGATGGTGGGCTTGACCTCACCGGACACACTGTCGGCCACGTGCCCATTATGACGGTGCACGCCTGACCGGGACCGCGGGGTCACCAGCCGACGGGCAGATCCCCTCCCGAACCCGCCTCGGCGTGCTCGGCCCTGTCGGTGTCGGCCCTGTCGGTGTCGGGCTGGTCGGGGTGGGGCTGGCCGGTGGTGTCTGGGTCGGGTCGGTCGGCAGACGCATCCGCTGCCGGCGACGGTTCGACCGACGCCGGCGCGAGATCGTCGATCACGTCGCAGAGCGCCAGCCGCATCGCGGTGACGATGTCACGGTCGTGTTCACTCAGTGCCACGGCCACACTGCCGTGTTCGATGGCGACCAGGGTGGCCACTCGATCGACGTCGCTGTCGCGTCCGCAGCGTGCGAGCACGTCGTGATGGATGTCGTAGAGCAGTCGCTGATGGGCGATCAGGGTCGGCGCCAGCCGCGGCGATCGCGAGGCGAGCACCATCGCCTCGACCCGCGCGGTGAGCGCCTGGAGATCGGGATCGGGTCCGATCATCACCTGCGCGAGGATGCTCGCGGTGGCGTCGCGTCCGCGCCGTGCGGTGGTGAGTGAGTCCGCACGCGCCGAGATCGCGGCCAGATCGGCGCGACAGGTGTGCGCGACCGCCTCCACCACGAGGTCGTCGATCGACTCGAAGTAGTACGTGGTCGACGCCAGCGGCAGATCCGCGCGGGTGGCCACGGCGCGATGACGGATCGCGTCGCTCCCACCTTCACAGAGCAGTTCGCCGGCCGCCGCGATGAGCCGCGCACGACGCCGCATGCCTTTGGGAGTAGCGGCCGAGGTCACAAAGCGTCATGCTGCCAAATCTCGAACCGACAACAGCCTGAATTCGCGATATTGGTGAATTCATGGCGGACGGAACCCATTCTTTCGGACAGTTGTGCAATTGCCGGAGATTGTGGTGATCGAATTGAAGCGGTGCCGCGTTCCCCCGACCGAGAGCCGCTGCGGGGTCCGATTCACCTGGTGAGAACGGGTTCGAGACGCGCCAGTGCTGCGCGGACTGTTTCGGTGGACCCCGCGAACGACATCCGGATCGTCTGATGGCCGGTCACGGTGTCGAAGTCGACACCGGGTGCGATCGCCACCCCGGTCTCGGCCAGTACCGACTCACACCACGACAGCGAATCGTCGGTGAGATGGGAGATGTCGGCATAGATGTAGAAGGCGCCGTCGGGTGGGGCGATCTCGGTCAGCCAACAGTCGGCGAGTCCCTCGAGCAGGACGGCGCGGTTGGTGGCGTAGCGAGCCACGTGGGCGTCGAGTTCTGTCCTGGCCTCGTCGCCGAATGCGGCCAGCGCCGCGTACTGGGAGATCACCGGGGCGCAGATGGTCATGTTGGCGGTGAGCCGCTCGACCGGTCGCCGCAGGTGCGCGGGTACCAGCATCCAGCCCAACCGCCATCCGGTCATCGAGTGGTACTTCGACACCGAGCCGACCACCGCGGCTTGCCGGCTGGTCTCCCAGGCACAACTGGTCGCGCGACCGTAGCTGATGCCGTGGTAGATCTCGTCGGAGATCAGCAGGGTGTCGTGATCGTCGCACCAGCGGGCCAGCTCCGCGATCTCCTCGGGGTGCAGGATCGTGCCGGTCGGGTTGGCCGGGCTCGCGACGATCACCCCCGCCGGTGGCTCGGTCAGTTCGTCGAGCATCGCCGCGGTCAGGCGGTAGCCGACCTGCGGCCCGCAGTCCAGTTCGACCACCCGAACCCCCAACGCCGAGAGTGTGTTCCGGTATGCCGGGTATCCCGGGCGTGCCATCACCACGGTGTCACCGGCGTCGAAGGCGGCCAGGAACAGCAGGGTGAAGGCACCCGAGGATCCGGTGGTGATCACCACGTCGTCGACGTCGACCGAGATGCCATAGCGCCGTGCGTAATCCGCGGCGATCGTGGCCCGCAGCGAGGCAAGCCCCACCGACTCGGTGTACCCGAGGATCTCGGTGTCGAGTGCGGCATGTGCGGCCGCTCGCACCGCGGCCGGTGCGGGGGTGGAGGGTTGTCCGGCTGCCAGCGACAACACGTCGCGACCTTCGGCGACGCGCTGCGCGGACGCGGCGAGCACATCCATCACATGGAACATCTCGACGGAGGATCGGGTGGATTCGTTGCGCACGAGTCGAGCCTAGGCGTCGCCGATCGGCGAAACGGTCACGTGAGAGCGTCGTTGGCGACATATATCGCCAACGACGCTCTCAGGTGACTGATATGCACACCGTTCAGAAGGAGATGCGACCCTCTTCGGCGGCCAGGCCGATGTCGGAGCGGAAATGCGAACCCAGGAGCTTGATCTGGGCGAGCCGCTCATAGGCCTGGGCGCGGGCGGCGGCGAGGTCGGGACCGGTGCCGACGACGCTCAGCACGCGTCCACCCGCCGACACCACGCGTCCGTCGTCGGCCAGTGCGGTACCGGCATGCAGCACGCCGTCGGTGTCGGCGCCGGAGATCACATCACCCAGCCGCGGTGTGCCGGGATAGTTCTCGGCGGCGAGAACCACCACCACCCCCGACCCCGATTTCCACTGCAGCTCCGGCAGTTCGGCGAGCGTGCCGGTGGCGACGGCGTTGAGCGCCGCACCGAGCGGGGATTCGAGCATTGCCAGCACGGCCTGGGTCTCGGGATCGCCGAAGCGGCAGTTGAACTCGACCACCGCCGGTCCGTCGGCCCCGATGGCCAGCCCGGCATAGAGCAGTCCGCTGAACGGCACCCCCCGACTCGACATCTCGGCGGCGACCGGCTCGACCACCTCGGAGACGATGCGATCGACCATCTCCTGCGGGAGCCACGGCAGCGGGGTGTAGGCGCCCATGCCGCCGGTGTTGGGGCCGCGGTCGCCGTTGCCGACCCGCTTGTGGTCCTGCGCGGGCAGCAGTGGGACCACGGTGGTGTCGTCGACGAGACAGAACAGCGAGACCTCGGGTCCGTCGAGGAAGGATTCGAGCAGCACCGGATGACCGGACTCGAGCACGTCGGCGGCGTGGGAGCGGGCCTTGGCGCGATCGGTGGTGACCACCACTCCCTTGCCGGCGGCCAGCCCATCGTCCTTGACCACCCAGGTGGGGCCGAAACGGTCGAGCGCGCCGTCGAGTTCGGCAGGCGAGTCGACCACCTCGGCGCGCGCGGTACGCACCCCGGCGGCGGCCATCACATCCTTGGCGAAGGCTTTCGATCCCTCGATGCGCGCCGCCTGCGCCGACGGACCGAAGGTGGCGACACCGGCCTCACGCAGGGCGTCGGCGACGCCGAGGACCAGCGGTACCTCCGGGCCGATCACCACCAGGTCGGCACCGATCTCCCGAGCCAACCCGACCACCGCCTCCGACGAGGTGGGGTCGACGGCATGGTTGGTGGCAACGGCCGCCGTGCCGGTGTTACCGGGGGCCGCATGCAGGTCGGTGACCGACGGGTCGCGGGACAGCGACAGGAGCAGCGCGTGCTCCCGGCCTCCCGAACCGATGACGAGTACTCGCACGTGTGCGCACTTTACCGGTGATCGGCCCCGGCCCGAACCCCCACGTGGTCCAGGCCGGGGCCTCTCCTCACCCCTGGGTCCCTCAGCCCTGGGGCCTCAACCCTTGGGCTGGGTGAGGTCGTACACCGTGACGGTGCCGACGGTCCTGGCGGTGAAGGTCGACTCCACCCAGTCCCGGATCTGCGCGGAGGTACCCGAACCGCTCGACCCGCCGAAGCCGCCACCGGCGATGTAGTAGTAGATGCGGTGTTCGGCGACGTAGCGCTGGAACTGCGCGAGCGTCGGCGACGGGTCGGTGCCGTTGAAGCCACCGATCGGCATCACCGACCGTTCGACCGCCAACTGGTAGCCCGAAGCCGTGTTGCTGCCGGTGGCAGCGGCGACCCAGGTGTAGCTCGACGGCACCGCCTCGAGCAACGACGTCATCTCCGCCGACGGACGTGAGCCATCGAGAAGACCGCCGCCGGGTCCGCCCATGCCGCCGAATCCCTCGCTGCCGGTCATACCGCCGGCAAATCCACCCTGGGTCGAGCCGCCCTGGGTCGAGCCACCGGGAGCGGGCATGCCGTTCATACCGCCCTGCGCGTTGCCGCCGCCGGGACCACCCGGCACACCGCCACCCTGAGGACCGCCACCCTGAGGACCGCCACCCTGAGTGCCACCCGCACCCGTACCGTTCGCTGGACCCATACCGTTTCCGGTGCCCCCGAACATGGTCGGCCCGACGCGACCGCCGCGCCAGTGGCCGCCGGGACCGAATCCGCCCATCGTGCGCGGACCCGCCGACGGGATGGATCCCTCATGTGCGGTGGCCAGGGTGTCGACGGTGTAGGCGGTCGGGCCGGCCAGCCCCACGAACAGTGCGAGTGCAGCACCGATCATCGCGACCGACCGGATGCCGGGGATCATCACGATGAGTGCGCCCAGAGTCGCGGCCAGCAGGATGAGATACCGCAGCCACGGCACGAAATCACTGGCCCGGCCCAGCAGCACGAACGACCAGATGCCGGTGATCAGCACCGTCGCGGCGACCACCACACGCACCCACCAGCGCTCGCGCGCACGCCACGCCATCCATGCACCGCCGCCGATCAGTGCGGCGATCGCCGGGGCCAGCGCCACCGTGTAGTACGGGTGGAAGATGCCGGCCATGTAGCTGAACACGGCCATCGTGACCAGCAGCCACAATCCCCACACCGCGAAGTAGGCGCGACGCAGGTCGGTGCGGGCGGCCTTGCCGCACAGCACGATCCCGAGTACGCCGAGGATCAGTGCAGCGGGGATCAGCCAGGAGATCTGGCCGCCCTGCTCGGGCTGGAACATCCGGAAGAAGCCGGTCTGCCCCCACATGCCACCGCCGCGCCGGCCCGCGCCGCCGGGGCCGCCCATACCGCCCGGGGCACCTGCGAAGCCGGTCGCATAGCCACCGCCGGTCGCAGCGGCGTCGCCCGTCCCGCGCCCGGGGACCACACTGCCGGTCTCGTCGCCGGAGAGCCGACCGAAGCCGTTGTAACCGAACGTGAGCTCGAGAATCGAATTGTGCTGCGAGCCACCGATGTAGGGGCGGGAGTCCTTCGGCCACAGTTCCACGGTGAGAATCCACCAGCCGGCGCTGACGACCATCGCGGCCAGTGCGGCGACCAGATGTCCCAGCCGGATGAGCCACGTCTTGCGACCGAAGGCCAGATAGGTGATCGCCAACGGCGGGATCACCAGGAACACTTGCAGCTGTTTGGTGAGGAAGCCGAATCCGACGAGGACGCCGGTGAGCACCATCCACCGCACGCGCCCGTCCTCGATGCCCTTGAGTGTTGCGGCCACCGCGCCGATCATCAGCAGCACCAGCAGCGCGTCGGGGTTGTTGAAGCGGAACATCAACGCCGCCACCGGCGTCAGCGCCAGCGTGATGCCGGCGAGAAAACCTGCCGCCGGGCCGAAGTACTTGCGGCCCATCCAGTAGAGCAACCCCACCGACGCAACGGCCATCAGCACCTGCGGCACCAGGATCGACCAGGAATTGAGGCCGAAGATCCGCACGGCGATACCCGGGATCCAGAGCGACATCGGCGGTTTGTCGACGGTGATCGAATTCGCCGCATCCGAGGAGCCGAAGAACCACGCCTTCCACGACTGCGACCCGGCCTGGATCGCCGCGGAGTAGAACGAATTGGCCCAGCCGTTGGCCGAGAGGTTGCACAGATAGGCGACCAGTGTCGCGATCAACAGGACCGCGACACCCACGGGCTCGGCGAACCGACGCGCCGAGACGGCGGACCGATCGGTCCGCCGCCTCGGGGTGCCGGTGCTCTGGTCTTCGCGCGAGAGCGCATCGCCACGGGCAGTGCCGTCGCCCACGGACACCGTCATACCGTCACCCCGTTCGTGGGATCGTCGGATCCCAGATGTGTACGGAACACCCAGCGCAGCGCGACGAACCGCGTCAACGTGGCCACCAGGTTCGCGATGATGAGCACCGCCAGCTCCACATGCTTCCCGGCCTCGGGGAACCAAGCGTGCAGTGCCGCAAGCGAACCCGCGGTCAGCGCCCATCCGAACAGGAACACCCCGATGCCCTGCAGATGATGACTCATCGCGCCCTTGCGGCCGTGCACCCGGAAGGTGAAGCTGCGGTTGGCCGCGGTGTTGAAGACCGCGGTGATGAGCAGTGCGGTGAAGTTGGCCGCCTGCGACCCCATCGACGGATGCAGCAGCAGGTAGAGCACCGCATAGGCGATGGTCGAGATCACGCCGATCACGCAGAACCGGGCGAGCTGACCGACCATACCCCTCGGCACGCCTTTGACCTGCGGGTCGGTCAGCTCGGGTCGGCCGATCGAGTCGCGCAACTGAGCGACCGGCAGATCCCCGTTGGCCAGCGCGCGCGCCACGCGCCAGCAACCCTTGAGGTCCTCGGTGGCCGTGGAGACGATGTCGACCTTCGAATTCGGGTCGTCGATCCAGTCGACGGGTACCTCGGCGATCCGCAGGCCGATGCGCTCGGCGAGCACCAGCATCTCGGTGTCGAAGAACCAGCCGGTGTCGCGGACCAGTGGCAGCACCTGCCGTGCGACGTCGGTGCGCATGGCCTTGAACCCGCACTGGGCATCGGAGAACCTGGCTCCCATCGCGGTGCGCAGGATAAGGTTGTAGCTGCGAGAGATGAACTCCCGCTTTGCTCCTCGCACCACCCGCGACGAGCGGGCCAGCCGCGAGCCGATCGCCACGTCGGAGTGTCCCGACAGCAGCGGCGCGACCAGCGGCATCAACGCGTTCAGGTCGGTCGACAGATCCACGTCGACATAGGCGACCACGTCGGCGTCACTGGATCGCCAGGTGGCATTGAGTGCACGTCCGCGGCCTTTCGCGTCGAGGTGGACCACCCGGACCATCTCGGGCATCTCCTCGGCCAGCTGCACGGCCTCGGCGAGGGTGTGATCGGCCGACGCGTTGTCGGCGACGGTGATCCGTGCGCTGTAGGGCGTCTGGTCGCGCAGGTGGGCGGCCAGGCGCATCACACAGCTGCGCAGATCCTTCTCCTCGTTGTAGACCGGCACGATGACGTCGATCTGCGGGTGGGCGGGAGTGCGGTCGGCCACCACTGTCATCTGATCCACTGGATCAGGCTCACCCGTCGCGGCCCAGCGGTTGATGGTCTCAGCTGTCATGGCACCGATGTTCGGTTGCCCAGCTGTCTGCGCTCTGCGCTCGAACTGTCAGATTGCTGTGAGACTTTCTTACCGCTGACCTCGGGTTACGCCGATGTAACCGAGTCGCCTGATCGGTTCGACAGCAGGTGCGAAAACGCCCTCAGGCGCGGCCTGTCAGGCAGCGCCCCAGTCAGGCAGTGGCCCTGTCGGCATATCCGAGGTCGGCCAGCGCCGCGCGGATGCGTTCGGCGGCATCGTCGAGGGCGGCCGGATCCGGGTTCTGCTCGGCCTTGGTGAGGTCGAAGGATTCCAGCGTGTGCGCCGGGAACACGTGCAGGTGCACGTGGGGTACCTCGAGGCCGGCGATGAGCAAACCCATCCGCGGTGCGTCGAACGCCGTCGCCGAGGCCTGCCCGACGATCTGGGCCACCCGGCTCAGATGGGCGAACAGGTCGGGATCGAGCTGTTCCCAGTGATCGACCTCCGCACGTGGCACCACCAACACATGCCCGGGGGTCACCGGATTGATGGTGAGGAATGCGACCACCTCGTCGTCACGCCAGACGAAGCGTCCGGGGAGGTCGCCGTTGATGATCATGCTGAACACCGATGCCATGGGGCCGATGCTATCCCCCGGGCCGGACCGCGGCCGCGACGGTTCGCGCCGACCGCGAGTGGGGGCGGATCAGTCGCGCACCCGAGGTATCCGCACCCAGAATCGCGCACCGTGCCCGAGTTCGCTCTCCACACCCACCCGGCCGCCGTGCGCGGCCACCAGCGCCGCGACGATCGACAGACCCAGTCCGCTGCCGCCCTCGGAGCCGGTCGACGAGTCGCGATAGCGGGAGGTGTCGGCGCGGTAGAAGCGCTCGAAGAGCCGGACCTTGTCCTCCGGCGCGATCCCCGGGCCGGTGTCGGCGACCACGAACAGCGCGTCATCCCCCTCGGTGCCCACGCTCACGGTCACCGAGGCCTCCGGCGGGGTGTGCCGCAGCGCGTTGGTCACCAGATTGGTCATGACCTGTGCGAGCCGGCTCGCGTCGCCGATCACCGCGGGGATGCCGGGGCCGTCGATCATCGTCATCGTGATTTCGCGCTCGGGCGCGATGGCCCGTGCCGAATGCACGGCGTCGGAGGCCACCATGAGCAGGTCCACGTACTCGTGCTCGAGCGGGCGGCGTGCGTCGAGCCGCGCGAGCACCAGCAGGTCCTCCACCAGCAGCCCCATCCGGCCGGCCTCCTTCTCGATACGCGCCATCGCCTCGGTCGCGTCGGGCAGCGCACCCTGCCGGTAGAGCTCGGAGAATCCCTTGATCGAGGTGAGCGGCGTCCGGAGTTCGTGACTGGCGTCGGCGATGAACCGGCGCATGTTCTCCTCGGAGGCGCGGGCCTGATTCTCCGAGGCGGCGGTCGCGGCAAAGGCACCCTCGATCTGGTGCAGCATCGTGTTCATCGAGTCGGCGACCCGGCCCACCTCGGTGTTGGCGGGCATCTGCGGGACACGCTGGTTGAGATCACCCTCGGCGATCGCCTGCGCGGTGGCCTCGACGCGTCGCAACGGCCGAAGACTGGTGCGTACCAACGCATATCCCAGCGCTCCGGTCGCCAGCAGTACGGCCACCCCGATGCCCAGCTGCAGCCACACCAGGCGGGTCACGGTGTCGTCGACGTCGGTCAGCGGTATGCCGACGATGGCATCACCCACCTCCGAGGACGACTTGATCACCCGCCAGCGGGTGCTCGACCCGTCGCCGGAACCCACGGTCACCGGTTCGGAGGAGAACTGCGAGGGGTCGGAGACGTCGGGGGCGCCCTCGGGTGGCACGTTGACCAGCACCACGACGTCGTTGGCGCGGATCTGTTCCACGTAATACGGCGAGGGCGGGCGCCGGCCGAGATCACCCGAGGGGTTCTGGGTTTCCATCGGCGGCGGCTGGCTGCGTGGCCGCGCCCAGCTGCCGGCGGCTTCACGCAGTGAGTTGTCGGTGCGTTCGATCAGCTGGTTGCGCATCGCGGTGGTCACCGCGAAGCCCGACGCCGCCAATCCCAGCGCCACCAGGACCAGCACCAGCCCGACCAGCGACACACGCAGCGGTATCCCGCGACGCGGGGGGCGTTCGGAGTGCGATGTCACCGGGGTTCGCGCATCACATACCCCACACCGCGCAGGGTGTGGATCAGCCGCTTGTCGCCGGTGTCGACCTTGCGACGCAGATAGGACACATACGATTCGACCACGTTGACCTCACCGCCGAAGTCGTAATTCCAGACGTGGTCGAGGATCTTGGGTTTCGACAGCACCGTGCCCGCATTGATCATGAAGTAGCGCAGCAGCGTGAACTCGGTCGGCGACAGCGACACCGGCTTGCCGTCCTTCCACACCTCATGGGTGTCGTCGTCGAGTTCGATGTCGGAGAACGTGATTCGGGAACTGGCCGGTTCACCCTCCAGATATCCGCTGCGCCGCAGGATGACCCGCAGACGCGCGACCACCTCTTCGAGGCTGAACGGTTTGGTCACGTAGTCATCGCCGCCGATGGTCAGCCCGTTGACCTTGTCCTCCACCGCATCCCGGGCGGTGAGGAACAACGCCGGGGCGGTGATGCCGTCGGCGCGCAGCCGGCGCAACAGCCCGAAACCGTCCATGCCGGGCATCATCACGTCGAGGATCAGCGCATCGGGTTTGAACGTCCGCGCCCGGTCGAGCGCGCCCGGGCCGTTTTCGGCCGTCTCGACCACGAACCCCTGGAAGCGCAACGACACCGACAACAACTCGAGAATGCTGGGCTCGTCGTCGACGACCAGAACCCGCGGACCTATGTCACTCATGATCGCCACACTCCCACCGCCGACTGATGCAATTCTGCATGAACGCTGTGAGTCGGCTGGGAGTCATAGGAGCCTCGGCTGACATCGCCCCTGACCCCGGCCCGTATCGGAAAGGGTCCGCATCGCCGAGTTGTTCGACCTCACCGCTGCCGGTGCGGTCAGCTCACCCCTGCGGCGTCAGTGCCGCGATCACCGAGAGCTCGACCACCTGCTCGTCACCGCGGAGCACCTGCACTCCGACACCGGTGACCGCCGGACGGTGTTCGCCGAACTCGCCGGCGAGCGCCGACAGTGCGACACCGAGGTCGACCTGCATCGACTCGGCGACATAGACCGTCACCGACAGGACATCGGCCAGCGAGCCGCCTTCGGAGTCGAGCAACGCACCGAGCACGCGGATACAGAACTGCGTCTGCCCCTGCACGTCGCCGGGGTCGACGGTCGCCCCGTCGGAGTCCTGCGGCAGCAGGGTCGCGGTGAAAAGCCGGGCACCCGGTGCCGCGACTGCGGCCGCGGAGAACCGCGGCATACCGTTGGGGTCGTCGGTGGTTTCCAGCCCGAGCAGCTCGATGGAAGACATGGCTGTCATCGTATGCGCTGCCTGCGGCGACCTGAGACGGTGCCGACACCCGCCGAACACATCCGGCGTCACGACGCCGAGTGCAGCGGGTTCGTCGTTTTCAGAGCCCCCTGTCAGGATTGAACTGACGACCGCTCGCTTACAAGGCGAGTGCTCTACCACTGAGCTAAGGAGGCAGGTGTTGTCCGATCGGATCGGCGTGCGTGAGTATATCGGGCGCATGCTGTCGCCGTTGCAACGCGCCACCCGTCGTGAGTCGACGATCGACACGATCACGTTCGACGCCTCCGCGCTGTCGCCGCGCAAACCGATCGATCTCACCGACGAGCAGGCCGTCACCGAGGTCCTCGACCTGGCCACCAAGGTCGGTTCGGTCGAGCTGGACTCGGGCACCGGCGCGGTCGACACCTCCACACAGGTGCGCTTCGTCGCCGCGATGTACGGCATCACCGACGTCGACGTCGACGTCACCTTCAGCACGATCTCGGCGTCGGCCCGCCGGGGGACGCGACCCCCGATCACCACCATGCGCACCGTCGCCTACCGGTCGCTGGATTTCACCCGGCTCGCCCAGATCGACCGGCTGATCCGTCGTATCCGCAACCGCGCGATCGACCCGTCGGAGGCCCACGCGGTGGTCGACCTCATCGTCGCGGCGCCGCACCCCTACCCGCGCTGGCTGGCGACGATCGCCTGGGGTGTGATGGCCGCGGCGATCGGCATCTCGATCGGCGGTAGCTGGCTGGTCGCGATCACCGCCTTCGTCTCCACGGTGGTCACCGACCGGGTGAACCGCGGACTGAACAAGCGCGGCGTGCCGCTGTTCTACCAACAGGTGGTCGGCGGCGCGATCGCGGTCATCCCGGCCGCACTGCTCTACAACGTGGCCCGGGATCTGCATCTGTCCATCGCGCCGTCGCTGGTCATCGCCTCGGGCGTGGTGGTGCTGCTCTCGGGCCAGTCGCTGGTCGGTTCGGTGCAGGATGCGATCACCGGCGCACCCGTGACCGGTGTGGCCCGCTTCTTCGAGCTGTTGCTGATGACCAGCGGCATCATCGCCGGTGTCGGCATCGCCCTGCGGGTGTGCAGTTCGGCGGGGATCCATCTGCCCGCCATCACCTCGGCGACCTCGTTCGCACCCGCCGACTCCACCGCACGCGTGGCGGCCGGCGGTGTGGCGGCGCTCGCGTTCGCGGTCGCCTGCTATTCGGAGGTCCGGGCGCTGCCGGTCGCCTTCCTCGCCGGTGCGATCGGCGTGGCGATCATCGTCGTGCTGCAGGATTACCTGTCGGTCGGCGCGGTCATCGCCGCCGGTGTCGCGGCGAGCATCGTCGGCCTCGTCGGTGGTCTGCTGGCGCGCCAGGCGCTCACACCACCGCTGGTGGTCGCGGCTGCCGGCATCACACCGCTGCTCCCCGGTCTCGCGATCTACCGCGGCCTCTACGGCCTGCTCAACGACCAGACGCTGGAGGGTTTCACCCAGATCGCATCGGCGATCGCGATCGCCGGCGCGCTGGCCGCCGGAGTGACCCTCGGCGAGCTCATCGCCCGCACCCTGCGCCGACCGAAGCTGGCCACCGGCCGCCCGCCGGTGATCTTCACCGCGCGCTCGTTGCGCGAGCTGCGCAAGGTGGCCGGCCATCGCGTGGCCGCCAAGGTCGTGCCGTCACGTCCACGACGCACCACCGTCGACCCCACCGCGCCGACGGTGCCGATGGCCATGCGTCCCACATCGCCGACCCGACCTGCGACACCACGCCGGAACCAGCCCCCGCGACGGGTAGACTCGGGACGACAAGACACGACGAATTCGGGGCACCCACCTGCGGAACCGGATTCGCCGGATCCGAGTCCGCCACCCCGACGGACCACGAGCCACGTGAGGACACATGCCAGCGAAGACGAGCGACAAGACCGAAATCCCTGACGAGGATCTGGGCCCTGTCGCAGACGAGACCGCCAACTCCGCCCGACGCGTCGTCGCAGCATATGCAACCGACGCCGACGAGTGCCGGGTGCTGCTGTCGATGCTGGGTATCGCCCCCGGCGACGCCTGATCCGTGGTCTCCGGCGAGAGTTCCACCCCAGACCGGTCCGGGACGCAGAGCCCGGCATCCACCGACGAACACGCGCGCGCCGACTTCGTGGTGGTCGCCAATCGCCTCCCGGTGGACAAAGAGGTGCTCGACGACGGCACGGTTCGCTGGAAGCAGAGCCCCGGCGGCCTGGTGACCGCACTCGAGCCGATCCTGCGTGAGAACACCGGTGCGTGGGTGGGCTGGTCGGGTACCGCCGACTCCGCCGAGAACCCCGAGATCGACGGCGTAATCATCCGCGCCGTTCCGCTGTCGAGTCAGGAGATCGCCGAGTACTACGAGGGCTTCTCCAACGCCACACTGTGGCCGCTCTACCACGATGTGATCGTCAAGCCGGAGTACCACCGCGAGTGGTGGGACTCCTACGTCGAGGTGAACCGTCGTTTCGCCGAGGCCGCCTCCGAGGCGGCGTCGGAGGGCGCGATCGTGTGGGTGCAGGACTATCAGCTGCAGTTGGTGCCGAAGATGCTGCGCATGCTACGGCCCGACCTGCGCATCGGCTTCTTCCTGCACATTCCGTTCCCCCCGGTCGAGCTGTTCATGCAGTTGCCGTGGCGGCGTGAGATCGTCGAGGGACTCCTCGGCGCCGACCTCATCGGATTCCATCTGCCCGGCGGTGCACAGAACTTCCTGTACCTGGCTCGCCGGCTGGCCGGCTACAGCTCCAGCAAGGGCACCGTGGGCGTCCGCGGCAAATTCGGTGTGGTGCAGGTCGGTTTCCGCACCGTGCGGGTGGGCGCCTTCCCGATCTCCATCGACTCCGCCGATCTGGATGCGAAGGCCAAATCGCGCACCACCCGCAAACGCGCCGGCGACATCCGCAAGGAGCTGGGCAACCCCAAGACCATCCTGCTCGGAGTCGACCGCCTCGACTACACCAAGGGCATCGATGTGCGACTGCGGGCGCTGAGCGAGCTACTGGCCGAGAAGCGACTGGATCCCGACGAGATCGCGATGATCCAGCTGGCCACACCCAGCCGCGAGCGGGTCGATTCCTACAAGCGGATGCGTGCGGGCATCGAGCAGCTGGTGGGCAACATCAACGGCATGTACGGCACCGTCGGACATCCCATCGTGCAGTACCTACACCGCCCGGTGCCGCGTGACGAGCTGATCTCCTACTATTACGCCGCCGACGTGATGCTGGTGACCCCGCTTCGCGACGGGATGAACCTCGTGGCCAAGGAGTACGTGGCCTGCCACAGCGATCTGCGCGGCGCCCTGGTGCTGAGCGAATTCACCGGTGCGGCAGCCGAATTGCGCAGCGCCTACATCGCCAACCCCTATGACATCGAGGGCGTCAAAGATGCCATCGATGCGGCGGTGCACCACGACGTCGACGACGGCCGGCGCCGTATGCGCGCGATGCGCCGCCAGGTGATGACCCACACCGTGTCGCGGTGGGCGGCGAGCTTCCTCGGCGCACTGCAGGCGACCACCGACGTCACCCATTCCGGCGATCGCGGCATCGACATCGTGGAATCGGGGGAGCCGGTGAACGCCGGCCCCGATGACAATCCGACCGGCGGGGATGCGCACGAGGGTGCCCCTACGCACGGTGACACCCCGGCGACCGACAACACCCCTGCCCGATGACACGTCCGCTCCCGGTGACCTCGAGTCGACTGCGGGAGCGGCCTGACCGATTGGTGGTCTGATCGTATGGCGGACAACGAGACTCACGGTTCGGCCACGCACACCGGCGATGCCGCTGTGGCGCGGGAGCTGCCCGGCGATCTGGTCGCGGCGCTGCGTACCGCCGCATCGCTGCCCCGACTGCTGGTGGCCAGCGACTTCGACGGCTGCATCTCGCCGATCGTGGCCCACCCGGCTGATGCGCGACCGATCCCGGCGTCGATCGACGCGCTCGAGTCGCTCGCGGCGATGACCTCGACCACGGCAGCGATCATCTCCGGTCGCGCGCTGGCCGACCTGCGCGAATTGTCAGGGTCTCCGACGGGTGTGCATCTGGTGGGCAGCCACGGCAGCGAGTTCGACACCGGATTCGCGCTGGCGATCACCGACGACGACACCGCACTGCTGTCGCGCATCGTCGACGAACTGAACACCATCGCAGCCGATTACGAGGGCGTGACGGTCGAGTCCAAACCGGTCAGCGCCGCCCTGCATGTGCGCAACGCGTCGCCGGCCGACGGTCAGGCCGCCCTCGAACGTGTGCGGACGGGGGCGGCCACCTGGGACGGTGTGCAGTCCACCGAGGGCAAGGCGGTGATCGAACTCGCGGTGATCGACACCGACAAGGGCGTGGCGATTCACACCTTGCGCGAACAATCCGGCGCCGACGCGGTGGTCTACCTCGGCGACGACGTCACCGACGAGAAGGCATTTCGCGTGCTGACCGGTAACGACGTCGGGATCAAGGTCGGCGACGGTGAGACCGACGCAGGCTACCGGATCGGCGACCCCGACGACGTGGCGACCACGCTCACCACCATCGCCGCACTGCGCGGCGATGCGATCGCGTCGTGGCCGACCCTCTAGCCGCAACCAGCCGAGTCGCCCTGTACACCGGGACCAGCGCCGAGATCGGCGACTCAGCCGATCGACACCGGCGAGGTGTAGTCGTCGGTGGGTAGGTCACCGTCGACCACCGCGGTCACCCCGTAGGAGTTCATCGTGATCGAGCCGCCGTGGTTGTCGAGGAATGCCGTGTCGGCAGCATCGCGACCGGTCGCGATGCGCACCAGCGACTGCCGAGGCGCGAGCTTCGTGCCGTCGACCACCAGCCAACGCCCGTCCACGAGAGCCTCGGCGACAGCGTGGAAATCCATCGGATCGCAGCCGGGGGCGTACACGGCAACAAGGCGCGCCGGGATGTAGAGCGCACGCAGCAGCGCGACCGTCAGGTGTGCGTAGTCGCGGCACACGCCGGCGCCGGCGAGCAGCGTGTCAGTGGCCCCGTCGATCGGATCCGACGCACCCGGCAGATAGCTCAGGCGCGAATTCACGTATGCGGCAACCTCGTTCACCAGCGTCTCGGGCTTTTCCGTCACATCAAACTGTCCGGCGGCGAAGCCGAAGAACTTGTCGGATTCCGCGTAGCGGCTCGGCCGCAGGTACAGCGACCGGTCGGCGTCGGTGACCGTGAGAGGTTCGGCCGCCTCCGACACCGTCGCCCGGTAGGAGATCATCACAGTGCCGGACTCGACGGCCAGTCGGTGGATGCGGGTGCCGGCCAGTCCGCGGATCTCCTCGGGCTCGGCGCGCGCACCGTCGATGCTCACCGACAGTTCCTCATCCTTGACCAGACCCGGCAGGTCGGCGACCGCGATCTGGAACTCCAACTCGGTGGGGGCCTCGACGGTGATGTCGAGCATCGAGGACATGGTGCGGGACAACGGCGACATCGTGGCTCCTGGCATGGCGAGTGGGATGGGCCGCGATCAGACGGGGCCCGGATGAGACGGGGCGAGAGATGAGACGGGGCGAGAGATGAGACGGGGCGAGAGATGAGACGGGGCGAGAGATGAGACGGGGCGAGAGATGAGACGGGGCTAGAGATGACGAACAGGCGAGAGTCTCGACGGTAAGAATCTCGGTGACGAGAGTTCACGGATGTGAGATGGATCGTGTGGTGTCCGGGCAGTCTTCAGACACGGCCGCGCTGACATTAACATCGACCGCATGACGTCCGCTTCCTCCGACCCCACCACCACAACCTCCGCAGGCTCCGATCCCACCATCTCCCCCGGCGACGCCAAGGTGGCCGTCGTCACCGGCGCCAGCTCGGGGATCGGCGAGGCAACGGCCAAAGAGCTTGCCGCACAAGGATTTCACGTGGTGGTCGGGGCACGTCGGTTCGATCGGGTATCGGCGCTGGCGCGCGAGATCGGCGGAACCGCGGTGGAACTCGACATCACCGACCAGTCTTCGGTCGATGCTCTGGTCGCCGCGCTGCCACGGGTGGACGTGCTGGTGAACAATGCTGGCGGCGCCAAGGGGATGGCGTCGGTCGCCGACGCGGTGATCGACGACTGGACCTGGATGTGGGAGACCAACGTGCTGGGCACCCTGCGCATCACCAAGGCGCTACTGCCCGGCCTCATCGCCTCGGGGGACGGACTCATCGTCACCGTCACCTCCACCGCCGCACTCGAGGCCTACGACAACGGCGCCGGCTACACCTCGGCCAAACACGCCGAGGCGGTGCTGCACCGCACGCTGCGCCTGGAACTGCTCGGCCAACCTGTGCGCCTGACCGAGGTGTGCCCCGGCATGGTCGAGACCGAGTTCTCGATGGTGCGCTTCGGCGGCGACCAGGCCCGCGCCGACGCGGTCTACGAGGGTCTGACCCCGCTCATCGCCGACGACATCGCCGAGATCATCGGATTCGTCGCCTCGCGGCCGTCGCGGGTGAACCTCGACCAGATCGTGGTGCGCCCGCGCGACCAGGCGACGTCGCGACGCAACATCAAGACCGGATAGCCGTCCGGCCCCAGCTGGGCGCACCCGCCACGACGACATCGCAGCCGCCGGATGCGGGGAAGTCCGCGCACTCCGGGGCGCCGATAAGCGCTCTACATCTGGACATATCGAACTAATTGCCGTCGCTCAGTCGTATGAATGATGAGAAATTCTCGAAACCGTACGGCAGACCGATATGTCCGTAGATATGCAGGATGTCGCGCTTTATGTCGAATGTTGAACACCTGTACGTGGACATCTCACAACGGATTCCGACATTTGCGGCCTTCCATTCTGCGGATCGTTGAGTACTTTTGTCGTGGCGGTGAACGATCATCGCGACCGCATTCGAAAATCTCGGGCGACGTCTGACATCCGGCGGCGTTCGACGACCAGGACTGCGGACCGGTGATCGCCAACCCGATACGTGGACGGCATCGTCGCCGCCCATTGATGCGACCGAGCCGGTCCCCATGCCCCGGACCGGCTCGGCCGTGTCCGCTCGATACCGTCCGGCTCGGCCGTGTCCGCTCGATACCGTCCGGCTCGGCCGTGTCCGCTCGACACAGACCCGGCTCGGCCGCGTCCGTGTGACCAGCCCCGGTGGACGCGAACCGGGGCGACGACTACTTGTTGAGGTATGCCGGAGAATTCGTCCCAGGAGACGTCAACGGAATCACCCATCGCCTTCGTCTTGTTCGGCGCCGCAGGCGACCTCGCCAAGCGCATGGTGCTGCCGGCCTTCTACGAGCTGGCCACACACGGACTGCTCCCCACCCGCTGGGCACTGATCGGTGCCGGGCGCCGGTCCTGGAGTGACGACGAGTTCCGCGCGCACGTCCGCGATTCGCTCAACGAATTCGGCTCCGCGCCCGACGATTCCGACTGGGAGGAATTCGCCGGCAACCTGCGCTTCGCCGGTGGCGGCTTCACCGTCGACGATCCCGGAGCTGTCCTCGACGTGCTCGGCGACTACCCCAAGGACACCTGGCAGCTCGTGCACTACCTGGCGGTACCGCCGACCGCGTTCGGACCGCTCACCGAAGCATTCGGGGCCCACGATCTCGCGGCGGGCTCACGAGTTGTCTACGAGAAGCCGTTCGGCACCTCTCGGGACAGCTTTCACAAGCTCGACAAGCAGGTACACGACGTCTTCGACGAGAAGCAGGTGTTCCGCATCGACCACTTCCTGGGCAAGGAGAACACCCAGAACCTGCACGTCCTGCGATTCGCGAACGGACTGTTCACCGGCGTGTGGAACAACCGGCACGTCGAACAGGTGCAGATCGACGTGCCCGAAACGCTGAACATCGACGACCGAGCCAAGTTCTACGACTCCACCGGAGCGGTGCTCGACATGGTGGTGACCCACCTGTTCCAGGTGGCGGCCGAGGTGGCGATGGAACCGCCGCTGTCGCTGAGTGCCGACGACCTGCAGACGGCACGCGAATCGGTGATCGCCGCCTTCCGTCCGCTCGACCCATCCGAAGCCGTGTTCGGCCAGTACGAGGGCTACCGCGACGTCGACGGCGTCGCCCCCGACTCCACCACCGAGACGTTCATCGCATTGCGGATGTGGGTCGACACCGACCGCTGGCATGGTGTGCCGTTCCTGCTACGCACCGGAAAGTGTCTCGGTAGGTCTGCACAACGGGTCAACCTGGTGTTCCGCAACCCCGAGGACGGTCCGATCACCCACATCCCCGCCGACGGCAACGTGCTGAGCTTCGACCTGTCGGGTGAGGGTGCGATCGACCTGAGGATGACCATCAAGAAACCCGGTCCGGGGCTGTCGCTGTCGACGGCGCATATGGAGCTGCCGCTCAAGGAGGTCGCCGACGGGCTGTCGCCGTATTCGCGATTGCTCTCGGATGTGCTGCGCGGTGACCGGTCGCTGTTCACCCGGCCCGACGGTCTACAACACGTATGGGATGTGGCCACGCCGCTCATCGACAACGAGGGCACCCCGCTGCCCTATCCGCAGGGCTCGATGGGGCCGTCGGAGGCCGACACGCTGGCCGGCCCGGCGGGATGGGTCGAGCCGGCCCCGCAGCACGACTGAGGCAGGGCGGGCCGGGGGTCAAGGCCGGCGAGCTACATCCAGCGGTCGAGGTTGGTCGCCGCGCCGATCAGCGCCAGATGAGTGAAGGCCTGCGGGGTGTTGCCGAGCTGTTCGCCGGTCAACCCGACCTCCTCGGCGTAGAGGCCGAGGTGGTTGGCGTGGGTGAACATCTTCTCCAGCGCGAGTCGCGCGTCGGCGTGGCGTCCGACGCGGGTCAGTGCCTCCACGTACCAGAAGGAGCACAGCGAGAAGGTGCCCTCTGCGCCGGTGAGTCCGTCGCGCCCGTCGCCGGCGTCCCCATCGGATTGGTACCGGAACACCAGCGAATCGGAGACCAGGTGGGTCTCCACCGCATGCAGCGTCCCCAGGAACCGCTCGTCGGTGGGTGAGAGCAGTTTCACCATAGGAGCCAACAGCAGAGCGGCGTCGAGTCGGTCGCCGTCGAGCGTCTGGGTGAACGACTGCAGTTCGTCATTCCAGCCGCGGTCCATGATCTGGCGGTAGATCGCATCACGCTCGCGCTTCCACCACTCGGTGTCACCGGGAAGTCCGCGCTGACGGCTGATGCGGCCCATCCGTTCGAGCGCGACCCAGCCCATGAGTCGTGAGTAGACGTAGTGCATCGGTTCGCCGCGTGGCTCCCAGATGCTCTGGTCGGGTCGATCCCAGTTCTCGCACAGCCATCCGGCGACGTCGCACAGCTGCTGCCACGACCGCCACGAGATACCGGGACCGTACTTGTTGAACAGGTACACCGAGTCGATCAGCTCGCCGTAGATGTCGAGCTGGAGCTGACCGCGGGCATCATTGCCCAACCGCACCGGCGACGATCGGCGGTAGCCCTCGAGGTGTTCGAGGCGCTGCTCGGCGGGCACCGGGTCGCCGTCGATCGTGTACATCAGCCGCAGCGGCGGATGATCGGCGTCGCAGCCGGCCGTCGACTCGAACCGGTCGGTGAGCCATCCCATGAACGCTTCTGCCTCGTCGAGGAAACCCAAGCGCAACAGCGCGAAAAGGGAGAACGCGGCGTCGCGGATCCACACATAGCGGTAGTCCCAGTTGCGTTCACCACCGATCTCCTCGGGCAGGCCCATGGTGACCGCGGCGATGATCGCACCGGTGGGTTCGTGGGTGAGGAGTTTCAACGTCAGCGCAGACCGGTAGATGGTCTCGCGCCAGCGTCCGTGATAGGTGCTCCGCGACACCCAGTTCTGCCAGAACCGGACCGTCGCGTTCTGCACCTCGTCGGAGGCGTCGTGATCGAATCGGGTCTCGGTGATCTCGGATGATGCGAGAACGAAGGTCGCCGAATCCCCCACGGTCAGATCGAATTCCGCGACCACGTCGCTGCCGTCGGCGACGAGGTCGACAGTCGCGCGCAGGTGCAGCGACAGGTCCTCGGTGACGAAATGCGCCGCCGAGTCAGACTCCCAGCGCAGTCGGTGCGTTCCGCGCCCGTAGTCGAAGCGTGGCCGGATCTCGGTGCGGAAACGAACCTTTCCGCGCACACACGTGACCCGACGCACCAGACGGGTGCGGTGATCGGGATCTGCGCTGCGCACCAGCGGCATGAAATCGGTGACCTCGGCGACGCCGTCCTCACTCTGATACCGCGTCACCAGCACGTTGGAATCGGGGATGTAGAACTGCCGGTGGGTCACCTCGCCGTCGAGCTGGGTCAGCGACCAGCAGCCACCGGCCTGCGCATCGAGCAACGATCCGAACACACTCGGGGAATCGAAACGGGGACAACAGAACCAGTCGATCCGGCCGTCCACGCCGACCAGCGCAGCGGTACGCAGATCACCGACCACACCGTGATCGGCGATCGGCAGGTAGTCCACACCATCGCTCATTCGATCGTCTGCTAACCCGCAGGTGCAGGCGAGAGCTTCGGCGCATCCGACGGCGTGGCCGGAGCGTCCTGAGACGACGAGTCGTCACCACCGACCAGAGCCGACATGCTCTGCCAGGTGGGCCAGTCGATGGTCCAGTCGTAGATGTCGCCGTCGGCGGCCGAGAGGTCGATGCGAGTGTTGGTCACCTCCACCGGATCTCCGTAGATCGCGGTGTTGAAATACGACTCGGCGTTATCGGTGGAGAGATTGATGCATCCGTTGGTCACATTCGACGACCCTTGTACCCCAACGGTATTGGGGTTGGCGTGGATGAACTCGCCGTTGTTGGAGATACGCACCGCCCAGCGCTCGTGCACATTGAAATACCCGGCGGCCGGGTTGCTCATGTAGAAGTCGGGATGCTTCTCGCTCACCACATGGATGCCGGTGCGCGTGACGTTGCGGTCCACGTCGCCCTCGCCATAGCTGCAGGGATAGGTCGCACTCGGCGAACCGTTGGTCACCACCACGATCTGGTGGGTGTTGGCATCCGCCTTGACGATCTGCGATCGACCGATGGTGAAGTTGCTGGTCACGTCGGAGGCACCGTAGGCACCGTCGCCGTGGTCGAGACCGTAGAGTTTGCCGACCATGGCCACCGTGGTGCCCGGTGCCCAGTACTCCTTGGGCCGCCAGTGCGCCCGCGAACCGTTGTCATCGGGCAGCCAGGCCCAGCCCCCCTCGGTCGCCGGGGTGGTGGTCACCTTCAGCGCCTTCTCCACCGCCGCCTTGTCGGTGATGTCGGAGTCGAATTTGAGGATCAACGGGGCGGCGATACCCACCGAGGCGCCGTCGGCGATGTTGATCACCACATTGACCTGCGACTGCGGGTCCAGGGTGGTGAAGGCCCCCTGCAGCGGGACCGTCTTGCGGTCGGTCCCGGTCGCGGTGCCCGACCACGTGTACTGCACGCCGTACCCCAGCGGCTCGGCCACGGTGACGGTCGTGCGGTCGTCCGACAGCTCGGTCTTCACCACGGTGCCACGGGCATTGGTGAGCTTCACGTCGGTGTTGAAGGTGCCTTCGGAGACCTTCGCCGAGATCGGCGCGGTCGGCGACGGGACGGCCGTCAGCTGCGGGCTGTAGGTGATCTGCGCGACCGGCGGCGGGGGTGTCTTGCTCGTCGACGCGGTCGAGGCAGACTCCGACTTCGTTCCACATGCGGCGGCGGTGACGGCCACCGCTCCCGCGCCCAGCACACCCAGGACGCGGCGGCGACTCATCAGTACCTCACGAAAGTGACGTACACCTTTACGATCTTCGATCACGGTGGTCAAGCGTACCTGCCGGCCCGAATTGCGACGTACGCTCGTCATGCACGCCTCGGTCGCGGCATCAGGCACGTCGACATCGGGTACGTCGGCACCGGGCACGTCGGCATCGTGGTCAGAATCGGTCACCACTGCCTATCGGCCCGAATCGCGAATTGGTTACCCGTTGCGAATGATTTCCCGTTCACCCGATTCCGCGGGCGTCACCGAATACCGAGATCGGATATGCGCGGGCAGATGATCGGCTGCACACAACGCGCACAGCGCTGCGAACGCTCACAACGCACAGTTGACCAGGATCGGCTCGGGCACCAGCTGCACGCCGAAGCGGCGTGCGACCCCGTCGCGGACGTCGCGGGCGAGGTCGAGCAGTTCGGCGGTCGTGCCGTGACCGCGATTGGTCAGGGCCAGGGTGTGTTTGGTCGACAGGCGCACGGGTGCCTCGGCACCGGGATAACCCTTGCCGTATCCGGCGTTCTCAATCAACCACCCCGCCGACAGCTTGGTCCCACCCTCGGCCGGATAGGTGGGCACCACGGTCTGATCCCCGAGTTCGGCCGCGACCCGGGCGGTCACCTCCGACAGTCCGGCGTCGGTCACCACCGGATTGGTGAAGAACGAACCGGCACTCCAGGTGTCGTGGTCGGCGGCGTCGAGAACCATCCCCTTGGCCCGGCGCAGGGCCAGCACCGCGGCGCGCGCGGCGGCCACCGGCACGCGGGCGCCCCGTTCGACACCGAGGGTGGTGGCCAGTTCGCGGTAGGTGATCGGCGCGCTGAGCCCGTCGTCGGTCAGCCAGAACGACACGGCCGCGACCACACCCTCACCCGAGCGTTTCAGGCTGCTGGTGCGGTAACCGAACCCGAGATCGTGCGGGCGGGTCCAGCTGGTCACCGCACGCAGCGGATCGACCACCTCGGCGCCGCGCAGCATGTCGGCGACCTCCACCCCGTAGGCGCCGACGTTCTGCACCGGGGTCGCCCCGGCCATCCCGGGGATCCCCGACAGGCATTCCAGACCGCCGAGTCCCCGCTCGACCGTCTCGGCGACCAGATCGTCCCAGACGGTGCCGGAGCCGGCGGTCACATACGGGCGGTGCTCACGGTGCAGCGGGTGGTGTTCGCTGTCGTAGCGGGTCCAGGCGTTGGCGACGCGCACCACGGTGCCGTCGAATCCGTCGTCGGAGACCACGAGATTCGAGCCGCCGCCGACCAGCAGCCAGGGATCCCCTACCTGCGCGAGGTCGACCACCTTGTCGACCAGTTCGGTGTCAGTCGCGGCGACCTCCACCGAGCGTGCCGCACCACCGAGCCGCAGTGTCGTCATCGACGACAACTCTCGTGACCCGCCCGCAGTCATCACCGATGAACCCCTCTCCGGGATGTCACACCCGACACCGACACACACACGCACCCGCGAGTGCGCATCCTCGTGCGCACTCACCTCTGGCGGCAACGGTAGCGTTGGCGATTATGCCGAGCACTCTGCACCGTACGATCAGCCACTCGATGCCGATCGCCGACTACTGGCGCGTCCTGCGCACCTCCTCGTACTGGACCGATCTTGCCGCCGGGATGCCCACGCCCACCTCCGTCGAGGAGGTCGACATCGACGACGGGATCGTGGACGTGACGCTGGTGCACACCATCCCCGAGGCCAACCTGCCCTCGGTGGTCACCAAGATCCGGCCGGGGGATCTGCTCATCACGCGCACCATCAGCTGGCGTAACGCGGTCGGGAGCCTCGACGGCGAGTTCACCGCGACGGTCCAGGGAGCGCCCGCCTCCGCGGAGGGCACCGCAACCGTGCACAACTCCGGCGAGGGCAGCGTCGAAGAGCTCAGCGGCAAGGCCTCGGTGGGCATCCCGTTCCTCGGCTCCAAGATCGAGGCGATGATCGTGGAGAACCTCGACGAGCTGTTCGACTCCGAGGCGCGCGTCACCGACGAGTGGTACACCGAGCACCGCTCCGAACTGGCGGGCTGACAGCGCCGGAGGACGTTCCGGCGTCGACGTGCGGGACGCGATGCGGTCGCTCGCCCGGTGGATCAGCGCCGACCGGGTAGCCTCTTGAGCCATGGCACGACGGCTGAGTTACTCCGCCCGGTACACCCATCCGGCTGACAAGGTCTACTCCGCGCTGGCCTCCCGCGACATGTGGGACGCCCGCATGAAGGAGTTCCGCAAGCTCACCCCGCAGTCGGAGATCGTCGAGTTCATCTCCGGCGACGAGGGTCTGTCGGTGACGCTGCTGCAGACCATCCCGCGCACACAGCTGCCCGCGATCGCCCAGACGGTGATGAAGAAGGACATGGTCATCACCCGCAAGGAGTCCCTGGGACCGCTGGCCGCCGGGACGACTGACGCCGGCACCGGTGGCGCTGATGGGGGTGGTGCCGACGGGAGCAGTGCTGATGGGGGCGGCGAGCCCGCCACGGACGGCCGGCGCGCCGAGGGCACCTACACGGCCTCGATCCCGGCCGGTCCGGGCAGCCTCAACGGCTGGCAGGAACTCTTCGACACCGAGACCGGGTCGACCAACCGACGCACCACCGAGGTGAAGGTCTTCCTGCCGTTCATCAACGGCAAACTCGAACAGTTGATGCTGGTCAACCTCGTGGACCTGTTCCGCAGCGAGGCGGAGTTCACCGCCGGATGGATCGACGAGAACCTCTGAACCAGAACGACCCCGCCGCACGTCCGGGCGTGCCCTCGGCACCTCGGTCACGACCGGGCCGATCAGGGGCAGGCCGGGCACGACCAGAGGGGCGCATCACCCGCGGGACGACCGGCATCAACCGCCTGCGCCGGGTCGACCGGTGGATGACCCATCACCCCGACATCGCCGAGGCGCTGCGGGAGTCGCCGACGCCCCTGGTGGTCGATCTGGGCTATGGCGCGCGCCCGGACACCACGGTGGAGATGGCCCGGTGGCTGCGTCGGATCGTCGACGATCTGCCCGTCACCGGACTCGAGATCGACCCCGAACGCGTGGTGGACGATCGTGAGGGGGTGCATTTCGCGCTCGGCGGTTTCGAGCTCGCCGGGTTGCGACCGACGCTGGTGCGCGCCTTCAACGTGCTGCGCCAATACGACGAGGACGAGGTCGGGCCGGCGTGGTCGCAGATGCAGTCGGCACTGGCGCCCGGCGGTCTCATCGTGGAGGGCACCTGCGACGAGATCGGTCGGCGTTGCTCGTGGGTGCTGCTCGACGAAGACCGTCCGCGCACGTTGACGCTGGCCTGGTCGCCCGAACACACCGACCGCCCGTCGACACTGGCCGAGCGGCTGCCCAAGGCGCTGATCCACCGCAACGTACCCGGCGAGCCGATCCACGATCTGCTGACCGCGGCCGACCGTGCGTGGGAGCTGGCCGCCCCGCTGGCCCCGTTCGGCCCGCGGCAGCGCTGGCGTCGGGCGACGCAGATCCTGCGCGACATGGGCGTCGACTGTGAGGTGAGCCGCACACCGACGCGTGACAACATTCTCACCGTCGGCTGGGACACCGTGGCCCCTCTAGGCTGAACGGCATGCGAATCGCCCTGGCACAGATCTCCTCGTCTGCCGACAAGTCCGAGAACCTGGCCACCGTCGCCGAGTACGTGGGCCGCGCCGCCGAACGCGACGCCGACCTGGTGGTGTTCCCGGAGGCGACGATGTGCCGATTCGGTGTACCCCTGAGTCCGGTCGCCGAGCCGGTCGACGGTCCGTGGGGGTCGGCGATCGCCGACCTGGCCCGCGACGCCGGGATGACGATCGTGGCGGGGATGTTCACCCCGGGTGAGCCGCGCGACGACCGCTCGCGCGTGCGCAACACGCTCATCGCGGCCGCGCCCAACGGTTCGGTGACCAGCTACGACAAGGTCCACCTCTACGACGCATTCGGTTTCGAGGAGTCGCGAACCGTGGAGGCCGGCACCGAGCCGGTGACCATGCAGGTCGGCGACGTGACGGTCGGGTTGGCCACCTGCTACGACATCCGTTTCCCGGGGTTGTTCCAGACGCTGGCGTCCCAGGGTGCGTCACTGATCGTGGTACCGGCCTCATGGGGTGCCGGGCCGGGCAAGCTCGCGCAATGGCGTCTGCTGGCCGCCGCGCGTGGGCTCGACTCCACCAGCTATGTGGCCGCCGTCGGCCAGGCGCTGCCCATCGACCCGGCTGCGCGCGAATCGGGTGCGCCCACCGGCATCGGTCACTCGCTGCTGGTCGACCCGCTGGGCGTCGTACACGGTGAGCTGGGCACTGCGCCGGAGTCGGCGGTGTTCGACCTGGACTTCGCGGCCGTGGACGCCGCTCGCAAGAGTGTCGCGGTGCTCGCGAACCGTCGATTCTGACGCCGTGACCCTCACCCGGTTCTCAGGGAAGTCTCACGATCGGCACCGACAGAGAGGGCACAATCGGGCGTGATGAACGAACCTCACGGAAATCAGCCCACCAGGCCGCTGCCCGACGGCTGGTACCCCGCCGATGGCCGCTCGAGCAGCCCGCAGGCCGGTCCGCCGCCGCGGCAACAACCCCCGGCGGGTGCGCCCGGTCCACAGCCACCCAAGCGCAATCGCGGGATGATCGTCGGGATCAGTGCGCTGGTCCTGGTGCTCGTGGTAGTGATCGCCGGCGTCGGCAGTGAGCTCTACCTGCGCCACCGCATCACGGCGTGTTCGGAGAAGGCATTCGGCGAGGTCACCGGCACCTCCACGTCGGTGTCACTGTCGAAGACGCCCATGCTGTGGCAGTGGGCCTCGGGCAACACCCCGTACTTCCAGGTCGACACCAACGACGACGGGAACTCCGACGGGAGCCCCCACATGTCGCTGCACGGTCGCGCCAACGACGTGTCGTCCAAGGACGACGGCTTCAGCGCCGGGTCGCTGACCGCGAGCGGCAGCCTGCCGTTCTCCCGCGTGGTCGATCTCAGCAACCAGGGGTCGGGCAGCGGCGCCACCGCAGGTGGCACCGACCAGAGCGGGCAGTCGGGCCAGACCGACCAGTCGGCCTCGCCGGTCCAGATCGACAAGATCGTCGGCGACCCCAGTGCCGGCACCGTCACTGTCAACGCCAGCGTGACGATGCTGGTGAGCATCCCGGTCGAGGCGACGGTGACCCCCACCATCACCGACGGCAAGCTGTCGTTCAAGGTGGACCGCGCCAGCGCGCTGGTGTTCGGACTGCCCACCGACGTCGCCCAGTCGATCGTCGACACGCTCTCCTCGTCGATGTTCCCGCCGGTCTTCGACAAACTCCACTTCGACAAGCTCGCCGTGAAATCCGACGGTGTCGATTTCGCCGTGCACGGCCAAGACGTGCTGTTCAACAAGGAGACCCTCGGCCCCACCAGCGGTCAGACCAACAGCTACTCGTGCGGGGTGTGAGGCCGGGTCGGGGGGCGGTCGACTGCTTCCGATGAGTCGGGGCGCAGTCGAGCGATCTCCGTCGTCGCGGCCGCCACTCGTGGATCGTCGAGATCGTGGTGCTCGTCGTGGTCGTGCTCGCGCTCAGCTGGGGTCTACAGACGTTCGTCGGGCGGCAGTACGAAGTGTTTTGAAAGAAGCCGTTTCGCTGCTGTAGTCGGGCATCGATGCAGCGCTCACGCAGGGGCGTTCCGTCGACCGTGACCCCGACGTGTTGCGCGGCGCGGCATTCCACGGTCTGGCCGCCTACGGTGATGACGCGCTTGACCAGGTCGTTTTCGTCTGGTGGGGCGAAACCGAACCACGACAGACCGTCCTGTATCGCGTGGACGAAGGCATTCGAGGAGCGCTTCGACGTCCAGTCGTCATCCCAGCTCGACGTCGGCGCCGCGAACACCACGACATCACCGGGTTTCGGATCACTGAAGCGGTACGACAGTTTGTCGACGACGATGCGATCGTTCGTGCAACCGCTGCAGCCGTGGAGCGTTTTCTCCATCGACTCCGAGGGAACCACGGCAGAGTTCGCTTCATCATCTACCCGTCCTCACGCATCGGGTCCGTGGCGTCGATCTCGCCCCACTGACGCGACGGCGTCCAACACGCGCTGGTCAGGCCAACAGCTGGGGCTGCCATGGCCGGGAGAACTGCGCTCTGTCATTCACGTGAATGATTTCTCTGGCAGCCCCTTCAATAGAACGTGTGTTTGAGTAGTCTTGAATCATGACCCCGAGCGAGTTGGCCGATCTCATCGCCGACACCGTTGCCGCACAACCCGATTCCGATGCCGCACTGTTCGCCGACGCCCAGTCGTGGGCGCGCATCCGCAACCTGACCGATGCGCGACTGGTCGAACTGGCCGCAACGATGGACCAGTGTGGTCTGGCCCGCAGGCACGGCAGACGACTCACCGAACTACTGGTCGCTGCGGGGCTGGTACCGGCGGTCGCTGCGCGGATCTCGCGGCTGTCGACGCGCGTGACGGCGCTCGGACCCACTGCAGGCGACCTCACGCACGGGCGTTTCGGTGCCGAGGTCACCGATGCGATCACGGCTGGCATCGCGGTGATCGAGCGGCGATCCGGCGGCCTCGACGACACTGCGCGTGAGGACTGCGAGGCCAAGCTCCTTGCCCAGGCCCGCTCATGTGCTAGCCCCGCCCAGATCGCCGACACCGCCCGAGGTATCGCGAATCAGCTCGCGGCCGATTCCCCCACCGGTGTCGACCCAGCAACCGATCGAGGCGCCAACGAGCTGACGATGAGCACGACACCGGAAGGTCGCGTCGCTCTCGTCGCGGACATCGACGCAACCAGCGCGGCCGTCATCACCACCGCGATCGAAGCGCTTTCCGCACCCCGGCCCGAACCCGACGGTTCATCGGATGCGCGCTCTGCGGCACAGCGCCGAGTCGACGCGCTGGTGCAACTGGCCTCGATGACCGGCAGCACCATCGCCAAGGCACAGGTATCGGTGATCGTGCCCGCCGCACAGCCGAACCTGCCGCGAATCGGGTGGATGGGCATCGTCCCCACTCTCACCGCAGAAGTCCTCGCCTGTGATGCGCGCGTGGAAGCGATCGTCGCCGACGACAACGGGGTGCCACTGGCGATGGGCCGGACTGAGCGCATATTTCCGCCAAAACTCAAGCGTGCCATCGAAATTCGCGACAAGGGCTGCGTCAAGTGCGGTGCGCCCGCCGCCTGGTCGCACGCACATCACGTCAAATACTGGTCGCACGGCGGGGTCACCGACCTCGATTGTGGCTGCCTGCTCTGCCCGGCGTGCCACGCGGCGGTACATCACGACGGCTGGGAGATCGTGATGGGTCACGATCGCCACCCCTGGCTCCGGCCGCCCGCCACCGTGGACCCCAGTCGAACGCTGCTGCCGTCCTATCACCGCCGCACCATGACCCTGGCCGCCTGAGCATGATCATCCGAGTTCGATCACCGGACGTGATCACCTGAGCAAGAACCGCAGACAACCGCGCACCTTGACGACTCCCCTGTTCTTTGACAACTCCATAGTGGAAGGGCCTTCAGCCAGCACCGGCTCAGTTGAAGACGACGGTCCTCGAGCCGTACACGAGGACTCGATCCTCCAGATGCCAGCGCAACCCGCGTGCGAGCACCAGCGTCTCGATGTCGCGACCCTGCCGCACCATGTCGGCCACCGAGTCGCCGTGATCGATGCGCGTCACGTCCTGCTCGATGATCGGTCCCGCGTCGAGATCGGCGGTGACGTAATGACAGGTCGCGCCGATGAGCTTCACCCCGCGCTTGTAGGCCTGGTGATAGGGCCGCGCCCCGATGAACGACGGCAGGAAGCTGTGGTGGATGTTGATCACCCGCTCACCCCAGTGCCGGCAGAGCTCGTCAGGCAGGATCTGCATGAACCGGGCCAGCACCACCACATCAGGTGCGAAACCGTCGACCACCTCCCGCAGCATCGCAAACGAGGGCGCCTTGTCGGCACCCGGCTCAAACGGCACATGCCGGAACGGAACACCGAACCGGGCGGTCAGGTCCTCGAGGTCACGGTGGTTGCTCACCACTCCTACGATCTCGGCGGGCAGCTCCTTGCGGTAGGCGCGCGCGAGCAGGTCGCCGAGGCAATGGCTCTCCTTGCTCACCAGCAGCACCACTCGTTTGGGCGCCGCCGAGTCGGTGAGTGCCCACTGGGTGCCCTCACCGAGGGAATCGGCCACCTCGGCGGCGAACCGAGCACGCAACTCGTCCAGCGAGACGGCGACGGAATCCGCGCGAACAGCCTGTCGGGTGAAGAACCACCCCGAGTCCGGGTCGGAGTGATACGCCGCCTCAGTGATCCACCCGCCCACGTCCTGCAGAAATCCCGAGATGCGAGCCACGATGCCCACCGTGTCCGGGCAACCGAGCGTCAGCACATAGCGGTGTTCCTCACCCGAAACCACGGGCGTGGGGACGGTCGACGACTGCGGGCGGCGTTCGTCGGCTGGAGAACGCTCGGCGGGGGAATGTTCGGCATGGTCGGCAGATGTCACAGCAGTCCAGTGTGCCAAGCTCGATGCCATGCCTGCCTCAGCACCTACCGAACTGCGCCGATCCGACGTCGCGGCGATCGTGGATCACACCCTGCTCAAGCCGGAGGCGACGCGCGCCGACGCACAGGCCACAGTCGCCGAGGCGATCGATCTCGGCGTCTATGCGGTGTGCCTGTCACCGTCGATGCTGCCCATCTCCACCGGCGGCGCGGTGAAAACCTGCGCGGTGGCGGGCTTCCCCTCGGGCAAACACCATTCGCTGGTGAAGGGCGCCGAGGCGCGGTTGGCGGTCGAGAGCGGCGCCGACGAGATCGACGTGGTGATCGACGTGGGCGCGGCGCTCGCCGGTGCACTCGACGAGGTGTTCACCGACATCCTCACCGTCCGCGAGGCCATCGGCCCGGACGTGGTGCTCAAGGTGATCGTCGAATCGGCCGCACTGCTCGAACTCGGCAACGATGAGTTGCTGGCCGCGGTGTGTGAGCGCGTGGTGGCAGCTGGTGCGTCGATGGTGAAGACCTCCACCGGTTTTCACCCGGCCGGCGGGGCCAGCGTCCGCGCGGTCGAGATCATGCACGCAGCGGTGCCGGAGCGGATCGGCGTGAAGGCCAGCGGCGGCATCCGCACCGCGCAGTTCGCCGCCGAACTCATCGCCGCCGGGGCAACCCGACTCGGCCTGTCCGGCTCACGCGCGGTGCTCGACGGCTTCCCCGAGTGAATCGGCGCCCACTACCGCCGCGTCTTCGGTGATCGCGAGCAGTCGCGCAATCGACTCGTTGACCGCATGCGCGGACTCCACGGTGCTCATGTGGCCGGTGTCGGTGAGCACCTCGTATTCGGCGAGCACGTCATGTGCGCGCAACCGCTCGGCCATCATGTCGGCGTGCAGCCGCGGGGTGAGCCGGTCGTGGTCGCCGACGACGATCGTGGTCGGCACCGTGAGCGCGTCCAGCCCGGCCACCACGTCGAGTCGGCCGAACAGACGTGCCCAGCGTGAGCGCACGCGCGTGGGGGTGTCGAACATCATCTTCTCGCAGAACCGCACCGCTTCGGCGGTCGCATGGTCATCGAGCGCCAGATACTGCCCGAGACGTCGCGACAACGGCGAATGCAGCACGGGGACAGGCGTGTACGCCACTGACGAGGCCACTGCACGCCGCAACGGGAGTGCGAACGACGGCAGGTCGGTGGGCACGATCGCCAGCTCGTGCAGGATGTTGATCGCGCCCGTCGAGGCCAGCAGCACACCGCGCGCGTACTTCTCGACAGCCTCGGGATAGTTGCGAGCCCACGACAGGATGCTCATCCCGCCCATACTGTGACCGCCGATGAGGGCGCGTTTGCCCTCGGGGACAACGGCTTCGAGCACGGCGGCGAGATCTGCGGCGAGGCGATCCTGGGTGAGGTCACTGGACCCGACCGGTGAGAGGCCGTGGCCGCGCTGGTCGTACACCACCACGCGATAACGGTCGGCGAAAGCGTTGATCTGCGGATACCAGTACGAGCCCTGACAGGTCCAGCCGTGCGACAGCACGATCACCTCACCGTCGGCCGGGCCGTAGGCCATCACGTTGAGCGGGCTGCCGTCGTCGGCGACCACACGAATGAGTTCTGCCGGGGCTGTGGGTTCGTCGAGCAACGGCTCATGCGGGGCCTGCCTCGGATGCGGTGCGAGCGCCACCTCCTTGGCGAGCGCACCGACGACGGTCACCACCGGCGCCAGCGCTACGCCCACACCCAGCCCGATCAGCGTCTTGCCCAGTGTTTTCATCGCCCGCCTCCTGTAGCCGCGCGCGCGGCGGCGTCGCTGTCGTGCCCGGATGTGTCGCTCTCACCGACCTCGGGGCCGGCATCGGAATCAGCGCCGGCACTCGAATCCGGGCTGGCATCCGAATCCGGGTCGGCATCCGAATCCGGGCTGGCATTCAAAGAATCCGGGCTGGCATTCAAAGCAGCCTCGGCTGTGCTGCCACCGGCCGCCTCGCCATCCTGACCACCCCAGATCTCCGACGCCTCGGCGAGCGCCGTGGAGATCGCATCGTCGAGCGCCTTGCGGAAGGTGGTGAGCACGATGTCGTGCGCCATCGGACGGACCGACTGGATCAGCCCGGCGATCTTCGAGACCTCTGCGTCGCTGGTGGCCAGCAGCCGCCCATCCTCGCCGAAGTACTGATCGGTGATGAGGGAGACGAAGCTGCGGGCCACATCTTCGAGGTCACCCTGCACCCGCTCCCACCGCTCCAGCAGCAGTTCAAGCGGGATGCCACCCTTCACCAGCGCCTCGGCGCCCTCGAGCACCTCCGGGTTGGCGATCGCATAGTCCTTGCCCTCACGGACCAGCAACCCGAGTCGCTGCCCCAGCGCGATACTGGTGTCACTGGCGTTGAGAGTCCGCCGCAATTCGGTGACCGTGATCGTCGCCGCTCGTTTGAAGTTGCGCCACCGGCTCGGCTTGGGTGCGTCGTGCAGCACCGACTCCACTTTCAACCCGTGGTGGGCGGCCAGCAGGAGTTCGCTGATCGTGGCGAAGTTGTAGCCGCGGTCGAGCATCCGGGCGATCAGGTTCAGTCGCACCAGGTGTTCGTCGGAGTACCAGCCCGTCCTGCCCTTGATACGCGGCGGCGGCAACAGGCCGCGGTCCTGGTAGACGCGAATGTTGCGCACGCTGACACCCGAGACATCCGACAGTTCGTTGATTCGGTACTCGGCCACCGACTCAGTGTAGCCAGCAGGCATCATCGCCCAACGCCGGTGATCTGCGCGCCGATAGCGCGGCGGGAACGCCGCCGATCAGCTCTTGCGGAACCAGTGCCTGCCCTGGATGGAATCGACACGCGGGCGCACGTCCACGAGGTACACCAACACCGCCACGATCCCGATGATCCCGAGCAGCGAGATCGCTCCGAAGATCCAGATGAACACCGCGGCCAGCGCCAGCACGATCACCCA
Organism: Gordonia jinhuaensis; assembly: GCF_014639795.1. Classification (GTDB taxonomy): domain Bacteria; phylum Actinomycetota; class Actinomycetes; order Mycobacteriales; family Mycobacteriaceae; genus Gordonia_B; species Gordonia_B jinhuaensis. Next base: position 87,439 of record NZ_BMGC01000003.1, on the reverse strand, counting down.
GAACTTCTTCGACTGCTTGTCGACGGCGGTGAATGCGTCGGGCCGCTGGCTGATCGCGTGGACCAGTGCGACGACAGCCGCCACCCCTCCGACGATGGTGAGCAGCAGCAGAATCAGACTTTGGCCGTAGTGCAGGACCGAGACGACACCCATGACCATCACATTACTGTCGGATCTGCCCGGTCCGGGTCCCCTGGGGGATCCGAACCGGGCAGTATCTCAGCGACAGTCTCTCGGACTGGCTCTAGGACTGGCTCTCACCGGCAGTGTCTCGGACCAGGTCTCGGACCAGCTCACCGACACGGTCGACGAGCACTCACTCCTCGGTGGAGGTCGTGTCCTTGGCGCCGGTGCTCTTGGTGGCGCTCTTGGCCGGTGTCGTCTTGGCCGTGGTGCTCTTGGTGGTGGTCGACTTGGTCGGGGTCGACTTGGTGGTGGAGGTCCGCGTGGTCTTCGCGGTGCCGTTGGTGGTGGTCGTATGCGCCGCCGCCATCTTCTTGGCCGGGGAGTCCTTGGCGGTGCGGGCCTTGCCCTCGACAGCGCCGGCGGCACCGGCGATCTTCGAGGCGGCCTCGTTGGCCTTCTCCTCGGCGTCGGCTCCGGCCTCGAGGAGGTCATTGCTGATCTCCTCGCTACGTGCGGCGGCGCGGGTGGCGAGCTTGGCGGCACGCTCCCCCACCGCACGGGTCTGCGACGACACGGTGCCGAGGGTGTCCTCGGTCAGGTCGACCACGTCGTTGTAGGCCTTCTCGGCGCGGCTGAGCTGCTCCTGGAACGCCGGCTGCGCACGGAACCGCTCGAGAGCGTCCTCGCCACGCTCGGCGAGTGCGTTGTAGATGCTGGTGGCCACCTGCAGGTATGCGTCGGCGACCTTCTTCATCTCCTCGGGGCTGAGTTTGGTGCGCAGTTCCTCGATACCGGCCGGCACCTCCTCGGGCAGCGACTCGATGCGCGACTTGGTCTCACCCAGTCGAGCCGATGCGGCCTCGGTGGCACTCTCGGTGCGGGTGCGCAGCGTCGAGAGAACCCCGGCGACCTGGCTCAGCGCGAGATCACCGGCGCCGACGGCGGCGTAGATCGGATTGGCAATACGGTCGGTGTTCGTCATTTCTGTTCCCCTGTCGGTTGGGTCGGGCCTGTCGGTTGGGTCGGGTCGATCGGGTGGGTCGTCTCCCCGCTGCGGTTGGACGTGCGGAACGACTCGTAGATCTCCAGCAGCATCTGCCGCTGTCGCTCGGTGAGGTGCTTGTCGGCCAGGAGAGCGTCGCGAACCGGGCTGGCCGCGTGCTCCTCGAGGATTCCGGCCTGCACGTAGAGCACCTCGGCGGACATGCGCAGACCTTTGGCGATCTGGCCGAGTACCTCGGCCGACGGTTTGCGCAGTCCGCGTTCGATCTGGCTGAGGTACGGATTGCTGACACCCGCCCGCTCGGCGAGCTGCCGCAAGGACACCTCGGCAGACATGCGCTGCGAACGGATGAAGGCACCGATGTCGTGCGCGGCGCCCGCCATACTCGATGCGGCCGCCATACTCGACGCGGCAGCCGCGGATGCCCTGGCCGCCACGGTGTTCGAGAGCTGATCATCGTTCGAGAGCTGATCGTCGACGCCGGAGTCCTTGTCGGTCCCGCCGCCGTGCGGGGTCGTCTCACCGCCGCCGATCACGCCTGCGCTGTCGGGGTCCCCGGTGGGCTCGAGGTCGCGTGGGATGTTCGGCATAGTCGGTCACTTCCTGTCATGCCGTCTGACTCATCGGCCTGACATCACCCATTGTGACCGCATCTGCTTGCTCGTGCAAGCACTCTGCTAACAGCAGTTGCTCATTGTGAGCCAACTCACTGGAACTGCACCACCGGCTCACTGCGACTGCAGCACCGGCTCAGTGGAACAGCAGCACCGAGATCGTGTAGATCACCAGGCCTGCGAGTGCACCGACCACGGTTCCGTTGATGCGGATGAACTGCAGATCCCGGCCCACCTGCAGCTCGATCTTGCGGCTGGTCTCCTCGGCGTCCCAGCTACGGACGGTGTCGGTGATCACCGAGATGATCTCGCGCGAGTAGTTCTCGGCGATATGTCGGGCCGCGCGCACGGTCCACTGGGTCATCTTGTCCTGCAACGCCTGATCACCCTCGATGCGCTTGCCCACCTCGATCACCGAATCGGCGAGCGTCGCGCGCAAGGTGCCGTGCGGATCGGCGATGAGCTCTTCGATGACGGCCTTACCCGCCTTCCACGCCGTGGAGGCCGCACCGGTCACCTCGTCGCGCCCGATGAACTCCGACTTGACGCGCTCCAGACGTTCGATGGTCGCCGGGTCGTGCTGGAGGTCGTCGGCGAACTTCGCGGCGAACGCCCGCATCGCACCGCGGACCTCGTGGTCGGGGTCGTCACGCACTTTGCGCGCGAACTCGACCAGTTCGCGGTGGATCTTGTCCCCGACCAGCAGGTTCACGAACTTTGGCGACCAGCTCGGACCGTCCCGGTCGACCACGCGATCGATCACATCCTGACTGCCCACCGCCCAGTCGTATGCCCGGTCGCAGAGCAGCTGGATCACCGGCTCCACCCGGTTCTCGGCGATCAACTGCTCGAGGACGCGCCCGGCCGGCGGCCCCCACTGCGGCTCGGCGACCCACCGCACCGTCGAGGTGATGAAGCGTTCCACGTCCTCGTCGTCGAGCATCTCGGCGACCAGCCCGATCAGCCGACCGGCCTCGGCGGAGATCTGCTCGGAGTGGGCCGGGTCGGCGATCCAGTGCGAGACGCGTTGGGGCAGCCGCAACGATTCGACGCGTCCCTCGATCACGGTCGGGGTCAGGAAGTTCTCCTCCACGAACTCACCGAGCTGATCGCCGATCTGGTCCTTCTTGCGGGGGATGAGGGCCGTGTGTGGTATCGGCAGACCCAGCGGCTTCTTGAACAGCGCGGTCACCGCGAACCAATCGGCGAGTGCGCCAACCATGCCGGCCTCGGCGGCTGAGCGCACATACCCCACCCATGCGGCGACGTTCGCGCCGTCGCGATGTTCGAGCCAGCGCATCAGGAAGTAGATGACCGTGGCCACGATCAGCAGGCTGGTGGCCACCACCTTCATCCTGCGCAGGCCCGATCGACGTTGTTCGTCACCGGTGCTCAACAGACTCGGCCCGCCCCCGCGATGCGAGCCCCCGTCATGAGAGCGGCCGCCACGCGAGGCGTCGCCGCGCAGAGATGAATCACCGGTGTCGGCGGTGGGGGTGTTCCGGGCGAGATCTGAGGTCACCCCTCACTATTACCCGGCGGCGCATATCGAGCCAGTCATCTGCACGGGACACGCCTGTACGGGCAGCCGCTCACGTAGTGTTGCCCCATGCCCACGCGACCCAATCCCGCCGCCGCCGCGCGCGCCGCGGTGGCCGTGGCCGCCAACGCAACCAAACACCTCCCCGACCTGTTGGGGCAGTCGAGCTCGGCACCCGAGTCGACCTCCGGTTCCGACGCCGCCGCACCTCGCCCCGACGGACGGCGCGCGCGCTGGCAGCATCACAAGGCCGCCCGCCGGGAAGAACTCGTCGACGGCGTCCTCGACGCGGTGCGTGCGTTGGGCGCCGATGCCGGGATGGACGACATCGCCTCGCATATCGGGGTGTCCAAGACCGTTCTCTACCGCTATTTCACCGACAAGAACGACCTGTCCACCGCCGCGATGGCCCGGTTCATCGAGACCACACTGGCCCCGCGTCTGGCCGACGCCCTCACCGAGGAGGTCGACGAGTTCACCCTCACCCGCACGACGGTGTCGGTGTACGTGGACACCGTCGCCGAGGAACCGGCGATCTACAACTTCGTGATGTCGTCGAACGCCTCCACCGGTGCGGTCGCAGACTCCGAGCGGCTGGTCGCCCAGATGCTCACCCATGCGATGAACAGCCGGTTGTTCGAGCGCACCTTCGACACCTCTGGCTCGGAGACGTGGTCGTATGCGCTGGTCGGCGCGATCGAGCTGGCCACCCACTGGTGGATGGTCGAACGGCGGGTGACCAAGGAGCAGCTCGTCGACTACCTGACCATGATGGTCTGGAGCTCAATCGTCGGCGTGCTGGCGGCAGGCGGCTCGCCGGAGGTGTTCGCCTCGATGCCCCACCCACTGCCCGACCCGCCGACACTGCCCAACCTGCCCGACAGCGCCGGCCGGGTCAGCCCGTAGCGGCTCGCGCCCACCGCGCGGCCAGCGACCGAGCCGTCAGCGGCTCGCGCCGACCGTCGCCTGACCGGCCGCCAGCCGACGCCGCTCACGCCGGGCAGCGGCGACCATGTTGCGCAGCGACGGCTCGAGCTGCCAGTAGTACCGCGTCTTGAGGCCGAAGTCCGGGTTCACCCACAACCGCTCCGCGCCGATCACCTTCGCGGCCCGCTGGATCCGGTCGTCGATCTCGTCGATCTCGGGGATATGAGCGCTACGGCTCTCGTAGACACCGGGCCCCACCCCGCGCGCGATCGCGGTGCCGCGCTCGGCGAGCTGGCTCAGCACCCAGTCGATCGAGCGCGTCGCCACGATCGAGGTCACGTCGGCGTCGAGCTTGTCGAAGGCGTCGACCACCTGGGCGATACTCGAATAGCCGATATGCGTGTGGATCTGCGTCGCGGGTTTGGCTCCGCCCGCGGTCAGCTTGAACGCGTTGACCGCCCAGTCGAGGTATCCCTCGCGACCTCGCTCACGCAGCGGCAGTAGCTCACGCATCGACGGCTCGTCGATCTGGATGATCTTGATGCCGGCCTTCTCGAGGTCGGCCACCTCGTCGCGCAGTGCCAGTGCGATCTGCTCGGCCGTCTCATACAACGGCTGATCTTGGCGCACAAAGGATCTGCCGAGCATCGTCAGCGGCCCGGTGAGCATGCCCTTGACCGGCTTCTCAGTCAGCGACTGCGCGTAGCTGATCCACTCGACGGTCATCGGGCCCTTGCGCTTGACGTCGCCGTAGAGCACCGGCGGTCGCACACACCGCGACCCGTACACCTGCACCCACCCGAAATGGGTGGCCGCGAAACCGTCCATCAACTCGGCGAAGTACTGCACCATGTCGTTGCGCTCGGCCTCGCCGTGTACGAGTACATCGAGGCCGATGTCCTCCTGCAGCTCGATCACCCGCTTGATCTCGGCCTTGAGCACCTCGACGTACTCATCCCAGCTCAGTCGGCCCTGACCGTATTCGTAACGGGCGGTACGGATCTCGGTGGTCTGCGGGAACGACCCGAGGGTGGTGGTCGGGACCAGCGGCAGGTTGAGCACCGCATCCTGTGCGGGTTTGCGCTCCTCATAGGGCGCCCGCTCGCGCATCTGCGGGGTGATGGCCGCAACACGCTGTCGCACATCGTGTTTGAGCTTGAAGTCCATCTTCCGCGGACGCTTGTACCACTCCTCCGGAGCGCCGTTGTAGACCGCCTTGGCCAACGTCACGACCTCGCGCACCTTCTGCTTGGCGAACGACAGGCGGTCGGCGACGTCGCCTGGGATGTCGTACTCGATCAGCAGGTCGATCGGCACATGCATCAGACTCGTCGAGGTCGACACCACGAGGTCGGGACACACCTCCTTGAGTTCGAGGAGGTAGTCCAACGTCTTGGCCTTGTCGGCCTTCCACACGTTGCGGCCGTTGATGACCCCGGCGTAGAGACGCTTGCGTTTGAGGCCGGGCACTTTCGCCAGCGACGAGGCGCTGATGCGCTCGGTCACCAGGTCGAGTCCGATCGCCTCGACGCGGGTGGCCGCGAGCACCGGCAGCGCCTCACCGAGGTCGCCGTACTGGCCGGTCACCAGCAGTCGCGGACGCACAGAGGCAGCCGAGAGCTGGTCGTAGACACGACCCAGCAGCGCCAGTTCCTCGGTGGTGCGGTCGCTGGTGAATGCCGGTTCGTCGAGCTGGATGCATTTGCAGCCCTGCTTGGCCAGCGCGTCGAGGAGTTCGAGGTAGACCCCGACCAGCTCGTCGATCCGGTCGATCGGCGAGAACCCCTGGGGCGAACCGGGTTCGGCCTTCGACAGCAGCAACAGTGAGATCGGTCCGAGCACCACCGGACGCAGCTCGATACCCTCGGACTTGGCGCGCGCGTGTTCGGCCAGCAGATCCTCGGCGTGCAGCGAAAACGGTGTCGCGGAGTTGATCTCGGGCTGACGGTAGTGATAGTTGGTGCCGTAGTACTTCATCAGCTCCAACGCCGGATGATCCGGCAGGCCGCGCGCCATCGCGAAGTACAGATCCAGCGGATGAAGATCGGCGGCCACGTCGTCGAATCGCGACGACCGGGCACCGAAGAGCAGCGCGTTGTCGAGCACGTGATCGTAGAAGGAGAACGTGTTACCCGGCACCTGCTCGAGGCCGGTGGCCGCGAGCTCACGCCACGTCTCGTCGGCGAGTTCACGGCCGGCGGCGACCAGCTGCTCGCGCGTGGACCCACCGTGCCAGTACGACTCGAGCATGCGCTTGAGCTCACGTCGTGCGCCGATTCGCGGATAGCCGAGAATCGATGAGCCGTACTCGATCTCGCCGTCGAGCGCCCGCCCTGCCTGTGTTCGCCCTGCCTGTGTTCGCGATCCCGGGTTCGTCATCCCTACCCTGTCCTGTCTGGCGAGGCCGTCAGCCCAGACGAGCTGTCAGCCCAGATGAACTGCGATGGCTACTTCGTGGTCTCGGGGTACTGGTAGAAGCCATGTCCGGACTTCTTGCCCAGACGCCCGGCCTCCACCATGCGCAGCAGCAGCGGCGGCGGCGAGTACAGCGGCTCCTTGAACTCTTCGTACATCTTGTCGGCGATCGCCTTGACGGTGTCGAGTCCGACGAGGTCGGTGAGCTTGAGCGGACCCATCGGGTGCGCACAACCGAGCACCATGCCCTTGTCGATGTCCTCGACGGTCGCGAATCCGCTCTCCACCATGCGGATTCCCGACAGCAGATAGGGCACCAGCAGCGCGTTGACGATGAAGCCGGAGCGGTCCGCCGAGCGGATCACCTGCTTGCCGAGCACATCGTGGGCGAAGTTCTCGGCACGCTCGGCCACCTCGGGCGAGGTCATCAGCGTGGTGACCAGCTCCACCAGCGGCAGCACGGGCACCGGGTTGAAGAAGTGCATGCCCACCACACGCTCGGCGTGTTCGGTCGCCATGCCCAGCTTCATGATCGGGATGGAGGAGGTGTTCGACGAGAGCACCGCGTTCGGGTCGGTGATCACCTTGTCGAGGGCGCGGAAGATCTCGGTCTTGACCTCTTCGTCCTCGACGATCGCCTCGCACACCAGTTGGCGATCGGCGAAGTCACCCAGATCGGAGGTGAAACGCAGTCGCCACGAGGCCTGTTCGCGTTCACGCTCGGTGAGCTTGCCGCTGCTGACACCGCGATCGAGCGACCGCAGGATGCGTGCCCGTCCGGCGGCAGCGAGCTCACGGGTCGCTTCGTAGACAAGCACATCGGTGTGCGCACGGGCGCAGACCTCGGCGATGCCCGCCCCCATCTGGCCGGCGCCGATGACCCCGACCCTCGTGATTTTCTCGCTCGCCATTTCTCAAGCTCCTCGAACTGGTGATGATTGGTCGCGGCTCATGTGAGCCGCGGGAAGGTGTGGGGCACATCGACATAAGTCGAGTCATCGCGCACATCGGTCGAGATATCGCGAGGCGGGTCGACCGGTGTCGCGCCCAGAAGTCTAGTGGGAAATCTGTTGGGAAAAGCGAAAAGCCAGGATGAGACTGAATGAATATCCATGCCCATCCCGGCTTTTCGTTCGTTTCCGGCGGTGATCAGCGCACGATCGTGATCAGACGAGCGGCGCTGTCACACAACGGGGCTCAGTGGAACTGGCCCTCTTCGGTCGAGCCCTTGAGCGCCGTGGTGGAGCTGTTGGGGTCAACGGTGGTGGCGATGCGGTCGAAGTAGCCCGCACCGACCTCACGCTGGTGCTTGGTGGCGGTGTATCCGCGTGCCTCGGCAGCGAACTCGCGCTCCTGCAGGTCGACGTAAGCGGCCATCTGCTCGCGGGCGTAGCCGTAAGCCAGGTCGAACATCGAGTAGTTGAGGGCGTGGAAGCCGGCCAGCGTGATGAACTGGAACTTGAAGCCCATCGCGCCGAGCTCGTTCTGGAACTTCGCGATGGTCGCGTCGTCGAGGTGCTGCTTCCAGTTAAACGACGGCGAGCAGTTGTAGGCCAGCAGCTGGTCGGGGTACTCGGCCTTGACTGCCTCGGCGAACTGACGGGCCAGCTCGAGATCGGGCTTGCCGGTCTCCATCCAGATCAGGTCGGCGTACGGTGCGTAGGCCTTGGCGCGCGCGATGCAGGGCTCGATGCCCTTCTGCACGTTGTAGAAGCCCTCGGCGGTGCGCTCACCGGTGATGAACGGCTTGTCGCGCTCATCGACATCGGAGGTGATCAGGGTGGCGGCCTCGGCGTCGGTACGGGCCACGACCACGGTCGGGGTGTTGGCGACGTCGGCGGCCAGACGGGCCGAGGTCAGGGTGCGGATGTGCTGCTGGGTGGGGATGAGCACCTTGCCACCGAGGTGGCCGCACTTCTTCTCCGAGGCCAGCTGATCCTCCCAGTGGGTACCGGCGGCGCCGGCCTGGATCATCGACTTCTGCAGCTCGTAGACGTTGAGGGCGCCGCCGAAGCCGGCCTCACCGTCGGCCACGATCGGCACGACCCAGTTGTCGACCGACTTGTCACCCTCGACGCGGGCGATCTCGTCGGCGCGCATCATGGCGTTGTTGATGCGACGCACCACGGCCGGAACCGAGTTGGCCGGGTACAGCGACTGGTCGGGGTAGGTGTTGCCCGAGAGGTTGGCGTCGCCGGCGACCTGCCAGCCCGACAGGTAGATGGCCTTGAGTCCGGCGCGCACCTGCTGCACGGCCTGGTTGCCGGTCAGCGCACCGAGTGCGTTGATGTAGTTGTCGCTGTTGACGCCCTCCCACAGGAGCTCTGCGCCGCGACGGGCGAGGGTGTACTCCTCGATGACGGAGCCCTGGAGCTCGGCCACCTGCTCAGCGGTGTAGTCACGCTTGACGTTTTTCCAGCGCGGATTGGTGTCCCAATCCTTCTGGATCTCAGCAGGGGTCCTCGGCTGTCCGACCGTGCTCATGTTCGCCACTTCTCTTTCGTTGGTTCTCACGTCCCCGGCTGTCGCACTTTTCGCAAGGCGACAGTCTCCTCAGGCATTGCCTGCACACAGGGTGCCACACACCAAACCCGCAGGTCCACCCGCCCTCAGGTGTAAATCCGAGCCATCTTTTTGCGCCATTTTGCAAATCTTGCGAAGATCGGATGTGTGAACCCGGACCGCCTGACGCCCAAAAAGTACGTCCGTACTGCAAGTTCTGACGGGCGACCGGCGCGACCGTGGCGCCACACACGCGGTACAGATGTCGACTTCCACACCCCAATGGCGCGATTTTGTGACTGCAATCACATGAAGCGGAGGCTGCACTGATGGCGAAGACCTATGCGGGAGCCCGTCTGCGGCAGCTGCGGACCGAGCGCGGTATGTCGCAGGTGGCACTTGCCCAGACACTCGAGATCTCGCCGTCCTATCTCAACCAGATCGAGCGCGATTCGCGGCCGCTGACCGTGCCGGTCCTGCTGCGGGTGTCCGAGGTGTTCGGGGTCGACGCCGACTTCTTCTCCAGCCAGGAGAACGCGCGACTGATCGCCGAGGTGCGCGAGGTGCTCATGGACGACGACGTGGCCACCGGGATCGACAGCCGCGAGATCGGCGAACTCGTCGACACCCACCCGGCACTGGCGCGTGCAATGGTCAACCTCCATCAGCGCTACCGGATCGCCGCCGACCAGCTCGCCGCCGCCACCGACGGTCGCACCGACGGCAGCATGCGCGGGTCGATCACCGCTCCGCATGAGGAGGTCCGCGACTTCTTCTACCAACGCCAGAACTACATCCACGAACTCGACACGGCCGCAGAAGATCTCACTACGCGCATGCGTATGCACAATGCCGACATCCGCGCTGAGATCCAGAACCGACTCGAGACGGTCCACGGCATCACGGTGGTGCGCCGCGTCGACATGGGTGACACCGTGCTGCATCAATTCGACCCGCAGACCCGACGGCTGGAGATCTCCCGGCATCTGTCCTCCGGACAGCGGGTGTTCCGACTGGCGGCCGAATTGTCTTATCTCGAATGTGGCGACCTCATCGACGGACTCGTCGACGAGGGCAATTTCACCAGCGACGAGGCCCGCACCCTCGCCCGCCACGGCCTGGCGAACTACTACGCGGCCGCAGCAGTTCTGCCCTACTCGCAATTCCACGGGGCGGCAGAGGATTTCCGCTACGACATCGAGCGGCTGTCGGCCTTCTACTCGGTGTCCTACGAGACGATCTGCCACCGCCTGTCGACGTTGCAGCGCCCGAATCTGCGCGGTGTCCCGTTCACCTTCGTGCGCATCGACCGCGCTGGGAACATGTCGAAGCGTCAGTCGGCCACCGGATTCCACTTCTCCTCCAGTGGCGGCACCTGTCCGCTGTGGAATGTGTACGAGACGTTCGGATCGCCGGGCAAGATATCGACCCAGATCGCCCAGATGCCCGACGGTCGCGCCTACCTGTGGGTGGCGCGCACGGTGGAGACCCGTGCCGCACGATACGGACAGCCCGGTAAGACATTCGCGCTGGGTCTGGGCTGCGAGCTGCGCCATGCCGGACGCCTCGTCTACTCCGACGGTCTCGAGATCGGACCGCAGGCGCATGTGGTGCCCATCGGCGCGGGTTGCCGTGTGTGCGAACGGCAGAACTGCCCACAACGCGCGTTCCCCCCGCTGGGCGCCGCACTCGACGTCGACGAGCACCGCAGCACCATCTCGCCCTATCTGACTCAGAACTGAGGCCGATCGGGCACCGCGACACACCTGTAATCCGCATCGGCCAATCCACACCGGCGAATGCGTGATGCAGGTCACCGCATCGGTGTTACGGTCGGTGCGGAAGCGACAACCACGGACGAGACGGGTCGGGTCTGGTCACTCGAGAGTCGCCGCGCCGCGTCCACCGCACAACGAGGTGCGTCCATGCGTCGATGGCGACTGATCACCAGAGCCCAACGTGGTACCAGAGTCCGACCGGGTACCGAAGTCCGACTGGGTACCGGAGTCCGACCGGGTACCGGAGTCCGACCGGGTACGGCGGCGATGCTGGCGTCGATCATCCTGGCCACCACAGCCCTCACCACGGCGTTCGCCGCGCCCACGATACTTCCGCCACCGGCCACCGCCGAACCACTACATGCCGAACCCCCTCAGTACCAACCGATTCCGTCGGCAGTGCCAGAGCTGATCGACTCGGTCATACCGCCTCCGCCGGCCACGGCATCACTGTTCCCCAGCCCGACCGGTGACCCGTTCTTCGACGACTCGCCGCGCGATCTCGCGCGACTGGCGCCCGGTGCGCTGATCGCGCACCGGGATGTGACGGCCACGGCCTCGTCGATCGTCCTCGCACCCGTCCGATGGGTGCGCCAGCTCAAGTTCCGCTCCACCGATTCCACCGGCCACCCGACCATCGCGACGGCCACCGTGGTCATGCCGCGTACGGCTCTGCCCTCGCAGGGCCGTCGGCCCGTGGTGGTCAACAATCTGGCCATCGATTCCCTCGGCACCACCTGCACGCCGGGATACCGCCTGGCCCGAGGCTTTTCCTTCGACGACCTGAACACCGAGTTCCTACCGCCCACCACCCAGCTCGCCGCGCTGCGCGGATATGCGGTGATCATCCCCGATCACGAGGGCCCGCGGATGGCCTACGCCGCACCGCAGATCGCCGGGCACATCATCCTCGACGCGATCAGAGCGGCAACGGCATTCGACCCGGCCGAACTCGCCGGGTCGCGCGTGGCGATGACCGGCTACTCCGGCGGCGCCATCGCCACCCGGGCCGCCGCCGATGCCGTGGATTCCTATGCGCCCGAATTGCGTTCACGTCTGGTCGGCGCCGCGATCGGCGGCGTGCCCGCTGACTTCCGCATGCTGGTGGGCTCGATGAATGCGAATCTGGGCACGGGTCTGCTGCATGCCGCGACGTTGGGTATCGCACGCGAGAATCCCGGACTGCCGCCGATGATGAACAACCTCGCGCGGTGGCTGGCCACCTCACCGATCAAGAACCTGTGCTCGACTCCGCTGACCGCGATGGGGGCGAGTTTCCTTCCGATGCAGATGATGTCACGTGTGCCCGACCCCTTCCACAGTGTGCAGGCGCAGCAGATCTTCGCCCTCGCCGACCTCACCAGCGGACGCTCGGGCACCCCGCTCTACATCTATCAGGGACAGCAGGAGTGGTGGATCCCTGCGGTCGGCGCGCTCGACCTCGCCCGCGCGCAGTGCGCGCTGGGTGTGCGGGTGGATTACCGGGCGATGTTCGGCGAGCACTTCACCACCTCGGTGTTGGGCTTCCCCGGTGCGATCAGCTGGATCGACGATCGGTTACAGGGGCTCCCCGCGCCGTCGACCTGCGGCACGTGAACGACTCCGACGATCCGGCCGTCTCATGCGGCCCGCATTCTGGCGCCCGGCACCACCGCACTCGGTTACCGTGTGGCCATGCCAGCACGTGTCGAACCCGGGACCCTGCGCTCACTCGGACCGATCAACGCCGCGATCGCGGCGGTCGCGGCACGGGTGATCGGCGCCCGCGACATGCATCTGTTCTCGACGCTGGGCCGTTCACGCGGGCTGTTCCGCGCCTGGCTCTACTACTCCTCACGACTGATGCCCTTCGGGAAACTCAGCCGCCGCGACAGTGAGATGGTCATCCTGCGCGTGGCGCACCTGCGCCGCAACGCCTACGAATACGGCCATCACAGCAGGATCAGCAAGCGAGCCGGCATCGACGATGCCCAGCGGCTGCGCATCGAGGAGGGACCCGAGGCCGGCTGGGGTGACCGAGAGCGAGCGATCCTGCGTGCGGTCGACGAGATGGTCGCCGACCGCGATGTCAGCGATGTCGCCTGGTCGGCGCTGGCACGCCATCTCGATCCCGCCGAGCTGGTCTCATTCGTCCTGCTGGTGACCCAATACGACGGTCTGGCAACCACGATCGACACGCTGCGGATCCAGCCCGACAGATGAGGACCAATGGCCCACTGTCCACGGGCGGTTTGCGGCGCACAATCAAGTCATGAAGTACTCCAAGCCCATTGCCGTCGGAGTCGACGGGACTTCGGCCTCCACCGAGGCAGTGCGGTGGGCCGCCCACAACGCACAGCTCCACGACGTGCCACTGGTTCTCGTCGCCGCCGCCGAACCCGTTGCACCGGCACTGGCCGCCTACGCCGTCCCCGAGGTCTACTACGACGCCGGACGCGAATACTGCGAACACATTCTCGACCAGGCCGATTCGGTGGTCCGCGAGACCGACAGCGCCGACATCGAGGTGCGCACCCGGCTGGTCGAGGGCGGGGCGCGCAGTGCCCTGCTGAGCGCGTCGGATCGCGCATCACTGCTCGTGGTCGGTGCGCCGAGTTCCGGACGCCTCGCATCGGGGCTGCTCGGCTCGGTGACCAGTGCCGTTGCCACACATGCCCGCTGCCCCGTGGTGGTGATCCGCGAACATGTGTCCCGTCCGCGAGTGGGTCTGGTGACGGTCGGCGTGGACGGCTCCCCGCTGTCGTTGAAGGCACTCGAGATCGCCGCCGATGAGGCCGCGTCACGGGAGGCCACCCTCGACATCGTCTACGCCTGGGATGCTCGCGGGCTCGATTCGGCCGACGAGCGGTACGCGCAGGCGCGACAGGCTGTGCAGAGCCGCCTCGACGACATCGTGGCCTCACTGATCTCCACCACGATCGCCGCGCCCCGGGTCACCTCTCGGCTGGTGGAGGATTCCCCTGAGTCCGCACTGGGCAAGGCCTCGGGCGACTGCGACCTGCTGGTGGTCGGCAGCCGCGGCCGCGGCGGTTTCACCGGGATGCTGCTGGGGTCCACCAGCCAGTCACTGCTCTACTCGGCGCAGTGTCCGCTGATGATCGTGCGCGACAAGTACACCGACGACTGACCTCGCGGCCATCTCGCCGCTCTCATCACCTCACTGCCGTCATCGCCTCACTGCCGTCATCAGCTCACCCGGCTCCGGCCGCGTGTCGTCACGACGAGTCGCGTGAGGAGTAGAGATGGGCGCCACCGCAGGCGAGAGCGATCACCGCTCCCACGATCGCGGTGATCGCCACCGAGGTCATCACCGACTGGTAGATCACCTCGATCGCCGCCCTCACCGTCGCCTGCACGCCAGGCAGACCGTTGTCGACGTGATCGGTCGCGATGTTCTTGCCCGCCCGGGCGGCCACCCAGAGGATCCCCGCGTCGAGCAGCACCGCACACCCCAGTGCTGCGAGCGCCAGCAGCCTCGCCCGCACCAGCACCACCACACCGATCCCCGCGACGATGCTGACCGCCAGCGCGATCCAGCTGATCCGCGTCACCCACTGTCCCCGCTCGTGCAGATAGCCGGGACTCACCGCGCGGTACTCGTCGCCGATCCGGATCTGCACCGTGTCGGGTACCGCGATCGGGATCAGCCGCAGGTCGAGGCTGCGCAGCATCGGCGCGACATCGATCACCCACTCCCCGTCGACCTCACGACCAGAGACCTTGTCGGTGAACAGCCACCTGTGGCCGGCGCGGTTGGCCGCCGCGAAATCATCGGGGAATCGGTCACTTCGGGTGTATACGGCCACCGCCTGTCGGACCAGTGGTGCGGGCACCGAGACGTTCTGACGAGCGGCCAACCCGAGCGTGATCCCGGTGAGATCTCCGGTCATCGCTGCGCGGACGTGGTCATCGGCACCCGCCGAACGGGCGAGTGAGACATAGCCGGACTCGTCGACGACGTTGCGGGACAACCACATCGACGGAACAGTCACCAGCACGCCGACCCAGGCGAGCAGGGTCAGCGCCAGCGCGACACCAATTCGCACGACACTCACCGTTCATCCCGGCACCAGTACACCGCTCACCCTACCGCGCGATCACGCGCGCGCGGGCCGACATGACCCGGTTCCGGCGAACTGCTCAGAACGACCGGTAGTCGCGCATCGCCAGTCGGGGTCCGCGCCGCGGCGACCGCGCACCCCCGAGGATGATCAGCCTGATCACCCGATACCGCTGTCCCGCATACGGTTCGAGTAGTTCGAGCATCCCGTCGTCGTCGACGGGCTCACCGATGAGCGTGGTACCCACCATCGAGGGGATGTGGTAGTCGCCCACCGGCACCGCGTCGACGTCGCCGACGGCGCGGGCGCGCGTCTCGGCCTCGGTCCACGGGCCCACCCCGCGCAACAGCGTCAGATGGTCGTGATGCTTCTCGACATTCATCGCGGTGGCACCCCAGATCGTGCGCATCCGAACAGGTTCGGCGCCGCTGCGATGCCACTCCCAGCTGGGGATCTCACGCCACCTACGCTGCTCGGGTGGCACCCGCATGTCAGGGGCGCCCGGGGCGACCTCACCGAATCTCATCAGCAGATGGCGCCACGCCCGCCACGCCTCGGCGCCGAGCACCTTCTGCTCGAGGACCGCCGGCGCCAGCGCCTCCCACACCCGGTCACTGCGGCCGATCCGCACACCCGTCGCGCGCGCGACCAGCGATGCGACGATCCGGTCGCGCGGGACGAGTCCCCCGGGGTCGTCATGCGCGCCGATCAATGCGGGCATCGACTCCAACAACCACTGCGCCCCCGGACCCCAGGCGCGGGCCGACACCGTGTCCCCGTCTCGGCTCACCGCGATGGTCCCGGCGCCGTCGGGGGTGTGCACGGCGCGCCAGATCGACCCGTCGGACCGGATTCGATAGGCCGGGTCGGCTCGCCCACGCCGATGGATCGCCAGCGTGCGGGCCAGGTCCAACGGCCATAGGGTGTGCAGCCGCCGGGTCATGCCGCCGGACCGGGCGACACCGGCGGCGGGGAGTGTGCGGGTCATCGGCACCGACTGTATCGGCGCACCCCGACCGAGCCGACCCGACCGCCCCTGTCGGATATCCGATCAGTCATCACCCACACCGCGCGCGGTCAGCGCCTCGCCGGTGTGGCGGGCCTGGGCGACCGCGCGCAGCACCAGCGGGATCAGCCGGGCGCGCGGGCTGCGTTCGAGTCCGCGAGCCCGGGCTGCGTCGGCGGTCTCGGTGGCCAGATCCAGTGTCGAGGGCACCGCGCGCAGGGTGAGCGCGAAGGCCAGCGCGACCTTCTCGGGGTCCACCCGCAGCGGTCGCAGCGGCGTCAGTATCCGGGTGATCGTGTCGAGGAGATCGTCGACTGCGGTGGTGGCGGTGAACACGGTCGAGGCCACGATGAGTGCGAAGACGGCCGCCACCGCCGCCGCGGCACTCGACCACCCGTTCTGCCACACGTGGTAGGCGCCCAGTGAGATGCCCACGATGGCGAATCCGCGCAGCGCCGACAGCAGCGAGTCCCGGCTCACCCGCGCCCACATCGCCAGACCGACCGCCAGCGCGAGCGCGCCGACGGCATACCACGGACCCGGCAGTGCGATCACCGCGATCGCGAATGCGAACAGCCCCGCAAGTTTGGCGCCCGGCGGCAGTCGGTGGAGGACCGTGGTGCCGGGCTGATAGGTGCCCAACGACGGTCCCCTCATGCGCGATCCCCCACGACCAGCCCGCGGTAGTACCCGACCGCTTCCTGCGCCTGCCCGTCGTAGACCACCGAACCCGACTCGACCACCAGCGCCCGATCGCATCGTGCGGCGAGGTCGAGGTCGTGGGTGACGATCACCACCTGCTGGGACAGCCCACACAGCACGTCGCCGACCCGTCGAGCGTTGCGCAGATCGAGCAGCGTCGTCGGCTCGTCGGCGACCACGATCTGCGGATCGGTGGCCAGCACCGAGGCCAGTGCGACCATCTGGCGCTGACCACCCGACAGCGCGTGGACGCTGCGCTGCGCGAGGTGGGAGAGCTCGAACCGGTCGAGTGCGGCAAGCGCCGCCTCGGTGCGGGCGGACTTGGCGCGGTGCTGTCGGCGCAGCGACAGGCTGATGTCCTCGATGACCGTCGGCATCACCAGCTGGGCGGCAGGGTCGGTGAACACGAAGCCCACCTGCCTGCGCACCCTGGCGCCGTGGCGGCGGGTGTCGATACCGTTGACCGTCACCGTGCCCGATGTCGGGTCGATCAGCCCGTTGATCAGGCGTGCGAGTGTCGACTTCCCCGATCCGTTCGACCCGATCACCGCGGTCAGGTGGTCGTCGAGGCGCAGCGTGGTGGGCGCCAGTCGGCCCTCGACCGCGGCTGCGGCGAATTCGATCATCAGTGATCCCGGATCATGCGCTGGTCCCGGATCATGCGCGGGCGCGGCGACGCTGCGGCAGCAGGTCGGGGAATGCGCGGTGCACGGCAGTGGCCACCAGGGCCATCACCGCGATCTTGATCAGGTCGCCGGGCCAGAACACCCAGTCGATGCGGAAGGCCGCCGAGAAGCTGGTCGGCACGCGCAGCATCAGACCGACGATGCCGAACAGGTGGATGAACACCGCGCTGGCCACGAAGCCGGCCGCGAACACCAGCGGCACACTACCGGCGGCCTTGTGCCGCGGCAGTCGCTCCACGATGAGTCCGCACAGCCAGGCGCCGAACGGGAACCCGATCAGATAGCCCGCGGTCGGGCCGGCGAAGACCGCGGGTCCGGCCGCACCGCCGCTGAACACCGGCAGACCTGCCAGACCGACCGCCAGATAGAGCAGCACGGCGAGGAATCCCCGCCGCGCACCCAGCACGGCCCCGGCCAGCAGCACACCGAATGTCTGCAGGGTGATCGGCACGATGCCCGCGCCCACATGGATGGCGGGCATCAGCGCACATGCGGCGATGAGCGCGGCGAATCCGGCGATCAGCGCGATGTCGGTCGCGCCGCGCGATCGGGCGGGGGCGGCCACCTGTTCGTCAACCATCTGCTGCTCTCCTCGGCACCGATTGGATTTCCGGTCTGCGAACACCGTCGACTGAACGGTGTTCATGTGAACAGCGTTCAGGCTAACGCCCGTCCTGCCTCCCCGTGGCGATAGGGTCGGATTCATGGCCCACACCCGTGACGACGTCGTCCGCACCGCACTCGAGGTGCTCGACGTCGCCGGACTGGAGTTCTTCTCCATGCGACGAGTGGCGGGCGCGCTCGAGGTGCAGCCCAGCGCGCTGTATCACCACGTGGCGTCCAAACAGGAGCTGCTCGCACTGATGGCCGACTCGATCCTCGCCGAGGTCGGCGTCGGCGATGACCTGCGCGCGACATGCCGGGCGATGCGCGAGGCCATGCTGTCGGTGCGGGACGGTTCCGACGTGGTGGCCACCGCTTCGGCCTTCCGACTCGGCGTCTCCGGTATCGAGACCGATCTCGCGGCACGCCTCGGTGACCGCGACGCCGCGCGCACCCTGCTTCTCTACGTCTTCGGCCAGGCCCAGGCCACCCAGATGCATCGACAGGCCGCCGCAGTCGGGATCGTCGCCGACGACCCCGGTCTCGACGCCTCCTTCGAGCGCGGCCTCGACATCGTGCTGGCCGGTATCGCGTCGGCGTCGTAGGCAACCGCGACACATCGGCACCCGAGCCCACAGCGCGTCGCGAATCCCCGTGCGCTGCAGGGATCAGGGCAGCATCACGGAATGAGTGCAGCGAATCGGACACCGCACAACAGACGAGTTGCGCTGTCGACGAACAGTATTGGCTCACGTCGAGTACAGCCGGGCATGACGGACGAAACACTCTTTCGCGATCACCACGACCGAGTACCGTGAATGGTGACAACAGAATTGGAGGATCAGATGACCACATCCGTCCACGCCGCGGTATTGCCCGATGTCGGCAAGTCCTTCGTCTTCGAGGATCTGACGCTCGACGACATCGAACCCGACGAGGTACTCGTCAAGATCACCGCGGTGGGCCTGTGCCACACCGACCTCGCGGTGCAGAGCGGCGACATCCCGGGTGCGTTCCCGTTCGTCCTCGGACACGAGGGGGCCGGGGTGATCGAGAAGGTGGGCGATGCGGTCACCGGTCTGCAACCCGGCGATGCGGTGGCGATGTCGTTCGCGGCATGCGGACACTGCCGAAACTGCCTGGCGGGCAAGGAAGCCTACTGCCTGTACTTCATGCCGTTGAACTTCGGCGGGATCCGCGAAGACGGCACCACCACCCTCACCGATTCCGAGGGCGCAGTCGTGCACGGCAACTTCTTCGGACAATCCTCATTCGCCACCCACGCGATCGCCGCGGCCAAGAACGTGGTGAAGCTCCCCGACGACGCCCCCACCGAGATCGCTGGCCCACTGGGCTGCGGCATCCAGACCGGCGCCGGAACCGTCCTCAATTCGCTCGACGTGCCCGCGGGTTCGTCGATCGTCGTCACCGGCACCGGCGCGGTGGGACTCTCGGCGATCATGGGCGCCAAGGTCGCCGGCGCCACCACCATCATCGCCGTGGACATCATCGATTCGCGTCTGGAGTTCGCCACCACGCTCGGGGCCACCCACACCATCAACTCCAAAAACGAGGACGTGACCGCGCGGATCACCGAGATCACCGGCGGCGGCGCGGAATACGGCGTCGACACCACCGGGGTCGGACCGGTCATGGCGTCGCTGCTGTCGTCGGTGGGATTCGGCGCGAAGGTCGCCTTCATCGCCGTCTCCAAGCCGGGTACCACGCTCGACGTGGGACTGTTCTCGGGCAAGACGATCGTCGGCGGCATCGAGGGCGATTCGATCCCGCAGAACTTCATCCCGCAGCTGATCAACCTCTACAAGGCCGGACAGTTCCCGTTCGACCAGTTGATCACCACCTATCCGTTCGACCAGCTCGAGCAGGCCATCGATGACACCAGGACCGGGACATCGGTGAAAGCCGTTCTCGTCATGCCCACCACAGAAAGCTGAGCATCCATGACCACATTTCTCATCACCGGCGCAGGCAGCGGATTCGGCAAGGAGATCGCACTGCGGTTGGCCGCGCAGGGACACGACGTGATCGCCGGCGTGGAGATCATCGCGCAGGTCAACGCGCTTCGCGCCGAGGCGATCACCCGCGACGTCGACCTTCGCGTGGAGAAGCTCGACGTCACCGACGAGGGTGATCGACTCAACGCCTTCACGTGGGATGTCGACGTCTTGCTGAACAACGCCGGCGTCTCCGAGGGCGGGTCGACCGTGGACATCCCGGCGGCGAATCTCCGACGACAGTTCGAGGTCAACGTGATCGGGCCGATCCTGCTCACCCAGGGCATCGCCAAGCAGATGGTGTCCAAGAAGGCGGGCAAGATCGTGTTCATGTCGTCGGTCGCCGGGCTCACCGTCGACCCGTTCACCGGCGCCTACGCCGGCTCCAAACACGCCGTGGAGGCCTTCGCCGACGCACTCGACCAGGAACTCGCTGAATTCGGCATCACGGTGGCGACCGTCAACCCAGGACCGTTCCTCACCGGGTTCAACGACACCATGTTCGAGACCTGGAAGACCTGGGTCGACGACCCGTCGACCCGCCTGTTCGACTACGAGAAGCTCGCCTTCCCGCATGAGCAGCACGATCCCGACGAGGTCATCACCACCACGATCGACGTGCTGACCGGAGAGGACACCGCCTACCGACACGTGCTACCCACGAGCACCGTCGACGACATCCGTGCCCAGACCGAATCCCAGTGGGACCGCACGCTCAACGACGGGCAGCGACCAGAACTCGTGCAGACCGCCTACGACATCACGCCGTACACCCCGGTGAACCCGAAGAGCTGACGAGCCGGGAAACACCGGCGCACACATACACGAATTCCCCTCGTCCCGCGCGTATTCGGCGCGGAGCAAGGGGAATTCGTGTTCCAGTGGGGTGCTCAGGCGCTCACAGGTTGATCATGTGACCCAGCGCGCCGTGGTAGGTCTCCTGCAGAGCCTCGCTCAGCGTCGGGTGGGTGTGCACGTTGCGGCCGAGCTCACGAGCGGTCAGATCCCACTTCTGCGCCAGCGTCATCTCCGGCAGCAGCTCGGAGACACTGTCTCCCACCATGTGCCCGCCGAGCAGTTCGGCGGTCTCGGCGTTGGTGACGAGCTTGACGAAGCCGGCGGTCTCGGCCATGCCGCGCGCCTTGCCGTTCGCGCTGAACGGGAAGGTGGTGACCTTCACATCGAAGCCGGCATCGCGTGCCTGTGCCTCGGTGAGACCGAAGCTCGCGACCTGCGGCTGGCAGAACGTCGCCCGCGGCATGAAGCGGTAGTCGCCGAGCGTCATGGTCTCGGCGCCCGCGATCGTCTCGGCGGCCACCACACCCTGTGCCTCGGCAACGTGAGCGAGCTGGAGCTTGGCGGTGACGTCGCCGATCGCATAGATACCGGGGACGTTGGTGCGCATGAAGTCGTCGATGGCGATCGCGCCGCGCTCGGTGAGCTCGACGCCGGTCTTGTCGAGCCCGAAGCCCTCGACGCGAGGGGCGAAGCCCACCGACATGAGCACCCGATCGGCGGTGAGCTCGCCGGAGTCACCCTTCTTGTCCTTGTAGGTCACCACGACCTTCGAACCCTGGTCGTCGACGGTTTGCACCGCGGTGGAGGTCAGCACCTTCACACCGAGCTTCTTGTAGGCCTTGGCGATCTCCTTGGACACGTCGACGTCCTCGTTGGGCAGCACCCGGTCGAGGAATTCGACGATGGTCACGTCCACGCCGTAGTTGGCCAGCACGTAGCCGAACTCCATGCCGATCGCGCCGGCTCCGACGATCACGATGCTCTCGGGCAGCTCACGGGTGAGGATCTGGGTCTCGTAGGTGACCACGTTGTCCGAGAGTTCGACGCCGGGAAGCAGTTTCACCGTCGACCCGGTGTCGATGATGCAGTTGTCGAAGGTGACCTCCTTGTCGCCCACCTTGATGGTGTGCGCATCGAGGAACTCGCCGTGCCCCTCGATCTCGGTGATCTTGTTCTTCTTGTTCAGGTAGTGGACACCCTTGGCGCTGGTGTCGGCCACGTTGCGACTGCGGTCGAATGCCGCCCCGAAGTCGAACGACACGTCGCCGCTGATGCCGAAGGTCTTGGCCTCGTGGGTGAATACGTGTGCGAGTTCGGCGTTGCGCAGCAACGCCTTCGACGGGATACACCCGACGTTCAGGCACACACCGCCCCAGTACTTCTCTTCGATGATTCCGACGGTCTGCCCGAGTTGTGCGCACCGGATCGCGGCGACGTAACCACCCGGACCTGCGCCCAGGACAACTGTGTCAAAGTGTTCAGCCACGAGGTCCACATTACGACTCCCCTGTTCGCGGGGCACACTGGTGGTCGTGTCACAGGCCCATACCCCGCTGACGATCGACGTCGCGTTGAGCATCGGGAGCCCCGATGTGGTGACCGCACTCGTCATCGTCGCCGTGCTCGCGCTCTACTGGTGGTGCTGGCGGCGATCGACGTTGTCGCTGGGCCGGGCCCTACTGTTCACCATCCTCGGAGCCGGGGTGTGGCTGGCCTCGGCGGTCAGTTTCATCGGCGCCTACGCCGACGTGCTGTTCTGGGTGCGGGCGCTGCAGTTCGTGCTGCTCCTGCTGGTGGTGCCGTTCGGCCTCGCGCTGGGGATGCCGCTGACCGCGCTACGCGACGCAGTCGGCGAACGCGGGCGTCGGCGCATCGACGCCGCACTGCGCTCACGGTTTCTCCGGGTGCTCACCAGCCCTCCAGTCACCTCCGCGGGCGTGCTCGCGTTGCCCTGGCTGATCTACTTCACCGGCTGGTACGAGACCATCCTGCGCAACAATGTGGTCGACGTCGCAACCCGGCTGCTGATGGTCGCGATCGGCTTCGGCTACTTCTACACCCGCCTGCAGCTCGACCCGGTCCCACGCCGCTACCCGCAGGCGCTGTCGCTGGGCATCACCGTGATCGAGACCATCGGCGACGGCATCCTCGGCATCGTCATCTGGCAGGGACCGCTGATCGCGGCCGGTTACTACGCTTCACTCGGCCGGCACTGGGGACCCGATATGCGGTTGGACCAGACCATCGGCGCGGGCATCCTGTGGATCCTCGGCGACGTGGTGGGCCTGCCGTTCCTGATGGCGCTGTTCGCGCGCTTCCGCGCCGACGAACGGGTGCGCGAACGCGAGGAGGACGCCCGGATCGAGGAACGCCACACCACCATGGCAACGACGGACACCACGTCGGGCGCAGCCGGGCCGACGCCGGCGCACCAGCACCAGCACGACGAACCTGCCGACACCGGACTCTGGTGGGAGAACGACCCCGGACTGCGCGACCGGTTCCGTCGGTGAGGGCAGACTGTGAACCATGACCGACCATCGCGGAGACCCTGACACCGATCCCTACCTCTGGCTCGAAGACGTCACCGGCGACACCGCACTGGAATGGGTCGCCGAACACAACGCCCCCACCGTCGCGGCACTGACGGGAACCGAGCGTTTCGCACAGATGCAGGCGCAGACCCTCGAGGTGCTCGACACCGACGACCGCATCCCGTTCGCCCGCAGGCGTGGCGAGTATCTCTACAACTTCTGGCGCGACGCCACCCACCCGCGCGGCCTGTGGCGCCGGACCACACCGGAGTCCTACCGCACCGAGCGCCCCGACTGGGATGTGCTGATCGACGTCGGCGCACTCGCACGCGAGGACGACGAGAACTGGGTCTGGAAGGGCGCGCTGGTGTTGCGTCCACAACGCGACCGCGCACTGGTGCTGCTGTCCCGCGGCGGCGCCGACGCCAGCGTCGTCCGCGAATTCGATCTCACTGCCCGCAGCTGGGTCACCGACGGGTTCACGCTGCCCGAGAACAAGTCCGACGTGGGCTGGATCGACCGCGACACCATCTACGTGGGCACCGAGTTCACCGACGGTGAATCCAGCGGTACCGATGACGGCAAGCCCGCACTCACCGATTCCGGCTATCCGCGGGTGGTCAAGCGCTGGACCCGCGGCACACCGCTGAGTGCGGCGACCACCGTCTTCGCCGGCGAGGTCTCCGACGTCGCGGTCGGTGCCACCTACGACGACACTCCCGGTTTCGAGCGCCACTTCGTCAGCCGGGCGGTGGACTTCTTCAACTCGCTCACCTACGAATTGCGTGACGGTGCAGCCGTTCTCGTCGACACACCGACCGATGCTCATGTCACCGTGCGTAACCAGTGGCTGTTCGTGCTGACGCGGTCGGAGTGGAAGCTCGAGGGTATGACGTATCCGGCAGGCGCCCTGCTGGTCTTCGACTATGAGGACTTTCTCGCCGGCGTCCGCGAAGCGACCGTGCTGTTCACCCCGGATCCCCACACCAGTCTCGAGGACTTCACGTTCACCCACGACCACCTGGTGATGGTGACCCTGTACGACGTGCGCACCCAGCTCGCGGTGGCCACACTCGGCGACTGGTCGCTGCGGGAGCTGCCCGGTGTACCGGCGCTGGCGACGGTCAGCGTGCTCGACACCGATCCCGACCACAGCAACGAGATCTCGTTGCTGTCGAGCAGCTTCACCTCGCCGCCGACGCTCCTGTACGGCACCACCGACGCCGGTGTCGAGGTGCTCAAGCAGTCACCGTCGTTCTACGACAGCTCGCAGGTGAGCGTGCAGCAGCATTTCGCCACCTCCGACGACGGCACCGCGATTCCGTATTTCGTGGTCAAACGCGACGACGTCGAATCCGGACCCACGCTGCTCTACGGTTACGGCGGATTCGAGAACTCCCAGACACCGGGGTACGCCGCGATCGCCGGGCGCAACTGGATCGACCGAGGCGGCATCTACGTGATCGCCAACATCCGCGGCGGCGGCGAGTACGGCCCGGCCTGGCACACCCAGGCACAGAAGGCGGGCCGGCATCTGGTGTACGAGGACTTCTCCTCGGTGGCCAAGGATCTGGTGAGCCGTGGATTGACCACCGTGGAACAACTCGGAGCCCAGGGCGGTTCGAACGGCGGACTGCTGATCGGCGTGATGCTCACCTCGTATCCGCAACTGTTCGGGTCACTGGTCAGTCAGGTACCGCTGATCGACATGCGGCGTTACCACCTGCTGCTCGCCGGAGCGTCCTGGATGGCCGAATACGGCGACCCCGACGATCCTGCGCAGTGGTCCTACATCTCGAAATACTCGCCGTACCAGAACATCCGCGCCGACGTCGACTACCCGCCGATACTGGTGACCACCTCCACCCGCGACGACCGAGTGCACCCCGGTCACGCCCGCAAATTCGTGGCGAGGCTCGAGGAAACCGGTCACCGGGTGCGCTATTACGAGAACATCGAGGGCGGGCACGGCGGTGCCGCCGACAACAAGCAGGCGGCGTTCAAGTCGGCGTTGGCCTATGAATTCCTGTGGCAGACACTGGCTCCCGGACAGGACTGACCATCAGCGACGCAGTGTCACCGCCGGACTCTCCCCGTATTCGGCCCCGTAGGTGGCCGCGAACCGGCCGAGATGTGTGAAGCCCCAGCGCACAGCGATGTCGGAGACGGTGTCGGTGAGTGGATCAGCCGCGGTCAGGTCCGCATGGGCGTGCCGCAGCCGTAATGCCCGGAGGTATTCCGAGGGCGTCGTGCCCAGGTGGGTACGGAAACCCGCCTGCAGTGCGCGCACGCTGACACCGACCTCATCGGCGATGTCGGGGATGGCGATCTGTTCACCCACTCTCGCGGCCAGGATGTCGGCCGCACGTCGTACAGGCCGGGGCAGAGCAGCAGCCGCGGCGGGTGCGTGCAACTCGGCGGAGTAGTTGTTGGCCTGGCTGAGCAACAGCTGATTCATCACCGTGTTGCCGAGTTCGGCGACAGCGAGGTTCTCGGACTCGACGCCCAGCAGATCGACGCATTCGACGAGTGTCCGCACCAATCGCACCCAGGCGCGTTCGGTGTTCCCGCTCAGCCGCATCGCCGGGTCGAATCGGATCGGATGACGTGGAGTCCGACCGAGCCGACGACGCAGTCGATCATGGAGTGCGGCGCTGTCGATGTGCACCAGGAGCTGCCGATTGCCGGTGAGCCAGCGCATCGAGACGGGGGACTCCGGCTGCAGAACCGACGCCACCGCCGGACTCGATTCCACCTCCCATCCTCGCCCGAGAATCCTCGCCTGCCCCGACAACGGGATCTGCACGAGGTAGAAGTCGTCGAGTTCCTTGGGATCGATCCGAACCGCACTGCCGTAGTCGAGGTAGTAGACCCCGACCGCGCCGAGCGCGACACCGTTGAACTGAGCCTCGAACCGCTCGTGGCGTTCGAGCGGAGCGAGTTGATGGCGACAGAATGCGTTGGCGACAGTCGCCCGCGCATCATCGACATCGCCGGATCGCGCGAGGGCAAATCGCCCGAGCGGGGTCGTGGATGACGGATACGCGGGGGCGGGGTCAGGCACTACGGTCATGGCGCTACTACTCCCTGGTGATGCCGCCAGATTACTGCGCTTTTCTGACTTCCGTCACGAAATCGTGTTAAGACTGCGTTCCGCTCATGCTTCGCCATCGTCAACTCTTCTCACGCCAACGCAATTCGGATACTCCGTGCGCTTCGCGCATAGACCCGCCACGTGGTCGTTCCTAGCGTGATCGTCCATCACCCCGACAACGCCGCCGTGATCCTCGGTGCACCGAACGGAGATTCCGATGACAGTTTCACCGCCGACCATTTCATCGCCGACCATTTCATCGCTGCCACAAGCGCACTCAGACGACACCGCGGCCCCGCTGGCCGGCCGGGTGGCGATCGTGTCCGGAGGAGCCACCGACATCGGGTGGGGCGTCGTCGCGAGTCTGTGCACCGCAGGTGCATCGGTTGTCGTCGCCGACATCGACACCGACCGCGGAAAACGTCTCGCCGACACCGACTCTGGGATCGTCTTCACCCAGACCGATCTCACCGACGATGTATCGCTGGCGACACTGGTGTCGACCACCGCCGACACGTTCGGCGGTATCGACATCCTCGTCAACCTCGCGTGTTCCTACGTCGACGACGGCTCGGCGACAACGCGTGCCGACTGGTTGAAAGCCCTCGACGTCAACCTCGTCAGCGCTGCTCTCCTGTCGGAAGCTGTTCGCCCCCATATGGTCTCGCGCGGTGGTGGGGTGATCGTCAACTTCGGTTCCATTTCCGCCAAGATCGCCCAGACCGGTCGCTGGGTGTATCCGGCGAGTAAGGCGGCAGTCGTGCAGCTCACCCGGTCGATGGCGATGGACTATGCGACCGACAACATCCGGGTCAACTCCGTCAGCCCCGGCTGGACATGGTCGAAGATCATGCGCGAACTCTCGCAGGGCGACCGCGCGAAGACCGATGCCGTTGCCGCACCCTTCCATCTGACTCGACGAGTCGGTGAGCCGACGGAGGTGGGCAACGTGATCGCCTTCCTCGTCTCTGATTCCGCTTCGGTGGTCACCGGTGCCGACTGGGCAGTGGACGGCGGTTACTCGGTCATCGGCCCCGAGGGGTGCGAGCCCGCCATCCCGCTACTTGCTCAGTAGCCACACTCCCCCATCCCGCCCCCATCCATCCCCGCCACAGAAAGCCATACCGAATCATGTCGATTATCACCATCATCGGAGCCGGACAATCCGGTCTTCAACTCGCAATCGGACTGCTGGACAACGGCTATGACGTCACGGTGGTCTCCGATCGCACACCTGATCAGATCGCCGGCGGACGGGTCACCTCCAGTCAGTGCATGTTCGGCTCGGCATTGGCGCGCGAAGCAGCACTGGGACTCGACTTCTGGAAGACCGAGTGTCCGAACGTCGAGGGGATCGGGTTCGCGGTTCCCGGACCCGAGAGCCAGCCCGCGTTCTCCTGGCAGTCACGTCTGGACCTGCCGGCGCAGTCTGTCGACCAGCGCGTGAAGATGCCGCGGTTCATCGACGAATTCATCACACGCGGAGGGAATTTCGTTCTGGAATCCGCGGACATCGCTGCGCTCGAGCGTCATTGCCTCCGATCCGACCTGGTCATCGTGGCCGCAGGCAAGGGCGAGATCGCCAGGCTGTTCACCCGAGACGACCAGCGATCCACCTTCACCGCACCCGCGCGCGCACTTGCCCTGACCTACGTCACCGGGATGACACCGCGCGAACCCTTCACCTCGGTGGCCTTCAACCTGATCCCCGGCATCGGCGAGTACTTCGTCTTCCCCGCGCTGACCGTCACAGGCCCATGCGAGATCATGGTGATGGAGGGTGTGCCCGGCGGTCCGATGGACTGCTGGAGCGACGTCACCTCACCGTCTGAACATCTCGACCGCGCCAAGTGGGTGGTCGACACCTTCACACCGTGGGAGTCCGCACGCACCAGAGCAGCTGAACTCACCGATTCCAACGGCGTACTGGCCGGGCGCTTTGCCCCCACGATCCGTCATCCCGTCGCCACCCTTCCCTCGGGTGCCGCGGTATTGGGTATGGGCGACGTCGTGGTGCTCAACGACCCGATCACCGGCCAGGGCAGCAACAACGCCAGCAAATGCGCGGCGTCGTATCTGGCGAGCATCCTCGAGCACGGAGAGGCACCGTTCGACGCGGCCTTCATGTCCGAGACATTCGAACGGTACTGGGACTACGCGAAATATGTGGTCGGGTGGACCAACGCACTGCTCGCGCCGCCTCCTGAACACGTGCTGGCCCTGCTCGGCAGCGCGGCCGGTGATCGCCGTATCGCCCGCCGCTTCGCCAATGACTTCGACGATCCCCGGGACTTCTTCAACTGGTTCATGGATCCGCAGCTCGCTGCCGCCGAATACCTCCAGCCGGTCGCGTCATGAGTCCCACGATCGCGATCGTGGGCGCCGGACAGTCGGGCGCACTCCTGGCACTGGCACTGCGACGCGACGGCTACGACGTCACCGTGGTCACCGACCGCACACCAGAGCAGGTGCGCAACGGCCCGGTGTTGTCGAGTCAATGCATGTTCTCCTCCGCGCTGGCGCTCGAAGCCGATCTCGGACTCGATCACTGGCCGGGTGTGGTCCCCGAGATCGGCCGCATGTCGATCACTCTGGCCTGCCCACCCGGAGCCACTCCACAGGGCGATGCCCCGATACACCTCGTCGGCAGTCTCGACGATCATGCCGCGTCGGTGGATCAGCGACTCAAGTGCGCGCAGTGGATGGACGACTTCGTCGATCTCGGTGGCACCCTGTCCATCTCGGAGGTTGGGCCTGCAGAGCTCGCCGAGATACAGGCGACACATGACCTCACCGTCGTCGCCACCGGGACGAACGCTCTCGCCGAACTGTTCCCGGTGGACGGTGCCCGGTCGGTGCTCACCGACCCGCAACGCGTGGCGACGATGGTCTATGTGACCGGTATGGAACCCGATCCCAGCGGAGCCGACCTCACCATGACCGTCGTCGCGGGCGTCGGCGAATGTCTGACGATGCCCGCACTGGCCGCGGGCGGACCGTGTCATATCGTCCTGATCGAGGCGTCCCTCGATGGTCCGCTCGCGCCGGCGACTCCGCCGCAGGGTGCTCTCGCCCATCTCGACTACATACGTTCAGCTGCCGACGCGTACTTCCCCGAGGTTGCAGAGCGCCTGGGCGCCAGCGAGATCACCGACCCCCACGGGTTCCTGCACGGCACCGTGACCCCGGTTGTACGCAGGCCTGTCGCCACGCTGAACAGCGGCGGCAGAGTCATGGGAATGGCCGATGCGGTGGTGCTCAACGACCCGGTCACCGGCCAGGGCAGCAACAATGCGGTTCACTGTGCGTTCGTTTACCACCAGGCGATTGTCGCGCGCGGCGGCCAGCCGTTCGACGATTCGTGGATGCGACGAACATTCGAAAAGTATTGGCGCGGCTGGGGTCAATGGTCGGTCTCGTGGACCAACAGCGTGTTGTCCGGAATTCCGGCACATGTCGAGAAGGTCCTCGCCGAAGCCGACGGGCTGCCCACGCTCGCCGATGCGGTGGTCCGCGGATTCGACGATCCACGCACCGTACAGGGGTGGTGGTTCGGCCCCGCCGATGCCGAACGCCTCATCGAGTCGGCGCGTCGTGAGGAACGATCACGGTTCACCGCCCGTGAACTGCGCCGCGCACTGGGGCACTACGCCACTGGTGTGGCCGTCATCACCGCGGTCACCCCGCAGGGCCGCAAGGTGGGGATCACCGCCAACTCGTTCACCTCGGTATCCCTCGATCCGCCGCTGGTGTCGTTCTGTCCGGCGCGAACAGCGCCGAGTCTGGCGGACTTCCATGCGGCGGGTCGATTCGCGGTCAACATCCTCGCCGCCGACCAGCATGACCTCTCGCGTCAATTCGCCACTCCCTCACCGGACAAATTCGACGGCGTGGCCTACACCCTCAGCGATTCGGGAGTGCCGTTGCTCGATCGCGTCGTCGCCCGGTTCGAGTGCCGAACCGTCCAGCACGTCGACGCCGGCGATCACGTGATCGTCCTGGGACAGGTGGAGGACTTCACCGCACCCGGTGGGGATCCGCTCGTCTTCCACTCCGGGGGGTACCGGCTCGTCTCCACCCACCCCGACTACACGTGAACCGCACACAGTCGTTTCACCCGAACACCTTTCACCACGCACACACGCCACCTGCCAGAAACGCCACCGTCTTGACCACTCGTGAAGGAGCAGACGACATGTCCGACGCCGTGACCACCACCGGAATACACACACCGGGGGCACACACACCCGGGACTCACGACACCGCCCGCACCGAGCTGTCGGCATTCACCGACGCGCTCAGAGATGGCACTCTCGACGTGGTCGACCTCACCACCCCGCTGAGCAGTGCCACCCCGGCGTTGCGATTGCCTGCCCCGTTCGTGAACCTGATCGACTTCAGCCTCGAGGAGGTCAGTGCCTACAACGAGCCGGGACCATTCTGGCGGCACAACAACATTCACACCGGCGAGCACATCGGTACACACGTCGACGCACCGATCCACTGGGTCACCGGACGCGATGGTCACGATGTGTCCCAGATACCGGTGACACGTCTGATCGCGCCCGCTGCGGTGATGGATCTGCGCGCACAGGTGGCCGCCGATCCCGACTACCTGCTGACCGTCACCGACGTCGAAGAATGGGAGCAGACCCATGGCCGACTCACCGACGGTGTGTGGTTGCTGCTGCGCACCGGGTGGGAGACACGCGGTCACAGCGCGACCGAATTCCTCAACACCGACGACAACGGTTCCCACACACCGGGTGTCGATGTCGACTGCGCCCGGTGGCTGGCCACCGAACGACCCGTTGCCGGGCTGGGTGTGGAGACGGTGGGTGTTGACGCCGGACTCGCCGGCGGATTCGATCCGGCCTTCCCGGTGCACAACTTCTTCCTCGGCAACGACAAGTACGGCCTCACCTCGCTGCGCAATCTCGGACGACTCCCCGCCACGGGCGCGGTGATCGTCGTCAGTCCGCTGCCGATTGTCGGCGGAACCGGCAGTCCGGCACGGGTGTTGGCCATAGTCGACAGTCATACCGCGTCAGTGGACAGTCACACCGCGTCATGAGCCGCGACAGTGATGTGGTGGTGATCGGTTCCGGCATCAACAGTCTCGTCGCCGCCGCCGAATTGGCCCTCGCCGGTCGCTCGGTGACCCTGATCGAACGCAACCGGACACTGGGTGGATTCATCGACTCCGGCCCGCGCACGGTGACGGGATTCGTCCACGACACCTACTCCTCGTGGCACCCACTGTTCGTGTCGTCGGCCGCATACGGTGCGCTCGGAGAGGAACTCTCGGCACGCGGCCTGCGATATCGCAACACCGACGAGGCACTGACGGCCGGGGTGAACTCGCACGGCTGTGCGGCGATCGCCTACCGCGACCCCGAGCGCACCGTCGCCGGATTCGACCAGACATCCGACGCGGACGCATATCGGACGATGCTCACCGAGTTACACGTCCACGGACCGGCCGTGTTCGGCGCTCTCGGCACCGAACTCGATCGACGAGGACTTGCGGCATTGGCCGTCTCGACAATCCGATCCCAGCGATCCGCCACGGAAGATCTCGTACGCGAAGCACTGTCGTCGGGACGGAGCTTTCTCCAGTCTCGGTTCTCGGGTTCGGAGACCGACCGGCTGTGGTCGCCGTGGCTGTTACACGCCGGGCTGACCCCCGATTCGGCAACCGGCGGCGTGATGTTGCCGGTGATGGCGGGCACGATGCATCAGTTCGGCCTACCGGTGGTCGAAGGCGGAGCGCGCAACTTCGTGAACGCCTTTCATCGCATTCTCGCCGACCACGGCACGCAGATGGTCCTGGGCGACGCGGCAACCGAGATCGTGATCGCAGACGGCCGGGCAGTGGCGGTGCGCACCGCGAACGAGGAGTACCGCGCAGGTCTGGGCGTCGTCGCCTCGGTCACCCCGCAGGCGCTCTACACACAGCTGCTCGCCCCAGGCACCGTCGACGAGCGGACGCGCGCGGCGGCGCGGTCGTATCGATTCGGTCGGGGCGCCATGCAGATCCATCTCGCTCTCGACACACCGGTGCCATGGGATGACGCACGGCTCGGGGCCGTCCCGCTGATCCATCTGACCGCGGGAGCCGCTTCCATCGCCGTCGCATGCGCCG
Source organism: Gordonia jinhuaensis (assembly GCF_014639795.1). GTDB lineage: Bacteria > Actinomycetota > Actinomycetes > Mycobacteriales > Mycobacteriaceae > Gordonia_B > Gordonia_B jinhuaensis. Next base: position 54,890 of record NZ_BMGC01000003.1, on the reverse strand, counting down.
AGGCGAGTGCGGGGTTGCTGCCACGCCGGCCAACCGTGGTCATCGGCCAGCAATGCGTGCTCGACCCGTCGCGCGCACCAGCGGGCAAGGCGACGCTGTGGATCCAGCTTCAGGAGGTCCCGTATACGCCGGTCGGCGATGCCGCGGCGCAGATAGACACATCCGACGGTTGGACCGAACAGGTGCGCACCGCCTATGCCGACCGTGTCATCGCCCAGATAGCCGAGCTGGCAACAGGATTCGAGCGAACCATCCTCGGACGCGACATCATCGCGCCGACGGACCTCGAAGCACACAACCACAATGCGGTCGGTGGTGATCCCTACTGCGGGAGCGCCGAGATCGACCAGAATCTGCGCTGGCGTCCGATCACCTCACACGGTCGCCATCGCACCGACATCGACGGCCTGTGGCATATCGGGGCGGCCACCCATCCGGGGCCGGGCCTCGGTGGGGGATCAGGCCATCTCGTCGCACGCCAGATCATTTCCGGCGGTTCCCGTCGGCGCCTGAGGAGGCTTCTGCCATGACCGGTTCGATCACCACCGACGCGTCAAACACCGCCGAGTCGGCACAGCGCTGTTACGGACCCACCGTAGCCGACGTCGTCGGTCGCACACTTGCCGATCTCGGGGTCGGGCACGGTTTCGGTGTGGTGGGCAGCGGCAACTTCGTGATGACCAATGCATTGCGCGCAGGCGGTGTCGACTTCACCGCGGCCCGTCACGAGGGTGGGGCGGCGACGATGGCCGACGCCTACACGAGGATGTCGGGCCGTGTCGGTGTGGTGTCGCTTCATCAGGGATGCGGCTTGACCAACGCCGTCACCGGTATCGCAGAAGCGGCCAAGAGCCGTACACCCATGCTCGTGCTCACCGCGGACGCGCAGGCAGACGCCCTTCGTTCGAACTTTCGCATCGAACAGGATGCGCTCGTGCGCAGCGTCGGCGCCCTCTCCTTTCGCGTGTACTCCGCACAGACTGCGGTCACCGATGTGATCCGCGCTTACCGAGCCGCGGTGACCGGCCGGCGAACTGTGGTACTCAACGTGCCCATCGACATCGCCGCGCAGGCTGCCGATGTCGAGGGACCGATCGTCGCCGACATCACCGTTGCCCGGTGCCGACCCGCTGTCACATCCGTCGCAATGTTCGCGGACATCCTCCAGCACGCACAACGCCCCGTCTTCGTCGCCGGACGGGGAGCACGGGGGGCCCGCGAGGAGATCCTTGGTCTCGCCCACAGCGTGGGCGCACTGGTTGCCACCTCGGCTGTCGCCAACGGGTTGTTCGCCGGCGCCGACGTCGACCTCGGCATCTCCGGCGGATTCTCCTCGCCCACCACGGCGGAACTGATCGCCGATGCCGATCTCGTCGTGGGGTGGGGATGCGCGTTGAACATGTGGACCACCCGGCACGGGCGTCTGATCGGCGCGGCGAAAATCGTCCAGATCGACGACGACAGCGATGCGCTCGGCGCTCACCGACAGATCGACCTGGGGATCCTCGGCGACTGCGCGCTCACCGCGACCGATGCGCTCACCGAACTCGGAGAGCGCAGGCACAACACCCGGGTCGGATATCGGACACCCGAGGTGCTCACGCGGGTGCGGGATTCGGCACGCTGGCGCGACGTCGCCGTCGACGACTCGTCGACCGACGAGCGCATCGACCCGAGAATGCTGACGATCGCGCTGGACGACCTGCTGCCGCGCGGGCGGTTGGTGTCGATCGACTCCGGGAATTTCATGGGTTACCCGTCCACACACCTGTCCGTGCCCGACGAGTTCGGCTTCTGCTTCACCCAGGCGTTCCAGTCGATCGGCCTCGGCCTGTACACAGCACTCGGCTCTGCGTTGGCCCGTCCGGACCGGCTTGGTGTGCTCGGTACCGGCGACGGCGGTTTCCTGATGTCGATAGCCGAGCTGGAGACCGCGGTCAGACTGCACATCCCGCTGGTGGTGATCGTGTACAACGACTCCGCCTACGGTGCCGAAGTGCACCACTTCGGGGATGCGGATATGACGACCGTGACCTTTCCCGACGTCGACATCGCCGCCATCGCACGGGGATTCGGGGCCGTCGGAGTGACGGTGCGTCGCCTCGGCGATCTCGACGCGGTGCGGGACTGGGTTGCCTCGACGGGCAACGCTGACCGATCCAGACCGCTGGTCATCGACGCGAAGATCACCGACGACGGCGGTGCGTGGTGGTTGACCGAGGCGTTCAGCGGGCACTGACGTTCAGCCGACCTGACCGCTCGCGGCTTCAGCCTTCAGCGCCGCCCGATCAACGACCCGATGATCCCCAGGACGAAGGCCACGACACCGCCGATGCCCACGTAGAGGGCGATGGTGCGCAGATCGGCGGCGGCATGGTCGATGAGGATGTCGGCAACGGTACGGGCAGAACTCTCCGCGTCGGAGACCTCGTCCTTGGCGCGCGAATCGACGACAACCGAGCCGACGAACGACACCGCGGCGGCGACGACCACCCCGAGTCCGAGCACCGAGAGTGTGAAGCCCCGGCGCCTGGCCACCAGCAGCGCGCCGAGTGCGGCGATGACGAAGGCCGCGAGACTCACATAGGCCCAGGTGCGGATCTGACCGCTCACCTCGTGATAGCGGCCGGCCCGCAGGCCGCTGCGCTTGCCCTCGTCGAGTGGAACGGTGATCTTGCCGGGCAGACTGATGCCGCTCAGGTTCGCGGTGTCCAGAGCCCGGCGGACCATCGAGGTGAGGTCGAGCTGCAGCACCCCCTCACGCTCGGCGGTCGTGGTCGGTTCGTCGAACAGGTAATCGTGCTGCTGTGCGACGGCATCACCGAAGTCATCGGGGAACATCGACGACGAGACATAGCGGTCGGCCGCACTGCGCACGAGTGAGGTGGGTGTCGCAGCACCCATGAGGTCGTCGACCTGCCGCACGATCTCCTCGGACACCGCCGACTGGAGATCTTTGTCGTGTGCGGCGTCGACGGACATCGTGCGGAATCCGTCGCGGTCGATCACCTTCTGCGTGGCCCACATCGACGGCAATGCGATGACGCAGGCGACCACGGCGACCAGAACGAGCAGTGCCGACAAGAAAGTACGCATGCTCGCGGTGGCTCCTACTCGCCGATGGTGTCCCGGGCGCGGCTGACGATGAGCGGGTCGGGTTCGCTCACGATCTCGTGGTCCTTGCCCTCGTATTCGAATTTGCTGAGCACATAGCGCATCGCGTTGATGCGGGCGCGCTTCTTGTCATTGCTCTTGACCACCGTCCACGGTGCCCAGTCGGTGTCGGTCGCCGCGAAATTCGCTTCCTTGGCCGCGGTGTAGGCATCCCACTTGTCGAGGGAAGCGATGTCCATCGGCGACAGCTTCCACTGGCGGACCGGGTCGACCTGGCGGATCGCGAAGCGAGTGCGCTGTTCCAGCGGTGTCACCGAGAACCAGAACTTCACCAGACTGATGCCGTCGTCGACGATCATCTTCTCGAATCCGGGAGTCTGACGCATGAACTCCTCGTACTGCGCGTCGGTGCAGAACCCCATCACCCGCTCGACACCGGCCCGGTTGTACCAGGACCGGTCGAACAGGATGACCTCACCGGCGGACGGGAAGTGCCGGATGTAGCGCTGGTAGTACCACTGAGTCGATTCCTTCTCGGTGGGCTTCTCCAGCGCCACCACCCGCGCGCCACGTGGGTTGGTGTGCTCCATGAACCGCTTGATGGTGCCGCCCTTGCCGGCGGCGTCGCGCCCCTCGAACACGATGATGTGGCGCTGTCCGGTCTCCTTGGACCACTGCTGCAGCTTGAGCATCTCGATCTGCAGCAACCGCTTGGTGGCCTCGTATTCCGAACGCTTCATGCGCTCGTCATAGGGGTAGTCCTCACGCCAGGTGTCCACCACGTTGCGCGTCGGCAACGTGATGAGCACCGGATCGTCGTCGTCGTTGTCGTCGACCTCGAAGTTCGTGGTGTCGTGCAGGTCCACGAGATCCTGCAGTGCCTGGCGGCCCGAGACCTTGCTGAAGTCGGGGTAGAGGGGTGCGTCGATGTCGACCTGCGGTGCAGTCTCACTCATGAGGTAAGCGTAAACGCTGATGCACGACTACCCGACGCCGAAATCATCAGCGCGGCTGGGTTACCTGACCCACAGGCTTCACGCCGCCGGTCGGATCGCCGAGCCACAGCGAGCCACCGCCGAGGCAGAACTGCCCGCTGGTCGAGTCGAAGGCACCGGCGAAACCACCGGCGCAGCGCGCGCCGCCGTCACCGGCATAGGAGCGGCCGCCCCAGCCGGCCAGTGCCACCGACACTCCGCCGTTGTGTGCGCGGGCCAGCGAGTTACCACCGGGGCCGGTGGTGACCGAGAACGAGTAGCCGCGGGTGTCGGCACCTGCGAGCGCGCTGGAGTTGGGCTGCATGTTGATCGCGTTGGCGTTACCGCCGGTCTTGGCGACCGCCACGGCCATACCGCCGTCCCCGAGGTTCATCGCGCGCGCCGAGCTGGTCGCGTCGGCGATCGCACCGCAGCCACCGTCGTCGGTGAGGTGATGTTCTTGAGAGTTCGCCGCCGAACAATTCGGTGCGGCCTGTGCCGCACCCTCCCCCAGAACCGCCAAAGTCGTTGCAGCCGAACCAATCAGCCCTACTGCAAGAATACGGCGGGCCAGCCGGCCCCGGCCGCTTCGACGACTTGCTCCACTATTTCCGACGACCACGCCGCGAACACCCACGAACCACTCCACCTGTTGCTGTCGATCTGACACCCGCACTCGGTCGGGCATCACGAGGCTACCCTCCCGCCGACCGCACACCCGGCTCCGACGGCATCGGTCAGGTAACGAATTCAGGCGGCGGCGGTGCGGCGTTGCACTTCCTTGGTGAGCCCTTTGGCCGCAGTGTCCACGGCGATCTTCTGACCACGCTTGACCACGAGGCCGGGCACCTTGATCTTCAGGTCGATCTCCAGGGTGAACTCCACATGAGATCCGTCACCACTGGGTGTCACCTCGTAGCGACCATGTTGTGTGTCAAGGATTTTCGACTCCACCAGCTCCCACTCACAGGTGTTGTCGGTCCACGAGTAGCGCAGCGTCTGCTGGTCGGAGAGGCCGATCATCGACACCTCGATGCGTACCAGTGACGGCCGGGAATCGTCGTCGCGTTCGAGCACCTCCACCGACTTGTGCGGGTCCGACCATTCGGGCAGCGATTCCACGTCCAGCAAGACGCCCATCACCGCATCCGGGGTTGCCTCGATCTCGAAATCGGTCTTCGCGCTCACAGTCATGGAAGTGCAATCTACCGGTCGGGGCGCTCGCCTCGACGCAGGTTCGACAAACGCTTCCCGGCACGTCACCGGTGACCGGAGGCGGCCGGTGGTGGTCAGTGTGTGCGGCGCTCGAGCCGCAGCGGCCACGCCTCGTCGGGGATGTCACCGATGGTGCAGGGCCGGTCGACGGCGGTGAACCAGCCGCGGTAGTGGAACACCTCGCCGATGATCGGGTTGGTCACCACGGCCTCGCACCGAAAGCGGTCCTCGTCGTCCTGCCACCATTCGCGATACCGCATCGAGAGTTCGAGCAGACCGCGCAGTCCGATGTTGGGGCCGACGGTGCTCGTCCAGCGCATCGGTCCGGTCTCGAGAAGGAGTCCGCCGTCCACGGTCACCGAGGGGGTGATCGGGTAGAGGTATTCGGGTCCGTCGCCGAAGTAGTCGACGAGTCCGGTCGGGTCGTCGACGAGCACCGAGTTGAGGTACTGATCCCCCGGACCGAAACCGAAGGTCCGCAACACCGCGAGGCATTCGCGGCCGAGTTCGTCGCGGTAGCAGTAGTTGCCCTGTTCGAAGGGCACGAGCCGGCTCGAACGGATGGCCAGCGAATGCCGCCGACGATGGAAACTCTTCACCGGACCGGGCAGCTTCGGCGAGCAATACACCGAGTCCATGATCCCGCTGACCATCTGCGCGACCCCCGACGCGGAGTCGATGCTGTAGCGCCACTGCAGATTGGGGTGCAGGTTGTCGAAGTCGCCTCCGAGTGCTGTGCGATAGACCGCGGTCATGGCCCGAAGATCACCCCCGTCGCAGACATCTCCTCGGCCGACCGGTCGTCGGCCATGGACCGTCGTGAAATGCTCACATACGCGACAATCCGGCCCGGACCAGTACCGTACTACGCCCTGCGCGCGGAGTCCGGCGGTTGCGCGAGGAGATGCCGACCGGTCGTCGGGACGCGCCGATCCGGCTGTCGCGGCTCAGGCCTGTCGCAGATCAGGCACTGACTCGCCGCTCGACCCGGCCGTCGGTCCCGATGATCTCCCGATCGATGTCGAGTCCGGGGTTGGCGCGCAGCCGGATGCGATCGGCGCGGTAGAGGTCGCGCCCGTACACCAGCGCCGTCCCGGCGGCATCCGTCATCTGTGCGGTGATCGACAACAGCGGCGCGCCGACGGGCACACCGAGCCACGCCGCCTGGTCGTCGTCGGCGGGCACCACCTCGATCGACTCGCTCGCCGACTCCGCATAGAGCCCGTAGCGGACCTGGACCAGCTCGCAGAGCGATCCGCCGAGCGGTTGTTCGAGCAGGTCGGGCACCTTCGCCGCGTGCATACATGCCCATTCGAGCGAGAGCGGAAGGTCGTCGGCCGAGCGCAACCGGTGGACGGTGATGACGGGCTCACCCAGCGCGATACCCAGGGTGGTGGCCTCCAGATCCGTCGCCGGCCGTCGCTCGGTGCCCAGCACCCTCGTGGTCCTGACCGGCTGCGCACCCTGGACCGCGACGTCGACCGCTGCTATCGGCGCGGCATCGCGCGTGACGATGTCGTGGCGTATGAAGGTTCCCCCGCCACGACCGGTCCGGCGTTCGATGATTCCCGCGTGCGCGAGCGGCAGCAGCGCGCTGCGCAGCGTCGACCGCGAGACCGAGAACAGCGCCGCCATTTCCCGTTCGGAACCGAGTCGATCCCCGGGTGCGAGCTGACCCGAGGCCATCATCGCCATGATCTGTCGCCGTACGTTCTCCGCGACAGGTCCCCCCTGCGTTTCCTGCATTGCTTCCCCCACAGAAGCCGGCCGTCGAGCGGCCGGTGTGTATGTCGACCGGCACCCCCGTGCCGGTCGATGAACCGAATCAGCCGGAGGCCGCCATCGCCGCCTCTCCCACAGCAATGGACATTCCGGTGTCCGTCGAGGCGATCACTCGCGTCGACACGTCACATGCATCGGCCAGCCAGTGACTGTCCGACACATAGCGCTGCGCCACATCTGCTGTACCGCAGGCAAATCCGTCAGTGACCACGCGGGCGATGTCGGCCTCGGGATGTGTGCCGATCCACGCCGTGAGCATCAGCCGGCGAAGCATCACGAAGGTCGGGACCATCGCCCGGTGCACGTGGTCGAGCACGCGAACCGATCGGTAGCCGCGCATCCACTCGGCGATCATCTCCTCGGCCTCGTCACTGCCCTCGATCCACGAGACCACTGCGGCGAGGTCGGCGAGCAGCCATGTCCAGCCCGAGTCGTCGAAATCGATGACCGTGATCTCGCCGGCGTCGTCGAGCATCAGGTTCGAGTGCCTCAGGTCGGCATGGACCAGTCCGAACCTGTCCGGCGTCGTCCCGTAGTCGCGCAGACGGGAGGCCACGAGCCGGACAGCCGGAGCGATCGCCGCCGCGTACTCGGGTGTCATCCCTGGCGCATCCTGCCATCTCCCCCAGCGTCCGGCGGCACCGAGTGTGGTCGACAGATCCCAGCGGAACCGCGAGAAGTGTTGTGGCACAGTCCATGACCGCACATGGTCATGCATGGTGGCGGTGATCTCCCCGAGGTCGCGATAGCCGATGGCATCGGGGCGCTCCTCGGCCGTGGCGCCCTCGATGAAGCCGAAGGCCGAGACGAACCGGGATACCTCCGACCCACCGGGACGTACGTCGATCACCCGCTCGCCCGAGAGCGCCGGCACCACCTGGGCAGTGGCGATGCCGGTGTCACGGCGCAGTGCGGTCATCCAGTCGAGTTCGGACTCGATTGCCACCCGCGAGTGATAGCCGGGGCGGTGGACGCGCAGGACGATGCGCTCGGTGCCGTCCTCGGCCAGGAAGGTGGCGTTCTCGCTCATGCCCAAGCAGGTGAGACGAGCATCGGCGAGGCCGAAAGCGCTCGCCGCGACCGCGGCGAATTTCTTCGCGTGGTCCATCGACGTCGTCATGTCACCTCCTCGCAGGCCATACTGGTCGACCGGGACGACATCATTCAACCCGACAGATCTCGATTCGACACGACAGATCTCGCCGCTGTGTCGGCATTGATCACGCGGCGGCGACCAGATACTTCGCGCGCAATTGCTCGAGTGCGTCGTCACCGAGCCCGAGGCCGTCGACGAAATAGCCCTCGATGTTTCCGAAGTGTACGTTAACTTCATCGAAGGATGATTCGAGATACGCGGGGTCGACGCCCAGCACCGGCAGCAGCGAATCCGGGTCGCCGCCCGCCTCGGCGAACCGGTCGAACAGCGGTCGCAGTGCCGGGAGCAGCCGTTGGTTGGTGAGCAGATAGTCGTCGAAGACGTCGTCGCGCGAGACACCGAGCAGCGTCAACAGTGAGGCGCTGGCCCAGCCGGTCCGATCCTTGCCGGTGGTGCAGTGCACCAGTGCCGGTCCGAGATGGTCACCGAGGATGCCCTGGTAGAACCGCCGGTAGGCGCTGACGGCACTCGGCAGGGTGATCATCTCCCGGTAGGTCTGCGCGACGTGCGCGGCGATGCTGCCATCCGAGAGCGCGGCACTCGCCTGGGCCACCGACGACGGATCGGTGAAGATCTTCCCGAGATTCGCCGGGATCGCCGATGCCAGGTCGGCCAGGACGTCCAGATGCACGTCGGTCACCGCAGGCATGTCGGGGTCCGGAAGTTCGGTGCGTTCGGCGGCCGAACGCAGGTCGTACACGGTCGCGATACCCAGATCGGCGAAGGCCGGGATGTCGTCGTCGTCGAGAAAGCGGAAGTCTGTCGAGCGGTACAGCACTCCTGATGCGACCCGCCGGCCGTCATGTCCGAGGTATCCGCCCAGGTCACGCAGATTCGGCAGGCTGGGTACCGGACTCGGTGCACCAGGGGCAGTCTGCTCGGTGGTTGTCTGATCGGTGGTTGTCTGATCGATGGGATCGTCATGCGGGGTCGGGACGGCGCACACCCCGTCGACACACACCGGAGCCGAAGCGTCACCGATCATCTGGAAGCTGGGGTTGGGCGGATTCTCGGCCATGTCAGGCATCCTCCCCGACCGGCTCGCCCGACGCCGCATGTTCGGCGGCGACGGTGCGCAACACGTCGGCGAACACCTCGGCCGGCTGTGCACCCGAGACGCCATAGCGTCCGTCGATCACGTAGAAGGGGACACCGTTGATGCCGTAGCCGCGCGCGGTGTCGATGTCGGCGGCCACGGCGTCGGCGTACTCGCCCGTCGTCAGCGCCGCCAGCGCGGCGTCGCGATCGAGTCCGATGTCGGCGGCGAGATCGGCGAGGTCGTCCACATGACCCACGTGAGCACCTTCGGTGAAGTACGCCGAGAACAACCGCTCGGCCATCTCCACCTGACGACCCTGCGACTTGGCGAAGTGCAGCAGCTCATGCGCCTTGAGGGTCTTGGTGTGACGCACCGAATCGAAGTCGTAGTCCAGACCCTCTTGGGCGGCGATCCCGCTCACCTGGGCGAGCATCTGCTTCACCTGCGCCGGTGGCATGCCCTTGTGCTGGGCGAGAAAGTCCAGCTCAGAGCCCTCGAAGTCGACAGGAGTATCCGGCGCCAACTCGAAGCTGTGATAGGTGACCTTCACCGAATCGGGATCGCCGAACTGCGCCACACCGGCTTCGAACTTCCGCTTTCCGATGTAGCACCACGGGCAGGCGATGTCGGACCAGACGTCGACAGTGACTTGACTCATGTCGGTGTCAACGTGCGCTGGTGGAGGCGCATTCCGCCCGACAGAACACGGCGTCCGACACCAAAGCCCTGACACAACAACCGTCACCCATCTCCTGAAACAAGACACGGCGTCACGTCGTGTCATTCACGTGAATGATCTTGGGCTTGTTCGTGATTCGGTGTTGTTTTCCCTTGTCGGGGTGGGTTTTTCTCGGTAGACTCGAACATGTATTCGATAGATGGTTCGACTCTTGTTCGTCCACCGGGAGGGGGTTCCGATGTCTCTAGTTGAGTCAGAGTCTGTTGGCGTGGAGCCGGATCTCTCGGTGTTGGGGCTGCCCGAATCTCTCGATGAGGTGGATGCCGCCGGTCTGGGCGAGGTGGTCGTTCGGGCGCGACGTGCGGGTGCGTTGATGGAGTGGCACCGATTGCGGGCAATGGCCGAAGTCTTCGAACGACTGGTCGCGCCGTATGCCGAGGAAGACCGCCGTGTCTACGACGCCCACACCCGCGCGGCGAACGAGATCGCGATGATGCTCGGTCGCAGTCAAGCCGGCGTGGAAACCGAGTTGATGGACGCCGCGCACCTGTTCGCAGGCCTGCCGCAGGTCGCGCACTGCCTGCATGACGGGGTGATCACCGGCGGACATATCCGCACGATCATTGCCCGCACCGCACTGGTCGGCGGCCAAGAGTATGCGCCCCTGGTCGATGGTGAGTTGGCGGAGGCGTTGCGGCGGCAAGGGAGCTGGTCGCTGCAACGCCTGCGGGATGTGTGTGATCGGATCGTGTTCCGCCACGACCCCGCCGCGGTGCGTGAACGCCGCAAGGCGTCGGAAGAAAGCCGTCGGGTGTGGGCCGAGAACGCGACCGACGGCATGGCTGTGCTGCATGCCTCCATGACCGCCGAAAACGTGCGCATCGCCGCAGCCCGTGTCGATGCCCTCGCGAACAGTGTGTGCGACGCTGATCCGCGACGTGACGGGGCCCGCCGGTCGGATGCCGTGTTCGCACTGTTGTCGGGGGACGTGTTCGAGTGCCAATGCGATCGTGGTGACGATTGTGATGCCACGATTCCCGCGCCGGCGATGGTGCAAGCCGCTGAAGCGCAAGTGATCATTCATGTGATTACCGAGGCCGCGACCCTGCATGATCCGGAGCCGGAAGCGACAGAAGCTGCTGCTGAGGCCGACGATGCCGAGCCCGCACTGTTCGACGCCAACGGCGCACAACCCAGCACAGAGACTCGCGAATGCCACAACACGGAATCTGCTGATTCTGTTGCTGCTGAACCAGAGTCGGCAGCCGAGTCCAGTCCTTCCGACGAGGAGTCGGCACCCACGAAGCCCGAGCCCACGACCAAGCGAGCCTATTCCCCGCGCCACTCCGGCGTCGGGTTCATGGCTGGCTACGGTGTGATCTCCGGTGACTACGTGCGGGAGTTGGCGAAACGCGCCGGGGCGGTCATCAGACCGATCAACCCCAACGGCACGCCGTTGCGTCCGCACCTACCCTCAGACCCCTACCGGCCCAGCACCGCGATGAACCTGTTCATCCGAATCCGTGACGGCTACTGCACGGTGCCCGGCTGCGACAAGCCCGCTTTCGCCGGGGATCTCGATCACGTGCATGAATACGACCACGACAATCCCGCGGCTGGTGGCCAGACCACCGCGGCAGGGCTGGCCACGAAGTGCCGGATGCATCACCAGATGAAAACCGACGGTGTGTTCCTCGACGACCAGTACATCGACGAGAACGGCAAAGCCCGACAGGTCTTCTACACCCAGAACGGTGCAACCATCCACGGTTACGCCGAATCCGGCGATGACCTGTTCCCAACTCTGCGGGACATCACCTTCACCGACCCCGAACCACCGCCGAAACACCCACCACCACAACCGAACACCCCAGAGTCACCCACCAGACGCCGACCACGCCTGGCAGACACACACGCCCGCCGACGCCAGGAACGAGAACGCAACCGCCAACACCGCGAACACGCAGGCAAAGAACAACAGACCAGCGCCGCCGATGACCCACCACCATTCTGACGGTGGTGAGTCACCGCGGCGAGGCCGCTCACCGTCCGGTGTCAGACCGCCAGCGCCTCACCGGCAGGGTTCTCGCCGGCAGCGTTGAGGTCGTGTCGCGACATGCGGATGGTCACCGCCGATACGATCAGCGCGAGCGTCATGAATCCGGCTCCCCAGTAGAAGGCCACATCATAACTGGCGATGCTCGCGGCCTTGAATGCAGCCGGATCCACCGGAACCGGTTGCCCTGTTGAGGGATTCACCGTCATGCGAGAACCGTGATGATGGGCGAGAGCACTGGCGACGATCGTCGACAACAGGGCCAGCCCCACCGAACCTCCGATTTGCTGCGTGGTGTTCAGCAGCGCACTACCGACTCCCGCATCCCGATGATCGATGCGATGCAGACCGACACTCTGCATCGCCACGAACACCAAACCCATGCCCAGCGCCATCAGGATCTCCGAGGGCAGAACGTTGGCCGCCCACGTCGAGTCGGAGTCGAGCTGCGCGAGCAGCACCAGCGCGACAGCAGCCAGCGCGGTCCCCGTCAGCATGAGCGGCCTCGGACCGACCCGCGGCAACAGGGAACTCGCCGCCCCCGCAGTGATGATCAATGTCACTGGGAAAGGAAGGAACAGCAGACCGGCGTCAAGAGGCTTGTGCCCTAGGGTGTTCTGGAAATAGAAGCTCAAGAACATGAACATCGCGAACATCGGGATCGGTACGATCAACGACACCAGATACGCACCGCCCCGGTTGATCTCACCGGGAATACGCAGCGGCAGAAGCGGATTCGACACAGTCGCCTCGATCGCGACGAACGCCACCAACAATACTGCCGCAGCCACGAACAGCCCGATAGTCGATGCAGCACCCCAACCGACTTCCTCGGCGCGGGTGAAGGCGTACACCAACGACACCAGACCGGCCGTGACGGTTACGGCACCCGCCAGATCGTAGCCACGTTGCGTCACCACCGGACGATCGTGCACCACCAGGAACAACGCGCCCACCGCCGCGACCAGCGCGATCGGGGTGTTCACCAACAATGTCCACCGCCACGACAGGTACTCGGTCAGGGCTCCGCCGGCGATCAGACCGATCGCCGCACCCCCACCGGAGACAGCCGCGTACACCGCGAAAGCACGTGCGCGATCGCGGTGATCGGTGAAGGTGACCGCGATCAGCGCCAACGCGGCAGGCGCGAGCATCGCCGCGAACAACCCCTGCATGGCGCGCCCGGCGAAGAACGACGCCGTGTTCCACGCCAATCCGGCGAAGGCCGAGGTCACCGCGAATCCAGCCAGGCCGATCAAGAACATTCGTCGACGACCCAGATAGTCGGCGAGCCGCCCACCGAGCAACAGCAGGCCGCCGAAAATCAATGTGTACGCCGTCAGCGCCCACTGGCGACTCGCGTCAGAGATGTGTAAGTCCCTCTGCGCGTAGGGAAGTGCGATGGTGATGATCGTGGCGTCGAGCACCACGATCAGCTGGGCCAACGCAATGATGCCCAGCGCCCACCACCGGCGCGACGAGGAACGAGCGGCCTCGTGTGCGGGTGCCGTGGCGCCTCCAGAACGAGCGTCAGGCTCAGTGGCCGTAAAGGGTTCAGAAGATTCAGTGAGGTCAGAAGATTCAGTGGTCACAGCGTTCTCGAATCGTCTCGATGGTGAGAGATGACCGACGTCGACGGCGGTCGTCCGCACGGCCCGACGTGGTAGCTCACTCGGACACCCTGCGGGGTGACCCAATAGTGGCAGAGTCAGACAGAAGTCGTCAACAGACAATTTGCGGAATCAGACATATGGCTGCTTCTGTCGAAAAATCGCGGTCAGCGGACTAAACTGCGGCACTGTGAGCACAGTCGAGTCCTCCCCCGGAAGACCTGTGGTCCCGGGACTGCGTGAACGCAAGAAGCAGCAGACTCGCGACCGGCTGGTCGCCGAGGCGCTACGACTGTGCGAGGAGCGGGGATTCGACAACACCACCGTCGAGGACATCGCCGAGGCGGCCGACGTCTCCCCCCGCACGTTCAACCGCTACTTCTCCACCAAGGAGGACGTGGTGCTCGCCCCCGCCGACGACATGATCACCGAGGTGCGGACCGCGCTGGCCGCCCAGCCGAAGACCGGCGACGAGATCGAGGCCCTGGTCAACTCGCATCGCCAGATGTTCGGCACCGAGGGCGACGCCGCCGAACGCTCCGCGCGACTGCTGCGCATGCAGCAGATGAACCGCATCATGCAGACCGCTCCCTCGGTCAATGCGCGCGGACGCGAGATCGGTGAACGCAAGATGGCAGCCATCGGCGACGTGGTCGCGCAACGGATGGGGCTGCCCCCCGACGATCTGCGCGTGCGCGTGATCATCTCCACATGGTCGACACTGATCCATCTCGCGCTCGAACGGTGGGACTGCTGCCCCGACTCGGGGAACTCCGACACCGCAGCTGCGATCGCCTCACTCGACGAGACCTACGCCGCGTTTCGCGCGATCTCGGGCTGATCGACGCGACCGGCAGACACCCACAGGGCCAGACACCACAGAGAGCCAGACACGCCGAAGGCCGGCCACCCATCGGGTGACCGGCCTTCGGTTGTGTATTGCGTTGTGAGCGTTGAACTCTGATAGCTAGATCAGAAGCCCCTCCTCGTCGAAGACGAGATCAGAAGCCCATGCCGCCCATCTCGTCGCCACCCGGCATAGCCGGAGCCGGGTTCTTCTCCGGCTTGTCAGCGACAACGGCCTCGGTGGTGAGGAACAGAGCCGCGATCGAAGCTGCGTTCTGCAGCGCCGAGCGGGTGACCTTCACCGGGTCGTTGATGCCGGCAGCGAGCAGATCCTGGTACTCGCCGGTCGCGGCGTTGAGGCCGGTGCCCAGCGGGGAGTTGCGGACCTTCTCGGCGACCACACCGGGCTCGAGGCCGGCGTTGATCGCAATCTGCTTGGCCGGAGCCGACAGCGCCACGCTGACGATGTTGGCACCGGTGGCCTCGTCGCCCTCGAGCGACAGGCCGGTGATGGCCGGCTCGGACTGCAGCAGGGCCACGCCACCGCCGGCGACGATGCCCTCTTCGACAGCGGCCTTGGCGTTACGCACGGCATCTTCGATGCGGTGCTTGCGCTCCTTGAGCTCCACCTCGGTGGCAGCGCCGGCCTTGATCACCGCAACACCGCCGGCGAGCTTCGCCAGGCGCTCCTGCAGCTTCTCGCGGTCGTAATCGGAATCGCTCTTCTCGATCTCGCCGCGGATCTGGGCCACGCGTCCGGCGATGGCCTCGGGGTCGCCCGCGCCCTCGACGATGGTGGTCTCGTCCTTGGTCACGACGACCTTGCGTGCCTGGCCGAGGAGTTCGATGCCGGCGCTCTCGAGCGACAGGCCGACCTCTTCGCTGATGACCTCGCCACCGGTGAGGATGGCGATGTCGGCCAGCATGGCCTTGCGGCGGTCACCGAAGCCCGGAGCCTTGACGGCGACGGACTTGAAGGTGCCGCGGATCTTGTTGACGACCAGGGTCGACAGCGCTTCGCCGTCGATGTCCTCGGCGATGATCAGCAGCGGCTTGCCGGCCTGGATGACCTTCTCCAGCAGCGGCAGCAGGTCCTTGACGGTCGAGATCTTGCTCGAGACGAGCAGGATGTAGGGATCCTCGAGGACGGCTTCCTGACGATCTGCATCAGTCACGAAGTAGCCCGAGATGTAGCCCTTGTCGAAGCGCATGCCCTCGGTGAGCTCCAGCTGCAGCCCGAAGGTGTTGGACTCCTCGACGGTGATGACGCCTTCCTTGCCGACCTTGTCCATGGCCTCGGCGATGAGCTCGCCGATGGACGGGTCGCCTGCCGAGATACCGGCGGTAGCAGCGATCTGCTCCTTGGTCTCGACCTCCTTGGCGCTCTTGAGCAGCGACTCGGTGACCGCGTCGACGGCCTTCTCGATGCCGCGCTTCAGGCCCAGCGGGTTGGCGCCGGCCGCGACGTTGCGCAGGCCCTCGCGCACCAGAGCCTGGGCGAGAACGGTGGCGGTGGTGGTGCCGTCGCCGGCGACGTCGTCAGTCTTCTTGGCGACTTCCTTGACCAGCTCGGCGCCGATCTTCTCGTACGGGTCCTCCAGCTCGATCTCCTTGGCGATGGACACACCATCGTTGGTGATCGTGGGGGCGCCCCACTTCTTCTCCAGAACGACGTTGCGGCCCTTGGGTCCCAACGTCACCTTTACTGCGTCGGCGAGGCTGTTGAGGCCCCGCTCGAGGCCGCGACGTGCCTCTTCGTCGAACGCGATCTGCTTGGCCATTGTGAAGTGATCCTCCGATAGGGGGTGACACTAAAGTTCTCTGGCCGGATTCGGTGCCCGCGACGGACGACCGGACGTGTCATGTGGGACCCGATCTCACCGTCCCGACCTAGCACTCGCAGTACGTGAGTGCCAAGGTCGTTTCTAGCACTCGCCACTGGTGAGTGCAAGGTCAAGCGGAAGGCGTGGACACCACGGTTATCCACAGGCTACGAGTGAACGACTGTTGCCGCCGCCGCACGGCGACCAGGCTCGGCAGATATGACCCCCGACATCGCTCGACTGCTCGCGCAACACCGCGGCGTGTGCAGCGTCCGGCAGCTCACCCGCGCCGGCGCCAACCGCTCGAACATTGAGTCTCTCGTACGCCGCGGCGAGCTGGACCGGCTGCGTCACGGTTGGTACCGCGGCCGCGTGTTCGACCCCGACGTAGCGGCGGCCGTGTCGGCCGGAGGTGCGCTGACCTGCGTCTCGGCGTTGCGCACCCACGGTGTCTGGGTTCCCGGGTCGGATCGGACTGTCTCCGGGACGGTCCACGTGCGCACCAGCAGCCGGGGTCTCGACAGCCCTCGGATGTGTCGCAGCTTCGGCCGCGCACCGGCAGTCGACGCAGCGCTGGACGCCCCGGAGGTGGCACTGCGCTACGCGGCGAAATGTCTCGACGCCGAAGGATTGATCGTGGTGTGCGACTCGTTGGTCAACGTGGGGCTGATGAACCTCGACGAGATCCGGTCGGCGCTGCGTGCGGCGCCCGAGCGGATCGCACGACTGCTCGACCGATGCGACCGTGCCGAATCGGGGACCGAGACGATGGCCCGGGTCAGGTTGCGCTCGAAGCGACTGGTCGTGCGACCCCAGGTGACGATCGCCGGTGTCGGCCGGGTCGACCTGCTGGTCGGCGACTCCCTGGTGATCGAGATCGACAGTCGCGCCCACCACACCAGCTCACACGACTACGAAGCCGACCGCGAACGCGATCGCAAGCTCATTGCCATGGGGTATGTGGTGCTGCGAATCTCCTACAACCAGGTGGTCCACGACTGGCCGGCAGTGGAATCGGCGATCGACGACCTGATCCGCCGACGTGCACACCGTCGCCTACCCCCGGCTTCCTGAGACCACCGGCTTCTTGGGTACTGCCGCCCGTATACAAATCAGTCACCTGAGCGGGCCGTTGGCGACATATATCGACAACGACTCGCTCAGGTGACCATTTTGCGCACTGTACGGATCAGTCGAACATCGCGACCACGTCGGCGACCAGCTCCCGAGCGTGATCGGCGTCGGTGGGGATTCCGAACACCACGTGGTGATACAGCGGCGCGATGATGTGGTCGAGGATCTGCCGGGCCTGCGGCACCCGCTCGCCACGAGCGGCCGCCCGCGCGACCATCTGCTGCGCCTGTTCCTGGCGGATCCCCCAGCACGGACACTCCACGAGTGCGCCGCTGCGTCCGGCCACCATCGCGCGCAGGTACTCCACACGCTGCGGTCGGGTGATGTCCTCGACGATCGCCACTGCCCACAGCTCGAGTTCGCCGCGCAGATCACCGGTGTCGGGCAGCGGCTCGTCATCTCGGGTGAGCGCGGCCACCGCCACCTCTTCGAGCAGCGCTTCCATCGACCCCCAGCGCCGATAGATCGACGAGGGATTGACGCCGGCCCGCTCGGCGACCTGCGGAATGGTCATCGTGTCGCGATGCCCCTGCCCGCTCAGCGCGCCGACAGCGGCGTAGACAGCCTGCTGCACACGCGCGCTCCGGCCACCCGGACGGCGCGCGACGTCGGCGTCACTACGCGCACTCGTGGTCGTCATGCCGCCCATTATTGCAAAGAACTTTGCATTAGGACACCACTCTCCGTAAGGTCTCTAATGCAATCGTCTTTGCATTAACTCGCTCCATCGCCGCACGCGCACCTTGTTCAGCAGCTTCGAGACAGGACCCGGATGACTTCGACCCGGATGACTTCGACATCAGCCACGCCACCACGGCGACTGCACCCGACCATCGCGTTCGGGGTCGTGGGGTTGACCTATATCGTCGTCCTGTTCACTTCCGCCGCCCCGAGCCCCATTTACCCTGTCTACCAACAGCTCTGGGGATTCTCCTCATTCATGGTCACGGTGGTCTTCGCGGTGTACGTCGCAGCACTGCTGGTCACCCTGCTCACCGTGGGCTCGATCTCCGATCACGTGGGGCGCAAACCCGTTCTGATCGTGTCGCTGGCGGTGCTCATCGTGAGCATGGTGGTCTTCATCGAAGCGAGCAGCCTGGGCGAATTGATCGCCGCGCGCGTGGTGCAGGGTCTGGCAACGGGTGCGATCCTCGGCACGCTGAGTGCCACGCTGCTCGACATGGCGCCGTCGGAGCGTCTGGGCACGCTGGCCAACGGATCGTCACCGGGCCTGGGTCTGGCGACCGGATCGATCCTCGCCGGGGTTCTCGTCCAGTACGCCCCGGCACCGCGTGTGACGGTCTATGTGGTCGCCGCGGTGATGATGGCACTGCTCATCCTGGTGATCCTCGCGATCCCCGAATCCTCGGCACGCATCGGATTCGAATCCCGGCGCCACCTCGCCACCACCCTGCGCCCCTCGCTGTCACTACCGGCAGAGGCCCGCGGCGCCTTCCTGGCGGGCACCCCCGCGATGATCGCCACGTGGGCGCTGGGCGGACTGCAACTGTCGCTGGGGTCCTCGATCGTCGCCCGCATCTTCGGCATCCACAATCACGCGGCCGCCGGAATCACGCTCGCACTCTTCTTCATCTTCAGCGCCCTGGGTGCCGCGGGGACCATCCACCTCGCACCGATGCGCAAACTCGCCGTCGGATACCCGGCCCTGTTCATCGGCGTCTGCTTCACCCTGGCGGCCGTGGAGACCGAGATGCTCGCACTGTTCGTGGTGGGCGGGCTGATCTCGGGGGTCGGCTTCGGCGCAGGCTTCTCCGGAGCCACCGCGATGATCAGCGCGGCAACCGCACCCGCCGACCGCGGCAAGGTCTTCTCGACCATGTTCATCGTGGCGTACACCGGCTTCGCGCTTCCCGCGGTGATCGCCGGAATCCTGGTGGAACACATCGGCCTGTCGGCGACCACAGCCGGCTACGCGGTGTTCGTCATGGCGTTGGCCGTACTCGCATCGGTCGCCGCGATCATGATCAGGCGCTCCGCGCGCCGCACCGCACCCGGCCGCGAACCGACACTGGTCACAGCGTCGGACTGTGAGACCGAATGCGCCGCGACATCACGTCCGGGTATCTGAGTCCGACAATATAGGCGTACGGCATATCGGGGTTAGGCAGATGCCACCGTCGTAGTTGCAAGTACTCGTGTGAGTCGGGCCCGCGACAGGGTAATAAGGGTGTATGCACCTGCAGCTCACCGATGACGAGAAAAAGTTCCGGGACGATCTCCGTACCGTCCTGACCACGAAGATCCCCAAGGAGATCCGCGAGCGCGTCGCAGCAGGCAAGACGAACCTGCCCGACGACCTCATCACCACTCAGCGCATCCTCAACGCCGAAGGTCTGGCCACCCCCGGCTGGCCGCTGGAATGGGGCGGCAAGGACTGGACGCCGGGCCAGCGCAACATCTATTCCGACCAGTTGTCGCTCAACTTCGTCCCCGACCCGCTGACCTTCAACGTCAACATGGTCGGGCCGGTCATCGCGACCTTCGGCTCCCAGGAGCTCAAGGAGCGTTTCCTCCCCAAAACCGCCAATCTCGACATCTGGTGGTGCCAGGGCTTTTCCGAGCCCGAAGCCGGCTCCGACCTCGCCTCGCTCAAGACCCGCGCCGTACGCGATGGCGATCACTATGTGGTCAACGGGCAGAAGACCTGGACCACCCTCGGGCAGTACGCCGACTGGATCTTCTGCCTGGTGCGCACCAATCCGGACGCCCCGAAGAAGCAGGCCGGCATCAGCTTCCTGCTGATCGACATGAACACACCCGGCATCGAGGTCCGTCCGATCCAGCTGATCGACGGCGGTTTCGAGGTCAACGAGGTCTGGTTCAACGACGTCCGCGTCCCGGCGGAGAATCTGGTCGGCGAGGAGAATGCCGGCTGGACCTACGCCAAGTTCCTGCTGGGCAACGAGCGCACCGGTATCGCCCGCGTGGGATGGACGAAAACCGTTCTCGCCGAGGCCAAGGAGCGTGCCGCGACGACCAAGACCGCGACCGGCACACTGCTCGACGACCCCCTGTTCGCCGCACGGCTGGCCGAACTCGAGAACGAACTCCTCGCGCTCGAACTGACCCAGCTGCGCGTGGTGTCGTCGTCGGCGGAGGGCAAGCCGAATCCGATCTCGTCGCTGGTGAAGCTGCGCGGCAGTGAACTGCAGCAGCTGGCGACCGAACTGCTCGCCGAGGTGGCCGGCCCACGCGGACTGGCCGTCAACGCCGACTACCTCGACACACCCGAGTGGGCGCAGCAGTCGGTGCCGGAGTACCTCAACTACCGCAAGGTCACCATCTACGGCGGATCCTCCGAGGTGCAGCGCGGCATCATCTCGTCGTCGATCCTGGGCCTCTAGACCCCGGTACCCGGTCGCGACGCGACCCGGTCGACGGTCTCTGCCACCACCTCTGACATCTGGAGTCACACAATGGATTTCACACTCACCGAAGAGCAGGTCATGCTGCGCGACACCGCGCGCGACGTGTTCTCCACCTATGACATCGAGAAGCTGCGCGCCGCTGAGACCAGCGGCGTGGGCTGGGATCCGAAGATCTGGGCCTCGCTGGCCGAGATCGGCATCCTGGGCCTGCCGTTCGCCGAGGACGCCGGCGGCACCGGCGCCGGACCGGTGGAGGTCTCGGCGATCATGGGCGAGATCGGCCGCAGCCTGGCACCCGAACCGGTGCTGCACGCCGCCTACATCCCCGGCGTACTGATCGACCGCGCCGCCGCCGGTGACCGCCGTACCGAACTGCTCACCGAGGTCTCCGAGGGCCGACTGCGCCTGGCCTTCGCCCACGAGGAGCCCGACGACCGCTGGCCGAGTGCGGCAGTGGAGACCTCGGCGACCGCGGGCAGTGACGGCGTGGTGCTCAGCGGCAAGAAGTACCCGGTGTTCGCCGGCGACACCGCCCACAAGTTCGTGGTGAGCGCCCGTCGCGCCGACGGCTCGATCGGCCTGTTCCTCGTCGACTCGAACGCCGCGGGCGTGACGGTCGGCGGATACCACTCCTTCGACGGCCGTCGCGGCGCCGAGATCGTGTTCGACCAGACCCCGGCCGTCGAACTCGCCGAGGGCGACCAGACTCCGGCGATCGCCTACGCCGAGGCATTCGCACAGACCGCGCTGTGTGCCGAGGCCGTGGGTGCGATGGCCAAGGCATTGGAGCTGACCACCGAATACCTCAAGTCGCGCAAGCAGTTCGGTGTGACGCTGTCGAAGTTCCAGGCACTCACCCACCGCGCCGCCGACATCTACGTGCTGCTCGAACTGGCCTCCAGCATGAGTCTGTACGCCACGGCGTCACTGGCCGATGACGATCTCGACCCGCTGATCTACAGCCGGGCCAAGCTGCAGATCGCCACGTCGAGCCGCAAACTCGGCCAGGAGGCGATCCAGCTGCACGGCGGTATCGGCATGACGGCCGAATACCCGGTCGGTCATTACGTCGCCCGCCTGACGGCGATCAGTCAGACACTGGGCAACGCCGACGCACACCGTGCCACCCTCGCCGCCCATGTCGGCGAATACGACATGGTGACCGTCACCGACTGACCTGAGGCGATCAAAACCTGACACACCGAACGCCGCCATGGGAAACCATGGCGGCGTTCGATGTTCTGAGGGCTGCTCAGCTCTGGGGTCAGGCCTTTTCGTAGGTGAGGCAGTTCGCGGTGTCGGCGTTGTCGCCGGAACCGATGCGCACGGCCACGGCCGAGCATTCGAGGTTGACGTTGTGCTTGCAGTCGACGCGCTGGCAGGCACCCACCTGCGGCGCGGCCACCTCGAGACCTCCACGGGTGGACAGCGGGATGAACGTGGAGCAATCGGCGGTGCCATTGGTGCCGCCGACGCTGATGGCGAAGGCGTGGCAGTTCTCGTCGGTGTTGTACGAACACTCGCTGACGGTGCATTCGGTGATGTGCGGCATTTCTGCGGTGGTCATGGCGAACTCCTCGGCTGCTGAATCGGGTCTGGCGACGGTGGGATGGTGTCTGGCGACGGCGAGATGGTGTCTGGCGACCGCGGGCTGGCGCTGGACGCCGGCGTCACGACCAACGCTAGACGGCCGAAAGTCCCACCGCCAGCAAGTTCAGCCTTACCTGAGACGATGCGAATGATGAAGTAAGGCAAACCTTTTCACATGAATCTCACGCGACAATGACTCGACCGAGTTCCCCCGAAACCGGCGAACCGGACGCCGTCGCAGGTCTGTGAACACCTTCCCTCACTGCGCAATACCGTTGCGTTGTACGCGGTTTCACCGCGTCGGCTGACGTAGGGTATGGCTGACCCGCAACTGCCGCGATGAGCCGGCCGGCCACACAGGAGACACGAATGCTCGAGACCATGCGGCACAACATGGCCGATATCGCCGGTTACGGTGCCGTCGGCGTGTTGCTGATGATCATCGGCTTCTGCGTCGTCGACCTGATCACCCCGGGCAATCTGCGCCACCAGGTGTGGGTCGAGCGCAACCGCAACGCCACCGTCCTCGTCGCCTCGGCGACCGCCGAAGTGGCGCTGATCGTGATCGGCGCGATCAACGCGCGCAGCGGCGTGCTGTGGGAGGGAATCGTCGAGACGCTCGTCTACACGGTCATCGGGCTGGCCATCCTGGCGATCTCGTTCTTCCTCATCGACATCCTCACCCCCGGCGACCTCGGCGAGATGATGGTCGACGAACAGTGGCATCCGGCGGTCTGGGTGATCGCCGTGGTGAACATCGGCACCGGCCTCATCCTCGCGACGGCCGTCAACTGACACCGGCCGTCAACTGACACCGGCCAGGAGTTGAGTCCCGGTTCCCCACTCCTTTCGTCGATGCCACTCCTTTCGTCAATGCCAGTTGTCACATAAGGTGACACGGGTCATATCGGACATCCGGCGTACAGCCGGGCGACGGGGAGGAAATGGGAGATGGCGGCACCACTGATCGAGGGATCGATCGACATCGACGCGTCACCGGAGAAGGTCTGGGCGGTGATCTCCGACCTGTCGCGTATGGGTGAGTGGAGCCCGCAGTGCCGCAAGCAGATCGTGCGGGGAGGGCCGGTCAAGGTCGGCACCAAGACGATCAACATCAACCGTCGCGGTCTGCTGGTCTGGCCGACGACCGCCACGGTGGTGCGATACGAGCCGAACAAGGAGATCGCCTACCGCATCAACGAGAACAACACGGTGTGGAGCTACACGATCACCCCCAACGGCGACGGGGTGCGTCTGACCGAACGTCGTGAGGCACCTGAGGGCACCACCAAGGTCTCGCAGTTCCTCGTCGACAAGGTGCTCGGCGGGGAGAAGGACTTCGAGGCGGAGCTCTCCCGCGGCATCGACGACACCCTCGCGCGGATCAAGACCGCCGTCGGCTGAGCACATCGGCTGAACGCATCGGCTGAGTACGACGGCCGTGCGTGCCCCGACCTGTCAGGCGTTGAGCTTCTCCACCAGCGCCGGCAGGTCGGCCACCGAGTCGATCACATGGTCGGGCACCGGACCGAACTCGTCGCGCTGCAGCCGGTGCAGCATCTCGGGCCGGAACTTGCCGGTCCGCACCAGCGCACCCTGCAGTGCCGAGGCCTGCGCGCCGAGTACGTCCGAATGCATGTCGTCGCCCACCATCAGCACCGCGGTGGGATCGACACCCATCATCTCCACGGCGGTGCGGAAACCCAGCGGGGACGGCTTGCCCACCGCACGGATCTTGCGACCAGCGGCCTTCTCCAGGCCCTCGAGGTACACCCCGGTGTCGATCCGCAGCCCCGCGTCGGTCGACCAGGTCATCGACCTGTGCATCGAGATCACCGGCACGCCGCGCAACATCAGCTCCAGCACACGCGAGA
The DNA here is from genome assembly GCF_014639795.1 of Gordonia jinhuaensis. Lineage (GTDB taxonomy): Bacteria > Actinomycetota > Actinomycetes > Mycobacteriales > Mycobacteriaceae > Gordonia_B > Gordonia_B jinhuaensis. The sequence continues at coordinate 30,609 of NZ_BMGC01000003.1, read as the reverse complement.
GCGCAGCCTGGGTGAACACCTCACCGGCGCCGCCGAGGACCACCACCTCAGGATCCTCATCGGGTCCCACGAGGTGCACACCCTCCATGTCGGAGCTGATCTCACCCTGGTTGAGCACCCAGGTCCGACGCCCCGGGTAGTGCGCCATCAGGTATTCGGCGGTGAGTTTGGCCGCGGTGAGGATCTCCGAGGCAGCCACGTCGAATCCGGCGGCCGTGAGCCGATCGGCGATCTCGCCGCGCGAGAGCGAGGTGGTGTTGGTGAGGAACATCCGGGGGATCCCCAGACCGGCGAGTCTGCGCAGCGCATCGACGGCTCCGGGCAGCGCCTCCCACGACGTCACCATGACACCGTCGATATCGAGCAGCAGCCCCTCCACCATGGATCAAAAACTACCGCCGCGAGCCCGGTGACGCACCCTCACCTGGCATGCTGAATCACATGGGAACCACGACATCGAACCTCGTCACACGTGTCGATTCGCTGATGGAACAGGCGAAGAAGGACCTCACCGAACTCGTCGCGCACCGCTCGGTTTTCGAATCACCCCAGCTGCGAGCCGAATGTGCGGCGTCGGCGCAGTGGGTGGCGGCAGCCTTCGGCGAGGCCGGCGTCGACTGCCAGGTGCGCGAGACCTCCGACGGATCCCTGGCCGTGATCGGCCACCGCCCCGGCGCCGCCGGCGCACCGACGGTCACCCTCTACGCCCATCACGACGTACAACCGGCCGGTCCGCTCGATCTGTGGCACAGCGACCCGTTCACGCTCACCGACCGCGACGGCCGCTGGTTCGGTCGCGGCGCCGCGGACTGCAAGGGCAACGTGATCGCACACCTCACCGCGCTGCGCGCACTGCATTCCGACCTCGACTGCGGCCTGCGGGTGGTGATCGAGGGTTCCGAGGAGGCCGGGGGTGAGGGGCTCGAGGATCTGGTGCGCGCCGAGCCAGGTCTGTTCGACTCCGACATGATCATCATCGGCGACACCGGCAATGTCGCCGCGGGCACACCCACGCTGACCACCAGCCTGCGCGGTGTGGCCAATGTGCGCGTACGCGTGGACACGCTCGAATCTGCCGTGCACTCGGGGCAATACGGCGGTGCGGCCCCGGACGCTCTCGCCGCACTGATCGCACTGCTGGCCACGTTGCGCGACGCGCAGGGCAACACCACCATCGACGGTGTCGAGGCGAACCGGACCTGGACCGGGGCACCATACGCACAAGCCCAGTTCCGCAGCGATGCAACGATTCTCGACGGCGTGGATATCATCGGCTCGGGTGAGGTCGCCGACATGGTGTGGGCGCGACCAGCGATCACCGTCATCGCACTCGACGCCCCGGCCACCGACGACGCGGTTGCCGCGGTGCGCCCAGTCGCCTCCGCGGTGCTGAATCTACGCGTGCCGCCGGGTGAGGACCCCGCAGCACTCCAGCAGGCGCTGGTGGCCCATCTGCACGCACACGTGCCGTGGAATGCGAAGATCACCGTCACCGCCGAGGCCACCGGCTCCCCGTTCTCGGCCGCCACCGACGGCCCCATGTATGCCCACCTGATGTCGGCGATGAGCCAGGCCTACGGTGCCGAGGTGGTGTTCTCCGGTCAGGGCGGCTCGATCCCGCTGTGCTCGGCACTGGCGCAGGCCTCCCCGCGCGCGGAGATCGCACTGCTGGGTGTCGAGGAGCCGCGCTGCCGCATCCACGCCCCCAACGAGAGCGTCGATCCCGACGAGATCCGGCGTACCGCACTGAGTGAGGCGGCATTCCTGCTCGCGCTGTCGGCGGGTGCGGATTCGTGACCGGTGCCGATACCGCACAGCAGAATGCGCTGCGTCCGGTTGACGAGCACCGCCGACGCGTGGCCGGGCTGATCCCGGCGCCGCGCGTGGTCGAGATGGCGGTGGACCAGGCGCTGGGCCGGGTGCTCGCCGACGATGTGATCGCGCCGCAGTCGCTGCCCGGCTTCGACAATTCGGCGATGGACGGTTACGCGGTGCGCGCCGCCGAAACCATCGGCGCCACAACAGAATCGCCGGTCGCCCTGCCGGTGACCGCCGACATCCCGGCCGGTCGTACCGACGAGCTGACCCTGGAACCCGGTGCGGCACACCGAATCATGACCGGAGCACCGATGCCGGCCGGTGCCGATGCGGTGATCCCGGTCGAACGTACCGACGGCGGCACCACGCGGGTGGCCATCGGCGCACAGGTCTCCGTCGGCGCCTCGGTGCGCCGTGCCGGATCCGACATCGAGGCGGGCGAGGTCGCGTTGCGCGCCGGTGCCACGGTCACCGCCCCGGTGATCGGCCTGCTGTGTGCCCTCGGGCTCGCACATGTGCGGGTGTACGCACCGATCTCGGTGGTGGTGCTGTCCACCGGCTCCGAACTGGTGACACCGGGAACCCCGTTGCGCCACGGGCAGATCCACGAATCCAACGGTCCGATGCTGGTCGCCGCGCTGACCGAGGCCGGCGCGGATGCCACCGCGATCCACTTCGTACCCGATGACGTCGCGGCGTTCCGCGCACGGCTCGACGAGATCATCGCCACCACCCGAGTCGATCTGATCCTCACCTCCGGCGGTGTGAGCGCCGGCGCCTACGAGGTGGTCAAGGACGCCCTGACCGGACCCGACGTCGAATTCGTGAAAGTCGCCATGCAGCCGGGGATGCCCCAGGGCAGCGGGCACTACCGGGCCGCCAACGGCACGCGGGTACCGATCGTGACACTGCCCGGGAATCCGGTCAGTGCCCAGGTGTCCTTCGAGGTGTTCCTGCGAGATCCGGTGCGCGCGAGCATGGGGCTGGCCACCGGTCGGCCGCGTATCACCGCCGAGCTCACCACCGGACTGTCGTCACCGAAGGGGAAGCGGCAGTTCCGCCGCGGCATCGTCGTCGCCGACGAGCAGGGCACGCGCGTCGAGCCGATCGGGCCGCCCTCCTCTCACCACATCCGGTTCATGGCCTCGGCCAATGCGCTCATCGACGTGGCCGCCGATGTCGAGACGCTTGCGGCGGGAACGCCTGTGGAGGTCATGCTGATCAGCGAATGAGCCGGTAGCCCATGCCGGCCTCGGTGATCAGATGGCGCGGATGTGCCGGGTCGGGTTCGAGTTTGCGCCGCAGACCCGCGAGATAGACACGCAGATAATGGGATTGGCCGCCGTAGGAGGGTCCCCACACCTCGTGCAGGATCTCCTTCTGCCCGACCAGCTTTCCCTCGTTGCGTGCGAGCATCTCCAGGATCCCCCACTCGGTGGGGGACAGATGCACAGGCTTACCTTCGCGTGACACCTGTTTGTTGGCCAGATCGACGGTGAAGGACTCGGTGACCACCACCGGCGAATCGGTGGCCGCGTGCGGCGCGGCACGGCGCAGCGCCGCGCGCAGACGGGCGAGCAGCTCCTCCATCCCGAACGGTTTGGTCACATAGTCGTCGGCGCCGGCGTCGAGAGAGGCGACCTTGTCGGCGGCGTCGGTGCGCGCCGAGAGCACCAACACCGGAACCTCACTCCACCCCCGGATACCGTGCAGTACCTCGAGTCCGTCGATGTCGGGCAGACCCAGATCCAGGATCACCGCCTGCGGATGACCCGCCGACACACCACGCAGCGCACCCTGGCCGGTGTCGGCGGTGATCACGTCGTATCCACGGGCGCGCAGGTTGATCCGCATGGCGCGCAGGATCTGCGGCTCGTCGTCGACCACCAGCACGCGCGGGCCGGGCGGGGGCTCCGGGGTGCCATGGGCCGGGGCGTTACGGGAAGGGGACGCGTGGGGATCAGTCATCGACGGGTTCCTCCTTGCCGATCTCGATCCGGACGGTCAGCCCGCCACCGAGCGTGTCGACCAGATCGATCCTGCCACCCATCGCCTCGGTGAACCCCCGCGCGACCGACAGACCCAGCCCCACCCCCGACGACGAGTTGCGGTCGCCCTCGGTGGTGAACGCGTCGAAGGCGTGTTCGCGCAGCGAATCCCGGATGCCCGGTCCGTGGTCGATCACGTCGATGCGGCAGCGATAGCGATCGTCGGCGTCGTCAGCGACTCCACCGACCCCAGGGGCATGCGGATAACCCAGCGAGGAGGCGATGATCTCGACCGTGTCGCTGCCGCCGCCCTCGGCATGGCTTCCGTCGCCGTGACGCAGCGCGTTGTCGACCACGTTGACCAGCACCCGCTCCAGCAGACCCGCATCGGCCCAGACGCGCTCGTCGTCGACATCGATCACCAGCCGCTCGACCGCATGCGGCGCGTGGGCAGCGATGCTCGCGGTGACGCGTGCGGTGACCTCCGAGAGGTAGACGTAGGAGAAGCTCGGGGTGATGACCCCGGCCGCGAGTCGCGACGAGTCGAGGAGGTTGCCCACCAGCGAGGTGAGGTCGTCGGCGGACTCATCGATGGTCGCGAGCAGTTCCTCGGTGTCCTCCGGCGAGAAGGACACGTCGGTGCTGCGCAGACTCGAGGCGGCCGCCTTGATCGCGGCGAGGGGGGTACGCAGGTCGTGGCTGACCGCGGTGAGCAGCGCCCGCCGCAACCGGTCGGTCTCGGCCAGCGCCACGGCCGCCGACGCCTCGGCGGCCAGTCGACGCCGCTCCAGCACTCCCGCGGCCTGCAGCGCCACCGCGGTGAGCACGCGGCGGTCCTCCGCGCCGATGCGACGACCGGCCAGCAGCAGCTCCACGTCGTCGTTACCCGGTACGGCGATCACCGTGTCGGCGGCCGACGGTTCGGTCGGCGGCTGCTCGCCCACCCCCGCCTCGACCACCCTGTCGGAGTGCGTGCCGTCCACCCCGATCGTGCCCTGCCCGGTCGTGCGCACCAGCGACACCGAGGTCTGGTCGTAGGCCTCGCGGACGCGTTCGAGCAGCGCGTCGAGTCCCGCCCCGCCGAGCACCGCCCCGGCGAACGTCGCCAGCAACTCGGCCTCCCGCGTCGCGCGGACGGCTTCGGCACGCCGCCGCGACACCGAGTCGACGAGTGCGGCCACCGCGATCGCGACCACGATCATCACCACGATGGTCAGCGCGTTGTTCGGGTCGGAGACGGTCAGGGTGTAGCGCGGCGAGGTGAACAGGTAGTTCAGCAGCAGACCCGACAGCACCGCCGAGGCCACCGCGGGTCCGATTCCGCCGAGCAGCGACACCGCGAGGATCGCGATGAAGAACACCGCCGACTCGCTCGACACGTTCATCCACCGGTCGACCAGATAGATCAACGCCGCGGCGACCAGCGGCACCACCACGGCGAGCACCCAGCTCAGCGGGCGGTGCAGGCGAGTACCTCGGATGTCGAGGCGGCGCTGATGGCGATCCTGTCCGTGAGTGACCATGTGGACATCGATCTTGCCCGAGTTGCGCACCACCGCCGAACCCACACCTTCGCGCAGGAACCGCTGCCACCGCGACCGCCGCGAGGTGCCCAGCACGAGCTGTGTGGCGTTGACGCCGCGTGCGAACTCCAGCAGCGCGGTGGGGATGTCCTCGCCCACAACGGTGTGCATCCGCGCACCGAAGCCCTTCGCCAACTCCTCCAGACCGGTCAGCGTGCGACGCTCCGGATCGAGCAGACCGTCCCCGCGCGCCACATGCACAACCACGACCTCGGCACTCGACCGTGATGCGATCCGCCGCGCGCGACGGATCAGCGTCGCCGACTCCGGACCGCCGGTCACCGCGACCACCACACGTTCGCGGGTCTCCCACGTGTCGGTGATGGCATGGGAATCGCGGTAGCGCGCCAGGGCGTCGTCGACTTGGTCGGCCAGCCACAGCAGTGCGAGTTCGCGCAGCGCGGTGAGGTTGCCGGCGCGGAAATAGTTGGCCAGTGCACCCTCGGCCTGCCGAGTCCGGTACACCTTGCCGTCGGCCAGCCGCTGGCGCAACGCCTGCGGGGCGATGTCGACCAGCTCGATCTCGTCGGCGGCCCGCACCGCCTCGTCGGGCACCGTCTCGTGCTGGATCACCCCGGTGATCTGGGCGACCACGTCGTTGAGACTCTCGAGGTGCTGGATGTTGATGGTGGTCCACACCTCGATACCCGCCGAGCGGATCTCCTCGATGTCGATCCAGCGTTTGGCGTTTCGCGACCCAGGCGCATTGCTGTGCGCCATCTCGTCGACCAGCGCGATCTGCGGTGCCCGCGCGATCACCGCATCGACATCGAGCTCATGCAGTTGTGTGCCGCGATAGGTCACAGTGCGTTCGGGGATGTGTTCGAGGCCCTGGGTCATCGCCTCGGTCGCGGCACGGCCGTGGGTGTGGATGACCGCCGCGACGACATCCACACCCTCGGCCGCCTTGGCGCGGGCTTCCTCGAGCATCTCGTAGGTCTTGCCCACACCCGGTGCTGCCCCGAGGAAGACCCGCAGCGCACCCCTGGTCTCACTCACCCCCCGATTCTCCCATGGACCTCAGGGTGCACGGTTGCACCCGGCCCCGAGCGCCTTGTTGACCTCGAGAACGTTCACCCGAGGCTGCCCGAGGAAACCCCACTGCCGTGAGTCGGTGTGCGCGGCGATGATCGAACGCACCTGATCCTGCGTGCGGCCGGTGACCCGGGCGATGCGGGGCACCTGCAGCGCGGCGTAGGCCGGGCTGATCGCGGGGTCCAGACCCGATGCCGAGCCGGTCACCGCATCGGCAGGCACCGCCGATTCGGCGACACCCTCACGTGTGGCGATCGCCTTACGGCGCGCGGTGATGGTGGCCGCGAGATCGGGATTGGCGGGCCCGAGATTCGAGGCGCCCGAGGCCGACGGGTCGCCGGGCGCCATCGGTGTGTCACCCGAGCCGGCCACGCGGGCATGCAGGTAGGGATCGGGCTCGCCGGCCTTGACCTGCGGGTCGATTCCGAGCAGCGATGAACCGATCACACATCCCTGTGCCGACACCCTCGAACCCTCTGCCATCGACGAGTCGATACGCGAGAAGGCCCACACGGCAAGCGGATACAGCCCGCCCAGGAGAACCGTTAGCAGGACCATCATCACGATCGAGACGACGATCTGACGCGCCCACCCCGTCGGGGTCGAGTGTGCGGCAGAGGTGTCCGAGGAATGCGGTGATGCTGGATCCCCATGTCGTGGATCCCCGGGTGTTGAAGCATTGTTCGACGTTGCGAGAGTCATTGTCTATCATCCCATTCCGGGGAGGAAGCGGACCACGAGGTCGATCAGCCAGATGCCGATGAACGGTGCGATCACACCGCCGAGTCCGTAGATGAGCAGGTTGCGTCCGAGCAATCGCGACGCCGACGACGGCCGGTATTTCACACCGCGCAGCGACAGCGGGATCAACGCCACGATGATCAGGGCGTTGAACACCACCGCCGAGACGATGGCCGACTGCGCCGAATGCAGATGCATGATGTTGAGCCGGTTGAGCGAGGGGTACACCGCACCGAAAAGCGCGGGCAGGATCGCGAAATACTTCGCGAGGTCGTTGGCCAGCGAGAACGTGGTGAGCGCACCACGGGTGATGAGCAGCTGTTTACCGATGGCCACGACGTCGATCAGTTTCGTGGGATCGCTGTCGAGGTCGACCATGTTGCCGGCCTCCTTGGCCGCGGCCGTACCGGTGTTCATCGCCAGCCCCACATCGGCCTGGGCCAGCGCCGGCGCGTCGTTGGTGCCGTCACCGGTCATGGCGACCAGTCGGCCCCCGGCCTGCTCGGCGCGGATCACCTCGAGTTTGTCCTCGGGGGTGGCCTGGCTGATCACGTCGTCGACACCGGCCTCGCGGGCGATGGCCGCAGCGGTCACCGGGTTGTCGCCGGTCACCATGATCGTCTTGATACCCATCGACCGCAGCTGCTCGAAGCGCGCCGCCATCCCGGGCTTGACCACATCCGACAGGGCGATCACACCGTAGGCCTGTGCGCGGCCGCCGGTGCCGTCGGGAGCGGCGATCTGTACGCCGACGACCAGCGGTGTGGCGCCCTTCGACGAGATCGCCGCGACAGCGTCGAACACCTCGGTCGGCATCACGCCGCCGTTCTCACGGATCCAGCCGTCCATCGCATCGGCGGCGCCCTTACGGATACGCGTCTCACCCGCCGGTGAGCTCAGATCCATCCCACTCATCCGGGTGTGCGCCGAGAACGGCACGATGACAGCGGTTTTCGCGTCGTTGCGCAGAGCGTCGACGTCGACACCGTAGTCCTGCGCACACAGGTCGACGATGCTGCGGCCCTCGGGCGTCTCGTCGGCCAGGCTCGATCGACAGACCGCGTCGACGAGTTCCCCGGTGCTCACCCCGGGGGCGGCGACGAACTCGGTGGCGCGTCGGTTGCCGAAGGTGATGGTGCCGGTCTTGTCCATCAGCAGGGTGTCGATGTCACCGGCGGCCTCGACCGCACGTCCGGACGTGGCGAGCACGTTGTGCTGCACGAGCCGGTCCATCCCGGCGATACCGATCGACGACAGCAGTGCGCCGATCGTGGTGGGGATCAGACACACCAGCAGCGCGATCAGCTTGATGGCACTCGGTGCCGACCCGGCATAGGACTGCATCGGACCGATTGCGACCACGGCGAACAGGAAGACGATCGTCAGGCTCGCGAGCAGGATGTCGAGTGCGATCTCGTTGGGGGTCTTGCGCCGCGAGGTGCCCTCCACCAATGCGATCATCCGGTCGACGAAGGTGTGGCCCGGTTCGCTGGTGATGCGCACGACGATCCGGTCGCTCAGCACGGTGGTGCCGCCGGTCACCGAGCTGCGGTCACCGCCCGATTCGCGGATCACCGGTGCCGACTCGCCGGTGATGGCGGACTCGTCGACGGTGGCGATACCGTCGATCACATCGCCGTCGCCGGCGATGGTCTCACCGGCCTCGACCACGATCTCGTCGCCGACGGTGAGCTCGGTTCCCGGCTTCTCGACGATCCGACCGCCCGCGGTGATGACCCGGGCAACGCTGTCGCGCTTGACCTTTCGCAGACTGTCGGCCTGCGCCTTACCGCGACCCTCCGCCACCGATTCGGCGAGGTTGGCGAAGATCACCGTGAACCACAGCCAGAAGGCCGTGACGAAGGCGAAGATCGACGGCTTCAAGATCGCCAGGATCGTGGTGATGATCGACCCCACATACACGATCATCATCACCGGGTTGCGCGCCTGGGCGCGGGGGGTCAGCTTGCGCATCGCCGCGGGGAAGGAGGCGATCAGCGCACGCGGGCTGAACGCACCACTGCCGACGAGTTCTGGCGAATCATCGCTCGCCGGAACACCTTCGGTGTTCTCCACGGGCGTTGTGACCTCGACGACCGTGTGCATAGGGGAATCCTCTGTTTCTGAACGAGATGTGGTGACCGTGCCGGCGCGAGTGCTCTTGTCGCTCATGACAGGGCCTCGGCGATCGGACCCAGCGCGATGGCCGGGAAGAAGGTGAGGCCTGCGACGAGCACGATGGTGCCGCCCAGCAGCGACGAGAACAGCGCACCGTGGGTGGGCAGGGTTGCGGTGGTGGCCGGGCGGGAACGCTGTGCGGCGAGCAGACCGGCCAGCGCCAGGATGAACACGATCGGCAGGAAACGTCCCAGCCACATCGCGACACTCAACGCGATCTGATACCAGGGCGAGGTCACGGTGATCCCGCCGAAGGCGCTGCCGTTGTTGTTGGCGGCCGAGGCGAATGCGTAGAGCACCTCGGTGAATCCGTGCATCGAACTCGCACTGCCGTGATCACCGCTGTTGCCCATCGCCGAGACCGCCGAGGGGATCGCATAACTGATCGCCGCGCCGGTGAGCACCAGGATCGGCATCACCAGGATCGAGAGGGCGGCCATCGTGATCTCCTGCTGGCCGATCTTCTTGCCCAGCAGATGCGGGGTGCGACCGACGAGCAGTCCGCCGACGAACACCGCGATGATCGCGAACACGAGGATGGAGTACATCCCCGCGCCGACACCGCCGGGAGCCACCTCACCGAGCAGCATGTTCCACAGCAGCGCACCGCCACCGCCGGCGGAGTAGCTGTCGTGTGCGGAGTTGACCGCACCCGTGGATGTCCCGGTGGTGGAGGTGGCGAACAGCACCGATCCGGGGATGCCGAACCGCTGCTCTTTGCCCTCCATCATCGAACCGGCAGCGTCGGCGGCGACGCCGTGAGTGCGTGACTCCAGCACCCAGATCACCGTGAGCATCGCACCCCAGATGACCGCCATCACCGACAGGATCGTGTAGCCCTGACGCTGATCCTTGACCATCGTCCCGTAGGTACGCACCAGCGCGACCGGGATGACGAGCATCGCAATGATTTCGACAATGTTCGACAGCGGCGTCGGATTCTCGAACGGATGCGCCGAGTTCGCGTTGAAGATGCCGCCGCCGTTGGTGCCGACCTCCTTGATCGCTTCCTGGGAGGCCGCCGGTGCCAGCACCGCATGCTGGCGGGCGCCGTCGATGCCCACGAAGTCGAAACCGGCATGCCAGGACTGCACCACTCCCTGGGTCAGCAGGATCAGCGCGACCAGGAAGGCCAGCGGCAGCAGGATCCGCAGTGCAGCACGGGTGATGTCGACCCAGAAGTTGCCCAGGTCGTCGCGTCCGCGGGCGGCGGCGATGCCACGGATCAGCGCGATCGCGATCGCCAGACCGACGGCCGCCGACACGAAGTTCTGCACCGCCAGACCTGCGGCCTGGGTGAGGTTGCCCATCGTCAGCTCGGGCGAATACGACTGCCAGTTGGTGTTGGTCACGAAGGAGACCGCGGTGTTGAGTGCCACGTAGGGCGTCACCGAGGAGTGGCCGCCGTTGGCGGGCACCACACCCTGCAGACGCTGGATGAGGTAGAGCGCCAGCACGCCGACCAGCGAGAACGACAACGCACTCACCGCATAGCTGCCCCACGTCTGCCCGTGGCGCGCGTCGATCCGAGCGATGCGATAGAGCCCGCGTTCGACGCGCAGATCCTTCTCGGAGGTGAAGACCCTCGCCATGTAGTCGCCGAGCGGGCGGTAGGCCAGGGCGAGAATCAGCAGCACCGCACCGACCTGCAGTGCGGCGGCGAGTCCAGCGCTCATCCGTCGAACCGCTCAGGGAAGACGAGTGCGGTGAACAGGTAGATGACGGTGAGCGCCGCGATCACCAGCAACACGGTGGTGACGACGCCGTCGACGGTCACCGCCCCACCCGCTTTGCCACCAGACGCAGCACGAGGACACAACAGGCGAACACCGCCAGCATGACCACGACACTGATGAAATCAGCCATCGAATCTCTCCCACGGACATGACCGGATGACCTTGCGCATCCGGTTCGACCGAGTGATCGTGCACCCGAGAGAGAGGAACCGAGGACCGCGTTTACGTCGCTTAGACGCGCTGACCGGCGATCTTGACGCGATCTATACGCCCGCACCCGATCCGGCGTTAACGCGGTCGGGCGACTCGGGGGTTCAGCTGGTGGTGGTACCCGACTGGGCAGAACCGGACTGGGTGGAACCGGACTGGGTGGGAGCGGACTGGCCGGAATCTGATCGGCCCGGGGCCCCCGGCATGCCGTTCATGCCACCGCTGTTCATGCCCCCGCCGTTCATGCCACCGCCGTTCATGCTGCCAGGCATACCGCTCTCGCCGGTGCCACCGCCGGACGTGCTGCCGCCTCCGGGGAATCCGCCGCCCATGCCACCGCCGTTGCCTCCGGGCCCGCCGAATCCGCCGGGACCACTGCTGCCATGTGTGGAGGTGGAGTGGCCGGCCCAGTAGCCCGCGCCGAATCCGATGCCACCGAAGACCACCGCGACACCGATGGCCGCGGCGATGACGGCGTTCTTGACGTTGACGGTCGACGTGACCGAGTGGGTGGTCCCGGCCGGAGTACCGGCGGTGCCGGGGATATCCGAGACACCAGAGCCATCCGGGGCGGCCGACGTGGTGGCGGCTTCGGGATTGCTCATGCTCGTGTTGCTCATGCTCGTGTTGCTCATGGTCGGGGTGTCACCTCGTGGTCGCGCCCCGACACATGCTGTCGGGGTCATCGACGGTGATATTCACCCACACTGCCACGCCGCTGTGGCGAACCTGGGAAAGCGCTGTCCGCGAGGTCGATACGCCGATCAGCCCTTGCTGACCTGGTAGAACACCGAGTTCGGACCGCCTGCGGCATTCGGCGTGGCACCGACGGATACGTAGTAGGTGACGCCGTCTCGCTTGCGGGTGTAGGTGTCGACCTTCGCGCCGCCCTGGGTGGCACTGCTGTTGCGCGTGTAGCCGGCCGCCTCGAGCTTCTTCTCGGAATTGGCCAGCGCGTTGCCGGAGCCCGCGTCGCCCTGGATGGTGAAGTTCCAGCCGTCTGCGGCGTCGCCGCCCGCCGACTGCACGAGTCCGTCGAGCAGCGGCACATCCTCGCGCGGGAAGTCCGCGGGAATCGGGGCGCCGGCGATCTGCGCCGACGACGAGGCGGCCGAGGACTTGTCACCTCCGCCGCCGCACCCCGCGAGCGCTCCCGCCCCGATGACCACCATCGCCGCTGCCGCCACCCCACGGCCGATCCACCCGGTCACTCCCCCACCCCTTCGTCGTACTTCCCTGTCGACACGCTGCCCTGTCGTCGTCACGCCGGTCACCCGCCGCACCTGCGCCGAGACACCGCAGAGTCAACTCCGCCACAAAAGGGACGAAGCGGACACGATTTCGCGGGAGGCAGGGTCACTGATGTTCCGAGCTGCGCCAACGGTAGACTACCGAGGTCTGTGTGGCGACACATCGCCGTCCCGGGTCGTCTCCGGTCCTCCCTGCGGAGTCGGGCGAGGTTCGTCCCGCGCAGTCACTCGCACATGCCCGCCGACAACCGACGGAGAGCAATTGGTCGCAGTCCTGGTCGTCCTCATCGCCACTGCTGCCCTTGCCCCGTTCGTGATCTCCTGGCTCGGCGGTCGCGGTTTCTACGTGCTGGCACTCGCCCCTGCCTACGGATTCATCTGGGTGTGCACGCACTGGCCCGGGTCGGGCCCCCCACACGTCGAGACGATCACCTGGGTCACCGCACTCAAGATGGACATCGTCTTGCGGATGGACGATCTGGCCGCCGTGATGTGTCTGCTCGTGCTGGGCGTCGGCGCATTGGTGCTGTGTTATTGCGCGGAGTACTTCACCGATGTCCGCAGGCGGGTCGCGGGCTTCGCCGCCGAGATGGTGGCCTTCGCCGCGGCCATGTTCGGCCTGGTGCTCTCCGACAACATGCTGGTGCTCTACGTGTTCTGGGAGATCACCACTGTCCTGTCGTTCCTACTCGTCGGCTTCTACGCCACACGCGCGACCTCACGGCGGGCGGCCACGCAGGCCCTGCTGGTCACCACCGCCGGCGGTCTGGCGATGCTCGTCGGCATCATCATGCTCGGCGAGCGCGCCGGCAGTTATCTGCTCTCCGACGTCATCGCACATCCGCCGGCCAACGGCGTGTACCTGTCGGTGGCCATCGGTCTGATCCTGGTCGGCGCCTTGAGCAAGTCGGCGATCGTGCCGTTCCACTTCTGGCTCCCGGGAGCCATGGCCGCACCGACGCCGGTCAGCTCCTATCTGCACGCCGCGGCGATGGTGAAAGCGGGCATCTACCTGATCGCCCGGCTCGCACCGGCCTACTCCCACATCCCCACCTGGCAGATCCTGGTGATCGGGCTGGGTTCGGTCACCATGGTCCTCGGCGGCTGGCGGTCGCTGCGCGAATACGACCTCAAACTCATCCTCGCCTTCGGCACGGTCTCCCAGCTCGGCTTCATGGGGGTGCTGCTGGGTATCGGCGATGCCAACGTGGCCGTGGCCGGACTCACCATGCTCATCGCGCACGCCCTGTTCAAGGCGACCCTGTTCATGAGTGTCGGCGTGATCGACCACTCCACCGGCACCCGTGACGTGCGCAAACTCGCCCGTCTGGGCCGTCGCGTCCCCCTGCTCGCCGGTATCGCGACACTCGCCGCGGCGAGTATGGCCGGCCTCCCCTTCACCATCGGATTCCTCGGCAAGGAGACCGCGTTCGCGTCGGTGTGGGACACCCATGCGCTGTCGGAGTGGCAGGCCCACACCGTCGACATCGTGCTGGTGGTCGGATCGGTGCTCACCTTCGCCTACTCGGCGCGGTTCCTGTGGGGCGCCTTCTCCGACAAGAAGCGCAAACGCCCATCGCCGGCGGTCGCCGAGATGCACAACCCGAACCTGGCCTTCCAGCTGCCCGCCGCGGTGCTCGCGGTCCTCAGCGTGGTCGGCGGATTCGCCTATCGGGGCGTCGACGCACTGGTCGAGCCCTACGCCAAGACCGTCCCCGACTACGGCGAGGAGATCGAACATCTCTCACCGTGGCACGGCTTCACCATCGCGGTGGTGTTCACCATCATCGTGATCGTCGCCGGCACGGCACTGTTCCTGGCGCTGCGGTCGCGTCGGATCCGCCTGCGGTGGACACCGCTGGGCAACGCCGACCGCATCTACGACTCGGTACTGCGCGGGGCCGACTCCGCATCCCAGGCGCTGACCGCCCGCACCCAGAGCGGTTCACTGCCGGTGACCCTGGGCATCATCCTGCTCACGCTGATCATCTTGCCCACCGTCGTGCTGTTCCTCGGCGCGCGCAACCGGCTTACGCTCCACGGCTTCGACTCGCCGCTGCAGGTGGTGGTCGGCCTGATCATGGTCGCGGCGGCGGTGGCGGCGACGGTGATGCGCAACCGTCTCGCGGCAACACTGGTCGTCGGCGTCACCGGCTACAGCCTCGCGGTGCTGTTCGCCGTGTACGGCGCCCCCGACCTCGCACTCACCCAGTGCCTCGTCGAGACGCTGACCCTGGTGATCTTCGTGTTGGTGCTGCGCAAGTTCCCCGCGGAGTTCGAACCGCGGCACAACACCGGATTCAAACCGTTGCGCGCGGTGATCGCACTCGCCTTCGGTGCACTGCTGGTGGTTCTGGGCCTGTTCGCCGCGGCCGCACGCAGCACCGAACCGCTGCACGTCGACCTGCCCGAAGCCGCCTACAAGTACGGCCACGGCGCCAACGCGGTCAACGTGCTGCTGGTCGACACCCGCGCCTGGGACACCCTCAGCGAGGTGTCGGTGCTG
This sequence comes from Gordonia jinhuaensis, assembly GCF_014639795.1. GTDB lineage: Bacteria > Actinomycetota > Actinomycetes > Mycobacteriales > Mycobacteriaceae > Gordonia_B > Gordonia_B jinhuaensis. The sequence continues at coordinate 15,564 of NZ_BMGC01000003.1, read as the reverse complement.
CTGGTCGCCGCGACCGGGGTGGCGTCGATGGTGTTCCGCAACCGCCGGTTCGGGTCGGCGCCGCGAGTGGCCGACGCAGCCCGCCTGCAGGCCGACAAGGGAACGCTGCCCACCCGCAACGACATCGACAACCGGCCGACGTGGCTGCGCGGCTCCACCTTCCGCGACCCACGGCACCGCTCGATGGTCCTCGAAGCCACAACCCGCCTGCTGTTCCCCACCATGGTGGTGCTGTCGCTGTACTTCTTCTTCGCCGGTCACAACGCACCCGGCGGCGGCTTCGCCGGCGGCCTCACGATGGGCATGGCGCTGGTGTTGCGCTACCTCGCCGGTGGTCGCTACGAGCTGGGCGAGGCGTTGCCGATCGACGCCGGCCGCATCCTCGGACTCGGCCTGGCCATCTCGGTGGCCACGGCACTCGGGTCTCTGTTCGCCGGGGCGCCCGCCCTGTCGTCGGCGGTGATCTCCTTCGACATGCCGGTGTTCGGCCACGTCAAGATCGTCACCGCACTGTTCTTCGACCTGGGGGTCTACCTGATCGTTGTGGGGCTGGTCCTCGACATCTTGCGCAGCCTCGGCGCGCGCCTGGACATCGAACCGACGCCGCGGATGTCGGCGGAGCGCCGCCGCACCGCACCCACCGCGGGCGACTCGGTGGAGGCGAGCCGATGATCATCAACCTCGGTCTGCTGGTCGTGGTGGCGCTGGTGGCCGCCTGCGGGATGTACCTGATCCTCGAACGCAGTCTGGTCAAGATGCTGCTGGGCCTGCTGCTGGTGGGCAACGCGGTGAACCTACTGATCCTCACCGTCGCCGGCGCGGTCGGGAATCCGCCCATCATGGGACGCACCTCCGACAACCGGCACAACGACAGTGACGCACTCGCCCAGGGCATGGTGCTCACCGCGATCGTCATCACCATGGGCATCGCCGCCTTCGGCCTGTCGCTGGCCTATCGCCTCTTCGTGATCAACACCGACGACGAGATCACTGACGACCCCGAGGACGTGAAGGTCCGCGAACGCGCCCTCACCGACGCCCCCGACCGGGACCGCAGTGACAACCGCTTCGGCGAGGACACCCGCGGCGGCGACCTCTTCGACGACGACGGGAACCCGATCACCCCCGCCGAACTCACCCGCAGACGCCGGGCACACCTGAGCGCCGACATGCTGCCTGCCAGCGAGGAGACGCCCACCGCCGAGACGGGAGACGACACCATCACCGACGCCGCGGGTACTCCCGACCCGACCACCGAGGACCGGTCATGACGCTCGATCACGACCTGTTCTCCATCCTGATCGTGTTGCCCACGCTCGTCCCGCTGGGCGCGGCGGCGATCACCCTCATCCTGGGCCGCAACCCCCGACTACAGCGCGCGATCACCGTCGCGGCGATCCTGGTGGTCTTCGTCGACGCCTGCCTGCTGCTCTACATGACCAACCGGGACGGCACGTTCGCGCTTTTCATCGGCGGCTGGGGTTCCAAGGGCTATCCGAACGGTCCGCTGGGTATCACGCTCGTCGCCGACCAGCTGGCCTCGGTGATGCTGGTGGTGTCCTCGGCGGTCCTGTTGTGCGTGATGCTCTACGCCGTCGGACAGGGCATCCGCGACGGCGACGACCGGCAGCCGGTGTCGATCTTCCTGCCCAGCTACCTGATCCTGTGCGCCGGAGTGTGCAACGCCTTCCTCGCCGGCGACCTCTTCAACCTCTACGTCTCGTTCGAGGTGCTGCTCGCGGCGAGCTTCGTGCTGCTGACCCTCGGCGCGAGTCCCGACCGGGTGCGTGCGGGTATCGCCTACGTGATGGTCTCGATGGTCTCCTCGGTGGTCTTCCTCGTCGGGATCGCTTTCGCCTACGCCGCCACCGGCACCCTGAATCTCGCCGAGATGGCCCTGCGCCTGCAGGACGTGCCCGACGGCACCCGCAACGCCCTCTACGCGGTGCTGCTGGTCGCATTCGGCATCAAGGCCGCGGTGTTCCCGCTGTCCACGTGGCTGCCCGACTCCTACCCCACCGCACCGGCACCGGTCACCGCGGTCTTCGCTGGCCTGCTCACCAAGGTCGGCGTGTACGCCATCATCCGGACACAGACGCTGCTGTTCCCGAGCGGTTCGATGGACAATGTGCTGCTCGTGGCCGGGCTGCTGACGATGCTGATCGGCATCCTCGGTGCGATCGCGCAGACCGACATCAAACGATTGCTGTCGTTCACCCTGGTCAGCCACACGGGCTACATGATCTACGGGATTGCGTTGTCGAGCCGGTTCGGATTGGCCGCAGCGATCTTCTACGTCATGCACCACATCCTTGTGCAGACCACCTTGTTCCTGGTCGTCGGTCTCATCGAACGGCAGGCGGGGTCGGCATCGCTGCGCCGACTCGGCGGTCTGATCGCCAGCCCGCTGCTGGCCGCGCTCTTCCTCATCCCGGCGCTCAACCTCGGTGGCATCCCGCCGTTCTCCGGGTTCATCGGGAAGGTCGGCCTGATCGAGGCGGGCGTGCAGGATGGCAGTGTGCTGTCGTGGATCCTCATCGCCGGGTCGGTGATCACCAGCCTGCTCACCCTGTACGTGATGGCCCGCGTGTGGACCAAGGCGTTCTGGCGCCCGCGTGCCGACGCCCCCGACGGCGACCTCGCCGACGCACGCCCGTCGGCACTCCTGGACGACTCCACCGACATCGCCTTCGACGATCGCGCCGACGTCGGCCGGATGCCCATCGGCATGGTGGTCCCGACGATGCTGATGGTCGCGGCGACCCTGGTGCTGACGATTTGGGCCGGACCGATCATGAATTTCAGCGAACACGCCGCGAACGACCTCAAGGACCGCTCCATCTACCTGCAAGCGGTACTCGGAGGTGACGGGTGATGGGCCAGCCTCGGGACGCCGGACAGAACCCCGATCCGGGCGACAAGCGCGTGCGGCGGATGCTGCACAACGCGTGGCGGTTCGGATTCATCGCACTGGCCTGGTCGCTCACCAGGTCGGTGGTCTGGTTGAAGAACCATCTCGCGATCAACCGGTGGCTCGGCGCCGACATGCGCGTGATCGGCCTGCGGCTGTGGTCGATCGCGTGGCTGGTGTTCGTGTGGATCCTGTTGTGGGGGACCATCTCGTGGGCCAACGTCATCACCGGTCTGGTGGTGGCGATCGGGGTGGTGACCATCCTGCCGCTGCCGCGCGTCGCGGTGGAGGGCCGCATCCACATCCTGCCGATGATCGCGCTGACCATCCGGCTGGTCGTCGAATTCTTCATCTCGTCGGCGCAGGTGGCGTGGCTGGCGATCCGCCCGGGCCGCCAGCCGATGGGCGCGGTGCTGCGCGCCCGGGTCCACATCAAATCCGACATGGTCCTCACACTCGCCGTCGACTACCTCAATCTGGTGCCGGGCACCATGGTGGTGGAGATCGACCACCGGCGCCGGCTGCTCTATGTTCACGTCATCGACGTGAGTTCCCCGCAGCAGGTCGAACGGTTCTACTCGATGCTCACCCGCACCGAGCAACTGTTCATCAGTGCGTTCGAACGCGACGACGAATGGCGGCCGAGCCCCTATCACGGCATTGACGACGAGTTCGGGGTGACCGCACGCCACATGAGCCCCGGATCGGAGGACGTGCACCAATGATGGTCGTCTGGATTATCTGCGCCACGCTTCTGCTGACGGCTGCGGTACTCGCGGCAATCCGCATCCTGCGCGGCCCCAACACCCTCGACCGGCTGGTCGCGCTGGACACCGCGGTCGCGATCGCCATGTGCGGACTCGCCGTCTGGGCCGCCTACAGTCTCGATTCCACGGTGGTGCCGGCGATCGTGGCACTGTCACTGTTGAGCTTCGTCGGGTCGGTGTCGATCGCCCGGTTCCGCGTCCGCGACGACGAGGTCGGCAGCGACGAGTCGGGCTCATGATCAGGGCAGGCAGGGCTGGAAATTGATTGCAGACATCATCGTGGCGGTGTTCATGATCGTCGGGTCGCTGATGGCGCTGACCGCGGCGATCGGCGTGCTGCGTTTTCCTGACACCCTCACCCGGATGCACGCCGCCACCAAACCGCAGACCTTCGGACTGCTGATCATCCTCATCGGTGCGCTGATCAAACTCGGCAGCAGTGTCGACTCGGGGATGCTCGTGTTGTCGGGACTGTTCATGATCATCACCGCCCCCGTGGTGGCACACCGCATCGGCCGTCTCGCTTATCAGGAGCAGCGCATGCGCGACAACCTGATCGAGACCGACGAGATGGAGACCGGGCGCAGTGACTGATCTGCCGACCTCGCGGGTGTCTCGCGGCGCCGGCCTCGGGCAGGTGGCCGCACGCTCGATCGGCAGACATGCCCGCACACGCGTGGCCACACTCGGTCGCGACCCCGACGAGGTGGCGCGCCGCATGCAACGCGACGCCCTGACCACCGCCGACGAGTTGGTCGACGTGCTGGGGTCGATGAAGGGTGCGGCGATGAAGGTCGGGCAGATGCTCTCGCTGCTCGATCTCGATCTCATACCCCCGGAGTCCCGCGATCAGTTCTCACGCAAACTCGCCGTGTTGCGCGACACCGCACCCGCGGTGGACGACACGATCATGCTCGACAGGCTGCGCACATCCCTCGGCGCGCGGATGAGCGCATTCGCCCACATCGACACCCCGGCGGTCGCGGCGGCCTCGATCGGGCAGGTTTACCGGGCGGTGCTGCGCGACGGGCGCCAGGTCGCGGTCAAGGTCAAATATCCCGAGATCGACACCATCATCGAGTCCGATCTCCGCAATCTCTCGACCGTACTGCGCATCTCACGACGCCTGCTCCCCCACACCGACATGGACTCGATCATCGGCGAGGTGACCGGTCACCTGCGTGAGGAACTCGACTACATCCACGAGGCGCGGATGCAACATCAAGTGGCCCAACGGTATCGGGGCCACCCGTTCATCCTCGTTCCCGATGTGGTCGAGCAGCTGTGTACCCGAGACGTTTTGGTGACCGAATACGTCAACGGGGTGGGATTCAACGAGATCGTCACCCTCGATGCCGACACCCGCAATCAAGTGGGCGAGACGATCTACCGATTCTACTGCGGCGGAGCCTATCTCGACGGCGGGTTCTGCGGCGATCCACATCCGGGCAATGTCCGGCTCGCCGACGACGGCAGGGTGGCCTTCCTCGACTTCGGTCTGTACAAGACGATGCCGGCCCGATCCACCGAACTCGAGCGCAGTGTGCTGCGGTGCGCACGCGCCGGCGATGGAGATGCACTGCGAAAAGTGTTGAACGAGGCCGGGATACTGGTCTCCGGGGACGATCTGAGCTCGGCCGAGATCCTCGCCTACATTCGAGATGCCGCGTGGTGGCACATCGATGACGCCGTCCTCACCATCACCCCGGAGGTGGCCAACTCCACCTTCGTCGCCGCGGTTCATCCGTCGTCACGACATTTCGGCGACGCGCGCCGGCAGTCACTGCCCGAGGACCATGTGTTCGCCCGTCGCGCGGAATTCCACACCTGCGCTATGCTCGGGCAACTGCAGGCCACTCACAACTGGTTCCGCATCGAGGCGGAATGGCTCGACAACGCGATTGCCGGTACCGAGCTCGGAGAATTCGATCAGCACTGGCGATCCGGGCGCTAGTTTTTGTCAAAGTTCACAAAACCGGCGTCGTGGACGGGCTGCGTGTCCTAGTGTGGTGGAACACAAATATTCCGTGCGGCGCGGTGGGGCCGCCGAACGGCTAGCTGGGGAGTTGTTCGAATGTCGGTTGACTCGTATTCCGCGGTGCCCATCGGCACCGAGATGACCGAGGCGCCGCACCCGGCACTGACCGTGGCCGGGGTGCCCGCGTCGGCAAGCCTTCGCGACACCGTTAGCCTCGCATCACAATTGGTCGGTCACTTCGCCGACAACGTCGCCGCCTGCCACACCCTGCCGGGTGAGGAGATGCGCGGCGATGTCACTCTCATCACCCAGATCTGCCTGCAACTGGCGATCGACATGCTCGACAGCGGGCAACTGCCCGACGAGTCGGAACTGACCACCATCCGCGAGTCTGCGGCGCAGTGGGCCCGCGAAGGTGTGCCGTTGGGCACGATCCTGGTGACCTATCACGAGGGGATGCGGTTCGGCTTCGAACTCGTCACCGACAAGGCGCGCTCCGATGACGTCGGCGATCTCGTGTCGGCAATGAAGTTGCTGATCGAGCTCCTGAGCCTCGTGACGCGCACGGTCGCCTCCGCCTACGTCGAAGAGCAGCGACTGGTGGCCGGCGCCCATCACGCCGCGGCACAGACGTTGGTCTCGGCGTTGCTGTCCGGACATGCGACGGCGTCGCTGGCACGCCAGACCGGCGTGACGGTCGCCCCCCGCTATCAGGTGGTCGCGCTGACGGTCCCACCGCATCCCGACGAGCACAATCCTCGGTTGAACTCCACCACCGTGGCCCGCCGCAAACTGCGCAGGCTGCAGGCGGCGATCGGCGATCTGTTCACCTCCTCGGCGCTGTATCTGCTGTCGATCTCCGGTGGCACCCTGCTGATCCCCGATGACGGTTCGGCTCCACGGATCACCCCCGAACGTCTGGCGCAGCTGTCGTGTGTGGCCGAGGTCCCGGTGACCGCAACGGTGGTCTGCGGCGCGACCGACCAGATTCCCGAACTCTCCGAGCGCGCTCACGAATTGATGGATCTGGTTCGTGCCATCGGCAAGCCCGACGGGCTGTACGGGCTGGCCGACCTTCTCGTCGAATATCAGATCACCCGTCCCGGCCCCGCCCGGGCACATCTGGCCTCGCTGCTCGAACCGCTCGACAGTCATCCCGAGCTTCTCGACACGCTGCGCACCCATCTCGCGACGGGTCTCAACCGCAAGTCGACCGGACGGCAGATGCACATCCACCCCAACACCGTGGACTACCGGTTGCGGCGGATCGCGGCGACGACAGGTATCGACCTCGCCTTCCCCGAGGGGATCTCACGCGCTCATGTGGCACTGCTGGCACGCGATCTCGAAGGCGGCTCCGGCGGCGAATGAGCCACCGCCGCATCGACACCCGGCGCTCACCGCAGTTCGTCGACCACCGACCCCACGACCGCGCGCAGATCACCGGCTCGCGCATACACCTCGTGCTGACGCTGATAGGCGCCCCGGCGCCGCGGGATATCGGCCACCGCGGCGAGCTCGTCGGCGCAGTGTAGTTCTTGCGCAACAGGTTCCAGACGCACCAGTAGTCGCTCGAGATCCTCGGTCACGAGCTCCTCGGTGAGGTCGGAGTCGAGGATCACCACCGCCTCGAGCCCGTACCGCGCTGCGCGCCACTTGTTCTCCTGCACCAGCCAGGGCGCCATATTCGGCAAGGTCTCACCCGCGTCGATGCGGTGGTCGAGGTCGACAACCAGACAATGGATGAGCGCCACGAGTGCCGAGAGCTCGGTCATATTCGACACACCGTCGCAGACCCGCACCTCGATCGTGCCCAGCCGCGGCGCAGGCCTGATGTCCCAACGGATCTCGCTGATGTCGTCGATGATGCCGGTGGTCTTCTGATCGGCGACGAAGGCTTCGAACTCATGCCAGTTGGCGAACTGGAACGGCAGCCCCGCGGTGGGCAGCTGCTGGAACATCATCGCGCGATTGCTCGCATATCCGGTGTCCTGTTCGGACCACATCGGCGAGGACGCCGACAGCGCGAGCAGGTGCGGATAGTGACTCAGCAATGCGTTGAGAATCGGTAAGACCTTGTCGCGGTGACCGATCCCGACGTGCACGTGAACGCCCCAGATGAGCATCTGACGCCCCCACCACTGCGTGCGCTCGATCAGCTCGGCGTAGCGGTGCCCGGGAGTGAGCAGCTGGGTGGACCACTGGGCAAAGGGATGAGTGCCCGCGCCGTAGAGGTCCACGCCCAGGTCGTCACCGACCGCGCGCACCGCGGCCAGTGCAGTCGACAGGTCGTCCATCGCCTCGGCCACGGTGGTGCACACCCCCGTCACGAGTTCGACCGTGTTGCGCAGCAACTCGTGATGGATACGGTCGCGCAGCGTGTCGTCGACCGCACGGGCCCGGTCGATCAGTTCGGCTGCGGTGTTGGACAGATCGCGGGTCTGCTTGTCGACCAGTGCGAGTTCCCACTCCACGCCGAGCGTGGGTGCCGGAGAAGCGTTGAACTCGATCGGCTCGATCACGCGAGGCGAAGGTGTGGCGGCCATGTCGGTCGTCGGTGCGTCGTGGTCAGGCCGGGGCGGCCGTGACACAGCTCTCAGGCGGCGCCGATGACGCCGCAGGCGACGGCGGTGGATGCGTCCTGCGCACCCGAGGACTCGTCGGTGACCACCACGGTCTTGCCGGCGAGGTCGTCGAGCTTCACCGCGTCGGTCGACGTGACCAGTGCACCCGCGCCGTTGGCGTTCACGTTGACGTTGATGGTGCCCGCCGAGGCGATCGGGCTGCCTGCCGACGCGAAGTCGTCGGCGGCGACGCAGGCGTTGAGCTGATGGATCGCCAGTGTGTGCTCACCGGGCCGCAGGTTCTCGAGCTTGATGTCGATGTGGGTGGCGCCGGAGTCGTTGCCGAAACGTACGGTGCCCGCAGAGGCGCCGCTGGTGGTCTTCAGCGATGCCGTCACCACACCGCCGGCTCCGGTCGTGGCCTCGCCGGTGGTCGGGGTTTCCTGCACCGAGGCGCCGGGAAGCGCGGCTTCCTTGTCGACCACCGACGGGGTCGTGCCCTTCGACGAGGTGGGATCCTCGCCGTTGTCACAGCCGGCGATGACCAGGCCCAGTGCCGCAACCGAGACGGCGGCGATACCGACACGAGCAATTCCGGTGCGGCCGTGTCCGAGTCGAGCAAGCGTTCGGTGCGTCATGTGCGTGCGAACCCCTTCGTGGCGTCGATGTCGTGCCCGGACGGATCGACCGCCGTCGGCGGCGTCTGTGACCGGCACGCGAATCATATCCTCATCGGCCCTCGCGTCTCGCACTCCCCGCCGCCGGCGCCGGATCGGCGGGAGGCGTGGTCGTCATCAGCGCGAGACGACCACCAGCGCCATGCCGCTCCGGCACAGGGTGAACGACGACGGACGTGCGTCGGTGCTCACATTGCCGAGCGACGAGGCCAGTGCAGTCGCGGCCGCACGCTGTGAGCTGGTGTAGAACACCGTGTTCTCGGTGATGCTCGGACTGCTGAAGTTGCCCACCGAACTCACCTGGTAGCCGAGGCCGGTGACCTTCTCGCGGTAGTCGGTGGCCAGGCCCGAGATCGTGCCCGCGTTGTAGATACACACATCCGGCGCGTCGGCGGGAGCGACGCTCGCCGAGGTCGTTCCCGAGGCATCCGCGGCATCCGAGGACGGGGCAGATTTCTCCGTGCTGGGGGCGGCCGAGGTGGTCACCGCGGATTCCGAGGCAGCCGCCACCGGCTTGTCGGAGGAGCTCGTCGAGGCGAGCGAATGCCAGCCGAGGCCCACGAAGACGATGGCCACGGCCAACAGGACCATCGCCGCGGCACGCAGCGGAAGCTTGTTCGAGTCACGATCGGAGTTCATCGAGTCCACACCATAGTCGAGCGCACGCCGGGTCCGACGATCGAAGCGAATCCGACAGCGCCTCAGTCGGTGATGTCGAAACCGAGCCGACGAGCCGCACGTGCCTTCTGCCGGCTGGCTCGGAGTCGGCGCAGACGTTTGACCAGCATCGGATCGGCGGCGAGCGCTTCAGGACGATCGACAAGAGCATTGAGGATCTGGTAGTAGCGCGTCGCCGAGAGCCCGAAGAGTTCCTTGATAGCCTCTTCCTTGGCGCCGGCGTATTTCCACCACTGCCGCTCGAAGGCGAGGACGTCGTGTTCGCGGCGGGTCAGCCCGTCCTCACCCACCGAATTCGGGTCGACGGACGGGCCGTTCGCATTCCCCTGCGCCGCAGCGTCGTTGTCGTTGCCTGCTGCCTGGCCGGACTGCTTCTGGCTTCGCGCAGTTGCGCCGTCCATCTCGCTCCCTCGCGGTTTGGGTTCTTCACATCCATCACCGGTTCACGCACACCTGCGGGCCGCGCGACGAACTACATCGGTGTGGTTCGTCAATATCTAACCACGCAGCAGCTCACGAACCGGCGCCCGACACGATGAGCGGGGCGGCCGGCCGGCGGTGAGTTCAGCGCGCTCTGCCGCCACCTCGACGCAGGTGCCGGGAAGGGTGCGGACGAGGCGGCATCCGGGAGCATCGGGTGCCCCAGTAATCTGTCCGGCATGGCGATTCTCCCCATCTGCATCATCGGTGAACCTGTTCTGCACAAGCCGACCGTGCCGGTGGAGCTCGACGAGAACGGCCGGCCGTCGGCCGAGACCGTCGCCCTGCTCGACGACATGTTCGACACGATGGACGCTGCCCACGGGGTCGGCCTGGCCGCCAACCAGGTCGGCGACGACCGGCGGATGTTCGTCTACGACTGCCCCGACGGCGAGGACCGCTCGGCCAAGCGCCGGCGCGGCGAGGTGATCAACCCGGTGTTGGAGACTTCCGAGATCCCCGAGACCATGCCCGACCCCGAGGACGACGTAGAGGGGTGCCTGTCGGTGCCCGGCGAGCAGTTCCCCACCGGTCGCGCCGACTGGGCACGGGTGACCGGCGTGGACCGCAACGGAGACAAGGTCGAGATCGAGGGCCACGGCTTCTTCGCCCGGATGCTCCAGCACGAGACCGGCCACCTCGACGGTTTCCTCTACGTCGACGTACTCATCGGACGCAACGCCCGCGCCGCCAAGAAGACCATCAAGCGTGAGGGCTGGGGCGTGCCCGGCCTGTCGTGGACACCGGGGACCGTGGAGGACCCGTTCGGCCACGATGACGACGACGAAGACTGACGCCCGGTGAGTTCGGGACCGTCGTGATCGCACCGATGATCGGCGACCGGGTGGTCGTCCGGTTCCGGCTGGCCGAGGGTGCGCCCGCCGATTGGCGCAACGCGCAGGGCGCACGGCTGTCCGACGTGACCGGTGTGCTGGTCGACGACGCCGACCCGATGCTGGTCGAGCGCGACGGCGAATCGGTCGCCATTCCGCGGCGACTGGTCGAGCACGTGCGACTGCTGTCGCGACATCCGGTGCGCAACTCCGACATCCGCAGCCTCGAATATGCCGCAGCGCATGCATGGCCGGGATGCGAACAGGTCGATGTCGACGGGTGGTTCGTGCGTGCCGGTCACGGGTTCACCCGCCGCGCGAATTCCGCGGTGCCGCTGGCTCAGGGTGCCCGTCTCGATGACGAGTCCCGGTCGGCGATGCGGGCGTGGTACGCCGACCGTGGCATCGACGGACAGCTCGCGGTGATCGACCGGCTCATCCCCGCGCGCCACATCGATCAGCGCGATCTCAGCGCACCGGTCGCGGTACTGACCGCATCGCTCGCCGAGCTGACGGCGAGCGCGGCAGCCCAGGCGGTCGCGGATCAGGCGAGCGCAGGGAAGACAGCGGCGGTCGAGCTGTCGACGGTTCCCGACGACGCCTGGGTCAGCGCCTACGGACAGTCCTACCGCGAGTCCTCGAATGACGCCGCAGTGGTCGGTGATGTGGTGGCGTCGGTGGTCGACGGCTCGCTGACCTTCGCGTCGGTGCGGACCGAGGGGCGGACGGTGGCGACCGGACGCGCAGCGCTGACCCGTGGACACGACGCTCGGCTGTGGCTGGGCATCTCGGCCGTCTGGACCGCACCCGACATGAGGCGACGCGGCCTCGCGCGAGCGGTTCTGGAGAGTCTCATCGGCTGGGGATCGTCCGCCTCGGACGCCTATCTGCAGGTGGAGGCCGACAATATCGTGGCAGCCGCGATGTATCGCCGTCGCGGTTTCGGGCTCCATCACACGTACGGATATCAACGGCTCTGAGGAGGCGTCCCGGACGTGGTGCCTCGGGGCACACGGTCGCACCAGCGATGTGACCCACTTCTCGCCTTCGTCCTGCCCCTACGAGTGGCCGAGAGCAGCGGATACGGCGACCATTGAGGGCAATCACGCATGTGATCGGCGCGATCTCCCCGGCGGGTCACCCCGGGCGGGCGCGCGGCGGCGTAGTCGAACACGCGGGTCGCCGAACACTCAGGCGCGTCGTCGACGGCTCACAGCGTGCACCCAGGTTTGCGGCGAAGCATGAGGGTGTAGATCGAGACACAGCCAGAGGTAGAAGCCATGATCGCCACCGCACTTGTTCACACCGAAGCCGCCGAGATCGAGGTGTCGGTGACCGAACCCGCCGTGCTTCGGTCGGCGATCGCCATCGCCCGCGAATCTGCACAGGCGCTGTTCCGCACGGTCGACGCCGATGACGAGAACTCCGAGGTCCATGCGTTCTCGGTCGCCGAGGGTGCGCCGGTGCTGGTGAGCACCCTGCTGCACCGCGTGGTGACCGAGGCTCTGCTGGCCGCCGACCTCACCGACGGTGCCGTGCGCGCGGTGCGGCCCACCGAACAGACGCCACGGACCGGTCGGTTCGCATGGCTGCGCCGTTCGAGTGTCCGCGAGGGTCTCGAGCTCGACGATCAGCGCAGCGTGCCCAGCTGGCACCGCGCCGACATCGGCGACGGGATCATCACCCTCGAACCCGGATATGACTTCATCCTCGATGATGTCCTGCCCGCGTTTCTCGCCGACGACATCGCCAGGACACTCACCGACCGGCTCGGCTACGGAGCCAAGGTCACCGTACGCACGTCGACGGTGGAGGTGACGACTGCAGCCGGCACTGCGCCCAGCGACGGCTGGCGGATCTCGGGGATCGGGAATTCTGCTGCGCCGCTGACACTTCCATGCCAGCACGCGCTCGCGGTACGTCGCCTCGATGCACACTCGCGCATTGCGGTGCTGGCGGATTCGGCGCTGCTCGCGCTCGCAGGGTCAGCGGTCGCCACAACACATCCCGACAGTGCGGCACGGTGGCTCTCGTCGCATCGGATGGCAGGGTGCATCGTCGACGACGCCGATCGCAAGGCCTCGACACCGGAGAATATGATCGGCGCCTGGCCTGAACTCACCGAATCACAGGCCGCCTGAACGGGTTTCGGTCAGCAGTTGCAGTTGTCGGACCCGACGGCGTGCTGGCCGATACCGGGTGTGCAGCATGGGTCGCCGCGCCAGGCGTTGATGCCCTCACGAACTGCGATCACGGCAATGACAAGGGCGGCGACCGGGTCAGCCCACGACCAGCCGAGCAGGCTGTTGAGGATTAGCCCGACCAGCAACACTGCCGACAGATATGTGCACAGCAGCGTCTGTGCGGAGTCGGCCACCGCGCTCAACGAGCCGAGCTCGCGGCCGGCGCGGCGTTCGGCCCACGACAACACTGGCATGATCAGCAAACTCACCGCTGCCAGTGCGATGCCGACCGAGGAATGCCGCGCCTCGCCACCGACGCCGAGCAGGGACCGAAACGAGTCGATACCGACATAGGCGGCCAGGGTGAAAAAGGAGAACGCGATGATCCGCAGAGCTATCTTCTCGCGCCGCTCAGGATCCGAACCGGCAAACTGCCACACAATCGCGGCAGCCGAAGCGACCTCGATCACCGAATCCAGACCGAAACCGATCAGCGCCCCCGAGGACACCCTCGCGCCCTCGCTGATCGCGATGATGGCCTCGATGACGTTGTAGGTGATGGTCGCCGCAACGAACCAGCGGATGCGGCGCTGCAACGACTTCCGACGCGCACAGTCGAGAGTCGGTCGACCCACCGACGGTAGACCGAGTTCAGCGGCCATCAGCAGCATCCCTGCTCGTCGGAGTGTGGACAGCACGTCGGGTCGACTACGAGGACCAAAGCGAGCAAGTCATCCAAGGCGTGGGCGATCCGGCCATCGGTCAACTCGTACCGGGTGCGACGACCTTCGGGTACCGAAACAACAAGTCCACATCCCCGCAGGCAAGCAAGATGGTTCGACAACACCTGGCGTGACACCCCGATGTCCTCGGCCAACGCCGCTGGATACCCTCCCCCGCCACGGAGCCGCAACAGCACCTGCGTGCGCGTCGAGTCAGACAACGCGTACCCAAACCTTGTCAGCGCATCACGCTGACTCACAGCAACCGTGTCCACAAGCCACACAGTACATGCGATTCTGTATTCAGGGAATCCTGTACGACGCTGAGTCGGTGTCGCCCGATGACGCTCGATGACGAGCCAGAGAAGAAGGTGCGTCGGCGGCCCCCGCCCCACCCGTCGCCGGAGTCCTGCGGCACCGACTGTCACCTCTGTCCTGATGCAGAACCGCGCCTGATGTCTCGATACATCACACCCTGTCAGTCCGTGTCATTCACGTGAATGATCTTGGGAGTGCTCGTAATTCGGGGTTGATTTCCCTTGTCGGGCTGGGATTTTCCCAGTACACTCGAACATGTATTCGATAGATGGTTCGAGTCACGTTCATCCGCCGGGAGGGGGTTCCAATGTCTGTTGATGCAGAGTCTGCTGACGTGGAGCCGGATCTCTCCGCATTGGGACTGCCCGAGTCTCTCGATGAGGTGGATGCTGCCGGTCTGGGTGCGGTCGTCGTTCGGGCACGGCGTGCTGGGGCGTTGATGGACTGGCACCGGTTGCGGGCGATGGCCGAGGTCTTCGAACGGCTGGTCGCCCCGTACATGGACTCTGACCAGCGCGTGTTTGACGCGCATGCGCGTGCGGCGAATGAGATCGCGATGATGCTCGGTCGCAGTCAAGCCGGTGTGGAAACCGAGTTGATGGACGCCGCGCACCTGTTCGCGGGCCTTCCGCAGGTGGCGCACTGCCTGCATGACGGGGTGATCACCGGCGGACACATCCGGACGGTCATCGCCCGCACCGCACTGGTCGGCGGGCAGGACTACGCACCCCTGGTCGACCAGGAGTTGGCCAACGCGTTGCGGCGGCAGGGCAGCTGGTCGTTGCAACGCCTGCGGGATGTGTGTGACCGGATTGTGTTCCGCCACGACCCTGCCGCCGTCCGGGAACGCCGTAAAGCTTCCGTCGAGGACCGTAGAGTCTGGGCCGAGAACGCCGGTGACGGCATGGCGGTCCTGCATGCGTCGATGACCGCCGAAAACGTCCGTGTCGCCGCCGCCCGCGTCGATGCCCTCGCGAGCAGTGTGTGCGAGTCTGATCCGCGCCGGGAAGGAGCCCGCCGGTCGGATGCGGTGTTCGCCCTGTTGTCCGGCGAGTTGTTCGAGTGCCAGTGCGACCGCGGTGACGATTGTGATGCCACAATCCCCGCGCCGGCGATGGTGCAAGCCGCTGAAGCACAGGTGATCATTCATGTGATCACCGAAGCCGCGACACTCGACGAACCAGAGCCGGAGGCTGCGGAACCTTCTGCGGTTGAGGCTGATTCGGAAGCCGCTGCCTCGGCTGCCACGGTGCCGACTGCGACCGAGGTGGATGACGCCGAGCCCACACTGGTCGAGGGGTCCGATGCCGGCAGTGCCCTGGAGGACCCCGAGCCCGCTGAACCTGTTGAGCTTGTCAAGATTTTTGTGTAAGTAGTTGTGCTCGTGTGGGTTAGAGGTAGGGGTTGATTCGGTCGGGGTAGGCTAGGGCGAGTTGAGCGAGGGCTTGTTTCC
>NZ_BMGC01000002.1 GCF_014639795.1 Gordonia jinhuaensis | reverse complement strand
CGACACCACATCCGACAACCGACGATCCGACTCCGGCTTCACCCACCCAGCACGAGGCATACACCTAAAACTACACGCATGTAACCTTAACTGAACGGTATTGGGTGTAATCGTTGCTTTCGGATGGTTCGCCGACGCCCACTTCCCAATGGCCACCAGTCCGGAAAGATCTCCAAACTTACTGGTTAAGTTGATGAACCGGCACAGACCGACGCAGTCCCGGACAATAGTGGGATAATCTCGTACACCAGCGAAATACGTCGACCTGCCGTTTATCGTTGCGGCTCTCGTAGACATACAGCCGCCATTGAGCACCGAGAAACGAGTCATTTGCATATTCGACGAAAGTCGTCGTCGATGATTCATGACGAGAGAGTGTCGTCAAACGGGCACCGCCGTTTTGGGCTCCCAGCCGAAACGCAGGTAGCGACGAAAGGTCGTTCAGTCAGACTCTCCACCTCCGGTCTCCCACGCGCGACGGCGGCAAGGTCGTGAGCATCCCCCAATGAGCCGGTCTGAGTGGTTGGGCCACTGAGAGTTCCACAAGACCCGGGACGGCTATCGCGGGCCCAACTACATCTACGGACAGATCCCGATCGCTGACTTCATCCTGAAGAAGTCCCCGCCGCGAGCGAACATGCCGCGCTGACACTCCAGCAACCCTCACCCCGACGCCTGCATTCGACCCACGGGTGCAGGCGTCGGGTGCATTCACCGATCACAGGTAGCCTCTCAGATATCCGCCATAGTGAATCGAGGGAGTATCACGATGAATGTCACGATCTTCGGAACCGGCAACATGGGCAGCGCGATCGCACGGGTGATCACCGCCGGCGGCAACACCGTCCAGAGCATCAACAGCGGGGACGACACCGCGGTGACCGGCGACATCGTGGTGCTCGCTGTCCCGTTCGGGGCACTCGATCAGATTGTCGCGACCCGCGCCGACGAGTTGGCAGGCAAGACCGTCGTCGACATCAGCAACCCGCTGGACTTCGAGACCTTCGACTCGCTGGTGGTCCCTCCCGACAGCTCCGCCGCGGCCCAACTCGCGGAGAAACTTCCCGCATCGTCGGTCCTCAAGGCCTTCAACACCACCTTCGCCGCGACCCTGACATCGGGCAAGGTCGGCGACAATCCCACAACTGTGCTCATCGCCGGTGACGACGCCGACGCGAAGGAGCAGCTGGCGCAGGTCGTCACCGCCGGCGGCCTGAAAGCCATCGACGCCGGGTCACTACGACGCGCCCGCGAACTCGAGGCATTCGGCTTTCTGCAGCTGACGCTGGCATCGGCCGAAAAGATCTCGTGGACCGGAGGATTCGCCGTCATCCCGTGACGGCTTCCGCCTCCGAGGCGCCGCATCGGCGACGTCAAGATCGGCGGCACCCGCGTCAGAATCGCGTCAACGTCACAACCGCGTCGGCTCCCTGCGAGCTAGAACCGTCAGGTGGCATCACCTGAGGCTTTCGCGACCGCGACACCTGCGCATCCCGCGCGCACGACACCCGACAGGCACCGTCTGACCGCGACCACCGGCCTCGCCGCCCTGTCGCTCGACGCGATGGCCTCGGTCGCCTACGGTCCCGAGGCGATCGTCATCGTGCTCGCCGGCGCCGGTGGACACGCGCTGGGGCTGACGGTGCCGGTGAGTGCCGCGATCGTCATCCTGCTCGCCGTGCTGGTGCTCTCCTACCGTCAACTCATCGCCGCGTTCCCCAACGGTGGCGGTGCCTATGCCGTCGCCAAGGCCTACCTCGGACGACGGGCAGCACTCATCGCCGCGGCATCCCTGGTGATCGACTACGTGCTCAACGTGGCAGTCTCGGTCACCGCGGGCACCGCCGCGCTGACATCGGCCTTCCCGCAGACCGGGCCGTACACGCTGTGGATCGCACTGAGCGTCCTCGCGCTGATCACCGCGATCAACCTGCGCGGGGTGGTGAGCAGTGCGAAGGCCTTCATCACGCCGACGGCGGTGTTCGTGCTCAGCATCCTTGCGCTGATCGTGGTCGGACTCGTCCGTGGCGGACACGGGGATGCGCCTGTCACCGACACGCATGCAGTGGGCACCATCGGGATCCTGTTGATACTCAAGGCCTTCTCCAACGGATGTGCCGCACTGACCGGGGTGGAGGCGATTGCGAACGCGACACCGCAGTTCCGTGGTGATCGCGTCAGGCGGGCGCAGCGCGCAGAACTGGCACTCGGTGGACTGCTCGGTGTGATGATGCTCGGCGTCGCCGCACTCGTGGAACGGCTTCACATCCACCCCAGGGACGGCGTCACCGTGCTCTCCCAGCTCACCGAGGGTGTGTTCGGCCGCGGGGCAATGTATTTCGTGGTGCAGTTCGCGACCATCGTTCTGCTCGCCCTGGCCGCCAACACCTCGTTCGGCGGCCTCCCACAGCTGATGAAGGTGGTCGCTGCCGACGATCATCTGCCCCACCGATTGACCCGACGCACTCGCACCGGGGTGTACCGCGACGGTGTGCTGATCCTCTCGGCGTCGTCGGCGCTGCTGATCATCGTCTCCGGCGGTGACGTCAACGCGCTCGTCCCCCTCTTCGCGATCTGCGTGTTCATCGGATTCACCCTCGCCCAGGCCGGATTGGTCCGACACTGGTGGCTCACCCGCGGTCGGCGGTGGCAGGCTCGCGCGGTGGTGAACGCCTTCGGCGCGACCCTCACGGGCATCGCGGCCGTGGTCCTCACGGCGATGAAAGCCGACGAGGGATCGTTGTACGTCATCCTCGTTCTCGCCGTGCTGGTCACCGCGATGGCCGCACTCGCTCGTCACTACCGGCGCCACCGCGAGTCCGACGTCCGCGCTGCGATCACCGCCGACCACCTGCCGACCAGACAGCGGCACTCTTTCGCGGGCCGTGGCCTCGCGGTGGTCCCGGTCGCCTCACCGGTGTGCTGTGCCACCAATGATGCGCTGCGGCTGGCACATTCGTTCGGTCGCGAGGTGCGCGCAGTCCACGTGCGTGTCGATGAGCCCCGCGCTGACCGCGATAGCACTGACACCGGGAGCGACCACTCCGATACCACTGACTTCGCCGATCAGTGGCGGCGATTCCACCCCCTCGAGGCACTCACCGAACTCGACACCGCCGACGAGAGCGGCATCGTGGATGTCCTGGTCGAGTACGTGTGCGAGCTCTCGTCGGCCGACGACGTGCTGGTGATCATCCCCGACCAGGCGTCGACGACGCGCACGCGCCTGCTGTCCTCGGGACACGCAGACGACCTCGAACGCGCGCTGCACAAGCAGACCCATGCACTGGTCGCACGGACGCACACCGCCTCTCGCGCCGACCGCGCGGTCACCACCGGCTGAGTATCCGCCTCCGGAGTCCAGCTGCGGTGCGCGCGCCTCAGTCCTGGTGCAGCGCACCGCGCGACAGCGTGAGTTCGTTCTCCATCGCGCGACGTACCAGTCGGCCCCGGTCGAGTGTGTCGGCGTAACGCACCATCGCATGGGAATTGACGCCGTCGATCATCCCGAGGAACTGCCAGGCCACATCGTCGGCATCGTCGGTGCGGAACTCGCCACTGTCGACACCGCCGGTGATGAGATCACCGACGAGCTGCTGCCAGCGGTCCATCACCTCGCGCACCGCCGCGGCCAACGACTCGTTCGTCCGTCCCATGCTGAACGCATCGGCCCACACCACGGTGACATCGTCGCGTCCCGGTTCGGTGAGAGTCGCGATGAGTCGCCGCAGTTTGTCCGTCGCTGTCTGCTCACCACCGACCAGGTCGGCCACATCGTCCACCTCGGCGGTGGTGATCGCCGCGAATGTGGCGGCGATCAGTTCGTCCATGACGGGTTCGTAGTGTGCGACGAGTGCCGGCGCGACGCCGACGCGGGCCCCGATGGCACGCAACGTCAACGACGTCAGACCTTCTGCACAGGCGATCTCCCTGGCCGCAGCCCGGATCTCGTCGGCCCGCTCGGCCGGCGGCTTGCGCGTGCGGGTTCTCGCTGCCATCACACTCGCGATCATCACGTGCACCGCCCGGCAAGTCAACGCTGTGTTGATCGTGTGATCAACATGGCTCCGCCAACCCCTTGACCCCACACCCAGCCCGACCTAAAGTTCAACTTATTGATTGTTCTATCAATAAGTGAGGGGTTCCCCGATGTCCTGGATGATGCCTGCCGAGACGGCGCGCCACGAACGCGTGTGGATGGCGTTCCCGCGCGTCAACACGACGCTGGCAGACAGCGCCGCCGACGTCGAAACCGCGTATGAGGCGTGGAGTGCGGTGGCCAATGCCGTCGTGGACTTCGAGCCCGTCACGATGGTCGTGGACCCGTCGGAGACCGATCGCGCCCGCCGCATGCTCTCGGGCGCCGTCGACATCGTCGAGGCCCCACTCGACGATGCCTGGATGCGCGACATCGGCCCCACCTTCGTCGTCGGCGACAACGGTGAGCTCGGCGCTGTCGCCTGGACGTTCAACGGGTGGGGCGCCCAGGAATGGTCGGCGTGGGACAACGACCGGCGCATCGGACGATTCGTCGCCGCGCAGGCGGGAGTGCCGGTGATCAGTTCCCTGCTGGTTCAGGAGGGCGGCGCCATCCACGTCGACGGCGAGGGAACCGTACTCGTCACCGAGACAGTGCAACTCGACCCGCAGCGCAACCCCTATGCGACGCGCGAGACGGTGGAGGCCGAACTCGAGCGCACACTCGGGGCACGCAAGGTGATCTGGCTGCCCCGCGGGCTGACCCGTGATTACGACCGATTCGGCACGCGCGGACATGTCGACATGGTGGCCACGATCCCCTCGCCGGGGACGCTGCTCCTGCACCAGCAGGCAGATCCCGAACATCCCGACCATCTGGTGACCCGCGAGCTGAAGGAGTTCCTCGCCACCACCACCGACGCGGCCGGCCGCGCGTGGGACATCATCGACCTGCCGGCACCGGCCACCATCCGCGATTCGGAGGGTTTCGTCGACTACAGCTACATCAACCATCTGGTGGTCAACGGCGGCGTGATCGCCTGCGGCTACGGCGAACCCGAGGCCGATGCACACGCGGTCGACATCCTCTCTGAGGCATATCCGGGCCGCCGCGTGGTGAGCATCGACGCCCGCGAGATCCTCGCTCGTGGCGGCGGGATCCATTGCATCACCCAGCAGCAGCCGGCTGTGGAGAACGCCGCTGTGGTCACCACGACGGGTCACCGGTCATGAGCGACACCACGCCGGCGCCAAACCTCGTCGAGACCTCGATCGCGGAGCTGAGTGCAGCCCTGTCGGACGGCGAGGTGACCAGCGTCGAACTGGTCGCCGGGTACCTCAACCGGATCTCCTTCTACGACCGTCATGGGCTGTCTCTCAACGCCGTCCCGGTGCTGAACCCGGCGATGTTCGCCGAGGCACATGCCTCCGACATGCGCCGCCTTCGGGGCGAGTCGCTCGGTCCGCTCGACGGGATTCCCTACACCGCCAAGGACAGTTACCGCGTCGCGGGGCTGACGGTCGCCTCGGGCTCTCCCGCATTCGCCGAGCTGGTCGCCGGATCAGATGCCTACGCCATCGAACGTCTCCGTGCCGCGGGAGCGATATGTATGGGACTGACGAACATGCCGCCGATGGCCAACGGCGGCATGCAACGTGGCGTCTACGGGCGCGCGGAGAGTCCCTACAACCGCGACTATCTCGCCGCCGCCTACCTATCGGGTTCCTCCAACGGCTCGGGAGTGTCGACCGCGGCGAGTATGGCCGCCTTCGGGTTGGGTGAGGAAACCTGGTCGAGCGGGCGGTCCCCCGCCTCGAACAATGCGCTGGTGGCCTACACGCCGTCGCGCGGCGTGATCTCGGTGCGCGGGAACTGGCCGCTTACACCGACGATGGATGTGGTTGTCCCGCAGACGCGTACGGTCGACGATCTGCTGAATCTGCTCGAGGTGCTGGTCGCCGACGATCCCGACACGCGAGGCGATTTCTGGCGCACGCAACCGTGGGTGCAGCTGCCGACCGCGTCATCGGTGCGGCCCGACTCCTATTCCTCGCTGCGCGATCCGGAGGCGTTGCACGGCAAACGATTCGGGATTCCGCGGATACTTCTGGGCGACGATCCCGATGCCGGATGGCCGATCACTCCGCGTCCGTCGGTCCTCGAGTTGTGGGCCCGTGCCCGTGCCGATCTCGAGGCCGCGGGCGCAGAGGTGGTCGAGGTGGACTTCCCCGCGCTCACCAACTACGAACTCGATCGGCCACAGGCCCCTGACGGCTACGCCCGGGGCATCCTGCCCGCCGGCTTCTTCGATGCCGAGATGTGGGATCTGACGGTGTGGTCGTGGAACGACTATCTCGACGCCAACGGCGACGCTGCGCTCACCAGGCTCGCCGACGTCGACGGAGCCCGCATCTACCCACTGCCTGCGGGCGCCATTCCCGATGAGCTGCACGGGTATTACGCGCGTTACAACCTCGACATCGGCGACTATCCAGAGCGTGCGGCAGCCGGGATCACGCCCCTCGCCGAGATACCCGACCTGGCGGCGGGGGTACGTGGTCTCGAAGAGCTCCGCCGGGTGGACTTCGAGAACTGGCTCGACGACCTGGGTTTGGACGGCTTGGTGTTCCCCTCGGCACTCGACGTGGGGAAGGCCGACGCCGACATCGATCCGTCCTCGCATGCGCGGGCGATGGACAACGGTGTCTGGGTGTCCACCGGCAACACCATGATCCGCCACTACGGGATCCCCACGGTGAACGTCACGATGGGCATGATGAGCGACATCGGGATGCCGGTGAACCTCACATTCGCCGGTCGGGCCTACAGCGACAACGCCTTGCTGTCCTACGGCTGGGCCTACGAACACCGGACGCGGCGGCGGGTCGCCCCGGCCTCGACCCCCGAACTCTCTCCGATACAGCGATTGGCAGCGGGGGGATCGACAACGCGGGGATTCGCAACGCAGGGGTCTGAGACGCCGGGATCTGGCATGCAGGACTCCCCGGGGTCACTGAACTCCCTTGGTGCACCAGACCTCTCGGTCTCCGCATCGGTACACACATCCGAGGCCGACCCCGACTTCGTGCGCGTCGAGGTCACCGGGTCGACGGACGGCGCACTGCTCCAAATCTTCGTCAACGGTGTCACCGCGCCGGTACAGCGGGACGCATCCGAGTTCAGCGCAACCGCACAGCTGCCGGCAGCGGAGCTGCACAGACGGCATTCGCAGTGGCGCGAGCCCTACGGCGCCATCGTGACGGTGGTGGCCACCGCGCGCGACGGCCGTACGCGGGCCGAGTATGTGGTGACCGGCGGTATCGGCTGAGCGCGAGCCGATTGGGGAGGAACGAAGTCAGGCACGCACTGCGTCCCGGGTGATCTGCATCTGCCCGAGGTGTTGTGCGAGTTCGTGGATCACATGGAGCACCACCCACTGCGCGCTGACCGTCGCCAGGTCGACATCGGCGGTCGTGCCGCGAGCGTCACGGCCTGCGATGCCCACATCGAGCATCTGCTGCGTCCACACCGACGACTCCGACCGGACCGCGGCGATCCGCGCGAGCAGCTCGTCGCGGGTTCCGGTCGCTTCGAATTCGCCAGCGCGATCGCGAGGCAGATCCAGACCGCAGCCGAATGTGCCCAGCCACCACCGCGTCATCTCGACACAGTGGTGGGCGATGGCGAACACGGAGTTCGATCCGGGTATCGAAAGACGCTGATTGACAGTGCTTTCGGTCATATCGGTGACCACCGCGACAATCCCGTCCCAGCAGCGGTCGGCGGTATCGAGTGCGGCGAGCTGCCACTCCCGAGTGTGCCCACCGTCGTCGCTCATGCGCGCGGTTCGAAGGTCGCCAAGACCACGTCGCCATGCAGTCCGGGGACCGAACCCACCAATGCGGGACCGGCGGTGGTCAGATCGCCGTCCGCCTCGACGATGTAAGGAATCGTCACCAGGCCCATCGACGTCTGGATCCGCGCGGTCGCCGAGTCGAGGTCGGCTTCGAGGATCCCGAGCACGTCGACGTCGTGACCCGACAGACCAGTAGTTCCCGTTCCGTGTGCACTGACTCCGAGTTCGACTCTGCGGCGGCCGTCGTCGGAGTCGAATTCGACCGTGGCCGAACGGCCACGGTCGATGATCGTGCGGATGTAGCAGCTCACGGCGACCGGATCAGCCGCACCCGGGTACACCCAGCGCCGTCCGAGCACCGAGTGCTGCATCTGTGCGATCAGAGCCGAATCACCCCCGGGCAGTGGGGCATCCCGGTAGGTGAACGGAACCTGCAGCCAGCGACCGCCGTCATGCACCACGAGTGTCTCGACACCCACCCGGCCGGCGGGGTCGTCGAAACGATAGGCGCAGCGGAAGGGAACCTCGACGGCATCCACGTCACCGTCGAACCACGTGGTGGTGGCCAGCCAGCGCTTGGCAACGGTGGCCTTGTCGGGGACAAGACTCGCACTCGGAAAGATGAATGCCATCGGGGCTCCCGTCGTCACCGCCCGCGTATCGACGCGGGCATGGGCTGGCCTGCGCCAGGTCACATCATGGCACCGCAATCATGGCACTGCCCCGGCGGCGCCGAGGAGAACTCAGGCTCCGGCGCGGGTGCGACGGGGAGCCGAACGCTGCCCCGATGCGCGGCGCGCACCCGTCCCCCGACGTGCACTGCCCGCATCGGCGCCACGGCGCGACGAGGAGTGCGAGGGGGTCTGGTCTCCGGCGGCGCTGGTCACGCGCGTGCGGCGAGCACCGGTGGAGTCGGTGGAACGCTGCTGTGATCCGCGACGTTGACCGCCGCCACCGCGGTTGGCGGTACCGGATCCGCGGCGGGGCCGCTGCTGACGCGGTGCCGGTGCCGGCCCCGCCGACGGAGTGACGAACTCCGCACGGGGGCCGACCAGCTGATCCACCTCGGGCGACTTCGCGTTCACCCGTGTCGGCGCGACCGAGATTCCCGCCTTGCGCAGCAGGCCCGCGACGTCGCGTCGCTGCTCGGGCAGGCAGACCGTGGCCACATCGCCGCTGGTGCCCGCACGTGCCGTGCGGCCCGAGCGGTGCAGGTAGGCCTTGTGCTCGGCCGGCGGATCCACATGGACCACGAGTTCCACGTTGTCGACGTGTACGCCTCGTGCGGCGACGTCGGTGGCGACCAGAACGCGTACGCCACCCTCTTCGCCGAAGGCGCGCAGGTTGCGGTCCCGCTGAGCCTGGCTGAGGTTGCCGTGCAGATCGACAGCCGGGACTCCACTCTCGGTGAGCTTCTTCGCCAGCTTCTTGGCCTGGTGTTTGGTGCGCATGAACAAGATCCGACGTCCCTGTCCCGAGGCCAGCTCGTGCACGAGCGCATTCTTGTCGGCCGCAGACACCTCGAACACGTGGTGCGTCATCTGGACGGGAGCCGAGGTCTCCTCGGTGGAATGGACCACCGGATGGTCGAGGAAGCGCTTGGCGACCTTGTCGACGCCGTTGTCGAGCGTCGCGGTGAACAGCATCCGCTGACCGTCGGCGGGCGTGGCACTGAGCAGCCGGGTCACACCAGGGAGGAAGCCGAGATCGGCCATGTGGTCGGCCTCGTCGAGGACCGTGATCTCGACGTCGTCGAGTCGTACGATCTTCTGCTTCATCAAGTCCTCGAGGCGGCCCGGGCATGCGACGACGATGTCGACGCCGCGCCGGAAGGCCTCTTCCTGACGATTCTGACGGACACCACCGAAGACGGTGGTGACGGTGAGGTTCATCGCCTTGGCGAGCGGTGTGACCACTGCCGCGATCTGCGACGCCAGTTCACGCGTGGGTGCGAGGATCAGGCCGGTGGGTGCGCCGGGGCGACGCGTGACACCCAGTTCGGCGAGTCCGGCGACCATCGGGATGGCGAATGCCAGGGTCTTACCGGAACCGGTCTTGCCGGAGCCGATGACGTCCTTGCCCTCGAGCGTGTCGGCGAGGGTTTCCGCCTGGATGCGGAAGGGTTCGGTCTTGCCTTCGGAAGCAAGAACTTTCACGAGTTCGGCGGGCACGCCGAGGGATGCAAATGTGTTGGACAAGGTCCGTATGTCTTTCCGTTGTGGACACGCCTCGTCAGCGCTTTCCTGCGCCACAGGGTGTCGATGGCGAACACGCATCTGTGCGCATCCGTTCGCCGTACGAAGTCAAAGAGCGGGCCAGAGGCCCGTCGGAGAAGCGTTCTACGACGCGTTGACCACTGCCATTCGGCCGGTCACATCACCTCTCACACTACGCGAGAGGGCGGTCACCGGCAAAACGGAGTCCGCTTCGACACCTCGGCACCGTTGTGGAATATGTGCATCGGCCGCTCAGAGCACTGGTTAAGGGAGCTTGGCCGGTTAAGGGAGCTTGGTAGGGCGGGTGCCACGTCGGCCCTCCTCACGTACCTGCAGCTCCTCGAAGGCGGCGAGCCGATCACGGGCCGGCCCGCCCAGATGTGTGGCGACCAGTGAGACGATCAGCTCGACGAACATGAAGCCATGCGCCATCGAGTCGAACGGCCCCGGCCCGAGATGACTGGTGGCGAACACCGTCGCCGCGCGAGCAGCGAGTGGACTCAGGTAGGCGTCAGTGACCACGATCAACTCCGCACCCCGCTCGGCTGCAGCCATCCCCCACTCGACCGTACTGCCCTGATACCGGCGGTAGTCGAACACCACGGCCACCGTGGTCGCGTCGATGTCGATCAGCGATGCCATGTGATCACCGGAATTCGGTTCCACCGCCACCACATCCGGGCGAAGCATGTGCAGATATCGCGACAGTTGCGTCGCCAGAATGGAGCTGAACCTGCCGCCCGCAGTCACGACATGGCGGGTCGGATCGGCCAGCAGCTCGACCGCACGTGCGAGATCGTCCGCCGAGATCCCGTTCACCGTCGCCTGCAACCCCTCCCCGTAGCGATTGGCCGCATCGACGATCGCCGAATGCAGGTCGCCGTCGACACCTGCCGGATACACGGTGACCGGTGAGAACAGTCGGGTCTGCACTTCGGCACGCAAAGCCTCCTGAAACGCGCCGTACCCCGAGAAGCCCAGCTTGCCGACCAGTCGCAGCGCCGTGGGCGCGCTCACCCCGGCCTCGGCGGCGAGCTGGGCGATCGGCACGAGTCCCGCCGTCGGATAGGACTCCGTCAACGCAGCGACCACTCGCATCTCCCCCGGCGCCAGGGCATCTCTGACCTGCCGAATCCGTTGCGCCACAGTCCCGTGGAGTTCGATCGCGCGCGTCATGAGAGCGAGTCTAGAGGCCGACGTCCCGTTACACACGTTTAACGCATTACGTCCTCTCACCGACACGTAACGCCCATAACGTCCCTTACGTCTCGGTTAGTCCATATGTCCCACCACCCTCACCATCCACTCCTCAGCCAGGAGCAGCCATGTCCGAAGCGTCTCCACACGGTTTCATCGCGCGTCACGGTCTGTGGACCGAAGAGCAACACGCCGCCGCCGATGCCATCGCCCAGCAAGTGAAAGACAAGCGGTTCAAGACGATCCGGGTCAGCGTCGCCGACCCGCAGGGAAAGCTGCGGGGAAAGACGCTGCTGCCCAGAACATTCCTCTCGACGCTCACCAACGCACTGGATTTCAGTTCCGCTCAGTTCAACTTCGACTCCGGGGAGAACATCGCCTTCAACCCGTTCACCAAGGGCGGCAGCCTCGACATGGCCGAGATGGAGGGTTTCCCCGACCTCGTGCTCGTACCCGATCCGCTCACCTTCCACGAACTCCCGTGGTCGCCGGGCACCGGATGGATCCTCGGCGACATGTACTTCAACGACGGGACTCCCGCTCCGTTCGACGCACGGCACAAACTCAAGAAGGTCGTGGCGGAATTGGCCTCGGAGTCAATGGAATACGTCGCCGGACTGGAGATCGAGTTCTACCTCACCCGTATCGTCGACCCCAAGCTCGCTCCCGAGGACAGCGGGACACTCGGATCACCGCCGGCACCGCCGGTGGTCGAGACCATCGGCAAGGGCTATGCCTACCAGTCCGAAGTGCAGATGGACGGCATCGACGACTTCCTCGGGACCGTCGCCGACTATACTGTGAGCGGCTCGACATGCCGTTGCGCACCATGGAGGACGAACTCGGTCCCGGCCAGCTCGAGTTCACCTTCGACGTGATGGGCCCACTACAGGCCGCCGACACGATGACGCTGTTCCGGTCGATGATCAAGCAGGTCAGCGCGCGCATGGGTCTGCATGCGACGTTCATGACCGCTCCCGGCCTGCCCGGCTTCTGCGCAAGCGGGTGGCATCTGCATCAGAGCATCAACGACACCGAGGGCAACAACCTCTTCGTCGCCGAACCCGGTTCCGACGGCCTCCTCTCACCGCTGGGTCGCAGCTTCGTGGCTGGTCTGCTCGAACACGCCGCTGCGGCATCGGTGTTCACCACCCCCAGCGTCAACGGGTACCGACGCCGCCGCCCCTATTCCCTGGCCCCCGACCGCGCCACCTGGGGCCACGACAACCGTGCGGCGATGTGCCGTGTCCAGGGCGGTCCAGGAGATCCCACCTCCCACATCGAGAACCGCATCGGCGAGCCGACGGCGAATCCGTATCTCTACCTGGGCTCGCAGATCGCCGCCGGGCTCGACGGCATCCGGCGCACGCTGGACCCCGGACCGGTGGAAGCCGATCCCTACAGCGCGACGGACCGCCCGAAACTCCCGGTCACTCTGATGGATGCTGTCGACGAACTCAAACGCAGCCAGTTCTTCCGCGACACGTTCGGCAACACGTTCATCGACTGGGTACTGGGTATGAAGGCCTCGGAGATCGGTCGATTCCTTGCCGCCGAGCCGGATTGGGAGAAGACCCCCGACGTCGTCACCGAATGGGAGCACCGTGAGTACTTCACGAAATACTGAGACAGGTCCGGATGTGGACGGCCCCGACACCACTGGTCCGCTCCACCGCTACGACGAACTCGTGACCGACGTTCGGGTGCACCGCAGCATGTACACCGATCCGGCGATCTTCACCGCGGAGATGAACCGGGTGTTCGGCGGCACGTGGACCTATCTCGCGCATGAGAGCGAGATCCCCCAGCCCAACGACTTCGTCCGCAAGAATCTCGGTCTGCGGCCCATCATCGTCACCCGCGCCAAAGACGGCAGCATCCACGGCCTCATCAACCGATGCACCCATCGTGGGGCGACGGTGTGTCGCACCGATTCGGGCAATGCGCGCAGCTTCATGTGCCCGTACCACAATTGGACTTTCACCAACACGGGCAAGCTCACCGGTGTGCCGATGCACAAGGGATACGGGGCGAGCTTCGATCGTGACGAGCTCGGTCTCGGTCGCCTGCGCATCGATTCCTACCGTGGATTCGTCTTCGGCACCCTCGATCAGGAGATCGACGATCTCGCAACCCATCTCGGCGATGTGACGAGCTATATCGACCAGTGGCTCGATCGGTGGCCCGGCGCGGAGCTGGTGGTTCGCCACGGCCAGACCCGGCTCAACTGCAAGGGCAACTGGAAACTGGTCTACGACAATTCCGCCGACGGCTACCACCCCGGCTTCTCTCACGCCTCGCTGTTGCGGATGCGTAAGGACCGCTACGGCGTCGGCGTGGACATGCAGTGGGCGCTCGGCGACACCGATGCGGGACTGCAGACAGTCACCGACCTGCACAACGGCAACACATTCCTCGATCAGCGCGCAGAGATCGACAGCTACTGGGATTCGGCCGCGCCGATGCCGGGGCAGGACAGTTTCGAACAAGCGATCCGGGCACAACTGGATGAGGTGTCGGCCAAGGCCGCCCTGGACGTGGTGGTCGGATCGGGGATGAATCTCAACATCTTCCCCAACCTGCTCATCATCGGGAATCAGATCCAGGTGATCGAGCCGCTCGCCGTCGACGACACCGACATCGTCTGGTATTCGACGAGCCTGCACGCACCCGACCTGCCACCCGAGGTGAACTCGCTGCGCGTACGACTGCAGGAGGATTTTCCCGCATTCGGAGAGCCGGACGATCTCGCCAATTTCGAAGAGTGCCAACGCGGACTCGGTGTCGAGGAGATGGAGTGGGTGGTGACCAACCGCCACATCGACACCGGCACCGAGACCCTCGACGCCAACGGCAACGTGACCGGCCCGGTCACCGACGAACTCCCGATCCGAGCGTTCTGGCGGCGCTGGAAGAAGCTGATGACCTCCGAGACCAAGCTGGTGGCCCGATGAGCGCCCCCGAACGCGAGATCCACCGCGACCCCGACGATCCGGTGGTGCGCTATGCGCTCGACACGATCCTCGCCGACAGTCTGCGATCGCCCTACATCGACGACGCGTACTACGCGAAGCTACGCCACGACCTGGTGGAATGGGACGCGGTCGGCACGCCGCTGACGCAGCCCGAACGCGACGAGTATGAGGCACTGGTGTTGCACGAGAGTTGGCTATTGGACCGCAGAGCGTTCGAGCAGTGGTATCAGCTGTACTCGAGGGAATGCCTGTACTGGATTCCCGCGGCACGGGATATGCCCGATCCGGACTCAGGTGATCCGCAGTCGCGGGTGACGATCGCCTTCGACGACCGTCGACGCATGGGCGACCGGATCGTATGGCTGAGAACGGGTGTGGCGTATTCGCAGTTGCCGCCTTCCTACACCTCCCATGTGAACACCGGCTTCGTCCGGATCCCCACCGCGACCGCCGACGAGGTCAAGGTTCGTTCGCAGTTCGTGGTCCACGAACTACGCGACGGCCATGTTCTGCAGACCATGCCGGGGTGGATGGGGCATGTCTTCGTGCGGCAGGACGGCGAGCTGAAGATCGATCGCAAGATCGTGTGTCTCGTCGACGGTCACCGCAGCCACCACAACCTCACCTTCCTTCTCTGACGCCTCCTCGCTCTGTCTTCGCGTCCGCACAACCTGCCGGACGATATCCGCACGCGTAACGTTGCCGAGGCCATGTGCGCAGGCGGTGCGCGCGGATTCCCTTCGAGCAAGGAGATGCTGGTCCGATGAGTCCTGCCGCACGGGTCGTTGTCCACCCTGCCGTGCTGGTCGTTGTCCACGATGTGGCACCGCGATTTCGACGCCCGGTTCTCGGGTCCCTGTTGCCCGCGATGCTGCGCCGCGGCTTCACCGTCGACATCCTCGAGGCGCGTGAACTCGACGGAATCGACCTCGCCGGCACAGATCTCGTATGTGTCACCGGGTCGCCGGACTCCGTCTACGACTCGTCACTGGACTGGGTGGCACCAGAACGGGAGTTCCTGCAGCGAGTCGATGCCGCCGGCATCCCCGTACTCGGGGTCTGTTTCGGCGCGCAGATACTCGCCGACGCACTCGGCGGTTCGGTCGCACCCAGCAGCGGACCCGAACACGGTTTCACCCTCGTGGAGACCACACGTCCGGAGCTGATCGCGCCCGGACCGTGGATGGAATCCCACCACGACACGATCACCGCTCCCCCGACCGCGGAGGTGATCGCCCGCACCGAACACAATGTGCAGGCGTTCACCGTCGGCGCCCATCTGGGCGTGCAGTTCCATCCGGAGATCACCCCGGAGTGTTTCCTCGCCTGGCGCGAGGGGTTCGACCGCCACGGTCGTGACAACTCCTACGACTCCGAGGTCGACGTGCCCGCGATGACCGCCGAGATCGAATCACGCGCAACCGCAGCAGCAGCCGACTGCGACGAGCTGTTCGAGCGGTTCCTGCGCCACGCGGGACTCGGCTCAGATCACCGTAGCTTCGCGCCGTAGACGTGAGTCACGTTCAGGATCAGCAACACTCGCCGGTCGGCCACCATCACCGAGCGATACTCGTCCCAGTCGGGATGTTCCCCCGCGCCGAGCCGGTAGTACTCGACCAGCGCATCGACCTCATGACCCTGCGGATCGGTGCCGGGCCCGATCAGCGTCGCATCTCCTTCGGCGGTGGCCCAGGTGTAGTGATCGGGGCTGGTGTACTCGATCGCCGCGCGGGGATCACGCCGCAGATTGGCCGTTTTCGCGCGACCTTCGGTCATCGACACCAGGATGCGATCGCGATCACGGTCGTACACCGAGGTCACCGGTGACAGTTGTGGCAGTCCGTTCGCCTTGATCGTGGCGAGCACGCCGATCGATGTCTCGGCGATCAGTGAGCGGGGGTCGAATTCGTTGCTGGTCATGTGTGTCGCAACCCCGGGCATCTGGAGCTGATTCCCTGACATCCTGATTCTCCGACATGCCGATTCCCCGGGGTTGTGTGCGCCCGTCTGTTCCGGTCTCACTCGCCGACGCGCTCGGGCCGGCGCCCGCGCAACAGCGAAGCGACCGCTGCGCAGACCGACAGTGCGATCGAGACGGTGAACACCACCACGAGACCGTCGGGAACGGCCCCGACAGCAGCTGCGGGAAGAAGCTGTGGCCGGTGAGCGTGGCCACCTGCTCCTGCGACAGCGAACCCATCACCCCGGTGCCCGACAGCAGGTGCTCGATCGGGTTGACCCCCAGGATGGCCGAGAACAGCGACGACACCGGGGGCAGCCCGGCGACGTCGTGCGCGACATCGGCGGGCACACCGTGGCTCGACAGTCCGCTCGACATGGCTGCGGGCAGGCTCGACGACAGGCCGACGATCATCAGTGAGAAGAACACCCCGATCGACAGTGCGGTTCCCGAGTTCTGGAAGGTCGACCGCATCCCCGAGGCCACCCCGCGATAGCGCGCGGGCACGCTGCTCATGATCGACGAGGTGTTGGGTGCGGCGAACATCCCGGTGCCGATGCCGTTGAGTGCGATCAGCAGCGCGAACGCCCAGTACGGGAACTCGATGGGCAGCAACAGCAGTCCCACGAAGCTCAGGCCGAAGACCACCATGCCGACGGTGGCGAAACCGCGGGCGCCGAAACGGTCCGACAGGGCACCGGTGAGCGGTCCGGCCACGAAGAACCCGGCGGTGAGCGGGAGCATGAAGATGCCGGCCCACAGTGGGGTGTCGGCATAGTCGTAGCCGTGCAACGGAAGCCAGATCCCCTGCAGCCAGATGATGAGGATGAACTGCAGACCGCCCTGTGCCAGTGAGGAACACAATGCGGCCGTGTTACCCGCGGTGAACGGCCGGATCCGGAACAGCGACAACTCGATCATCGGGTCGGCGACGCGCTTCTCGACACCGATGAAGGCGACCAGCAACACTGCTCCAACCACCAGCAACCCGATCACCAGCGGATTCGACCATCCCATCGTGTGACCGCCATAGGGCTGGAGTCCGATGGTGATGGCGATGAGGATCGCCGACAGTCCGAGCGCGAAGGTCGCGTTACCCCACCAGTCGATGCGCCCGGGATGGCGTTCTCCGTTGTCCCGCAACTTCAGATACGCCCAGATCGTGAAGAACAGCCCGATGGGTACGTTCACCCAGAACACCGCACGCCAGTCCCACGCCGAGAGCAGCCCACCGAGCACGAGCCCGCTGAGTTGGCCCGCGAGCGCGGCAACCTGGTTGAGACCCAACGCGAATCCCTCCGGTCGGCGGGGAACGCGTCGGTGAGGATCGCCGCCGAGTTCGCGGTGAGCATCGACCCTCCGAGAGCCTGCAGTACTCGCCAGCCGATCAGCCAGATCGCTGCCGACTGAGCGTGAAACGGGTCGAACGACAACAGGATCGAGGCGATGGTGAAGACCAGGAACCCGGCGTTGTAGATGCGGACACGACCGAACATGTCGCCAAGACGCCCGAGGGTGGTGACGGCGACCGCCTGAACGAGGCGGTAGCCCATGATCATCCACAGCAGGAATCCGATATTCGACGAGGACAACGGATCCAGACCGATGCCGCGGAAGATGGCCGGCAGCGAGATGATGACGATCGAACCGTCGAGCGCCGACATGAACACTGCCGCCGTGGTGTTCGACAACGCCACCCACCGGTAGCGGTCGTCATGTCCGCTCGGACCGCCCGCCTGCGCACTCCTGGTGTCGACCGCCGTCACAGGGCCTCACCGACACGGTCGAGCAGTGGCAGGATCTCGGCGACGGCCACGACCTCGTCGGGCGACAGCGCCGCCGACATCGCCTCGGCCAGGGCCCGCGAGGAATGATGGCGACGATCGGTGAGCGCCTCGACCCCGGCCGGCGAGAGAGTGAGCATGATGCGGCGGCCGTCGGAGGGGTCGACGGCGCGGTCGAGCAGACCGCGCTCCATCAGACCGGCGATGGTGACGCCCATCGCCTGCGGGCTCACCTGCTCCCGACGCGCGAGGTCTGCCGACGTCGCCGGTCCCCCCCGGTCCAAACGGGCCAGAACCCGTCCCTCACCGACAGTCGGGTCGCCGGGGGCGCGATGCACCCTCAGACGCCGGATCAGCGCGCCGGTGACGATGCGCAGCTCGGCGGCCACCGCATCGACATCCACCTCGGCATGGTCGGACTCAGTCATGGCCATCAATGTAGATTGATAAACCCCCATTGATCAACTAGCGCTGATCAACCAGCGCGGATCAACCAGCGCAGATCGCGCGACCCCGATCAGGATCGGCGCAGTCGGCGCAACATCCCACGCAGCCGGTCGATCTGCGGTTCGAGCAACAGCAGGTCGTCGCCGCCGAGGGTCACCGCGCGGAACACCAGCCCGTCGATCGCCGAGAAGATCACGTCGGCCGTCTCCGCGTCGTCGGGCAACCCGAGACTGCGCAACGAGGTCCGGGTGGCTTCCCGATAGGTCGCGTAGTAGCGGTCGACATGCGGACGCAGCTCCGGACGCCGGCGCGACTCGAGCACCAACTCGTACTGGAACACCTGCTCGTCGAGGGTCGCAAGCACCGAGTCGCTGAGTCCGGCCACGAAATCGTCGATGTCCTGCGCGCCCGTGGCCAGCGTCGACCCGTCCAGGCTGATCTCCACGCAGTACTCCAACGCCGCCTCGAGCAGGTCGTCGAGGTTGGCGAAGTGATGCTGGATGGTGCCGTGGGTGACTCCGGCCTCGGTGGCCACGGCCCGATAGGTCAGTTTGCGGATCCCCTGCCGCGAGACGATCCGGATCGTGGCAGCGATGAGGGCGTCGCGGCCCTGCCCGTATCCGGGCCTGTCCGCGGATGTCGCACCGATCAGCGCACGCTGGTTCATCGGTCACTCGCCTTCACATCGAAATCCTTCGTGATCACCACCGGCCTCGGCGACCGGGTGCCAGAGCTGTTTACACGATCACAACATTGAGACCATCGATCGAAACATTACAAACGTAATTTTCTCTGTGTAGGTTTCACCTTACTGCTGCCGATGCGGCCCGGCAGTACATACGCGAGGACACCGGCGCGACGTGGTCACCACCGACCCCCGCGCCGCCGACGAAGGAAGCATCGACCATGACCGACACGCCAACGACTCGCCCGAGTACCGCGATCGATTTTCTGTACCTGTCCGAACCCGACATGATCGCCGCCGGCGTGACCGACATGGCCGCCTGCGTGGACACCATGCAGGAGACCCTCGTTCTGCTGCATCGTGGCGACTACCGGATGGCGGGGTCCAACAACGACTCGCACGGTGCCATGATCGGCTTCCCGGAGACCTCGCCGTTTCCCGGGATGCCCGTCAACACCCCCGACCGGCGCTTCATGGCGATGCCCGCCTACCTCGGCGGAAGCTTCGGGACCACAGGCGTGAAGTGGTACGGCTCCAACATCGACAACCGCGACAAGGGGTTGCCCCGTTCGATCCTGATGTTCATGCTCAACGACACCGTCACCGGCGCACCCCTGGCGCTGATGAGCGCGAACCTGCTGTCCGCCTATCGCACGGGAGCCATCCCCGGTGTCGGCGCGCGATTGCTCGCCCGTCCCGACTCCCGGGTCGTGGGCATCGTGGGCCCCGGCGTGATGGCCAAGACCTCGCTGTCGGCGTTCATCGCCGTGTGTCCCAAGATCGACACCATCAAGGTCAAGGGCCGCAGCCGTAAGAGCATGGACTCGTTCACCGCCTGGGTGACCGAGAAGTTCCCCCAGATCACCACCATCACCGAGGTCGACGAGATCGAAGATGCCGTTCGCGACTGCGACATCGTCACCTTCTGCACGACCGGCCTCGAGGGCGACCCGAACACCTACCCCACCGTCAAACGTGAGTGGGTCAAGCCCGGCGCCTTCCTGTCGATGCCCTCAACCTGCAACATCGACAAGGCGATGGAAGCCCCCGACGTGCGCAAGGTCGTCGACAACACCCGCATGTACGAGGCCTGGGCCGAGGAGACCGCGTATCCGTCGCACAACCACGTCCCGATCATCGGCTCCAAGTTCATCGACATGATCCACGACGGCACGATGAGCAAGGACGACCTGATCGACATCGGAGCGGTCGCCGACGGCGACGCAGTGGGTCGCCGCAGCGACGACGAGATCGTGATCTTCTCCGTCGGCGGCATGCCCGTGGAAGATGTGGCGTGGGGAACCACGTTGTACCGCAACGCTATCGAGCGCGGTATCGGCACCAAGCTGAACCTGTGGGAAACACCGGAGCTGGCATGAGCACCGACACCCTCAACTCCGTGCGCCGCGTCGAGGTGGTCGTGGTGGGTCTGGGCACGATGGGGTCGATGGCCCTGTGGCAGTTGGCCTCCCGCGGCGTCGATGTGCTCGGCATCGAACAGTTCGGACGTATCCACACCAACGGTGCCTACGCGGGCGAGTCACGTCTGTTCCGCGTGGCGGCCAAGGAAGGCCAACTGTTCACTCCCGCGCTGCTGCGCTCGCGTGACCTGTGGCGCGAACTCGGCGCGGCCTACGGTCAGGATGTGCTGCTGGAAGTGGGCGCACTGAGTGTGGCCCCGCAGGGACACCCTGACATCGAGTCGACACTGCGTTCGATCAAGGACTACGACCTGCCCCACCAGGTGTTCGACGCAGGCGAACTGCGCAGTTCCTTTCCGCAGTTCTATGTCGAGGACTCCGACATCGGGGTGCTCGACCTGCTCGGCGGCGCGATGCGGCCCGAGGTGGCGGTGGCCGCGGCGACCGATCAGGCACTCGCCGGTGGTGCCGACACCTGGTATGACACCGAGGTGGTGGGCATCGACGAGACGTCCGACGGTGTGCGCGTGCGGACCACGAGGGGTGAGGTGCTCGCCGACCGGGTGGTGGTGACCGCCGGTCCATGGACCACCCGCCTGCTCCCCGAACTCGCGGATGTGGTTGCCGTGGACACCTATTCGCTGACCTGG
This sequence comes from Gordonia jinhuaensis, assembly GCF_014639795.1. Taxonomy (GTDB): domain Bacteria; phylum Actinomycetota; class Actinomycetes; order Mycobacteriales; family Mycobacteriaceae; genus Gordonia_B; species Gordonia_B jinhuaensis. The sequence continues at coordinate 268,017 of NZ_BMGC01000002.1, read as the reverse complement.
CTCATGCCGCGACATATCGAGATGTTCACCCCGCAACGTCTGCCCGGTTTCATGCGAGACCTCGACGACGTCCACGCATTCGGCGTCCCGTCACTCGACGGATACGCGATCAAGATCTGCCCGCATGTGATTCTCGATCCGGTGTCGGACTGGGACGAGCGCCCGACCACACTGGACCGCGAGCAGCTCGAGTGGATCGGCCGACAGGCCGCTCGGATGATGCCCGACCTGATCCCCGACGTGGTGCGCTGGTCGCTGCACTCGGATTCGGTTGCCGCCAACAAGATGCCGATCATCGACACCGTCGCCGGCGGTGCGATCGTCATCGCAACCGCCATGAGTGGCAACGGGTTCAAGTTCGCCCCGGTGTGGGGCGAGATGCTCGCCGATCTCGCGACCGGCGGTGAGGGTCGCTTCAGCGAATACGGGTTCACCATCGCCGGGCACCGCGACCAGATGACTGCCGCGGCCGCCGATCAGCCCTCGTCGATCAAGTAGTCGCTGATCACCTCGAGTGTTGCGGTGCGGCGGCGCTCGGCACTCTCGCCGAGTCTCGCCGACACCGCGGCCACGAGTCCCTCCAGGAGGATGAACTGCGGTATCCGCGAGGTCACCGTCACCTCGTCGCGGAAACTGAAGTCGGCGATCCCCACCACCAGGGTGATGTCGGCCGCGGTGGCCAGCGGTGAATGCGAGAATGCCGTCACCGCAATAACTGTCGCGCCGGCGCGGGTGGCCAGCTCGGCCGCGCGGATACTCGGCGTCGACGCACCGCTGCCGCTGAAGACCACCACCACGTCGTGGTGGTCGACCACCCCGACCGTCACATGCTGGGTGATCACATCAGCCGGCGCCATCACATGGATCCCGCGCGACATCAGTCGCGCGGCGAAGTCTGCGGCCACCGCGGTCGACAGCCCGTTTCCGATCACCACCACCGACGACGCACCGACGAGCAGTTCCACGGTGCGTTCCACGTCGTCGTCGTCGAGCAGCGCGGTCATCGATTGCATCGATGCCGCGACGTGGTCGAAGGTGGCCCGGACGGTGGCCGCAGGGCCCTGCCCGGAGGGTTCGGCCGCGACCGCGGTCATCCCCGCGTCTCGGGCCAGCAGCACCCGCAGTTGCTGATATCCGGTGAACCCCAGGCTCTGGCAGGCGCGCACCACCGTCGCCCGCGATGCTCCCGCCCGGTCTGCCACCTGTTGGGAGGACATGTCGATCACATGGTCGGCGTTGGTGAGCAGTACTGCCGCGACCGCCTGCTCGGTGGGCAGCAGCGACGGTGCCATCGCCCGCACATGTGCCACGAGTTCACCTGGTCGCCAGGATCTTTCGGCCGTTCCGCCATCGGACCCACCGGACGCGGTAGTGCGGGGTCGATCCGCGCCGGAGTTGTGTGTCGCCTCTTTCTCAGCCACGCCACCTCCCGGTGATGATTCGTTGCCGGATGCGCCCGGAGATCTGGTCGATGACGACCGTCACGACCACCACCACCAAGAACAGCGTTCCGACGGTGGGCCACATCCGATATTGCACTGTCTGGGTCAGCATCGAGCCGATACCGCCCGCACCGACGAGACCCAGCACGGCCGACGCACGGACGTTGATCTCGAAGCGGTACAGCCAGAATGCCAGTATCTCCGGTGACACCGACGGCCACACCGCACAACGCAGGATCTCCGAGCGTGAAGCCCCGCACGCGGTTGCGGCCTCGATCGGCCCGCGCGGGGCACCCTCGATGGCCTCGTACTCCCATTTGCCCAGGGTGCCCACCGATCCCACCGCGATCGCCAGCGCACCGGTGAACGGTGTCAGGCCGGTGACCGACAAGATGATGATGGCGATGATCACCTCGGGCACCGCTCGCAGGACCGCGAACACCAGTCGCAACGGGAGCCGCAGCCACACCGGCGACACGGTGGAGGCGGCGAAGAAGCCCAGCGGCAGCGACACCACCACCCCGATCACCGTTCCCAGCCACGCCATCTCCACCGACTGCCAGGTCGCGTCGGCGGCTTTGCCGATCGACGCCCAGTCGGGCGGGCAGAACATCAGCGACACGTAGTGCACGAAGTCCTGCGGGAAGGTCGACAACCGCGACCAGGTGATGTCGATGTCGGCGAATGCGGCGATCACCACGACGGTGACGATCACCCATGCGATCCGTACCCCGAGGTGACGGGGCTTGCGGGGCCGCCGAGTCGGCGTCGGCGGCGGCGTCACGGCGCCGGCGGTGACCGTGGGCATCATGCGAGCCTCCTGCGGATCGTCGACGACACCGCCTCGATCACCAGGACGACCACGAGGATCTCGAGGATGATCAGCGACAGCGGGTGGTAGTGGTAATAGCTGCGCACCTCGTCGATGAGCAGTCCGAGCCCGCCCGCCCCGACGAGACCCAGAACCGAGGACGAGCGGACGTTGAGTTCGAGGACGTACAGGGTCTGCGCCAGATAGGTGGGCACGATCTGCGGCCACATGGTCGCGCGGTTGGCCTCGACCAGCGTCGCCCCGGCGGCGAAGGCGGCCTCTCGCGGCCCGGTGTCCACCGCGTCGAGTGCCTCGGAGACGAGCTTGACGATGATGCCGATGTTGAACAGGATCAGCGCCAGGATGCCCGGCAGCGCGCCGGTTCCCACCATCGACACCAACACCGCCGCCGACATCAGGTCGGGGATGGCACGGATCACGTTCATCACCGTGCGCACCGCGAGCAGCGCGCCACGGTTCGGGTTGGTCACGCGAGATGCCCAGAATGTCAACGGAATCGACACCAGCGCACTGACGGCGGTGGCGATCACCGCCATCTCCAGTGTCTCCAGCAGAGGACGCACCGTCTGCGGGAAGAACCAGTAGTCGGGCTGTAGCAATTCGGCGATCTTGTCGGCGCCGTTGCGCCAGTTGTTCGCGATGTCGGACACGTCCCCGTCCACGGCGCGCCAGGACAGCACCGTCAACACGACGACCACCGCCGCGGCCAGCCATCGTCGCCAGGCCGTATGCGGTTTCGCCGGGCGCCGGGACCCGGGCGGCGACCCCCGCCCGGTCGGCGCCTGCGCAGTCCCCGTCGTCACAGCGACGCCCTCGCGTCCATCACGTCCTCGCCGGTCAGCGAGCGCCCGTAGATCCGTTCGAACACCTCCTCGTCGGCATCGGCGCCGACCCCGTCGAACACGATCTGCCCCTCACGCAGCCCGACCAGTCGCCGGCCGTACATCCGCGCGAGGTCGAGGAAGTGCAGGTTCACCATCACCGTCAATCCCAGCTCGGTGTTGATCCTGCGCAGATCGCGCATCACCACATGGGAGGTGGGCGGGTCGAGCGACGCGACCGGCTCGTCAGCGAGCATCACCTTCGGTCGCTGCGCGAGGGCACGGGCGATGGCCACCCGCTGCTGCTGACCGCCCGAGAGCGTCGAGGCCCGTTGATAGGCCTTTTCCACGATGTCGACGCGCTCGAGACACTGCATCGCTATCTCGACGTCGTCGGCGGAATACGCGCCGGTCATGGTGCGCCACGTGGGTGCGCTGTGCACGCGGCCCACCAGCACGTTGTTGATGACCGAGGTGCGCCCGGTCAGGTTGAACCCCTGGAAGATCATGCCGATCTCCGAACGCAGGTCGCGCAGGGCACGCCCGTGCAGAGCCTCCACCCGCCTGCCCCCGACCCGCACGCTGCCCGAGGTGATCGGGACGAGCCCGTTGATCACCCGGATGAGGGTCGACTTGCCGGCACCGGACAGTCCCACCACCGCGACCATCTCCCCCGCCGGGATGCTCAGCGACACTCCGCGCAGGGCATGATGCCCGTTGCGATAGGTCACGTGGACATCCTCGAGTTCGATGTCGACCGGCACCGTCGCCGGTTCACCGTGCGTGACCTGTCCGGCCTGATCCTGTGCCGTCATGCCGCTACCCCTTCACAGCTGGAACGCCGTCGGTCGATGCCGCCGGTCGCGATGTCTAGGATGCACCGATCGAGTCGGCCTCGGCCTTGGCCGCCTGGAGGGCGGTCGCGTCGGCCGGGCGCAGACCGGTGATCTGATAGATCGCGTCGAGGGACTTCACACCCTCGCTCGTCCCCGCGTAGTCCAGCAAGGCCTGCTTGATCTTGTCCTGCCACTGCGAGGACAACCCCGCCGACACCGACACCCCGTCGTTGGGGATCTCCTTGGTGAGCGCGAACACCACCACCTTGGATTTGACGTCGGGCTGATCGGTGGCCACTGACTGGCGTGCGTCCCAGTAGGACACACCCACCTGATCGTCGCCCTTGAGAACGGCCAGGACCGACGCCGGATGCGAGCCCACCTGTGTGAGGTCGTCGTCGGTCTTCACGTTGACGCCGGCGGTCTTCAGCGCAGCGGTGGGGAACACGTATCCCGCAGACGACGCCGACTCGAGCATCACCACTTTGGAGTTCTTGATCTTGCCGATCTCGTCGAGACCTGCGGGCCCGTCACCCGAGGCGGTGTTGTTGCAGAACAGATATCCGTCGGCATCGGGTTTCGGTGTGTCGGCGCAGTACTTGGACGGGTCGTTGGTGAAGAACTGTGCGGGGTAGGTCGTCTTGCCCTTGCGCACCGACTGCAACGACGGCACCGCGCCGTAGCGCTCACACGCCTGCACCATCTGCAACGGCGGCAGCAGGCCGATCTGCGCCTTGTTCGCACCGATGGCCTCGACAGCGGCCTGATAGTCCTGGGTGATCACACCCCTGACGGGAATGCCGAGCCGTTCGGTGAGCGCCTTCTCCAGCGGCTTGACCGTCTCGACCAGCTTGTTCGCATCTCCCGACGGCACCAGCGCCAGCGTGAGTTCCTTGGGGGCCGCGGCGTTGGGATCCGACTTGCCGGTGCAGGGCCCGGCCGCACTCGATCCGGCCGCCGAACTCGAATCGTCGTGTGCGCCACAGGCCGACATGAGCGCGGCAGCCAGCACCACAGCGGTGACGGCGGGCACCACACGCATGCGGCAGCCTCGGTGCGCCCACCTTCTCGCGATGTCTGCTCGTGCCGAGCCGCCCCGTGCTGTCGGGGTTCGTGCTGTCGTGTCCTGTGATGTCATCTTCTGGGTCTTCACTGTGTTTCCCCTCATCTGGCAGTGCATGTGGCGTGTATCGGTCTCGCGGCGGCCGGGCCGCCCGGTCAGGTCTGCTCGCCGGTGGATACCTCGAGCCAGGTGGCCAGCTCGTCGATCAGTGCCTCCGGCGTGACCGCACGCCAGGTCGGGTCACCGTCGCCTCGCCCGAATCTGTCGATATAGGCTGTGGAATAACCGAATTCGTGTGGTACGGCAAGGTCGTTGATCCAGATGTCGCCGATCGCGGCGACGGATCGCTCGCCGATATCGGCCGCGCTGAGCATCTTTCGCATCCCGGCAGGTTTGGCGGCATCGGTCACCACATGGTCGAATGCCTGCGCCAGCCCCAATTGCCCTAGCACCGAATCGATTCCGATGTCGGGAGCGTTGGTCACCAGCACTGCGGTCGCATCGGTACCGGCGAGAAGATCGGCCAGTCCGGCCGGAGCGTGGACGTCGAGCACTCCGTCCGCCAGTTGTTCACGGCTGCGCAGATAGCAGCCCGCCAGATCGTCGAGGGAGCAGCGATCGCCGACCAGTTGCGCCACTGCGGCGTAACCGTCGAGGAACACCGATCCGCGATCACCGCGCAGGAATGCGTTCAGTTCGGTCTCGATCACACCGAATTCGTCAGCGGGAAGCAGCTTTTCGACCTCGTGGGCATAGGCAAGCACTGGATCGTCACCGAGACAGGTCGTGCCGTCGAAGTCGAAGAGAAGAATCGGTGCTGCATCCACGAGGAGCAACATACCCACCTATGAACACTTCGACCACAGAAGGAGTGGGTATGAAACAGTTGTTCATCTCGATTTCACACCGCGCGGACGCAGTCAGAACAATGTCAGGCGGATTCCCGAGCGCAGATCATGCTCGCTGACCTTCTCGTCGACGACGTCGGCGATCTGCAGCGAATACGTCCCGTGGCCCGACGTCACGTCGTCGACGGAGAACGAGAACACGCACGAGTTCCCGTCCACCTCGCCGTCGGACAGCTCCCCCACGAAGGCATCAGGATGCTCGCCGTAGCCGATCCGTAGCGCCGCACCACCGACGACTGCGGAGAACCGTCCGCTGCCGACACAACCGCCGCCGTCGGTCAGTTGCGCCGACCTGGAGTCGATCACCACTCGACCACGTGCGGTGAAATGTCCCGGCGACGAGCCGAGGGCCAGCGCGATGATCGTGATCGCGGCGAGGACGGCCAGCAGCAGGGTGCCCCCGACGATCACCGGAATGCGGCTGCGTCGCTGCCACGTACGGCGTGGCCTGTCGGGTCCGGGCGGCAGCCAGTACGCCGGACGCACGGGCGGCGTCAGCGCGCTGCCCTCGAGACCATGTGTTTGATGATCGCCTCCTGGGTCACCGTGGCGATGAGCGATCCCTCAGCGTCGAAGAATCGGCCGCTCGACAGGCCTCGCCCGGCCACCGCGACCGGCGACTCGGTGGCGTACAACAGCCAGTCGTCGAAGCGCACCGGTCGGTGAAACCACATGGAGTGGTTCACCGTGGCGACGAAGAGTCGGTCTGCACCCCAGGACAACCCGTGGGTGGTGAGGATCGAATCGAGAACCGTGGAGTCCGACGCGTAACACATCGCTGCCACATGCATGGTCGTGTCGTCGGGCAGCGGCCCGTCGGTGCGCATCCACACGCGGTTGTGCCCGAGAGTGGTGCCCGCCTCGCGCAGCTTCCACGACGGATCGTTGGCGAACCGCATGTGGATGGGGCGCAGCGCATCGATGAACATCGGGATCTCGTCCTCGAACCCGGTGAAGTGCACATCCACCGGTTCGAGAGCATCCGGGCCCGGCACGTCGGGCAGGTCGACACCGTGCTCGAGTCCGGCCGAGGGCTGCTGGAACGCGATGAGCGCCGTGTAGATCACCTCGTCGTTCTGCACCGCGGTGACCTGACGGTTGGCGAACGGCCGGCCGTCGCGCAGCCGTGTCACCCGGTATTCGAGGTCTGCGTTCACATCCCCGCCCCGGATGAGGTGCGCGTGCAGCGCATGCACCGGCGGGGTGCCCTTCGTGAGTGTGCGGGCCGCGGCGACCACCGACTGCGCGAGCAGCTGACCGCCGAATGTCCGCGGTCCGACCTTCTCCGGGTGCACACCGACGAACACGTCGTCGCCGACCTGTCGAAGATCGAGGATCGCCAGCAGTGCCGCGAGATCCGGCGACACCTCGGTGTTCACGGGGTCGGGCACTCGTCGGGGTCCTTTCTCACCGCGGTCAGCCGGACGCGGACCGCTCGAGTCACCCTATCCCGACATCTCGACCTCGACGGGCATGACCTCGACGAGTTCGACCTCAACGAGCAAGACCTCGACGAGTGCGATGCGCACCGTGGTGACAGCCGCCGCGGTGCCGGCACGCCACCACCCAGCGCTCTAGGTGATCTGTTCTCCGAGCCGGTGCACCCGGATGAGGTTGGTGGAGCCCACAGTTCCCGGCGGCGAACCGGCCACGATGACGATCTGGTCGCCGCGCTTGAGCCGGCCGATCGACGTCAACGCGTCATCGACCTGAGCGATCATCTCGTCGGTAGATCGCACCTGCTCGACGATGAACGTCTCGGTACCCCAGCTCAGCGCGAGTTGGCTACGCACCTCCGGCAGCGGGGTGAACGCGAGCAGCGGCAGGTAGCTGTGCAACCGCGCGAGCCGGCGCACGGTGTCACCGGACTGGGTGAACGCGACGAGCGCCTTGGCGTCGAGACGCTCACCGATGTCGCGTGCGGCGTAGGAGATGATGCCCCGCTTGGTCCGCGGCACATGGCTCAGCGGTGGGACGCCGCGGCCGCCGTTCTCCGCGGCCGAGACGATCCGGCTCATCGTCCGCACCGTTTCCATCACGTGTTTGCCGACCGATGTCTCGCCCGAGAGCATCACCGCGTCAGCGCCGTCGAGGACGGCGTTGGCGACATCGGATGCCTCCGCTCGCGTCGGTCTCGAGTTCTCGATCATCGAGTCGAGCATCTGGGTGGCCACGATCACCGGCTTGGCGTTCTCGCGCGCCATCTGGATGGTGCGCTTCTGCACGAGCGGCACCTGCTCGAGCGGCATCTCGACGCCGAGGTCACCGCGCGCCACCATCACCGCGTCGAATGCGAGCACGATCGCCTCGAGATTGTCGACGGCCTCGGGCTTCTCGAGTTTGGCGATCACCGGCACCCGGCGCCCGACCCGATCCATCACCTCGTGCACGAGTTCGACGTCGGAGGGCGAACGCACGAACGACAGTGCAACGAGGTCCACACCGAGTCCGAGCGCGAACTCGAGGTCGTTGATGTCCTTCTCCGACAGCGCGGGAACCGAGATACTCATCCCCGGCAGCGACAGACCCTTGTGGTCGGAGACCTCCCCGCCCTCGGTCACGCGGGCGACGACGTCGTTACCGTCGACCTCCTCGACGGTGAGGCCGACCTTGCCGTCGTCGACGAGCAGACGATCGTCGGGCTTGGCGTCCTCGGCGAGGTTCTTGTAGGTGGTCGACACCCGGTCGTGGGTACCTTCCACGTCGTCGACCGTGATGCGGACCTCTTCACCGGTTGCCCAGTAGGTCTTGTGGTCCTTGAAGGTTCCGAGGCGGATCTTGGGTCCCTGGAGATCAGCGAGGATCCCGACGGCTCGTCCGGTGGAGTCGGACGCCTTGCGGACGCGGGCGTACATCTCCTTGTGGTCGGCATGCGATCCGTGGCTGAAATTCAGTCGCGCGACATCCATGCCGCTTTTGACCAACTCGAGGACGAGATCGTCGGATTCCGTGGCTGGGCCCAGAGTGCACACGATCTTGGTTCGACGGTTCACGCGATCGAGCCTAGTCCGGTGTGGTGCCCATCTCCACGTCCTGACGATGTTGTCATCCAACGTTCTCCGGCAATGTCGAATGCTACTGAGCGGTAACACCGGACCAACCGGGCAGACGCATCGTGACGCCGGTCTGCCCGGCCCGCCCTGTGCGACGAGACGCCGACCCGGGACGGCGACATCGCGCCGGTGTCGGGACCGACGGATGACACGCATGCCACCGGCAGATGCCTGACCCGACGGGATCTGTGCCACGACGTCGCGGCACATCTGGGGTCAGACCACGGACAGGGGCAATGAATTCGGTCGCACCGGTGAGGGCAGTTCGGAGTCGCCGACGAGGTAGGCGTCCACAGCACGCGCGGTGGACCGTCCCTCGGCGATCGCCCACACCACCAGTGAGGCGCCGCGGTGGGCGTCGCCGCAGACGAACACGCCCGGTGCCGACGTCTGCCAGTCCGAGCCGCAGTCGATGACCCCGCGCCGGTTCTTGTCGACCCCGAGCTCCGACAGCAACGGCTCGTCGGCGACACCTTCGAAACCGATGGCGAACAGTGCGAGCTCGCAGGGGATCTCGAACGCGTCGCCCACCGGGGTGATGGCGCGGCGACCGTCTGCGTCACGCGTCACGGTGACCTCGGCGAGCACCATCGAGCGGACGTTACCGTCCTCGTCGCCGAGGAACCGTTGCACCGCAACCTGATACTTGCGCTCGCCGCCCTCGTCATGCGAACTCGAGGTGCGCATGATCAGCGGCCACGTGGGCCAGGGCGAACGGTCGTCGTCGCGTTCGGAGGGCAGTTCGGGGTTGTAGTCGAGCTGCACGATCGATGCCGCACCCTGGCGGTGTGCGGTACCCAGACAGTCCGCGCCGGTGTCGCCGCCGCCGATGATCACCACATGCTTGCCCTTGGCGGTGAGCGGCGACGGTCCGTCGCCCTCACATTCGCGATTGGCCGGCACCAGATGCTCCATCGCCAGGTGGACGCCGCCGAGCTCGCGGCCGGGAACGACGTTGTCGCGTGCCTTCATCGCGCCGATGGCCAGCACCACCGCGTCATGGCGCGAACGCAGCTGCTCGACGGTCAGATCGACCCCGACATCACAGGAGGTGACGAATTCGGTTCCCTCGGCACGCATCTGGGACAGCCGACGGTCGATGTCGGCCTTCTGCAGTTTGTACTCGGGGATGCCGTAGCGGAGCAGACCACCGAGTCGGTCGTCACGCTCGTAGACCACCACCGCGTGACCGGCTCGGGTGAGCTGCTGGGCAACGGCCAGACCTGCGGGACCGGATCCGACCACCGCGACCGACTTGCCCGTCCGGATGGCAGGCCGCTGCGGGTCGACATACCCCTCATGCCAAGCCGTTTCGGCGATCGTCTTCTCGACACGTTTGATCGTGACGCTGCCGCCGGTGGTGTGCTCGGAGATACTCAGCACGCATGCGGCCTCACACGGCGCCGGACAGATCTTGCCGGTGAACTCCGGGAAGTTGTTCGTCGCATGCAGGCGTTCGCTGGCGGCATCCCAGCGCCCGCGCCGAACCAGATCGTTCCACTCCGGGATCAGGTTGCCCAGCGGACATCCGGCCGATCCCGAGTGACAGAACGGGATACCGCAGTCCATGCACCGCCGGGCCTGTTCGGCCACCTCGGCCTTGACCACCGGCGGCGCCGGATGGACGTACACGTCATCCCAGTCGTGGATGCGTTTGCGCACCGGTCGGTAGTGCGACTCCTGCTTGGACACCTCGAGAAAACCGCGGGGATCAGCCACGTGCCGCCTCCATCATCGCCGAATCGACATCTCGTCCCTCTGCCTTGGCCATCCGCGCGGCGTCGAGCACCCGCTGATAGTCGGTGGGCATCACCTTCGTGAACGCCAGGCAGCGTCGTGGCCAGTCGGCCAGCATGGACGCCGCGATGGCCGATCCGGTGTAGCCGGCGTGCGCAGAGATGATGTCGTGCAACCAGATCAGATCGTCGGGGTCGGGTTGTTGCAGCGCGACCAGTGCCCGGTTGACCTTCGCCGGGTCGAGGTCGTACACGAAGGCGATGCCTCCGGACATGCCGGCCGCGAGGTTGCGTCCGGTGGGTCCGAGGATCACCACACGCCCACCGGTCATGTACTCACACGCGTGGTCGCCCACACCCTCGACCACCGCTGTGGCACCGGAGTTGCGCACCGAGAAGCGCTCCCCCACCTGCCCCCGCAGATACACCTCCCCCGAGGTGGCGCCGTAGAGGATCGTGTTGCCGGCGATCACCTGATCCTCGGCCACAAACCAGGCGTCGGGGTCGGGCCGCACGATGATCTTGCCGCCGCACAGCCCCTTGCCCACATAGTCGTTGGTGTCACCGGTCAGCGACAGCGTGATGCCCGGGGGCAGGAATGCGCCGAGGGACTGCCCGGCCGACCCGGTGAGGTTGACCGTGATCGTGTCCTCGGCCAGCCCGTCGGCACCGTATCGCCGGGTCACCTCCTGCCCGAGCAAGGTGCCCACCGTACGGTTGACGTTGCGCACCGGCAGCTCCAGCGTGACCGGATGGGCATCCTCCAGCGCCCCCTCCGCGAGCTGGATCATCGTCTGGTCGAGCGCCTTCTCGAGACCGTGATTCTGTTCTCGCACACGATGTTTCGGAGAATCCGAATCCGACGTCGCGAAGATCGCCGACAGGTCGAGTCCCTGACTCTTCCAGTGGGCCACGCCCTTGTCGGTGTCGAGCACCTCGGCGTGACCGATCGCCTCGTCGAGAGTGCGGAAGCCGAGCATCGCGAGATGTCGACGGACATCCTCGGCGATGAACTCGAAGAAGTTGACCACATGCTGGGCCTGACCGGTGAACCGCGCACGCAGTTCGGGATTCTGCGTGGCCACACCCACCGGGCAGGTGTCGAGATGACAGACCCGCATCATCACGCAGCCCGTCACGATCAGCGGTGCGGTGGAGAACCCGTACTCCTCGGCACCGAGCAGCGCCGCCACCATCACGTCACGCCCGGTACGCAGCGCGCCGTCGCACTGCACCGTGATGCGGTCGCGCAAGCCGTTGAGCATGAGGGTCTGCTGGGCGTCGGCCAGGCCGATCTCCCACGGTGTCCCGGCATGTTTGAGCGAGGTCAGCGGCGATGCGCCGGTACCGCCGTCGTGACCGGAGATGAGCACCACGTCGGCATGGGCCTTCGACACACCGGTCGCCACCGTCCCGACGCCCAGCGCGCTGACCAGCTTCACGTGGATCCGAGCCTGCGGGTTGGCGTTCTTGAGGTCGTAGATCAGCTGGGCGAGATCCTCGATCGAGTAGATGTCGTGATGCGGCGGGGGTGAGATCAGTGCGACACCCGGTGTGGAATGCCGGGTCTTGGCGATCCACGGGTACACCTTGTAGGCCGGGAGCTGGCCTCCCTCACCGGGTTTGGCGCCCTGTGCCATCTTGATCTGGATGTCGGTCGCATTGACGAGATAGTCACTGGTCACGCCGAACCGGCCCGAGGCGACCTGTTTGACGCGGCTGCGCCGGCGCGGATCGTAGAGCCGGTCGGTGTTCTCCCCGCCCTCACCCGAATTGGACCGACCGCCGATCTGGTTCATCGCGATCGCGATCGTCTCGTGCGCCTCGGCGGAGATCGACCCGTAACTCATCGCGCCGGTGTTGAACCGCTTCATGATCTCGCTGATCGGCTCCACCTCCTCCAGCGGGATCGGCTCGCGCCCTGCGGTGTCGAATTCGAAGAGACCGCGCAGGGTGCCGCCCTCACGCGACAACCGGTTGACCTCATCGCAATAGCGTTGGTAGACCTCGTGTTTCCCGGTCTTCGTCGCATGCTGGAGCAGGAAGATCGTCTCCGGGGTGAAGACGTGCAGCTCCCCTTCACGGCGGTACTGGTACTCCCCGCCCACCTCGAGCCGACGATAGGCGAGCTCGGTCGGATTGTCGGAGAAGGCGAGGTCGTGACGCATCCGCACCTCGCGGGCGAGTTCGTCGAGGCCGACACCGCCGATCCGCGACTTGGCGCGCGTGAAGTACTCCTGGACCAGTTCGGGGTTCAGCCCCACGGCCTCGAATGCCTGTGAGCCCGTATAGGAACTCACCGTCGAGATCCCCATCTTGCTCATCACCTTGAGCATGCCCTTGCCCAGAGCCTGGATGTAGTTGCGCACCGCCTTGCTGGCTGCCACCCCGGTGAGCTCACCCTCGCGGATCAGGTCTTCGATGGATTCGATGGCGAGGTACGGGTTGACGGCCGCGGCGCCGAAGGCGACCAGCAGCGCCACGTGGTGCACCTCGCGGGCATCACCGGCTTCCACCACCAGTGCCACCCTGGTGCGTTCCTTGGAGCGCACCAGGTGATGGTGCACCGCCGAGACGGCCAGTAGCGACGGGATGGGTGCACTGTCGCGGTCGACGCGTCGATCCGAGATCACCAGCGTCGAATGACCTTCGGCGATCGCCTCCGACGCACGACGACGCAGGTCCTCGATCGCCTCGGCCAGGCCCTCCCCGCCGGCAGAGACGTCATAGTGTGCGCGAAGGACTTTCGCCGAGAGCCCACGGTTGTCACCGTCGTCGTTGATGCGCACGATCTTGGCGAGTTCGTCGTTGTCGAGCACTGGCCAGGGCAGCACGATCTGGCGACACGATGCCGCGGTGGGCGCCAGCAGATTGAGTTCGGGCCCCATCACGCGCCCCATCGAGGTGACGATCTCCTCGCGGATGGCATCGAGGGGCGGATTGGTGACCTGGGCGAACAGCTCGACGAAATAGTCGAAGAGAAGCCGGGATCGCTTCGACAGCACCGCGATCGGGGTGTCGGTCCCCATCGAGCCGATCGGTTCGGCACCCGAGGCGGCCATCGGCGTCAGCAGCACGCGCAGATCTTCTTCGGTGTACCCGAAGGTGATCTGCCGCTCGACCACGGTCTCGTGGTCGGGCTGATACCGCGGCCGCGAGGGCAGGGTCGCGATGTCGAGCAGACCCGCATGCAACCACTCGTCATACGGCGCGGCGTTGATGAGGTCGGCCTTGATCTCCTCGTCGGGCACGATGCGGCCCTGCCGGGTGTCGACGAGGAACATCTTGCCCGGCTCGAGGCGCCCCTTGGCGATGATGTTGTCGGTGGGGATCTCCAGCACACCGGCCTCCGAGGCCAGGACGATGCGACCGTCACGCGTCTGCCACCAGCGTCCCGGCCGCAGCCCGTTGCGGTCGAGGACCGCCCCGATGACCGTGCCATCGGTGAAGGTGACACAGGCGGGGCCGTCCCACGCCTCCATCAGTGAGGCGTGAAAACCGAGAAATGCCCGCCGTTTCGGATCCATCGCGGGTACGTTCTCCCACGCCTCGGGCACCATCATCATCACGCTGTGGGCGATGCTGCGGCCGCCGAGGTGGAGCAGTTCGAGGACCTCGTCCAATGACGCCGAGTCCGATGCCCCGTCGGTGCAGATCGGGAACACGCGGGACAGATCACCGGGAATCAGATCGGTCTCCAGCAGGGCCTCGCGGGCGCGCATCCGATTGCGGTTGCCGCGCACGGTGTTGATCTCGCCGTTGTGAGCGAGGAAGCGGAACGGATGAGCCAGCGGCCACGCGGGAAAGGTGTTGGTGGAGAACCGCGAGTGGACGATTGCGATCGCGCTCGCGCAGCGCTCGTCACGCAGGTCGGCGTAGAACGCCGGCAGCTGCACCTCGGTGAGCATCCCCTTGTAGACGATGGTGCGGCTCGACAGTGACGGGAAGTACACCCCCTCACCCGCATCGGTGCGCAGGTGTTCGGCGCGCTTTCGCAACGGGTAGACGATGCGGTCGAGATCGAGTCCTGCCGGTCTCGCCGCGCCGCCGGCCGGGTCGACGGTGACGAACAGCTGACTCATGTACGGCATACAGCCGCGTGCGTTGGTACCGATGTCGGCACCGTCGGGATCGACGGGGAGGTCACGCCAGCCCAGGATGGTGATGCCCTCGTCACGGGCGAGGTCGTTGATGAGCCCGACGACGATCTCGCGTTCACCGGGATCGGCGGGCAGGAATGCCAGACCGGCGGCAAAGGTGTTGTCCCCGGCCGCGTTCGGTTCGGGCAGATCGAAGTCCACGACCTCGCGGTAGAGCTCGACGGGGAGCTGCATGAGTATCCCGGTGCCGTCGCCGTCCTTCGGGTCGGCGCCCGCGGCACCTCGGTGTTCGAGGTTCTCCAGCGCGAGCAGTCCGTCGGCGACGATCGAGTGCGACCGGCGGCCGTGCACATCGGCGACCACGGCCACACCGCATGCATCGGATTCGACGTCGGGGTCGTAGAGCCCCTGTGCACCGGGCGCGTGGGAGAAGAGCGGACCGGTCCGGCGGGCAGCAGTGGAGTCGAGCATGGAAGACCTTCCCACGAATGGCCGGTTCACCTGACGGTGCAACCGCACAACCAGCGATCACGCAGACCCTCAGGACGTCACTGGCCCGTGGCGAAGAACGCGCGGTTACACGCGCAGTAATCACAAACCCTATCACCGGCGAACACATCGGCCACCGGAGTTCACACGGTTGTCCGGTGACCTGGTCGGTCACACCGATTGACGAGCGGGACACACCGATCGCTCGGCGCGTCGATCAGCTGCGTCGACCCGATGCGCCCTCGGATTCCGTCTGCGCAGCGGTGTCGGGGCGCTCCTGATCACGACCGTCGAGATCCTCCTCGGCGGGGTCCTCGTCGCTCAGGTCCTCGTCGCTCAGGTCCTCGCCGTCCAGGGTGTCGCCGTCGAGATCGTCCTGATCGAGATCGTCGTGACCGGGGTCCTCATCACTCAGGTCCACGTCGCCACGATCGTCGTCATCGAAGTCCTCGTCCCCGAACTCGTCGTCATCGAGAGGGTCACCGTCACTGTCGTACGCAGCGGCATCCTGGTCGATCTCGGGGTGCCGGTGGACCTCGTCGCGTGTCTCCCGCCCCCGTGGCGCGAGCAGGAAGTACACCACCGCACAGGCGAAGACGATGGCCGCGGTGAACAGGTTGATCCGGATGCCGAATACGTGAGTGGCGTGGTCGGCGCGCAGGAGCTCGACGAAGAACCGCCCGGCACAGTACCCGGCCACATACAGGGCGAACAGTCGTCCGTGGCCGATTCGGCCGGTCCGGTCGAGCAGGACGAGCGCGATCACGATCAGCACGTTCCAGATCAGCTCGTAGAGGAAAGTCGGCTGGACGATGGCCACCACATGCCCGGTGGAATGCCCGTCGATGAGACTGGGATCGACGTTGCCCGACTTGTCGATGCGGTCGTAGATCTTCAGGCCCCACGGCAGCGACGTCTCCCGGCCGTAGAGCTCCTGGTTGAAGTAGTTGCCGAGGCGGCCGATGGCCTGTGCGAGCAGGATCGGCGGGGCGATCGCGTCGGCGAAAGGCGGGAGTTTGATGCCCATCCGGCGAGTGGCGATCCAGGCGCCGACGCCGCCGAGCAGCACTGCACCCCAGATGCCGAGCCCGCCGTCCCACACCTTGAGCGCGTCGATGGGCTGTTTGGGTCCGTCGCCGAAGTAGGTACGCCAGTCGGTGGCCAGGTGATAGAGCCGACCACCCACGAGACCGAACGGGACCGCCCAGATCGCGACGTCGAGGACTTCCTGCGGGCGTCCGCCCCGGGCACGCCAGCGACGGTCGCCCCACCAGACCGCGATGATGATGCCGACGATGATGAACAGCGCATATGCGCGGATCGGTAGCGGCCCGAGGTACCAGACCCCCTGCGACGGGCTGGGGATGTAGGCGAGGACGGTCGTGTCGGTCACGCTGCCACCATAGTGAGTCAGGAAGCCACGGCGGCCGAGCGCACACCCTCGGCAAGTTCGCCGACCAATGCGCGCAGGACGTCATCGCCCTCGGCCGCCGCCGAGACGATCGCCGAACCGACGATCACGCCGTCTGCGTAGGACGCGATCTGGGCTGCCTGGGCCCCGCTTCGCACGCCGAGTCCGACGCCGATCGGGATGTCGGAGTGGGCACGGACCCGCGCGCAGAGCTCCGGGGCCGCATCCGACACCGCGTCGCGGGCGCCGGTGACGCCCATCGTGGAGGCGGCGTAGACGAATCCGCGGCAGGAGTCGACGGTCATCGCCAGCCGCTCCTCGGTCGAGGACGGCGCGACGAGGAAGATCCGGTCGACACCGTGCTCGTCAGAGGCGGCGATCCACTCACCGGCCTCCTCGGGGATGAGGTTCGGCGTGATCAGACCGGCACCGCCGGAGTTGGCCAGATCGCGAGCAAAGCGATCGACACCGTATTTGAGGACCGGGTTCCAATAACTCATCACCACCGCATGCCCGCCGGCGTCGGCGATGGCCTGGGTGGCGGTGAAGGTGTCGCGGACGCGGACGCCGTTGGTCAGCGCCAGATCAGCGGCAGCCTGGATGGTCGGGCCGTCCATTACGGGATCTGAATACGGCACGCCGACCTCGATGATGTCGCAGCCGGCCTCGACCATCGAGCGGAAGATCTGCACCGAGGTGGGCACATCCGGATAGCCCACCGGCAGGTAGCCGATGAGGGCCGCACGGCCCTCGCTGCGGCACTGCTCGAACACCGGGCCCAGTCGTGAATCGGTCACTGCGCAGCCTCCTCGCCATCGCCGCTTGCGGCGGGGTTCTTGTCGTCGAACAGCCCGAACCACTCGGCTGCGGTGTCGACGTCCTTGTCGCCGCGTCCGGACAGGTTGACCACGATGATCGCGCCGTCGCCCAGCTCGGGACCGAGCTTGAGCGCACCGGCCACCGCATGGGCGGATTCGATCGCCGGGATGATGCCCTCGGTGCGGCTCAGCAACGACAGGGCGTTCATCGCCTCGGTGTCGGTGATCGGCCGGTACTCCGCCCGGCCGATCTCCTTGAGATAGGCGTGTTCGGGTCCCACACCCGGGTAGTCGAGACCCGCCGAGGTCGAATGGGATTCGATGGTCTGGCCGTCCTCGTCCTGCAGCAGGTACGAGTACGCGCCCTGGAACGCGCCGTGCGAGCCGCCGGTGAAGGTGGCCGCATGCCGTCCGGTCTCCACACCGTCACCGGCGGCCTCGAAGCCGACCAGCCGCACGCCCTCGTCATCGATGAACGGGTGGAAGATGCCGATGGCGTTCGAACCGCCGCCGACGCAGGCGGTGACCGCATCGGGCAGCCGTCCGGCCTGGTCGAGGATCTGGGCGCGCGCCTCCATACCGACGATCCGCTGCAGATCGCGGACCATCATCGGGAAGGGGTGCGGCCCCGCTGCGGTGCCGAAGCAGTAGTAGGTGTCGTCGGCGTTGGTGACCCAGTCGCGCATCGCCTCGTTGATGGCGTCCTTGAGTGTCGCCGAGCCGGTGTCGACGGCCACCACCTGCGCACCCAGCAGCCGCATGCGCGCGACGTTGAGCGCCTGGCGCTCGGTGTCCACCCGACCCATGTAGACCACGCATTCCTGGCCGAGCAGCGCGCACGCGGTGGCCGTGGCCACACCGTGCTGACCGGCACCGGTCTCGGCGATAACCCGGGTCTTGCCCATCCGCTGTGCCAGCAGCGCCTGGCCGAGCACGTTGTTGATCTTGTGTGAACCGGTGTGATTGAGGTCCTCACGCTTGAGGAAGATCCGCGCGCCGCCTGCGTGTTCGCGCAGCCGCGTGGCCTCGAACAGCGGTGACGGGCGTCCCGAGTAGTCGCGCTGCAGCCGGTCGAGTTCGTTGAGGAAGGAGTCGTCGGCGCGGACCTTCTCATAGGTGGTGGTGACCTCGTCGATCACTGCCATCAGCGCCTCGGGTACGTGCCTGCCGCCGAAGACACCGAAGTGTCCGCCCACATCGGGTTCGATCGAAGTGCGCTGCGCGAGACCGGCGCTGGCCCTCGGGAAGTCGGAACGGGATGTGGTGTCGGCTGACATGTTGTGATCCGATCAGGCGTTCCACCAGTGCGCGGCCGGAACGATCCCGGTGTCGCTGGTGATGATGGTTGGGGTCAAATCTGTGGGTCGGGCCGGCCTGCGGCGCTGCGCCGACACCGACCGTCCGTCTGGCGTGGGCGTCAGCGGGCGGGTTTGGGGCACGACGGGTGTGCACCCGCGGTGACCAGATCGGACACCGCTGCACGCGGATCGCCGCTCGTGACGAGACCCTCACCCACCAGTACGGCATCGGCACCCGCACCGGCGTAGGCCAGCAGATCGGCGGTGCCGCGCACACCCGACTCGGCCACCCGGATCACCTCGGTGGGCAGACCCGGGGCGATACGGCCGAAGGTGTCGCGGTCGACGTCGAGCGTCTTGAGGTTGCGCGAGTTCACGCCGACCACGCTGGCCCCGGCCTGCAGGGCCCGGTCGGCTTCTTCTTCGGTGTGGACCTCGACGAGCGCAGTCATACCCAGCGACTCCACCCGGTCGAGCAGGGAGGAGAGCACGTTCTGTTCGAGCGCGGCCACGATCAGCAGCACCATGTCGGCGCCGTGGGCCCGGGCCTCGTGGATCTGATACGGGCCCACGATGAAGTCTTTGCGCAGCACCGGGATGGACACCGCCGCGCGCACGGAGTCGAGGTCGGCCAGCGAGCCGTTGAACCTGCGCTGTTCGGTGAGCACGCTGATGACCCGTGCCCCGCCTTCTTCGTATTTGCGTGCCAGGTGAGCGGGATCGTCGATCTGCGCGAGTGCACCCTTCGACGGGCTCGAGCGCTTGACCTCGGCGATCACGCCGATGCCGGGTTCACGTAGTGCGGCGGCCACATCGATCGGGGCGGCAGCGCGTTCGGCCTGCTTCTTGAGTGTCGCGAAGTCGACGAGGGCCTCGCGCGCCGCGACATCGGCTCGGACACCCTCGATGATCGAATCGAGAACTGACGGCGTGTTCACGGTCGCAGCTAACCCTTTCGGTACTCGGACGTCTGTCGATGCGGCGATCGACGTTCATTCGGCCGGCGAGCCCCCATGCTCCGGCTCGCTCCTCAAAGGGTAACCGCGAGCGAACCCGCAACCGTCACCGGGGCTGGGTGTGGCGGGACTCGGCCGACCGCTCGTCGCTCACCGACCCCGGTCGGTCGGATCCTCGCCGGTGTCGAGTGCATCCCAGAGCATCCGTTCGTTGAGGTCGGTGCCCGAACCGCTCGCGGCAGTCGATTCCGCGTCGTCGGCGTGATCTGCGGAATCGTCACGGGCGACCCGTGCCGACTCACGACCGTCACCGGCCACCGTGTCGGTTGCGGCCCGGTCGGCGAAGACCTGACGTTCGAGTTCGGCGCGACGAGCACCCGGCGAGAGGTACTTGCTGGACATCGACGTGCCCGTCCGGCCAACACGCAGGATGGAGATCGCGGCCACGATCGCACACAACCCGCCGAGGATGGCGACCACGGCCGACCAGCTGTTGGTGGTCATCTGCAGCACCTGATAGCGCGCGGGGATCTCGATCGCCTTGGCGGCATAGGAGGTGTTGTCCCCGGAGGTGAGCAGGGAGATGGCCGGGATCATCACCACCACGCCGATCACGGCCACGATCACGGCGACCAGTCGCTGCAGCCATCCGCGCAGTGCGGCGGTGGCTGCGATGGCGGCCACCAGCACGATCGCGAGCGGGGTCAGCCACGGACTCCAATCGGATCCGTGGACTCGAAACGTCCGTGGCGGCGACATGCCGTCGGCGCCGACCACCGTGGCCCAGGTCATCCGACTGGCCGCCCATAGACAGATCGCGGCGATCGCCAGCAGGAGCGACGAGATCGCCAAGGCCCGGCGTCGCGCCTTCGCCGGATCGGCAGTCTTCTCCGGATTCACTGCCTTCTCCGGGTTCACCGATTTCTCCGTGGCGGGATCCGTGGAGTCCGGCGCCGGGGTGTCCGGGTCGGGGGTTGTGGGGGTCGAGCTGTCAGACATGGTCCTCCGGTGGCGCGGTGGCGGGATCGCCGGTGCGCCGCATGGTCTCGGCTGCGGCGATGGCCCGCAGTACCGCGGTCGCCTTGTTACGGGCCTCGTTGTATTCGTACTCCGGCTCGCTGTCGGCGACGACACCCCCACCTGCTTGCACGAACGCCGATCCGTCGGCGATCAGTGCGGTCCGGATGGCGATCGCGGTGTCGGCATCGCCGGCGAAGTCGAAGTAGCCGACGATGCCGCCGTACAGGCCGCGGCTGGTGATCTCGTGCTCGTCGATCAGTTCCATCGCCCGCACCTTCGGCGCCCCGGTGAGGGTGCCCGCGGGGAAACACGCGGTCACGGCGTCGAGTGCGGTCTTGTCCCCGCGCAGCGTCCCCGACACCGTGGACACCAGGTGCATCACATGGCTGTAGCGCTCGATGTGTCGGTAGTCGCTGACCTTCACCGAGCCCGGGACGCAGACCCGTCCGAGATCGTTGCGGCCGAGGTCGACCAGCATCAGGTGTTCGGCGTTCTCCTTCTCGTCGGCGATGAGATCCTTGCCGAGCAGCACGT
The DNA here is from genome assembly GCF_014639795.1 of Gordonia jinhuaensis. GTDB lineage: Bacteria > Actinomycetota > Actinomycetes > Mycobacteriales > Mycobacteriaceae > Gordonia_B > Gordonia_B jinhuaensis. Next base: position 246,700 of record NZ_BMGC01000002.1, on the reverse strand, counting down.
CTTCTTCCTCGGTGGCGCCACGCCACCGGGTACCGGCGATGGGATGGGTGGTGGCCACCCCGTCGTGCACGGTGACCAGTGCCTCGGGACTCGACCCGACGATGGTGAACGGGTCGCGGCCGACACCGGGCATCCGCAGGAGGTACATGTACGGGCTGGGGTTCGATGCCCGCAACACACGGTAGACGTCGAGCGGGTCGGCGTCGGTGGCCATCTCGAATCGCATCGATGGCACGATCTGGAACGCTTCACCCGCCCGGATCTCCTCGACCAGACTCGTGACGATCGTGCGGTACGTGTCGAGGTCGCGCTGGACGGTGTAGTCGGGATCGGGCCGGTCATACACCGACACCGTCGACGCCGACGGCGCAGCCAGGGCGTCGGTCATCCGGTCCAGCCGCGCGACGGCGTCCCGGTAGGCCTCCTCGGCCCGGTCGTCTGTGCCGTCCCAGTTGATCGCGTTGGCGATCAACGTGATCGAGCCCTCGTGATGATCGAACGCCGCGAGGTCGGCGGCGAGCAGGAACATCATCGGCGGGAGGTTGAGGTCGTCGACGGTGGTGTGCGGCAGTTTCTCCAGCCAACGCACCGCGTCATAGGCGAGATAGCCCACGAATCCGCCGGTCAACGGCGGCATTCCCGGCAGCGGGTCGGTGGCCAGGATCTCCAGCGAGCGTGCGAGCGCGTCGAGCGGCGCGCCACCACTGGGCGCGCCGGTGGGGACCGTGCCCCACCACGACGCCTCGCCGTCGCTCACCGTGAGCGCCGACGGCGAACCCGCACCGATGAACGACCAGCGCGACCACGAGCGTCCGTTCTCGGCGGATTCGAGCAGGAAGGTCCCGGCGCGATCGCCGGCCAGTTTCCGATAGGCCGACAGCGGGGTCTCGGAGTCGGCGAGCACCTTGCGGACCACCGGGACCACGCGGTGGTCGGCTGCCAGGTTCAGGAACTGCGCCAACGTGGTGGTGCCTGCCTCGCCGCCGTCGGGGATGGCGGTGTCGGGCGTTTCGGCGTGGGCGTCGAGTGTGTGCGAGTCGGTCATCTGTTCAGCCCAGCGGTTCCCCGCCGACACCCCACTGGCTGCGCGGGATCTCGGTGATGGTGACCCACACCGCGTCGGGGCTCTTGCCGGTCGCCTTCGCGTAGGCCTCGGTGACCGCGGCGATGGTCTCGCGCTTCACTCGGTCGGACAGGCCCGGTGTCTGGGAGATCTGGATCAGCGGCATGTGCTCAGCTTCCTGGGTCTGGGTCGTACGGGTCTGGGGCGTACGGGTCTGGGGCGTACGGGTCTGGGCGGTGGGGGTCTGGGGCGTCACGGTGTCGGTGGCGGCTTGCTCGGGCAGGATCGTCCGGTCGTCGAAGCAGGTGTGGGTTCCGGTGTGACAGGCCGCGCCGACCTGGTCGACGGTCATCAGCAGCGCATCCCCGTCACAGTCGAGCTGGATCCGGTGCACGTACTGAGTGTGTCCGCTGGTCTCACCCTTGACCCAGTACTCGCTGCGCGACCGCGACCAGTAGGTCGCGCGACGGGTGCGCATGGTGCGGTCGAGCGCCTCGTCGTCCATCCAGGCCACCATGAGCACGTCTCCGGTGGAGTGCTCCTGCACCACCACGGTGAACAGCCCGTCGGCATTGCGTGTGAGCCGCTCGGCGAGCGATGCGTCCAATGTCATCGAGAACCCACCTTCATCGAAATACCCCACTTCGTCCAACGGTCACCGGCGAGCGCCTCGCACGTGGTCGTTGTCAATCCATCGTCCCAGGTCGTCAGTTGTCCCGGTCGACGGCCCTGTACGTGCGATCGATCAGCCCATCCGCCGCCGATCAGCGCACGACGATCCCGGTCTGGGCCATCGTGGACTTGACCTCGCCGATGGACACCTCACCGAAGTGGAAGATCGATGCGGCCAGCACCGCATCGGCACCGACCTCGACCGCCGGCGGGAAGTCGGCGGCCTTGCCGGCACCGCCGCTCGCGATGACCGGCACCCCCACCGCCGCCCGGGCCGCCTCGATCATCCGCAGGTCGAAACCCCGCTTGGTCCCGTCGGCGTCCATCGAGTTCAACAGGATCTCCCCCACCCCGAGCTCCTCGCCGCGGCGGGCCCATTCGAGCGCGTCGATACCCGTTCCGCGGCGACCGCCGTGCGTGGTGACCTCCCAGCCCGAGGCGGTCGGCGGGTCGGTCTCGGGGACCGAGCGCGCATCCACCGACAGCACGATGCATTGCGAACCGAACCGCCGGCTCATCTCCGAGAGCACGCCGGGTCGCTGGATTGCGGCGGTGTTCACACTGACCTTGTCGGCGCCGGCGCGCAGGAGCACGTCGACATCCTCGACGGTCCGGATGCCGCCACCGACGGTGAGCGGGATGAAGATCTGCTCGGCGGTGCGTTTGACCACCTCGAGCATCGTCGACCGCCCCGAACTCGACGCTGTGACGTCGAGGAAGGTCAACTCGTCGGCACCCTCGGCGTCGTAGCGTGCGGCGAGTTCCACCGGGTCGCCGGCGTCGCGCAGGTTCTGGAAGTTGACGCCCTTGACAACGCGTCCGTCGTCGACGTCGAGACAGGGGATCACTCGAACGGCCAACGTCATGACTCTTGGGTGTCCTCTTCTGTCGGGGTGCCGGGCGCTGTCGGGGTGCCGGGCGCTGTTGGGGCGCTGGTCGCTGCCGGGGTGTTCGTGGCTGTCGGGGTGCTGATGGACGGGGCGAAGTGAGCCGGGTCGCCGAGTCCACGCAGCAGCGTCAGCAGTTCGTCGTGCACTCCCGGGGCACCGGCGAGCACCGAGTGCGATGCGATGGTCCAGGGCTCACCGGCGAGATCGGTGACGATCCCGCCCGCGGCACGCACGAGTGCCACACCGGGGGCGTTGTCCCATGCGTTGTGACCGAACACCACCGCCCCACCCAGCATTCCGGCGGCACAGTAGGCCAGGTCCACACCGGTGCTGCCGAAGAGCCGCAGCCGCGACGAGCGCTTCGAGATCTCGCCGAGCGCGGCGTGGCGCCACCGGCCGGGATATCTCCCGCGCGAGGCCACGTTGAATGCGCCGAAGGAGATCATCGCCTCACGCAGCGAACCGGTGGCCAACGCAGGCCGCGCGACCCCGTTGACGTGCAGGCGACCGCCCGCCACGGCGGTGTAGGTGGTCCCGAGCAGCGGCAGCCACGTCAGGCCGATCACCGGATCGCCGTCGATCAGCAGGGCCGCCAGCATGCCGTCGAGCGGCAGGCCCGCCGAGTAGTTGAAGGTGCCGTCGATCGGGTCGACGACCCACACCACGCCGGTGTCCACCGGCGGTCCGCCGTACTCCTCGCCGTGCACCCCGATCCCGGTCCGCGACGACAGCTCGGAGGCGATGAACCGTTCGAGTTCGAGGTCGAGTTCGGTGGCGAAATCCGAGCCGCCCTTGTCCACCGCCGACCCGGCACCGAGGCCCTCGGTGAATCGCGGGGCCGCCGCGTCGAGGATCGATGCGGCGACGTCGACGAGTCGATCGAGGTCGAGCCCCGCGTCGGCGGCTGAGCGCGCACCCGTGCTGCTCTGCGATCCCGACCGGTCGTGCGACGTCATCGCCGTGCGACCGCCTCGAGTGCCTCGGGCAGGGTGAAACGCCCGGCGTAGAGCGCCTTGCCGACGATCGCGCCCTCGACCCCGCGGTCGGTCAGTCCTGAGATGGCGACGAGGTCGTCGATCGCCGAGACACCGCCGGAGGCGACGACCGGCGCCGAGGCGCGGTCGGCGACCTCGGCGAGGAGTTCGAGGTTCGGTCCCGCCAGGGTGCCGTCCTTGCTCACGTCGGTCACCACGTAGCGCGCACAGCCGTCACGTTCGAGCCTGTCGAGGACCTCCCACAGATCACCGCCGTCGGTGACCCAGCCGCGACCGCGCAGCCGGTAGCCGTGCGGGGCGGTGCCGTCGGGATCGTTGCGGATCACGTCGAGTCCCACCGCGATCCGGTCGCCGTGTTCGGCGATCACCTTCGCGCACCACTGAGGTTGCTCGAGGGCCGCGGTGCCCAGATTGACCCGCCGGCATCCTGTCGCCAATGCCGCGGCGAGCGAGTCGTCGTCGCGGATACCGCCGGACAGTTCCACGTCGACGTCGAGTTCGCCGACCACCTCGGCGAGCAGGGCGCGGTTGTCACCCCTGCCGAAAGCCGCGTCGAGGTCGACGAGATGGATCCACTCTGCGCCGTCGCTCTGCCAGGCCAATGCGGCCTCGCGCGGAGAGCCGTAGGAGGTCTCGGTGCCGGCTGCGCCCTGGACGAGTCGGACGGCCTGACCGTCGGCGACGTCGACCGCCGGCAGCAGTTGCAGGATTGCACCCATCAGATGTGTCATTCCTTTTCGTTGTGCTTGTGCTCGGGATCGTTGTGAGCGTGGTCGTCGCGACCGGCAACGGTGTGTCCGGGCGCATCCTCGTCGGGTGCTGACAGCGCCCGTTCGACCAGGCGGTTGGCGGTGATGCCCATCGCCGCGACCGCACCAACGAGTGTGAGGAGGGCCAGAATCAGCGCGGCGATCGGCGAGAACTGTGCGACGATCACGATGATTACCAGTCCCACCAGCATCACCGCCCCGGCGGCCAGCACCGACAGCACGGCGAGTCGACCGTAGGACAGCTGACGCGGTGCGCTCATGTCAGTGAGCCCACCCAGTTGCGCAACACCTGTGCCCCGGCCTCGCCGGACTTCTCCGGATGGAACTGGGTAGCCGAGAGTGGGCCGTTCTCCACCGCAGCGAGGAATCGGCTGCCATGCGTCGACCAGGTGAGCTTGGGCGCTGCGATCGGCGACCCGTCGCTGTCCATCGTCCAGTGCTGGGCGGCATAGGAATGCACGAAGTAGAAGCGGGTGTCGGCGTCGATCCCGTCGAACAGCACCGAGTCCTGCGGTGTCTCGATGGTGTTCCAGCCCATATGCGGCAGCACCGGGGCGTCGAGGCGGGTCACGGTGCCCGGCCACTCGCCGCACCCCTCGGTGTGCACGCCGAACTCGACCCCCTCGTCGAAGAGGATCTGCATACCCACACAGATGCCGAGCACCGGGCGCGATCCGGCCAGCCGTGAGCCGATGATGCGGGGGCCGTTGACCGCGCGCAGGCCGTTCATGCAGGCCTCGTAGGCGCCGACACCGGGTACCACCAGGCCGTCGGCGGCCAGCGCCGTCTCGGGGTCGGAGGTGACGGTCACCGTCGCGCCGGTGCGTTCGAGTGCCCGCTGCGCCGACCGCAGGTTCCCCGACCCGTAGTCGAGGACCGCGACCGTCACGCTCACAGCGCGCCCTTCGTCGACGGGACCCCTGACTGGCGCGGGTCGTATTCGCAGGCCGCACGCAACGCGCGGGCGACCGCCTTGAACTCGGCCTCGGTGATGTGGTGCTGGTCGCGACCGTGGATCACCTGGACATGCAGCGCGATCCGCGCATTCATGGCCAGCGACTCGAAGACGTGGCGATTGATGATCGTGGAGTACGGCACGCCCGGATAGCCGCCGATGACCGCGGTGAGAAGGTGCTCGGGTTCCCCGGTGTGCACGCAGTAGGGACGCCCCGATACGTCGACGACGGCATGCGCGAGCGTCTCGTCCATCGGGATCCAGGCATCACCGAAACGCCGGATCCCCGACTTGTCACCGAGCGCCTGGCCGATGGCCTGACCCAGGACGATCGCGGTGTCCTCCACGGTGTGATGCGCCTCGATCTCCACGTCGCCTTCGGCGTGTACGGCCAGGTCGAAGCTGCCGTGCGCACCGAATGCGGTGAGCATGTGGTCGTAGAACGGGACACCGGTGGAGATGTCGGTGCGCCCGGTGCCGTCGAGGTCGATCTCCACGACGATCGACGACTCCTTGGTGGTCCGCTCGATCCGCGCGGTCCTGCCGGTGTCAGTCATGCCGTCTCCTGTCCGATCCGGATCGTGCCGGTGAGGCCGTCGGGGGCGATCTGCGCGCTGGCGGCCAGGAATGCGTCGTTCTCCTCGGGCAACCCGATGGTCACCCGCAGCCGTCCGGGGATGCCCACGTCACGGATGAGCACGCCGCGGTCGAGGTAGCGCTGCCACGCCGCTGGTGCGTCGGCGAACTCGCCGAACAGCAGGAAGTTCGCATCGGAGTCGACCACGTCGAATCCGAGCTCACCCAGACGCGCGGCCACCCGGTCGCGTTCGGAGATGATCGCCGAGACTCCGGCCAGAGTGTCGTCACGGTGGCGCAGCGCCGCTCGCGCGGCCGCCTGAGTCAGCACCGACAGGTGGTAGGGCAATCGCACCAGCAACAGCGCCGACACCAGTGCCGGCGCCGCCGCGAGGTAGCCCAGGCGACCACCGGCGAAGGCGAACGCCTTGCTCATGGTGCGCGAGACCACCAGCGTGTCGCCGAACTCGTCGAGGAGTGTCACCGCACTTGGCTGGTCGGAGAACTCCGCGTAGGCCTCGTCGACGATCACCAGACCCGGTGCGGCGGCAAGGATTCGGCGCAGGTCGTCCACGGCGATCGAACCGCCGGTCGGATTGTTCGGCGAGGTGACGAAGACGATGTCGGGGGTGCGTGCGGTGATCTCTCCGACCGCATAGTCGATGTCGAGTCCGAAGTCACGATCGCGGGTGGCGGCCAACCAGGTGGTGTCGGTGCCGTCGGAGATGATCGGGTGCATCGAATACGACGGCACGAAGCCGAGCGCCGAACGTCCCGGACCGCCGAACGCCTGGAGGAGCTGCTGCAGGATCTCGTTGGAACCGTTTGCCGCCCAGAGGTTTTCGGCAGTCAGCTGCACGCCGGTGGCCTGCGACAGGTACTCGGCGAGGTCGGTTCGCAACGCCAGCGCGTCGCGGTCGGGATAGCGATGCAGCACTGCTGCGGCCTCGCGTACCGACGCGGTGACGTCGTCGATCAGCGCCGCGCTCGGCGGATGCGGGTTCTCGTTGGTGTTCAGCGCGTAGGGCACCTCCAATTGCGGTGCGCCATACGGGTTCTTGCCCACCAGGTTGTCCCGCAGTGGCAGATCCGAGAGTGCGACGCGCGCGCCCGGCGCGCTCACCTGCCGGCCCCCGCACGACCGAAGCGGACGGTCACCGCGTCGCCGTGGGCAGGCAGATCCTCGGCCGACGACAGCGCGACGACATGACCCGAGACACCCTGCAGGGCCTGCTCGTCGTAGTCGATGACGTGGACGCCCTTGAGGAAGGTCTGTACCGACAACCCCGAGCTGTAGCGGGCCGATCCGGAGGTCGGCAGCACGTGGTTGGAGCCCGCGCAATAGTCGCCGAGGCTGACCGGCGAGTACGCACCCACGAAGACCGCCCCGGCGTTGCGGACCCGCGCGGCCACGTCGGCCGCGCTGCGCGTCTGCACTTCGAGATGTTCTGCGGCATAAGCATTCACGACATCCACACCGGCGTCGACGTCATCGACGAGGACCACTCCCGACTGGCTGCCCGACAGCGCGGCGAGCACCCGCTCGCGGTGTTTGGTCGACTCCACCTGTTCGGCGACCGCGGCCTCGACCGCGTCGGCGAAGGGCTCACTGTCGGTGACGAGCACCGACGCGGCGAGCACGTCGTGTTCGGCCTGGCTGATGAGGTCAGCCGCCACGAACGCCGGATCGGCCGAATCGTCGGCGAGGATGGCGATCTCGGTGGGCCCGGCCTCGGAGTCGATCCCGACGACACTGCGGCACAGTCGCTTGGCCGCGGTCACATAGATGTTGCCCGGTCCGGTGATCATGTCAACCGGCTCGAGTTCGGTGCCGTCGGTGTCGGTGCCGCCGTAGGCCAGCAGCGCGATCGACTGCGCCCCGCCGACCGCCCACACCTCGTCGACACCGAGCAGTGCGCATGCGGCCAGCACGGTCGGATGCGGCCAGCCACCGAAATCAGCCTGCGGCGGTGAGGTCACCACGATCGACCCGACGCCTGCCTCCTGCGCGGGCACCACGTTCATCACGACGCTCGACGGGTAGACGGCATTGCCGCCGGGCACGTAGAGGCCGACTCGGCTGACCGGGATCCAGCGCTCGGTGACAGCTCCGCCGGGCACCACATCGGTGCGCACGTCGGTGCGGCGTTGCGCGGAGTGCACCACCCGCGCGCGGTCGATCGACTCGATGAGCGCAGCACGCACCTGCGGGTCGAGTGAGTCGCGGGCGGCGATGATCCGATCCGAGGGAACCCGCACCGTCGCCGGACGCACGTGATCGAAGGTCTCGCCGTAGTCGAGGGCCGCTGCGACGCCGCGCTCGCGGATCGCCTGGACCACCGGCGTGACCGTGCCGAGAACCGACTCGATGTCGGTTCCGCCACGCGGGAGCACCCGGCGCAGCATCGCCGTCGACAGGGTGGAACCGCGGAGGTCGGTGCGGGCAAGCATGTATCTCTCCTACAGGGCTGGGTTACCCGTCAAGGATACGGGCAGGTGAGCTCACCGAGTTCACCTGCCCGCAGCCGGCTCACCCGCGCGTCGGCTGCCCGTCATCGTCGCCACCACCGACACCGGTCGGGCGGCCCTTCTCAGAGGTCCAGACCCAGATCCAGGGCGGTCACCGAATGAGTCAGCGCGCCGACCGCCAGATAGTCGACCCCGGTGCGGGCGTAGTCGCGGGCCACCTCGAGCGACAGGCCGCCCGAACTCTCCAGCTTGGTCTCCGGACGGCGGGCGTTGCGCCGCTGCACCGCCATCTGGGTCTGCCACAGCGGGAAGTTGTCCAGCAGGATCAGCTCGGCACCCAGGGCCAGGGCCTCGTCGAGTTGTTCGAGCGAGTCCACCTCCACCTCGACGTCGATGTCGGGCGCCAGCTCGCGCACCGCCTGCAACGCCGCGGTCAGCGAACCCGCGGCAGCGATGTGGTTGTCCTTGATCAGCGCGGCGTCGCCGAGTGCCATCCGGTGGTTGTGTCCCCCGCCGGCACGCACCGCGTACTTCTCCAGCTCCCGCAACCCCGGCAACGTCTTGCGCGTGTCGCGGATCACCGCGCCGGTTCCGGCCACCGCGGCCGCCCACCGGGCGGTCTCGGTGGCGATCCCCGACAGGTGCGTGAGCAGGTTCAGCGCGGTGCGTTCGGCGGTCAGCAGCCGCCCGGTGGGCGCCTCGACCTCCACCACCACCTCGCCGGGTTCCACCGCCGATCCGTCGGCCACCCGCGAGATCACCGTGTAGTCGTCGCCGATCACCTCGTCGAACACCGCCAGCGCCACGTCGACACCGGCGACGACGCCGGCCTCACGGGTGACGATGCGGGCGTGGGTGCGCGCCGACGACGGCACGGTCGCGGCCGTCGTCACGTCGGGGCCCAGGCGCAGATCCTCGTCGAGTGCGGTGCGGATCACCGACCGCGCATCGGGGACCACCAGTTCGGTCACCTCGGCTCCCCCGACCATCATTCGCCCGACCCCGGATTGCCGATGGCGATCATCTTCTCGACGCTACGCCGGGCCCTGGCCGCGGTGTCGGCGTCGACGTGGACCTCGTCGCGACCCTCACGCAGGCATCGCAGCAGCGCCGCAGGCGTGATCATCTTCATGAACGGGCAGGAGGCACGATCGTTGACCGGCTGGAAGTCGACGTCGGGTGCGGCCTTGCGGAGCTGATGGAGCATCCCGACCTCGGTGGCCACGAGCACCTGTCGCGCGCCGGTGGCGCGTGCGGCATCGAGCATCCCTCCGGTGGACAGGATCTTCACCTTCTCGTCGGGCACGACGCCCTCGCCGGCGAGATAGAGAGCTGATGTCGCACAACCGCATTCGGGATGGACGAACAGCTCGGCATCCGGATGTGCGGCGGCCTTGGCGGTGAGCTCGTCACCGTTGATGCCCGCATGCACGTGGCACTCGCCGGCCCAGATGTGGATGTTGTCGCGACCGGTCTGCCGCTTCACATGCGCACCGAGGAACTGGTCGGGAAGGAACAACACGTCGAGATCGGGATCGATCGACGCCACCACCTCCACCGCGTTGGAGGATGTGCAGCAGATGTCGGTCAGCGCCTTGACCTCCGCGGTGGTGTTCACATACGAGACCACCACGGCGTCGGGGAATTCCGCCTTCCACTCACGCAGCTCGTCGGCGGTGATCGAGTCGGCAAGCGAACATCCGGCGCGCGCATCGGGGATCAACACGGTCTTGTCGGGGCTGAGGATCTTCGCCGTCTCGGCCATGAAATGCACCCCGGCGAACACGATCTCGTCGGCGTCGGACTCCGCTGCGATACGCGAGAGCGCCAGCGAGTCGCCGACGTGATCGGCCACATCCTGGATCGCGGGGAGCTCGTAGTTGTGCGCGAGAAGCGTCGCATTGCGCTTGCGCAGCAGGTCGCGGACCTCGGCGAACCAGTCGGCGTCGGGTTCGACACCGGTGAACCGCGGTGCTGTCGCGGCCGCGCCGGCTCCCGCGTCGAGGATCGCCGTCTGCACCCGTCGCGTCGATGCGGGGTGTGGTGTCGCGGTGTGGGCTGTCGAGGACTGGGCCGTCTCAATCTGGGCCGTCTCGGGCTGGGCTGTGATGGGCTGTGTCGTGGTGGTCATGTGAACACCACCTCCTGTCGCGGTTTGGCGTCGTCGCCGGCGCACGTCATGCGGTTTTCGACTATAGATCGAAAACCCTGTTCCGTACAGCACCGCGTTCCGGGCGCCTCCGTCCGGCAGTCCTCGTGTGTCTCCCCCGTCGCCTGATCGGGCGGAACATACAATCGCTGCCATGTCGGCGGCCACGATGGTTCATGAGGTTCGGTGCGTGGTCTTCCGCATCATCGACGACCCCGACACCGACGCGGCTACCGGCGCTCCGCGCCTGGCGGTCCTGCTGTGGCAGCGCGGCATCGAACCGCAGGCCGGAACCTGGTCGCTACCCGGAGGGGCGCTGGGTGCCGACGAAGACCTGACCACCTCGGCGCGCCGTCAGCTCGCCGAGAAGGTCGATCTGCGGGAGGTCGCCCATCTCGAGCAGATCGCCACCTTCTCCGACCCGGGCCGGATGCCGGGGCCGCGGGCCATCGCCTCGACCTACCTGGGTCTGGTGCCGGTGGACTCGGCAACCGAACTGCCCGCCGACACGCGGTGGCTGCCGGTCGACGCGCTGCCCACGATGAGTTTCGATCACCGGTCGATGGTCGATCTGGCGCGGTCACGACTGGCGGCGAAGATGTCCTACACCAACATCGCCTTCGCGCTGGCACCGCACCAGTTCCCGATGTCCGCGCTCTCGGAGATCTTCCGCGCGACATTGGGCTATCCCGTCGACGCCACCAATCTGTTGCGCATTCTCAGTCGGCGAGGTGTGGTCGAGACGACCGGCACAGTAGGCCGCACCGGCAGGTCCGGCGGGCGGCCCCCGGCGCTGTACCGCTTCACCGACAACCGACTTCGGGTGACCGACGAGTTCGCCACGCTGCGTCCGCCCCCGTGAGGTGACCGACTCGGCGGCCCGCACCGGCCCTGTCTCGAGTCAGGCCGGGCGCGAGTCAGTCCAGTCGAGTCAGTCCGGTCGAGTCAGTGGGTGTGCTCACCGACGCCGAGACCGATCTCGGCGTCGGTGCCCACGCCGAGATCGGCGCGAGGGTTGCTGAGCACCACGATCGCCTGAGCGATCAGCGCACATACGGGTGCGACGACCACGAGCACCCATGGGGCGCTCATACCGAGGCCTGAGGCCCCGCGTATCCACAGCGACGGCGCCTCGAAGAAGTACTGGCCGAACTGCGCCGAGCCGGCGCCCGGGTAGCGGGCATGCGCGATCAGACCGCCGATCCAGGCGCCGAGCGCCGAGCCGGCAATGGTCGCGATCACGAGAATGATCGTCCCCCGGGCGCTGCGGACGAACGCCCTGTCAGCGGGTGATCGCGCGACCATCCACTGACCGAGCGCGGCGGCGACACCGTAGACCGCACACAGACACGCGAAGATCGCGATCGCATCGAAGCGGTGCACGGTGCTGTCAGACAGCAGCCCCGCGCGACCGGGCGCGACCACTACACCTCGCAGTCCCGGCGTGAGCACACCCCAGACGATGCCGACCACGATCCCGAGCAGCACCACCGCGCCGGTCGACATCCAGGCACGGGTGGGTGGTGCCGCCGGTTCGACGCCGGTCCGACCGCCGAATGTCGTTGCGGTCCAGCTCATCGCGAACCCACCTCCGTCGAGTCGACCGTGCCGTGGCGCGAGCAGCGCGCCGACCAGCCGTCCGGACACACCTGCACCACCATCCGTCGAGCGCACTGCCCGCAGAATCGCGGCGGCTCGAGCCCGAGTGCCACCGCGGGCGGCTCCCGACGACCGTCTGCCGATTCCACCGGTTCACCGGTGTGCACCCCGAACCGACTCGGTTCGGCCAACGGCCCGCGCGGGGTGGCGGCGCTGACGGGGTTGACAGCGCTCACACGGCTGACGGGGGAATCCGGTACGCGATTAGATCGGGTCACGTCACATCGTGTCATTGAGTGCCTTGATGGGCATCTGTAGGTCGACCAGCAGGTCGAGATCCTCCTCGGCCGGCCTGCCCAGGGTCGTGAGGTAGTTCCCGACGATCACGGCGTTGATGCCGCCGAGAATACCCTGCTGGGCACCGAGGTCCCCGAGGGTGATCTCACGTCCGCCGGCAAAGCGCAGGATGGTGCGCGGCAACGCGAGCCGGAACGCGCCGACACAGGCGAGCGCCTCCGTCGCCGGCATCACCTCGAGATCGCCGAACGGCGTGCCCGGACGCGGGTTGAGGAAGTTCATCGGAACCTCGTCGGGGCAGAGTTCGGCGAGTTCGGCAGCGAACTCGGCGCGCTGCTCGCGCGTCTCCCCCATGCCGAGGATGCCGCCGCAGCACACCTCCATCCCGGCATCCCGCACCATCCGCAGGGTGTCGAAACGCTCCTCCCAGGTGTGGGTGCTCACCACATTCGGGAAGTGGCTGCGCGCGGTCTCGAGGTTGTGGTTGTAACGGTGCACCCCCATCTCGACCAGCGCGTCGACCTGGTCCTGGGTGAGCATCCCCAGCGAGCAGGCGACCTGGATGTCGACCTCGGCGCGGATCGCCTCGACGGCGGCGGCCACCTGACTCATCAGGCGCTCATCCGGCCCACGCACCGCCGCGACGATGCAGAACTCGGTCGCGCCGGTCTTCGCCGTCTGCTTGGCCGCCTCCACCAGCGCGGGGATGTCGATCCAGGCACTGCGCACCGGTGACTCGAAAAGGCCTGACTGCGAACAGAAGTGGCAATCCTCGGGGCATCCGCCGGTCTTCAGCGAGATGATGCCCTCGACCTCCACTTCCGGTCCACACCACCGCATGCGCACCTTGTGCGCGAGGTCGAGGAGTTCGGGCAAGCGCTCGTCGGGCAACGACAACACCGCGAGTACCTGCTCGCGGGTCAGTCCGACGCCTCGTCCGAGGACTTGTTCGGTGGCGATCGCCAGGATGTCGTCGGCGCTCCCCGCCGCGGTGCCGGTCATCGCGGTACCCGTCGTCGTGGGGGTCCGATCGGCGGGTGCGGCGTCGTCGGTGCGGATGTCGGTCACGTGCGGGCCTTTCGTGTCGGGGGTGAGGCTTTCGTGTCGGGGATGTGGTGGGAGAGATCGAGCCAGGTGATGGCCGCCGCCGCGAATTCCGCTGGGGTCAGGTCGCTCACGCCCTCGGGGATGACCCCGAGGATGCGGCTGTCGGTGACCGTCGGGAGATCGTCGAGATTGCATCGGCGCGCGAGGTCGGGGTCGCGAGGCCATCGCCCGATCACGAGCCCGGCCACCTCCACCCCTGCCGCGCGTATCGCTCCGACGGTCAGTTCGGCGTGGTTGAGCGCGCCGAGTGCCGGGTCGACCACCACCACCATCGGCGCAGCCAGGGCATCGGCAACGCTGAGGATGGTGGTCGTCTCGTCGAACCGCACGAGCACACCACCGGCACCCTCGACCACCACCACGTCGTGACGGGACCGGAGATCGTCGACGGCGGCGGTGATCTGCGCCAGCCGCAGCGGTTCGCGGTGTTCTCGGCGGGCAGCGGTGAAGGGCGCCAACGGTTCCCGGAAACGCGCACATTCGAGCGTCTCGTCAGGGTTGGCGAGCGCGCGCACCACCGCGAGGTCCCCACCGTCTGCGCGCCGCGGGTCATCGGTCCGATCACCGTCGGCGCCGGCCTCGACACCGGTCTGAGCCGGTTTGCAGACGGCCACCGAGCAGCCGGCCGCACGAAACCCGGCGACCAGCGCCGCGACGGTCACCGTTTTGCCCACATCGGTGCAGGTTCCGGTGACCACCACGACGCGCCCGGCCGGGTCCGGCGGCACTTGACCCCGCGCATTCGGCTGATCGTGCGTGAGCGACTGGACTGGAAGCGACTGGTCGGGTGCGCTCGCCGGGCTCATCACGCGCCCACCCGCACGCCGAGTCCGTCGAGCACCCCGCGGATCCGCGACGTCACGTCGTCGATGAGGTCCTCGGACAAGTCCGCGCGGGCCGTCAGACGGAGACGTGACGTGCCGGCGGGTACCGACGGCGGGCGGAAGCACCCCACGTGCACGCCGACGCCACGGCAGCCCGCCGCGGCCTCGACCGCGCGATGGGGATCGCCGACGATGAGCGAGACCACCGCCGACTCGGGCGGCTGTCCGCCGCACCGTTCGGCGATGCGTGCGGCATTGTGCCGCACCTGGTCGCACAGGTCCGGGTTGTCGCGCAGTGTCGCCAACGCGGCGCGCGCCGCACCCGCTGCCGGTGGGTTGAGCCCAGTATCGAAGATGAAGGTGCGTGCGGTGTCGACGAGATGGTCACGGACACGCGCGGAACCGGCGACCACACCACCCTGCGATCCCAGCGACTTCGACAACACCGTGGTCACCACCAGGTCGTCGGCGCCGGAGAGTCCGAGCTCGTCGACCACGCCGCGCCCGCCCCGCCCCCGGACGCCCAGCGCGTGCGCCTCGTCGACGAGCAGCATCGCCCCGTGCTCGCGTGCCACCTGGTGGTACTCGGCGATCGGGGCGATCACCCCGTCGATGCTGTACACCGAGTCGGTCACCACCAGCGCCCGCTGCCGCGTCCGCGTCGCGAGAACACGCGCCAACGCCTCGTGATCGCCGCGCTCGATCACCACCACCTGCGATCGCGACAGCCGGCATCCGTCGATCAGCGATGCGTGCGCCCCGGTGTCGCTGACGATGAATCCGTCCCGGCCGGCGAGCGCGCTGACCGCACCGATGTTCGCCAGATAGCCCGACGAGAACACCAGGGCCGCTTCGACACCGAGAAATGCGGCGAGGTCGCGTTCGAAGTCGTCGTGCAGCCGGGTCGTCCCGGCGACCAGGCGCGACGCGGTCGCACCTGTCCCCCAGCGCGCCGCGGCCTCCTGCGCGCCGGCAATCGTCGCGGGATGCCGGGCCAGTCCGAGATAGTCGTTGGAGGCCAGGTCGACCAGTGCGCCGGACTCCTCACGCGGGGTCACCTCGCGATGCAGTCCGGCCTCACGTCGTGCGGATGCGTCGGCATCGAGCCAGCTCAGGGCCAAACCTGAACACTGTTCAGTAGTCATCGCGAACAGTGTGGCAGATCGGTGATCCCCATGCAGCCATCCCGGGACGATCACGGCGTCATGTCGCACACCGGTGACAGGTCAGATGCGCTGTCCCGTCACCGGTGCGGCCCGGTCGCCGGTCAGGTCACGTGCGCGTGGATGCTCGCACCGCGGCGGTGATCCCCGCGCAGATCAGCGCGACGTCGTCGGCGTCGGCGATCAGTGGGGGCATCGTGTAGATCAACCGGCCGAACGGGCGCAACCACACGCCTGCGGCGACTGCTGCGTCGGTGGCCGCCGCCATGTCGACGTCGTCGTCGAGTTCGACCACACCGATCGCGCCGAGAACCCGCACGTCGGTGACACCCGATCCGCCGACGGTGTCGGCCAGCCCCGCACGCAGGCCGCCCTCGATCGCGGCCACGCGAGTGCGCCACGGCGAGTCCAGCAACAGCCGGGTGGAGGCCAGACCCACCGCGCAGGCCAGCGGATTGGCCATGAACGTCGGACCGTGGGCGAGCACACCGGGATGGCCGGAGGTGATGGTCGTGGCCACCTCGCGGGTGCACAGCGTCGCCGCCAGCGTGAGGTATCCGCCGGTCAACGCCTTGCCCACACACATGATGTCCGGCGACACCCCGGCATGGTCGGCAGCGAACAATTCACCGGTCCGACCGAAACCGGTGGCGATCTCGTCGAAGATCAGCAGGACCGAGTTCTCGTCGCAGAGCGCGCGCAGGTCGGCCAGGTATCGCGGCGACGGGAACCGCATCCCACCGGCCCCCTGCACCACCGGCTCGACGATCACCGCGGCGAGCTCGTCGCGGTGAGCGGTGACCAGCGCGGCGAGCTGATCGACGTAGTCCTGCTCATGGCTCGTCGGGGGCACCGGTGCGAAGAGCTGCTCGGCGAGGATGTCGGTCCACAGCGCATGCATGCCGCCGACCGGGTCGCAGACGCTCATCGGGGTGAAAGTGTCGCCGTGGTATCCGCCCCGCCACGTGAGCAGGCGGCGCTTGGCAGGTAGTCCCCGCGCACGCCAGTACTGCAGCGCCATCTTCACCGCGACCTCCACCGACACCGATCCCGAGTCGGCGAAGAAGACCGTGCGCAGCGGCGCGGGGGTGATCTCCACCAGCAGCTGCGCGAGATCGACCGCGGGTTGATGTGTCAGCCCGCCGAACATCACATGGGCCATCGACGACAGCTGGGTGCGCACCGCCTCGTCGAGCACCGGATGCCGATAGCCGTGGATCGCCGCCCACCACGAGCTCATCCCGTCCACCAATGAGCGGCCGTCGACCAGCTGTAGCCGCACACCCTCGGCGGAGGCCACCGGAAGCGGCGACTGCACGCTGGGCATCTGCCCGTAGGGATGCCACACACAGTCCCGATCGCGCTCCACGAGATCGTCGGCGAGCGAGGCAGCATCGCTGCGGCGGGACCGGGTGGACCCGGCGCTGTCTGACACGCCGACGAGGATCGCATGCAGACGAGCCACGGTCACGCGCGTGCGCGGAATCCGCCGGCCGGTTCGGTAGATTGATCTACCGGGCAATCAGTGCACCCATGCACGACCTGCCCGGTCGAGACGCGCTCGGAACCACCCGCACCGCACGTCGACCGGCACGCCCCCGGATCCTCGGCCGCACCTGGCCGGCACGACACGAAAGGCGCATCGTCACGTGGCAGCACCCACGGTCACGCGCGCCGCCGACGCCACACCGTCACGCGCGCCCGCATATCGGACCGATCTCGACGGTCTGCGCGGGATCGCCATCGCGCTGGTCGCCTGCTTCCACGTCTGGTTCGGCCGTGTCTCCGGTGGTGTCGATGTCTTCCTCACCCTGTCGGGCTATTTCTTCGTCGGGTCGCTGCTACGCCACTCCATCCGCAGCCAATCCGACACCGTGGGCCTGATCGATGCGGTCAACCCGTTCCCGCGCGTGCGCAAACTCATCCGCCGATTGCTCCCGGCGCTGGTCACGATGTTGATCGCGGTCGCGGTGCTCACGGTCGCGGTCGTCGCACAGACCCGCTGGGTGAGCATCGGCCGCGAGTGGATCGCGAGCCTGCTGTACTACCAAAACTGGTATCTGGCCTTCAATTCGCAGGATTACACCGCCGCGAGTTCGGCCAACAGTCCGCTGCAGCACATCTGGTCGATGTCGATGCAGGGACAGTTCTTCGTCGGCGTGCTGCTGGCGGCCATGGCGCTCACCGGGGTCGTCAAGATCATTGGTCGCATCCTCGGTCGCACCGCCACGGCTGCCGTCATGCGCAGCCTGGTCTTCGTGGTGGTGCTGGCGCTCGCGGCGACATCCTTCGCCTGGGCGCAGTACCGGATGTCGGTGAACCAGCCGTTCAACTACTACGACACCTTCTCGCGTCTGTGGGAACCGCTGATCGGCGGACTCCTGGCCATCTGGATGCCGCGGGTCCGACTGCCGCGCCTTCTCCGCGACCTGGTGATCCTGGTGGCGCTCGGTTTGATCATCAGCTGTGGGTGGTGGATCAACGGCGTCGAGTCCTATCCGGGTGCCAAGGCATTGGTCCCGGTGGTCTCCACCCTGGCGATCATCTGGGCGGGTGCCCCCACGTCGGCCGACGCCACGCCACCGAGGACCACCGTGGCACTGGCCGGACGCGGCCCGGTGTGGCTGGGCTCGGTGTCGTATTCGCTCTACCTCTGGCACTGGCCGCTGCTGATCTTCTATCTGACCTGGCAGGGCAAGAACCACGCCGGGGTGATCGAGGGACTGCTCATCCTGGCGCTGTCGCTGGTGGTGGCGTGGCTGACGAAGACCCTCGTCGAGGACCCGCTGCGCGGAATCCGTCCTCGAGCCCGGCCCACGGTCACCGAGGAGGCGACCGCCGCCGACGGGGTCGGCTCGGCGGCCGATGCCCCGCTGGACGACCTGCTCCCGGATTCGCCCGTCCCGTCGTCCGACCCGCAGCCCCGGCCCACCGCGGGATCTGCCCTGCAGAACTCCACCTCCGGCTGGGTCACGATCCAGCCGGAGAACGTCGACCCGCACGCGCGATCACGATCGCGCTCGTCCACGCCCTCAGCCGGCACCGGCCGGACCGGCCGATGGGCACGCGCACTGCTGACCTACAGCACGGTGGTCACCACCGTGCTGGTCCTCGCGACCGCCGCGGTGGTGGTGTCGATCAGGATGTGGGAGCACCACGTGTCCACGGCAACCGTCGACACCGCAGATCTCGACCCGAAGATCTATCCCGGCGGCCGGGCCTTCCTCGAGAACCTGCCCGTCGCGCATGTCGACCCGCAGCCGACGCCGCTCACAGTGCTCAAAGACCTCCCCATCACGTCCTTCCGCGGCGACATCAGCAACTTCACCGATCCGAGCATCCGGGTGGGCGTATACGGCGACCCGACCGCCACCCACACGATCGCGCTCGCCGGCGGATCGCACGCCGAGCACTGGATCACCGCACTCGACATCCTCGGCAAACGCAACCACTTCCGCGTCACCACCTACCTGAAGATGGGGTGTCCGCTGTCGGCGGATCCCAACCCGACCCAACTCGGACAGCCCTACCCGCAGTGCCACGACTGGGTGGTACGGGTGATGGACCGGATCATCGCCGACCGTCCCGACGCCGTGTTCACCAACAGCACCCGCCCACGCGACGGGATCACCGGCGGCGACGCCGTCCCGGCCGACTACCTCCCGATCTTCGGCCAGTTCAGTGCTGCGGGCATCCCGGTCTTCGGCATCCGCGACACACCCTGGCCGCACAACAGCGCCGGTGGGGCCATCGACACACCCACCTGCCTGGCCGACGGCAACGATCCCGACACCACCTGCGCGACACAGCGCTCCACCGCGCTGGACCCCGTCAACCCCACCGACGCGATCGTGGCGAACTACCCGGGCCTGCATCCGCTCGATCTGTCCAATGCGGTGTGCAACGCGCAGATCTGTCCGGCCGTGGTGGGCAACATCATCGTCTACCACGACTGGCATCACCTGTCGGCGACCTTCGTCCGCAGCATCACCGACGAGCTCGGACGCCAGATGCACAACGCCCTGCCGTGGGCCTGATCACGTCGACGATCACCCGACCTGCACACCGGCCTCGCCGACATGAAGGCCACGACGGCGGGGGCTAGTCTCGTCACATGACTTCGCAAGGGTGGGCATGACCGCCACATCATCGAACGCGCGCGACCCGCAGGCCACCGAGACCACTCGAGCCACTGAGGCCACACCCGGAACGGATGAGTCGAAGTCGGATTCCGACACTTCCTCGTCGGCGACCCCGTCAAGTGAGTCGTCGGCCCCCGAATCGACACCGGTGCCCGCCGCCCCGGCTGACGACGCCTCGCCGGCACAGCGCGCCGAGGCGGGTGACTCCGACATCGAGCCGCTCCTCGCCGACGAACTGATGGTGTGGCCGGGCTCGCCCTACCCGCTCGGCGCCACCTTCGACGGCGCCGGCACCAATTTCTCGCTGTTCTCGGAAGTGGCCACCAAGGTCGAACTGTGTCTGATCGCACGTGACGGGAGTGAGCGACGCATAGCGCTCGACGAGGTCGACGGTTACGTCTGGCATTGCTACCTGCCGGCTGTCGTTCCCGGTCAGCGTTACGGCTATCGCATCCACGGCCCGTGGGATCCCGCGCAGGGCCTACGGTGTGATCCCTCGAAACTCCTCCTCGATCCGTACGGCAAGGCATTCCACGGGGAATTCGACGGCGACCGGTCGCTGTACTCGTATGCGATCGAGCTGCCCGGCGACGAACCCGACACCGAGGACCCTGCGTCCGATCAACAGGTGTCCGACGACGACCCCGCCGAGACATCCTCTGCGCCAACAGATCCCGAAACGACCGACCCTGACCCAGACGCCGCGCAGCCAGCCGGGACCGAGGTGGTCGCCGACGACGCCGCGACATCTGCTGACGGTGATCACGATGCCGACACCGACAACCACGGCGCCGAATCGACTGGCAGCGACACCGATTCGGAGAACGAGGCGTCGGATGCGGGTGAGGACACCGAGCGCGGCGACGCGGAGAGCGGCGACGACAGCGACGAGGGTGACGGCCGGGTAGCGGCCGCGACCGACCCGCTGACCGCCGAGGGCAACGCCCCGGTCACCGACGGGTCCGAGGATCGCCGCACCCCGGATCGCCCGGGATACGACTCGATCGGGCACACCATGATCTCGGTGGTCATCAACCCGTTCTTCGACTGGCGCAACGACCGTCCTCCGCGTCGGCCGTACAACGAGACCGTCATCTACGAGGCTCATGTCAAGGGTATGACCGCCACCCACCCCGAGGTTCCCGAGGCGATGCGCGGCACCTACGCGGGCCTGTCGCATCCGGCGATCATCGACCACCTCAAGCGACTGGGCGTCACCGCGATCGAGTTGATGCCGGTGCATCAGTTCATGCAGGATCAGCGTCTGCTCGATCTGGGTCTCCGGAATTACTGGGGCTACAACAGCTTCGGGTTCATGGCGCCGCACGCCGACTACTCGTCAGCGCGCAAGGCCGGGTCATCGGTCAACGAGTTCAAGGCGATGGTGCGCTCATTCCACGAGGCCGGCATCGAGGTGATCCTCGACGTGGTCTACAACCACACCGCCGAGGGCAACCATCTCGGGCCGACCATCTGTTTCCGTGGCATCGACAACGCCGCCTACTACCGGCTCGTCGACGACTGGCCCGAGATGTACATGGACTACACCGGAACCGGTAACAGCCTCAACGTCCGCCATCCCCACACCCTGCAGCTGATCATGGACTCGCTGCGCTACTGGGTCACCGAGATGCACGTCGACGGCTTCCGATTCGACCTCGCGGCGACCCTGGCCCGCGAACTCCATGATGTCGACAAGCTGTCGTCATTCTTCGATCTCGTCCAACAGGATCCGGTGGTCAGCCAGGTCAAGCTGATCGCCGAGCCGTGGGATATCGGCGAAGGCGGCTATCAGGTCGGCAACTTCCCGCCCCAGTGGACGGAGTGGAACGGCAAGTACCGCGACACGGTCCGCGACTACTGGCGGGGCGAGCCGTCGACACTGGGCGAGTTCGCCTCACGCCTGACCGGCTCCTCCGATCTGTATGAGGACACCGGTCGGCGTCCGAGCGCATCGATCAACTTCGTGACCGCCCACGATGGCTTCACGCTGCGAGATCTGGTGTCCTACAACGACAAGCACAACGAGGCCAACGAAGAGGGCAACCG
Organism: Gordonia jinhuaensis; assembly: GCF_014639795.1. Lineage (GTDB taxonomy): Bacteria > Actinomycetota > Actinomycetes > Mycobacteriales > Mycobacteriaceae > Gordonia_B > Gordonia_B jinhuaensis. The sequence continues at coordinate 224,980 of NZ_BMGC01000002.1, read as the reverse complement.
CGACGGCGAGAGTCACAACCGCTCGTGGAACTGCGGCGTCGAAGGACCCACCGACGATCCGGAGATCAACGAGCTGCGGGCGCGTCAGCAGCGCAACATCCTCGCCACGATGATGCTGTCGCAGGGAACGCCGATGATCGCCCACGGCGACGAGATGGGCCGGACGCAGATGGGCAACAACAACGTCTACTGCCAGGACTCGCCGCTGTCGTGGATGAACTGGGATCTCGCCGAGGAGAACGCCGATCTGGTGGAGTTCACCCGCGAGGTGATCCGGCTGCGCGCCGAACACCCGGTGTTCCGTCGGCGCCGCTTCTTCCGCGGCCGCCCGATCCGCTCTGGCGACCAGCAACGCGACATCTCCTGGCTCACCCCGGCTGGACAGGAGATGAGCGAGGCCGACTGGGACAGCGGATTCGGCAAGAGCCTGGCCGTCTTCCTCAACGGCGAGGGTATCCACGAGACCGATCTGCGCGGTCGCGCCGTTGTCGACGACTCCTTTGTGCTGTGCTTCAACGCCTACTGGGAGGCAATCGATTTCAGCGTGCCGACCTGGCTGGGTGCGCGCGAGTGGGTGGGTGTTCTCGACACCGCGCACAGCCGTGGCGTGTCAGCCATCACCGTTACGCCCGACACTCCGTTCGAGGTGGCGGGACGATCACTTCTGGTCCTGAAGAAATCACGATGAGCCACCGGTGAATCAGGCGCCTGCGGCAATTCGCGACCATTTCTCCCGACGAACAGAGAGTGTGCCACGATGACGCAGCGCACCACCGGATCGCCGAGTGCCCGCCCCGCGGTCACCTGCACCTACCGACTGCAGATGAATGCGCAGTTCACCTTCGCCGATGCGGTGGAACATGTCCCGCAGATCGCCGAGCTGGGTGTCAGCCACCTGTACCTGTCGCCGATCGGCCAGTCGCAGCCCGGATCCGACCACGGATACGACTGGGTCCCACCGCCACAGGTGTGGGATGTGCTCGGCGGCCTCGACGGTCTGCGTGACCTACGCCGCGCCGCAAGCGATCTCGGCATCGGGATCATCGTCGACATCGTGCCCAACCACACCGGCGTGGCCGACCCCAAGGCCAATTGCTGGTGGTGGGATGTGCTGACTCACGGCGCCGACTCGCAGTACGCCCGCTACTTCGACATCGACTTCGCCGTCGACAATGGAGCCGACGGCCGTATCGCACTACCGGTTCTCGGGGAGGAGGGTGACGAGTCCTCACTCGAACTCGTCACCGACGAGAGCTCCGGCGACACCGAACTGGCCTATTACGAACACCGCTATCCAGTGGCCTCGGGCAGCACCGATGACGGTGCCGACCCGCAGACCGTCCACGACCGCCAGCACTACAAACTCGTCCCCTGGCGATCCGGTCTCATCGGCTATCGCAGATTCTTCTCCGTCGACGGTCTGGCCGGTCTGCGCCAAGAGGATCCGGAGGTCTACGACGCCACCCACACCCTGGTGCGGCTGCTCGCCGCGGAGGATCTCGTGGACGGCATCCGGGTGGACCACCCCGACGGCCTGGCCGACCCGATCGGTTATCTCACCCGATTGCGCGCCGACCTCGGCGACGACCGGATCGTGATCGTCGAGAAGATCCTCTCCGACGACGAACCGCTGGACCCGGGGATGCCGGTGCAGGGCACCACCGGCTATGACCATCTCGCCGTGCTGGGCGCGGTGCTCGTGGACCCCAGTGGGATGGAGGGGCTGACCTCCCTGCACGCCGCATGGGGTACCCATCCCGGCGACGCCGACTGGCTCTCCCGTGAGAAGCTCGCCCTCAAACGCCACGTCGCCACCACCACCTTCCCCTCCGAGCTGGCCCGGCTCCGCCGGGCTGTCATCCGCGACGCCGATGCCCACAGCGACCCCGACCTCGCCGATCTGACCGGCGCACTGACCGACATCATCGCCGGGACACCGGTGTACCGCGGCGACTACCCCGTGTTGGGTTCTCTGCTCGATGACGTCATCGCCCAGAACTCCGCCGATCACCCGGCCGCACACCTCGTGTCCGAGGCGATCGCCGTCGGTGGGGAGGCATCGGTACGGCTGGCCCAGGTGAGCGGCGCGGTGATGGCCAAGAGCGTCGAGGACTGCCTGTTCTATCGCACGGCACGGCTGGTGAGCACCCAGGAGGTGGGGTGCGATCCGATCATCCCGACCATCGACGCCGACACCTTCCACTGGATCAACCGCACCCGGGCGCACAAGTGGCCGACGGCGATGACCGCCACCTCCACGCACGACACCAAACGCGGCGAGGACGTGCGTGCCCGGATCAGTCTGCTGTCACAGGTGCCCGCGCGGTGGTCGCAGATCGTGCGCAACTCCGAAAACGATGCTCCGGCCCCCGAGGCGACACTGGGACTGTTCTTCCGCCAGAACCTCTTCGGGATCTGGCCGGTGGGCCGCGGACTCGGCACCGACGGGCGCCGACGGTTCCACGAGTACGCCACCAAGGCGATGCGTGAAGGCGGCGTGGGGACGAGCTGGATCGATGTCGACGAGGCCTTCGAGTCGAGTGTCCACCGCTGGATCGATGACGTGATCGACGGACCCTGCGGAGCCGAGATCTCCACGCTCGTCGAGGAACTCGCACCGCACTGGTATGCGCAGTCACATGTGCAGAAGGCGCTGGCGATGACCGTGCCCGGCTTCCCCGACATCTATCAGGGCACCCAGTGGTACGAGGATTCGCTGGCCGACCCCGACAACCGACGCCCGGTGGATTACGACGCCGACCCCGACAACCCAAAGACGCGACTGGTCACCACGCTCGGACATCTGCGCAAGGCTCGGCCTGCCGTGTTCGGCGCCGGATCGTCGTATGTGCCGCTGCTGTCCGATGGGCCGGGCAGCTCCCACGTACTGGCATTCGGCCGCGGCCGCACAGAAACCGACGTCGAGGTCGTCGTCGCCGTGGCGCGCTGGACTGTCTCGTTCTCCGACACCCTGCGCTCCTCGACCACACTCGACCTGCCCGACGGAGACTGGCACGACATCGTCGGTGAGCGTGTGCTGTCGGGCACCGTCACCGCTGACCAGTTGTTCGCCGACGGTGCCGTGGCGGTGTTGACCAGATGATCCGATGATGTCGGCACCGGTCAGGTCCATCTCGCCGATCGCAGCACCACCACTGGGACGCCATGACGCGGAGTGAGCCCACCGCCAGGCGTCCGGTCGTGGTGATGGGGGTGTCGGGGTGCGGGAAGTCAACCGTCGCCACCGAACTCGCGCATGCGCTCGACGCTCCGACCGCCGACGCCGACGCGCTGCACCCGGCGGCCAACATCGCCAAGATGTCGTCCGGCCATCCACTCGACGACGCCGACCGCGCCGGCTGGCTCATCCGGGTCGGCGACTGGCTGGCCACTCATCCCGGCGGCGTCATCGCTTGCTCGGCACTGCGGCGCCGCTACCGCGACGTGATCCGAAGCCGCTGTCCGACAGTGGTCTTCGTCTATCTGCAGGGCTCCCGGGAGGTGATCACGGCACGGCAGGCCGCCCGGACAGGCCACTTCATGCCGACCTCGCTGATGAACTCGCAGTTCGACACCCTCGAACCGCTCGCCCCCGACGAGCCCGGTATCACTGTCGACGTCGACGCATCGATCGATGACGTGGTGGCCAACGCCCTGACCGGACTGCGCAACCTGCGCTGATCGGCTCAGCCGCCCGGTGTGGCAGCCGGATCCGCAGGCTGTGCACCACCCGCCTGGCCCCCATCCGTCTGGGTACCACCGCTCTGGCCCCCACCCGTCTGGGTACCACCGGCCTGGGTACCACCGGCCTGGGTACTGTCACCGCCCTGGAGGCCCTCGAAATCGGCCACCAGCCAACGGCTCCCGTGCTTCTCCAGATGCAGCCGGAACACGAGCGTCTCGGTGACCGGCGACACGGCGGTCTTGCTCGTGCCGGTCACCTCGGCGATCACCACGGTCGTCGCACGCGAGGTGGTCGCCTCCTGCACCGACGACGACCAGATCGACGGGGTGACCTTCAGATTCATCTCGGCCACGTTCTGCTGGGTCTGGCTGCGTTGCGCTTCGAGATTGGCCTTGAGCTTTCCGGTGGCCAACGGGGTCATCCGCGCCGTGTACTGATCGGCGTCGGCGGCATTGAGTGTGGTGACCAGCTCCTCGACGAAATGCGTCGACGATGCCGATGCCTCGCCGCGTGCCTGTTCGAGATCATGCCCCCGAGACCACAACACACCGAACACGATTGCCGCCGCCGCGAGCCCGAGGATCACCAGGACCGCGAGAACCCGGATCACGCCGCGAACGCTCACGGTGATCGACAGCTGTCGCGAGGTCGCTGCCCGCGCGGCGGTCGGACCCGCACCGGTCGACCTCTCCTGGGTCGCCTCCTGCTCAGCAGAGCTCGCCGCAGTCTTTTCAACCGCAGTCTTCTCCGCCGCCGTCTTTCTCGCCGCAGTCTTTCCAGCTGCTGTCTCCCCCGCCGCAGGCGTCTCGACCTGCGCGTCGCCGGTCTCCGGATCCTCGAGTTCGCCTGGTCCGGTGCTGTGATCGATCGTTGTCGTGTCGGACACGGTCATCACTCTCCTGTCGTGGTCGTGGCCGGTTCTGCTGGTCTGGTTGGTTTTTGGTCGCTGGTCTGATTGATCGCTGGTCTGGTTGGTCGGTGGATGTCCGGGTCGGCGACGCTCAGTTCAGTGGCGTGGTGTGCGCCGTGGGGTCGGCTCCGGGCGCCGGGCCCGCGGTGTCGTCGCCAGGTGGACGAGGCGCGTTGGCCGATCCCCGGTTCTGCTGGCGGGTGTCGTCGGTGACGCAGTAGAGGTTCGTGGGCACCGTCATCGCCAGAATCTGAGTGGGCGGGGTCGGCGTCACCGCGTAGTCGCAGTAGGGGCGGGGGTAGAGCGATGCCACCGCCCACCACGCGCCGTCGTGGAACATGTTCCCGAGTTTCGGGGAGTTGTCGACGATGGCCGGGAACAGACTCGCCAAGGCCGGTGCGCGCACGGCACCCTGACGCGCGATCAGCTGAAACTGCTTGAGTACATCGGTGATCGGATCGGTGACGGCCGAGACCGAACCGGCCACCGAGGTCAGCTCCGCCGGCGACTGGGTCAACAGGGTCCGCAACTCCTTGTCGGCGGCGATCGCGGAGTTCATCACCACGTCGAAGTTGTCGACGGTCGTCGAGAGATCCGGCCCGATGTTCGCACTGGTCGCGAAGATCTCACCGGCGTTGCGGATCAACTGGGTCGTCTGGGGCATCACGCGATACAGGTCGGCGAACAGGGTGCCGCCTGCGTCGAAGAGTGTGCGCAGCCGGTTGGTGTCACTGTCGGGCCCGTCGTCAGCCAGCGCGACGTTGAGCTCGTCGATGGTCGAGCGCAGCTTGTCGGGCGCGATCTGTCCGATCACGTCGGTCGAATGTGCCAGCAGTGTAGGGAAACTCACCATCGTGTGGGTCTGATGTACTGCCACCGACGATCCGTCGTGCAGGTAGGGCCCCGCTGTACCCGCGGGGGTGAAATCCACATACTGTTCACCGGCGGCAGAGAGGTTCTGCACCGACACCGGCGAGTCCGACGGGATGCGGTGGTCTCCGGAGATCGCCACCACCACGTCCACGGAGTCGGGGCGCACCTGTACTGATTCGACCGATCCGATCCGGAAACCGCGCAGTGTCACATCGGAGTTCTTCTGGATGCCGGCCGAATCGGCCAAGTGCACAGTCACCCGATAGGTGTCGTCCCAGGGTCGCCATCGCAGCACACCGAACCCGAGGAAGGCCACCCCGACCGCCAGGATCAGCAGCAGGGACAAATTGGCGACCAGCGTCGAGTGTGCACGCAACCGGGCCCTCATCGGCAGCACCCCCGCGTCCCGGTCAGCCGCGCGATGACACGTTGCAGCGTCTCCTCGAGACTGTCGGCGCCGGCGCGCAGATCGTCGAGGCCGGGCAGACGAGCCCCGTCGTCGGCGCCGAAACCGGTTGTCAGATAGTAGAGTTTGGCCGACAACGCGGCGGCACTGCTGCGCATCGAGTTCACCCACTGCGGTGTCAGTGTGTGCAGCTTCGTGGCCAGGGGGACGAAATATGCGGTCGACTCGTCGAGTGCCGTGGCGAATCGATTGAGGTTCGCCACGAACTGCACGGCCTGGTCGCGGCTGGTCGCCACGAAGTCGTCGACCGCCCCGGTGACGCTGCGTACTGTGTCGAAGGTCGACAGGATCGACGACGTCTGGTTGGTGACGGTGTCGAGTGCGGGTCCCAGCGCCCGGATCCCGGCGGTGATCTTCTGCCTGCCGGCAGCGAGATCTCCGGTCAGTCCGGCGAGTTGGTCGAGTGAGTGATCGACCTCGACGCTGTTGTCGTTGAGACGACGGATGGCGGTGGTCAATCCATCGACCACACCACGGATCTCGTCGCCGTGGCCACCCACGGCCAGACTCAGTTCCTGCACGATCTGCTGCAGTTGAGTCAGCGCTCCCCCGTCGACGATCGCGGTGGCCGACACCAGGATGTCCTCGACGGTGGCAGCAGCACCGGTGGGACCGGTGATCATGTCACCGTCGGACATCACCGCGCCGGTGGTGCGCGCCGGCGCGGTCAGTGCCACGAACACATCTCCCAGTGGCGTCGCCTGACGCAGCTGCGCACCGGTGCCGACCGCGACACGCGCAGATCGCTTCACCCGCATCGTGACGATCGCCGAATAGTCCTGTGCGCGTATCGACGTCACCTCACCGACGTCGGTGCCGCCCAGTTTCACCTTGGCCTTGTCGGGCAGGTTCAGCGCATTGTCGAATCGCGCTGTCACCGTGATGCCATCGCCCACACCGCCGGGGGCGGGCAGCGGGAGTTGTTCGACGGTCAGTGACGGCATCGCGCCGCAGCCGGTGAGCAGCACCGTCACCACCACACACACCGTCGCCCACAACGCCGCGCTGCGACCTCGAGGTCGTCGCTGCACCCACCACATCAGCGCTGCCCTCCCAGGAGCCCGTCGAGCGCGCCGGCGATCCCCAGGTCGGGCCCCATGTCGGTGAGCTTGCCCGTCCGACAACCGTTGGGCTGCAGATGCAGGGTGTCGCACAGCATCGACAACGATTCGTTGTCGAGTAGCGACTTGTCGACGAAAGCGGTGACCCGCCACGCCCGCTGCGGGAGCGACACGGAGTTTCCGAGATTCTCGAAGAGCAACGGTGCCAGATCGATCGACTCCACCACCTGTCTCGAGTAGTCACCGAGGTTGGCTGCCAGTGCGGCGAGCCGTCCTGTGCTCGAGCCGAGTGTGGAGGCGTTGGAACGCAGGAAATTCGACGTGTTCTCCAGGGTCTCGTTGATCGCGTCGAGGGTGCCCTGGAGCCCAGGTGCCTGGCGTGCCAACAGGTCAGATACCTGTGTCACACCGCGCGAGAACGCCAGCATTTTCGGATACCCGGCCACCAGCGTCGAGGTGATCGACTCCAACCGGGTGATCAGAGTCGCCAGCGCATCGCCGTTGTTCGCACCGAGCTGGGCGGCCTTGCCCAGTTCGTCGATGGAGGTCCGGATCGCTCGACCGTTGCCGGCGGTCGCCCCGCTCACCGCATCGAGCAGATCACCGACCGGCTTCGACCCGTCCGCTGTCGTCGACAGCGCCGAGACCAGGCGGTCCACCGAATCGAACAGGTCACCGATCTGTACCGGACTGCGCGTCTTGGTGATCACCGCGCCGTCGGCGAGCTTCGGGCCACCCGAATACGTCGGCGCCAGTTCGACATGACGGGTCGTGATGATCGACGAGTTGACGATCGCGGCGGTCGCCGACGCCGGCAGGGTCACGGACTTGTCGACGGTCATCCGCACTTTCACCCGTTGTCCGTCGGGATCCACGGAGAGCACGCGGCCCACCGGCATGCCGAGGACGTCGACGTCGTTGTCGGGGAACAGTCCGGCGACGTTGTCGAAGTAGGCGGTGATGACGTTCGCCCGGCCCGCCGCACGGGTCGCCTGACCGGGCACCAGCCCACACCCGGCCAGACCCACCACGATCGCTGCCGCCAGCGCCGCACACTGCACGAGGCGGCTGCGCAGCGCGGCCGCCGACACGTGCGCGGTCGGCCCGCCGCGAAGGCCGGTGATCGGGGGTCGTCTCATTGCGCGCATCCGGTCACCGCCCCTGCCAGACACAGCCAGTTGTCGGGGAACAGTCCCCAGGTCAGAACCGAGTTCACATAGGGTCCGTCGCCGACGGCGTTGTTCGTCGCGCGCGCGGTCAGCGGCAGGATCTCGAGCAGGTGACGCAGGTTGTCCCGGTTCTTCGTCAAGCCCCGGCTGATCGTGTCGAGGTTGACCAACAGTGCCGCGAACCGCTGATTGTCCTGGTCACCCAGTGCACGGGCCTGGGTGACGAGTTGTGCCACGCCATCGAGCATCTGGGTGAGCAACTGTTCGCGGGTGGCGATCTTGGCCGCGAGGCTCTGCCCCTGACCGACGATCACCGCGAGCTGGTACTGGCGGTCGTCGACGAGTTTCGTGACGGTGTCGGTGTCGGCGATCAACCGGGTGATCTGGTCGCTGCGATCGGTGAAGACCCGCGACATCTCGGTGAGCGAATCCACCGTCTCGCGTGCGGTGTCGGGCAGTCCGGACAGCTGAGACCCCAGATCGGAGACGCTGTGGCCCAACGAGTCCGCATCCACCCCCGCGATGATCGGCGTGCCACGCTCGATCGTCTGCTGCAGGTCGTAGGGCACGCGGGTGGTGGGGATGTGACTGCCCTGCAGTGGGCTGGCCGAATCCCCGAGGCTCAGGTCGATGTAGCGGCGGCCCAACAGGGTCGACAGTTTGATCTCCGCCGAGGCGTCGGAGCGCAGACGCACCGAGTCGTCGACCTTCATCACGATGTGGACGTGGTCGCCCCGCAGGCGTGTGGCCGACACCTCGCCGACGTCGACACCTGCCACCTGTACCGGATCACCGGAGCGGATACCGCCGGCCTGCGCGAAATCGCCATCGTAGGAACGCTTTCCGATGCCTGCACGCCCGATGCCCAAGGTGGCGACCAGTGCCACCACGATCACGATCACACCGGCGACGCCGATCCACGCATATCTGTGCGCCGAGAACGACATCCGCAGACGCCTCACACCGGTGTTCATCGGCACACCGCCGAATGTGCCGTGCCGCCGATCTTGTTGATGATCCCGGGCGGGAAGAGCACGTTGCCGATCGAGATGTCGAGGTCGCAGATGTAGAGGCTCAGATAGGCACCTGTCCCCATCACGCGGGGCAGCGACAGCAGGAAAGTCGGCAGATCGGTGGCGATCGTGTCGAGTGCGGCGCCGTCGCCGACCAGTCCCCTCGTCGCCGAGGCGAGTGTGCTCGAGGCCGACACCAGCCCGGGCCGCAGCCGGGCCAACAGATCTCCCATCCCCGACGCCGCCTGGCCGATGTCGGACACCCCCCGGCCGAAGGCCGCCGAGTTGTTGTCGAGAGTCGTGATCGCCTTCTGCAGCGACAACAGCGTCGAGGAGATCGAATCCTGTTGTCCGGCCATCTCCGACATGAGTTGCGACAGGTTGGTGATGACCGCTCCGAGCACCTGGTCTCGACCTGCCATGTCACCGGCGAACTTTCCCAGTTGGGCGATCGTGTAGCTCAGCGAGATGTCATCGCCGTCGAATGCCTGCACGAGACCCTGCGACAGCGCATTCACCTGGTCGGGCGCCAGCGTGTCGAAGATCGGCTGGAACCCGGCGAGCAATCGTGTGACATCGAAGGAGTCCTCACCGGGAAGGGGCAGAGTGGATCCGGGATGTATGACGGTCCTGGGTTTCCCGTCCACCAGCGACAAGGCGAGATAGCGCTGGCCGACCAGATTCTGATAGCGGATCGCGGCGCGGGTCGCCGCGTAGATCTTCTGGGACTTCGCCACGATGAAGCGCACCTGTGCGCGCCCGTGATCGAGTGACACCGATTCCACCCGCCCCACGCGCACCCCGGCCATACGTACGTCGTCACCGGATCGCAGGCCGGCGGCGTCACCGAAGGTGGTCACGAATGACGAGGTCGGTCCGTCCACCGAGCGTTCCAGTGTGGAGTAGATCGTGTAGGTGACCAGCAGCGCAACGATCGCGAAGATACTGAACCCGATGAGCGGCTTGCGATATGACGCGGCGGGAGCGCTCATCGTCGGCCTCCGTGACCTGGCGCCGGGGTGATCATGATCGACCGCACCAACGGGCCGAGCATGAGGGTCTCGGGGGCGCTGGCCGTCGAACCCGATGCCGCCGACACCGTGGCGGCGTCCTTCGCGGTGGTGACCAGGCCGAGATTGCCGCCCACCGAACCCGTGTCGGGCCGACTCGGCGACCAGCCGCCGGTCGCACCGGCGGGACAGTTCGGTGCCCGTGTGATGCCGTACTGGCCGCCGTCGTATACCGCGCAGTTCGCGGCGGTGTACTGCTGCCAGGGCGTCAGCGAGAGGCCGAGATTGAGCTGGATGCGGCCGTTGACGCCGGTGAAGATCCCCAGCGCGCGTTGGGCCAGGGAGTCCAGTGCCGCCAACGACTGCGGGATCGCGTCACTGCGGCGGGTGAGGGCGCCGAGCACCGTCGACAGGTCGGCGGTGAGGATCTTGGCGCTGTTGGGGTTTCGGGCGAACAGAGTGTGGGCCGACTGCGTCGCCTGCGTGGCGGCCGAGAGCATCGCGGCCAGGTCCGCCTGATGACCCGCCAGGGTGACCGACGGGATGATCGCCTTGGCGAGCACATCCGTGGCCTTGGGCATCGACGCCCGCAGCCCGCGCATCGTGTCGTCGAAATTCTCGAAACCCGACGGGGCACCGTCGGGGAATTGCGCGTTGATCGCCTTCCAGTACCCGTCGAGCAGACCGACGAACATGCCGAAGGTCGCACCGCCGCCCCGCAATGCATCCGAGAGCGCACCGAGCATCGAGGCCAGGTCGGCCGGTGGGACAGCGGTCAGCAGCGTCCGCAGCTGATTCTGCGCATCCTGCAACGCGATCGTCTCGGCGGAGACGTCGGCCGGGACAGTCTGACCGGAGCTGATCTGCTCGGCCGACTGTCGGGTCGGCACGATCAGTTCCACCGAGTTGACCCCGAACAGGTTGGCGGGCACCGTTCGTGCGGTGACGTTGGACGGGATCCCCCTGGCCTGTGTCGGGTCGAGGTCCATGTGGACGAGTTTGCGAGTCGACGCCGTGGCCACCTCGCCGGCGCCGACATCGAGGGACACCGAGTCGACCGACCCGACGATGTAGCCGTTGTAGCGAACGTCGGCATGCGACGTGAGGCCGTCGCCGATGTCATTGAGCGCCGCGTCGACCCTCACCTGATCGCTGAAGTCGCCGCGGTATCTCATCACGAGCAGTGTCACCACAACTGCGGCGACCACCAGGCAGGCCAGCCCCCGCATCGCGTATCCGTTGAGTGACGGGTCCCCACGTCGTCGTGCCATCGCCGCCTACCCCGAGATCCTGATCCCGGGTCCGGCGCCCCAGAACACCAGTGTCATGGCCAGATTCGCGAAGACGATCACAATGATCGCAAGACGTATCGCGCGGCCGGCGGCCACGCCCACACCTTCGGGTCCGCCCGCCGCGAAATAGCCGTAATAGCACTGCACGAAGGTGGTGAGGATGACGAAGACAATCACCTTGAGCACCGAGAACAGCAGATCGCGTGAGGAGACGAACTGATAGAAGTAGTGCAGGTATTCGCCTCTGCCCGAACCGCTCTGGATCTGGTACATCACCTGACACGACAGATAGTTGGCGGCCAACGACACCGAGTACAGCGGCACCACCGCGATGGTCGCCGCGAGCATCCGGGTGGTCACCAGATACGGCAACGGACGGATGGCGATCGACTCGAGTGCGTCGATCTCCTCGTTGATGCGCATCGATCCCAGCTGCGCGGTGAAACGGCACCCGGACTGCGCGGTGAACGCCGTCGCGGCCAGCAGTGGTCCGAGCTCACGGGTGGTGGCGAATGCCGACACGCCACCGGTCACCGGCGCCATGCCGAGGAGGTTGAGTGCGGTGTACCCCTCGATACCCACCGTGGCCCCACCCATGATGCCGAGCAGGATGATGACACCGAATGTCCCGCCGCCCACCAGGATCGCGCCGTTGCCCCAGGTGACATCGGCGAGCAGCCGCCAGACTTCCGAGCTGTAGTGCCGGAAGGTCTGCGGTACCGCGGCGATGCTGCGGATCATGAAGGTCATCTGATGACCCATCCGCGCCAGCAGATCGCGCGGAGCCAGCAAGGCCTGTCGCGCCCATCCGAGGGGCCGCAGCAGTGGCGGGGTGTAGCGCGAGGCGACCATCGCTCACACCACCCTGGGGGGTTCGATCAGCGCGAACACCTGCGTGAGAACCACGTTCACCGCGAACAGCAGGATCACCGAGTTGACCACCGCAGCATTGACCGAGTTCGCGACGCCGGCCGGGCCACCCTGGGCGTTCAGACCGCGGTCACAGGCCACCACCGCGACGATGACCCCGAAGATCACGGCCTTGATCAGTGCGAAGACCAGATCCGACGGGGAGGCGAACGATGCGAAGGTGCCGGTGTAGCTGCCCGGGGTGCCGCCCTGGAAGTACACGTTGAACACATAACCGGTGACGAATCCCACGAAGCAGACGAAGCCGCAGAGCAGGAAGCTCACCAGCACGCAGGCGAAAAGCCGTGGGGCGACCAGTCGCTCGACCGGGTCGACGCCCATCACTCGCATCGCGTCGACCTCCTCGCGGATGGTCCGCGACCCCAGGTCGGCGGCGATCGCCGATCCCACCGCCCCGGCGAGGAGCAGTGAGGTGACCAGCGGCGCGCCCTGTCGCACCACACCCAAACCTGTTGCCGCACCGGAGAAGGAGTTGGCGCCGATCTGTCCGGCGATGTTGCTCACCTGGATGGACACGATGACACCGATCGGAATGGCGACCAGCAGCGTCGGCAAGACCGATGTGGTGGCCATGAAACCGCACTGTTTGATGAACTCCGAGAACGAGAATCGCCACGTGAACACGTCGACGATGCCGGCGCGCAGCGCGTGGGCGCCAAGGGCGAGCTGTCTGCCCATCGTGGTCAGGGATGCGCCGATGTGAGCGGAGATCCATCGCCGGATCGAGCCACGGGGCGACTTCGTCGACGGCGCCGCGCCCGAGGTGATCGACGATGAACTGACCGACATGGAACCCTTCCCCGAAACCAAGACTATGACGTACGTCTCACTTTGCGTGTGAGAGTACAGCCGGGGAGATGGATTTCCGGTGATTCCGAGGGGGCTTGTCAGCCGTCTGTCATACGTTCGGCGCGACGCTCGCGTTTCGTCTCCCGAAATCCGCGAAAACTATGACTGCTCACATGTGACGGCAGAACTCCGGCGCCGATCGACCCCGAATGCAGTGGATTCAGCACACTCCCGGGACCATCGGTGCGCACACCCTTGTCGCCACCTCACAAGGCTGCACACTCGCGGTGACAGCACGTAACGGACCGCGGTCAGGGATGCGGACGCGATGGCTTGTGCGCGTAGACATAGCGGTAGTAGTCGCTGTTGGTCAATCGCGAGGCCGCGGCCTCGTCGACGATCACCGTCGCGGTCCGATGCCACTGCAGAACCGAGGCCGGACACATGGCCGACAACGGGCCCTCCACCGCGGCCGCGACCGCAGCGGCCTTGCCCACACCGGTGGCCACCAACGCCAGTCGCCGGGCCTCGCCGATGGTTCCCAGCCCCTGGGTGATGACGTGATAGGGCACCTCGGCGCGATCGTCGAAGAAGCGGGCGTTGTCGGCACGCGTCTGTTCGGTGAGTGTCTTCACCCGAGTCCGCGACGACAGCGACGACGTCGGTTCGTTGAATCCGATGTGCCCGTTGGCCCCGATCCCGAGGATCTGTACGTCGACGGGTCCGACCTTGCCGATGAGCTCGTCATAGGAGGCCGCGGCGGCGTCGGGGTCGCGGCTGAGCCCCTCCGGCGAATACACCTCAGCGATGTCGATGGCATCGGTGAGGTGCTCCCTGATGAAACGCGCATAGGACTGCGGGTGATCGGGCCCCAGGCCCACGTATTCGTCGAGGAGCACCGCGCGGACATCGGCGAACGACAGTCCCTCATCGGTATGCCTGCGGATCAGCTCGCGATAGGTCGCCACCGGCGATGATCCGGTGGCCAGCCCCAGTGTCGCCGGCCCACTGCGCACCACGTCGGTGATGATGTCGGCCAGCACGTTCTCCGGCCGATCGGCGATGATGACCTCCATCACTGCACCCACTTTCCGTCGCGCATCACGTGTCGTAACCCCAGATCCGGGCCGGTCACCACCAAGTCTGCCCGCATACCTGCGGCCAGCACACCACGGTCGGACATACCGACCAGCCGCGCCGGTGTGCGCGTCGCCGAGGCGACAGCAGCGGCCACATCCACTCCGCCGCCGACCGCGGTACGAACCAGGTCGAGCATCACCGAGGTGCCCCCGGCGATCACCGGCCGATCGCCGGAGTCGCTCAGGTGGGCGATACCGCGGTCGACGGTGACCTGTGCGGGCCCGAGTCGGTAGTGCCCGTCGGGCATCCCCGCGGCCGCCATCGCATCCGAGACCAGAGCGATCTGGTCGGGTCCGACGGTGTCGAACACCATGGCCACCGTCGCCGGGTCGAGATGCACAGCGTCGCTGACCAATTCGACCACGAGCTCACCCCTGCCCGCAGCCGCCAGACAGGCCGCGACCAGTCCCGGCGACCGATGATGCATCGGTTCCATCCCGTTGAACAGGTGTGTGGCGCTGACCGTTCCGCCGATGCAGGCGTCGAGCGCCCGCCGGGCGGTGGCGTGATCGGCGCTCGAATGCCCAAGGCTCACAACCACATCGTGGTCGATCAGGATCTGCGCCGCTTCGGCGAAGTGGGAGGTCTCCGGCGCGATGGTCATGGACCTGATCGCACCGCCTCCGGCAGCCAGCAGGTCACGGAGCAGTCCCGGGTCTGCGTCGATGATGTATCTGGGATCCTGTGCACCACAGCGCGATCGGGCGATGAACGGCCCCTCGAGATGGATTCCCCCGAGCTCACCCGCTCGCACCAGCGGTGACAGTGTCGCGATCCGGTCGAGAAGGGTGTCCGGCGCCGCCGACACCAGACTGCCCAGCATGGATGTGGTCCCCATCCGCCGGTGGAAGGCGATAGCCGTCGCCGCGGCCGACGACCCGCCGTCCGGGAAACCCGCGCCACCACCGCCGTGACAATGGACGTCGATCAAGCCCGGCATGACCAGCAGGTCCTGCCGCGCAATCGTGGCACCGCTGTACCCGGCCGCCGGCCCCGCGTAGACGAGCCGATCACCGGCCGTCTCCACTACCGCGTCGGGGATCACCATGCCGCCCGAGACGAGCGTCGCACGCAGGACCGTCGTATCGGCGAGGTCGTCGCGCTCGTCGTCGCGTGGCGACGTACCCATTCCGCTCACGCCCGGCTCCCCGGCCGGCGACCGCCGAGGACGCCGACGTTCACCAGCCGTTGGGCGTCGGTGTCGCCGACCTTGCCCCACAACAGTGCAGCGGTGTCCTGACTGCGAAGCGTCTGCAGGCCGGCCAGCCCGCTGCTGGGGTGGGCGGCAGTGGTTGTCATCGGTTTCCTCCGGGTGGGAGACACGGTCACACATGGCCTGTCAGGTCATGACCAGTATAGCCAGAATGGGTCGTCCGACCCGAGCTGTCAATCAGCCGGCACGATTGCGCAGCGACATCTGCACGCGGTATCGGTCGCCGCGGTAGTACGACACCGTATGTTCCACGGGCACACCGTCGCTCGACGAGGTGCGGTCGAACGACAGAATCGGATCCTCGATCGCGATACCGAGGACCGAGGCGAGCCCGGCGTCGGCCCTGATCGCCCCCACGGTCTGTTCGGCTTCATCGATCACGCACCCGTATTCCCGCTCGAACAGCTCATAGAGTGATGAGCCCAGATCATGGTGCAACAGCCCGGGAAAGCGTGCGCCGTCAAGCCACGAATCGTCCACCGACATCGGGAGCCCGTTCGCGAGCCGGAGCCGTCGGATGTGAAAGCCTTTGTCGCCCAACGATCGACCCAGCAACTGCGCAGTGTCGGCCGGCAGGGTGTCTTCGGTGGCGGCCAGCACCGCGGTGCTCGGGGTCAATCCGAGTTTGCGCATGTCCTCGTGGAATGAGGCGAGATGCAGTTGCGATCGGACCTCATGCGCCGCAACGAAGGTGCCCTTGCCGTGGACCCGAACGAGCAGCCCGTCGGCGACCAGCTGCCCGATGGCCTCGCGTACGGTGATCCGGCTGACCGCATACTGCTCACACAGCGCGCGCTCGCTGGGCAAGACGTCACCTGGTGAGAGCTGCTCGGTGCAGTACTTCTCCAGCACATGCCTGAGCTGCTCGTGCTTCGGTTCGATACCCTCCACGATCTCGGTATCCGGGAGCATCGGCGTGGGCTTCACGCAGCCAGTGTGCCACAACAGGTACTGACCACCCAGGATGAGTGGTACGAGCGAGGGCGTGCGAGTGCGCGCATCGAGCGCGTCGCGCGGTGGACCCCTACCGTGTAGTGGTGACCACGCACGAGCCCGTCGCAGTCTGGGCGCCCGACGCCGAACGCATACAGCTCATCATCGACGACTCCACCGTCGTCGAGATGACCAAGGACGATGAATGGTTCCGGACGAATCGGCCAGAAGGCGCGCGGCGCTACGGATTTCGTATCGACGCTAGCGACGAAGCCCTCCCCGACCCGCGCTCGCCGCGACAGCCCGACGGCGTACACGAGGCATCGGCGTTCTGGTCGCCGGATGAGTCCGTGTGGACGGACTCGTCCTGGGCGGGTGTGCCGGTGCAGGGCTCGGTGATCTACGAACTGCACATCGGGACCTTCACGCCCGAGGGCACGTTCGACGCCGCCATCGCGCGCCTGGACCACCTGGTGTCCCTGGGTGTCGACCTGGTGGAGATCATGCCCGTCAACGCCTTCAACGGGACACACGGCTGGGGATACGACGGGGTCGACTGGTATGCCGTGCACGAGACCTACGGGGGACCCGACGGACTCATGCGCTTCGTCG
This sequence comes from Gordonia jinhuaensis, assembly GCF_014639795.1. GTDB lineage: Bacteria > Actinomycetota > Actinomycetes > Mycobacteriales > Mycobacteriaceae > Gordonia_B > Gordonia_B jinhuaensis. The sequence continues at coordinate 207,884 of NZ_BMGC01000002.1, read as the reverse complement.
ACGCCTGCCACGCGCGCGGCCTGGGGGTGGTGCTCGATGTGGTCTACAACCACCTCGGCCCCTCGGGCAACTATTTGCCCCGCTTCGGGCCGTACCTGTCCGACGGCTCGAATTCCTGGGGGCAGACGCCGAATCTGGACGGTGCGCACTCCGACGAGGTCCGTGCCTACATCATCGACAACGCACTGCGCTGGTTCCGCGAGTTCCACATCGACGCGCTGCGGCTCGATGCGGTTCATGCACTGGTCGATCACACCGCGGTGCACATCCTCGAAGAACTCGCGGTCCGCACCGAGGCGCTGTCGCGCGAACTCGGCCGTCCGCTCGGACTCATCGCGGAGAGCGATCTCAACGCGCCGCAGCTGATCACCGGTCGCGAGCGCGGCGGATTCGGCCTCACCGCCCAGTGGAACGACGATGTGCACCACGCCATCCACGTGAACGTGTCCGGTGAGACGCAGGGGTACTACGCCGACTTCCAGGGATTGCAGGCACTGCAGAAGGTCTTGCAGGAGGGCTATTTCCACGCGCTCACCTACTCCTCGTTCCGAGGTCGCAGACATGGGCGGCCGATCGATCGCGAACACACTCCCGCCTCGGCACTGGTGGTCTACACCTGCGATCACGATCAGGTGGGCAACCGTGCACTAGGCGATCGCCCGAGTGCCTACCTCACGCCCGGGCAATTGGCCGTGAAGGCCGCATTGGTGCTGCTGTCGCCGTTCACCGCGATGCTGTTCATGGGTGAGGAGTGGGGCGCATCGACGCCCTTCCAGTTCTTCACCTCCCATCCGGAGGCCGAACTCGGGAAGGCCACCGCCGAGGGCCGCAAGTCGGAGTTCGCCGCACACGGGTGGAACTCCGAGGACATTCCCGACCCGCAGGATCCCGAGACCTTCACCCGGTCCAAACTCGACTGGTCGGAACTGGACGTGAATCCGCACCGCGAGATCCTGGAGTTCTACACGGCATTGATCGAACTGCGTAAGACGACTCCCGAATTCGCCGCCGACACGTTCGATTCCATATCGGTGGACGTCGACCCCGACGCCGGGTGGCTGGTGATGAAGCGGGGCACGATGGCCGTGCTGTGTTCGTTCGGCGACACCGCGACAACTGTTCCGCTCCACATCGCACCGGTGCTCAGCTACGCCCTGATCGCTGACACTCCCGAGGGCACCGCTCTCGGCGGTCACAACGTCGCGGTCGGGCGCATCGTGGCCTAGCAGGGGTCTGGCACCGGCCGTGACAGCCTCGACTCGGAATAGCCCGGTGCTCTCGGCGCGTTGAACTGGGCATGTCTGTGCCTTATTCCGTTCTGGATCTGTCCCCCGTCGTCGCCCCGGCCGAGCACGATCCGACCGACACCGCGCCGGTGACCACGGCATTGCGCAACACGATCGAACTCGCCCAGGCCACCGAGCGGTTGGGGTACACCCGCTTCTGGCTCGCCGAGCACCACTCGATGCCCGGAATCGCCAGTGCGGCCACCTCGGTGATGATCGGGCAGGTCGCAGCGGCGACCTCGACCATCCGCGTCGGGTCGGGCGGAGTCATGCTCCCCAACCACGCCCCGCTGGCCATCGCCGAGCAGTTCGGCACACTCGAAGCACTGTTCGGCCCACGTATCGATCTGGGGATCGGGCGTGCCCCGGGCAGCGACCAGGTCGCCACCCATGCGCTGCGTCGGCTGCGCGGCGGGAACGCGGCCGAGGACTTCCCGCGTGAACTCGCCGAACTGCGTGCGTACTTCACCGGCGGATTCCCCGACGATCATCCGTACGCGGCGATCACCGCCACCCCCGGATACGGTGCCGCGCCGGAGATCTGGTTGCTCGGTTCCTCCACGTACAGCGCACAATTGGCCGCCATTCTCGGGTTGCCGTTCGCCTTTGCGCGCCACTTCGCCCCGCAGGCGACGATGCCGGCGATGGCCGCCTATCGCGACAACTTCCGGCCGAGTGAGTACTTGGATCGTCCGCACGCGATGATCACCGTCACCGTGTTCGCCGGCCCCGACGACGCCACGGCGCAGTACCTGTCCGGCCCACAGCATGTGGCGATGGCCCGTCTGCGCACCGGAAACCCTGGTCGTTATCTTCCGTCGGCCGAGGCGGCCGAGGTGCGGCTGGATCCGCTGGCACTCGGCGCGCTACAGCCGAGTTCGTCGGCCTGGATCATCGGGGGTCCCGACACGGTGCGCGACGGACTGCAGAGCGTGGTCGAGATGACCGGCGCCGACGGGGTGATGATCAGTTCGATGGTCGCCGAGCAGGACGCGCGCCTGGAGTCTCATCGATTGATCGCCGAGGCCATGTCCGACGTCACTGTCGGTAGCGCCGCACGCTGAGACGGTCTGCGTCCCGTCCGCGCGTCACCCGATCGCGGTCGTGCTGCGCACCCCGCTAGCCGGGGTCATCGACTAGATCAAATACCGATATGCCGGTGAACCCGGCTCCAGCCGCTCGCAGTCCAGCCGGGAGTGCGCCATACGGTCGAGCAGCGGGTCAAGGTCGCCCTGGTCGCCGAGTTCGATACCGACCAGCGCCTCACCGGTCTCCCGGTTGTTGCGCTTGACGTATTCGAACAACGTCACATCGTCGTCGGGTCCGAGGACCTCGTCGAGGAAGCGACGCAGCGCACCGGGTTCCTGTGGGAAGGCGACCAGGAAGTAGTGCTTGAGGCCGCGATGCACGAGCGAGCGCTCGATGACCTCACCGTATCGGGACACGTCGTTGTTACCGCCCGAGAGCAGCAACACGACCGTCGAACCGGGCTCGATGTCGAGATCCTCCAGAGCGGCGGTGGCCAGCGCACCCGCCGGCTCGGCGATGATGCCCTCGTTCTGGTAGAGCTCGAGCATCGCCGAACACACCGCACCCTCGTCGGCGTGGGTGATCACCGTGGTTGTGGGTGCAGCCGTGGACACGCGCCCGGATCCGACCTGGGCGCCGAGTCCCGACATCACCCGGTAGCCCAGTCCGCCGATCCGGGCGACGGCCGCACCGTCGACGAAGGGATCGATCTCGTCGAGAGTGACCGGCTCACCCGCCTCGAGCGCGGCGGCCAGGGAGCGCGCCCCGGAGGGCTCCACCCCGACGATGCGCACATCGTCGGAGAGTCCGCGCATGTACACCGACATGCCGGCCAGGCAGCCGCCGCCACCGACGGGTGCCACGAGGAGATCGGGGGAACCCCCGAGTTGGTCGACGATCTCCGCGGCGATGGTTCCCTGTCCGGCGACCGTGCGGGGGTCGTCGAAGGCGTGAATCCACGTGGCGCCGGTCTGGAGAACGTCGGCTTGTGCAGCTGCGGCGGCCGCATCGTAGGTGTCGCCGACCGCGATGAGCTCGACGAAATCGCCTCCGTGCCAACGGATCCGATCACGTTTCTGCTTGGGCGTGCGGGTGGGCACATAGATGCGACCGGAAATCTGCATTGCTCGGCAGGCGTAGGCCACCCCTTGCGCGTGGTTGCCTGCACTCGCGGCGACCACACCTGCGGCACGTTCGGACTCGGTCAGCTGCGCCATCACGTTGTAGGCACCGCGGATCTTGTAGGACCGCACGCGCTGCAGATCCTCGCGCTTGAGGTAGACGTTGGCGCCGGTCTGCGCGGACAGCCGCTCACACAACTGCAGCGGCGTGCGTTCCACGACCTCCGAAATTCGCCCGACGGCATCGCGAATATCGGCAACGGTCAGCTCGGCCGAGAGGTTCTCGGCGGCGGACGCGGTGTCATCGGTGCGGCGGGGATTCGACTGATCTGTGGAAACACTCACCCGTCAAGTCTGCCACCGGGGCAGATGATCAGCTCTTCGGGGTGAGAACGAAGACCGGGATCTCCCGATCGGTCTTCGTCGCATAGTCGGCGTAATCGGGGAAGGCGGCAACCGCGCGGTCCCACCATTCCTGACGCTGCGAACCGGTGACGATGTGGGCGGTGTAGGTCTTCTTGACCGCACCGTCCTGCAGTTCGAGCTCCGGATTCGCGATGAGGTTGTTGTACCAGACCGGGTTCTCCGGTGCCCCGCCCTTGGACGCGACCGCCGCATACTCGCCGTCGTGTTCGACCCGCATGAGCGGCACCTTGCGAATCTTGCCCGACTTCGCGCCCGTCATCGTCAGCACCACGATCGGCATACCCCGCATTTCGTTGCCCTCGGCGCCGTTGGACGATTCGAACTTCTCCACCTGCTCGCGGACCCACTCGGAGGGGCTCGGCTCATACGTCGATTCAGTCATGCCACCAGTCAACCACCACTGAGATGAGGCAACCCTGGGGACAGGTTTCGGTTGCCCGAACTTCTCCGGCCAGCTACCCTGAACCCACAGCGTGAACAACTGGCAGGGGTGTCTCGATGAGCGTTACCACTCACGACTACGGTTCCGGTTCTGCCCGTGCACGCACGCATTCGGTCGAGATAGCCGGAGTGGCCTGGCCGCTCTACAAGCTGCAGGCGCTGATGACATTCCTCGTCGTTGGTCTTGCCGTCGGCGTTGGCACCACCTCGGCGGTCGCGGCCGTGTGGGTGGCCACCATCGCCAGCGTCGCGGTCTGGCTCACCCAGCGCGCCCGTCATCGTCGTCGGTGATCCGCCTCTGACAATGCTGCACTTGTTTACTACTGCCCTCACTCGCAACGCCGTTCGGTGATCGGGTTCGCGATACAGTCCGCTCGTCCGGGTCGTACAGCCCGTGCTGCGCGGCCGAGGAGTATCCGAGCGGGGGCGTGGTACGCCTTCCATGAACATTTCCGTGAGTTCGTGATAGCTCATGCTCAGGGGGAAGGTGGGGGCTCAGGGGGAAGGTGGAGCAAGCCTCGAACTGTCGCCCTGTGAAATAGGTATCCGGGTTTGCGATTCGAGATTGTGCTCGACAGCGCGCCAGCACTCCCACCAGGCATTGACATTCCGTGAGCCGCATCTGAAGCGTCAGCCCAGACAGCTCGGTCCGAGCAGCGCCTTCAGATCCCCCATGAGTGCCGAACTCGGCGTGACCCGCAGCCCGTCGTCGAGGCGCAACAGCGTGGCCTTGTCGCCGCTGATCAGCCGCACGTGGACATCTGACGTGCCGGGATGACGCGACAAGACTTGCTTGAGCGCTGACACACGGTCGCGGGTACACAGGCGCGTCGGCATGGTCAGCGACACCGGCTTCGCGGTGCCGACGGCCGAGAGATCGGGCACCGCAAGATCGTTGGCGCTGATCATCATCGAGTCGTCGCGCATGTTGATGCGCGCCTTGATGAGCACCACCGCGTCGGCGACGATGTCCATTCCGAACGCCTGGAATGCGCGGGGGAAGAAGTAGACTTCCACCCCGCCGACCATGTCCTCGAGGGTGACCACCGCATATGGTTCACCCTTCTTGTTCACCCGGCGGGTGACCGAAGAGATGATGCCGCCGATGGTGATCTGCGCGCCGTCGGAGATGTTGCCCTCGAGCAGCGTGGTGATCGAGGTGTCGGTCTGCGCGGAGATCACGTGTTCCACACCGGCGAGCGGATGCCCGGATACGTAGAGCCCCAACATCTCTCGCTCCAGGGCGAGCTGGTGTTTGGTCTCCCAGTTCTCTTCCGGGATCGGCACCGCGAACACATCCGACCCGCCGTCGGCCGAGCCGCCGTCGTCGCCACCGCCGAAGAGATCGAACTGACCGACCGCCTCGGCCTTCTTCGTCGACAACACCGCATCGATGGCGTCGACGTGGGTGATGAACAGTCCCTTGCGCGGATGGCCGAGCGAGTCGAAACCGCCTGCCTTGATGAGGGATTCGGTGACCTTCTTGTTGCAAGCGGTCACGTCGATCTTCGACAGGTAATCAGAGAAGCTGATGAACTTCCCTCGCTCCTCACGAGCGGCGATGATCGACGAGACCACGTTGTGTCCGACGTTGCGCACCGCGGCGAGGCCGAAACGGATGTCGGTGCCGACGGCGGCGAAGTTGTGCGCCGACTCGTTGACATCCGGCGGCAGCACGGTGATCCCCATCTTGCGGCAGTCCGCGAGATAGATGGCGGCCTTGTCCTTGTCGTCGCCGACCGAGGTGAGCAGGCCGGCCATGTACTCGGCCGGATAATTCGCCTTGAGATAGGCGGTCCAGAACGACACCAGCCCGTATCCGGCGGCGTGCGACTTGTTGAACGCATATCCGGCGAACGGAAGGATGGTGTCCCACAGTGCCTTGATCGCCGCCGAGGAGAACCCGTTGCTCTTCATACCGGCCTCGAAGCCCTCGAACTCGGCGGCGAGGACCTCGGCCTTCTTCTTACCCATCGCGCGCCGGAGGATGTCTGCTCGACCGAGCGAGTATCCGGCGACCTTCTGGGCGATCTGCATGATCTGCTCTTGGTAGACGATCAGACCGTAGGTGTCGGCGAGGATCTCCTTGAGCGGCTCCTCGAGCTCCGGATGGATCGGCTTGACCGCTTGGCGACCGTTCTTGCGGTCGGCGTAATCGTTGTGGGCGTTCATACCCATCGGACCGGGCCGGTAGAGCGCGAGCACGGCGACGATGTCTTCGAAACCGGTGGGCTGCATGCGTTTGAGCAATTCTCGCATCGCCCCACCGTCGAGCTGGAACACGCCGAGTGTGTCACCGCGGGCGAGCAGCTCGTAGGTTTTCGCGTCGTCGAGGGGCGCGGTGTCGAGGTCGAGGTCGATCCCGCGGTTGGCCTTGATGTTGTCGATCGCATCGCCGATGACGGTCAGGTTGCGCAGACCCAGGAAGTCCATCTTCAACAGCCCGATGGCCTCACACGACGGGTAATCCCAGCCGGTGATGATGGCGCCGTCCTGCGCGCGCTTCCACACCGGGATCGCGTCGGTGAGCGGCTCGCACGACATGATGACCGCGCAGGCGTGCACACCGGCGTTGCGGATCAGTCCCTCCAGACCGCGCGCGGTGTCGTAGATCCGCTTGACGTCGGGATCGGTCTCGATAAGGGTGCGCACCTCGGCGGCCTCGCCGTACCGCTCGTGCTCGGGGTTCATGATCCCCGAGAGCGGGATGTCCTTGGCCATGATGGGCGGCGGCAGGGCCTTGGTGATCTTGTCGGCGATCGCGTAACCGGGCTGGCCGAACTGGACGCGCGCGGAGTCCTTGATCGCGGCCTTCGTCTTGATGGTGCCGAAGGTGATGACCTGGGCGACCTTGTCGACACCCCAGCGTTCACTGGCATATCGCACCATCTCACCACGTCGGCGATCGTCGAAGTCGATGTCGATATCGGGCATCGACACACGCTCGGGGTTGAGGAATCGCTCGAACAGCAGCCCGTGCGGGATCGGGTCGATGTTGGTGATGCCCAGCGCCCATGCGACCAGCGAGCCGGCCGCCGACCCGCGGCCTGGACCCACCCGGATCCCCACCTCGAGAGCGTGCCGGATGAGATCGCCGACCACCAGGAAGTAGGCGGGGAACCCCATCTGAATGATCACGCCGAGCTCGTAGTCGGCGCGCTTGCGGTAATCGTCGGGTACCGGGCCGTCGGGGAACCGGCGGGTCAGTCCGCTGTCGACCTCACGACGCAGCCACGAATCCTGCGTCTCGCCGTCTGGAACCGGGAAGATCGGCATCCGGTCGCGGTGGGTGAACACGTCGTCGTAGGGCTGGACCCGCTCGGCGATCTCGAGAGTGGAATCACAGGCGCCGGGAACCTCCCGATCCCACAGCTCGCGCATCTCCTCGGCGGACTTGAGGAAGTACCCGTTGCCGTCGAATTTGAAGCGGGTGGGATCCGAGAGCGTCTTGCCGGTCTGGATACACAGCAGCGCCTCGTGATTGGAGGAGTCGCCCTGAGCCACGTAGTGGCAGTCGTTGGTGGCCAGCGGTTTGATGCCGAGTTTGCGCCCGATCTCCAGCAGTCCGTCACGCACGCGGGATTCGATCTCGATCCCGTGTTCCATGAGCTCGAGATAGAAGTTGTCTTTGCCGAAGATGTCCTGCCACTTCGCGGCGGCCTCGAGTGCCTCACGGTCATGACCGAGCCGCAGTCGCGTCTGCACCTCGCCGGAGGGGCAGCCGGTGGTGGCGATGATGCCCTCGGCATGGGCGGCGATGATCTCGGCGTCCATACGCGCCCACTTGCCGAGCTGCCCTTCGATGGAGGCCAGCGAGGACAACCGGAACAGGTTGCGCAGGCCGGTCGCGTTCTCGGCGACCATCGTCATGTGGGTGTAGGAACCCGAGCCGGAGACGTCGTCGGACTTCTGGTCGCGGGTACCCCAGGTGATGCGCTTGGTCTCGAACCGCGATGCGGGGGCGATGTAGGCCTCGATGCCGATGATCGGCTTGATCTCGTTCTTCTTGGCGACGTTGTAGAACTCGCTGGCACCGAACATGTTGCCGTGGTCGGTCATACCGATGGCCGGCATACCCAGCCGCTTGGCCTCGGCGAACAACGGGGCCACCTTAGCCGCACCGTCGAGCATCGAGTACTCGGTGTGGTTGTGCAGATGCACGAACGACCCGGTGGAGCTCGACCGACCATCAGACACCGCGTCCACCCCTATCCTGCCGGGTCCGAGCCCCCGACCAGTTCACGACCACTATCCCGAGACCGGCGTCGGCCCTCGACCGGAACCGCGCGTACATCGGAGCACTCAGTCTAGATCGACCCTCGGACAGCCCTTCGCAGCAAACGCCGCCGGCGGTCGATCACTTGCTTCACAACATCCACAACCGACACGTGGGTCCCGTTAGTCCCTGCCGTCGTGAGTCGATCACCGGAGAACTCGGTGGTGATCTGTCACCAGCGGAGCTACTGTCGTCGTGTGTGGAGTTGATCGAGACGGGCCGGGCCCCGTGACGACAGGCAGCGTCACAACAGGCAGCGCCGACCGACAGCGACAACCGACTCGCGCGTGAGTTCACCGCGCGGTCGCGAGCGGTCGGATCCTCCGTCTCATCGCCGACGATCCAGCACAGCAACTCACGTCCCGCCCGAACAGATCGACCGGGGCGACTCGGGAGAACTCGACCATGCCCTCGCATTCACCGCCCTCGCATCCACCGCCCTCGCATTCACCCCCCTCGCATTCACCGCAGACATCCTCGACGTCGGGGGTCCCACATCAGTCCACCCCAGCCGCCGCCACCAGTACCTCGAAACCTGTTGTCACCCTGTCGGATCTGAGCTTCGAGTGGCCAGACGGCACTGTGGCCCTCGACCGGCTCGACGGAACCTTCACCGCAGCCAGGTCAGGACTCGTCGGCGGTAACGGTGCCGGCAAGTCGACACTGCTGCGGCTGATCGCCGGCGAACTGGCACCCACCACCGGCCATCTCGACACGGTCGGCGAGGTGGGGTACCTGCCTCAGACACTCATCCGTGACCACCACACCACCGTTGCCGGGCTGTTGGGCGTCGACGCGATTCTCGACGCACTGACTGCCATCGAGTCCGGCGACCCTGACCCGACCCATTTCGAGACCGTCGGCGACGACTGGGACATGCGCGCCCGCGCTGTCGCAGCCTTGGGTCGGATCGGTCTGGACCACATCGGGCTCGATCGATGCGTCGACGAGATCTCCGGCGGCGAGGCCGTTCTCATCGCGGTCACCGGACTGCAGCTGCGGGCAACTCCGATCACACTGCTCGACGAGCCGACCAACAACCTCGACCGCGACACGCGCGCGACCCTCGTGGACCTCGTCGATGAGTGGCCGGGCGCGTTGATCGTCGTCAGCCACGACCTCGCCCTGCTCGAACACATGGACGCCACCGCCGAGCTGTACGACGGCGGACTCACGGTGTTCGGCGGCTCCTACAGCGCCTGGAGATCGAGTCTCGACGTGGAACAGGCGGCCGCCGAGCAGGCCGCCCGATCAGCACAACAGATCCTCAAGGTCGAGAAGCGTCAGCGGATCGAGGCCGAGACGACGCTCGCCCGACGCAAGCAGAAGGGAAAGAAGACACAACGTGACGGGGGCATCCCGAAGATCCTTGCCGGCAGGCGCGCAGCGTCTGCGCAGGTGTCTGCCGGCGCCATGCGTTCCACGCACGAACGTCGGATCATCGCCGCGCAGAAGGCCGTTGACGTCGCCGGCGCACGAGTACGCGACGACGAGCACATCCACCTCGAGCTGCCCGACCCGGATGTGCCACGGGGACGTCGACTGGCTGAACTCACCGACGCCGATCACACCGTGGTGATAGCCGGACCCGAACGAGTGGCACTCGTCGGCGCCAACGGCAGCGGGAAATCGGCGCTCCTCGAACAACTCATCCATGGGAAGGGCACCGACGAGACCAGGCCCACAGGGCGCCTGCTCACCGACCGGGTGGGCTATCTGCCGCAGCGCCTCGACATTCTCGACGACACCGCCTCGGCGATCGACAACGTCGCCGGCGCGGCTCCGGACAGCTCGCGCGCCACGATCCGCAATCAGCTCGCGCGGCTCCTGTTACGGGGCGACATGGTCGAGCGACCCGTCGCGACGCTCTCCGGCGGCGAACGCTTTCGGGTGAGCATCGCGCGACTTCTGCTCGCCGATCCGCCGCCGAAGCTGCTGATCCTCGACGAGCCGACGAACAACCTCGACATCACCAGCGTCGATCAACTCGCCGAAGCGCTCGACGCCTACCGCGGCGCACTCCTGGTGGTCAGCCACGACCACGCATTTCTGAACCGGATCGGTCCGGCGACGGTGATCGAACTCGGCACCGACGCACGACTGCATCAGCTGTCCGGTGTGCCGGGGTCTGACCACGCCCGGTAGTCACCCCAGGGCGAGAACCACTGCGACGATGACGATGCAGATCGCCAGGGTGGCGAAGAAGACCGCTCGCCACACCCGTGCCGAGCCGAGCCGATGAGGGGGTGCGGCCGCACCGGTCACCGGTGACGGCGCCGAAGCGAACTGCCTGGGTTGGGCGGGGCCGGGTATGGCTGTGTGCGAAGCTACGCCGTCGCGGGTGTGTGGCCGTGCCGGCGGGATCACCTGCCTGTACTCGCCGGCATCGAGACCGGGCTGTGACGGCACCGCCGCCGACCGGTAGGGCTGTCCGAGGGCCCGTGCGAGTGCCGCGGCGAACTGGCTGCAATCGACGTACCGCTGCGCGGGGTCTTTGGCCAGTCCTCGTGCCAGCACCTCGTCGACACGTGCGATGTCGGCGCTCTGCGCGAGCGCCGGCGATCCGCCGATCGCTGCCACCGAGGACACCTCGTCGGCCAGATGTGCCATGAGCATCGCCGCGACTGTCTCACGCCGAAACGGCGGGGCACCGGCGAGCATGTGAAAAGCTGTGGCGGCCAACGAGTACTGGTCGGCGCGCCCGTCGCTGGGATCGCCGCGCAGACGTTCGGGTGCGGCGTAGGCGAGGCTGACGAACATGGTGTTGGAGGTACTCATCGTCACCGGATCGTCCATCAGGCGCGCGACCCCGAAGTCGGTGAGCAGTACGCGGTCGTCCTCGGACGAGATGAGGATGTTGGCCGGCTTGACGTCACGATGCAGCATTCCCTGCCGGTGGGCGTGGTCGAGTGCGGAGGCGACCGCCGTGATCACCGTCGCGACGTGACGTGGATCCAGGCCGGTCCCGCCGGCGGCGCCGATCTCGGCGGCAGCGTCGGTACCGGGTACGTACTGCATCGCGATCCACAGGGGTGCGGAGGCGTCTGCGGGGCTGCCGGGCGAGGTCCCATCGACAGACGTCCCGTCAACAGAAGCATCGAGCACACGCACGATGTGTGGATGCGACAGTGCCGCCGCCAGCCGCGCCTCGCGGCCGAATCGCGCACGCGCCGAGGCGGATGCGCCCGCCTGGGTGTCGAGTACTTTCAGCGCGACGTAGCGCGGCAGTGCCCGATGCCGCGCCAGATAAACCGTTCCCATCCCGCCACTGCCGATCACCGACTCAATCTGGTAGCCCGAGATCGACTGCGGCGCTGACTCGTTCATGACGGATACCGTTCTGTGGAACTCGATGGCACCGCACCGGTGTCGGGTTCGGTGCCGTAACCGCCAGCATATCCCGGGATCGGAACCCGCACGGCGAAGGTCGAATTGGCGTCGGGGGGCATCGCCTCCACGGAGAACACGTCGGGTTGCCCGGCGAGCGCGACGAAGGCATCCGGGACACCGCGCACCACCACACCGATGACACATGCACATCCCGAGGTGAGGTGGGCTGCGCTGAACGCAGCGACATCGACGGCACGGCGCTGGGACGCATCCAGCCCCTGCGCGCGGCCGAGGATCCGGTCGGCCGCACGGATCCGGGCCGTGACGAGGCCGCCCTCCCCTGTCGCCGACGGCTGGACCTCGGTGGGTGTGCGGACGTCGGTCAGCGGCACATGCAGCGCGACCTGCCGGAGCACGAGCGCATGCCGACCGCTTCCGGTCGAAGCCACCACCGACAGGGTCTGGCGATCACTGAGATGGCGATCGAAGGCGACCAGCGCCCAGCGCGGCCGGTCGTCGCCACGGTCGAGTGCGTCGAGCTGCGCACGGGTCCGCTGGGCATAGTGCGCCGACGGCTCCCCATCGAAAGGTCCCGCGACATCGGAGGTGACCGGTACCCGCGTCGCGGGATTCGCCACACCCAGCGCGTAGATCCCGGCGCAGAGCAGGGCGATCACCGCCACCACGGCGACCGCGGCAACCGATGCGCGCGCCGCGGACCTGTCGATCCTCACTGGGCGCGCAGGATGTCCAGAGCTCGCTGCAGGTCGTCGGGATAGGGGCTCGTGAACTCGACGTGGCGTCCGTCGGCCGGATGAGCGAATCCCAGCGACCGAGCGTGCAGCCACTGCCGCTGCAGACCCAGCCGGTCGGCGAGTACAGGGTCGGCACCGTAGGTGAGGTCACCGCAGCACGGATGATGCAGTGCGGAGAAGTGGACCCGGATCTGGTGGGTACGACCGGTTTCCAGATGGACATCCAGCAGACTGCCCGAGGCGAACATCTCGACCGTGTCGTAGTGGGTCACGCTGGGTTTGCCCGACGAGGTGACCGCGAACTTCCAGTCGTTGCCCGGACTGCGTCCGATCGGTGCGTCGATCGTGCCGAGCGGCGGATCCAGGTGTCCCTGCACCAGTGCGTGGTAGCGCTTGTCGACCGTGCGGTACTTGAACGCCCGTTTCAGCAGGGTGTAGGCACGTTCGGATGCGGCCACCACCATGACGCCGGAGGTCCCCACGTCGAGGCGTTGCACGATGCCCTTGCGTTCGGGTGGGCCGGAGGTGGAGATGCGAAATCCTGCGGCCGCCAGTCCGCCGATGACCGTCGGGCCGGTCCACCCCTGCGAGGGATGTGCGGCGACGCCGGCCGGCTTGTCGACGACGATGATGTCGGCGTCGCTGTAGATCACGTCCATACCCTCGACGGGCTGAGCCTCGATCTCGAGCGGACGAGCCGGCTCGGGCAGGATCACCTCCAGCCAGCTGCCTGCGGTGAGGCGTTCGGATTTACCCACCGCCACCCCGTCGAGCGTGACGTCACCACTCTCGGCGAGCGTGGCGACGATCGTGCGCGACAGGCCGAGGATGCGCGACACGCCTGCATCCACGCGCAGGCCGTCCACGCCGTCGGGGACGGGCATCGCACGGCTCTCACGCATCCGGCGAATCCTTGCCGGAGGTGCCCTGCGCGCCCCGTGCGTCGGGGGCATCCTCGCCGGGGTCGTGCTCACCGGGGCCGCCGTCGCCGGGGTCGTGCTCGCCGGGGCCACCATGACTGCGACCGTCGATGTCCACACCGAACAGTGTGAGGATCACCATCAGGATCGCGCCGCACACCACGGCCGAGTCGGCGACGTTGAACACCGGCCACCAGCCGACCGAGATGAAGTCCACGACGTGTCCGCGCAAGGGTCCGGGCGAACGGAAGAGCCGATCGACGAGATTGCCCATCGCACCGCCGAGCACCAGACCCAGGCCCAGCGCCCACCACCCCGACCGCAGACGTTTGCTGAAGCGGACGATGCCGATGACCACGGCCACCGCCACCAGCGTCAGGATCCAGGTGTATCCCGTGGCCATGGAGAAGGCCGCGCCGCTGTTGCGGATCAGAGTGAAGGTGACCGTGTCGCCGATGATCGACACCGGGTGCATCGGATCGATGGTGGCCACGACGATCGTCTTGGTGACGATGTCGGCGACCAGGATGATCAGTGCGACGACGAGCAATGCGACGACGGGGCGGACCCGGCGGCGCGCGTGCGCGCCTTCGCCGGAACCCTCACCCGCGTCGTCGTGGACTCCCACATCGTTGCCCGATCCCGACACCGTCGACCGTTCACTCACCTGACCATCATCCCAGACGGGTTATCAGCTGCTCGCCGGGCACATGGCGCTGTTGATGTTGTTGGCCTGCAGCAGCGGGCAGATGGTGTTCTTGGACAGCTTCCATCGGCCGTCGGTGAAGACGATCGATGCGTCGACGTTCTGCACCGGGTTGTTGGGCAGCTGGACGCGCACCTTGGCCGTGGCCTGGTTGGCGCCCGAGGACACCACCGGCGGGATGATCTTGTAGGTCACACCCGGGTTGTCCTGCTTGGCCTGCACCAGCTTGTCGAACAGCTGCGGATCGGCCTCGGACCCCTCGACGAGCTGGGTCTTGTCCGTCGCGGGCACGTTGGGATCGATGGCCTTCTGCAGCATCGCGTCCAGTGTCGCGGCGGTCGGCGGCGTGGACGAGTCAGTGACACCGGCCTCGTCGCCGGCGGCGGCCGTCCCCGTGGCCGCAGCCGAGGTCGTCGCGGACGTGGTGGTCGTGTCACTGCTGCTGTCACTGTTGTCGTCGCTGCCACATGCGGCGACCGACAGGAATGCGGCAACGGCCATACCAGCGACGGCCAACTTGGCTACCTTCACGAATCCGTCCTCTTCTTTCGGGCCCCGGGGCAGCCGGGGCCGGTGGTTATCGGTACTTCTCACGGTGGGTCCTGTGTTCGCCGGTCGACCCGGGTGTCGCCCGGCCCAGACCGGTCGCCCATGGTCGAGCGCACCGACCCATCAGGGTCATGACACCCGCACTCGCCGGGTGCCGGAACCACACCACTATGCCAGCCGCATCGTCACCGACCCGGTGACAGACACACGCGACGACAACCTTAGCGGTGCTGTGAGGGCGCAGACCGAAGGAAGCCGAAGGAATCGGGCACCTGTGTGTCACCGGCGCCTGTGTTGACCCGGCTGCCCTGCCACCAGCACGCTATCGGCCATGAACAGCGGACAGATCGTCGTCGTGAGCACCGGCGGCACCATCGCGAGCACGTCCGAGGCCGGCGGCGCGGTCCCGACCCGCAGCGGAGCGCAACTCGTCGAGGCCGCCCACGACCACACCACGCACATCGACCGCATCCGCACCCACGAGGTCTATGCGGTCGACAGCTCGGCGGTGACCGTGGCGCAGCTCGACCTGTTGCGCCGCGAGATCACGGCGATTCTGCGCGACGATCCCGACATCGACGGAATCGTAGTAACCCACGGGACCGACACTCTCGAGGAGAGCGCGATGCTGCTCGACCTGGTCCACGACGACCCGCGGCCGGTGATCCTCACCGGGGCTCAACGCACCTTTGACCATCCCGACGCCGACGGGCCGTCGAATCTGTCCGCCGCACTCGAGGCGGTGTCGGATCCGGCCAACCGCGGGCGCGGCGTTCTCGTCGCATTCGGCGACCGGCTACTGCCTGCGCGCGGGATCGGCAAGGTCTCGACCACCGACGCGGACGCATTCGGATCGGTGAACCCCCATCTGCGCCGACCGCTACCACGGCGCGACGCGGCCGAGTTGGCATCGGCCGGGGCCGACATCGTCTCGCTCTATCCGGCGATCGACGCCGGTCTGCTCACCGCCGTCGCCGAACGCGGGCGCGACAGGTTCGGCTCGCGCTACGGAATGGTGCTGGCCGGCACCGGCTCGGGCAACTCCCATGCGCGGGTGACCGACGTGGTGCGGGAGCTGACCGCGGGCTCGGTGCCGGTGGTGGTGTCCACGCGGCTGCCGTTCGGGGAAGTCGAGGCGGTGTACGGCGGTGGCGGCGGCGCAGTGGATCTCGTTGCCGCCGGAGCGATCCTGTCGCCGTGGCTGCGTCCCCCGCAACTACGCATCCTGCTGATGGATCTGCTGTCGCGAGGCGCCGATGTGGCGGAGATCGCCGAGTTCATCGAGAGCGCCTCGCAGACCACCGACTGAGTGATTCGATGGACGGGACTGAGGACAGTTGACGGCCGTCATGACGAGGGCGGATCGTCGAGGAGTTGTCGGCCCTCGGTCGACTCGACCTCGCCGGTCTCCTCGCGCGCGCCGTCCTCGTCGTCGGGGCGCAGGTGCTCGGGCGGCCAGTCCAGGCTCGCGAGCGGGTCCGCGACCGTCAATTCACTGGTCCCCACCGGGAATGTGCGCACCGGCCCCGGTCCGGTCAGTCGGGTCTCGAAGCGCACCGTCACGACGCCGTGTCCGCTCCCCTGCACCCATCCGTGCCCGAACTCGGGATGGCGGACATCGCGGCCGGCCCGCAGGGCGTCGGTGCGGGGGTCGCCCTTCTGCACAGACGACAGGTCGACGCGAGCGGAATCATCCCGGTATCCGTGCTCGCCGCGCTGCCCGCTGTCGTCTGGTTTCCCGCTGTCGCCTGGTTTCCCACTGTCGTCTGGTTTACCACTGCCGGCATCGGAGGCGTCCGCACCGGATCCGACCCCGGCACGCTCAGCGGCCCGGGCGTCCACGTCGCCCACCGGCGCGAACAGATCGAGCTGCTGGTCGGCCGACAGACCCGTGAAGCCCACTCCCACAAGGCGAACGGGACCGATGTCGAGCGGGTCGAGCGCGAGCCGGGCGGCTGCTGCGGTCAGGACCGGGAGTTCGATCGTTGCCGCGGCGAGAGTCGCCGACCGGGTGAGAACCGACATGTCGGACTTCTTCAGTTTGAGGACCACGGTGCGCGCCGCACGACCATCGGCGAGCAGACGTCGATGCGCCGACGATGCCGCGGCCACGATCGCGGGATGCAACTGCGCCATGGTGGTGAGGTCGTCGGCGAAGGTCGATTCGGCGCTGATCTGTTTGGCCTGTGCGCGTTCGGCGACCGGACGATTGTCGATCCCGTTGGCCAGCTGATGCAACGCCGGGCCCACCGTGGCCCCGAGCACCGAGGCCACCTCCGGGTCCGACAGCGCCGCGAGCTGCCCGATGGTCTCGATCCCCAGTCGTTGCAGACGATCACCGGCCACCGGTCCGATCCCCCACAACTTCCGCACCGGCAGCGGCGCGAGAAAACTCCGGTCGGTGCCCGGGTCCACCGCCACCACACCGTCGGGTTTGGCCATCCCCGAGGCGATCTTCGCAATCTGTTTGCCGCCGCCGAGTCCCACCGATGCCGCCAGGCCGGTGTCGCGGCGCACCGCTTCGCGCAGTTCCTCGGCGAAGGCGATGGCCTCCTCGCGCCCGGCGCCGTGAAGCACCTCGGGCTCGGCGAACGCCTCGTCGAACGACAGTGTCTCCAGCACCGGAACGAACGATCGGATGACGCCGAAGACCCGCCGACTCACCACGTGGTAGACCTCGCCGCGCGGCGGTACCACTACGGCCCCGACCCCCACCAGTCGACGCGCCTGGTGCATCGGCATCGCCGAGCGCGCACCGAAGACCCTGGCCTCATAGCTGGCTCCGGCCACCACCCCACGGCCACCCGTCCCACCCACGAGAACGGGCCGGCCACGCAACGTGGGTTTGGTGAGCTGCTCGACCGAGGCGAAGAAGGCATCCATGTCGATGTGCAGCACCCATCGCGCGGTGGAGGTGGGGCCGGCGACGATCACTCACATGATCGTAGAGAAGGGTCGCGCAGACCCGAACGTGGCGCGACGGCGCACCAGACTCATGCCGATGCGGCGGTGCCTGACGGGATGACGGCGAACACCGGGACGGTGTCGAGCGCCGAACGGAAGTCGGCGTCAGCGGAATCGGCCGACAGCGGGGACGGCAGGAATCGACCGATCTCCCACCCCCATCGACGGACATACTCGCGCAGCACGGCCACCGCCCGGTCGTCGCCGGGATCGAGTTCGATCGCCGTCACAGCACGCACCGTGCGACCTGACCGCAACACCACGTGATCGGCGACGCGCACGTTGCGGACCCACTGGGTCAGCCCGCGCGGGGACACCAGGTACTCGGCGCCACCGACGGTGACCGGATTCACCGGAATTCGCTGCAGCGCACCGGTTTTCCGTCCGGTGACCTCGAGTGTCTGAGCACCCGCCGGTCCCATTCCGCGATCGGAGAACCAGCGGACCGCGCGGTTGAGGGCCCCTTCGATCGGCCCGGCGGGCTCGACATATCGCGTGTCGGTCATGGCATCTCCCACAGTTCAGAGAGCAGTGCTCTCGGTTGACGTGGGTCCAGCCTCTCACGCCAACCGAAATTGTCAAGAGCAGTGCTCTCGTTTGTGCACGATTGCGACCACACGGTCGGCCACGATTTGGCTGACCTGCGCAATCGGTTGACGAGGGCAGGGTTGGGGGGTTATCACTGTAGAGGCCCTCACGGGCCGCACTTCGCTAGGCGAGGCTCCTGTACGAACACAGGCCACTGATCCGACGACGTCGAGAGACGCCCAGGGTTAGGACAGATCTCCCCGGATTAAGGGGTGATCCAAAGTGGCTTCCGCCGGTTCACACCGGCGGACACGTCGTCCAGTGCCAAAGCTCTGACGAGGAAGTGCCCCCGGCGCAGTCGCGCCCGAGTCCTTCCCCTGCGTGGTGTTCCCGTGTGTGTCCGTTGCACCGAGTCGTGCGACGAAATGATGCCCGCGCGCATTCCGAGCAACGAGGAGGTGAGTGACGATGCCCGACGGTGACCATCCCCCGTCCGATCCGGCCAGACGGCCGATTCCCTTCACTTCCACGGAGACTCGATCATGTTCGTCATCACACTGGCAACCCGCACCCAGACCGCCGCTCGATCCTGCGTGAGCTGGGTTCACCACCGCAGCAACCTGACGCCGCAAGAGCGCCACAATCTTCGGCTCTCGACCACGCCGGTCGCGGTGATCTCTGCGTCGATCGGTGCACACCCCAACCACGTCACCGACCGCGCACACGGCGGGCAGCTGCGCTACCGGTGAGCCAGCACCACCCGATCATTGTCGGCACCATCTGATCATTGTCGAACCTGCTCGCCGACAACACTTTCCGAGGTGCTACCGCATCAACTCAGAGACGATGTGATGCGGTAGCGCCGGCGAGCGGTGTCCGTCACGGCCGGTCATGTCCTGCGCTGCGCAGAGCGCGTTGAGCACAGCCTCTTCGACGGCGTATGCGGTGGCGGCGTACAGCTCGTCCATCCGGTTCCACGGCATGGTGTCCACCGTCGCGATTTCGGCCTCGTCCGCCGGCGTCAGCGGCATCCCGGTGGTCGAGGGCCGATCGTTGGCTGTCGAGAAGGCGAGGAACAGATCACCGGAGAACAGCGATCCCGTAGTACCGGTGCGGGCCAAGCCCATCGGGACGCGGCGGGCCATCGCGGCGCACTGCGCCGAGTTGACCGGGGCGTCGGTCGCGACGATCACGATCACCGAACCGGCACCGCCGGGAACGGTGACCTCGCGCTCGAACCAGTCCCCGGTCTCCATGGGGTTGTCCACCTGCGCCAGCTGGCCGACAGGGACTCCGGTGATGGTCAACTCATGTCGCGAGCCGAAGTTCGCCTGCACGAAGGCGCCGACGGTGAAGGTCCGGCTGCCGAACTCGACCACCCGCGATGAGGTCCCGCTGCCCCCTTTGAAGCCGTAGCAGTTCATACCGGTCCCGCCGCCGACATTGCCCTCGGCGACGTCGCCTCCGGTGGCCGAATCCAGTGCTGCGCGAACGATTTCGGGGGTGACGTGGTTGCCGTTGATGTCGTTGAGGTAGCCGTCCCAGGTCTCCGCGCACACCGGCAGCAACCATTGCCTGGCCAGCATGGGGTCCACCTGGTTGATCCACTCCACGACGCCGGTGTGGCAGGCGCCGATGGCGTGGGTGTTCGAGATCGTGACGGGCATCGTGAACTCGCCGACCTCGTTGATCCAGTGCACGCCGGTCATCTCACCGTTGCCGTTGAGCGAATAGAACCCTGCGGTACACGGCCGTCCGACACCGGCACGACCACGCGGCAGGATCGCGGTGACGCCGGTGCGAACCGGTCCGACGCCCACGTCCAGTGGGCCCTCACCGGCAATGATCGTCTGGTACCCCACTTCCACACCCGCGACGTCGGTGATGGCGTTTCGCGCACCCGTCGTCCCGAGTGGCTGGACTCCCAGATCCCTGATACGCGTGGTCATTTCACTTCCCTTTCACTACGCTGTCCCAGCTCTGCGCACCCGGTGGCACTGCGCGCGTAGGACGTGATGAGCTCGACCGCCCGCCGATAGGACAACGAGCCGTTGGCGCTGATGATGTGCAGGCCGTAACCGTCCTCGAGAGTGACCAGATTCGCGGCGATATCCATCGAGGGGGCAGTCAGCACGAAATGTCCTTGCGCCACACCGACATCGATGATGCCCATGTAGAGCGACACCTGCTTGTCGTAGAGCGCGGTGATGAGGATCGAGTGGTCGCCACGGAAACCCATGTGCGCATCGAGCCGGTACAGCGCGGTGACCAGCGCGTCGTCGGACGTCTGCGGGAGTCCGGTGGCGATCATGGCCGACAACCGGTCTCGTGCGTCGGTGAGCCCACCGACCATCGTCAGGCGTTCGGAGAAGAACCGCGCACTGGCAAGTCGATGGACCTCCATCAGGAGGTTCTCGAAGCTGTCGAAGTAGTAGTGCACGGTGCCGGTGGACACGCCGGCGATCGAGGCGATGTCGGAGATCCGCAACGAGGCGATCCCCCGGTCCCTGATGGCGACGAGTGTCGCCGCCACGATCGACTCGCGCGCCGCCGCCTGATCCTTCCGCCGTGCCATCGTTCCCCCGTGTTGATACCTGCGTTAAAAGAAAATTACGAGATCTCACTGCCGTTGACAAGCGATGATACACAATTCTTTGATTGTCCAATCAAAGAAAGGTTGGCCATGACCGAACTCGACCCGCGTCTGGAATCCTCCCCCGGCATCTCCTATCAACAGCAGCTCTCGCGCAGTCTCACCATGCGCGAGAACATCCTCATCACGCTCTCCTCGGTCACACCCGCCTCGAGCGTGTTCATCATCATTCCGACCGTTCTGCTCGCGGCGGGCGGCGCCTCGGTGCTGACGATGGCCATCGCCGCGGTGGCCGCGGTGTTCGTCGGGATGTGTTACGCCGAGCTCTCGGCCACCTATCCGGTCACAGGTGGCGAATACACCTGGGCCGCACGCCTCCTCGGCCGACCGATCGGATTCGCACTGTTCCTGCTGGCACTCGTGAGCGGTGTGCTCATCATCGGCGTGATCGCGCTGGGAACCGGCGAATATCTCGGGGTGGCCTGGTCGGCGTTGTCGGGCAAGTGGATCGGAGTGGGCGTCATCGTCGTGACGACCGTGGTCGCGATCCTCAACATCCGGACGAACGCGTGGGTCACCGGAGTGTTCCTCGTGGTCGAGATCCTCGCCGTCACCGTGCTGGCCTTACCATCCACGTCGAGCGCGGGCCGGCCGAGTTCTTCCATGCGCAGACGATGTCGGGAAACGACCTCACCGCAGTCGGTTTCACCGGACTGGTGACCCTGCTGCCGGTCGCACTGTTCGCCTACAACGGGTACGGCGCGGCCGTCTACTACGTGGAGGAGACCAAGAACGCCGCAAGACGATCGGCCGGGTGATCATGATGTGCCTGGCCGTGACGGTCGCCGTCGAGATGATCCCGCTGATGGGTGTGGTGCTGGGCAGTCCGTCCATGAAGGATCTGCTGTCGTCGGACTCCCCGATGAACTACTTCCTGACCGCGCGTGGCGGTTCGACGCTCAACGTCGTGGTGAGCGTGGGTATCGCGATCGCGATCATCAACGCGGTCATCGCGATCATCCTGCAGATCGCCCGCCTGTTGTTCTCCTCGGCGCGCGACCGCTCCTGGCCCGATCCGGTGGACAAGGTGCTCGGGTCGGTACACCCCACGCTGCACTCCCCCGTCGCGGCAACGCTGGTCGTCGGAGCGATCGCCGCGGTCACCGCGGCCTTCGTCCCGCTCAACTGGCTGATCACGGCGACGGGCGCCAACGGCGTGATCGTCTATCTCGTGGTCGCACTCGCCGCACTTCGCTTGCGCCGCAAGGGTGGCGCGACCAGTCGCGGCTACCGGATGCGGTGGTGGCCGCTCGCACCCGTGGTGGTGATCGCCATCTGCGGGTACATCATCTACTCGATGATCACGCCGTCCACCTGGACTCAGCTCGCCGTCGCCGTGGTGACGATGGCCATCGGCGTCGTGTACTACCTCGCCTACCTGCATCCACGCCGCGGTGATCGCTGGACACTGCCCGATCCGATCCACGAGGACGAGATCGACGAGGCCGGCAAGACCACAGCGGCGTGAGGTGATGGTGACGCGGCAGAATCGAGGCCATGACGGTTGTGGCGCTGATCGGGCCGCCTTGTGCCGGTAAAACATCGGTGGGCTGGGAACTCGCCGACATGACCGGTTCGGTGTTCGTCGACATCGACGACATCGGTGACACCTACTACCGCGAGGTCGGCTGGGACGTCGGGCGATTGCGAGCACGCAGCCTCGATATCGGACGGCTCGCAGCCGAACGCGAGTGGGAACCGGCGCGGGCGCATGCCGTGGAACGGCTGATAGCCGACGCGCACTCGATCGAGCGCGGCGCCGGGCGCGATGTCGTCATCGCACTCGGCGCCGGGCACACCTCGTACACGAGGGCAGCGCCACGCGACGCGGTCGCACGAGCACTGTCCTCCGTCGATCAGGTGGTCTACCTGACCCCGTCGCTCGATCCGGGTCGCGCGCTCGAGGTCCTCTGCCCGAGGGTGCATGCGGATCGCCCAGCCTGGGGTACAGGGCACCACGCCTTGGTCACCAACTGGGTGAGCGATCCTGCGGTTCGCGCGCTCGCCACCGTCGCAGTAGAGACGGGTGAGGATGAGCCCCGCGCAGTGGCCACGAGAATCAGTGCACGCCCCAGTAATTAATTCAATACTTGATCGTATCGATATTTGCTCGTATCGTTACGCCATGCCAGCCTCACCTGACCCTCCGAGGCGCGCCGGGCGGCGACTCGATCGATCGCGTGACGCGGCGATCCTCACCGCGACGCTGGAAATCCTGGCAGAAGTCGGCTACGAGGCGACCACGGTCGACGCGGTCGCGGCGCGGGCCCACACGGTCCGCGCCACGGTGTACCGGCGCTGGCCGACGAAAGCCGACCTGGTCGTCGCCGCGGTGGGCCAACTCGGCGCCACCGACACGGTGACAGCGGGCACGCCCGACACCGGGACGCTGCGCGGCGACTTGCTCGCGTCGATCATCCCCATGACAGCCGACGAGCAACAACTTCGCATCGATGTGATGACCGCTGTCGCAGATGCGGGACGGACTGAACCCAAGATCGCAGCGCTGAGCGTCAATGCGGGACTCGATCCGTGGGTGCAGGCGAGCAAATCCCTGTTCCGACGAGCGATCGACCGCGGCGAGTTCCCGCCGGGGGATATAGACACGCTCGCGTCGGTGATCCCGACGATGTGCGTCTATCGAATTGCCGTCGATCGGCTCCCCGTCACGCGCGCGTTCGTGATCACCCTCGTCGACGACGTCGTCCTGCCCGCCCTTCGAGGCCGAAGTGACGGGCATCCACACTCACACCCATCCCTGCCAGGAGATCCATCGTGACCGACACCATCACAGCCCACCTGAACTTTCGCGGGCAGGCACGGTCAGCCCTCGAGTTCTACCGCACGGTTTTCGGAGGTGACGTCACCATTGCCACCTACGCCGATACTCATCAGGCCGACGATCCAGCGCAGGCCGATGCGGTTGCATTCGGGCAGCTCACCTCACCCACCGGCCTTCGTCTCCTCGCCTACGACGTACAGACCGCCAAACCGTATGACCAGGGGCGCAACAGTTTCTACCTCGCGCTACACGGCGACGATCCGGTCGCCACGCGATACCAGTGGGACCGCCTCATCGAGCGTGGGTCTGTGCTCACACCGCTGGGTCCCAGCGCATTCGCGCCGCTCTACGGCATGCTCACCGATCGGTACGGTGTCACGTGGATCGTCTCGGCAGGCTAGTGACCGTGAGGCCGAGTCCCGACCAGCTGTCGTCGACGACGAGCAGACCCGGGAGAGCGCCGCTCTCGTCGTGACACACTGACATGGTGACGTCGGACAGGCGGGGCACTACCCGCGCGCAGACACGCGAGAACACCGAACGCCTGATCCTCGAATCGGCCCGGAGGCACCTCGCGACCGACGGGCCCGCGGGGTTGTCGTTGCGAGCCATCGCGCGCGACATCGGGGTGGTGTCCTCGGCGGTGTACCGCTACGTCGCCAACCGCGACGAACTCCTCACGAAGCTGCTGGTGGAGGGATATACCGATCTCGCCGACGAGGTGGCGGCCGCGATCGGACGTGTCGGCGACGGGTCGGCGCGCGAACGGTTGCAGGCGGCGGCCAATGCGATGCGCGCGTGGGGCGCCGCCGACCCGTCGCGGTGGGCACTGCTCTACGGCAGCCCGGTACCGGGCTATTCCGCACCCGCCGAGCAGACCGGCGATCCGGGCACCCGGGTCATCGCGATGATCCTCGGTGAGATCGCTGCCGCCGAGGCGGCTGGCGCACTGCACATCGACGCTGCCGACACCGACGACCTGCATTCCGAGTTCGGCGCAATCCGAACGGAATTCGACGCTGATCTCTCGGATTCCGCACTGTTGGTGGCGATGTCGCTGTGGGCGACGGTGATCGGGGCGATCAGCCTCGAGGTGTTCGGCCAGTACGGCGCGGACACCTTCGACGACCCCGCCACCCTGTTCGACGCGCAGATCGCGCGGCTCCTCGCCTCGGTGATCGACTGACTCGTCCGCAGCGTGTTCTGGTCGGCGGACCCGACCACCGGATCGGTGCGGCCAACCGACGTCGCGGCCGACCGCACCGGTCGCCGGTCACACCTTGCTGATCATCGCGCGCACACCGTCGCCGATGTCGACAGCGCCCGGACCCAGATCCGTCTGCGCATCGACGATGTCGAACTCGACGGCGAGGATCTCACCGGCGATGAGGTCACGATGACGACGAGCCCACTCGACGTGCTCGGCAGGCACGGCGATCGTCACCGCGATGCGGTCAGAGACATCGAGTCCGGCGTTACGCCGCGCGTCCTGCAACTCACGCACGCGGTCCTTGGCCCACCCTTCGGCCTCCAGCGTCTCGTCGAGGCTCGTGTCGAGGACCACCAGACCACGGCCACCGGGCAGCTCCGCAGTCGAATCTGGCTCCTGCGCAACGAGTTTGCGGGTGTACTCGGTCGGTAACAGATCGATGCCGTCGGCACTGACCACCTGTTCGCCGTTGTCCTCGCGCACCGACCAGTTGCCCGACTTCACCGCCTTGATCACCCGCTGGACATCCTTTCCCAGCCGCGGGCCGGCGGCGCGGGCGTTCACCGCGATCTCGACGCGTCCGTACTGCTCGGCGTCGGGTGACAGCGTCACCTTCTTGACGTTCATCTCCTCGGCGATCAGCTCGGTGTAGGGCGCGAGACTGTCAGCGGCCGGCGAGGCGATCGTCAACTCGTGCAACGGGAGTCGCACACGCAGCTTGTTGGCCTTGCGCACACTCGACGCGGTCGAGCACACCGCCTGCACGTCGTCCATCGCGGACACCAGATCGGCGTCGCGCGGCAGCTCGGATTCGGCGGGCCAATCGGCCAGGTGCACCGACCGACCGCCGGTGAGTCCTCGCCAGATGGTCTCGGTGGCCATCGGCAGCAGCGGCGCGGCCAGACGACTGGCCACCTCCAGCACCGTGTAGAGGGTGTCGAAGGCGTCGGGGTCGGCGTCTTGACCGGCCCAGAAGCGCGCACGCGATCGCCGCACGTACCAGTTGGTGAGCGCCTCGCAGAACTGCCGGAACTCCTCGCAGGCACCGGCGATGTCGAACCGCTCGAGCTGATCGGTCATCGCGTCGCGGGTGGCGGCGAGCTTGGAGAGGATGTAGCGGTCGAGTAGGTTCTGCGAGTCGGTTCGCCACGTCGCCGGCCGGTCGGCGTACAGCGAGAAGAACGAGTAGGCGTTCCACAGGGGCAGCAGGGCCTGCCGAACGCCCTCGCGGATCCCCTTCTCGGTGACCACGAGGTTGCCGCCGCGCAGCACCGGCGAGGCCATCAGGAACCAGCGCATCGCATCGGATCCGTCGCGGTCGAACACCTCGTTGACGTCGGGGTAGTTGCGCTTGGACTTGCTCATCTTCTGCCCGTCGTCGCCGAGGACGATGCCGTGGGCGATGACACTCTTGAACGCCGGGCGGTCGAACAGCGCGGTGGCCAGGAAATGCAGGTTGTAGAACCAGCCGCGCGTCTGCCCGTTGTACTCGACGATGAAATCGCCTGGGTTGTGCGGCTTCTCCGCGTCGGTACCGTCGAACCAGTCGGCGTTCTCGAACGGATAGTGCACCTGCCCATAGGGCATGGATCCGGACTCGAACCAGCAGTCGAGAACCTCGGGGACGCGGCGCATCGTCGACTGGCCGGTCGGGTCGTCGGGGTTGGGCCGGGTGAGATCGTCGATGTAGGGCCGGTGCAGGTTGTCCGGGCGCACACCGAAGTCGCGTTCGAGTTCGTCGAGTGACCCGTAGACGTCGGTGCGCGGGTACTCCGGGTCGTCGGAGATCCACACCGGGATCGGCGCACCCCAGTAGCGGTTGCGGCTGATGTTCCAGTCCTTGGCCCCTTCGAGCCACTTGCCGAACTGGCCGTCGCGGATGTGCTCGGGCACCCAGGTGATCTGCTTGTTGAGCTCCACCATCCTCGCCTTGATCGGGTCGACCGCGACGAACCAGGACGGAACGGCCATGTAGATCAACGGCTTTCCCGACCGCCACGAGTGCGGGTAGGAGTGCTCGATGGTCTCGTGACGCAGGATGCGGCCGGATGCCTTGAGGTCTTTGATGATGGCTGGATTGGCGTCGAAGACCTGCAGCCCCTCGTAGTCGGGCACCAGCGAGGTGAACTGGCCACCGGGATCGAGGGGCTGCACCACCTCGATACCGTTGGCGGTGGCCACATCCATATCCTCTTCACCGAATGCCGGGGCGAGGTGCACCACACCGGTACCGGAGTCGGTGGTGACGTAGTCCGCGAGCAACACTCGATGCGAATTCGGATGGCCGGCAAAGTAATCGAACGGCGGCGTGTAGGTGAGTCCCTCGATCTCGCGACCGGTGTAGGTGCCCAGCACCTCCGGTTGCGCGCCGAGTTCCTTGGCGTAGGCCGACACGCGTGCCGCGGCGAGCAGGTACTCGGTGCCCGGTCGCGCGCTGTCGTCGCCGGTGCGCACATGCACGTAGTCGACATCCGGATGGACGGCGATCGCGAGGTTGGACGGCAGCGTCCAGGGAGTGGTGGTCCAGATGAGGGCGTTCACGCCATCGAGCGGCGAACCCGGTGCGGTGATCGGCATGGTGACGGTGACGGCCGGATCCTGCCGCATCCGATAGGCATCGTCGAGTTTGGACTCCTGATTCGACAGCGGGGTCTGCTCGTACCAGGAGTACGGCAGCACCCGATAGCCCTGATAGACCAGCCCCTTGTCCCACAGACGTTTGAACGCCCACATCACCGACTCCATGAAGTCGATGTCGAGGGTCTTGTAGTCGTTGTCGAAGTCGACCCACCGTGCCTGACGGGTCACGTAGTCGCGCCACTCGCCCGTATAGCGCAGCACCGAGGTGCGGCAGTAGTCGTTGAACTCGGCGACACCCATCTTCTCGATCTCCGACTTGTCGGTGATCCCGAGCTGGCGTTCGGCTTCGAGTTCGGCGGGCAGCCCGTGGGTGTCCCACCCGAAGCGCCGCTCGACCTTCTTGCCGCGCATGGTCTGGAACCGCGGGATCAGGTCCTTGACGTAGCCGGTGAGCAGGTGGCCGTAGTGCGGTAACCCGTTGGCGAAGGGAGGTCCGTCGTAGAAGACGAACTCGGGGGCACCGTCGCGGTTGGCGATGGACGCGCGGAAGGTGTCGTCGGCATCCCAGTACTCGAGCACGTTGCGTTCGAGGTCGGGAAACGACGGGGTGGCGGTGCCCGATCCGCCGGTCAGATCGACCAGCGGATAGGCGCGGGTGTGTGCGGATGCGCCCTCGCTCTGGGGCGTGCCCTCGCGGGTCGGCAGGTCAGCCACGGTGATACTCCTCGTGCCAGTGCGTACAGATTGCATGTCGGCACGGGGACGATGCGGATGCTCGGCGCATCCGACCGCGGTACCACCCCGCTTGCGCTCGCCGTGGCGAACGCCTCTCACACCGCCGGTCGCGAGGAACGGAGGTCGGTGGCTGTGTCGGGCCACACCCGCCCGGTTCTACTGAGGATCACCGTGAGGGTGATGCCCGTTCTTCCGGATGCTCCCCGGTGATGGCCGGATCAACGCGTCTGCCTGCCAGTGTAGAAGACGTCGAGAGCAGCGACGAGCGCGAGGTCCTCAGTCGTCGTCGCGCGTATGGCGATGGCGTCCGAACCGGTGCGCGGAAGCGGCATCGTCGGCACCCGGGCTCGACGCGTTCCCCTCGGACGCCGTGTGATCTGCAGCCTCGTCACCCGGCATCTGCTGGTCGGGCGGGCCGGGGTCGGGCCGGGGTTCGCTGCGGCTGCCGGTATCCCGGTTCTCCTCGGCGTCGGTGATGGCCGCGAACCGATCGGTGTCCTCGAAGGGGTCGATCTCGCCGGCGAATGGGTTGTCGTCGTCGAAGCGTTCGGTGCGCGTCTGGCTGCTGCGACCCTCGTCCTCAGCCTCGGCGGTCCCGTCACCGGCCTGCGAGTCCACATTCGCCGAGGCGGTGGCCGATCTACCGTTGACCTCGCCGCCGTCACCGTCGCCGTCACTGCGGTGGGCGTGTCCGATGCCCAGCATGTCGGCCACCAGGAAGCCGATACCGACCACGCAGATCACGATGCAGGCGATGGCCAACCAGAGTGTGCCGGTGAACAACGCGATCACCAACAGCGCAAATCCGACAAGGGTGGCACCCAGGGCCAAGAGGAGCATGTGTCAACCACCTCCGCTCACTCGCCGGCCCGCAGGCCGCCCCCTCACGGACACTCATCCGCATGACAGACGTACGCGGACGACGATGTCAGCGTGACGGGAAAGACCCGTCCGCTGACATCGATCGACTATTCACTACAGGTGACGTGCACCGAAGCGGTACCCGGCAACCCGTCTCAGTTGGACGGCGAACCGAACCCGCTGCCGTTGGCGGTGTTGGAGAACCCGCTGCCGCCCTTGTCCGACGACAACGCATCGGCGCGGGAATTGTCGGCAGGTGCGGCGCTGCCGCGCTGGTCGAGTTCCTCGAGCTGGCTCTGCAGGAACGTTTTCAGTCGGGTGCGGTACTCACGTTCGAACGTCTTGAGCTGTTCGATACGACCCTCGAGGACACCACGCTGCTGGTTGATGGTCCCCATGATCTCGGTGTGCTTGCGCTCGGCATCGCTCTGCAGGGCATCGGCACGTTCCTGGGCTTCGCGGATCTGGGTGTCCGCGCGAGTCTGCGCATCGGCCAGGATCGCCTCCGAGCGCTGACGCGCATCGGTGAGCATGGCCTCGGACTTCTCCCGGGCCTCGGTCACCATCGTGTCGGCACGCTGACGAGCATCGGTGAGCAGCGACTCGGATTCGGTGCGCGCGTTGGTGGTCAGCTTGTCGGCCGTCTCCTGTGCCAGGCTCAGAACCTTGGCGGCGCGCAGGTGATGATCCTCGGACGTGACCGCGCTGACGGCCGGGGCCTCGGCGGTCGTGCTCGACGAGTCGTCCTTGGCGGCGGTGGCCGTGGCGAACGCCTGGGTGGCTTCCCCACCACCCTCGGTGCCCGCCTTCGCCTCACCGGCGCCCGCGGAGCCACCGCTGCGCGCCTGGTCGAGATCACCCTCGAGGTCGTCGACCTTCTGCTTGAGTTCGGTGTTCTCTTCGATCAGGCGAGCGAGTTCAGCCTCGACGAAGTCGAGGAACTGATCAACTTCGTCTTCGTTGTAACCGCGTTTCCCGATCGGCGGTTTGCTGAACGCGACGTTGTGCACATCAGCTGGTGTCAGCCGCATTGTCGGTTCCCTTCAGCGTTGTGTCGAGCGTGTGGGGTCATATCGTCACATGCTGCGGTTGCAGCAAGCGAACTCGAACAGCCACGTGTGCGCACTATCCGGGTTCACTGTAACTGGCGTTTCATCCTGTCACACCAGAACCGTTCGTCGCATCCCCGGAGTACCACCCACATCGGACTGTTTGCTGATCTGTATCACCGTGGACTACCGATCGGCGTGTGAACGATGGTACAGCGACGATTCAGCACGGCACCGCAACGGGTTATCCGCGTCTTGTCCGCGTCGCGGGTCAGCCCGGCGCGACGATCTGCATGAGGATCAGCACCACGATCATGGTGATCATCAGCGACAGATCCAGACGAACCGACCCCAGCGGTATGGGCGGCAGGATCCTGCGCAGGAGTTTGATGGGCGGATCGGTGAGGGTGAAGACGACCTCGATCACCACGACCGCGAATCCGGTCGGTCGCCACTCACGCGCGAATGCACGGACCAGCTCGATGACGAGGCGCCCCAGCAGGAGAAGCCAGTAGATGAACAGGAGGTAGTAGATCACCTCACGCAGGACGGTCACGCCTCAACTCTGCCTGAATCGCCGGTGTTGGTGAAAACGTCGACGTCGCGCGCGCTCATGCGTGGTTGTAGAAGCCGTTCTCCGCGATCTTGCGGCGATCGTCGGCAGAGACGTCGATCCCCGCCGGCGAGAGCAGGAAGACCTTGGTGGCGACCTTGTCGAACGAGCCGCGCAGCGCGAACGCCAGCCCGGCAGCGAAATCGACGAGACGCTTGGCGTCGTCGTTGCTCATCTCGACGAGATCCATGATCACCGGGTTGCCGTCGCGGAACTGCTCGCCGATCGTGCGCGCCTCGCTGTAGTCGCTGGGACGCAGCTTGGTGATCTTGGCCAACGGGTTGCCCTCTCCGAAGATGTGGTCGAGCTCCTCGCCGTGGGGCGCCGACGTGCGCGCCGAGGGACGGGCACCGCGAGGCGCCAGCGGCTCCAGACGCGGCTCCGGGCGCGACGGCACGTACCGCTCCCGAACAGGGCCGGCGTAGGTGTATTCCGGTGCCGCAGCACGCTCACAGGAACCTGCGGAGGCACGCTCGTATCCGCCGGCAGGTGCGTAGTCGTCCTCGTAGTCGCCGTAGTACTCGTCGCGGTAGCCGGCACGCTCATAGGCACCGCCACGTTCACGCGGCTCGGCCGCGTAGGGGTCGGAGTCGTAGCCGTCGCGGGCGTAGGCCTCGGGTCGCGAGCGCGGAGCCGACGCATCCTCGAGGTAGTCGTCCTCGTACTCGCCGGGCGGAACCATCCCGAAGTAGGCCTTGAACTTCTGCATCGTCGTCATCGCGTGTGACCTTCCCTCGCCGCAGACTTCCCAGCTGACCCGTGTTACGAATGAGTTTCGTGTTCTCTGTGTGACAGGTGTTGTCAACTGTTACGGCGAGCGTATAGGCCGTGAACCCATGATCGCCGTACCGACACGCACACATGTCGAACCGTGTCTCACCGCCGCTTCGAGGTCTCCGGACATGCCGGCCGAGAACACCGTCGCACCCGGATGATCGGCGAGGAATCGCTCGCGCACCTGTGCGGCGTTCGCCATCGCCTCGTCGGCGTCGACCCTCAGCGGCGCGATCACCATCAGTCCGCGCAGGGCCAACGCATCAGCCTCGTCGACCGCGTCGGCCAGCGATGGCAGATCCTCGATCAGCGCACCACCGCGGGAGATGTCGCCGTCGAGGCTCACCTGGAGGAGAACATCCAGAACGGCTGAGCGCGCGCCGCTGTCGAGCGCGCTCGCGGCAGCCGTGTCCAGCGCGTCGGCGAGGCGGGCACTGTCCACCGAATGCACTCGTCGCGCCCACTGGGCCACCGACTTGGCCTTGTTGCGCTGCAGTGTGCCGATCATGTCGAACACCGGCGCCGTGTCGGTGACACCACCGGTCGGGCTGTCGGTGTCGGGGTTGTCGAGATGGAGGGCCGCACGCACCGCGGCGACCTTGCGACCGGCCTCCGGTTCGCGGGACTCCCCGAAGGCATGCGCACCGAGTCCGATCAGACGTGAGACATCGTCGGCCGGAAAGAACTTCGTGACCACGAGCAGTTCGACCTCAGCCGGGTCGCGGTCGGCATCACGACAGGCGCGTTCGAGACGGGCGTGTGCGGCGGCGAGGTTGTCACGCAGCTGCACTGTGCGCGCGTCGCCGGGGCCGGGCGCAGCCGAATCCCGGTGGGGCACCTCATCTCCGGTCATCACGACTCCGGGGTGGTGTCACGCCAGATGACCGACGCCAGCCTTCCGGTCGGTGCACCGCGTCGGTGGCTGAACAGATCGGTGTCGGTGATCGTGTCGCGGGGGTCCACCGCGACGGCCGCCACTCCGGCATCGAGAAGCTGCCTGCGTATCCCCGCGCGCAGATCGAGTCCGGTGGTGCCCTTGGCAGTCCGGCAGGCGCTGCCCGGCAGATGTGCTTCCACGTCGGCCTGCATCTGCGGGGGCACTTCGTAGCTCTCCCCCGCCGCGGCGGGGCCGAGGAGCGCACCGATACGCGAGATGTCGGCACCCTGGGCGACCATCACCTCGAGCGTCGCCGGGATGATCCCGATCCGCGCACCCACGCGCCCGGCATGCACCGCGGCGATGACCCCGGCCTCGTCGTCGGACAGCAGCACCGGCACGCAATCGGCGGTGAGAACCGCCAGCGCCAGATCGGGCTGGGACGTGACCACCGCATCGGTGGCCTCGAGCGGATGATCGACCGGTCCGTCGACCACCGCGACGTTGCGGCTGTGGATCTGTTCCATCCACACCATCCGCGAGGGGTCGACGCCGATACCTTCGGCGAGTCGGATTCGGTTGCGCCGCACCGTATCCGGATCATCACCGACATGGTCGCCGAGGTTGAACTCGGCATAGGGCGCAGACGAGTGACCGCCGTGTCGGTCGGTGACGACACGGCGGACCCGGGATTGCGGAGCAGTCATGAGAACTGTCGTCACCGCTTCATGAACGGCGGGATGTCGATGTCGTCGTCGAGGGTGACCGGGTTGCGACGCGGCGCGACGACCTTCGACTCGTCGGGGGCGAACGGGTCGCCGTTCACCGCTGCCTCGGTACCCGCGAACACGTCCTGTCGCGTGTTCGACTTCACCTCACCGGCGCGCCCGTCGGCAATCGCGCCGCGGCCCACCTTCGCCTCGGTACGCAGTCGCGCCGGTGCGCCGCTCTCGAAACCGGCGGCGATCACCGTCACTCGCACCTCGTCACCGAGATTGTCGTCGATCACCGTGCCGAAGATGATGTTGGCGTCTTCGTGTGCGGCTTCCTGAACGCGCTCGGCAGCCTTGGACACCTCGAAGAGCCCGAGGTCGCTGCCGCCGGCGATCGACAGCAGCACACCCTTCGCGCCGTCCATGGACGCCTCGAGCAGCGGCGAGTTGATCGCGGCCTCGGCGGCCTTCTCCGCGCGAGAGTCCCCACGCGCGGAACCGATCCCCATCAGCGCACTGCCCGCGTCACTCATGACGCCCTTGACGTCGGCGAAGTCGACGTTGATCAGACCCGGCGTGGTGATCAGGTCGGTGATGCCCTGCACGCCGTTGAGCAGCACCTCGTCGGCACTGCGGAAGGCATCCATAAGTGAGACCTGCGCGTCGCCGAGCTGCAGCAGACGGTCGTTCGGGATGACGATCAAGGTGTCGCATGCCTCGCGCAACCCGGCGATGCCGGCCTCGGCCTGCGTGCCGCGTCGCTTGCCCTCGAACGAGAACGGACGGGTCACCACGCCCACGGTCAGCGCACCGAGTTTGCGCGCGATCGAGGCCACGACCGGTGCACCTCCGGTGCCGGTACCGCCGCCCTCACCGGCGGTGACGAACACCATGTCCGCACCCTTGAGGAGCTCCTCGATGTCATCCTTGGCATCCTCGGCGGCACGACGTCCCACCTCGGGATCGGCGCCGGCGCCGAGACCGCGGGTGGAATCCCCGCCGACATCGAGCTTGACGTCGGCGTCGGAGAGGATCAGGGCCTGCGCATCGGTGTTGATCGCGATGAACTCGACACCCTTGAGGCCCTGCTCGATCATCCGGTTGACGGCATTCACGCCGCCGCCGCCGATGCCGACGACCTTGATGACGGCCAGGTAGTTGTGCGGTGGCGTCATGCGCTCGCCTTCCTAGTAGCGATAGTCCGCGGTTGCGGCTCAGTGGGAAGTTTCCGGTCGCAACGAAACCCTCAACCTAAACCTAAGGCTTAGAGTTATGTCAAGTGGCCGTGTGCTGGAGACGACGGTATGCACCCGGTGCGCCTACGGCCAGCAACCGTCACGGCGTGTCGCGGGATCGATGCCAGGGATCTGGTGTGGCGCGCCGTCGGTCGGCGACACGCCGACCGGATCGGCGGACCGAGGGGTCGCTCGCCTCAGCTGACGGCCGGGTTGTCCGGACTGCTCACGTTGTACTCGCTGCCGTCCTGGCCCAGCAGGTAGTGCAGCGTGGTCGCCTTCTGCGCGGTGCGATCGGCATCGCCCCAGTCGACCGTGCGGTTGCCGTCGAGACGGAGCACCACGTTGACGGGCGAGTCCGTCGTGACCGTGAGGACGTGATCGCGGATCTCGGCGGGCAACCCCGCGATCACCGTGACCGCAGCTCGGGTGGCGGCATCCGAGGGGCCGGGATGCCCGGTCGCCAACACCGGCACCTTGGCGTCACCGGCGACCGGCGGGAAGAGGAAACCGCTGTCGTCGACCATCTTCCGGTCGGCGCCGGAGCCATAGGAGACCACCGGCACACGTTCGGTGACCGAGATGTCCAGCGACGAGGGGTACGACCGTGACACGCGGGCCTGCTTGATCCGCGGTATCACCGAGATGCGGCGCGCGGCGGCCATCGTGTCGACCTGCAGCAGCGGGGTGCCCTGGGAGATGGCTGCCGCCGAACGGATCTCGTCGGCGCTGACCGTGCGCGCGCCGGTCACCTCGACCGACCGCACCGACATCAGCGGGCTGAGATAGGCGACGGCGATCAGACCGATGACCACCACGATCGAGCCGACGGTCCACGCGAGCCTGCGCATCCCGTGCACCGGAGTACGCGGGGCGCGACGGCGGCTGCGGTTACGGCCGGTGCGCGCGCTGACCTCCTCGACATCAACGCTGTCGTCGGGATCTCGATCCAGACCGGCATCGAGAACGTCGGGGTCCCTGCGGTTGCGGGGGTTCGTCGAGGTTCCGGTCATCACGCGTTCAGCCATCCCCATCACCTTCCGGTTCTGCGGCGTCGGACATGTTGACATCCCTGCGCGAGGTGGCGCCGGGCCCGAGGTCGCGCAGTGCCTCGATGATCTCCGGCCCCTGCATCGTGATGTCGCCGGCGCCGAGGGTGAGGATCAGATCGCCACGCCGCGCGATCGCCGCCACCTCACGCGGCAGCCGCGACACGTCGGGTTCGAAGCGCACCGGCCTGGTCACCCGGTCGGCGATCGTGCGACCGCTGACCCCGGCGATCGGATCTTCGCGTGCGCCATACACATCGAGCACCACCACCTGATCGGCGAGGTCGAGTGCGGAGGCGAATTCGGGGGCGAACGTCTCGGTCCGCGAATACAGGTGCGGCTGGAAGACCGCGATGATGCGGCCGCCGGCGGCGTCGACGATGTGCCGGGCCGCGGTGAGTACCGCCCGCAACTCACTCGGATGATGCGCGTAGTCGTCGAAGACCGCGACACCGTTGATCTCACCGCGCAGTTGGAAACGCCGGTGGACACCGGTGAACGACTCGAGACCGTCGAGCACCTCGTTGAGCGACCCACCGACGCAGACCGCACCGAGCGCCGCGCCCATCGAGTTGAGTGCCATGTGCTCGCCCGGCAGAGCCTGGATCACCGTGCGCTCCACCATGTCCCCGTGCGCGTCGAACTGGTCGGCAGATCCCGGCAGCGACAGCGATGACGAGGGCGAGAGGGACGACGACGGCGACGGCGACGGCGGGCCCGTCTCAGCGCGCGTCTCGGGGGCGATGGTCGCAGCGACCTCTGGTCGCACGGCGAATCGCATCACCGACACACCACCTGTCGCGCGGACCTGCCAGTCCACGAGCACCGCGACATGCGACACCGACGGCGCCTGCGCGGCATACGCACCGCGGCCGTATCCCAGTACCGACACTCCCCGATCGGCCAGTCGCGCCGCACTGCGCTCACCGAGCGCCGCCGACCCGGGGTCGTCGAGGCAGACCACCAGCGCCCCGCCGGGCCGGATGCGGTCGACGAACTGGTCGAACACCGCGACGTAGGCCTCGACAGTGCCGAAGAAGTCGAGATGGTCGGATTCGATGTTGGTCACGACCGCGACGTCCGCGCCGTATTCGAGTAGTGAACCGTCACTCTCGTCTGCCTCGGCGACAAAGATCGCACCCGTACCGTGATGGGCGTTGGTACCCGATTCGTTGAGTTCACCACCGACGGCGAACGACGGGTCCAGGCCGCAATGCTGCAGTGCCACAACCGACATCGAGGTGGTGGAGGTCTTGCCGTGTGTTCCCGCGATGAGCAGAGTGCGATGCCCGCTCATGAGTTCGGCCAGCAGGGTCGGACGCATGATCACCGGGATGCCACGCTCACGCGCGGCCACCAGTTCGGGGTTGTTCGCCGGTATCGCCGCCTGCGTGGAGACCACCACCGTAGGACCGCCCGGTAGCTGGTCGAGGGCCTCGGGCGAATGACCCACCCGGATCGAGGCGCCACGGGTGCGCAGTGCGACCACACCGCGACTCTCCTTGGCATCTGAACCCGACACCTGCGCACCGCGCGACAACAGGATCCGGGCCAGACCAGACATCCCGGCACCGCCGATCCCCACCATGTGCACGCGGGCCAGCGATCCGGGCAGTGCCACCGACTGGCCCGAGATCGGAGTTCTCCCCTGACCGGCTGCGGCCACGTCGCCCGTCACCGGTGAGCCTTCCGAAAACGCTTGTGACGCGCGGTGTCCCGGTGGTGCCGCCGACCGAGCTCGAGGCCCACCGCGGCAACCGCGTCGGCGGCGTCACGGTGACCGAAGGATCGCGCGACCTCACCCATCACCGAGAGGCGTTCGGCATCGGTGAGCAGCGGCGGCACGTTCGCGGTGATCCAGTCGGCGGTGAGATCGGCATCGTCGACGAGGAGACCGCCGCCGGCGTCGACGATCGGTGCGGCGTTGAGCCGCTGCTCGCCGTTGCCGTGTGGCAGCGGCACATACACCGCAGGCAGTCCGGCCGAGGACACCTCGGCGACCGTCATCGCACCCGACCGGCAGATCACCAGATCGGCTGCGGCATAGGCCAGATCCATCCGGTTGAGGTAGGCGACGGCCACATAGGGCGGGGCGTCGGCAGGTGTGTCCGGGCTGACCGAGTTCTTGGCGCCATGCGCGTGCAGCACCCCGATCCCGGCATCCCCCAACGCTTTCGACGCGCCCTCGAGCGCACTGTTGAGTCGCTGTGCACCCTGCGAGCCGCCGAAGACGAGCACGGTGGGTGCCTCGGGGTCGAGTCCGAAGTAGTTGCGCGCCTGCGCGCGCAGCGCTGCGCGATCGAGATGGGCCAGGCTCGCGCGCACCGGCATCCCGACCTTGGTGGCGTCGAGCCCCGATCCGTCGACGGCGGCCAGCACGCGGTCGGCCATCCGCGCGCCCACCTTGTTCGCGATCCCGGCACTCGCGTTGGCCTCGTGGATCACCACCGGGACGCGTCCGCGCAGGCGTAGCTTCGCGGCGGCATAGGCGGGCAGGGAGACGTAGCCGCCGAAGCCGATCACGACATCGGCGTCGACCTTGTCGAGCACCTGCCGCGTGCGCCGGATCGAACTGACCAGCCGCATCGGGACCTTGAACAGATCGGGGGTGAGCTTGCGCGGCAGCGGGACCGGCGGGATCAGCTCGAGGTCGTATCCGCGGTCGGGCACGAGTGTGGTCTCCAGACCGCGTCGGGTGCCCAGCGCCGTGATCCGCGCGTCGGGTGCGGCGAGTCGTATCGCGTCGGCGACGGCGAGTGCGGGTTCGATGTGTCCGGCGGTCCCGCCCCCGGCGACGACCACCGAGACGGTGTCTGCGCTCACCGGCGATACCCCCGCGACCGCGGAGCGGGTGCGTTCGAGCGGGTGGGCGCCGACCGGCGGGCCGACGAACGCGGGGCGCCGGCGGAACCGCCGGGCCGCGGGGCGCGCCAGGAGGACGGGTGTGGGGCGGAGACGTTCACCGCAGCAGTGTTCCATGCCCCGTCACCGGGCTTCCACGCGGAACCGCGACCGCGAGCAGCGGGTGACGTACGGCGGCGGTCGCCACTGCGAGTGGGCGGCACGGCACGCTGATCGTCGCGCTGCGACAGGCGCCGACGAAGCGCGTCGACCCGCGAGGGCGCGAACGGGACCGGCGGCGACAGTCGCAGCAGACGACCCACCCGGCCCTCACCGCCGACGGTCAGTGCCACCACGGCCTCGGGCTCGTGGCGTGCGGCGCTGGCCAGCAATCCCAGCATCACCAGCATCGTCAGCGTCGAGGTGCCGCCCGCGGACAGCAGCGGCAGCTGGATGCCCGTGACGGGAAGCAGACCCACCACGTAGCCGATGTTGATCAGCGCCTGGGCCGTGATCAGGACGGTGATGGTCGATGTCATGAGCTGCAGGAAGGGGTCGACCGACCGGCGCGAGATGCGGAAGCCGACGTAGGCGAGCAATCCGAAGAGCGCGACCACGATCAGACCGCCGATCAGGCCGAGCTCCTCACCGATGATCGCGAAGATGAAGTCGTTGTGCGCGTTGGGCAGGTAGTTCCACTTCGCCCGGCTCTGACCGAGTCCCACACCCCAGAAACCGCCGTTGGCCAGGGCATAACGCGCCTGGCGCGCCTGATAGCCGGCGCCCTGCGGATCGTCGACGTTACCCAGAAAGCTCATCACGCGCTGGCTGCGATAGCCGGCGACCATGGCCAGGATCACCGCGGCGATGACGGCCGCGATCACGAAGCTGACGAACACCCGCAGCGGCAGACCGGCGAACCACAGCAGGGCGCCGACGATGATCGCCACGGTGATGGTGGTCGACAGGTTCGGCTCGAGGATGATCAGCAGGCAGATCAGAGCTGACACCGGCAGCAGCGGGAGCAGCAGTTCCTTGAGCGAGGCGTCGAGTCGGCGCCGTGAGGCCAGCAGATGTGCGCCCCAGACACACAACGCCAGCTTCGCCAGCTCCGAAGGCTGCACTGACAGTCCGGCGACCACGAACCAGCGACGGGCACCCTGCGAGAGGGTGCCGATGCCGGGCACCAGCACCAGCATCAGCAAGATCGTGGCCAGCGTCATCGCAGGCCCGGCGAAGCGACGCAGGAAGCGCACGGGCAGGCGCAGCGCGACGTAGAACAAGATGGCGCCGAGCGCGGCGAAGACCACCTGCTGGGTGAACTTGCCGTAGGCCGAGCCGTCCTCGGCATAGCCTTCCACCGACGACGCCGACAGCACCATCACCAGTCCGATGACGGTCAGCAGCACCGCGAGCGTGACGATCAGGTGATACGAGGCCAGCGGACGTCCCAGCACGCCGTCGCGGACGCGGGTGATCGCCCCGCCGATCGACTGTCCGACCACAGACAGGATCGACTCATGCGAGCGGCGACCGCCCCTGCGCGCCGCTGACCCACTCTCGCCTCGGGTACCACCGGAGCGTCCGGTCGATCCCGCCTCGGCGAGGTCGTCGGTCTCGTCGACCCCGTCATCGTTCGCCGCCAGTGTGTCCGTGTCGGTGTCGGTGTCCGCCACTCCTGACGCCGCCGCCCCTGAGATCGTCGCCACCGTCAGGACCGCCGTTCGTGCAGTGCCGCGGCGGCGCGGGCGAAGGAGTCGCCGCGGTGGCCGTATCCGGAGAACATGTCCAGTGATGCCGCCGCCGGCGCAAGCAGCACCACGGGGTTCTCGCCGTCGAGTCGGGCCAGCCGATCGGCCGCGGTGACCGCGGCCGCCATCACCGCATCCGGTGACGATTCCGGGGGTGTTGCGACGTCGATGCTCACTCGGGTGACGGCGGCCGCATCGGTCGCCGACGGATGATCCTGCGCGGACGAAACGATCACCCGGCCATCGTCCCCTGTGAACACTGTGACTGTTGGGACTTCTGGGGCGTGTCGCGCAAGAGCGTCGAGGATCTCCTGACGATCGACGCCGAGCACCACCGCTGCGGCCACCCGGTCGCGCGTGCTCACGATCAGCTCATCGACGGCCGCACCCTTGAGCTGTCCGCCCGCGACCAGCACGCTGCGCGGATGCGCGAGAATCGAGGCCAGTGCCGCATGCGGATTCGTGGCCTTGGAGTCGTCCAGGAACGACACCCCGTCGACGACCGCGACCACCTGGCCACGGTGAGCGCCCGGGTGAAAGCCCGCCAGACCCGCCTCAACGGCCGACGCCGACGCTCCGGCGGCACGCGCGAGCGCGGCTGCCGCGAGCGCATCGTGCAAGCCGGGTGGACCGGCCGGCCGGATCTTCTCGGTGGCCACCAACGGCACCGGCTCGCCACCGTCATCGAAGGCACGATCGACGATCACACCATCGATCACGCCGATCTCACCGTCGCGTGGTCGGTCGCTGCACAGTCGGACGACAGTGGGTGCCGGCGACGCCGCGGCGAGCGCGGCGGCCGCCTCGTCGTCGGCGCCGATGATCGCGACGTCACCGGTCAGCGCGCGCGCCTTTGCCGCGGTGTACCCGGCCATCGTCTGATGCCAGTCGAGGTGGTCTTCGGCGATGTTGAGCACCACCCCCGCGGCCGGTCGCACCGAGGGCGCCCAGTACAGCTGGAAGGACGACGCCTCGACGGCCAGCACCTCCACCCGCGGTTCCCGACGCAGTGCGTCGAGCGGCGGCAGCCCGATGTTCCCGCAGGCGACGGTCTCGGCCACCTGCGACATGATCGCCTCGGTCATCGACGTGGTGGTGGTCTTCCCGTTGGTCCCGGTGATCACCAGCCAGGTGCGCGGTGGCCCGAGTACACCGGCCCGGTCGATACGCCAGGCGAGTTCGACCTCACCCCACACCGGCACACCGGCCTGCGCCGCAGCGCGCAGCAGCGGATGCGTCGGGCGCAGTCCCGGCGACGTGATGACGAGGTCGACACCGGATGTCCAGTCCGCGGTCGCGCTCAGTTCGGCGGTGCCCAGCGTCGCGATCCCCTGCTCGGCGACCGCACGCGCCGTTGCCTCGCGGTCCTCCACCACCCGGACGTGGCCGCCGATGTCACGAAAGAACCTCGCCGCCGACAACCCGGCGACCCCCCCGCCGAAAACCACTGTCCGCGACGCCGCGAGCGCGCCGGAGGTCAGCGCCTCGTCGGTCAGCGCCGCCCCGGTGAGCGCGGTGGTGTCGGGATCGGCGAGGTCGTCTGGTCGCGGATCGGTCATGCTGTTCCCCTGTCTGGGCGCCGGCCGAAGCGATCGCATGCGGCGATCACGTCCGACGGTTCTCGGGTACTCACGCAGGGCTCATCGTGCGGGAGTTACGTTGCCAGGAACTCGCTGTAGAACAACGAGAGTCCGAAGGCGCAGGCGATCGCGGTGAGCAACCAGAACCGGATGATGACCGTCGTCTCCGCCCAGCCGCCCAACTCGAAGTGATGGTGGAACGGCGCCATGCGGAAGACCCGCCTGCCGGTGGTGCGGAAGAACGCGATCTGCACGACCACCGACACGATCTCGGCGACGAACAGCGCGCCGATGACCACGGCCAGCAGCTCGGTGCGGGTGGTGATGGACAGTCCGGCCAGCAACCCCCCCAGCGCCAGCGATCCGGTGTCGCCCATGAAGATCTTCGCAGGTGCGGCGTTCCACCAGAGGAAGCCCAGACAAGCGCCGCCG
Source organism: Gordonia jinhuaensis (assembly GCF_014639795.1). GTDB lineage: Bacteria > Actinomycetota > Actinomycetes > Mycobacteriales > Mycobacteriaceae > Gordonia_B > Gordonia_B jinhuaensis. The sequence continues at coordinate 165,818 of NZ_BMGC01000002.1, read as the reverse complement.
CCGGCGCAGGCGAGGATCGCGAGGTCGAGCGGGTCGCGCACCGTGTAGCAACCCGGGGTGATCTGTTCGGCGGTCTTGGGCCCGCCCACGCAGGCGTTGCGGTACTGCCAGAACGTCACCAGGACGTAGGACCCGAGCACCATCGCCATCGATCCGGCGGCGAGTCCGTCGAGTCCGTCGGTGAAGTTCACCGCATTCGACCAGGCGGCCACGATCAGCCAGCAGAAGATCACGAACGCGATCGACCCCATCGAGATCGCCGCGATGTCACGCACATAGGACAGGTTGGTGCTCGCCGGGGTGTAGCCGGCGTTGTTGCGGAACTGCAGCGCGAGGATTCCGAACAACAGCGCGGCGATGAGCTGTCCCACGGACTTCGCGGTCTTGTTGAGGCCGAGGTTGCGGTGCTTGCGGATCTTGATGAAGTCGTCGAGGAACCCGACGAGTGCGAGCACGGATGACAACCCGAGGACCAGCAGCCCCGACGCCGACGGGCCCGGGCCGTCGGTGATGGCGCCGGCGATGTGGGCGGCCCAGTAACCGGCCCACAGTGCGATGACGATGGCGACACCGCCCATCGACGGGGTGCCCCGCTTGGTCTGGTGACTCTTGGGACCTTCGAGCCGGATCTCCTGGCCGAAGCCCTGCCGGGAGAAGACCTTGATCAGCACCGGGGTCAGAAGGATGGACACGGCCAGCGCGACCACGCCCGCCACGAGGATCTGCCTCACCTAGATCGCCCCTGTCTGTGTGCCGTCAGCGTGTCCGTCATCTGCCTGTGCGCCGTCTGTCTGTATTCCAACTGTCTGTGTTCCAAGGACGTGAACGCCGTCGCCGCTCTCCAGGTCACGCGCGGGCCTGGTCCGGATGCGCAGCCCGCCGTGGTGGCCGAGTGCCTCGAGTACCGGCCGCGTGCCCTCACCGGCCATCAGCACCAGATCACCGCCGTCGAGCTGGTCGGTGAGCAGTGCCGTCGCTGATTCCGCCGTCTCGGCCAGCGCCGCCTCATCTCCCCAGGAGCCTTCCATCACCGCCCCCTGATGCAGCGCGCGGGCGGTGCGACCGGCCCCCACGGCGATCACCTTGTCGACGGCCAGCCGGACGGCCTGACGGCCGATCGCGTCGTGAGCCAGGGCGCGCGCGTTCTCGGCAACGCGCTCGGTGTCGGTGTCGGCATCGGATGCAGTGGAATCGGATGCAGCGGGGACCCCGTCGACCGGCACCTGCGCCATCACCAGCCACGTACGGCCACCACGACCACGCGCGCCGACGACGAGCTCACGCATGAGCGCGCGCACTGTCGCGTCATCGACGGACGGATCGCTCGCATCGAAGACCGTGATGTGGTCGTGGGTGTCCTGCGGGGGTATCTCACTCATGGATGTTCAGACCTCGTCACTCACGTCGGCGTTCGCGGCACCCTCGGCGTCCTCGACACCGTCGGTGCGGGCGGTCGATGCGGACAGCCGCCCGAGCGCCTCGGCCATCACCTCCCGGTCGTCGAACGGGTGCTTGACCCCGTCGATCTCCTGACCTCGCTCATGCCCCTTGCCGGCGATCAACACGATGTCACCGGACCTCGCCCACCGCACCGCGGCCTCGATCGCCGCCGCCCGATCGGCCACCTCACGGATCTCCTCGGCCTCGGCGGGCCGTTCGTCGGCGGGTACCGCCTGGGCTCCGGCACGAACAGCGGCACGGATGGCAGCCGGGTCCTCGCTGCGGGGGTTGTCGTCGGTGACGATCACCAGCTCGGCGCCGCGCGCGGCCGCTGCACCCATCAGTGGCCGCTTCTCGGTGTCACGGTCGCCGCCGGCGCCGAGCACCACTGCGACACGGGCGTGGGCCTGAGCGCGCAGCGTCGTGAGAACAGCCGAGACGGCGGCCGGTTTGTGCGCATAGTCGACGACGGCGAGGAACGGTTGTCCGCGGTCGATCTTCTCCAGACGGCCCGGCACGCTCACCGACGCGATCGCAGCGACCGCCGTCGCGGTGGACACCCCGGCGGTATGGGCGATGGCGACGGCGAGCAGCGCGTTGGCGACGTTGTAGCGACCGGGCAGGGACACCGTCATCTCGTGATGTCTGCCGTCCGGGTCGATGATCTCCACACGCTGGGAGCCGTCGGATGCGGCCTGCGACGGTCCGGCCCGCCACTGTGCGGGTGTCGGCCCTGTGGAGACCGTCACCGCGTCACGACCGGCGATCGCGGCCATCCGCTTGCCCCAGTCGTCGTCGACGCAGATCACCGGATGCAACGTGTGGACCGGCGACTCCGGAGCGAACAGCAGCGCCTTGGCGTCGAAGTACTCCTCCATCGTGTGGTGATAGTCGAGATGATCGCGGGAGAGGTTGGTGAACCCGCCGACGGCGAACACCGAACCCTGCACACGTCCCTGCGCGAGGGCGTGGCTGGACACCTCCATCACCACCGAATCGACGCCGCGCTCGAGCATGTGCGCGAGGATGCCCTGCAGCGCGGGCGCCTCCGGCGTGGTCAACGAGCTGGGTTCCCGCACCCCGTCCACGCGCGTCTCGACGGTCCCGAGCAGACCGACGGTGCGGTGATCGGCCATCAGCGCGGCCTCGGTCATGTAGGACGTGGTGGTCTTGCCGGACGTACCCGTGATCCCGATCAGTTTCAGTCGTCGCGACGGCTGGCCGTAGATTCGCGCGCTGAGCGAGCCGAGGACGCTGCGCGGGTTGGGATGCACCAGCACTGCGCAGGTGCCGTCGTGCCCGAGCCGGTCGATGATCGCGCGTCCCCGCGGATCGGTGAGGATGGCCGTGGCGCCGGCCGCGATGGCGTCGGCGGCGAACTGCGCACCGTGGGTGTGCACCCCTTCCAATGCGGCGAACAGATCACCCGCACGCACATCCTGGGCGCGCAGCGTCACCCCCGAGACCTCGTTCTGCTCGGTCGCCGAACCGAGGAGGTCGACGCGGGCGTGGCAGCTCGCCGAGAGCACCGACACCGATGTCGGCGTCACGTGTTCCGGTCGCGTCGGATCGGCCGGTTGCGATTCTCGGCGTCGGCGCCGACCAGCCTGCCCCGATCGTGTCCCAGCAGCCATCAACCCGTGCACCTCCTCGATGTCACCTCGATCGGACGTGCCGACCCGCTGAGTTCCTAGTTCTGTGCGCTTGTGCTCGTGCCCGTCTGTGCGCTGGTCCCGCGCGCCGCGCCCGACCGGGTTCCGGCAGCCTCACGACTTCCGACCGCGGGCCGGGCTGGCGCTACAGGGCCGGGTACAACTTACCGGCGATCCCCCACCCGCAATCCCGGCCCCACTGATCAGCCGGCCTGCAGCACCATCTTCGGCGTCTGCGTCGGCGACAGCGGCACGTGGTAACGCTGGAGCAGCCACGAGGCGATCGACTTGAACAGCGGGGCGGCCGACTCGCCGCCGGTGCCGTCGCTGCTGCGCTTGGGCGCGTCGAGCATGATCCCGACCACGAACCGCGGATTGTCCGCCGGGGCGATTCCGGCGAAGGTGATGTTGTAGCTGCTGTTGGAGTAGCAGCCGCAATTCGGGTCGACCTGCTGAGCGGTGCCGGTCTTGCCGGCGAGCTGATAACCCTCGATGGCACCCTTGTAGCCGGTACCCGACTGGGTGCCCCAGGGATCCTCCTGGAACACCGCACGGAACATGTTGCGCACCGTGGTGGCGGTCTGCGGACTCACCACCTGCACACCCACCGGACGTTTCTGCCCCTGGTCACCGACCGAGGACACGATGCGCGGCGGGATCCGCAGACCGTTGTTCGCGATCGCCTGGTACATGCCGGTCATCTGCAGCAACGTCATCGACAAGCCTTGGCCGATCGGGAGGTTGGCAAAGGTGCCGCCCGACCACTGGCTGCGGGCCGGGACCGACCCGCCGCTCTCCCCGGGCAGCCCGACATCGGTGCGCTGGCCGAGACCGAACTTCTGCAGCATCTGCGCGAAGCGATCCTCGCCGACCTTCTGAGCGAGCATCAGCGTTCCGACGTTCGACGACTTTCCGAAGATGCCCGTGGTGGTGTACGGCGCCACGCCGTGATCCCATGCGTCGTGCACGGTGACCCCGGACATCTCGATGCTGCCGGGTACCTGATGCACCTCGGTCGGTGTGGTCAGCCCGTACTGGATCGCCGCAGACGCGGTCACCAGCTTGTTCACCGAACCCGGCTCGAACGGCGAGGTGACCGGTCGATCACCGAGCTCGGCGCTCTGCTGATCCGAGAGCGACTTGGACGGGTTGAAGGTGTTGTCGTTGGCCATCGCCAGCACCTCGCCGGTGCGCGAGTCGAGCACCACGGCCTGCGCGTTGCGAGCACCGGAGGCGTCCTTGGCCTTCTGCACCTCGTTCTGCACGAAGTACTGCAGATCCGAGTCGATGGTGAGTCTGACCTGCTTGCCGTTCACGGCGGGATGGACGTTGCGGGTGCTGCCGGGGATGATCGCGCCGTCGGAGCCCTGATCGTAGGTGGTCGAACCGTTCTGACCCGAGAGCACCGAATCCATCGACGACTCGAGACCGATCAACCCGTTGCCGTCGAAGTCGACGTCACCGACGATGTTGGCCGCCAGCGACCCACCCGGATACACCCGGACCTCCTGGCGCTCGGCGCCGATCTCCGGGAAGGCCTCCACGATCTTGCGGGCCGTCTCGGTACTGACCGCGCGCGCCAGATAGGTGAAGGAGTCGTTGCTCAGCAGTTTCGCGCGCAGGTCGTCGGCGGAGACCTCGGGCAGCAAGGCGTGGACGCCGGCGACGATCTGTTCGATACGGGTGTTCACGTCGGGCTTGGTGGGGTCCTTCTGGTGTTCGGCGATGATCGCCTTGCGTTCGACGACGGGCTGGAACGTCAGCGCTCGTGCGTCGTCGGTGTAGGCGATCGGCGTGCCGTCACGGTCGACGATCGCGCCGCGCACGGCAGGCAGGACGGTGGTGACGGCGCGCTGGTCAGCCGCCTCGGCGCTGAGCTTGGGTGCCTCGAAGGACTGCACGACGAGCATCTTCACCGCAACCGCGACGACGGCGACGATGATGACGACGACCGCGATGCGGTGCCGGCGGAAGAACTGGCGCTGTTCGCGGTCACCGTTGCCGTTGCCGCCGTTGCCTCCGGAGCCACCGCCGGCCGTGCGTGCGACGTCGGCGCGGATCGGGCCGGAATGGGCGCGGCGACGGCTCCCGGAGGATTCCGTCGCGGCGCGGCCGCGGGCGGCCGGTGGACGACGGGATTGCGTCGTGGTCACCGGTTTCCTCCCGACCTCACACAGCCCTGACAGCCGCGAAAATCACTGCCGTCACTCGCGTCACTCATGTTCCCAATTGTTCACTTGTTTAACGGAGAACCTCGGAATTTGAGCCCGGCGTGGCGGTACCCGGGGCGAGCGGATTCGGCGATGTTCCCGGTGCGCTACTCGCCTGAGGAGCCGGGGATTCCGACGCCCCCGATCGGGGCGCCCCATCCTGCGGCTGCGCAGCCTGAGCAGGGGCCGTCGCGGAGTTCGGTGTCGGCGACGGCGCAGTCGGGGCTGCGCCCGACTGAGGCAGCACGTTGGTCGTGGCCGCAGCACCGGACAGGTTGTCGCCGGCACCGAGCTGATTCGACGTCGCGGCCTGCTCACCGGCCGCATGCGGGGTCCGACCCTGCTGAGGCGTGTCGGCCGCGGCGCCGCCGGAGTGCGGCGCGTTCAGCGACGGCTCGGGCTTGCCCTGCTGGGCCACGACATCACCGGACACCCTCGACCTGCCGTCGGTGCCGACGATGATCCGCGGTACCGCCGAGGCGGGAATCATTCCCAGTTTCGTGGCCTTGTCGGCGAGTTCGGGTGCCGAGTCCCCCGACTCGTACTCCTTCTTGAGCGCATCACGATGATCGACGAGGCGCTGGTTCTGATCGCGCGCCGCGCCGAGAAGGTAAGCATCCTGCGCCGAACGTGTGGTGAGCCACAGTGTTGCCGCGAGCGCCACCATGATGATGCCGATGACCACGACCACGAACGGCACCCTGCGGATACGTGCGGCCAGCGATTCCCTTGTCGGCACGGATACTTCGTCGCGGATGATCGTGGTGGTCGACTGTGCGGCCAGGCGACGACGGCGACGCTCCAGTGCACGACTGGCCGACTCCGAACGGGTGCGACTCGACGTCGATCGGGTGGAACCCGCTCTGCCCGAAGCATTCCGACCGGGAGCGTCACGCAGCGCCGAACCGCGCGACGACGAACGGGGGGTACCACTGCGTGATCCCTCGCCGGGACGCCGGGCCGTCTCGTCCTTGGTCGCAACGTCGATCACACTCACGCTTGACTCCTTCGACGTGTTCGTTCGACAACCCGCACACGAACGGGTGCAGAGCGCGGATTCTGTTCCACCTCTTCAGGAGAGGCCAGTTCGGCTCCGCGAGTGACCGCTCGGAACTCGGGCTCGGTGCCGGGCAGTTCGACGGGCAGGCCGGGAGGTGAGGTCGACCGCAGGCGTTCGGCGAACTCGCGCTTGACAATTCGATCCTCGAGCGACTGATAGCTCATCACGGCGATCCGACCGCCCACCGAGAGCGCTTCGGCGGCAGCCGGAATCGCGCGCCGCAGCGAACCGAGCTCGTCGTTCACCTCGATCCGCAGCGCCTGGAACGTACGTTTGGCCGGATGACCGCCCGTACGGCGCGCGGCAGCAGGGATCGATGCGTACAGCAACTCGACGAGACGCCCGCTGGTGGTGAAGGGTTCACGCTCACGCTCACGGACGATCGCCGAGGCGATCCGGCCGGCGAAGCGCTCCTCGCCGTATTCCGAGAGCACTCGGGCGATCTCGCCATGCGAATACGTATTGAGGATCTCGGCCGCGGTGAGGGGGTCGTCGGCATTCATCCGCATGTCCAGGGGGGCGTCGACCGCGTAGGCGAATCCGCGCTCGGCGCGGTCGAGCTGCATAGAGGACACACCCAGGTCGAACAGTGCCGTGGTGATCTCGGAGAGTCCCAGGCTGTCGAGGGCCTCGGGGATCTCGTCATAGCGCGCCTGGACCAACGTCACGCGATCACCGAAGTGCGACAGGCGCTCTCGGGCGATGTCGAGAGCCGATGCGTCGCGATCGACACCGATCAGTCGGAGTTCCGGGAAGCTGGTCAGCATCACCTCGGCATGCCCGCCGGCCCCGAGCGTGGCATCGACGTGAACAGCGGGACCATCGGAGTCGGCGAGGATCGCCGGGGCGAGGAGTTCGCGGATGCGGTAGGCCATCACGGGCACATGGCCGTGGGCGCCGGAAACACGGTCCACCGATCTCCCTCCCCACTACTTTCCCTGCATGGGTGTGGCGTGGTCTCCACCCGAGCTCACACCTGGCGCTGGGGAAGTGCGCCAGGGGTGGATCGGGCAGAGGCCGCGTCACACCCGCGATGTCCCGGTGACAAGTCGCCGGGGTGAACTCGCGACGTTCGTCGGGTCAGTCGATCGAATCGAGAGCCGTGAAGCCCTTCTCCGAGTAGTCCTCTTCCTGTGCCGCCTGGTAGTCGGCCCAGGTGGCCGAATCCCAGATCTCCAGGTTCTGCATGTTGCCGATGACCACACAGTCCTTGCTGAGGCTCGCGTAGCGGCGATGCTCGGCAGAGAGTGTGATCCTGCCCTGCGAGTCGGGTCGCTGTTCATCGGTTCCCGCGGCGAGCTGCCGCTGGAAGTCACGTGCAGTGGGGTTGTTGCGCGATGCGTCGAGTGCCCGCATGGCGAGCTCCTCGAACCGCTCACGGGTGTACACCGCCAGGCTGTGGTGCTGATTCTTGGTGATCATCACCCCTCCTGCCAGTGCGTCCCGAAAGCGGGCGGGCAACGTGAGTCGCCCCTTGTCGTCCAACTTTGGCGTGTAGGTGCCGAGGAACAAGTTGTCCACGACAGCCTCCCGCCGGTTTCACAGGCGACGGTCCGGTTCTCGCCTTCCTGTGCGGCCCACATTACCCCACTTTCCGCCACTTTCCACCCCCAGAGCCAGGTCTCTCCCCCACTCATGGACAAACATGCAGTTCAGACGGGTGAAATTGGGTGGGGAGATTTCTCCTTCACGAGGATCACCGGCATGTCGCGCACCGCGTTTTCCCAGGAGAGCGCGTCGCCACGACCACACCGGGGTGCGCGAGGGGTGCGCAATGGTGGAGAGTGGGGATCGGGGGTGAAGGTGGGGCAGATCCCCACAGCGAGGGCGGCCACGCCCGAGGTGGACGCGACGTTCGGCGGGATGGCCATGAAAAAGCGCCACCTGTCTGTGACAGATGGCGCTATCTGGGCGCTCGAGTGGGCGGTTCACCCACTGACAGGTTGAGGAATCGGAAGGTTAACGAGGTTAACGAGTGGAAGGCTGACGAGTGGGCGCTTCACGAGCCGAGCGGTCGATCACCCATCGCGAGGCTACGCAGGAGCGTGCATGTCCGGAGCATGAACGTCAGGACCACCCGCCGCCAGTCCCGGATATCGGCAACGCGAGCCCACGACACCTCGAGTAGACCTGGGGTCGATAGACGCCTGAGCGTGCTGACCAGACGCGCTGGTCAGATGCGCGAGACTCGAATCTGGGACAGCCCACGCGGCCTGAACGAGCTCAGCGATCCTGATCGAAGCGACGGTTGAAGCGCTCTTCCATGCGTTCGGAGAAACGACGACCCTTACCGCGCTTGGGTGCCGACGACGTGGACTCTCCCGACCCGCCGCCGGATCCGTGACCGGAGCCGGCCTTGGGACCGCCGAGGCCCCACAACGCCATCAGCCCCGCGCCGAACATGACCACAAAGCCCACCAGGCTCAGGATCGGGAAGTCACCGATACGGACGTTGACCAGCAAGCCGCCGATGAGCAGCGCGAGTCCGATGACGAACACCACCGCCGCCTGAATGCGGCGCCGAGCGGTCGAACCACCGAAACGTCGACCTCGAACGGTCGACGCGAACTTCGGATCCTCCGCGTAGAGCGCGTTCTCGATCTCTTCGAGCATCCGCTGCTCGTGCTCCGAGAGTGGCACCGCCCCCTCCTTCAGCACTAACCCTCACCGACGGGCAGACGATGTGGGTGAGATACGTCTGTCCGTGACCGTATCGGCTGTACGGCCTCTCTTCACCAAAAATGATACGAGGTTGCCGAACGTGCGACCACCATTACCCGCGGATCGGGCTCCTCATGGATTGATAACAAAAGTCCACATCCGGACCATCCCGACGTCGAGAACCGGCTCGATCGACCCGCAGCAGGTCTCGGAGCGTCCGAATCGACCATCTCATGCGACATTACGGCCGCCTGAGCCTCGAGAAGCGCTCGCGCTCGGCCTGGAAGAGAGACGTAGATCACCATCGAGTAGCTTCTCGACGCACAACAGGAAGTCTCGGACGGCGCCGTCGACAACCGCCACCTGCTCGCCGCTGAGGTAGCGCGGAAGACCGACCTCGATGTCGGCACGGATCGCCGAGAGTGCCCGGAAGTACTCAGCCCACGCCGCGAGCGGCGGCACCGCGCGGCTCAACCGATCCCACGCACCGCGGGAAGTGCTGCGACGCACCCCCTTCTCCGACACGGCCAGCGCGGCACCGGCCGCGCGCAGCGCGGCGAGATACAGGACACCGAACCGCTCGACCGGATCGGCGACCAGTCCGGCCTCGGCGAACAAGGCGTCTGCTCGATGCAGCAGCGACCAGGCAGCGGGAGAGGCTGGCGCCGCGGTCCCGGGAGCGCCGGCATGCGCGGTGATCGAGTCGCGGGGATCCGACGGCAGTGCGCGGGCCGCGCGAGTCGGTGCCGTGCGGTCGCCGCGTGTGTGAGTGCGTGTGGCCCGAGCGTTCATACCGCCTCTCCCCTTCCCGATCTGGTGACGTGTGCGCGTTGTCGCTGAGACAAGATGTACGCCGGGCCACCGACAAGAGCGTGTGGGCGGGTGACCACGGTGATGATCGATCGCCCGGTTCGGTGGTGTGTGCTTCCCTCACCCACCACCGAACCGAGGATGGTCGTCGGGGCAGAGTCTCTCGCTTGCGGAGGCTGAGTCCTCGAACACCCGTTCGACATATTCAATGTTAACCAGAGTCCTGGCTCACTGCAAGACTTGATGTCCCCCACCCGACCCACCGTCCACGACGGGACCCCACAGCCACCACGAGACACCAGACACGACATCCACCGCCAGACCGGAAATCGGCCGAAAGGCAGTTCGCAGGTGACAATCCAGATCGTCGACCTACCCGCACGCGACGCACAGTCCTGGCTGCGTCCAGCGTTGACGGTGTACGTGACGGCGATGCGATATCCGGCGGGAACCGAGATCCATCGCGAACCGCTCTGGCGCGAGCACATCACGCGTCCGGGGTGGCGGGCGGTGGGTGCGCTGCTCTACGACGACGAACCCGCCGCTCGCACCCGCAGCTCGTCGAGCTCCCCGCGATTGGTCGGGATCGCCTACGGCTATCGCGGGGCACCGAACCAGTGGTGGCATCAGCAGTTGCGGACCGGTCTTCGAGTGTCGGGGTACTCGCGCGACCACATCGAACGGATCCTCGACAACTATTTCGAGCTCACCGAGCTGCACGTACACCCCGACGTGCAGGGCCGAGGTGTGGGTGCGGCACTGCTGGCCAGGCTGCTCGCCGACCGCCCCGAGGATCGTGTCCTGCTCTCCACCCCCGAAGTCCCCGGCGAGTCCAACCGCGCATGGCGGCTCTACCGCCGTTTCGGATTCCTCGACGTGTTGCGGCATTTCACCTTCACCGGCGACCCGCGACCGTTCGCCGTCCTGGGTCGCGACCTGCCGCTGGCCCGGCCGACCGACACGCCGCGACCATGAGCCCGGTCTGCGACGAGATGGGGGACGACGGGATGGGGGACGACGAGATGGGAAACGACGAGGTGGAGGTGGCCGTCGTGGGCGGGGGCCACAACGGTCTGATCGCCGCCGCCTACCTCGCCCGTGACGGGCACGAGGTGGCGGTGTTCGAGCGCGACTCAGTACCCGGCGGGGCCGTCTCGACCGTGGAGCGGTTCCCGGGCTATCGGGTCGACCGCGGCTCATCGGCGCACCTGATGATCCGGCACACGCCGATCATCGACGAGCTCGAACTCGGACGATTCGGTCTGCGCTACCTCGACTGCGACCCGTGGGCCTTCGCCCCCGCCACCGAGGACTCACCGGCCATCGTGTTCTCGGTGGATCTCGACGCCACCTGCGCACACATCGCGGCGGCCTGCGGCGACGCCGACGCGCACGCCTACCGACGGTTCGTCGGAGTGTGGGCACCGCGGGCGCAGGCGATGATGCGCGCACTCACCCATCCCCCCACGCCGCCGTCACTGGCACGCGCGTTCTGGGGGCTGCCCGATCGACGCGGCCGATCGGGTCGCACCGCGGCGGGCACCGTGTCCCAGGAGTTCCTGCAGTCCGGCGACGCCCTGCTCGACTCCTGGTTCGACGACGAACGTCTCAAGGCCGCGCTCGCCTGGTTCGGCGCCCAGTCGGGTCCGCCGATGGACCAGCCGGGCACCGCGCCGATGGTGGGCTTCGCCGCGTTGATGCACCGCCGGCCACCGGGACGCGCGATCGGCGGTAGCGGCGCGCTGACCTCGGCACTCATCTCGGCGATCACCCATCACGGCGGGGCGGTGCACACCGCTCGCGCCATCACCGGCCTCACCCCCACCGGGGATTCCGGTCGGGCGACGCATCGATGGGTGCTCACCGATTCCACCGGCACCACCACACGCGCCCGGACCGTGATCGCCGCCTGCCACGTGCTGACCACCTTCGATCTCCTCGAGGCCGGTGGGCTGCCCGCCTCGGCGACCAAGCGCTGGCGACGGGAGATCAGCGTGGGCAACGGGATCGGGATGGCCGTGCGGATCGGCGCACGCGCACTACCGGACTATCCGGGACTGCCCACGGATCTGCCACCGCACGGAGTTCACAGCGGGCTGGGATTACTGGTGAGCGAACGCGGCCATCTCGCGGCCGCACACGGCGACGCGCTCGCGGGTCAACTCCCCCGCCGTCCCGCGGTGCTGTCGATGGGGTTCTCGGCCATCGATCCCACCCTGGCACCCGAAGGACGCCACCTGCTGACCCTGTGGTCGCAGTGGCAGCCCTACCGGTTGTCGGGCGGCCGCTCCTGGCATGACCTCGGCAGCCGGGCCGCCGACGACATCATCAGCGAATTCGACCGGCACGCACCGGGTTTCGCGGATCAGATCGAGCACGTCCACGTCCAGACCCCCGACGATCTGCACACCGAACTCGGCCTGCTCGGCGGCAACGTCATGCATGTGGAGATGTCACTGGACCAGATGTTCGCGTGGCGGCCACATCCCGATCTCGCCGGAGGGCACATCCCCAGCCTGAGGGGTCTCACCCTGGCGGGCGCATCGATGCACCCCGGCGGCGGCGTCAACGGGGCCAGTGGCCGACTCGCCGCCGCGGCCGCCGCACACGAGCTGTGCGCACGCCGATGGATGCCGCGATGGTCGCGGTGAGTCGTCCGGTCTCGGCCACCGGGCGCGCCTGGTCGGCGACGGCGTGGTTGTGTCTGTCGGTCTGCATCCTCGCGCAGATCGGCTATCCGCTGGTCAGTGGCGGGACCCGGGACACGCTCGTGATCGTGGTCGTGCTCTCCGGTGCGCTCACGATGGCCGCCGACCTGTGCCGCCGGCGCGGTGTCGGCCGCACCGTGGCGATCTGCGTCGGCGTGATGGCCACCGGACTGGCATTCGAGGTGGTCGGCACGGCCACTGGTGTCCCGTTCGGCTCCTATCACTATGCGATGGGACGGCTCGGTCCCGCGGTCGCCTCGGTGCCGCTGCTGATCTGCGTCGCCTGGTTCACCGGTGCGCTGGCGGTGTGGCGGGTGTCGGCTGTGCTGCCGCTTGCCCGACCGACGCGGGTCGTGCTGGCGATGGTCGCGCTGGTGGGATGGGATCTCTATCTCGACCCTCAGATGGTCGCCGATCGGCTGTGGGTGTGGGACGCCCCCGGCGCGCCCACGCTCCCGGGTATCGACGACATCCCACTCACCAACTACGTCGGATGGCTGGCGATGGGTGCGGTGGTGTTCACGGCACTGACATTCGCCGACCCCGGGCACTGCGACCCGTCCGAGGTGGGCGCGCCGGGCGGCTGGTTCGTGTGGACCTGGCTGGGCTCGGCGTTGGCCCATCTGGTGTTCCTGCCCGGTCTCACCTGGTCGGCCCCGTGGGGTTTCGTGGTGATGGGCGTGCTGGGCGTCCCGGCGGCGGTGACCGCTGTGCGGCACAGATCGACGCCACGCCAGCGATACCCGTCGTGAACCCCACCGAGGCTGGCACGATGTTCGATGTGCAGCGGAGAAAGCGGGAACAGATGCGCCCTGGGCCAGGGGTCGCACGGCGACGCTCGATGATCGGCGCGTTCGTCGCTGTGCTGGTCATCGTGGGTTCGATGACTCTCAGCGGCTGCGGCAACAGCCAACACCTCGTCGGCGACCGGCTCTGGGGTGAGTTCATCCTCGCCACCAAGGACACCGGGGACACCAAGGGCCCGCAGGTGTCGATCCCCGAGTCGATGTCGTCGAACATGGTCGACCAGCAGTACCGGGCCGACGGCCGTATCGGTACCCGTGTCACCTTCGATCAGCTGACGCTCGGTCAGTTCGACCAGATCGGCGACATCATCGGCGAGGCCTACCCCAACAGCTCCGTCGACATGAACATCCGTGCCACACGCAGCGGCTCGGTGGTCCGCATGCGCGGGGTCGCCGACTTCACCCCGCTGACCCCCGACGACTACGTGGAGATGACGGTGCGGTTCGCCGGTCCGGTCTCGGCGACCAACGGTGTACAGACCAGCAACGAGGGCGTCACCTGGAAACCGACGCCCGGGCAGCCCGCGGTGATGACCGCCGAGGCCGACTACCCCGATCCGAGCACCGCCGACTTCGGCAAGTGGACGCTGGTGATCACCGGAATCTCGCTGATCGTGGTGGCGCTGGTGATCTTCATGGCGTGGTGGTTCCGCGACCGCTCACCGCGAGTCGGCAAGCCCCTCGACGATCCCGACGGCAACTCGACCGCGAGCGAGGCCGGCGATGGGCAGGCAGGTCCGACCGACGACCGCCGAGTCCACCACTGATCGGCTCACTTCCCCGCGCACTCGCTGCCGCCGCCGTCGTGGCCCGCGCACTCCCAGCGGCGGTCTCGCTCACGACGCTGGCGATCACCGCGTGCAATGCGCGCACCGCGCGTCTGCGTGCCACCGGCGCACGAGCTGAAGCGGGACCTGCGGTGGACGTCTTCATCCCGGCGCGCGACGAGGCGCAGCGGATAGGCGGGCTCATCGCCGACCTGCGATCGTCGCGGGGGATCGCACACCTGCGAGTCCACATCCTCGACGACGCGTCCGCCGACGCCACCGGAGACGTGGTGCGTCGGGCCGTCGCCGGCGACCCTCGCTTCGACCTGCGGGTGTCGTACAAGGAACCGCCGGCGGGTTGGACCGGTAAATCCTTCGCACTGCAGCGGCTCACCGACGCGGTGCTGGACGAGCCCGGACAAGCCGATCGGGTACTGGTGTTCCTCGACGCCGACGTTCGGCTCGAACCCGATGCGCTCGCCGATGCGGTGCATGCGTTCGGGGTCGGAGCCCGCGCGGGGCGGGCGGCTTCGGCAGGGTCGTCGGGGTTGTTCCTGCTGAGCATCTGGCCCGCACAACTGGCCGACGACCTGCTGGGCCGCCTGGTGCAACCGCTGCTCGCATGGTCGTGGCTGGCCACGGTGCCACTGGATCTCACCGAGCGCCGCCCGCGCGCGTCGACGGCGGTGGCCATCGGTCAGTTCCTGGTGACCGACGAGAGGACCTACCGCAGCATCGGCGGCCACCGGGGCGTGGCCGGCGCCGTCGCCGAGGATGTGGCACTGGCTCGCCTGATCCGCACCCGTGGTGGCCGCACCGCGGTGCGCACCAGCCGCGCACCCGGCGGACGCGTTCGCTGCCGGATGTATGACAACCCCCGCCAGACGTGGTCCGGGCACCGCCGCTGGCTGGTCGCGGCATTCGGCGGACCGATCACCGCGGCGGCCGTCGCTGTGGGCGCGGCGCTCATCTGGGTCACCCCGGCACTGGAACTGGTTTGTCGCCGCGGGAACTCACGGATGGCCGGTGCGGCTCTGGCCGCGGGGATCTCATCGCGGCTGGTCGCCAGGCGGCTGGAGACCGGACATCTGTCACCAGTCGACTTCGCCTCGGCGACAACACATCCGGCGGCGATCGCGATCAGCGCTGCGGTGGTCGCCGACGCGGTCGTCGCCGATCTGCGCGGACGTCGGCCGGTGTGGCGTGGGCGGGCGGTACCCCGCAGCTGACGGGTGTCGGCCTCGAAGGATCCTGCGACCAGCGGCCCGATCAGGCGACGAGGACGTCCATCCCCAGGCGTTCGAGGACCTCACTGGTCGCCTTGGCGAAGTTCATGCTGCAGAAGTGCAGACTCGGCACACCTTCGGCGATGAGTCGCTGCGACATCTCGGTGGCCAGGTCGATGCCCACCGCTCGCACCGCCTGACGGTCCTCCTCCGGGCCGTCACCGGCGGCGTGCACCAGCCGACGCTCGACATCGGCGGGGATCGACGCACCCGACAACTCCACCATCCGGCGTACGGTCGCCAGCGATGTCACCGGCATGATCCCCGGAATCAGCGGCTTGGCACCCTGTTCGGGGTCGGCGGCGACCAGCCGATCACGCAGACGCAGGTAGAACTCGACGTCGAAGAACATCTGGGTGATCGAGTACTCGGCGCCCGCGCGCAGCTTGGCGACCAGCTGCCTGGTGTCGTGCTCGAGATCGGGTGAGCGGTGATGCCCCTCGGGGAACGACGCCACACCCACGTGGAAATCACCGAGGTCGCGGACCAGCCGTACGAGATCCTCGGCGTAGGCCACTCCCTGCGGATGGCGATGCCAGTCGCCGAGCGGGTCACCGGGCGGGTCGCCGCGCAGCGCGAGGATGTTGGAGATGCCCTGGTCGGCGTAGGTGCCGACCATCGCCCGCAACTCGTCGACACTGTGGTTGACCGCGGTCAGGTGCGCCACCGGCAGCAGTGTGGTCTCCCGCTCGAGCTGGCCGGTGATGCGTGCGGTGCGGTCGCGGGTAGAGCCGCCCGCGCCGTAGGTCATGGACACAAACGCCGGATGCATTCGTTCGAATACGCGCACGGCGCGCCACAGCCGCTCCTCGGCGGCCTCATCACGCGGGGGGAAGAATTCCACCGAGAACGGCACGGGTCCCGAATGCGGCTCGGAGAGCCTCTCGACGATCGACGGCTGTCGCTGTGTCTGAGTCACCTGTTCAGGATACGGGCAGCGTCCAACCGACCAGAGGGTCCAACCGGCTAGCGGGTCCACCCGGTCACGGGATCCAACGGTGCGCGGATGGCATCGACGGGGACGACGCGCCCCGGCCGGTTACGCTTGGCGCGCCGACTATTTCTCAGGAGACGCCCGTGAGTGCATCGTCCGACCGTTCGTCGAGTGTCGACTCGCCGGGCGCGGACTCCACGCAGTTGCTCGCCGACGTGGTCGATGGCACCGAGGCCGCGCTGCGCCGCTACTTCGACAGCCGAGCCGACGAGGTCGCCCTGATCGGTGAGGAGTACCGCGCTGCCGTCGACGTGCTGTCCCGGTTCGTGCTGCTCGGCGGCAAACGGGTGCGGCCCCTGTTCGCATATCTCGGCTGGCTCGCCGTGCCCACCGGTGAGGGACGCAGCGCCCCCGACCGGCCCGATTCCGACGCCGCGATCGCCACCTTCGCCGCACTGGAGCTGGTGCAGGCGTGCGCGCTGATCCACGACGACATCATCGACCGCTCCGACACCCGCCGCGGCCGTCCGACCGCACACCGCCAGTTCGAGGCGACCCACCGCGGCGCGGACTGGTCGGGCGACGCCGCCCACTACGGAGTGTCGGCCGCGGTGATCGTCGGCGACCTCGCCCTGGCGTGGGCCGACGACATGATCGCCGACGCCCCCATCACGCCCGAGTCGTTGCGGCGGGTCCGCAGCATCTGGTCGATCATGCGTACCGAGGTGCTCGGCGGTCAGTTGCTCGACATCGTCACCGAGGCATCGGGCAACGAGTCGATCGATGCGGCCTATCGCGTGATGCGCCACAAGACCGCCGGCTACACGGTGAGCAGGCCGCTGACACTGGGCGCCGCCTTGGCCGGCGCCGACGAGGAGCTGCAGCAGACCCTGCTGGCCGCCGGAACCGACCTGGGGCTGGCCTTCCAACTCCGCGACGACGTCCTGGGAGTGTTCGGCGACGCCGCGCGAACGGGTAAACCGTCCGGCGACGATCTGGTGGCGGCCAAACGAACCGCACTGCTCGCGGTGGCACTGCGACGCGCCCACGACCGTGATCCGGCGCTGGCCGATCGGCTGCGTGCGCTGATCGGGCACCCGCTCACCGAGGCCGAACTCGACGAGGCCCGCGCGATCTTCGTCGACGTGGGCGCGCTCGAGGAGATCGAGACGACCATCGACGAACTCACCACGCGCGCCTTCGATCGGTTGCGCGGGGCCGACGCCGAGCCGACCGCGGTGGGCGCCCTCGCGAGCTTCACCGCGCGCCTGGCGCATCGGGAGTCGTAGGTGAACACCCCCAACGACTCTCGCGTCGGACCGGACACGCTCCACGACGGCGCCCCGGCGGCAGACGGCGCTGGGCACGAGGCCCCGGACACGGCAGACGTCGTGGTGGTGGGTGCGGGCCTGTCCGGACTCGCCGCCGCGGCACATCTGACCGGATCGGGGTACCGCGTTGCGCTGGTCGAATCCGCGCCTGCGGTAGGTGGGAGGGTTCGCACCGAGACCATCGCCGGACACCGATTCGACACCGGTGCAACAGTTCTCACAATGCCCGAGTTGGTCGAACGGACCCTGGCGGCGACCACGACGGGCGAGACGACCACCGGCGCGACCTTCGCCGAATCGGTCGCGCTGACCCCGATCGACCCGACCTATCACGTACGTTTCGCCGACGGCACCGACGTGGACATCGCACGCGACCCCGAGAGCCTGTCGGCGAATATCACCGCCACCTTCGGCGAACGAGAAGGTCAGGCGCACAAGAGGTTACGCCGATGGCTGGCCGACCTGTTCGACGTCGAGTTCGACACG
Organism: Gordonia jinhuaensis; assembly: GCF_014639795.1. Lineage (GTDB taxonomy): Bacteria > Actinomycetota > Actinomycetes > Mycobacteriales > Mycobacteriaceae > Gordonia_B > Gordonia_B jinhuaensis. The sequence continues at coordinate 147,667 of NZ_BMGC01000002.1, read as the reverse complement.
TTCGTCGACCGCAACGCCGACGGTGTGCTCGACTACCTCGACGCGACGTCGCGCGGTGCGACGATGCGGCTGCTGTCGATGGGCGCACTCGCGCCGCTCGAGATGGTGATCCGGCGGTTCATTCACGACGAGCGACTGCGACGGGTGTTCACCTTCCAAGCCCTCTACGCCGGAGTCGCGCCGAGCCGCGCGCCCGGTGTGTACGCACTGATCGCGCATATGGACATCGGTATGGGAGTCTGGTATCCGCGCGGCGGGATGGGTGCGATCGCCGATACCATCGCCGAACACCTTGTGCGCGAAGGTTGTTCGGTGTCACTGAATACGCCGGTGGATCGAGTGATCGTCCGCGGCGACACCGTGGGTGGCGTCGAGCTGTCCGACGGTCGGGTGATCGATGCCCGCGCGGTGGTGCTCACCACCGACACCCCGGTCACCGAGACGCTGATGCGGGAGTCCACCGCCGCCAGACGGCGTCGGCGCCGTCGACGGGTGCACCACTCCCCCAGTGCGGTGGTCGTCCACGGCCTCGTCCGTGAGGACCTCGCACGCTCCTGGCCGGCCCGTCACCACACCATCTTGTTCGGAGATGCCTGGGCGCAAACCTTTTCCGAGATCACCGGGCGGCGCGGAACACTGATGTCGGATCCCTCTCTGCTGATCACCCGTCCCGCGCAGTCGGATCCGGCGACGTTCGTCCGCGACGGATACGAATCGATCTCGGTGCTCGCACCGTGCCCGAACCTCGATTCAGCCGATCTCCCCTGGGATCAACTGGCGCCGGCCTACGCGCGCGAGGTCCTCGCGACACTGGCCGACCGCGGCTACGCGGGCATCGACGAGCATCTCGAGATCGTGCGCATCGACCACCCGCTCACCTGGTCGCGCGCGGGCATGTCGGCGGGCACGCCGTTCGCCGCGGCGCACCGTTACTCCCAGACCGGGCCGTTCCGCACGCCGAATGTGTGGCCCGGCATACCGGGAGTCGTGCTCGCAGGGTCGTCGACCGTGCCGGGTGTCGGCATCCCCCCTGTGCTGGTGTCCGGTCGACTGGCCTCCGAACGCGTGGCCGCGGTACTCGGGTCCGCACACGGGTCACAGCCGTCGTCCTCGGCAGCCGGTGGGCGATGACCGCCGCGACCCGTCACCCCGACGCCGGCGCACCGAGCAGGGCTCAGAGCAGTTCCGCGCACCGGACGGCGTTGCGGTCACAGCTCATCTCACCGCTGGGCGCCGGTGCGGTCGGGTCATTGCTGGTGGCGCTGGGCAGCTACGGCGTCGGTGACATCCCACGTAACAACACATGGCTGCAGGACGCCGGGCTGGCGTGGGTGACCTACGGTCACGGCAGATCCGTGGCGTCCCTGCTGTTCTGGGCCGGGGTCGCGGTGATGGTCTGCGCGTGGATCGTCCTGGGACGGCGGATCCGGTTGGGCACCGGCGCGCTGCCGGGCATGACGGCGCTGCGCTGGTGGGTGGTGGCGTGGGTGACACCATTGCTGTTCGCGGTGCCGGTGTACAGCCGCGACGTCTACGCCTACCTGGCGCAGGCTTCGCTGGTGTCACACGGCTTCAACCCCTACGCCGACGGTCCGGTGAACAACCCTGGGCCGCTGCTGGATTCGATGGCCCAGGTATGGGCCACCACCACCGCCCCCTATGGGCCCGCGTTCATGCTCGTCGCTCGAGGTGTGGTCGCGGTGACCGGCGACAACCCGGTGGCCGGCGTGGCGATGATGCGGTTGGTGATGCTGCCGGGTGTGGCACTGGCGGTGTGGGCCGTTCCGTTGCTGGCCAAGCACTTTCCCGGTCGCCGGCGTGACCCCGCAGCCGCCGGTATGTGGCTGGTGCTGTTCAACCCGATGATCCTCATCCACACCGTCGGTGGACCGCATGTCGAGATGCTGCTCATGGGTGTGCTCGCCGCCGGTCTGCTACTCGTGGTCCGAGGTGCACATGTGCCCGGCGTGGTGGTCCTGGCCGTCGCGACCGGCATCAAGATCACCGCAGGCGTGGCGCTGCCCTTCGTCGTGTGGATCTGGCTCGACCACATCCGCTCCCGTCGAGCGGTACGTCCACGGGATGTGGCGGGGGTCTTCGCCGGTGTGATCGTGGTCTCGTCGGTGGTGTTCGGGATCCTCACCGCCGCAGAAGGACACGGGCTCGGGTGGCTCACCGGACTGGGCTGGGCCGACCGGATCATCAACTGGCTCACCGTGCCCACGCTCATCGCGCACGTGATCACCTGGGCCGCCGCACCGGTGGCCACGATGTCGCTGCTGCCGGTGCTCGCGGTGACCCGGTTGATCGGCGAGATCGTGATGGCCATGGCACTCGTGGTGATCTGGTGGTGGGCACGCCGCGACGAGCGCACCGCGATGCTCGGTCTGACGCTGGCGATGAGCGCGGTGCTGCTACTCGAACCGTCGTCGCTGCCCTGGTATTACGTGTGGGCGCTGATCCCGGCGGTCGCCTGCGCACCCGGCCGACGGATGCTCGGCGTGGTGGTGGCCGGTTCGACGTTCATGCTCCTCGCCTTCGCGCCCGACGACTCGATCCTGTTGTACGAGCCGGGCAAGCTCACCATCTGCGTGCTCGTCTCGGCGCTCGCCGGCTGGGTCGTCGCCACCGACCACCGATTCGGCTCCGCCGAGCAATACAGCACCGACAATCGGCCCGTGACCCATCCCCAGACGCCTGCCGGCACCCCGGCGACGGCGAGCGAGCGGGGATCGCGATGACACCCGTTCGCGCGCCGGCGCTGCAACGCAGCTATGACATCTCCCGTGCGCTCACCGCCGAACACGGCCGCACCTACTACCTGGGCACCCGGATGCTGCCCGCCGATCGGCGGGAGGCGGTGTACGCGCTCTACGGCTTCGCGCGCATGGTCGACGACTGGGTGGACGTCGCCGACACCGACGTCGACGATCCCTCCCGCGCGATCGACGAGATCGAGGTCGCGCTGATGTCCGCGCTCGACGACACGCGCGCACGCGGCACCCTCGCCGTCGTCGACACCGTCGACGATCGTCTCCTCGCCGTCGTCGACACCATCACCAGTTTCGACATCGACCGGTCACTGTTCACCGCCTTCCTCACCTCGATGCGGATGGACGTGCCGGGGAACCCGTTGTTCCGCAACCGATATCGCACCTTGGACGAGTTGTCGGAGTACATGTTCGGCTCGGCGTCGGTGATCGGACTGCAGATGCTGCCGATCCTCGGCACCGCTGCCGGCGTGCGGATCGGCGATGCCGAACCCACCGCGCGTGCGCTCGGCGACGCGTTCCAGCTCACCAACTTCCTGCGCGATGTGGGCGAGGACCTCGACCGCGATCGCATCTACCTGCCACTCGACGAGCTCGCCGCATTCGGCGTCGATGAGGAGACCCTGCGGGATGCCCGCGCCACCGGTCGTGCAGCACCCGAACTGCAGCGAGGCCTGGCACATCTGGTCGCGATCACACGATCGGTGTATCGGCAGGCCGAACCCGGTGTCGGCATGCTCGCCGCCCGCAGCCGGCCCGGTATCCGCGCAGCGTTCGAGATCTACCGCGACATCCTGGGCGAGATGGAGGCGGTGGACTTCCAGGTGTTCGACACGCGAGTGCGCGTGGGCACAGCCGCCCGGCTACGCCGCGCAGCGGCCGCGATCACCGCATTCGCACCCGACCGGGCGCGGTGAGTGGTGATCAGCGCTCGCTCTCGACGACAGGAGTGCCGTCGAACTCAGAAGGCCTGCGCCTGGGCGCGACGCATCATCTCGCGCGCCTGATGTCCGTGCAGGGCGTCGATCGGCATGATCGCGAGATCGTCCTGCTCGGTGAACAGCCAGTGCATGACCTCGTCGCGCTGATAGCCGCCGTCGATGAGTACCGCGATCAGCCCCGTCAGATGTTTGAGGATGTCGCCGTCGTCGAAGAACACCGCCGGCACCACCGGACGGCAGTCGCGCCGCAGTGCGAGCAGCGTGTGATCGGCGATGAGGGTGCGCACGCGGCCCTGCGAGACGCCGAGCAGACGCGCGACCTCGTCGAGATCGAGAACCTCACGGTCGGCAGGGAGGAAATCCTCGGTCAGCGGAAGCGATACCACCCGGACAGATTACCCGGCACATACCCGATCATCTGACGCGGATCATCGGGGCAGCGATCACCGGGGGTCGACTCCGATCTCCCACCGTGACCTCGCCGGGATGATCTGTCGGTACGCTTGAGGGCTGCACGACCGATTCGCCGCATACTGGTCGTGCCGCAGACCTGATACACAGATCAGCCTGCACACAGACAGGACCGGCCACCCGAGACCGGTCCGCAGATATCCGGTCCACTAGATGCCCGGTACGGAGAAGGAGGCGAGACGGCGCGATGGTCGACATCGGATCGATGACGTGGCCTGTTGCCGTCATCCGCCGACCCCATCCACGATGCCCGTGGTGACGCCGGTGCGTGACCCGCTTCTCGGTGCCGTCCTCGATCGCCGGTATCGCATCGACGCACTGATCGCGCGCGGGGGGATGTCGAGCGTGTACGTGGGTGTCGACCTGCGCCTCGACCGGCCGGTCGCGGTCAAGGTGATGGACCCGCGCTACTCGTCTGATCCGCAGTTCCTGAGCCGCCTCGAGTTCGAGGCGCGTGCGGTCGCACGATTGAAGGACCCGGGGCTCGTACCCGTCTACGACCAGGGCATTGACGGCGAATTCGCCTTCCTGGTCATGGAGCTGGTCGAAGGCGGGACGCTGCGCGAACTGCTCCGCGAACGCGGTCCCATGCCACCCCATGCGGTGGCCGCGGTTCTCGGCCCGGCCCTGGGCGGACTGGCGCAGGCTCACCATGCCGGACTGGTACACCGCGACATCAAACCGGAGAACGTCCTGATCTCCGACGCCGGCGAGGTGAAGGTCGTCGACTTCGGCCTGGTGCGCGCGATCGCGGCCGCCGGCATCACCTCGCACAGCGTGATCCTCGGGACCGCGGCCTACCTCTCACCGGAACAGGTGGAGTTCGCCGCCGCCGATGCCCGCAGTGATGTGTACTCGGCGGGCATCATGGCCTTCGAGATGATCACCGGCCGAACGCCGTTCGACGGTGACACCCCGCTGGGCCTGGCCTACGCGCGTCTGAACTCCGACGTTCCCGCACCGGGCGAGTTCATCGACGGCGTCCCCGCCGAGTTCGACGAACTGGTGCTCACAGCCACCGCGCGCGACCCCGCACACCGCTTTGCCGACGCGGCGCAGATGCAGGCGGCCCTCACCGACATCGCGACCCGGCTCGAGCTACCGCGCTTCACCGTTCCCGCGCCGCTGCGTTCGGCCGAACGCGCCAGTGCCGAGCGGGTTCGGCATTCGATGGCCGCCGGTGGCGTCGCGGACGACAGCGCTCGCGGCCCCGACACCGCCGACCCTCCCGAGGCCCCGCGCACCGCGACGCGCGTGCAGACGGTTCCACCGGTATTCGACTCGACAGTGCTGCCGCCGGCCCCCGCTCCCGGATACGCCGATCCCGAACTCGCCGGCCGCGATCCCGCCGGGGAACGGTTCGGCACGGCGGTCATGCCCGACCCGGCGGCCTTCGCCGCACGACCGACGCTGGCCGCGGCCGCACAGGACTACCCCGCTCGTCGCACCCGTTCACGACGCCGCGTCCTAGCACTGCTCGTCGCCGTCCTGGTTCTGGCCGGAGCCCTCGCCGGCGTGGGCTGGTGGCTCGGCGAGGGTCGGTTCACACAGATTCCCGACATCGCCGGGATGAACCGCACCGCCGCGCATCACGCACTGTCCGAAGCGGGCTTCCGCGTGGTCGACAAACCTCGTTACGACGACACCGTCGCCCGCGACACCGCGCTGAGTACGTCTCCACAGGTCGGCAGCCGCGCGACGCGGTCGTCGTCAGTGACACTGAACTATTCGGCGGGCCGACCGGAGGTCCCCCAGATCGCGCCGGGCACCTCGCTGTCGGCCGCCACCGCGCAACTGGCCGACCGCACACTCGCCGTCACCGTCGGCGACCGGCAGTTCAGCCGCTACCCCGCCGACAGCGTCATCTCGCTGAGTCCGGCCGCAGGAACCGTGGTGGCCACCGACTCAGCGATCACCGTGACCGTCTCGAGCGGCCCGGCCACCTCGGTGCCCGACGTGACCGGCATGTCGGAAGACAAAGCTCGCGACACGCTCATCGCCGTGGGGCTCACGCCGGTGGATGCCGGGTCGACCGCCGACGGCGATGCGGCCGCGGGCACCATCGCCAAAACCGAACCCGCAGCCTCCTCGACCCTGGACTCCGGTGACACCACCGTGCGGCTCTACGTGTCCGATGCGGTCACGGTCCCCTCGGTCATGGGCAAATCGGTGTCCTCGGCGCGGGACGCGCTGGAGCAGGCCGGGCTGCGGGTCAAGGTGCGGAGCCTGACCCACTCGTCGCGGGCGATCGTGATCTATCAGAGCGTCTCGGCCGGCGACCGGGTGTCGCCGGGTACGCAGATCGAGATCGGTTCACTGCCCTGACATGCCGCGGTGGCCGGTACGGCCCCGCCGTGCAGGTAGCCGCTTTCCCAGCGCCATCCGCCCAGCGTCTATCCGCGGAGCATCTCCGCAGTACTCATCCGCGGAGCATCTCCGCAGTAGTCATCCGCGGAGCATCTCCGCCACGAGGAAGGCGAGTTCGAGCGCCTGCTGGGTGTTGAGCCGCGGGTCGCAGGCCGTCTCGTAGCGGCCGGCGAGGTCGAGGTCGGAGATCTCCTGCGCCCCACCGAGGCATTCGGTGACGTCTTCACCGGTCAGCTCGATGTGGATGCCACCGGGGTGGCTGCCCAGTGCGCGATGAACTTCGAAGAAGCCCTGGACCTCATCGACCACCCGGTCGAAGTGGCGCGTCTTGTAGCCGGTCGGCGAGGTGTGGGTGTTGCCGTGCATCGGGTCGCACTGCCAGATCACCTTGTGACCGGTCTCCTCCACTGCCGACACGATCGGCGGCAGCAGTGTCCGCACCTTGTCGTTACCCATCCGCGCGACCAGCGTCAGGCGACCCGGGATCTTGTTCGGGTCGAGCTTGCGGACGTAGTCGGCGGCGAGTTCGGGTGTGGTGCTCGGGCCGATCTTCAGACCGATGGGGTTGGAGATGAGCTCGGCGAGCGCGATGTGCGCGCCATCGATCTGCCGGGTGCGATCCCCGATCCACAGGAAGTGGGCCGACAGGTCGTAGAGCCGCTTGGAATCGGGATCGTCGGGGTGCTGCGGATCGTCGGCCAGGCGCAGCATGCCGCGCTCGTAGTCGAGGACGAGGGCCTCATGCGAGGCGAAGATCGCCGCCGAGTCGAGGTTCGAGTCGTTCACACCACAGGCGTCCATGAACTTCAGACCGCGGTCGATCTCCGCGGCCAGTGCCTCATACCGGGCACCGGCCGGCGAGGTCAGCACGAACTCCCGGTTCCAGTCGTGCACGCGATGCAGTCCGGCCATCCCCGCACGTCCGGTCAGCGACCGCACCAGGTTCATCGCCGCGGCGGCATTGGCGTAGGCGCGCACCAGCCGTGAGGGGTCGTGGATGCGCACGGACTCCTCGGCGGGGAATCCGTTGACCATGTCGCCTCGGTACGACGGCAATCCGAGTGCGTCGACGTTCGACGAGCGGGGTTTGGCGTACTGGCCGGCGATGCGGGCCACCTTCACCACCGGCGTGCTGGCACCGTAGGTGAGCACCACCGCCATCTGCAGCAAGGTGCGGATGTTGGCCTTGATGTGCGGCTCGGTGTTGTCTGCGAAGGTCTCCGCGCAGTCACCGCCCTGGAGCAGGAATGCGCGTCCCTGGGCGACCTCGGCCAACTGCGCCGAGAGATTGTCCACCTCGGCGGGCATGCAGATCGGCGGCACACTCTCGAGCACGGTGCGCATCGCGCGCGCCTTGTCCGCGGGCCACGACGGCTGCTGCTCGGCAGGACGGCTGATGGCGTCGGCAAAACGGTCGGCGAGGTTACCCGGCAGCGGAGGCAGTTCGGGTAGCTCTTCGATGGGCACGTCAACGGTCCAGTTCACCACCGGTCCAGGGTAAACGCGCCCACGCGTCCTCCCCAAACCCGGCCATCCGCACGAGCTGCGAGAAGACGCCCACCCGCCGCGATACGTCGCGGGCGGTCAGTAGTCCCGGCGCACATTCGGGAGCACGCTCAGCCCGCAGCGCCGGTGATCACCTTCCACTTCACCAGGTTGTGCCGGGCGTCGGCGAGGGCATCGTGGTTGTCGCCTGATTGTCGGGGCAGCTCCGGACTGCCGGCCGCCTCCCACGCCTGTTTCAGCTCATGGGTGAAGCGCGGGATCGGTCGCGGCAGTGCGGTCATCGACCCCCACAGCTGACACAGCGCCACATGGTCGTATGCCGCGATCCACGCCCACAGTTCGATGTCCTCGCCGGGTTCGGTGAAGAAGTTCAGCAGGTCGTCTCGAATCGTTTCCCTGCTGCGCCACGTTCGGGAGGACGGCGATGGCAGTTTGGGGAGCACGTTCGCGCGTACCCACGCACCCGCCCGGTCGGGGTCGAATCCGGTGGACACCGCATAGTATTCGCGTCCGTCCTCGGCGACCACGCCGATCGACACGAGGTCGATCGTCAGCCCGTCCTCGATGAACTCGGTGTCATAGAAGTAGCGCACCCGATCACCCTAGGGGTGACCCGCACCGGGGGTGACATGCACTCTCACCCACCGCCCGGGTGAGCAACGGGAGGAGTCGGCCATCGACAGCACGGATCGACCCAGGCATTCGCGAGCGGATCGGCTGATCTCGGAGGCGGCCGGTCGGCCGGTCTGGCGAGTGATCGTGGTGGCGGCCCTGGCCGCCTCGGTCTGGTTCCAGCTCTTCGGCATCCCCGAACTGCTCGACGTGTTCACCCGGCCGCGTGTCGACGTCGACGTCTACCGATTGGGTGCGGCCACCTGGCGGGCCGGGGTGCCGCTGTACGCGAACGGTTCGATGCCGTTCACCGCTTCTGGACTGTGGCTGCCGTTCACCTATCCGCCGTTCGCGGCGCTGGTGTTCCTGCCGTTGTCGTTCATCGGGCCGGCCACCAGCGGCCTGGCGATCACCGCGGTGTCGATCGCCTGTCTCGCGACGGTGTCGGCGATCTTGGTCCGGACGCTGCAGATCGGTGGTCGCCGCGACCGGGTGTGGGTGGTGATGGCGATGACGACCCTCGGCATCTGGCTCAACCCGGTCTGGACGACGCTGGGATTCGGCCAGTTCAATATCGTGCTGATGACCCTGGTGATGGTCGACCTGTTCGTGATCCCATCGGGTCGCCGGGGGGTCCTGATCGGGATCGCCGCGGCCATCAAGCTGACCCCGCTGGCCTTTGTGCTCTGTCTGGCGATCCGTGGTGAGCGGCGGGCTGCGGTGACGGGCCTGGTGGCGTTCGTGACGGCCGGACTGGTGGCAGCCGCCTGGGCGCCCGACGACACCGTGCGCTACTGGACCTCGACGCTCACCGATTCCGGCCGGATCGGCGACCAGACAGGTCCGCTCGATCAGAACATCTTCGGATTCTGGATCCGGCTCATCGGGCCGGGAACGACTATGCACGCGCTGTGGGCGATATGCGCGGCCGCGGTGACGGTGCTGGCGCTGGTCGCGATCCGGCGGATCGTCACGCGCGGGGACATGACCGTCGGTGCGCTCCCATCGGCGCGCACCACCACTGGGGACCTCGCCGCCCGCCATCTCGCCGCCCGCCATCTCGCCGCCCGCCATCTCGCCGCCCGCCATCTCGCCACTGTGCACACCATGGCGGTGACCGCGATCTGGGCGATTCTCGTGTGTCCCACCTCGTGGGCTCACCACTGGGTGTGGGTGGTGCCGGCGCTCACCGCCACCGCGGTGACCAGCGTCCGGGCCGGCTCACGGCGCGTCGCACATATCTACGGATGGCTCAGCGTCGCCGGGCTCGTCGTGTTCGCGGCCGGCGCCTATCAGCTGCTGCCACATGAGGGACGGGACTGGTCGCTGCTGGAGACACCGGTGGGCAACGCCTACCTCATCTGGGGTGTGGCGTTCCTGGTGATCAGTGCCTGCGTCGACGCGACGAGCGGCGGCCGCTCACACGCTGATCGGGCGGGTTCGGCTGATCGAGCAGGGGTTGCGACTCAGGCGGCCGGCTTCGACCTCGACCCGTCGGTCTGAGCCGAGGGGTCCGGGGAGGCCGTGTCCGGCGTCAGGTTCTTCAGCGTCGCGGCGTAGACGTCCACGTACTGCTGGCCGGTGAGTCGCATGAGCTCGTACATGATCTCGTCGGTGACGGCACGCTCGATGAACCGGTTGCCGCTCATGCCCTCGTAGCGGGAGAAGTCGATCGGCTTACCGAACTTGACGGTGACGTTGCGGTGACGCCACCGGAAGGGTCCGGGGGGACTGACCTCGTTGGTACCGATCATGCCCACCGGGATCACCGGCACGCCGGTGTCCAGCGCCACTCGCGCGACACCAGTCTTGCCCTTGTAGAGCCGTCCGTCCGGTGAACGGGTGCCCTCCGGATACAGTCCCACGAGTTTGCCCTCGTTGAGCAGGCGCTTGGCGGTGATCAGGGAATTCTCGGCGGCGTCGGCGCCGCTGCGGTCGATGGGGACCTGACCGGTCTTGGAGTAGAAGAACTTCTGCAGCGCGCCGCGCACACCCGGGGAGGTGAAGTAGTCGCTCTTGGCCAGGTAGGTGATACGGCGGTCGACCACGAGAGGCGCGAACAGCCAGTCGGCGATCGACAGATGGTTTCCGGCGAGGATGACCGGGCCGTCGGCGGGAATGTTCTCCAGTCCTTCGACCTTCGGCCGGTTGTACACCCGGATCAGCGGGCCGACGAAGATGAACTTGACCAGCCAATAGAGCATGATTCGCCCATTCCTCTCATATGCCCCGGCTCACCGCAGCGCATACCCGACACGAGACCTCATCGTTCCCCGAGGCGAGCACAACTCTACCCACAGCCCGGGCGCCCGCGTGGCGGACATGACGAAGCGTTATCCGCCGGCGACGAAGTCGTCGTCGAGCTACCGCGGCAGCGAGGAACCGAGGCGCTGACGGGCCACTTCGGCGGCGCCCACCATGCCACCGGTCTCGCCGAGCTGGGTGGGCCGGATGCGGGCCAGACTGCGGTGACCGGCCCCGGTGACGCGGGCGCGATAGTGCTCACGGGCGTCATCGAGGAACAGGTGCGCCGAGGTGCCCACCCCACCGGCGACCACGATGACATCGGGATCGAAGACGTCGGCCACCGTCGCCAGTCCGGCACCGAGCCACTGCGCGAGGTCGGCAAATGCCGCCAGGCCCACCTCGTCACCCTCCGATGCCGCAGCGGCGATACGCCGTCCGGTCAGCGACCCGGGATCGATCGCCGATTCGCGGGCCAGTCCGCTGCCGTAGTGCCGATGGTCGGCCGCGATCTCCACCACCGTGTCGACCAGAGCCGTTCCGCTGCAATACCTCTCGAAGCATCCGCGTTTGCCGCAGGCACAGCTGCGGCCATCGGGCACCACCTGGATGTGACCCAGTTCCGGTGCCACCCCGAAGCTCCCGCGATAGAGCCGACCGTCCTGAAGGAACCCGGCACCGACACCGGTACCCAGCGTCATGACCACCACGTTGCGACCGTGTGCGGCGGCCCCGAACCGGTATTCGGCCGCCGCGGCAGCGTTCGCGTCGTGCTCGCAGAACACCGGTAGCCCGATGCGCTCGGACATCTGTGCAGCGACTGCGGTCTCGCGCCACGGCAGATGGGGTGCGTACCGCAACACCGAACAGTCCGAGTCGAAGAAGCCGGCCAGCGCCAGCCCGATCGCCGAGATCGGCCACCGCGTGCGGAATTCCCCGACCAGTCGGTCGAGGCAGTTCTCCAGCGCCTCGGCGGTCGCCGGGGTCTGCGCGCGGGAGGTGTCGTGGATTCGCCCGCCAATATCGACGACCGCGGCCCGCACCGAGGTGCCGCCCACGTCGATGCCGACGGTCATCGTCGAGGAGAGACCGGCCGCGGCGGACGCGCGAGGACCGCGATGCTCAGCGGCGACCATCGGCCGTCCCGGGATCGATGTGCACCGTTATCGGCTGAAAGCTCGAACGTGCGCGTCGCGCATCGGTCGACGCGGCACCGGCGGTCGCGTGGACACGGGTGGTCAGGAAGGCGTCGACAGCCACCGCGAGCGTCTCCAGAACCGAGATCAGCGAGGCGAGCAGACGAGCCAGTGCCTCCAGCGCCTCGACGATCAGCAGGTCGACGAAACCACCACCGGTCGATGCGGATTCACCGGATGCGACGCCCCCTCCCGGCTCTGCGGAGGTGGCCTCGACGCGGCCGATCAGCGCTGCGGCGAACTCGTCGATCCGGCCCACCACCGCGGCCACAAGGCGCTGGGTGCTCTCGGCATCGAACTCGTCGGTCATGGATCTCCCTGTCCTGCCCTGTCGTCCGTCGCATCCCGGCGCTGCCCCGGTCCGCGCCGGCCGGCCTCATGCACTCTGATGGGTGTCATGCGCCGGCCAGACCGCCGGATCGGGTCGGAACCCGATCGCGAGGACACCGTTCTCCCACCGCGCGTCGTCCACTGTGCATCGGCGCAACACCGACGGCAGACGGACCGCGCGGCGAACTCCGCAGACCGTCACCAGCAGGTCGTCGCCGGAGCGCCCGAGCGACAGGTCAGCGGGGTCCGGGAGGGATTGTGGCCAGGCGAGACGGTATCTGGACTCCAGCCCGTGACCGGCCACATGTTCCACGCGGGCCGCCGCCGGACCGGTGTCCGCGCCCCTGGTCTGGCGCAACGATACCCCCAGTCCGCGCAGCGCCCGGACCGATCGCGGCACCTCCCGAAGCCGCGGTGTGGCCACCAGCGTCGAGGTCGACGCCATGTCGACGAAGGCCTGGTCGAGCTCACCCGGTCCGTCGACCGCCGAGTCCCGTGCGCCCGCCGTCCCGTGCGCCGCCGACCCGGACGCACCGGCGTTGACGATCAGTGTGGCCGCGGGGATCCCCAGCAGCTCCACCACCGCGAGATGGCGGCGGGCCATCTCGCGCCCGTAGTCAGATGCCGAGGTCACCACGTGGGAGGTCGTCGTCGCGGGGTCGGTGAACAGTTCGGCGAGATCCTCGCAATCGCGCGCGAGGGCATCGACCACGGCCACGATCCGGGTGACCCGGGCCCCCTCGCCGGAGGCCGACAGGCGACGATGCCGCGGCCAGATCCGCTCGAGGAGATCGGCGTACATCCGGGGCGCCCGCAGCACCGCGTAGGGATCGACGCCGCCCGAGCAGTCGAGGACGATCCGGCTGAACCGGCCGTCGGTGGCGACCTCGCGTATCGCGCGCAGGGCGAGCACCGTCTCGATGCCGGGTAAACCGATGAGCTCGGCCGGGTCGACCTCGGTGACGGCATCGGTGACCTCGCCCAGTCCCGTCGGCATCGCATCGGAAATCGCCGCCCACAGGTCCTCGACCAAGCCGAGGGTGTCGATCTCGAGGAGATGGGCGTGCTGGGACACCGGCACCGGAACCCCGGGTCGCGAGTACACCCCGAAGAGTCGGGAGGCCGGCCGGAAGCGGTCCAGTGTGACCAGGAGCGACGTGGGTTCCTCGCGCAGCCGGGTCGCTGCTGCTGTCGAACGCCTCGACGCACCGGTCTCGACGGCCCCGGCGGCGGCGACGGTGGAGACCCCGGCACCGCCGTGGCCGACCACGATGTGGATGGGTGCCAGGTCGCTCAGCCTTCGACCTTCTTCTTCAGCTCGTTGAGGGCGGTGTCGGTGATCGCCTTCTCGGCGCGGCGCTTGAGCTGCCCGATCACCGGGATCTTCAGATCGACCATCAGCTCGTAGGTCACCTTCGTGGTGCTGTCGGTGAGCGGGGTCAGCGAGTACCGGCCGTGCTGGGCGCGCTGCAGTTCACTTTCGGACAGATCCCACTGGACCGAACGACCGTCGCTGGCCCAGGTGTAGTCGAGTACGTAGGTGTCGCGCAGCACCCCGGCGTCGAGCTCGAACTTCACCTGTTTTGCCCGGCCGGCCGTGCCCGGGTCGGTCACCTGCACCGAGCGGGCTGCCGACACCCAGTCCGGGTAGTGCTCGAAATCGGCGATCACCGCCATCACCGCATCCGGATCGGCGTCGACGACGATGGACTGCTCGGTGTGGTCAGACACGCGCGTCACTCTCCAGTGTGTGCTCGTCGGGTTGCGTATGCGACGGTACGGCCGGCTCGCCGGCTGCACGCCCCAGTTCCACGCATCGTTTCACCTCGAAGACCGCGCCGCGGCCCGCAACGCGGCGGGTGCGCACGATCGCCGCCACCCGATCCCATCGTGCACGTCCGACGTCGGGCAGTGACTCGGCCGGCTCACCGTGCAAGAAGTAGTGGACGACGACACCGTCGAGCCGAGGAGACAGCCAGAACTCCATCGTCCCGTCGACCCCGCCGCTCACACGCCACCGGATACCCGACTCACCGCGGTCCTCGGTCACCGACAGCCGCAGGTCAGGCCACCAACGCGACCAGTTGCCCCGATCGGCGATCACCTCGGCCACCCGTGCGGCCGGAGCCGCGACGAACGTCTCGTCGGCGATCTGGATACTGCTCATCGCCTCTCCCCCATCACCCGTGTCCCCCTGTGCACCGCCCGACTCGCCGGCCGCGCCATCCAGACGGTCGACACCGTCGCACGGCGCACCGTGCGCCGCCCGACCGCTGCTGTGCGTCCATGGCCTTAGCTTCACACATGCCCCGGTCCGGTGGCGAGAAACTACCCGGCGGTAACCTGGGTTACAACTGGTCCCACGGACGCGGAGGAAAGCGTGAGCGACAACTCGGTGCGCACGGCACCCGGCACGAGGACGGAATACAGCACTCCGGCCGAATTCACCATCGACCCCTCATCGAGTTGCCCCGACATCGTCTTCGACATAGCGAAGTCAAATCGTCAGGCGCCGATGTTCCGGCGCAAGTCCGGCGACGAGTGGGTGGTGGTGACCGCCGGTGAGGCCGCCGATCAGATCACCACCCTGGCCAAGGGACTCATCGCACAGGGCGTGGGCTACGGCGATCGCGTCGCGATGCTCTCCTCGACCCGGCTCGAGTGGATTCTCCTGGACTTCGCCATCTGGGCGGCGGGCGCCTCCACGGTCCCGATCTACGACTCGTCCTCGGCCGACCAGGTCGAGTGGATCCTCACCGACTCCGGTGCACGTGCGCTGATCGTCGAGAACGATGCGCACCGCGCGATCGTCGATTCCGTGGGCAGCGTCGGTGCGGTCGAGAAGATCTATCAGATCGATCCGGCCGCCGGCGGTGTCAGCGCATTCGACGAGCTCTTCGAACAGGGCAAGGATGTCTCCGACGACGCCCTTCTGGAACGCCGGACGAGCGTCAAGGCCGCCGACCCGGCGGTGCTGATCTACACCTCGGGTACCACCGGGCGCCCGAAGGGCTGCACCCTGACCCACTCGAACATGCTCTCCGAATGCGCCGGGATCCTGCAGAGTTCACTGGGCGATTTCCTCGACCAGCCCGGTCGCCGCACCCTGATGTTCCTGCCGCTGGCACACGTGCTCGCGCACGCCGTGACCCTGCTGTGTGTCAAGGGCGGCGTCGAGGTGGGCTTCTCCAACGACACCCGCAACATCGTCAGCGAGTTCGGCAGCTTCAAACCCGACTTCATCCTGTCGGTACCGCGCGTGTTCGAGAAGGTCTACACCGCTGCCCAACAGTCGGCCAAGCAGGGCGGCAAGGAGAAGATCTTCAACCTGGCCAACGACACCGCCGTGGAGTACAGCCGGTCGCTGGACACCGGCGGCCCGGGCCTGCTGCTGCGGATCAAGCACGCGATCTTCGCCAAGCTGGTCTACAGCAAGCTGATCGACGCCCTGGGCGGTCGCTGTCAGCTCGCGATCTCCGGCGGCGCACCCCTCGGGGAACGCCTCGGCCATTTCTTCCGCGGTATCGGACTGCCCGTCTACGAGGGGTACGGACTGACCGAGACCACGGCGGCCTTTGGCGTCAACACCCCCGACGCCTTCCGCGTCGGCAGCGTCGGCCGTCCGCTCGGCGGCAACTCGGTGCGCATCGCCGAGGACGGTGAGATCCTGCTGTCGGGCGGGGTGGTGTTCACCGGCTACTGGAACAATCCGGAGGCCACGAAACTCGCACTGGAGGACGGCTGGTTCCACACCGGCGACATCGGCACGATCGACTCCAACGGGTTCGTCAGCATCACCGGCCGTAAGAAGGAGATCATCGTCACCGCCGGCGGCAAGAATGTCTCGCCGGCCGGGCTCGAGGACGTCCTGCGGTCGGATCCGCTGATCTCGCAGGCGGTGGTGGTCGGCGACCAGAAGCCGTTCATCGGCGTCCTCATCGCCATCGACCCGGAGGCGTTCGAGCAGTGGAAGGCCGAACACGGCAAACCCGCCGAGGCCACGGTTGCCGAACTGGTCGAAGATCCTGACCTGCGCGCCGACATCGACAGCGCCGTGTCCGAAGCGAACAAGACCGTGTCGCATGCGGAGTCGATCAAGAAGTTCAAGATCCTGCCGCACGACTTCACCGAGGAGACCGGGGAGATGACCCCGACCCTCAAGGTCAAGCGCAACGTGGTCACCAAGAAGTACGCCGACGAGATCGAGTCGATGTACGCGTGATCGACTGATCCACACCCCGCCCGATCACGTCGGGCGGACATGACGACAGGCGCCGGACATCTGCGGATGTCCGGTCGGGCTGTCGTTGTCCGGTCGGGCTGTGGTTGTCTGGTCGGGCTGTGGTTGTCTGGTCGGGCTGTCGTGAGAGTTTCTCCGGCTCAGCCGTTTTCGACGCCCGCTCAATCCTTCACAGCAGTCCCGCCAGACGTGACGCAGCGCCACCCCACTGGAAATTGCCGACGGCCCACTCGCGCCCGGCGGTCCCCATCTGCGCGCGACGCACCGGATCGGTGAGGATGTCGACCACGGCATCGCCGACGTCGGGTGCCGACCGTCCGTCGACCACATATCCGGTCGAGCCGTCCACCACGGTCTCGGGCGCACCACCCGAACGCCCGGCGACCACCGGCACACCGCAGGCCGAGGCCTCGAGGTAGACGATGCCGAACCCTTCCACGTCGAGGCCACCGCCGCGCGTCCTGGCCGGCATCGCGAACACATCCGCCGCGTTGTGGTAGGCCGGGATCTCCTCAGCCGCAACGGTTCCGGTGAACATGATCGATGCACGAGCCGGACTCGCGGCCGCCATCTCATGCAACCGCTTGCCGTACGGCCCGCCGCCCACGATGAGCAGGACGGCATCGGGAACCGCCTGCACGATCGACGACATGGCCTCGATCAGCACGTCTTGACCCTTGCGCGGCACCAGACGTGACAGGCACACGATCGTCGGGCGGTCACCGAGTGCGTGCCGCTCCCGGATCCTTTCGCGCGCCCGCGGATCCGGCGCGAACCGGTCGGTGTCGACACCGGGTGGCAGATACTCCAGTCGCGCCCGCGGACCGAAGGCCGCCGAGAAGCGCCGGCGCGTGTAGTCGCTGACGTAGGTGATCACATCGGCGTCGTCACCGATGCGCCGGAGGATCCCGCGCGCCACCGGCACCATCGACCACCCGACCTCGTGACCGTGGGTGCTCGCCACGATCCGCCGAGCACCCGCGCGTCGCAGTGTCGGCCCCAGGACAGCCAGTGGCGCCGCAGCACCGAACCACACCGTCGAGATGTCATGTCGCGCGACGAGGTCGCGGGCGCGCGCGGCCACACCGGGGGTCGGCAGCATCAGCCGGCCTCGATATCGGATCACGGTGTACTCATGCGCCGCGTCGTACTCCTCGGCACCGTCCCACGACGACGCGTAGACCACCACCTGGTCGGCCGGCAGCCGGTCGACCAGATTCTCCAGATACGACTGGATACCGCCCGGACGCGGCGGGAAGTCATTGGTCACCAACAGAGTTCGATGCACGGATCAACCGTAGAGGTCCGACGGCCCGGTCTCGGGCACGACCCGCGCACCGCAGCGTGTGGCCGCGCTCAGTGCGACGCCTGCGTGCGCAGCCACGACTGCCACCCCGAGACGAGATCGGCACCGGATACTCCCAGCGTGGTGGAGATCGACGCATCCTGCTGCGCGGTGGTCTCGGGGCCGGCCGCCATCGCGACATACAGCGACACCGTCCGCGCACGCCCGTATCGACCCGCGATGTAGTCGATCATCGACCAGGCCTGCTGATAGGCCAGCTGCGCGTCGGGGCCGCTGAGCGTGAAGGCCGCATCGGACGGCGGAGCGCTGGGCGGTCCGTTCGCCCGTACCGACGCCGCGAGGTCGGGTGCGGCCTCATCGAGCGTGGTGAAGGTACCGAAACGGCCGACGTATTCGGCGGTCCCCTCGGTGACCCACAGCGGCGCACCCTCAGCGGTGCGGGTCCGGGTGGCCACATGGGTGAGTTCGTGGCGCAGCACCACGCCCAGTGTCGCGCCAGGGAGTTCGGTGACGGCCTGCGGGGTGAACACCACCCGTTGTCCCAGCGCGACCCGCCGCTGTCCGCTCTTGCCGGCAACCACCCTGTCATAGACGGTGGCTGCAGCAGCCGAGGCCGGGTCGGTGCCACCACCGCCGAGCGCGGCGAACTGCGCTGGCGTGTCGGTGGCCTCGACCACGGCCCCCTGTGACCACTGCTCACCCCAGAAGTCGGTGACCGCGCGCACCGCCGACGGGAAGGCCGCCGTGATGCGTTGCGCCAGGGCGCGACTGCCCGGGTAGGACAGCACCACCGAATCGACGTCGCCGGTGCGCACGTCGGTACGCAGGAGCCCGGGGTGATCCCAGGGCAGCGCGGGCGCCGAACCGGAATGCAGGACCGAGGAGGCGTATCCAAGGATCCGCCACGAGTCGTCGTGACGGACGAGGACCATCGGGGCCTTCACCCGGGTGGGCATCGAATCGACCCCGCCGATCGCGTAATCGACCACCACGGGGGCCACCCAGGAATCCGAGGCTCCCTCGGCGTCGAGTCTGCGCTGCAGGTCGTCGGGGACCAGCGTCTCGGCCAGCCCGGTCCCGGAGCCGGCCGTGGAGGCGTCGACACCGTATTCCAGGTGCACCGGACGCAAGGCCGACACCGATCCGGCGGCGTCGGCGATGAGCTGCGCGAACGCCGTGTCGGCTCCCGGATCGACGAACGACCGAGCCCTCGCGGCATCACCCGCGCGCAGCGCCGAGCCGAAATCCCGCAGCATCGCGGTCACCGACGCGCTGCGATCGTCGAGATAGGCGTTGGCCGCGCTGGTGGCGGTGGGTGTCGTGGTCGAACCGCCGCCGCAGCCGGCGATCGACACGACCGCGACCATCGCCGCGGCCGCACACACCAGTCGCGTCGCGATCATCGGGCTGTTTCGCCGCGATGTGCGCTCAGTACCGGCGCGCGGAATTGTAGGGCCCCGCAGCATCGATGGGGACCACCTTCACCGGGACGCCGAATGTGGAGGCGTGGATTACGTAGCCGTCGCCCACGTACATGCCCACATGGGAGGCGTCGGAGTAGTAGATGATCAGGTCGCCGGGTTCCAGATCGTCGCGCGAGACCGGGGTGCCTCCGGCCAGCTGCGCCTGGCTCGATCGCGGCAGAATCCGCCCTGCCTGCTGGTAAGCCCACACCATCAGGCCGGAGCAGTCGAACTGGTCGGGACCGGTCGCGCCCCACACATACGGATCGCCGATACGGGTAAGCGCGGCCTGCACTGCGACCAGTTCGGCCGCCGTCCCCTTGGGCACCAGTCGCGGGTCGAAATCGAAATGCGGTCCGGCCAGCGCGGCGAGCTGGGTGCCGGTGAGCGACTCGTAGATCGCCTTGACCTGGGCGATCTGCATCTGCAGCGTGGACTGTTTGGCTTGGAGCTGCGCGCGGATCTTGTTGGCGGCAGCCACCGCCGCGGTGGCCGCTGTCGTCGCCGCATCGGCGTCGGCCTTCGCCTTGGTCACCTTGGCCTTCACCTGGTCGAAGGTGCGCAGGTCACTCGACGTCTGCCGCGAGAGCATCTCCAGGCCCGACATCTGGTCGAGCAGAGACTGCGGCGAGTCGCTGACCAGCACCGCGTAGAGACGGTTGACGCGCGCACCGCGATAGCTCGCGCGCACGATCGCGTCGACGTCACCCTGCAGCTGCGCCTTTCGGGTCTGCAACTGGTCGAGCGTGTGTTGGGCCGACGCGGAAGCCGCACGCGCCCTGGTCACCTCGGCGGCGCGTGTGCGGTACTCGATCTGCGCGTTGTGCATCGCCTCGGCTGCCTGTTCGGCCTGGCGGCCGAGGGCCTTGTAGCGGGCGAGCAACTGGTCGGAGTTCTGCGTCACCGGCGTGGCGGTGGCGGCGCCGGCACCCAGACCTGCCGAGCTGGGCAAGGTGAGCACGGCGCTGAGCGCGAGCAGAGCCGCGACCAGTAGCGCGATGGCGCCGCGAGACATGAGGCGTCGGCCAGCGCCACCATGGCGCAGCGATGACGCCACGGTCCCCCCAGACCGGTCGTGCACGCAAACCGTCCTCTCCGAACTCATTTCGACGATGGCAGCTGTCGTGTCGACCCAGTGGCCGACCCGACGCGCATCCCCCCGATGCTCCACTCATCGACGATCTGTCGGAGAGTACACGCATGTGCATGCACCGTCCGACGATCGGTGCGGATACGGGTTCGCAGCGAACCCGTATCCGCACCCCTGTGTGATCGAACCGAAAGACGACCGCAGGTTGCCGTCAATTCAGTTCGGTGAACCCGTGATTCAGTAACGCCGCGCGGCGTAGACGTCTGCCGAGGCGAGTGTGGACACACCCACCGGGACGCCGTACGTGGAGGCCTGGATGTAGCGGCCGTTGCCGATGTACATACCGGCATGGCTACCACCGTTGAAGATGAGCACGTCGCCGGGAGCAAGTGCGTTGAGCGACACCGGCTGTCCGCCTCCGAGCTGACCGTAGGAGTCGCGCGGAACCGTCAGCCCCACCTGCTTGTACGCCCAGTAGACCAGACCCGAGCAGTCGAATGCCGACGGTCCGGCGGCACCGTACTCATAGGGCGCACCCACCTTGGTCTCGGCGATCGACGCGGCGCGCTGGCCGACCGACGCATGCCTCACCGGCTGCGACGGCTTGGCCTTGGGCGTCTGCGAGCCGGTGTTGGGCAGCGAGATGGCGGGCAGGCTGAGCACCGGCGCCTTCGGATCGGCGCGCAGCTCCTTGGGAATCTGATTCTCGTTGACACCGGGGATCTCGTAGGTCCCGATGCCCGGAATGGTCACGGGCGCAGCCAGTGCCGGGCCAGCGGTCACCCCGACCGCACCCAGCGTCAGCGAACCTGCCACCACCGCGTTCTTGGCAACCTTCTTGCCGCGACTCGGCTTCTGCAAACGATGTTTCGCCACGAAGCGAATTCTCCGTTTCTCCCTCTGACCGCCGACCGGGTTAGCTGTCGGATTCGGACCGGAAGATGGTCCTACCCGCATGCCATGGCGAACTGCTCCCCATGACCGCAGGATTCACCCCAAGGACAGATGTCCGTACTGTGGTTCCCCGATTCACGCCCGTGCAGACGCTTGCTGATCGTGAAGCGTTATGCGCGAGCGCAATTAAGCGGTGACCCGACGGACCACTTCCGATGAAGCGGGACGCTCCGCAAGGTCTCGGAAAGGTTACGAAACGAACTCGGCTATGTCCACCATTTGGTCACCGTGCCGACATCGGCGCGGCGGCTACCCCGCTCGGCGACCAGACGTGCCGTATCCACGGAAATCGTTGCGCTGCAACTGATCCGATGGCCAGTAGTCAATCGGACCCTGATCGGCAACCATATCGAGTGAGGCGAACAACTCCACCGTCTCGATCAATCGCGCCGCGTGGTCAATCACCGGTTCGTTACCGTGAAGATACCGATTCCCGCTGGTCTGCACCCTCGGGTCGCCGAGGAGAACCGTCATCACGCAGTCATCGCACGCGATGTGCCGGGCCGGGCATGACTCGCAGTCGATGTTCATAGAGTGATCTCCGTCTCATTTCGTCGAGCACTGACATTCGCATCCGCAGGCGGCCCGGATCGTCCCTCGCGAGGACCTCTCCGACCACCTGCGCCGACACGCTAACGCCGACGTCCGACAAACCTCATCAGTAACAGCAGACTTCAATAATCACAGCAGCCTCAGACCGACCGTCCTCCCGCGCGACGTGGCTCGTCGCTGCGTGGCCCGACTCGCCCGCTGGTCGACCTCCGTGTCGCAGCCCGACTTGTCGGAGGATCGAACTAGCGTTCGCCCCATGGGGAACGCACTCGCCGCGAGGGAGCACCAGTCACCCGCGACGGCACGGCAGCTGGAGTTCGACGATCTGGATCTGGGGCCGGGTGGTCGCGACGTCGACCTGGCCGACGTCGAATTCGTCGTTGTGGACCTCGAGACCACCGGCACACGCCCGGGCGACGACCGCATCACCGAGATCGGTGCGGTCAAGGTGCGCGGCGGACAGGTACTCGGCGAGTTCGCCACCCTCGTCGACCCCGGTCGCTCGATACCGCCGCAGATCGTGCACCTCACCGGCATCACCGAGGCGATGATCGTCGACGCCCCCACCATCGAGCAGGTGCTGCCCGCCTTTCTCGAGTTCGCCGCGGGAGCGGTACTGGTGGCACACAACGCGCGTTTCGACACCGCATTCCTGCGGGCCGCGTGCGCCGCGCAGGACCGCGACTGGACGTTCGGACCTGCGCTGTGCACGGTCACGCTGGCCCGCCGCGTACTCGGGCGCGACGAGGCGCCACGAGTGGCGCTGTCGCACCTCGCCCAGCTCTTCGGCACGGCGACCACACCGACCCACCGCGCCCTCGACGACGCACGGACCACCGTGGAAGTGATGCACCGGTTGTTCGAGCGGGTCGGCAACTGCGGGGTGCGCACCCTCGGCGACCTGCGCAGCTATCTACCCGGTGTGACACGCGCACAACGCGCCAAACGCACCCTCGCCGACGGGCTTCCCGAATGTCCGGGTGTCTACATGTTCCGCGGGCCGTCCGAGGAAGTCCTCTACGTCGGGACGGCGGTGAACCTGCGCAGGCGGGTCCGGTCGTATTTCACCGGCGGCGAGACACGCGCCCGGATGGCCGAGATGGTCGCCCTGGCGACGCGTGTGGACCATGTGGAGTGCGCACACGCACTCGAGGCGGGCGTGCGCGAACTACGACTGCTCGCCGCGCATGCGCCGCCCTACAACCGCCGCTCGAAGTATCCGCGTAAGGGATGGTGGGTGCGGCTCGGCGACGAACCGTACCCCCGGCTCATCGTCGGACGCACCCCGGGCCCGCTGTCGGTGGGTCCGATCTCCTCGCGCGCGGACGCCGCGGCGGTCGCCGACATCCTCACCGAGGCCTGCCGCCTGCGTAGTTGCACCGCTCGGCTGCGTGCCGACTCGATCCACCGTTGCGAACTCGGCGAGGACGGCCGTCGCACCGCCGGGGGATGCCATGCGGCGACCGCTGTCGGCGAGGATGCACAGACCTATCGCCGGCGCGCCGAGACCGCTGCCGCAGTGCTCGCCGGCACCGACAGCACCGCACTCGAAGCGATGTTCGGCCGACTCGAGCGGTTGGTGGAACAGGAGATGTTCGAGACCGCCGCACGCATGCGGGATCATCTCGCGCTCACCGTCGGAGCCCTCGAACGCTGCCAGCGACTGTCCGGATTCTGCCGGCTCTCGGAACTGGTCGCCGCCAGGCCCGACGGCCACGGCGGATGGCAACTGGCAGTCGTACGCCATGGCCGGCTCGCGGCGGCCGGTGTGGCCGAACGCGGGGTACCGCCGGTGCCGCTCGTCGAGGCATTGTCGGCCGCAGCCGAGACGGTGCTGCCCGGCGACGGCCCGCTGCGAGGCGCGTGGGCCGAGGAGGCCGCGCTGGTACACCGCTGGGTAACCGAGCCTGGAACCCGACTGGTCTGTGCGAGCAGCGGTTTCAGTGTCGCCG
This sequence comes from Gordonia jinhuaensis, assembly GCF_014639795.1. GTDB lineage: Bacteria > Actinomycetota > Actinomycetes > Mycobacteriales > Mycobacteriaceae > Gordonia_B > Gordonia_B jinhuaensis. The sequence continues at coordinate 123,672 of NZ_BMGC01000002.1, read as the reverse complement.
CCCGCGGGGCGGGCACCTGGTCACAGTGGGGTCATCGGGCTCGTTCGGCGCGTCAGGCGGCGACTGTCGCATATCGCGGATGACCGGTGAACACGGTGCGACGGACACCAGACGCCGAGCCGAGCAGAAGCATCCGCGAGGAGCGATGCCGCGCCGCCGTACCCCGGAGATTAGGGTTGAGGCCATGATCACCGCGATCGTGCTGATTTCCGCCGACGTCCATCAGATCCCCGAGACCGCACAGTCGGTCGCCGACGTGCCCGGGGTCACCGAGGTGTTCTCCTGCGCGGGTGACGTCGACATCATCGCCAAGGTGCGGGTGCGCGAGCACTCCGATATCGCCGAGGTCGTGACCGAGCGCATCAACCGGCTGCCCGGCGTGCGTCACACGGTCACCCACATCGCATTCCGCAGTTACTCCAGCGCCGACGCCGAAGCCGGATTCTCACTCGGTGACTGACTCCCCCGGGTAGCGAGCACTCGCTCACGCGGTCGAGTCACCTCGCCGCGGAGCCGCCCGCGTCGTCGATCGCCACGCTCAGCGCACGCCAGCGGTCGAGCAGATCGGCAGCGGCACCACTGTCGATCACCGACTCGACCCTGCCCTTCGCATCGGCGAGCGCGTCATAGAGGTCGGACTCACCGGCGATGCCGCTCGTGTCGGCGGCGACGATCGCCGCGGCGGAGTTCACCACCACCGCGTCGCGCACGGGTCCGCCGGCACCGGCGAGCAGATCGCGCGCAATCCCGGCGTTCACGACCGCATCACCGCCCTGCAGCGCTGACAACTCCACCAGTTCGATACCGAGTCGGCGAGGATCGAACGAGACCTCCAGCACCTGCGAGTCACCATCGGAACCGCCCACCACGCGGATCGTGCTGGTGGTGGTCGTGGTGATCTCGTCGAGTCCGTCATCACCGCGGACCACGAGTGCCGAACCACCCCGGTCGGCGAACGCCTGCGCCAGCGTGGGGGCCAACTCGTCGAACGCGCACCCGATCAGCCCGCCCGTCGGCTGCGCGGGGTTGGTGAGCGGACCGAGGACGTTGAACACCGTAGGGATCCCGATCTCCCGTCGCGGCGGCCCGGTGAAGCGGAATGCCGGATGGAACACCGGGGCGAAACAGAATCCGATACCCACCTCGCGTAGCGTCCGCTCCACGCCATCGGGCCCCAGCGTGATCGTCACACCCAGGGCTTCGAGCACATCGGCGCCGCCGCTCTTCGACGAGGCGGCCCGGTTACCGTGTTTGACCACCGGCACACCGGCAGCCGCCACCACGATCGACGACATGGTCGAGATGTTGACGGTGTGCGAACGGTCACCGCCGGTACCGACGATGTCGACCGCACCGGGTTCGGCGTGGACGCGCACCGCGTGCTCGAGCATCCCGTCGGCCAAGCCACTCAGCTCGTCAGGAATCGGGCCCTTCATCTTCATGGCCACACCGAACGCGGCGATCTGCGCCGACGTCGCGTTGTCGTTCATGATCTCGTTCATCGACCATCGCGCCTGGGCGACCGACAGGTCGACGCCGTCACTGAGCAAACCGAGGACCTTCTGCCAGGTGAGTGGCTCAGCCGAGGGACGCCGAGACGACGGTGACGGGGACGAAGGTTGCGGCGATGAAGTGGTCATATCGCAGATGAGACTAGTCGTGTGAGCCGCCGACCACCGTCTACACCCTCCCCAGGATCTGCCACCCCACCACGTCGCCGTTGTGGCGGGCAGCGAGCCCAGCCACCCGCGATCGCTCCTGCGAGCAATGCATGGCGTCGATCAGCTGGGTTCGCGCGAGCAGCAGGGTGACCCTGCCCGCGGTTGCGTTCAGGGCGTCGGCGACAACCTCGGGATCGAAACCCTCCAGGCCGGCATCGGTGTCCGTCCGCGCCGGCCCAGGCTCCGGCCCCGGCTCATCGAGGCGGGAATGATCGACGCGGACGTAGTGGTCCTGCGCCGCGGTCGCCACCACCTCGTCGACGGCATCCGGAGCGATGACCAGCAGGTGCCGCAGCACCACCTCGACCTCACCGGCAGCGACCCGATCTCCGGCCTGGGCGAGCACCGACGCGCTCGACACCGCCGGATCCGTACTGCCCGCCAGCACAGTCAGCGTCACATCGTGTGGATCGAGTTCGGGCGCACCGCGATCCCGGCGGAATCGACGCAGACCACGCACCTCAACCGGATGTCCGTTGATATCCCTAGCCATTGATATCCCTAGCCACTGCTGTCCCTAGCCACTCATGTCGTCAGCCACTCACGTCGGTAGCCACTGATGTTCCCGCCATCGGAACCGCTGCCCACTGCTGTCTTCTCCCGTATCCCGTAGATTCCCATGTCCGGCCGACACATCCGAACCCGCCCGTGATCGAGCCGATCGGGCAGTCGTCGTCGGTGCCGGTGACCACCGCGGTCCGAATCACTCGTGGATTCACCCGAGGCCGAAAACCGCTCTGGCAGCGGACGTCTGCGGCAAGACCGACATGGCGCACCGCCGCTCGACGGCTGTCCCACACGCGTCCACGCCCGCAAACGGACGAGTCCGACACGCCCGTGGCGGTGGCGAAACACGGGCCTACCTGCAGGTCAGCGAATACCCCGAATCATTTTCGGGACCCAAGTAGTCAGCGGTTACTACGAACCGTCATACTTCTCGTGTGACTAGCGCTGCAGGTACCTCGGGAACAGCCATCACCCAGCGCGTGCACTCGCTGAACCGTCCCAACATGGTCAGCGTCGGCACCATCGTGTGGCTGTCCAGCGAGCTCATGTTCTTCGCGGGTTTGTTTGCGATGTACTTCGTCGCCCGAGCCAATTCGGGTGGTGATTGGCCGCCGCATCCCACGCATCTGAACCTCGCCGAAGCCGTCCCGGTGACGTGCATCCTCATTCTCTCGTCGGTGACGTGCCAGATGGGTGTGTTCTCGGCTGAGCGCGGCGACGTGTTCGGTCTGCGCCGCTGGTATCTGCTCACCTTCGTGATGGGCTTCATCTTCGTCTGCGGCCAGGCCTACGAGTACTACAACCTCGTCAACGAGGGCACCACGCTCTCCTCGAGCGTGTACGGCTCGGTCTTCTACATGGCCACCGGTTTCCACGGCCTGCATGTGGTGGGCGGCCTGATCGCCTTCATCTTCCTGCTCGTACGTACGAAGCTCTCGAAGTTCACCCCGGCGCAGGCGACCGCGGCGATCGTCGTCTCCTATTACTGGCACTTCGTGGACATCGTGTGGATCGCGCTGTTCGCGACCATCTACTTCATCAGGTAGTCGGCGATGCGGGTCGCCCGTTTGTCGCGACCCGCACCGGCGGTACACCACAAATGAATCCCGTCTAGTAGAGAGATACAGATGAGTTCATCTCCACCGCTACCGTCGGCCGATGGTCAGTCCGACGGTGCAGCCGGGTCTGACACATCGACCACCAGTGACCGGTCGCGGAGCCCGCGGCAGGCCAAGCGTCGCCGCAAGCTCCGTCGCCGGGCATCCGGCGCGGTGTTGCTGCTTTCAGGCCTCGTCGTGGCCGGCGGTATCGCCACGGCGATCACCCCCAAGCCCCAGGTGGCCACGGCCGACGCCGACTCGACTGCCTCGATGGTCGACGACGGGAAGAAGCTGTACGACAACTCGTGCATCACCTGTCACGGCGCGAACCTCGACGGAGTTCCCGATCGCGGTCCTTCACTGATCGGTGTGGGCGACGCCGCCGTGTACTTCCAGGTATCCTCGGGTCGTATGCCCGCGGTGCGTGGTGAGGCCCAGGTGGTCCGCAAGGCACCCAAGTTCACCGAGGCACAGATCGACCAGCTCGGCGCATACGTCCAGTCGGTCGGCGGCGGTCCGCGTGTCCTCTACGCACACAACGCCGACGGTTCGATCAAGGTTGGCGCCGACGGTCTGCCGATCATCGAGATGGGCGAACTCAAGGGCAACGACCTCGGTCGCGGCAGTGAGCTGTTCCGACTGAACTGCGCCTCATGCCACAACTTCACGGGCAGGGGCGGCGCGCTGTCCTCCGGCAAGTTCGCACCGCCGCTGGGGCCGGCCAACGAGCAGCAGATCTACACCGCGATGGTGACCGGGCCGCAGAACATGCCGAAGTTCTCCGATCGTCAGCTCTCCCTCGAGGAGAAGCGCGACATCATCGGGTACGTCAAGTACGCGACGACGTCGAATCCGCAGGGCGGTCTCGACCTCGGCGGTTTCGGACCGGTGTCTGAGGGCATGGTCATGTGGGCTATCGGAGTGGTCGCGGTTGTTGGCGCGGCGATGTGGATTGGATCACGCAGATGAGCGATTCGACGAAACCGACACCGAGTCCAGAGGAGCTCGACGGGATGTCACATGACGATCTCGTCACGCTGGGCACCAACCTCGACGGTGTCGACATCATCTACCGCCAGGAACGGTTCCCCGTTCCCGGCACCAAGAAGGAAAAGCGGGCCGCGCGCTCGGTGTCCTTCTGGTTCATCCTCGCCGGCGTGTCCGCTGCGCTGTGTTTCGTGGTGTTCTGCTGGGGCCACTGGCGTTTCGCTCTCCCCGACCAGAAGCACTACTGGTGGTACACGCTCAACACGCCGCTGCTGGGCATCACCTTCGGCTTGAGCATCCTGTCGATCGGTATCGGCCTGGTCCAGTACACGAAGAAGTTCATCCCCGACGAGATCTCGGTGCAGGACCGCCACGACGGCGGTTCATCGGAGGTCGACCGCAAGACCACCTCGGCGATGTTCACCGACGCTCTGGAGAGCTCCACGCTCCCCCGCCGCAAGATGATCATGGGATCGGCCGCCTTCGGCCTCGGCGTCTTCGCCTTCACCGGCATCGTCGCGTTGGCCGGCGGCATCATCAAGAACCCGTGGGCCAAGGGCAAGAACGCTCCGCTGTGGCACACCGGCTGGTCGCCGATCTACAACAACCCGGCCACACCGAACGAGCCCGTGTTCCTGCGCCGCGACACCGGCGACCCGCACTCGGTCACTCTGGTCCGCCCCGAGGACCTCGACGCCGGCGGCATGGAGACGGTGTTCCCGTGGCGCAACTCCGACGGCTTCGGCGAGACCGAAGAGTCCCGCGAGAAGCTCGTCGAGGGCCTCAAGGGTGTGCGTAACCCGGTGATGCTGATTCGTCTGCGTCCCGAGGACGCTGCGCGCGTGATCAAGCGCAAGGGTCAGGAGAGCTTCAACTACGGCGACTACTACGCCTACACGAAGGTCTGCTCGCACCTGGGCTGCCCCACATCGCTCTACGAGCAGCAGACCAACCGCATCCTGTGCCCCTGCCACCAGTCGCAGTTCAACGCACTGGAATACGGCAAGCCGGTGTTCGGCCCGGCTGCCCGCGCACTGGCACAGCTGCCGCTCACGGTGAACAATCAGGGTTACCTGGTTGCCGCCGGTGATTTCATCGAACCCGTCGGACCCGCCTTCTGGGAGCGCGGCCAGGGGAAGGACAAGGGATGAGCAAGGTCGGCGAGCGGGTCGCCTTTCAGGCTGACGAGATCGACTCCCGCTATCACTTGGCGCCGGGCATCCGGCGTCAGATCAACAAGGTCTTCCCCACGCACTGGTCATTCCTGCTGGGTGAGATCGCGCTCTACAGCTTCGTGGTGCTCCTCATCTCGGGTATCTACCTGAGCCTGTTCTTCGATCCGTCGATGCAGGAGGTCACCTATCACGGTGCCTACCAGCCGCTCAACGGTGTGATGATGAGCCGCGCCTACGAGACCGCACTCGACCTCTCCTTCGAGGTCCGCGGCGGTCTGTTCGTGCGTCAGATCCACCACTGGGCAGCACTGCTGTTCGCCGCCTCGATCATCGTGCACATGGCGCGCATCTTCTTCACCGGTGCGTTCCGTCGTCCGCGTGAGGCCAACTGGGTCATCGGCTGCTTCCTGCTGATCCTGGCGATGTTCGAGGGCTTCTTCGGCTACTCGCTGCCCGACGACCTGCTCTCGGGCACCGGTGTCCGCGCCGCGGCCTCCGGCATCGTCCTGGGCATCCCGATCATCGGCACCTGGGTCCACTGGGCGCTGTTCGGCGGTGACTTCCCCGGCGACATCATCATCCCGCGCATGTACGTGCTGCACATCCTGCTGATCCCGGGCATCATTCTGGCCCTGATCGGCGCCCACCTGGCGCTGGTCTGGTACCAGAAGCACACGCAGTTCCCCGGCCCCGGTCGCACCGAGAAGAACGTGGTGGGTGTGCGCATCCTCCCGGTGTTCGCGGTCAAGTCGGGTGCATTCTTCGCGGTGACCTTCGGCATCCTGGCGATCATGGCGGGTGTCTTCCAGATCAACCCGATCTGGGTGCTCGGTCCGTACAACCCGGCACACGTCTCGGCCGGCTCGCAGCCCGACATCTACATGATGTGGACAGACGGCCTGGCTCGCCTGATGCCGGCGTGGGAGATCTACTTCGGCAACAAGTACATGATCCCGGCAGTGTTCTGGGTGGTCGTCATCGTGGGCGTTGTGTTCGCCCTGATGATCGCCTACCCGTTCATCGAGAAGAAGCTCACCGGCGACGATGCGCACCACAACCTGCTGCAGCGTCCGCGTGACGTCCCGGTGCGTACCGCGATCGGTGCGATGGCCATCTCGTTCTACGCCGTGATGACTCTGAGCTGCATGAACGACATCATTGCGCTGAAGTTCCACATCTCGCTGAACGCGACAACGTGGATGGGCCGCATCGGCCTGATCATCGTGCCGCCGATCGCGTACTTCATCGCCTACCGCTGGGCCCTGGCGCTGCAGCGCAGCGACCGGTTCACCCTCGAACACGGCATCGAGACCGGCATCATCAAGCGTCAGGCGAACGGCGAGTACATCGAGCTGCATCAGCCGCTCGGCCCGATCGACGAGCACGGACATCCCATCCCGCTGCCGTACCAGGGCGCTGCTCTGCCGAAGCGGATGAACAAGCTCGGCGCCGGCGGACAGCCCGGTACCGGCATCCTGGTCGCCGATCCGCCGGAGGAGCAGAAGATCAACGCCGAGAACGACGAGAGGGCGCACCGCGCCGAGCACGAGGCTCTCACCGAGCTGCAGGCCCGCAACGGCCAGCCGCGAGAGCTGGAGTGATCTGAGTCGAACTCACCGACAGTGCCCGTATCCCATTGGGATACGGGCACTGTCGTATGTCGGGGTCGTGGAGCGAGTGTGCCGAGGTCGAGCTGCGCCCGCGTTCCGTCCACGTCTGTGCCCGCAGACCGCGCACACAGGGCCAGACAGCGCGGGGAATCCAGGTACCGCCGCGATCCTGCGACTGCTCCCCTCCCCTACCCCGTGGGTCATCGCGTCAAATCTCGCGTCGTGCGGGAACTCGTCGCGGGGGAACTGGTTGAGCGGGGGCGTCACGCCGTCAGGACTGGTTACGTCGCACGGGCGATCACATCAGAACTGGTTGCGCGCGAACACCCCCAGCCAGTTCCGCTCCCGCGCAGCTGGCTATGCCGTCCGCAACCACGTGCGTCAGTGAATCAGGCTGAGAAGATGAGCCGCGCTACCAGAGGTCTCCGCTGCGCTGGTCGCAGGTGAGCTCGGCGTCCAGATCGAGGCCCTCGCCGAATACGAAGACCGATCCCTCATCCGAGGGCGTACGGACACGACCCTCGGGGGTGAACGCGTACAACTGTCCCCTCCACTGCGACCAGCCGCGGCCGATGTAGAGCGGACGACCTGCCTCGCTGGCGGCCAGGGCACCGAAGCGCGCATCGTCGACGATGGCCTCCTCGACGACCTCCATCAACGACGAGCCGATCCCCTGGCGCCGATGGTCGGGTGCCGTCGCCACGGCCTCGACATAGCCACAGCGGGCATCCGACCGCCCGAGGACCATCGATCTCGGCACCACGGATGCGTGCCCGACCAGACGCTCGTCGACGTACGCGAGCGCATGCGTGCCGCCCAGGGCGTGGTCGAAGTCGTTGTCGTCGAAATCTCCGTCGAAGGCGAGGTCGCACAGATGTCGGATCTCCGCGAGATCCGATGAGGTGAGTTCGGACGACAAAGCCGACCTCACGATGATGTGAGGTCGGCTTTGCCTGAAGTCGTGACGTGTCACGCTGGGGCGATCAGTGCTTCTCGGGTCCGACGTAGTACTCGAACACCAGACCCGCGGCGGATCCCAGGATGCAGAGCACCGCGAAGATCGAGAACCAGAAGTTGCCGGTGGCGCCGCCGATGGCGAACAGTGCCGCCGAGCCGGCGATCAGGATGGGCCACCAGCTACCCGGGCTGAAGAAGCCGAGCTCGCCGGCGCCATCGCTGACCTCGGCGTCCTCGTAGTCCTCCGGGCGGATGTCGACGCGACGTGCGACGAACCGGAAGTAGGTACCGATGATCAGCGTCAGTCCACCGGACATGACGATGCCGACGGTGCCGACCCATTCGACGTGATGGCTCGACAGACCGGTGCAGAGGCCATAGAGGATGGCCGCGCCGAAGAAGAAGGCTGTCAGCCCCTCGAACAACCGTGCTTCGATATGCATCTGGTCACGCTCCTACCGGAAGAGAGCAGTTGGCGAGAGTGGTCGAACCCTTGGAGGTGGTCTCGTCGGGCTTGTAGCTGTCGATCTGGTCGCCGCGGCGGCTGTCGAACGGATGCGTGCTCACGGCCACCGGGGTCTGGCAGATGTGCTCGAGCGCCTGGGCGTTCGTCGCCTCGGGGTTGTCCCGGCGGAACTTGATGTAGGCGTCGAAAGCCGGACGGGAGACGGCGCGGACCTCGAAGTTCATCATCGAGTGGAAGGTGCCGCACATCTCCGCGCAGCGGCCGACGAACGCGCCAGGGCGTTCAATCTGCGACACCTGGAACCGATTGTCGGTGTGGTTCTGCTTCGGGAACGGGAACACGTCTCGTTTGAAGAGGAACTCCGGCACCCAGAACGAGTGGATGACGTCGGCCGAGGCGATCTGGAATTCGATACGAGCGTCGGTGGGAAGCACCAGCACCGGGATCTGCGACGAGCTGCCCTGCGTCTCGATCTTGTCGAACTGCAGGTAATTGCGGATCTCATCGGACTTGCCGGCGTCGGGGAGCGGCTTCTCCTCGGTCGCCTCGTTGTCGGACTGGACCTCGAAGGGTCCGCCGGTGCGATCGAAGCCGTTGTAGTTGGTGCCGTCGCTGAACGTGACATCGCGGTAGCCGAACTTCCAGTTCCACTGGAATGCCGTCACATCGACCACGACGGTCGGGTCGGGCTTCTTCGCCTCGACCTTGTTCTGCACGATGATCGTGAAGTAGAAGAGCACCGCGATGATGAGGAACGGCACCGCCGTGTAGAAGAGCTCGAGCGGCACGTTGTAGGCGGTCTGGCGAGGGAACTCGTCCGAGCCGCTCTGATTGGCCTTGCGGCGGTGGAAAGTGATGGTCCAGAAAGTGAGTCCCCAGACCAGAATGCCCATTGCGAGTGCCGCGATGACCGACCACTGCCACAGGTGACGCATCGAATGCGCCTCGGGGGTGATGCCGGTGGGCCAACCGAAACTGACCCACTGCGACGTGCTGCAACCCGACATCAACAGAGCCGCGACTCCGAGAGCACCGACGACGCCGACCCGCTTGAGGGTCCGATGCGAGCCGGTGCGGGCCCGCCGTGCGTCAGTCGCAGAAAGCCGCTCGGCGATCGTGTCCCGATCGCCGGTGGTCCGGGGCCGTCCACGGTGTGTCAATTTCACGCCTTCCTGCATGCTGAGAACCACGCAACCTGACCCTGGGCCGGGGACGGATTCGGGCAGCAGCGCAAACCCGGATTCCCGGCCAGTACTACGCAGCGTAGACCAAGCGGGACGACCTTTTGCGATTGGGGCCGACCTTGACGTGGACATGTGTCACAAGACCCCCTGCGCCGCATGTCACGGGCCCGACGGCGGCGCCACGCCGGACATCTCGGGCATTGCGGCAGGGGTCAACATCGGTGTCCCACAGCACCATCGGCACCGCATGCGCTCACGCCACGCAGCATCCGCGACTCGCACCCGTCGGGACCGTCCGCGCACGTACGGCATACTCGACGTGTTCGGTGGAGCACTCCGCGCGGTAGTGGCGGTCGCCGACGACGAGGGCACTCGAGGAAAGGACGTTACGCAGGTGTGTGGCTTGCTGGGTGTGCTGACCAAGGACTCCTCTGCCCCGGGCGCGGCAGAACTGGTCGCCACCGCGGCCGAGCGGATGCGTCACCGCGGACCCGACGAACCGGGTACATGGTTCGACGACGACCTCGTCTTCGCCTTCAACCGGCTGTCGATCATCGACATCGATCACTCGCATCAGCCGCTGCGTTGGGGACCCCCGGAGGCCCCCGAGCGGTATGCGCTGACATTCAACGGCGAGATCTACAACTATCTGGAGATCCGCGAGCAGCTCGCCGACGAGGTGGGTGCCCAGTTCCGCACGCAGGGTGACGGTGAGGCGATCGTCGCCGCCTACCACCACTGGGGTCCGGATTCGGTGCGGCGGCTGCGCGGCATGTTCGCGTTCGCGATCTGGGACACCGTGGAGCGTGTGCTGTTCATCGCCCGCGATCCGTTCGGCATCAAGCCGCTGTTCATCGCCACCGGGCCCACCGGCACGGCGTTCGGCAGTGAGAAGAAGACGATCCTCGACCTCCTCGAGACCCTCGAACTCGGCGACGAGCTCGACCACCGCGCACTCGAGCACTATGTCGAGTTGCAGTACGTGCCCGAACCGGAGAGTCTGCACACCAACATCCGGCGCCTGGAGTCGGGCACCTACGCGGTCGTGCGACCCGGCGCGCGTCCGCACACCCACCGCTATTTCACCCCGCAGTTCCCGGTACGTCCGTTCGCGGCAGGCTCCGAGCAGGCGCGCTACGACGAGATCGCCGACGTGCTGCGCGACTCGGTGGCCAAGCACATGCGCGCCGACGTGACCGTCGGATCGTTCTTGTCGGGCGGCATCGACTCCACCGCGATCGCGGCGCTGGCCATCCAGCACAACCCCGACCTCATCACGTTCACCACCGGCTTCCGGCGCGACGGATACTCCGAGATCGACGTCGCTGCCGAGTCGGCTGAGGCGATCGGTGCACGCCATGTGGTCAAGGTGGTCGAGCCCGAGGAGTTCGCCGCGGCGATTCCCGAGATAGTCTGGTATCTCGACGATCCGGTCGCCGACCCGGCACTGGTACCGCTGTACTTCGTGGCCAAGGAGGCCCGTAAACACGTCAAGGTGGTGCTCTCCGGCGAGGGTGCCGACGAATTGTTCGGTGGCTACACCATCTACAAGGAGCCTTTGTCGCTGGCGCCGTTCGACAAGTTGCCCACGTCGGTGCGGCGCGGGATCGGCGCGCTGTCGGACCGCATCCCCGAGGGCGTGCGGGGCAAGAGTCTGCTGCACCGCGGGTCCATGACACTCGAGGAGCGCTACTACGGCAACGCCCGCTCCTTCGACGACGCCCGCCTGCAAGCGGTCCTGCGCGACTATCGGCCGGAGTGGACCCACACCGACGTCACCGCGCCGATCTACGCGCGCTCGCGTGGCTGGGATCCCGTGGCCCGCATGCAGCATCTGGACCTGTTCACCTGGCTGCGCGGCGACATCCTGGTGAAGGCCGACAAGATGACGATGGCCAACTCCCTGGAACTTCGTGTGCCATTCCTGGACCCCGAGGTGTTCTCGGTGGCCTCACGGCTTCCCGTGGATCAGAAGATCTCCCACGGCACCACCAAGTACGCGCTGCGCCGGGCGCTCGAGCAGATCGTGCCGCCGCATGTGCTGCATCGCAAGAAGTTGGGCTTCCCCGTGCCGATCCGCCATTGGCTGGCCGGTCCCGAACTCTACGACTGGGCGCACGACATCATCGAGAAGTCCCAGACGGACCATCTGATCAACAAGGCTTTCGTACGCCAGATGCTCACCGAACACCGCGACGGTGTGGTCGACAACAGCCGACGTATCTGGACGGTGCTGATCTTCATGGTGTGGCACGGCATCTTCGTGGAGGGGTCGATCGTTCCGCAGATCTCGCACGAGCGCTATCCGGTCCGGATCTAGNGGACCGCCTCGGCAGATTGACCCCCATTGAATTCGAGACCATCATCAACCACGAGGCCCCTCAGGCCGCGTGACTAACCCTGTCACCTATCCGTGCACCAGGCCCAATCGCCATCGTTGACCCGTGTGTCACATTGCCAGCTGATCCTGTAATCCTTTGTCTGCCATTGCATTTCCCTAACGGACCTAGACTGTGGTTGACCGGTGGTGCCGACGAGGACGAATGTGGTGGACGAGGAGGTACGACGATGACCGAGGATCCGACCTACCGGCGCGCGGCCACCTACACCCTCGGTGTCCTGGTGGCCTCGATCGTCTGCGTGCTCGCCGCCCTGCTGTCGGACGGCTGGATCCGCAACATCTTCGCCATTGCCGCGCCGGTGATCATGTTCGTCGGCGCACTCGTCGCCGCACTGCGGACCTACCGCACCTGGAAACACGACGGTCGCTGGGTGGTCTGGCAGGGGGCGATGTGGTTTCTGCTCACCTTCTTCCTCGTGCTGCTCGGTTCGACATATCCCCTGCTCGCCAGCTGAGTGGCGCCGGGGCCAGGGTGGCGCCAGCTCGCGGGCGGCAATCGAGAACACGCGACCGAGAACACGCGACCGAAGCCGATGAGCGGCCCGGAAAGAGTCGATGATTTGGGAGAACACGCGCGGCCAGGCAGCATATGTGTATGACCGACACCGACCGCGAAATCCTCACCTGGGAGCTCAACGGCACCGCCTGCCGTGAGCTCTCACAGATGGTTGCCGACGACGGGTTCAAACCCGACATCATCCTGGGGATCGCGCGCGGCGGGCTGATTCCGGCCGGCGCGATCGCCTACGCGCTGGACTGCAAGATCCTCATCTCATTGAACGTCGAGTTCTACACCGGTATCGGCGAGACGCTGTCGGAGCCGGTGCTGCTCCCCTCGCTGCTGGAGAGCAGTGGCCTCACCGATCAGAGGGTGCTCGTCGTGGACGACGTCGCCGACTCGGGAAAGACACTCAAACTCGTTGATGACTATTGCGAAGAACAGGGCCGCGTGGCCGAGGTGCGCAATGCGGTGATCTATCGCAAACCGCACACGATCACCGCTCCCGACTACTTCTGGCGTGAGACCGACAAATGGATCAACTTCCCGTGGTCGGTCGACGGTCCGGTGGCGACGCGCGACGAAATCGGCTGATCCGGCGCCGACACCCCACGCACGGCTACGATTCCCGCACAAGCACTCACGCAAGTCTCACGCGAGCGCAGGTCTTCGGCGACGGCAGGCGCGGCTCGACAACCCGGAAGGCGCTGTTGTGGCGAAGAAATACACCGTCCTCTACACCGACGACCTCGACGGGCACGAACTCGAGGAATGCGAGACCATCCAATTCGGCCTCGACGACGAGGAATACGAATTCGACACCTCACCGGCACATGCGCGCACATTCCGCCGAGCACTGAGCAAGTATCTCAAGGCTTCCCGCGAGGCCGATACCGACAATGTGCTCGTGGTCACGACCATCGAATCGGCAACGCCGACCGGGGAGGCGCCGGCGCGCCGACCGAAGGACCAACTCAATGCGATTCGCGAATGGGCCGGACGCAACGGCTACGAGGTGAGTCCGCGCGGGCGTATTCCGCGAGACGTTCTCGCCGCGTTCGACGCCGCGCACTGACGACCGACGCTGTGCGACGGGGTCGTTGAGCTGATGTCGACACAGTCCGCACCGCCGGTGCCGCTGCCGCCGAATCCGGTGATCCTCGAGATCAACACCTGGCCGTGGCTGACCCGTCTGGCCGGCTCCGGCGAGGGCACGGTGCGCTCGGATACGCCGTTGAGTCTGGCCGCCGTTCCCGAGCACGAATGGGATCGCATCGCCGGCAGCGGCGTGGACGCCGTGTGGCTGATGGGTGTCTGGACTCGCAGCGTCGCCGGCGTGGCGATCGCTCTCGATGACGACGGCCTGGTCTCGACGTTCCGAGAAGCGTTACCGGACTTCATATCCGAGGATGTGGTCGGCTCTCCGTACTGTGTCAAGGAGTACACGGTCGATGAGCGGCTCGGCGGCGCCGATGGCCTGGCGATCGCACGTGCGGCGCTCGCCCGACGCGGCGTGGGGCTGATCCTCGACTTCGTACCCAACCACGTCGCCGTCGACCATGCGTGGGTGACCCACCATCCGTCGTGGTTCGTACTCGGTGGTCGGGATGACCTGCAGGGTCGGCCCAAGGAATTCGTGACCGCCGGTGAGGTGGTGATCGCCAACGGCCGCGATCCGCACTTCCCGCCCTGGACGGATGTGGCCCAGCTCAACGTGTTCGAGCCGCGACTGCGCGCGCAGCTGGTCGCCACGGTTGCCTCGATCGCCGCCCAGTGTGACGGCGTCCGATGCGATATGGCCATGCTGGTGACCAACGCGATCTTCTCGCGCACGTGGGGACACCGTGTGGGTCCACCGCCCTCGACGGAACTGTGGCCCGCGCTCATCGCGACGATCCGCGCAGACCATCCCGATTTCCAGTTCATTGCCGAAACATATTGGGACACCGAGCGTTTGCTCGTCGAGCAAGGTTTCGACCTGTGTTACGACAAACCGCTCTACGACGCCCTGGCGCACAGACACTCCGACTTCAGAACGCTGCTGAGCGCGGACGCCGCCTTCGGACGGCGACTGTTGCGCTTCATCGAGAATCACGATGAGCCCCGTGCCGCAGTGGTATTCGGCGCACGTCAGCGCGCGGCCGCCGTCGCCGCTCTGACCCTGCCCGGTGGCCGGCTCGTCCACGACGGGCAGCAGACCGGAGCCCGGATCCGGCTGCCGGTGCAGCTGGGCCGGTTCCCTGTCGAATCCGAGGACCGACAACTCATCCGCTTCTATCGAGTGCTGCTGCAACTGGTCGCCGAGGAGGTGTTCCACACCGGCGACTGGTCGCTGTGGGCACCGCCCGGCGCCGACGCGGACGCCACGTCAGTCCTGGGCTGGACCTGGACGCTGGATGCGGACGTGCGACTGGTGCTGGTGAACCTGGCCGACACGGAGGCGACCGTGGTCATCGACATCCCCCTCCCTCAGCCACGTCTCCTCGGCGACCACGACGCCCTGGATTCTGCGCACGACGGTGGAACTCAGGTGCGCCTCGGCGGGCACGGTTACGCGATCCTCGCTGGTCGCGAGGCCTGATGCCGCTGCTGACAGGCCGTTTTTCGACCGTGGCCGGGCAGGTGTTAGAGTGTTCGAGTTCGTGGGAAACCGCGGGCACGGGGCTATGGCGCAGTTGGTAGCGCGACTCGTTCGCATCGAGTAGGTCAGGGGTTCGATTCCCCTTAGCTCCACTTCTACTTCCAGGTCGGCTTCTTCCCGGTCGGCGCCGTCTTATCGCCGTAACTGCTTCCCGATGTCGTCGATCATCGCCGGGATCGCGCGATGGAAGGCGACCACGGTGCGCGCACGCTCCTGCGGGCTCGCCGAGTGATCCACCATCGTCAGGTACACCAATCCGTGGTCGTGTTCGGTGACCACGTCGCTGGTGGCTCCGAATCTGAAGTGGAAATGGCGGGCCATCGGTTGGCCGCTGTCGTCGGTCGCCGCCTCGGGGGCCATCAGCGCGATGTAGCCGTAACGGCCACGTAGATGATCGGCACGGAAGATCTCGGTTGGGCCGTCCTCCAGCCCGTGGACACGGGTGGTCACGTAGCGGTAGGTGTCGGAGAACAACAGGTGGCCGGCCTTGTCGCGACCAGCGATGGTGTTTCCGGAAAACGAGAGCGTGTCGATCGGGCTACTGGTCGATGGGTTGCCGTCCCAGAAGGTGCGGAGCTGCTGTGAGGTCACCGGCAGGTGCGCGGAGGAGCTGATCACACGCGCCGACTCGTCCCACCCCTGGTTCATCTCCGGCGATCGATCGACCACGTCGTCGTCGAAGGAGCGCCAGTTCGTACTCGTCGCCCACGGCGTCAACGAATGGTCGCTCGGCGCAGCGATTGCGTGGGCGGGCGCGCCCACGGCGATGGTGGCCGAAAGAGCGAGCATGACAAGAGCATTCAGCGTGAACTTCATGATCACGAGACGATAATGACAACGATTGTCATTATCAATGAAGTACGCGCAACAGTGCCGGAGATCACCACCGAGCAGTGTGCGCCGTGCGGCCCCCAGACAGCGAAACGCCCCGCCCCTCCCTCGCGGGAGAAGCGGGGCGTCGCGTATAGGTGCTGTCGCCGTTCGCCTCTCAGCCGACCGCGCGATCGAGATCCACCTCGTCGCGGCGCACACGGGCGGTGAAATGCGGCAGATGATCGAATGCCGGGTCCTCGTCGTCGATTTCGAGAACGACTGCTCCGGGACGGCGCAAACGGCTCGGTACGTCGGCTCGGGACTCCTCATTGCGACGACGCTGCTGTGCGCGACGGTCGCGTGCCGCACGTGCCGCGCGCTGGGCACGGATCCGCTGTTCGATCCGCACCGTGCGCCGCAACGCCGCGAGGTAACCCACGAACACGACGCAGAACACCGCACCGATGACCCAACCAGCCGTGCCGAGAACGAATCCCAGCGCCAGGCCGATGATCGCCAGCGCCGCGAGTCCGAGTGTGGTGCGCTGGCGCACGCGGTACTTCTTCTCGGTGCGTCGGCGATCGGCCTCGGGGTCGTAGCCACCTCGACGAGAGTTGCGCAGGGGCCGAACCGTATCGGCCTCCACCTTGTCATCAAGAGCCTCGTCATCAAGAGCCGCGTCGTCACGAGCCTCGTCGTCTAGCGCCTCGTCACGATCAGCCTCGTCCTCGAGATCCCCGTCCCACTCGTCGTCGAAGTCGTCATGGTCGAGGTCGGCGTCGAAATCGTCGCCCTCGATGTCCTCGGCTGCGATGTCCTCACCCTCGTCGATAAGATCGGACTCCGTCACGTCAGCGACGAATTCGATCTCGACGTCGTCGATCTCCAAGTCTTCGATCTCAACGTCGACGATGTCGGCGTCGTCGACCGTCTCGGCGACGATCCGTGCCTCGGTGACGCTCACGTCGACCAGCTCCGCATCGATGGTGTCGCCATCGTGCGTATTGCCATCGTGCGTATCGACGGTCGGGTCATCCACCGCAGCGTCATCCAGCTCGGCCTCGCGCGCGGCCTTCACCCGCGCATGCGCGGCGTCGAGGTCCACCAGCTCGTCGGCGTCGACATTGACCGCCTGCATCACCGCGGTCGGCGCATCTGACAGCGCATCGGCGGCGGTCTTCGACCCACGTGCCGTGGACTCCGAACCCTTTGAGGCCCGGCCGGTCGACTCCTTCGCCGAACCCGTTGCAACGGTGTCCTTCTCGGCGACCAGCTCGTCATCGAGATCGGGATGGTCATCGTCGTCGGTCAGCGCCTGACCGGCCTTGCGATACTCGCGCGCCGGCGGTTCCCAGTCGGGATCGTGCGGGTGGCGGCCCGCGGGGCGACGGCTCTTGGCGCGCACCGACTTTCCACCACGATGCAGCACGCGAGTGGCCAACGCGACGTCGGTGGTCTTACGCACCTCGGGTCGGCGCTTGATCATCATGGGCGCGAGGACGAACAGCCAGACAACCACCAGACAGATCCACAGCACGGAGTTGGGCATCGTGTGGTCGCTCCTCTCGCCCCCTGTCACCGTCGGTGCTATTCACACCAGTAACAGCCAGGCTATGGGCAGCCCCACGCGATAGGGGTGGAGGCGCGCCGAGCACACCCGAATTGATCAGCCACGATCCCGCGAACCGCACCGCGCCGGCTCACTCCACGTAGGCGGCTCTGCCGGTGCCCACGAGCCGGGCGACCACACCCGGGCCGATCTCCTCTGCGGTCAACGCGAGCAGCAGATGATCGCGCCACGCACCGTCGACGTCCATATAGCGCTGCAGAAGTCCCTCACGCCGGAACCCCGCCTTGGTGAGCACCGCCTGGGAGGGCTGGTTGGTCGGCTGGACGGTGGCCTCGAGCCGATGCAGTCCCACCACCGAGAAGCAGTGATCCACCGCGAGCGCGACCGCCGCTGTGGCCACGCCCCCGTTGACCACCTCCGCATCCACCCAGTAACCGATCCAGGCGTTGCGCAGTGCACCGCGCTGCACGTTGCCGACGGTCAGCTGCCCGCGGAACACCCCGTCGACCTCGATCACGAACGGCAGCATGGTCCCCGACCTCGCCTCGGCCTTGAGCACCGAATGCAACGGCGGCCAGGCCGACATGTGGTGCCGATCGGCCCAGGCGCCCACGCCGGAGGGTTCCCACGGCATCAAGTGGTTCTGGTTGTGGATGCGCAGCGCACTCCACGACCGGCCGTCCCGCAACCGCACCGGACGCAGCTCCACCACACCCGCGCGCGTGCGCAGCGGACCCAGCCGGGCCGGCCACCCCGGATGCCGCGCGTTGTCCGACCCCCACCACCTCACGACTGTGATCTAACTGTACTGACCGGAGAGGTTGGTCGAGTGGGTGCGACACGTCGGCCTAGGTGACGACGTGGGAGGGCCTCCTGCGGTGGAGTGGAACTGCCTAGGTATCCGCTCTATCGCTCACAGGAGGCCCTCGTGTCCCACGCTAATGCTGCCCTGACTCCTCGTGCCCGGTTACGGGTCGCTCAGCTGGTTGTTGATCAGCACGTACCAATTAGCGAGGTCGCGGCGCGGTTTCAGTGTTCGTGGCCCACGGTGGCGCGGTGGGCGCGCCGTTACGCGGCTGCTGAACCGATGACCGACCGTTCTTCACGGCCCCACACGATGCCTGCGAAAACCGATCTGGCGACCACACGTCGGATCGTGTCGCTACGACTGCGTAAACGGTTCGGGCCGGTGCAGTTGGCCGCGGTCAGTGGGGTGGCGCCGGCAACGGCGCACCGAGTGCTCGTGCGGTGCGGACTCAACAGGCTTTCCCATGTTGATCGCGCGACTGGTGAACCGGTCCGCCGCTACGAACACGATCAGCCCGGGGCGATGCTGCACGTTGATGTGAAGAAGTTCGGCAACATCCCCGACAGCGGAGGGTGGCGCTTCGTCGGACGTGCCCAAGGGATGCGTAATCGTGCAGCCACACCGGGTAAAAAGAAGAACAAGTACCATAACCCGAAGATGGGACATGCGTTCGTACACAGCGTGATTGACGACCACTCCCGCGTCGCCTACGTCGAGGTACACGACGACGAGACCGCCATGACAGCGACCGCGGTCCTGGTCCGAGCCGTGGCCTGGTTCGCTGAACGCGACGTCACCGTGCAGCGGGTTCTCTCCGACAACGGCTCAGCGTATGTCTCACACAGGTGGCGCGATACCTGCGCCGAGCTGTCAATCCGACATCAACGAACCAGACCACGCCGACCCCAGACCAACGGCAAAGTCGAACGCTTCCACCGCACGCTCGCCCGACGGCTGGGGCTACGCCCGCGCCTACACTTGCGAGGCTCAACGACGAGCCGCCCTCACCGCCTGGGTTCACGAATACAATCACCACCGACCCCACACCGCCTGCAGGAACAAACGANGGCTACGCCCGCGCCTACACTTGCGAGGCTCAACGACGAGCCGCCCTCACCGCCTGGGTTCACGAATACAATCACCACCGACCCCACACCGCCTGCAGGAACAAACCACCCATCACTCGCTTAACCAACCTGCCGGGTCAGTACAACTAGCCCCGTCCGGATCCCATGCGGGCGGGATGCCCGCTGACCGACCGATCGGCCTCGCCTCAGATCACCGTGGCGAGGTCGGTCGCAGCCCGGTCCCCGTAGGCCCCGGCGATCCGCCGCAAGGCCTCGTCGCGATCCCACTCCCAGCCCTGCGGCGCGACGGTCTCGAGCACCAGCACAGCGACCATCGATCCCAGCTGGGCGGCACGCTCATAGCCGAGTCCGGCCGACGTGGCAGCCAGGAAGCCGGCACGGAAACCGTCGCCGACGCCGGTGGGATCGACCTTGGCCAGTTCGGGCACCACCGGGACGTGGACGCGCACCCCGGCGCGGTCGACGATCTCGGCGCCCTTGCTGCCCAGCGTGGTGATCCGGGTCCCCACCATCTCGGCGACCTGCTCGGCGGTGAGCCCGGTCTTCTGCTGCAGCAGACCCCACTCGTACTCGTTGGTGAACAGGTAGGCCGCACCCTCGATCAGCTCGCGGATCTGTTCACCGTTGAGCCAGGCCAGCTGCTGTGACGGGTCGGCGGCGAAGGGCAGGCCGAGCTCGCGGCATTCGCGACTGTGGGCCAGCATCGCCTCGGGATCGTCGGCGCCGATGAGTACCAGTTCGGGCCTGCCGACCTCGTCGATCAGCGCGGCCAGCGAGATCTCCCTGGCCTCCGACATCGCGCCGGCGTAGAAGCTGGCGAGCTGGGCCATCTCGTCGTCGGTGGTACACACGAACCGCGCGGTGTGCGCGGTGTCGGACACGCGGACGCCGCGGCAGTCCACCCCGTGTTCCTCCAGCCACGACCGATAGTCGGCGAAATCGTCGCCGACCGCACCGATCAGCAGCGGTGACGCCCCGAGCACACCCATCGCAAACGAGATGTTGCCGCCGACCCCGCCGCGCTGGATCACCAACTCGTCGACCAGAAAACTCAGCGAGATATGCGAGAGTTGTTCGGGCAGAAGCTGTTCGGAGAACTTGCCTTGGAACCTCATCAGATGGTCGGTCGCAATCGACCCACACACCGCAATCGTCACAGATTTTCCTCTCGCCGCCACAGGTCACCTTGCCTCGTTCATCCTGACGCTACCGTGACGACGAATGCCGGCAACCAGCTCCCCTGGCCTGCTCGCCACGGGCCCAGACAGCACGAGAGCCACATCCGCAGGCGGATGTGGCTCTCGGTGCGTAGTTCGGCAATCACCTACCGACGTCGACCGGCCATGAGCCGATCAGGTCGCGGGTGGTGATCAGTTGAACGAATCGCCGCAGGCGCAGCTGCCCGTGGCGTTCGGGTTGTCGATCGTGAAGCCCTGCTTCTCGATGGTGTCGACGAAGTCGATCGTCGCGCCCTGCAGGTACGGCGCACTCATGCGATCAACGGCGAGCTTGACCCCGGAGAAGTCCTGGTTGATGTCGCCGTCGAGGCTGCGATCGTCGAAGAACAGCTGGTAACGGAGTCCGGCGCAGCCGCCGGGCTGAACGGCGATACGCAGAGCGAGATCGTCGCGACCCTCCTGGTCGAGCAGCGCCTTGGCCTTGCCTGCGGCTGCATCGGTGAGAACCACGCCGGTGGTCGTGGTGGTTTCGTTCTGCACGGTCATGAAATCTCCTCGAGTGCCTCGACAACGGTCCGGACCTCCACCGATGTCCCCGATCGAATCGGTCTTCGCGACATCGCACGCCGAACCCCGGTGTGTCTACGGCTCAACGGTACTCCTCAAACCGGTATTCCCGCCGCCGTGTCCGGCGTTGCCCGCCGAGCCACCCGGGCATCGCCTCACCGCCCAAGTGCTGAGCAGGCCGGGAGTTCGCGGCCGACCAGGAGAATCAGGGTCGGCCGCGTCAGGACACCGGGCCCCATGTGGCGGCGACCTGCGCGGCGAGACCGGTGAGCTGCGCTCGGGCATCATCCATCGCCACCTGCACCGACCCGGCGTGGTCGACGATCGAATGCGCGGAGCCGATGCCAGCGGCGGTGTACTGCGCCGGCGTCAGCGCCACCTGACCGGCGAACACCATCGTCGGGACGCCACTGGCCGCGGCCGATCGGGTGAGCGCCGCGACCACCTTGCCCTGCAGGGTCTGGTGATCGAACTTGCCCTCGCCGGTGATGACGAGGTCGGCAGAAGCCAGCACCTCGTCCTGTCCGGTGGCCTCGGCGACGATCGCCGCCCCGGCGATCCGCTGCCCGCCGAGTGCGAGCAACACCGCACCGAGACCGCCGGCAGCACCCGCACCCGCCAGACCGGCGACATCACGACCGGTGGCGGCGCGCAGCTCGTCGGCCCAGAGCGCCAGCCGCTCCTCGAGTCGTGCCACCGTCGCCGCGTCGGCCCCCTTCTGCGGCCCGAACACCGCGGCGGCACCGTCGGGCCCGAGCAGCGGGTTCTCGACATCGCTCGCGGCCACCAGCCGGACTCCCTCGAGTCGCGCCAGGGCACTGGCCAGTCCACCGAACGCCTCGGTGAGCCCACGGCCGCCGTCGGTGGTCGCGCTGCCGCCGAGTCCGACCACGATCGTGGAACATCCCCGCGCGAGTGCCGCGGCGACGAGACTGCCGACCCCCACGGTCGAGGCGGTCCATGCGGTGACCGGCGTCGGCGCGCCGCCGAGTTGGTGCAGACCGCAGGCCGAGGCGCATTCGATGTAGCCGGTCATCGCACCGTCGCGCTCATCGAGCAGCCAGGAGGCGCTGACCGCCGCACCCAGCGGGCCGGAGACCGTTTCGGTGACCACCTCACCGAAACGGCTGGCCAGCACCTCGACGAAGCCCGGCCCACCATCGGATTGGGGTATGCAGATCATCTCGTCGTCCGGCCGCGACCGTGTCCAGCCCGCTGTGATGGCCGCGGCGGCCTCGACCGCGGTGAGGGTGTCGCCGAACGAGTCCGGGGCGACGACGATTCGCTTCGCACGGCCCTGAGCACCGGAATCCATGGCCGGAGTATAGGGAGAACAGGCGACGCCCACCGGGTGGGACGAGCGGGTGTGAGCGTCGGCTTGGCGTCCCTGCGGGTCGCGCGGATGTCCGGATCCAATACCCTGTGAAGCGTGAAGATGCCTTGGACAAAGGTCGAGACGGACGGCCCGGCGGTCCAGACCGACGACACGAGTGAGACCGACGTGGACGTCGACGATCCGACCAGCGGGTCGTCTCGCGCATACACCGAGGGCAAAGGCCGTCCGACCCCGAAGCGACGCGACGCCGAGCGCAAGCGGCGCGGTCCGGTCGCGCCCGCACCGCAGACGCGCGCCGAGGCACGCGCGCGTCGCAAGGAGCGGCGCTCCACGATGAGCAAGCAGGAGAAGCGCGAACTCAGCAACGAGCGCCGCAACCAGCGTGCCGATCAGCGCGAGCGGATGATGGCCGGCGAGGAGAAATACCTCATGCCGCGCGACCAGGGGCCGGTGCGTCGCTACGTCCGCGACCTCGTCGATTCGCGCCGCAATCTCGCCGGACTCTTCATCCCGATGGCCATCGTGCTGATCCTGATCATGTTCGTACCGTCGATCGCGCAGTACGCGACGGTGGTGATGCTCGTATTCGCGATCTTCCTGGCCATCGACGGCGTGATCCTGGGACGCATGGTGAACAAGCGTGTCCGCGAGCGGTTCCCCGACTCCACCGACGGCGGCTTCAAACTCGGCTGGTACGCCTTCAACCGCGCGATGATGCTGCGTCGGATGCGCGCCCCGCGCCCGCAGGTCTCCCCCGGCGACGCCGTCTAGGAATTGACACCCATGCGCACACTCGTACTCGGCGGGATTCGCTCCGGTAAGTCGGAGATCGCCGAACAGCTCGTCTCCCAGCACGATTCGGTCCGATATGTGGCCACTGCCGTGCAGACGGCCGGCCTCGATCCACAGTTCCGCGAACGCGTGACCCGCCATCGCGACCGTCGGCCCGCCGGCTGGACGACGGTGGAGAGCATCGACCTGCCCGAGGTACTGGCCACCCCGGCACCGGCGACCCTGGTCGACGACCTGGGTAACTGGGTCAGCGGGCAGCTCGACGCCGCCGGCGGCTGGGATGACGAGTCGGTGGACCTGCAGGAGAAGATCTCGGCACTGACCGAGGCGGTCGCATCGGCCGACGGCGACGTGGTGCTCGTGAGCCCGGAGGTGGGGCTGACGGTGGTCGCCCCCACTGCTGCCGGACGCAGGTTCCAGGACGACCTGGGATCGGTCAACCGCGCGGTGGCGGCGGTCTGTGACCGCGTGCTGTTCGTCGTCGCGGGCAAGGTCCTCGACATCACCGGGACTGACATCACCGGCACCGGCACCGACACCGGCACCGACACCGACACCAGCACCGACGAGAAGCTCCGCGCCGCCGATCCGGTGACCCCCGCGGCCACCGACGATGAACACACCGTCGCCGCCGAGGAGATCGTCGCCGAGGACATCGTGACCGCGGGCCTGACCGCCCCGGTACCGGCCGCGGCGACAGCGATCCCCGACGTCGAGACCTCCGCCGCCGGTGACCCCGTCCGCGGTGATCTCACCCTGGAGTCGGCAGCCGACTTCCCCGACGTCACACCGCCCTCCTACGAGCGCATCGAGGCCGCGAAGGCCCGTGAGCTCACGCTCACCAAGCCGGCTGGGTCGCTGGGCCGCCTCGAAGACATCGCCGTGTGGGCCGCGGGCTGTCAGGACCGTGCGAGCGCCCACCCGTTCGTCGACCCGGTGGTGGTGGTCTTCGCCGGCGATCACGGTGTCGCCGCGAACGGTGTCTCGGCGTATCCGCCCGAGGTGACCGTGCAGATGGCCGCCAACATCATCTCCGGCGGTGCCGCGGTCAACGTGCTGGCCGCGCGCGCCGGTGCCCGGGTGCGGCTGGAAGATCTCGCCATCGACGCCGACACCGACCCGTCGATCTCGCGGTTCAAGGTGCGCCGGTCGAGCGGGGACCTGCGCAACACCGATTCACTCACCGAGCAGGAGGCGGCCGCGGCGATCGCCGCCGGTCGTGCGATCGCCGATGAGCAGGTCGATCGTGGCGCCGACCTGCTCATCGCCGGCGACCTGGGTATCGGCAACACGACCGCGGCCGCGGTGATCATCGGCACGCTCACCTCCACCGAGCCGGTGGTGGTGGTCGGTCGCGGGACCGGTATCGACGATGCGGGCTGGATGCGCAAGACCGCGGCGATCCGCGACGGCATGTGGCGGGCGAAATATCACCGCTTCGATCCGCCGCGACTGCTGGCCACCGTCGCCGGCGCCGACATCGCCGCCATGGCGGGATTCCTCGCGCAGGCCGCCGTACGCCGGACCCCGGTGATCCTCGACGGCGTGGTGGTGACGGCTGCAGCACTGGTCGCCGACCGGATGGCCCCGGGCGCACGCTCGTGGTGGATCGCCGGACACGAGTCGCACGAGCCCGCGCACCCGATCGCACTCAGCTGGCTCGACCTCACTCCCGTCCTGCGCCTGGACATGCGGCTCGGCGAGGGCACCGGCGCCCTCACGGCGTTGCCGGTGGTGCAGTCGGCACTCGCGACGCTGGAGTCGATGGCGACCTTCGCCGACGCGGGGGTGTCCACCGCTGACGGGCCTGGCGAGATCGGCGACTCCGACACCGAGGGCACCGACACCGAGGGCACCGACACCGGCGCCCACAGCGACGCCGCCGCAGCAGCGCGCTGACCCCGACTCACACCGGCCCGGTGAGTGCCCTTTCCCACGCCGCGCGCGGCGTGCACATGGCGATGAGCTGGCTGACGGTCGCGCCGGTCGGATCGCCGGCCGAGCCCATCACCGGCGACGACGGGCGCCGCGTGATCGCCTGCGCACCGGTGGTGGGTGCGGTTCTCGGTCTGCTCGCGGCCGCGGCGGCCGCACTGTTGTCGATGACCGCGCTGCCCGGGCTGATGATCGGACTCATCGTGGTGGGTGTGCTGGCACTGGCCACCCGCGGCATGCACATCGACGGTCTCGCCGACACCGCAGACGGACTGGGCAGCTATGGTGATCCCGAGCGCGCGACCAAGGTCATGCACTCAGGCTCGTCAGGGCCGTTCGCGATCGTGACCGTGGTGGTGCTGCTCGGTATCGACGCCGTCGGCATCGGTGTCCTGGCCGACGAGCACCGCTGGTACGCGGTCTGGTTCGCGGTTCTGCTCAGCCGGTACGCACCGGTGATCGCCTGCCGTCGGCAGCTGCGGGCGGCGCCGGGGACCCGGTTCGGCGAACTCGTCGCCGGAACCCAGCGCTGGTCGATCCTGTGGTGGTTGCTGGTGCTCGCGATCGCGGGCGCACCGGTCGACGCCGATCAGTGGTGGCGCGGTGTGAGCATCACGGTGGTCGCCGCGGTGGTCGCCTGGGCGTTCTCCGCACACTGCGCCCGACGCTTCGGCGGCATCAACGGCGACGTACTCGGGGCACTGGTGGAGATCGTGCTGGCGCTGACCCTCATCGCGGTGCTGCTGTAGACAATCCGACCTGATCAGACCGCACACGACACCGGCCTGCGCCGCAGTATGCGGGGCAGGCCGGTGATCGGACGGGGTGCGCTCAGCGGTACAGCTCGGTCATCCACCCGTGCGTGTCGGCGAAGGTGCCGCGCTGGATACCGGTCAGCGTGTCGCGCAGCGCGAGAGTTATCTTGCCGGGCTGACCGTCGCCGATGGTGTAGTCGTCGGTGTCGCCCTTCACGTGGCCGACCGGGGTGATCACCGCAGCCGTGCCGCAGGCGAACACCTCGGTGATGTCGCCCGACGCCACGCCCTTGCGCAGCTCTTCCACACTGATGCGGCGCTCCTCCACCGGGATACCGGCGTCGGTCGAGAGCTGG
This sequence comes from Gordonia jinhuaensis, assembly GCF_014639795.1. GTDB lineage: Bacteria > Actinomycetota > Actinomycetes > Mycobacteriales > Mycobacteriaceae > Gordonia_B > Gordonia_B jinhuaensis. Next base: position 97,226 of record NZ_BMGC01000002.1, on the reverse strand, counting down.
AGCAGCGAGTTGCGGGTCACGCCGGGCAGCAGGGAACCGGTGAGCTCAGGGGTCACCAGCCGCGCGTCGGCACCGGAGCCGAACACGAAGAACAGGTTCATGCCGCCCATCTCCTCGATGAAGCGACGCTCCACCGCATCGAGCCAGACCACCTGGTCACAGCCCTTCTCGGTGGCCTGCGCCTGAGCGAGGAAGGATGCAGCGTAGTTGCCGCCGCACTTGGCGGCGCCGGTGCCGCCGGGCACCGCGCGCACGTATTCGGTGGACAGCCACACGCTCACCGGCTTGATTCCGCCACTGAAGTAGGCGCCCGCCGGGGAGGCGATGAGCACGTAGCGGTACTTCTTGGACGGCGCGTTGACGCCCAGACCTGCCTGCGTGGCGAACATGAACGGACGCAGATACAGCGAGGCCTCACCGCCCGCGGGTGGCACCCACGCGTTGTCGGCGTCGAGCAGCGCCTTGAGCGAGTCGATGAAGACCTCGATCGGCAGCTCGGGCATCGCGAGACGATGGGCACTGGATTGGAAGCGTTCGGCGTTGGCCTCCGGGCGGAAGCTCGAGATGGCGCCGTCGGCCTGGCGGTAGGCCTTGAGGCCCTCGAAGATCTCCTGCCCGTAGTGCAGCACCATCGCCGAGGGATCCAGCGCGATCGGTCCGTACGGCAGTACCTGAGCCGAATGCCAGCCACGATCGACGTCATAGTCGATCGACACCATGTTGTCGGTGAAGTAACGACCGAATCCGGGATTCTCCAGGATCTCGGCGCGTTGCGACTCCGACATCGGTTGCGGATGCTCGATGCGCTGGAATTCGACGGCCATTGCCCGATTCTAACCCCGCTTGATCAGCCGCTTGAATCCGACCACGTCTGCCCCACCAGTTGTGACCGACCTCGCGACCGACGCTCCCCGAGGCGCCGGTTCACGTGTGCGATTCGACGAACGGCGGGATCACGACCTCACATTCGAGGCCTCGCCCGCGCACGTCGACGACCACGTGATCGCCCTTGGACACCCCCGCGTCGGTGTCGATGAAGGCCAACGCGATCCCCACCTTCAGGGTCGGCGAGAACGTTCCGGAGGTGCAATACCCCACCTGTTGCCCGCCGAGCGCGTTGCCGTCCGTCGCGGCCACCACCACACAATCGGCGCGCGGGACACCGCGACCCACCGCGCGCAGACCGTACAGGCGTCGCGCCGGACCGGCCTGCTTCTCGGCGATGAGTGCCCCACGCCCGAAGAACGCCGGCTTGTCCCAGCCCACCGCCCAGCTCGCGCGCGCCTGCACGGGGCTGATCGACGGTGTGAGCTCATGGCCGTGGAGCGGATAGCCCATCTCGGTGCGCAGCGTGTCACGTGCGCCCAGACCTGCGAGCAGACCGCCGAGATCGCTGCTGTGGCGGTCGATCTCGAGGAAGACCCGCTCGGCGTCATTCCACGGCACCACCAACTCGTAGCCCCGTTCGCCGGTATAGCCGGTGCGGCAGACCCGTACCGCGATGCCGTCGAACTCGGTGTCGGCGAAGGCCATGTACTCCATGTCGTGGGGCAGACCCATGGCGTCGAGCACGTCTGGGCTCTGCGGTCCCTGCACCGCGAAGATCGCGAAGTCGCGGTGACGATCGGTGATCGTCACCGTCTCGGGGGCGACTGCGGCCAGCGCCGCGGCCACCGCGGCGGAGTTGGCCGCGTTGGGTACGAGGAACACCTCGGTGTCACTGACCAGATAGACGATCAGATCGTCGATCACACCACCGGAGTCGTTGCAGCACAGGGTGTATTGCGCCTTGCCCGGCGCGATCTTGCCCAGGTCGTTGGTGAGCGTCGCATTGATGAGGTCGGCCGCGCCCGCACCGGTCACGTCGACCTTGCCCAGGTGACTCACGTCGAAAACGCCCACATGCTCGCGGACCGCGGTGTGTTCGGCCACCGTCCCGCTGTAGGACACCGGCATGTTCCAGCCGCCGAATTCTGCGAAGGTCGCGCCCGATGTGGCGTGGTAGGCCGCGATGGGCCCGTCGAGAAGCTCGTCCGTCATGGCGTCAACTTATCGTGTGAGCGACCGGCCGAGGGTGGTGCCGGTGGGTGTTCGCCGACACCTCCGCCGAGGGCGGCGTTCGAGGGCGGAGTTCTAGGATTGGGTGCCGGCTACTGACGAGCATCCGCAGCGACGAAGGAGTTCAACGGACGTGAGCATCGAATCCATCACCGAGTCCCGCAGGCCCAAGGTCGAACTCGCCACCGGCTTCGGTGACAACGACGACGTGCTCGTGCTCGGACTCACCACCGGTGACGACGAACCCGACATCGTCTCGGTGGGCACACTCTTCGACGATGCGGCAGCCAGCCAGATCCTGGGGTCGCTCGCCGTTTTCGGCGCGAGCGGCAAACACGGCGAGCTCACCAAGATCCCCGCACCCCCGTCGGTCCCGGTGGGCTACATCCTCGCCGTCGGTCTCGGCGCCGAGGAGGACCTCACCGAGGAACTGATCCGCCAGGCGGCGGGAATCGCGGTGCGCGAGCTCGAAGGCGTCACCACCGCGGTGAGCACGTTGAGCGCGGTGAGCCTGCCCGGGGCCGCGGAGGGGTCGGTACTCGGTGCCTACCGCTTCGACTTCTACCACAGCGCCAAGTCGCTCCCGTCCTCCCCACCGCTGGAGGTGATGCGGCTGCTGACCGCCGACACGACATCGGCGGCCGGCGAGATCCTCGAACGGTCGCTGGCCATCGCCGACGCGGTCGGCATCGCCCGCGATCTGGTGAACACTCCGCCGAACGACCTGTTCCCGGCATCCTTCGCCGATCGGGCAGCCGCGCTCGGTGACGCCGCCGGCCTGGAGGTCGAGGTACTCGACGAGCAGCAGCTGGCCGATGCCGGATACGGCGGCATCATCGGTGTGGGACAGGGCAGTTCACGCCCGCCGCGGCTGGTGCGGCTGGCCCACCGCGTCTCCGGTGACGCGCCGACCGTGGCACTGGTCGGCAAGGGCATCACCTTCGACACCGGCGGTATCTCGATCAAACCGGCCGCCAACATGGATCACATGACCTCCGACATGGGCGGCGCCGCTGCGGTCATCGCCACCGTCGTACTCGCGGCTCGACGGGGGGTCGGCGTGAACGTGATCGCCACCGTCCCGATGGCCGAGAACATGCCGTCGGACACCGCACAACGCCCCGGTGACGTGTTGACCCAGTACGGCGGCACCACCGTGGAGGTGCTCAACACCGACGCCGAGGGTCGGCTGATCCTGGCCGACGGGATCGTGCGTGCCCTCGAAGACGATCCGCAGTACCTGATGGACACCGCGACACTGACCGGCGCGCAGCTCGTGGCGCTCGGGGCCCGCACCCCCGGAGTGATGGGCACCGACGACTTCCGCGATCGCGTGGCCGAGATCTCCAGGGAGGTCGGCGAGAACGGATGGGCGATGCCGTTCCCGGTGGAACTGCGCGCCGACCTGAACTCTCGGGTGGCCGATCTGGCGAACGTGACCAACAGCCGCAACGGCGGCATGCTCGCGGCGGGAATCTTCCTGCGCGAGTTCGTCACCGGGGCCGCCAAGGGCGATCGGGAGGGCGTGCAGTGGGCCCACATCGATGTCGCCGGACCGGCCTTCAACACCGGCGGCACGTGGGGCTACACACCCAAGGGTGGTACCGGTGTGCCGGTGCGCACGATGTTCGGGGTGATCGAGTCGATCGCTGCGGATGTGGCCGGTTCCTGAGCGCCGCGCAGCCCTCTCGCGGAACAATTCGACCGCGCCACGTGGTTGACGTCGGGTGCGAGTAGGGTTCATTTCGGTGGGTCAACCGCCGATTCACCGACACCCGCACACCGGCGCGTTGCACCATCGGCGCGCCACCACGCACGACGCGCCGCTCGCCCGAACAACGGGCGCTCGGGGCGATGACCTTACAACGGATCTTCGAGTCGAGGAGTCGACAGACATGGCCTTCTCCGTCCAAATGCCCGCTCTCGGTGAAAGCGTCACCGAGGGAACAGTCACCCGGTGGCTCAAACAAGAGGGCGACACGGTCGAAGAAGACGAGCCATTACTCGAGGTCTCCACCGACAAGGTCGACACCGAGATCCCTTCCCCCGCCGCCGGAGTGCTGACGAAGATCGTGGCTCAGGAAGACGACGTGGTGGAGATCGGTGGCGAACTCGCACTGATCGGTGATGCCGGCGAGAGCGCCGAGTCCACGCCCGCTCCGGCCGACGAGGCGCCCGCCGCCGAGGAACCCGCCGAGACGCCCTCCACCGAGGTCGAGGAACCGGCCGAAAAGCCCGTCGCCGCAGCTACTTCCGGCAGCGGGTCGGGCACCGACGTGGTGATGCCCGAACTCGGCGAGTCGGTCACCGAGGGCACGGTCACCAACTGGCTGAAGTCGGTCGGCGACACCGTCGCCGAGGACGAGCCGCTGCTCGAGGTCTCCACCGACAAGGTCGACACCGAGATCCCCTCCCCGGTCGCGGGCACACTGCTCGAGATCGTCGCGAACGAAGACGACGTGGTCGCCGTGGGCGGCAAGCTCGCCGTCATCGGTTCGCCCGATTCCGCACCGGCGCCCGCACCCTCGGCGCCGAGTCCCGAGCCGGAACCCGAGCCCGAACCGGAACCGGAGCCCACCCCCGAGCCGGCGAAGGCGGAGCCCACGCCCGCTCCCTCGGCACCGGAACCGGCACCCAAGAGCGAGCCGGCACCGGCGGCCACCGAGCCGGCGGACAACCCGCCGACCCTCGAGTCGACTCCGTACGTCACACCTCTGGTGCGCAAGCTCGCCGCCGACAACAACGTCGACCTGTCGAGCGTGAAGGGCACCGGTGTCGGCGGACGTATCCGCAAGCAGGATGTGCTCGCCGCTGCTGAGGCCGCCAAGGCTCCCGCCCCCACGAGTGCTCCGGAGCCCGCTGCTGCCTCGTCGTCGACACCGGCACCGAGTGCGCCCAAGGGTGTCCGACCCGAGCTGGCCAAGCTGCGGGGCACGACGCAGAAGGCGAGCCGGATCCGTCTGCTCACCGCGAAGAAGACTCGCGAGTCGCTGCAGACCACCGCACAGCTGACCCAGGTGTTCGAGGTCGACATGACTCGCGTGGCGAATCTCCGCAAGACCGCCAAGGCGTCGTTCCAGGCCTCCGAGGGGGTCAATCTCACCTTCCTCCCGTTCATCGCCAAGGCGGTCGTCGAGGCACTCAAGCTGCACCCGAACGTCAACGCCAGCCTCGACGAGGATGCCAAGGAGATCACCTACTACGGCACGGTGAACCTCGGTATCGCTGTCGACACCGAGCAGGGTCTGCTCTCGCCGGTGATCCACAACGCCGACGACCTGTCGCTGGCGGGTCTGGCCCGTGCCATCAACGACCTTGCCTCGCGGGCGCGGTCGAACGACCTCAAGCCCGACGAGCTGTCGGGTGGGACGTTCACCATCACCAACATCGGCAGCCAGGGCGCGTTGTTCGACACCCCGATCCTGGTGCCGCCGCAGGCGGCGATGCTGGGAACCGGTGCGATCGTGCGTCGCCCGGCCGTGCTGACCGACGAGTTCGGTTCTGAATCGATCGCCGTGCGGTCGATGTCGTTCCTGCCGCTGACCTACGATCACCGGCTCATCGACGGTGCTGACGCCGGTCGCTTCCTGACCACGATCAAGCACCGCCTCGAAGAGGCCGCGTTCGAGGCGGATCTGGGGCTGTAAGCAGTGCCCGTCGCACCGATGCCGGCGCTGACGTCCGACGCCCACCGGCAGGACGCCCGATGAGGGTCGTCCTGGCCGGGGCGTCGGGCCTCATAGGCACCGCACTGGCCGACTCGCTCCGCGGGTCGGGCGATGAGGTGGTGCGGCTCGTGCGCCGCACCACCTCCGCGCCCGACGAGGTCCAGTGGTGGCCGGAGTCGTCGGGGGTGCCCGATGAGGCGCTGCAGGGTGCCGATGCGGTCGTGAATCTGTGCGGGGCGTCGATCGCGGGTCGGCGCTGGTCGGGGCAGTACAAGCAGCAGTTGCGCGACAGCCGGATCGTGCCGACGTCGGTGCTGTCGGAGGCGGTCGCCCGCTGCGGGGTGCCGGTGCTCGTCAACGGCAGCGCGACCGGCTTCTACGGCGACACCGCAGATCGCGAGGTCGACGAATCCGCCTCCGCGGGCAGCGGTTTCCTCGCCGACCTGACCCGCGAATGGGAGCAGACCGCGCGCGCCACACCCTCGGCGCGGGTCGCGCTGGTGCGCACCGCCCCGGTGTTCTCCCGTTCCGGGGGTCTGATGTCGCGGCTGCGTCCGCTGTTCTCTCTCGGCCTCGGCGCCCGGCTGGGCGACGGTCACCAGTACTTCCCCTGGATCACCCTCACCGACGAGGTGCGCATCATCGAGTTCCTGCTGCGCACCGAGATCGAGGGTCCGGTCAACGCCTGCGGACCCCAGCAGGTCACGAACGCCGAGTTCACCCGAGCATTCGCGGCCTCGGTACATCGGCCAGCCCTGTTCTGGGTTCCCTCGGCGGTGCTGCATCTCGCCGGTGGCGAGCTGGCTGACGAGATGCTTCTGGCCGGTCAGCGTGCGGTGCCGAAGGTACTGGCCGACCACGCCTTCGAGTTCACCCATCCGACCATCGATTCGGCCTGTGAGTACGCCAATGCCTGACTCCCCCTCCGCGGTCGACACCAGAATCACCACAGGCACCCGGACCCCTGCGGACACCCGAATCGCTGCGGACACGTCCGGTCCGAGGCGATCGCGCCGTCACGGCGCCCGACGCTCGACTGCGCCGATCGAGGTACGCCGACTGGGTCGGGTCGGATACCGGGAAGCCTTCGACCTCCAGCACCGTCTCGCCGGTGAACGCGCTGACGGCACCCTCGACCACGACGTGCTGCTGCTGCTCGAGCATCCGGCGGTGTTCACCGCGGGCCGACGCACCGAGGACTCCGACCGCCCGACCGGCAGCTGTGATGTGGAGGTGATCGACGTCGACCGCGGCGGGAAGATCACCTGGCACGGTCCCGGCCAGCTCGTCGCCTACCCCATCGTCGCGCTCACCGAACCACTCGACGTGGTCGACTACGTGCGCCGACTCGAGGAGGCGCTGATGGGCGTGTGCCGCGGCTTCGGTGTGCCGACGCTGCGCGTCGAGGGACGATCCGGCGTGTGGGTGGACGCCGACGCGCCCGATCCGCTGTCACCGGGCCGGCCGCAGCGCAAGATCGCCGCGATCGGTATCCGCGTCGCCCGCGGCGTCGCATTGCACGGCATCGCACTCAACTGCGATGCCGACCTCCGCGACTTCGAGGCGATCGTGCCGTGCGGCATCCCGGATGCGGGTGTCACCTCCCTGACCATCGAATCGGGCCGCGCCATCACGATCCCCGACGTGATCGACGCGGCTGCCGCCGCGATCGTCGCCGCACTCGACGGACCGCAACCGCGCCTAGGATCGGAACAGTGACCGTGCAGCCTTCCTCTTCCCCCCGCACCGATTCGACCCGCACCGATTCCGCTGGCACCGGACAGACCCCGGAGCCGGGAGGTCGCAAACTACTGCGGTTGGAGATCCGCAACGCCGAGACGCCCATCGAGCGCAAACCCGAGTGGATCCGCACCCGGGCCACGATGGGGCCGGAATTCCGTGACCTCAAGGGTCTGGTCAAACGCGAGGGCCTGCACACGGTGTGCGAAGAGGCCGGATGCCCCAACATCTACGAATGCTGGGAAGACCGCGAGGCCACCTTCCTCATCGGCGGCGAACAATGCACCCGCCGCTGCGACTTCTGCCAGATCGACACCGGCAAGCCCGCCGCCCTCGACCGCGACGAGCCACGGCGGGTGGCCGAGAGCGTGCAGGCGATGGGGCTGCGGTACTCCACGATTACCGGTGTCGCTCGTGATGATCTGCCCGACGAGGGTGCCTGGCTGTACGCCGAGACGGTCCGCGCGATCCACCGACTCAACCCGGGCACCGGTGTGGAGAACCTCATCCCCGACTTCCACGCCACACCGGATCTGCTCGCCGAGGTCTTCGACGCCCGGCCCGAGGTGCTCGCACACAACCTCGAGACGGTGCCCCGCATCTTCAAGCGCATCCGCCCCGCATTCCGCTACGACCGTTCTCTCGACGTCGTCACGCAGGCGCGCGCGTTCGGACTGGTCACCAAGTCCAATCTGATCCTCGGGATGGGCGAGACACCCGAGGAGGTGCGCGAGGCGATCGTCGACCTGCACGACGCCGGTTGCGACATCCTCACCATCACCCAATATCTGCGCCCGTCGCCGCGTCACCATCCCGTGGAGCGATGGGTGAAGCCCGAGGAGTTCGTCGAGCACTCCGACTTCGCCCGCGAGGTCGGGATGGCCGGTGTGATGGCGGGCCCGCTGGTGCGGTCCTCGTATCGTGCCGGCCGCCTTTACGCGCAGGCGATGGCCCATCACGGCCGTGAGCTGCCCGCGGCCATGCGCCACCTCGCCGACGAGGGGTCCACCGCACAGGAGGCCACCTCGGTGATCGATCGTCTCGCTGCGCGGCGCTGAACTCCTGACACCGCGCCCGCTCGGGCCCGGTGAGCGACAGCCGCACCCGCTCAGTGTGGCCGCACGCGGCGCGCTCCGGGCGGGTCAGTATCCTGACACCCATGGCGAAGGCTCAGACGAACGCGACCAAAGAGGCCAAGGCGGCGGCCAAGGCCGAGCGCAAACGCGCCTCCAAGGAGCGCCGCACCCAACTGTGGCAGGCGTTCCAGATGCAGCGCCGGGAGGACAAACTTCTCCTGCCGTTGATGATCGGCGCCTTCGTGGTGATCGTGGCCGTGTTCACCGTTCTCGGCATCGTCTTCGACGTCGCCGCATTCCTCATCCCCATCGGTGTGGTTCTCGGCATCCTGGCCGCATTCATCATCTTCGGCCGCCGTGTGCAGCGCAGCGTGTACGCCAAGGCCGACGGCCAGCCCGGCGCGGCCGGCTGGGCTCTGGACAACATGCGCGGCGGCTGGCGCGTCAAGCAGGCCGTTGTCGGCACCACCCACCTCGACGCCGTGCACCGCGTGGTGGGCAAGCCCGGTGTGATCCTGGTCGGCGAAGGTTCGCCGACCCGTCTCAAGGGTCTGCTCGCGCAGGAGAAGAAGCGCACCGCACGGGTGGTCGGTGACACCCCGATCTACGAGGTGATCGTCGGCAACGAGGAGGGCCAGGTTCCGCTCAGCAAGCTCGAACGCCACCTCAACAAGCTGCCCAACAACATCAACGGCAAGCGTGTCGACGCGGTCGATGCCCGCCTCTCGGCGCTCGCCGGCCGTCAGCCCGGACCGGGCATGCCCAAGGGTCCGGTCCCCCAGGGCGCCAAGATGCGCGGTGTCGCGCGTACCGTTCGCCGTCGCTGACCCACCGCGCGTCCCTCGGCGGGTCGAGGGCTCGTTCCTGCCAGACCCCATCTCGTGACTACGCCCCGGTGAACTGTTGTTCACCGGGGCGTAGTCACGAGAGCGTAGTTGACCCGGACACAAGTGGCTGTGGGTACTGAGTTACTGGGGGTACTGACATTGGGTGACTTCTCCGGGTCACCGCTCCCACAGCGGACACTCGCACCGGGACTGACCGGCGTGCGCGACGACGCAGCGTCGTGCGGCGCGGAGATCCGAAGATGAGCGCGCAGATCAGCGTGTGAGCACCAGTGCTGTTCCGGTGGCGCGGTCGTGCATCCCGCGACCGTCGGCGTCGGTGACCAGCGCGGGAACGCAGAAAACGATCAAGATCTGGCGAACCACCGCACGCCACAGACCCACTGAGATCAGGCCGCCGCGCACCACACCCGCACCGTTCATGTCGACGCGCGCGACGCGCATACCGAGCAGGAACTGTCCTGGGGTGAAGGAGAACAGCGACACCGTCACCACCCCGACGACGAACCACACCATGAGCACCACGCTCGAGAGGTGCTGGGAGTTGAAACCGACGAACCCCAACGAGATGCAACCGGCCATCAACCAGTCGGCGAGCAGGCCGCCGGTTCGTCGCCACGAGGTGGCCAGCGAACCGGGCCCCGATGCCGGAAGGCCCAGGGCCTCACCGCGATAGGCACCCTCGGCCTGCCCGTTGTCGAGCCCAGCCTGCGGTCCAGACAGCCAGGACCCCGTGATTCGTGCCATGCACCCACTATAGGGACCGCCTCCGCGACGTCGGAACGCGCCGTTCGGCCACCACGTTTTCCCAGTTGCGTTACACAGGCGAAACATCGGTTTGACTCGCGCGCAACGTGGAATCCATAGCGTCTGCGTGGAATCCCGTTGGTCTGACGACATCGTCGGCGACAGGCGGGTGGCAGTGTCTGCCGTGTGGTCACGGCACTGCAATGATGCTTGTCGGAGTCCTTTAACTCCGGCCGGCTGAAACGACAGCGAAGGAGCACGGTGTACAGCTCAAAGGAAGAACTGCTCGAGGGCATCAAGAAGGAGGGTGTCGAATACGTCGACATCCGCTTCTGCGACCTGCCCGGTGTGATGCAGCACTTTTCGATCCCCGCAGACGCATTCGACGAGAGCGTCTTCGAGGACGGTCTGGCCTTCGACGGTTCGTCCGTCCGTGGCTTCCAGTCCATCAACGAGTCGGACATGATGCTGCTGCCCGACCCGGCAACCGCGCAGATCGACCCGTTCCGCAAGGCCAAGACGATGAACGTCAGCTTCTTCGTCCACGACCCGTTCACCCGCGAGGCCTACAGCCGCGACCCGCGCAACGTTGCCCGTAAGGCCGAGGACTACCTGGCCTCCACCGGCATCGCCGACACCTGCTTCTTCGGCGCCGAGGCCGAGTTCTACATCTTCGACGGCGTCGCCTACGGCTCGGAGATGAACGGCACCTTCTACGAGATCGAGTCGGAGTCGGGTTGGTGGAACGCCGGTTCGCCGGTCGATCCCGACGGGTCGCCGAACCTCGGTTACAAGGTCCGCCCCAAGGGCGGCTACTTCCCCGTCGCGCCGTATGACCACTACGTGGACCTGCGCGACGAGATGTCGACCAACCTGATCAACGCCGGCTTCGAGCTCGAGCGCGGTCACCACGAGGTGGGTACCGGCGGCCAGGCCGAGATCAACTACAAGTTCAACACCCTGCTGCACGCAGCCGACGATGTGCTGCTGTTCAAGTACATCATCAAGAACACCGCGTGGGCTCAGGGCAAGTCGGTCACCTTCATGCCGAAGCCGCTGTTCGGCGACAACGGCTCGGGTATGCACGCCCACCAGTCGCTGTGGAAGGACGGCAAGCCGCTGTTCCACGACGAGGCCGGTTACGCGGGTCTGTCGGATCTGGCTCGTCACTACATCGGCGGCATCCTGCACCATGCGCCGTCGCTGCTGGCGTTCACCAACCCGACCGTGAACTCCTACAAGCGCCTGGTGCCCGGCTACGAGGCCCCGATCAACCTGGTCTACAGCCAGCGCAACCGCAGCGCCTGTGTGCGTATCCCGATCACCGGCAACAACCCGAAGGCCAAGCGCATCGAGTTCCGTTGCCCGGACTCCTCGGGTAACCCGTACCTGGCGTTCGCCGCGATGATGATGGCCGGCCTCGACGGCATCAAGAACAAGATCGAGCCGCACGAGCCGGTCGACAAGGATCTCTACGAGCTTCCCCCCGAGGAGGCCAAGGACATCCCGCAGGCTCCGACCTCGCTGTCGGCGGTCATCGACAAGCTCGAAGAGGATCACGAATACCTCACCGCCGGTGGAGTGTTCACCGAGGACCTCATCGAGACCTGGATCGCGCTCAAGCGCGAGAACGAGATCCTGCCGGTGCAGATCCGTCCGCACCCCTACGAGTTCGCGCTCTACTACGATTGCTGACCCGCTCGGTCCGCTGACCTGGTAATTCTGGCAAGTCGGCCCGCAGCTCGCGCTTTCGCATCGGCCCGCTCGGCGATCACCTCGATCCCGGGCGGGCCGATTCGTCTGTCCCGGGGGTCGTGACCGCCCCGGCGTTCGCGCACCCGTCAGCGGTCGGCGAACCGGGCCTTGGCCTCCTCGGTATCAGGCGCGTAGAGATTGACCCGGTTGCCATCGGGGTCGGCGAGCATCATCGCCCGGTTGCCCCAGGGAAGAGTGACGGGCTCCTGCAGAACCCGGACTCGATCGCCGAGCCGCGCACGTTCGGCGTCGACATCGTCGACCTGGAACTCGATGATCGCGCTGGCGTTCGATCCGGCGGTCAATCCGGTACCGGGGAACAACGGCAGTGTCGCATCACCACCGAGAGCGAGGGTCCCGCCGGCCGTCACCAGCTCGGCGAACACCGGATTGGGACGGTCGAAGGTCCCACCGGTGACCCGTTCATAGAACTCGACCAATTCGTCGAGGCGACTGGTGATCAGGCGTATCGAAGCAAGTTTCATGGGGCATCCGATCGTTGACGAGAGTGCGGAGTCCGACATCAATATGTCAGGCACCTGATATTAGTCTCAGGTGCCTGACATTACTATCAGGGTGTGGACGACAACGACCGCGTGGCCGAGGATTTCGGCCGCCGTGTGCCCTACCTGCTCCGCCGCGTCAGCACCGCACTGTCCAAACGCCTCGACGAGGATCTCCGCGAGTTCGGGCTGACGCAGTCGCAGCTCTCCGCCCTGGCTCAGCTCGACGTCGCCCATCCCGAGGCACTGTCGGGGGCGCAGCTCAGTGCCCGGTCCGGGGTCACACCGCAGTCGATGTCAACCGCGGTCGCCGGCCTGGTCGAACGAGGCCTCCTGACCCGTTCACCGCATCCAGAACACGGACGGATCCTGGAATGCCGCATCACCGCAGCGGGAGCGGATCTGCTCAGACGGGTTCAGCAGGTCACGCGAGACAGCCAGAGATATGACGCGGGGCTCTCCGAGTCGCAACAGGAGACACTCCGCCAGCTACTGACCGAGATGATGCGCGATCTCGACCTGTACCTCCCGGCCGAGGAGAGGTCGATCGCCGCGGAGAGATCGATCGCCGCGGAGAGATCGATCGCCGCGGAAGGATCGATCACAGAGGAAAAGCCGATCAACACGGAAGAATCGCACGCCGCGGAATGACCACTCTGCGTGATGCTCGCCTGTCGGTGGGATGACTCAGCAGCCGGTTCCGCGCGGCCGTCAGATCAGATTTTGCTTTCCTATGGAAAGAATTTTTGCTGCCCTTCACCTGTGAGCACAGGACATGAACCCGCAGCGTGACGCAGCTCTCCGGACATATCCACGCGTGCAAACCCGCGAAATTCTCGATCCTGCATTTCTTGTCGATGCGCTGCACGATTACGGTGGTGAGCGGACGAAATCCACTCAGGCCGGGGCGCGTACCGGTCGCTGTAGCCACACGGCGACTCCAGTCCCCTGCGCACAGGTCGGCACGCCCGCGTACCGACCGCACCCGGCTGACGAGGACAAGGGAGTTCGCACTGAACGCGATCTGGGATTTCATCACCACTCGGCGAGAGCAATTGCTCACCGACTCCTACCTGCATGTCAGTGCCGTGGTGCAGTGCCTCGTCGTCGCCTCGGTGATCGGTGTCGTGGTGGGCATTCTGGTCTATCGCAGCCCCATCGGATCCGCGGCGGCCACCGCGCTGTCGAGTGTCATCCTGACGGTTCCGTCATTCGCGCTCCTCGGCGTGCTGATCCCCATCGTCGGACTCGGTGTCGCGCCGTCGGTCATCGCGCTCGTGCTGTATTCGCTGCTGCCGATCATCCGCAACACCATCATCGGCCTGTCGTCGGTCGACCCCGCGGTCACCGACGCCGCCCGGGGTATCGGTATGAACCGGCTGCGCATCCTCGGCCGGATCGAACTCCCCCTGGCCTGGCCGTCCATCCTGTCCGGCATCCGGGTGTCGGCGCAGATGGCGATGGGCATCCTCGCCATCGCCGCATACGCGAAGGGTCCCGGACTGGGCAACCTCATCTTCTCCGGTCTCGCCCGCGTCGGCAGTCCGACAGCGGTGCCGCAGGCCCTCACCGGAACCGTCCTCATCGTGATCCTCGCGCTGATCCTCGACGGCATCCTGCTTGCCATCGGCAAGCTCACCACTCCGAAGGGCATTCGATGACCACCAGCGATCCGAAGACAGCCGATACTCCGACCAGCGGCGACCACCGGACCGAGGACACGAAGGCCACCGGGTCGAACGCCACCGGGTCGAACGCCGAACACACCGGTGTCGAGATCGTCCTCGACCACGTCACCAAGGAGTACCCGGGCGCCGGGCGGCCCGCCGTCGACGACGTCAACCTGACCATTCCCGCGGGCGAGACCGTGATCTTCGTGGGCCCGTCCGGCTGCGGCAAGACCACCACGATGCGGATGATCAACCGGCTGATCGAGCCCACCTCCGGGCGCATCACCATCGCCGGTCGCGACAACAAGGACCTCAACGCCAACGAATTGCGCCGCAACATCGGCTATTCCATCCAGTCCGCCGGGCTCTTCCCGCATCTGACGGTCGCGCAGAACGTGGGCACCGTGCCCCGACTGCTGAAGTGGAAGAAGTCGCGCATCAAGGACCGCGTCGAGGAGATGCTCGACCTGGTGGGGCTCGACCCCGCCGAGTTCCGCGACCGCTACCCCCGCCAGCTCTCCGGCGGGCAGCAGCAGCGCGTGGGTGTCGCGCGGGCGTTGGCTGCCGATCCCCCGATCCTGCTGATGGACGAGCCCTTCGGCGCCGTCGACCCGATCACCCGCGGACTTCTCCAAGACGAGCTGCTGCGACTGCAGGACGAGTTGCACAAGACCATCGTGTTCGTCACCCACGACTTCTCCGAGGCGGTGAAGCTCGGTGACCGCATCGCCGTTCTCGGCTACCAGTCCAAGGTGCTGCAGTACGACACCCCCGAGGCCATCCTGGCCGCACCGGCCAACGACACCGTCGCGAAGTTCGTCGGCTCCGACGCCTCCCTTCAGCAGCTGACCCTGCTGCGCGTGCGCGACGTGGAGATCGAACGGCGACCCACGGCGCGTGAGGACGATCCGGTGGACTATCTGCGCGATCAGGTGCGCGACTGGGGCATCATCCTCGACTCGCGCGATCGGCCTGTGCGCTGGGTGCGACAGCGCGATCTGCGCGACGCGCGATCGCTCCGCGACGTGGGTGAGCCCGTCGGCGAGTTGGTGAGCCTGCGTTCCACGCTGCAGGATGCCCTCGAGGCGATCCTCGCCGATTCGAGTGCCTCTGCGATCGTCACCGGTGTTCGTGGCCGCTACGAGGGTGTGGTGACCATCGACACGCTCATCAGCACGGTGCGCACACTGCACGAGGAACACGCCCACGATCACGACGAGTCCGACGACGACTCCTCCCCCGCACCCGGGCCCGGCGTCCCCGACGTCCGCGATCCCATCGAGAAGGCCGCTGAAGCCGCGAAGGCGGAGCGGGCTCGCAGCGCCGACGAGACCGACAGCGACGGCTCGGCGGCTGCCGACGACCCCGAGCAGGCGCACCGATGACCACCACAGTCGCCGACGCCAAGGCGAAATCCACCACCGGTGGCGGGTCGGTCAATCGGCTCGCGGGTCAGCTCGACATCCTGCTGACCCCGGTCATCGTCATCGTGATCGCCGTCGCGCTGTTCTCCTGGGTGTTCAGTCAGGATCTCACCGCGACGCAGAAGGCCACCGTCAACGCCTCCTACGTGAGCCAGCTGATCGGCGAACACCTGCTGCTGACCATCGCGATCACCGCGATTGTGGTGGCGGTGTCGGTTCCGCTGGGAGTTCTGCTGACCCGCAGGCGATTCCGACCCCTCAAACCGATCTTCATCGGGATCGGCAACATCGGTCAGGCCGCACCGGCGATCGGTCTGCTGGTGCTGTTCTTCCTCTGGACCTCACAAACCGGCTTCTGGATCGGCGTGTTGCCGATCGCCTTCTACTCGCTGCTGCCCGTGTTGCGCAACACCATGCTGGGCATCGACTCGGTGGACCCCACACTCATCGATGCTGCACGCGGACAGGGGATGTCGGCCAGGGAGATATTGTTCCGCATCGAACTGCCGTTGGCCGTGCCCTATATCCTCGCCGGCCTGCGTACCTCGCTGGTGCTGGCCGTCGGCACCGCCACCCTGGCCTTCCTCGTCGATGCCGGCGGACTCGGCATCCTCATCGACACCGGATACAAGCTGCGCGACAACGTCACCCTGTATCTGGGCGCCGGTCTATCGGTGTGCCTGGCGCTGGTGGTCGACTGGGTCGGCGCGCTGGCCGAACGCTTCCTCGGACCGAAGGGCCTGCGATGATCCGGGGCACCGGTGGTGTGACACGACGCATCGGTTCGACACCACGCGTGGCGGTGCTGGCGGTGATCGCCGCACTCGTGAGCATCGTCGCCGCCTGCGGTCTGCAATCGGGAAGCGCCGTGCCGCTGGCTGTCGGTTCCGGCAGCATCACACCGCAGGACGATCTCAAGGGTGCCAAGATCACCGTGGGCAGCAAGGACTTCACCGAGCAGATCATCCTCGGCTACATCCTCGAGTTCGCACTGTCGGCGGCGGGTGCCGATGTGCGCGATCTGACCAACATCTCCGGTTCGCAGAGTGTGCGTGCGGCAATGGAGTCCGGTCAGGTCGACATCACCTACGAGTACACCGGCACTGCGTGGATCACCTATCTCAAACACGAGAAGCCGATCACCGACCCCGCCGAGCAGTTCGCGGCGGTCGCCGCCGAGGACCGCGAGCACCACGGACTCACCTGGGTCAATCCCGCTCCGCTGAACAACACCTACGCGCTGGCCACCAACCAGGCGACGCTGACGAGAACCGGGATCCGCACGCTGTCGCAGTACGCCGATCTCGTACGACGCGACCCGGGTGCGGCGGCCACCTGCCTGGAGACCGAGTTCCGAAGTCGCCGTGACGGTTTCCCCGGCATGGCGCAGGCTTACGGTTTCGACGCCGGCTCGGTCCCGATCAAGATCTTGCAGTCCGGCATCATCTATCAGGCGATCGCCAACGGAAACTGCAACTTCGGCGAGGTGTTCACCACCGACGGACGCATCAAGGCACTCAACCTCGCGCTGCTCGAGGACGACAAGAAGTTCTTCCCGAACTACAACGCCGCCGTGGTGATGCGCACCTCGATCGCCAAGAAGTACCCGTCGATCGCCAAGATCACCAAGCCGGTCTCGGATGCACTGACCATCCAGGCGATCACCGAGCTCAACCGCCAGGTCGACGTCGACGGCCGCGAGCCGGCCGACGTGGCGCGCGACTGGATGGTCTCGAAGGGTTTCGTCACCAAGGGTGACGACTGAGAACAACAGACGACTGGGCACAACAGACGACTGGGCACGACAACTGAGGACAGTGGTGACGACCGGAGCAGGTGTGCGCGTGGATCAGCGACGGGTCACGACGCGCGCAGCGTGACCACGATTCCGCGGTGATCGGAGCCCGGGACGTCGAAGCTGCGCACCGAGTCGGCGACAAAGCCGCGTGAGACCACATGGTCGATGCCGATCAACGGCGGATAGACGCGGTCACGCGGAAAGGTCGGCAGGAAGCCACTGCCCGATTGCACAGCCGCGTCGGCGAATCCGCCGGTGAGCAGGTCGCGGAACTGTTTGTGGTCGTAGGTCGAGTTGTAGTCGCCGGAGGCGAGCACGGGCCCGGAGCGAGACATCCAGTCCGCACGCATCGCCGCGAGCTCGCCGGTCCACCTGCTCGGCGGATCCGGCCACGGTGCGAGCAGGTGGACGGCGTAGATCGTCACATCACCGACTCCGGGGACCGCGGTCACCGCGCGCACGTTGTTGAGCGTGTGACCGTCGAGCAGCACGCCGTCGCGAAGCGCGGTGCGGCTGAACACTCCGGCTCCGCGACCACCGCTGTCGGCCGCGGTGTACTCGTAGCCCAACTCGGCCGAGATCCCCGCGGCGTGCAGGCGCGACAACGCTTGCGGGGTGAGTTCCTCGACGGTCAGCAGGTCGGCGTTCTCGTCGCGCACCCGCTTCACCAGCGTCGTCACGTCACCCTGTCCGAGCCGGATGTTGGACTGCACCACCACCAGCCGCCGGCCGTGCGCGGCCGCGTCGGCATGCCAGAGCGGGATTTGCGTCCACACCAGCGCCACCGCGGCGATCACCGTGAGGCCCAACGTGATCCATCGTCGCGTGAGCGAGAGGGCCACGACGCCCAGTACCGCGGCGATGATCGCCCACGGCACGAAACTCGTTGCCGCCACGGCATTCTGGCCATGCGAGGGATACCAGTGCAGCCACACGGCCACGGCCGTGACGGCCAGCATCGCCCAGCCGAGAGCCACCACGAGGAACCACAGCACTGCGGTCAATCCCCCGCGCGGTGGCGACGGCCAGCGCCTCACGCGCCGAAGATCTTGACCACCACGGCTTTCGCACGACGCGTCACGCGCAGGTAGTGCTCGAGGAACTCCGAGGCCTGCCCGTCTGGCCATCCGGCCGCATATGCGACCGAGCGCAGCTGATGACCGAGACCGGGCAACTGGTCGACGGGCTTGCCGCGCACCAGCACCAACGCATTCCGCGCCTTCGTCGCGGTGATCCACGCGTCTTTGAGTAGTCCCACGTCGGTCTCGCTGAGCAATTCGGCCGACCCGATCGCGTCGAGCGTCTCCAGCGTGGAGGTGTTGTGCAGCGACGGCAACCGGTGGGCGAAGCGCAGCTGGATCAGCTGCACGGTCCATTCGATGTCGGCGAGGCCGCCGCGCCCCAGTTTGGTGTGTGTCGCCGGATCCGCGCCGCGCGGAAGGCGTTCGGAGTCGACTCGGGCCTTGATGCGGCGGATCTCGCGAACCGCGTCGCGCGACACTCCGCCCTGCGGATAGCGGATGTCATCGATCATGTGCAGGAAGTCGATGCCGAGCTGGTCGTCACCGGCCACCTGATGCGCACGCAGCAGTGCCTGGACCTCCCAGGGCTGTGCCCACTGGTGGTAGTAGGCCCGGTAGGCGGCGAGCGTGCGCACCACCGGACCGTTGCGCCCTTCCGGGCGCAATCCGGTGTCGACCTCCAGCGGCGGATCGGCGGTCGGCTTGCCGAGCACCGAGCGCACCCGGTCGGCGACCATGTTCGCCCACCGGACGGCTTTGGGTTCGTCCACGTCGGGATTGGGCTGACACACGAACAGCACGTCGGCATCGGAACCGTAACCGAGCTCATTGCCCCCCAGGCGTCCCATCCCGATGACCGCGATGCGCGCCGGGGCCGGTTCGGTGCCTCCCGCGGTCATCGACCGGACCACCACCTCGAGTGCGGCATTGAGCACCGCCGACCACACCGAGGACAACGCCGCGACCACCTGTGGCACGTCGAGCATCCCGAGGATGTCGGCCGAGGCGATCCGCGCGAGCTCGGCGCGACGCAACGACCGTGCGACCGCGATCGCGCGGTCGGGGTCGGACTGGCGCATCGCCGAGGCGACGATCCCATGCGCCACGTCGTCGGTGTCGATTTCGAGCAGCCGCGGGCCGCGGGCGCCGTCCTGGTAGAGCCGGATCACCTCGGGCGAGCGCGTCAGCAGGTCGGCCACATACGGCGAGGTGCCCAGCACGCGCATGAGCCGCTCGGCCACCGCACCTTCATCTCGCAGCAGCCGCAGGAACCATTCCTGGTTCTCCAGCGCCTCCGACAGCCGACGGTAGTTGAGCAATCCGGCGTCGGGATCGGGTGTGCGCGAGATCCATTCGAGCAGCGTCGGCAGCAGCATCTCCTGGATGGCACCACGACGTCCCCCCTCGGCGACCAGTGCACGCAGGTGTCCGAGTGCGTGGTCGGGCTGGGCGTACCCCAGCGCATACAGCCGCTTGATCGCCGCCTCGTCGCTGAGTTGGAGTTCGTCGGTGTCGAAGTGCGTCACGGCCTCGAGCAGCGGGCGGTAGAACAGCTTCTCGTGCAGTCGCCGCACCCGCTGGGCCTGGTGGCGGATCTCGGTGCGCAAGACGTCGGTGGCGTCCATGTCGGCACGCTGACGGATATGCGCGGAGCGGGCCAGCCAGCGCATCGCCTCGTAGTCGTCGAACGGCGGGAGCAGATGTGTCCGTTTGAGTTTCTGCAGCTGCAGTCGGTGTTCGAGCAGACGCAGGAACTCATACGACGCGGTGAGGTTCGCCCCGTCGTCGCGACCGACGTAGCCGCCCTCGGTGAGGGCTTTGAGCGCACCCACGGTCGACCGCACGCGCAGCGACTCGTCCACCCGGCCGTGGACCAGCTGCAGCAGTTGCACCGCGAATTCGACATCGCGGATGCTGCCGCGGCCGAGTTTGAGTTCGCGGGCCCGCAGTTCCTCGGGCACCGACTGTTCGACACGCTCACGCATGCCCTGCACCTCGGTGACGAAATCCTCACGCTCGGAGGCCGTCCACACCATGGGGCTCAGCGCGTCGACGTAGGCACGTGCGAGCTCCATGTCACCGGTCATCGGCCGTGCCTTGAGCAGCGCCTGGAACTCCCAGGTCTTGGCCCACCGCTCGTAGTAGGCCACATGCGAGTTCAGCGTGCGGGTCAGCGCCCCTGCCTTGCCCTCCGGGCGCAGCGCGGCGTCGACCTCGAAGAATGCCAGCGACCCGACCCGCATCATCTCCCCGGCCAGCCGTGCACTGGTCCCGTCGGCCGGCTCGCTGACGAAGATCACGTCGACGTCGGAGACGTAGTTCAACTCGCGCGCGCCGCTCTTGCCCATCGCGATGACACCGAGGCGCACGGTCATCTCGCCGTCGCCGAACACCTCGCGGATCGCCACCGCCAGCGCCGCGGTCAGCGCGGCGTCGGCGAGGTCGGCCAGCAGCGCCCCGACCTCAGGGAAATACACCACGGGTTCGTCCTCGACCACCGGCGCCAGATCGTGTGCGGCGATCTGCAGCAGGATCGAGCGGTAGGCGTTGCGCAGTGCGACCACAGCCTTGGGACCGCTAATGGCCGCGCGGTAGAGCAGGTTGCCCTTCTCCACCTCGCCGGGTTCGGCGACCGCACCCACCGCATCGAGCAGCGTCGTGCGCATCTGTTCGGCGGTCGGCAGCTCGTCCCGGTAGAGCAGATGCCAGTCCTGCGGTTCGGCGGCGAGGTGGTCGCCCAACGCCTCGGAGGCCCCGGTGACACCGAACAGCCTGCCGCGAAACGATTCTCGGTCACGCAGCAGGCGGTCGACATCGGTCCACTCGTCGTCGAGTTCATCGTGCAGACGGGTGAGCGTGCGCAGGGTCAGATCAGGGCTCGGGGCACGCGAGAGCGCCCACAGCAGATCTGTGGACCTCTCGTCGTTCCACCCGAGGGCATCGAGGTTCTCCGACGCCGACGCGTCGAGCAACCCCAGGCGGCCGGGGCCGGGAATTCGTGCGCGGGAGGGAGGCGGTGTCACAGGGAGAACTTATCGTGACGCCCCGCGGCCCCGATCGACAACTCCCTGACGAGGTCCGCTAGAGGCTGATGTAACGGTTGAGCTCGAATGGGGTGACCTGCCCGCGGTAGTCGGTCCACTCGGCCCACTTGTTGCGCAGGAAGTAGTCGAACACGTGCTCGCCGAGCGCCTCGGCGACCAGCTCGGACTTCTCCATCTCCTGCAGCGCCATCGCCAGGCTGCTCGGCAGTTCGCGGTAACCCATCGCGCGACGCTCGGTGGGGGTCAGCTCCCAGACGTTGTCCTCGGCTTCGTCGGGCAGGTCATAACCCTCGGCGATGCCCTTGAGACCCGCTGCGAGCAGCACCGCGAAAGCCAGGTAGGGGTTGCAGGCCGAATCGGGCGAGCGCACCTCGATGCGACGCGACGACGCCTTGTTCGGCGTGTACAGCGGCAGTCGGACCAGCGCCGAGCGGTTGGCGCCGCCCCACGTGGCCGCCGTCGGAGCCTCGCCGCCGTGGATGAGCCGCTTGTAGCTGTTGACCCACTGGTTGGTGACCGCGCTCAGCTCGCTGGCATGGTGCAGGATCCCGGCGATGAACTTCTTGCCCGTCTCCGACAGCTGCATCGGGTCGTCGGGGTTGTGGAAGGCATTGATGTCACCTTCGAACAGGCTCATGTGCGTGTGCATCGCCGAGCCGGGGTAGTCGGTGAACGGCTTGGGCATGAACGTCGCCGCGACGCCCTCGCCGATCGCCACCTCCTTGATGAGGTAGCGGAAGGTCATCACGTTGTCGGCCATCGACAGGGCGTCGGCATAACGCAGGTCGATCTCCTGCTGACCGGGCGCACCCTCGTGATGAGAGAACTCCACCGAGATACCCATCGACTCGAGCGCCTCGATCGCATGCCTGCGGAAGTTGGGCGCGGCGGTGTGCGTCGTCTGGTCGAAGTAGCCACCGTCGTCGGCGGGCACCGGCTCGGTGTTCTTCTTCGGCGCCTCGCGCAGGAGGAAGAACTCGATCTCGGGGTGGACGTAGCAGCTGAATCCCTGGTCGGCAGCCTTGTTCAGCTGGCGACGCAGCACATTGCGCGAATCCGCCCACGACGGTGTCCCGTCGGGCATGACGATGTCGCAGAACATCCGGGCCGAGTGCTGCTTGCCGGTACTCGTCGTCCACGGGAGCACCTGGAAGGTCGAGGGATCGGGCCGCGCGACCGTGTCGGCCTCGGACACGCGCGAGAACCCCTCGATCGACGATCCGTCGAAGCCGATGCCTTCGTTGAAAGCCCCTTCGAGTTCCGCGGGGGCGATGGCGACTGACTTCAGATAGCCGAGAACGTCGGTGAACCACAACCTCACAAAACGGATGTCACGCTCTTCCAGGGTCCTGAGCACGAATTCCTTCTGCCGATCCATGCCCCGGAGAGTAGAAGTGCCCTGTTAAATCGGTGTTACATCCACGAGACAACCAGAATATGCAGGCATTTCACTCAGAGCGTCTCAACATCTGAGATTTTCAGGCGGGAGTGTGAGATTGACCAGGTAGGCGTCGACCGCGCGGTCAACGCAGGCGTTGCCATCGTAGGAGGCGGTGTGCTGGGTACCGGTGACGGTGATCAGCCGCGCATCCATCTGCGCCGCCAGACTCTGCCCGGCAGCATAGGGGGTGGCCGGGTCGTTGGTGGTCGAGACCACCACGGTCGTCGGCAGACCCGGCGCCGAGACCCGATGCGGTTGCGAAGTCGGCGGCACCGGCCAGAAGGCGCATTCGTCCTTGACACCGTGCCCGGTGCCGCGGCCGTCGTCGGTGAACGGCGCCACCTGCCGCGAGCGGCGCTCCAGCGAGTCGACGGTGGCACGGTCGGTGATCGCCGGCCCGTCGACACATCTGATGGCGGTGAACGCATCCGAAGTGGGGTCGTAGTGACCGGCGTCGTCGCGTCCCTCGTAGATGTCGGCCAGCCGGAGCAGCGTGTCCCCCCTGCCCGCACGCAGTTCGGCGAGCCCGGTGCGTAGGTACTGCCACAGCTCGGGACTGTAGAGCGCCTGCGCCACCCCGGTCATCGCATCGGAGTACGACAGTCCACGCGGGTCGGTGGTCGCGGCGGGGTGGCCGATCAGCGGCCGGGTCAGCGACCAGAACCGCGAGACCGCGGCACCGGCATCGGTGCCCAGGGCACAGTCGCTCCTCGTTGTGCAGTCGGCGGCGAAGGCGTCGAAGGCATGCTGGAAACCGGCGGTCTGCGCCAGCTGCTCGTCGACCGGGTTCTGCGAGGGATCCACCGCGCCGTCGTTGACCATCGCGCGGACTCTGGTCGGGAAAGCCTCGGCATAGGCCGAACCGATGCGGGTGCCGTAGGAGAAGCCGAGATAGTTCAGCTTGTCGTCGCGGAGCATAGCGCGGATGACATCGAGGTCACGCACCACGTCCACGGTGCCGACCTTCGACAAGAATTCGGTGCCCAGCTGGTCGGCACACGCGCGGCCGAACTGAGCATTGTGGGCCTCTCGTTCGGCGATGCCGCTGGGCGACCAGTCGGTGTCGTCGCGAGCCCGGTCGGCGTCGCGGTCGGAGTCCGACAGACAATGGATGGCCGGAGTCGAGTGCCCCACGCCGCGCGGATCGAATCCGACCAGGTCGAAGTGCTCGCCGATGGCGTGCTTGGCGAGATCGGCGGCCTGCCCGGCCATGAAGTCGACCCCCGATCCGCCCGGGCCGCCCGGGTTCATCAGCAACGACCCGATGCGCGCCGATCCGCCGGGCGCCGAGTAGCGGAACAAGGCCAGCGATGCGGTGTCGCCGGCCGGATCGGCATAGTCGACCGGCACCAGCACCCGCGCACAGGAGCTTCCGTCGCTCGGATAGTCGATGTCCGAGGAGATCATCGACTCACACGATCCCCACCGCAGGGTCTGCGCGTAGAAGCCGTCGATCGTGGTCGGCCGATCACCGGCGGGTTCGGACACCGAGTCCGACCCGGTGACCCGTTCGGGACTGCCGGTGACCCCGGAGTCGCACGCCGTGAGCCCGCTGGTGAGAAGGACGGCCGAGGTGACCAGCACCGACAGCGTCAGCGCGCGTCGCGCGAGGGATCTCCGCACATGCGGCGCCGTGATCATCCGCTCATGCTGTCACGTCGGTGTCATGTGACCGAACACACAGATGTGTCGGTTTCGGGCGAGTGTGCACGGTGGAAGGATTGACGTGGCCCTTGACCACCCGGGTACCCGTCTGACGGGACTCGAGGCACGAAAAGAGACAACGATGTCAGAGACACCTGTTTATGGTGCGCAGACCCCGTCCGCGTCGGACCCGGCTGCTACACCCGCCCGTCGCATCACCCGCGTCCATCACCTGGCGCAGATGAAGGCAGAGGGGCACAAGTGGGCGATGCTCACCGCCTACGACTACTCGTCGGCCCGCGTCTTCGACGACGCCGGCATCCCGGTACTGCTGGTCGGTGACTCCGCCGCCAACGTCGTGTACGGCTACGACACCACCATCCCCGTCACCTCCGACGAACTCATCCCGCTCGTGCGCGGGGTGGTCCGCGGCGCACCGCACGCACTCGTCGTCGCCGATCTCCCGTTCGGCTCCTACGAGGCCGGCCCGCAGCAGGCACTGGCATCGGCGGTCCGCTTCTTCAAGGAGGGCGGCGCGCATGCGGTGAAGATCGAGGGCGGTGAACGCATCGCCGATCAGATCGCCGCGCTCACCGCCTCCGGCATCCCCGTCATGGGCCACATCGGGTTCACCCCGCAGAGCGTCAACGGCCTCGGGGGCTTCCGGGTGCAAGGCCGCGGTGACGGATCCGACCAATTGATCGCCGACGCGATCGCGGTGCAGGAGGCCGGCGCATTCGCCGTCGTGATGGAGATGGTCCCGGCCGATCTCGCCGGCCAGATCACCCGCAAACTCACCATCCCCACCGTCGGGATCGGCGCCGGCAACGAAACCGACGGACAGGTGCTCGTGTGGCAGGACATGGCCGGCCTCACCTCGGGTAAGACCGCCAAGTTCGTGCGGCGCTTCGCCGACGTGGGGACCGAATTGCGGCGGGCCGCAGAACAATACGCCCGCGACGTGGCCACCGGGACGTTCCCCGGCCCCGAGCACAGCTACTGATCGCACCCCCCGCGAGGACTTCTGCCCGACTCTCGCGCCCGGCGGCCGATGCCCACCGGGCGCGGGTGTGTGCGGCATAGTGTGGAGCCCATGACCACGCCGTCCACAAACTCCTCCGCCCACTCCACCACCGATCCGGCACCGGCGTCCGGGACGGCCTACCGCGACTTCTACCCGGAGATCGATCCGTACGAGTCCGGTCACCTCGACGTCGGCGACGGCCAGCACATCTACTACGAGTGCAGCGGCGACCCCGACGGCAAGCCTGTGGTCTTCGTCCACGGCGGCCCCGGCGGGGGCACCTCCCCCACCCAGCGACGGTTCTTCGATCCGAAGGCCTACCGGATCATCCTGTTCGACCAGCGCGGATGTGGTCAGTCGACACCGCATATCGCCGACGGCGCCGATCTGTCGGTCAACACCACCGACAAGCTGATCTCGGACATGGAGAAGATCCGCGAACACCTGGGTGTCGCGCGCTGGCAGGTGTTCGGCGGCTCGTGGGGTTCGACGCTGGGCCTTGCCTACGCCCAGGCCCACCCCGACCGCGTCACCGAGCTGGTGCTGCGGGGCATCTTCCTGCTGCGGCGCTCGGAGATCGATTGGTACTACAACGGCGGCGCCGCCCACATCTTTCCCGACCAGTGGGAGGGCTATCTTTCGGTGATCCCGGCCGACGAACGCGACGGTGATCTGGTCGCCGCCTATCACCGTCTGCTCACCGGCGACGATCGCCACCTCGCGCAGGCCGCGGCGACCGCGTGGACGACCTGGGAGCAGAGCACCTCACATCTGTTGCCGCAGAACTCCGCCGTGGATTCCGACCCCCGCTTCGATCTCGCCTTCGCCGGTATCGAGAACCACTACTTCATGCATCACGGCTTTCTCGAGGACGGGCAGCTGCTGACGAACATCGACCGGATCGCCCACATCCCGGGAGTGATCGTGCAGGGCCGTTACGACGTGGTGTGCCCCATGCGCAGTGCCTGGGATCTGCACCGCGCGTGGCCGTCTGCGCAACTGCATGTGGTCGCCGATGCCGGTCACGCCTCCTTCGAACCGGGGATCCGCCATCATTTGATCGAGGCCACCGACGCCTTCGCGACTCGGTGACGTCCCCATCCACCCGCCCGTCGGCGATCGCCGTGCACAGAAGAGGAGAACACGGTGCCCACCCGTGACAACGTGGAGCTCGAGATCAAGTTCGATGTCGAACCCGGCACTCCCGCACCGGATCTGACGCAGGTCGATGCCATTGCCTCGGTGTCGGAGCCGCAGACCGAAGACCTCTCGGCCACCTATTTCGACACCAATTCGCTCGATCTCGCCGGAAACCGCATCACCCTCCGCCGGCGTACCGGTGGTCACGATGCCGGCTGGCATCTCAAGCGCCCACTCGCCGGGGACGGACGACGGGAGACCCAAGCCGACCTCGGCGACTCGCCCGACGAGTCCACGGTTCCCGAGTCATTGGCCTCACAGATCGTCGTCCACGTCCGCGGCCGGCGACTGGTCCCGGTCGCGGTGATCGACACCCAGCGTGAGGTCACCGTCGCCTACGACGACTCCGGTGACGAGCTCGGCGAGCTGGCGCGCGACACCGTCACCGCCAGCTCCCTGCTGCCCGGCGGCACCTCCCAGACGTGGTCGGAGTGGGAGTTCGAGCTGCGCCCCGACCACACCGACGCCGCCGGACGCGCCGTACTCGCCGACGTCGGGTCGGTGCTGACGGCCGCCGGCGCCCGACCTGCGTCGAGTTCGTCGAAACTGGCCCGCGCGATCGGGTCGACGCCGGTCGTCGCTCAGCGGTCGCTGGGCGACCATCCGACCGCGCTGGAGTTGGTGCTGATGTCACTGCGCCGGCATCGAGATCTGCTGGTGGACCACGATCCCCGCGTCCGGGCCGACGAGGACGATGCGGTGCATCAGATGCGGGTGGCCGCCCGCCGGCTGCGCAGTGTGATCCGCGGTTTCCCGGGCGTGCTCGACGGCCCGCGCACCGACGCGCTGGCCGAGGAGCTCAAGGTACTCGGCCAGGTGCTCGGGGCGGCGCGTGACGCCGAGGTGCAGCTCGCTCGTCATCGCGAGCTGCTGGCCGACGAGGAGCAGCGGCCGTTGCTGACCCGTTCCCTCGTCGAGGACGTGTCACATGCGCATGATCGCGCCGTCGAGCGGGTGCACGCCGCACTCGACTCCGACCGATATCTGGCGCTGCTCGACATGCTCGACGCGATGATCGGCGATCCCGAACCCGGTCCGCATGCCGACGATGACGCGAAAGATGCTGTTGCCCAAGCGGTTTCCCACACCCGCAAGGCGGTGAAGAAGGCAACACGCAGGGTTGACGAGTTGCCGGCGGATTCCCACGAGTGGGAGGAGGCCGTGCACACCGTCCGCAAGAAGGCCAAAGCGCTGCGCTACAGCGCCGAGGCCGAGAAGGACCTCGGTGTCGACGCGCACCGCAAGACCGCGCGGCGGGCCGCGGCGATCCAGGACGCCCTCGGGGATTTCCACGACGCGGTGATCTCACGTCACCGGCTCACCCGGCTGCGGCGCACCGGCGCCGCCGACCGGGACGACACATTCGTCCTCGGGCGCCTCGATGCGCGCGAGCAGCAGATGTGCGCGGAGTCGATCGCCACGTGGCGGGCTCTGGCGCGGAAACTATAGCCGCGCGGCGGGCGAACGAGCCGGCCTGTAAGCCGGATCCTGTACCACCCCGAGACGGGGCGGCGGCGACCATCCATCTGGGCACACCGTCACCGGGTACCTCGAGCGGTCCACCCGCAGGCTCGGGCGAGCAGCCCTCGGACACCTGCGCACCCGCACCGACACGCGGTGCGGGCTTCGACCTTGCTCCGGGCGGGGTTTACCGAGCCGTCGCGGTCACCCGCGACGCTGGTGCGCTCTTACCGCACCGTTTCACCCTTACCGGTCGTCAGACGACCGGCGGTCTGTTCTCTGTGGCACTGTCCCGCGGGTCACCCCGGGTTGCCGTTAGCAACCACCCTGCTCTGTGGAGTCCGGACTTTCCTCGATCGCGGGCCACCGGTCATGTGCCGGAGGTACCCGCGACCGCGGCCGCCCGGCCGACTCGTTCGCGGTGTCAGATCATACCCGCGGGCCCTGATCGCTGGACAATTCACATCGGTCTGCGCGACGCCCCGCCGATCGGCGCCGTGCCTGGTTGACTCGTGCCGGTGGTCACCATCGCACAGCGGGTACGAGCAGTCGCCGCGGTCCTGCAGTCGGTCCTGCCGTCGGTCACCGTCATCGCCCCGGCCTGTCTGATGACCGTCACCGGGCTGATCACCGCGATGCCGGGAACCGCGGCCGCGGGCGCCGGACCCGCGCACGTGGTGTCGGTGCATGTGGTCTCGGCCCACCGGGTGAGCGCCGAGGTGTTCTCCGCCGCGATGAGTCGGGTCGTCACCGTGAACGTGCTCCTCGGTCCGACCGGTGATCGACCACGGCCCACCGTCTACGCCCTCGACGGCATCTCCGCGGGAACCACATCGGGTTTCACCGAGAGCGATTGGCTCGGACAGACCGACATCGAGCGGTTCATGTCCGGTAAGCAGACCACCGTGGTGTTCCCCGTCGGTGGACCGGCCTCCTACTACACCGACTGGCGCCGCGACGATCCCGTGCTGGGCCGGATGCGCTGGGAGACCTTTCTCACCCGGGAGCTACCCCCGTTGATCGACAGGCGATTTCACGGCAACGGCACGAATGCCCTTCTGGGGCTGTCCATGGGCGCCACCGCAGCGTCGGTACTGCAGATGCGGCATCCGCACCTGTACAGCGGCGGAGCCTATTTCAGCGGATGCCCCGATCTCGGAGTACCCACGGCGCAGCAGGCCACGATGGCCACGATCGCGACCCGGCTGGGCGACCCGGAGAACATGTGGGGGCCGCCGGGTTCACCGGCCTGGCTCGATCACGACCCGTCCGCACATCCGGAGGCATTCGCCGGCAAACCTGTCTATGTGGCGGTCGGCGACGGCAATTACGACCTGTCGCTGGGCATTCGGGCACTGGCCGATCCGGCCGGTGTGGTGATCGAACGGGCATCCAACTACTGCACGCGCCTGTTCCAGTCGGCGATCGAAGGTGCCGGGGTCACGTCGGTGAGCTTTCACTACGGACTCGGAGTGCACGCGTGGGGATACTGGGAGCGCGATCTGCATCAGGCCTGGCCGACCCTGCGCGCCGCACTCGGGCTCGACGCCCACGATCGGGTGCCCTCCTCAGCGCATCCGACGTCTGGTTGACCCCGAGTCGGGCTCTCAGCCGTCGAGATGGCAGATGTCGTTGACGCCACGCACCGACGTACCACCGTCGGGATAGTGTTCGGCGATCGACAGCGACGCGAGATCCAGGTGGAGGCGGTACAGCAGCGACGGGCCCACACCGAGCGCCTGTTGCAGCATCAGTTTGATGGGTGTCACATGCGACACCACCACGATCGTGCTCGCGGGATGGGCTGCGACGAGCGCGTCACGCGCCCGCGCGACACGTACGGCCACCTCGTCGAAACTCTCACCGCCGGGCGGACTCACCAAGACATCCGAGCGCCATCGGCGGTGCAGATCGGGATCGTGCGCGAGGGCCTCGGCGAACGTGAGGCCCTCCCACGCACCGAAATCGGTCTCGATGAGCCCCTCCTCGACCACCACCGGCAGTTGGTGCACATCGGCGACCGCCTGCGCGGTCGCCGTCGCACGGGCCAGCGGCGAGCTGATCACCGCGGCCACGTCGACTCCCGCGAGCCGCCGCGCGGCCGCGTCGGCCTGACGGCGGCCCAGGTCGGTCAGCGGCGGGTTCCCGCGTCCCGAGTAGCGCCGGTCGACCGACAACGCCGTCTGACCGTGGCGCAGCAACAGCAGCCGTGTCGGTGCGCCGACCGCCCCGGTCCAGCCGGGGCCACCCGAATGCTCCTGCGAGGCCTGCGGTGTCGCGTCGCGTCGGGACTCGTCTGAGGGTGTCACCGCCGTGTCACTGTCCGCCGCGCACGAGGATGGCGCCGCATTCCTCGCAGCGGACGACGTCGTCGGCCGGGGCCGAGGAGACCTTCGAATATGTGCCGCGGTCGAATTCGATGCCGCAGCCGCCGCACCGGGCGCCGACCAACCTGGCCGCACCCGTCCGTCCGCCCGCATGCACCCGGTCGTACACCGCGAGCAGATCCGGCGGTACGTCCGAGGCTGCCTTCTCCCGCCGGGCCAACAGGTCGGTCTCGCGGTCGGCGGCCTCGCGCCGGGCGGTGTCGCGCTTGGCGGTCACCTCGTCGATCTCTTTCTGCACCCGGTCCCCGAACTCCCGTGCGCGCTGTTGATCGACGTCGATGGCCTCCTGCTGCTCCATGAGGCTGAGCAGCTCGTCCTCGAGGATGTCGCGGCGCCGGCCCAGACTGGTGACCTCGTGTTGGAGCTCGGCCAGCGCCTTGGGCGCGAGCCCACCGCCCGCCAACAGGTCGGAGTCACGCTCGATGCGCTGTCCCATGAGCGTGATCTCGGCTTCGAGCCGGGAGGATTCACGCTGGGCGTCCTCGACGGAGATCTCGGCGCGCACCTGGGCATCGCGCTGGCCGGACAGTTCGCCGGTCAGCCGGGTCAGCTCGGCGTCCTCGGGCAGATGTGCCACCCGATGGCGGACCTGCGCCAATTGTGCGTCGATGTCGGCGACCACCAGGAGCAGTCGCTGGTCTGCGGGAGCGGCTTTCATCGCCCTCCTATCTGTTGGGGTTGTCGTGGCCTGTCAGACGGCCGATGTGTGAGGTGTCGAGCGGTGTCTCAGGCCGGCGGGCTGTCCGCGTGCACCACGAACGGGTCTGTCGGACGCTGATGAACAGCGACCGCGACGCCGGCGGGCAAGGCCGCGGTGAGCGTTGCCGAAGCGTCAGCGCACCAGGGGAACTCGGTGGCCCAGTGTCCGGCGTCGACCAGTGCCGGTCCGCCCGCACGCCGGTGTTCGTCGACGGGATGATGGCGCAGGTCGCCGGTCACGTAGGCATCCGCATCGGTTCTGGCGACCAGATCGAGTAATGAGTCACCGGCGCCGCCGCACACCGCGACCTTCTCGATCCGCGACTGCGGGTCGCCCGCCGCGCGCACCCCCCACGGGGTGGCGGGCAGCGTCGCGGCGACGTGAGCGGTGAACTGTGCCAACGACATCGGCTCTGCCAGCCGTCCGATGCGGCCCAGTCCGGTGGCGCCGGGCAGGCTCGCCTGTGTGAGCACGTCGAAGGCCGGTTCCTCATAAGGATGCGCGCGCCGCAGGGCCTCGAGGACCCGCTCACGCACACCCGCGCGGGCCACCATCTCGATCTTGGTCTCGGCGACCGCCGCGAGCTCACCGACCGCTCCGATCGCCGGCTGCGCCGCGCCGACGGGAAGGAACTGACCGCGCCCGTCGACGCGCCAGTCGCAGTGACGGTATTCGCCGATCTCGCCAGCACCCGCGGCGAACATCGCCTCGGCGACCGTGTCCGCATCCTCGGCGGGGACGAACACCGACCACTTGTCCATTACGCCGGTCGGCGTCGGCTCCAGCACGTCGCAGTCCACGAGTCCCAGCGCGTCGGCGAGCGCGTCGGACACTCCACGCTGTGCGGAGTCGGCGTTGGTGTGCGCGGTGAACAGGGCGATGCCGTGGCGGATGAGCCGATGGACGATCCGGCCCTTGGCGGTGTCGGTACCTACCCGATCCACCCCGCGCAGCAGCAGCGGGTGGTGGGCGACGATCATCGTGTGACCGTCGGCGACGGCCGCGTCGACCACCTCGTCGGTGACGTCGACGGTCAGCAGGATCGACTCGGCCGATTCGGCCGGATCACCGCACACCAGCCCCACCGAATCCCAGCTCTGCGCCAGCACCGGCGGGTAGGCACGGTCGAGTACCGCGATCACATCGGCGACGGTCACAGAAGGCATGGTTGAACCAGACTAGTTGATCGCGCAGCGCGGTCGGGACGCACCGCGATTCGCCCAGAACCGCCGCCGCTCGCACCACTGACGGCTGGTGGGGGCAGGATTGGGGTGTGACCGACCAGCCAGACCCCCGACCAGACCCAGCCGCCCCGTCCACCGTCGTCCTCTTCGATCTCGACGGCACCATCACCGATTCGTTTACCGGGAT
Organism: Gordonia jinhuaensis; assembly: GCF_014639795.1. Taxonomy (GTDB): domain Bacteria; phylum Actinomycetota; class Actinomycetes; order Mycobacteriales; family Mycobacteriaceae; genus Gordonia_B; species Gordonia_B jinhuaensis. Next base: position 64,648 of record NZ_BMGC01000002.1, on the reverse strand, counting down.
CGTCAACAGCTTCCGACATGCACTCGCCGCGGTCGGCGCGCCGGAGCCCGATCCCGATGTGGTCCGCGGCATCGCGGGACCGCCGATGCTCGACACCCTGCACCTGGTGGGTCTCGACGAGGACACTGCCACGGCCGCTCTGAGCGCCTACCGTGCGCGCTATACCGACACCGGTTGGCGCGAGAACGCGGTCTTCGACGGTATGGCAGACCTCGTCGGCGATCTGCACGCAAAGGGCAGGCGGCTCGCGGTGGCCACCTCCAAGAACGAGGACACCGCGCAGGTGATCCTGCAGCATTTCGGACTGGCCGAGAACTTCGAGGTGATCGCCGGCTCGACACCGGATGGTTCTCGCCGGGCGAAGGCCGACGTCATCGCCTCGGCCCTGACCCGACTGGGCATCTCCACCGATCCCGAGGATCCCGACCGCGACGACGTGGTCATGATCGGCGACCGCCACCACGACGTCACCGGGGCCGCGCATTTCGGCATACCCACCGTGTTCGTGAAGTGGGGCTATTCTGAGCCGGGAGAATCTGTTGGCGCGACATGGGTCGTCGACTCCGTTGAGGAGCTCCGGAGGTTGCTGGGTGCCTGATCTTCATGTGTGTTTCGTCTGCTCGGGAAACATCTGCCGTTCCCCGATGGCGCAGAACATCTTTCGCAAGGCGATCGCCGACGAGGGCCTCGCCGAGCGTGTGCTGGTGACCAGCTGTGGTCTCGGCGGCTGGCATGTGGGTCAACACGCCGACGACCGGGCACGCGCAGAACTGTTGCGGCACGGCTATTCCGACGAGCACATTGCCGCACAGCTCGGTCCGCGCGACATCGATTCCGATCTTCTCGTCGCCATGGATTCGGGACATCTGCGCGAGCTGACGCACCTCGGACTCGGCGACCGGTCGGTGCTGTTGCGCAGCTTCGATCCCGACGCAGGTGACGATCTCGACGTCGAGGACCCCTACTACGGGGGTAACGACGATTTCCGGGAGGTGCGCGAGGAGATCGAGGCGGCAGTGCCGGGACTTCTGGCGTGGACCCACGAGCACCTCGACGACGCACCGGCACGTTCGCACGACATGTGACGCGGCGCGGGTCCCGGCCATCTGCCAGGACCCGCGCCGATCACCTGGGGGTCACAGCACGCGGCTAGGTATTCGCCGTGACGACCTTGTTGACGAAGCGCAGCTTGTCGAGCACCTTCGGCGGCAACACGAACGGATAGAGGTCGTTGACGCCCATCGACCGGTTGATCTGGTTGAGCGCCCAGCTCAACGGAAGCCACCACTCGATGACGCGATCGAAGCCGACATCGCCGGGAACCGTCGAGTCCAGCGTCGCCGAGGCCGGGGCCATCGCATAGGCGGCGGCGGTGTCGAGGGTGTCGCGGATGTGCAGATAGTGCGCGAAGGTCTCGGCGAAGTCCTCCATGGGGTGCATCGTCGCGTAGGACGAGACGTAGTTCTGCTCCCAGTTCTCCGGCGGCCCGTCGTGGTAGTGCTTGTCGAGCGCCTCCTGGTAGTCGGCGTCGGGATCACCGAACAACTCGTCGTATTCGGCACGGTTCTCCCCGTCGCCGACGAGGACCATCTGGTAGTAGTGACCGATCTCGTGCCGGAAGTGCCCGAGCAGAGTTCGGTAGGGCTCGTCCATCTCGACGCGCAGCTGTTCGCGGTGGACGTCGTCGCCCTCGGCGAGGTCGAGGGTGATGACCCCGTCCGCGTGACCGGTCATCACCGTCTGGTGCTCGCTGGAGAGCAGGTCGAACGCCAGCCCGGTCTCGGGATCCTCTGTGCGGTCGACGATCGGCAGCTTCAATTCGGTCAGCTCGAACACCAGTCGGCGTTTGGCCAGTTCGGCCTCGGCGAACTCGGCCATCGCCTCGGTGTCGTCGTCGGACGGCCGGGTGCGCGTCAGGCGACACGACTCACACAGCGCCGGAAGGTCGGGGCCGAGTTCGACAAGCCAGTTGCAGGCCGCCACCGCCGAGTTGGCGCAGCGTCCGACTGTGGCGCCGTCGACGTCGGCCTGTTCGTTCTCGTCGAGTACGAGGATGTCTCGCGAAGGCAGGTACACACCGAGTGAACTCTGGCAGTGCAGACATAGCGAGTTCTCGAAGCTCAGGAATTGGCCACACTTGTGGCACAGGAATGCACGCATCGGCAAAGGCCTCTTTCGAAGGTCGTGTGCTAGGTGATCAAAGGGCACGCCCGCCTGTGATGGCGGCGCCGGTGGGCAGGGGTTTTCGCCTCCGCCACAATACTCGCCCGCGCCGGGCGGCGAGGTCGGCGTTTCGCCCGTGTCCGCGGGTGAAACCGACCAGATGAGCCCACATCACTGCCCACCCGGCTGGGTACCGCGACCGGCGGTGGGTACCGTTGGTCTCATGGGTGTCGTGCGTGGATTTCTGCGCCCCGGCTGGATCGCCCTGGCCGTGGTAGTCGGTGCGTTCGCAGTGGGGTGCTTCTTCGTGCTGGCACCGTGGCAGCTGGGTAAGAACACCTCGACGCAACACCAGATCAGCCTGCTCAAGCAGGCGATCAAGACCGATCCCGTGCCGGTGGCGCAACTGGGCACCGACACTTTCGCCCCCGACAACGAATGGCGTGCGGTCACCCTCACCGGAACCTATCTCCCCGACGCCCAGTCGGTGCTGCGGCTGCGCTCGGTCGACGGGAGCCCGTCCTATGAGGTATTGATCCCGCTGCGCACCGACGATCACACCTATTTGGTCAACCGCGGCTACGTCAAACCCACGCAGGGAACCGCTCTCCCCGACATCCCGGCGGTACCGGAGGGAACGGTCACCGTCACCGGACGTATCCGGATGGCCGAGCCGACCGCGATCGATCGCGGGCCCCGGATCGAGAACGGCGCACTGCAGGTCTACAACATCGACCCGGTGGCCATCGGGGACGCCACCCGCACGCCGATGGAGCACGGGTACCTGCAACTCAACGGCTCACAACCCGGCAGCCTCGGCGAGATCCCGTTGCCGCAGATGGATTCCGGGCCGTATCTGTCGTACGGATTGCAGTGGCTGGCATTCGGCGTGATGGCACCGTTGGGACTCGGCTACTTCATCTACTCCGAGATCCGTCACCGCCGCGCCGATCGTGCCGCGGCCGCCAAGACCGCTGCGAACACGGGTGCCGGTGATACGGCCGGACCCGCGGGCATCGACAGTGCGGGCGTGTCGGTGGCGTCCGCTGCGCACCTAGACGAGGTGTCGGCGAGCCGCCGCACCGGCGACGCCCCGACTCGCCGCAGCTCCACCGACGACAGCCCCACCGATGACAGCCCGACCGACGACAGCCCGGCTGACCACGCGATGCAGCCCGCAGGCACCGCGAGCACCGTCACCGCCGGCACCGAGGGCGCTCAGGCCGGGCGCGGATCGTCGCGCAAGCGGCGCAACCAGCTCATGCGCGATCGGCTCGCGGCCAATTCGACCACCGGACTCGGCGAGTCCCGGTTCCACGGAACCATCGGTCACGGCGCGCAGGAGTCCGACCGCGCCGAGGATGCCCGCGCCAAACTCGCCGATCGGTACGGACACTGAGCAGTGCGGCCAGCATCGCCGCCGTCACCGTGATGCGCCGCGACAGCACACCCGCCGCGTAGAGATCGGCCGGCGTCGGGGCGGGTGCGTGGGCGCCTCCGAGCACCGGGCGATGCTCGACGCCGTGCCGGTACTCGGTTCGACCACCCAGGCGAACCCCCAGGGCGCCGGCGAATGCCGCCTCGATCACTCCGGCGTTGGGACTCGGATGTGCTCGGGCCCCAGCTCGCCACGCCCGCACCGCACCGCGCTGGTCGGGCCCGATGACCGCGACCACCGCACCGGACAACCTCGCCGGAACGTAGTTGGCGACGTCGTCGGCGCGCGCGGACGCCCAGCCGAACCGCTCATACCGCTGATCGCGGCGGCCCACCATCGCATCGAGGGTGTTGAGCATCCGATAGCCCAACAGTCCCGGTACACCGGCGACCGCACCCCACACCAGCGGTGCCACCACCGCGTCGGAGGTGTTCTCGGCCACCGACTCACAGGCCGCGCGCACGAGTCCCGGAAGATCCAGGCTGTTCGGATCGCGACCGCACAGGTGGGTGATCAGCTCGCGTGCGGAGTCGAGATCGCCGGCCTCGGCCAGTCCGGCGATCCCATCACCCACCCGGACCAGTGAGCGTCCCCCGATCACGATCCAGGTGGCCGCCGCGGTCACGGTGAACTCGCGCACCGCGCGGCCCACCGGCGTCCGCACTCGACCCGCCCCCGAGCGCTCGGTGTGCCCACCGACCGACCAGCCGCTCGCCACCGCACCCAGTGCGGCAGCCGACCCCACACACATCACGGTGTAGACCACCCCGGCACCTCGGGTGTCGCGGTAGAGGACCGATTCCAGTGCACCGGCCGCACGTCCCATCCCGGCGACCGGATGGAATCTGGTCGGGTCGCCCAGCAGGGCGTCCAGCCCCACACCGGCGATCAGCCCACTCGCCCGCGCAACCCTCACCTGCACCTCATTTCACCCCGACGCCACCGCACCCGAACCACAACCAGCCACATCACGCGGATTCACCGCGAGTCCATGCACGAAACGGGCTCGGTCTGGGGCAACTCTAGACTCGCTACCATGTCGCCACGCCCGTCGAGCCCGCACCCGCCCGAGGGCGAGCAGACGATCGACACGGGCACCTGCGAGATCGTCCGCGACCGCGACGTGCCCGGGTGGCTGCTGCTGGTGAACGGCCAGCCGAGCTCGCACCTCGCCGATGACCCGCACGTCTTGGCCTTCGAATACATGCGGTGGATGGCAGCGATCATCCGTGCCCACTCCGACGGCGCACCTGAGACCGCCGGCACCCCTCGGCTGCGCGGGCTGCATCTCGGTGGCGCCGGATGCGCGCTCCCCCGTTATCTGGTCGCCGAGTACCCGGGCTCGCACCATCGGGCCGTCGAGGTCGATGCCGCTCTGGCCGCAGGTGTGCGCGACTGGTTCGATCTACCCCGAGCGCCTGGACTGCGGATCCGCGTCGACGATGCCCGGCGGGCGGTGGACACTGCTCACCCAGGCGCCTACGACCTGGTGGTCCGCGACGTGTTCGCCGGCGACCGCACACCCGACGAGTTCATCGGTCCCCGGTTCGCCGGGCAGGTCCACGCGGCCTTGTCGCCCGGCGGGCTGTACGTGGTCAACTGCGGACCCGCCGCAGCCGGGTCAGTGACCTCGATCAGGGCCGACGCGGCCGGCGTCGCCGAGGTGTTCGCCCACGTGGCGGTGGTCGCGCCCATGTCGGTGCTGCGGGGGCGCACCCGGGGCAATGTGATCATCGCCGGATCCGACCGGCCGATCGGTGGCGCGGCGCTGTCGGCAGCCCTGTTGTCGGATCAGAGTCCCGCCCATCTGCTCAGCGACGACGCCGCCCGGTCCTTCGCCACACCGTCCCGCGACCGGCCCGGCGGGACTCGATCAGCCGAGCAGAGCCACGCCGAGGCCCGATCAGCGCAGGGTCCGGCACACCGCGCCCGGTAGCGGCCGCCTCCGGACGTCGGGCGGCGGTGTCGGTGGACCGATCTATGGTCGTCGCATCCGACCATCGCCACACCGAACGTCACAGGTCAGATCACCGATCCGATCCGGCACAGGGGGCCACGCCATGCCGCTCACACCCACCCGCACGCGACGACTGTCCCGTACCGCGCGCACCCCGCGACGACTCTCACCCGGCGCGGGTCCGGCCGCGCCGACCGATGCGGCCATCCGCCCGCGCGACCAGCGCCATCTCGCCGCACTCGTGCAGACGTCGTTGAGCCGACTGATCGGCCGTCGGGTGTGCACCGATGCGCTGGGCAACCTGACACTGCCGCATCGACGGCACACCTCGTGGATCGTCGTCGCCGAGTCCGGTCAGAGGGTGAGCTTCTGCTGGCGCTGCCCGTCGGTCCTCGACGACACCGCGTTCGCGCGGCTGGCGGTCGACACCGAATCACGGTGGCCCGACATCCATCTGACGCGCGTCGGCCCCGACGTGCAGGCGACGCTGCGGCTGCCGACTCCGGTGTTCGTTGCCGAGAATCTCCGTCACGCCTCACACCTGTGGGGCGCCTTCCTCACCTCCGGCGCCGACGAGGTCATGCAGATCTGCTCGGGCCGACGCAGCCTCGGCAGATGAGTCCCCGTGGTCTGAGTCTCGTGGTCTGAGTCCTCGTGGTCTGTGAGCTGCGGTCGGGGTGGCCGTCTCCTGCCGCCGTCGTCAGCCGAGCAGCTCTGCCACGTCAGCGGCGGTGACCGAACCGGCGAACAGATCCCCCTCGTCGAGCACCGCGGTGAACAGCTCACGCTTACGTTCTTGCAGCGCAACCACTTTCTCCTCGACGGTACCCGCCGACACCATCCGGAACACGGTCACCGGATTGTCCTGACCGATACGGTGCAGGCGATCGACGGCCTGCTGCTCGGCTGCAGGATTCCACCACGGATCGCAGATGAAGCAATAGTCGGCTGCGGTCAGGTTGAGTCCGAAGCCGCCTGCTTTGAGGCTGATGAGGAATGCGGTGCGGTCCCCGCCCACGAATGCGTCGATCTCACGCTGGCGCCGACCATGCGACATCGCCCCTTCGAGGTGGCTGAACCCGATGCCGCTGTGTTCGAGTCGCTCCCGCAACAGATCCAGGAATCCGGTGAACTGACTGAACACCAGGGCGCGATGCCCTTCGGCGGCGAGTTCGCCGAGACGCTCGACAAGGAACTCGACCTTCGCCGAGGTGGTCTGACGGTGGCGATCCTCCACCAGGCCCGGGTGCAGGCTGAGCTGACGCAGCATCGTCAACGACCGGAAGATCGCGAACTTGTTGCGTTCCCAGTCGCCGAGCAGCCCCAGCACCTTCTGCCGTTCGCGAGTGGCGCGGGTGTCGTAGATCCGACGATGCTCTCCCGCCAGGTCGATGGTGAGGACGTGTTCGGATTTCGGTGGCAGATCATCGATCACGTCGGATTTGCGTCTGCGCAGCACGACCGGACGGATGCGGCGGCGCAGACTGTCGAGCCGTTGGGGTTCGGTTCCCGTCTCGATCGGCTTGCGGTAGTGCTCCCCGAAATGCCGCAGCGACGGGAGCAGCCCGGGCGCGACGATAGACAGCAGCGCCCACAGCTCACCGAGGTTGTTCTCCATCGGCGTGCCGGTGATCGCCAGCGTGAACGGCACCCCGAGCCGGCGCACACAGGAGTAGATCTTGGAGTGCGGGTTCTTCACGAACTGGGCCTCGTCGAGGATCACACCTGCCCAGTCGATACCCGCGAACGCCTCGTTGTCGATCCGGAAGATCGCATACGAGGTGATGACCATATCGGCGCCGGCGACTCGTTCATCCAGTGGCCCAGGCTGTTTCGCCGACGTGGTCGAGACGAGTGCGGTCGTCAACGACGGCGCGAAACGCTCGCATTCGGCTGCCCAGTTGCCCAGCAGGCTGGTCGGCGCGACCACCAGGAACGGACGCGATTGGCTGCCGCGCGCAGCGGCGACCAGCGCCAGTGTCTGCAGCGTCTTCCCCAGCCCCATGTCGTCGGCGAGGATCCCACCGAGTCCGTGCGAGTACAGGAACCACAGCCAGTCCAGTCCGTCACGCTGATAGGGGCGCAGGGTCGCGGTGATGGACTCCGGCACCTCGACGTGCTGCGGGCTGCGTGCCAACGCGGCCACCTCACGGACACGCTGCTGCCATCGGTGAATCTGCCGGTCGGCGATGCCCAGCTCGAAAAGCTCCTCCCACCACGTCATCTCGCGCAGCTGATCGATCGTCAGGCCGTGGTCGGGTGCGCTCTGCGCGGCCCCGATGTCGTCGAGTACCTCCGCCTCGGCCAGCAGCTCGGCCACCCGGGAGATGGTCGGTCCCGACAACGGGAAGTAGAAGCCGGCATCGTCGAGCATGTGTGTCGCGCCATTGGAGAGCGCAGCCATCACCTCGGCCACGGCGATCGTGCGGCCGTCGATCTCCAGCGTCAGCTGCAGGTCGAGCCAGTCGAGCTTCTGCGCGCGTGGGGCCCCCGACTCGTCGGGAGCCGACACCCGCAGCACGGGTGTGGCATCGCTGGTGGCATACGCGGGCAGATCATCGGGAATCTCGACCACCAGCGAGTCGTCAGCGCGCAGACGAGGGATGACCTCGACCGCGAAGCGCGCCGATTCGAGTTCGGTGAAGCGCACCGGATCTGCCAGCGCCGCAGCAGTTGCCGCACGCGCCGCGTCATGCGGGGTGGCGGCCTGCCGAAGCGCCGCGGCATCGGCGCGAGCTCCGGGTTCTCCGTTGCGCAGACAGATCTGGCAGCGGGCGATCGCCTGGGCCGGCCACGACGACGACAACGCGATCACGTCTTCCACCGCGGAGCGCGCAGCCCGCCAGGCGTCGTCCTCGGCGGCCCGGTCGCGGACGCCGCCGTGGGCGTCGACGAATCGATGGGGGTGATCGACGGGCACACCGTCGACCTCGTAGCGAAACGCCCACTCGACCCGAAGTGTCCGTCCGCGAACAGATTCCGACCTCCCCCGCGCGGTGCGCTGGTCTGTCTCGTCACCGTCGGCACCGGCGGATTCGCCGCGATGACGCGGGCCGTCGACACGAATACGCGCGAGCACCCACGGCCCGCTCACCGACGGCGCAGCCATCCGCTCGCCGCCGACCTGCACGGGGGTGGTCAGCGTGAGCCGCGGAAGCAGGTCGGTACGAAACCGGGCATTGTCCGAGGCGGGCACCCGGACCGATTCCCCGCGGCCGTACATCGCCACCAGCGCCTCGCCGGGTGCCGGGCGAAGTGGGGCCAGGGTCAGCGTCCGCCCGACGACGATGGCGATGCCGTGCGGGGACCCGCCACCGAGGAAGCGCATGTGCAGGTCGGCCTCGAGATCGTGGTCGGTGAGGTCGCGGACCGCATCGATCGGTGGCCTGTCCCCGAGGCTCAGCACCGGTTCGACGAGCGTGGACCCATCGACAGCGGTGGTGATCTCCACCGCGAGGGTGGCCGCGGGCGCCACAGCCACGCGCTCGGCCCCTCGCGGTGCGTCGTGGAGATCGTCGGGCTCGGTCAACGAGGCCTCGCCGACCAGTTCGATCCCCGCCGTGAGCGCAAGGGACAGCGCGGTCCAGAGCCCGGGCCCGGTGTCGTCGAGATCGATCCACCGTCCACGCGGCGACCGCAGCGCGCCGGCCAGCGCCGACATCGCATCGCGATGACCCGCGTTGTAGACACCGGAGGTGTCGGGGTGGCGCAGATCCGCCCAGGAGATGCGTCCGGCCACCCACGAGCCGGTGAGTCCGCGTTCGATGGGGCGGATCTGGACAGGCAGGGTCCGCTGGTCGGGACCAAGCCCCCCGCGCACCACGATGCCCAGCGCCCTGGAGTCGACTGCCACCGCACGAGCCGGCGCGACCTCCAGCAGCGGGGCCAACGCGCGCTCCCATCCCGCCGACGACTGAGACCCGCTGGTCCCCGAGCCCTCGGCGCCCAGCGCGAGCAGGATCGCGGCGACGTGCGCGCAGCCGTGACGCTTGCGGCATGAACACTGCATCCGTGCGAGCCGCCAGTGCGGTCCGACGGTCTTGAAACCGACCCGCACAGTCTCCACCTGCGTCTGGGTCACCTGACACAGCCCTTCGGCGGTGATCATCCGCGGATCCCACTCGACCGACGTGACCGCGCCGTGTGCCGCCAGCTCGACGGCCGTGTCCACATCGGCGGCGTCGAACACCTCACGCAGACGCTCCGCGTTCAGCGCATGTGACCAGTCGGAAAGCACCCGTCCAGGGTAGGACCCGGATACGACAGTTCCCGGCGGGTCCACCCGCCGGGAACTGTCACGGTCACTCCTGCACAGCTGCCTACGCTTTGGCCTGCATGCTGCTGCGAGCGGAGTTGCCCTGTTCGGCGGCCTTGGGATCGAGTTCGCCGGCTTTGGCGGTCACTCCGGCCTTGATGGCGGCACCGAGGTCGGCATCGACGCGCGAGAAGTACTCGTAGGCACGTTCGAGCACCGGATCGGTGACGCCGTTGAGCAGATGCCCCACGATGTTGTCGACGAGTCGTTCGCGGGCGGCATCGTCGAGGACCTCGCGCACCATCGTCCCGGCCTGACCGAAATCGTCGTCCTCGGGGTGGTCGACGTACGCCGAGCGGATGATCTCCCCGTCGGCCGCCCACTCCGGTTCGGGCTGGCCGCTGAACGTCGCCGCCGGTCCACCCTTGGAGTTGGGTGCGTACACCGGGTCGCTGACCGGCGTGTACCGCATGGCGCCGTCCTTGGAGTAGCTGTGCACCTCGTTGTGGGGTGCGTTGACCGGCAGCTGCTTGTAGTTGGCACCGATGCGGTACCGATGTGCGTCGGAGTAGGCGAAGGACCGTCCCAGCAGCATCCGGTCGGGCGACAAGCCGATTCCGGGAACGAGGTTGTTCGGCTCGAACGCGGCCTGCTCGATCTGCGTGTGGTGGTCGGTGGGGTTCGCATTCAGTGTCATCGTGCCCACATCGATCAGCGGGTAGTCACCGTGCGGCCACACCTTGGTGAGATCGAAGGGGTTGAAGCGGTACGTCTTCGCGTCGTCGAACGGCATGATCTGGACCTTGAGACGCCACTGGGGATATTTGCCGTCGGCGATGTGCTCGAACAGATCTCGCGTGTGGTAATCGGTGTCTGCCGACGCCATCTGATCGGCTTCGTCCTGGGTGAAGAACTCGATCCCCTGCTCACTGATGAAGTGATACTTCACCCAGAACTTCTGTCCGTCGGCGTTCACCCACGAATACGTATGGGAGCTATAGCCATTCATATGTCGCCAGGTGCGCGGAATCCCGCGGTCACCCATCAGCCAGGTCACCTGGTGCGCCGACTCCGGCGACAGCGTCCAGAAATCCCACTGCATGTCGTGGTCGCGGAGGTTGTTGTCGGCGCGGCGCTTCTGGGACCGGATGAAATGCTGAAACTTCAACGGGTCCTTCATGAAGAAGATCGGGGTGTTGTTGCCCACCAGATCGTAATTGCCCTGGTCGGTGTAGAACTTCAGCGCGAAACCACGGGGATCGCGCCAGGTGTCCGGGCTTCCCCGCTCTCCGGCGACGGTGGAGAACCGGGCGACCATATCGGTTTTGACCTTCGGCTGGAACAACGACGCGCAGGTGTACGCGGACACGTCTTCGGTGGTCTCGAACACCCCGAAGGCTCCACTTCCCTTGGCGTGCGGCTGTCGTTCGGGCACACGTTCGCGATTGAACTGTGCCATCTGCTCGATCAGATAGTGATCGTGCAGCACGATGGGACCACCCGCCCCGACGGTCAAAGAATGTTCGTCGCTGCCGGCAGGTGCGCCCGAATCGGTGGTCGTATAGAACGAATTGTCCGACATGTGGCATCCTCCACGCATAATCCGATCGGTCGACCACGGGCAGTGAAACCGACCTGGTCGGCGGATCGATGTGGTTGCCGCGCAACGATTCTCTTGGGCTGGATCGTCACCGCGACAACGAAGTGTGAGTCCGTGGCTGCTGAGGACTCGCACAGCCGATCGTAGTGGGCGGTCGGCGGGTGTCAACGGTCATCGCGTCGTCGGCACCGCGCACACCCGGCGTCGCGCCCGCCCACGTGGGCACACCGATGCCCGCCTCCGGTCGGGCGAACCCGGTCGGGCGAGTTGTCTGGTACACCGGAGCAATGACCGTTCCCTCCGTCAAGCTCAACTCCGGAACCAACATCCCCCAGCTCGGACTCGGTGTCTGGCAGGCCACCATCGAGCAGACCGCACACGCCGTGCATTTCGCCCTCGACGAGGCCGGATATCGCCACATCGACACCGCTGCCGCCTACGGGAACGAACAGGGTGTGGGGCAAGGACTCGTGCTTTCCTCGGTCGATCGTTCGGACGTCTTCGTGACCACCAAGCTGTGGAACGCCGATCACGGCTACCAGTCGACCCTCAAGGCGATCGACACGAGTCTGCGCAAACTCGACTCCGACTACGTCGACCTCTATCTGATCCACTGGCCGCTCCAGGATTCCGACCAATTGCTGCGGACCTGGGACGCGATGGAGAAGATCGCCGAGGACGGCAAGGCCCGCGCAATCGGTGTCTGCAATTTCGAACCCCACCATCTCCAGCTGATCATCGACCGCGGCGGAATGATCCCCGCTGTCGACCAAGTGGAGTTGCACCCCCATCTCCAGCAGCGCGAATTGCGCGAATTCGCCGGCCACCACGACATCGCCATCGAGTCGTGGAGTCCGCTCGGCGGCACGCCGAACTCCGGCTGGGGCCCGAACTCGAAACCCAACACGGTGCTCACGGACCCGACGATCGCCAAGATCGCCGACAAACACGGCAAGTCACCCGCGCAGATCATCCTCGCCTGGCATATCCGCCTCGACCTGATCGTGATCCCGAAATCCGTTCACGACGAACGGATCAAGGAGAACATCGACGTCTTCGACTTCTCCCTCGACGACGACGACATGGCGAAGATCGCCGCACTCGACACCGGGGAGCGCGTCGGAACCCATCCCGACGAGATGAACATAGACGCCCCGAAGTAGACCCGGACCGACTGACACCCTGATCGGCCGCAGCGACGGCCGGTCAGGGTGACTCCCAGGTCACTCGCAACGGTCACTCGCAGGCGATACCGTCGCCGTCGCGATCGAGCTTGCGTGAGTACCCGGGCTGACCGGCGTAGATCGGGGCGGCGCCGGCTGCACGCGCAGCCGAGCAGTTGGCGTAATACACCGACTGCGCCGCCGGTGGTGCCGGCGCAGGCGCCGCGGGTGCGGGTGCGGGTGCGGGAGTAGTTGCGCCACACGATGACAGCACCCGGTTCATCGCATCCCTTTCGGCCGCGGTGACCCACAAGTGGTAGATGACCTTCACCTGGATCTGCCGCTCCACGTAGGTGCACCGGTAGGCCTTGTTCGGCGGTAACCACGTGGCCGCATCGCCATCACCCTTGGCCGCATTGGTGGGCCCGTCGGTGGCCTGCAGGTCGCGCGGGTCGTTGGCGAGGTTCTGTCGTTGCTCGGCCGAGAGCTGCTGTGCACCCTTCTGCCATGCATCCGACAGCGCCACCACGTGGTCGATCTGCACCTTCGACGAGGTGGTCGATCCGCGGGTGAACGCGATCGCCTTCCCGGTGTAGGGGTCGGCGAGGGTGCCCGAGAGCACAACGCATCCGCGCGTGTTGGGCTTGACCGTGATGTTCGTGAGGTCGCGGCGCAGGATGTCGTTGCGGGTGTCGCAGCCGTTGTGACCGTCGGCGACCGTGACGTCGTCGGTCCACGCCTGACCGAACTGTGACCGCTCGTACCCGGTCTTCGGCGCACGGCCCTTCACCGGCAGCGTGGCCAACGCAGCCTCTGCGCTCGAGGCAGCCGACGGGACGGGAACCGCAGGCGCGGCCGAGGCCGAGGAGGCGGGGATGAGGGCCCCGGCGGCGACCAGGGTCGCGGCGACGGGCCAGACGATGTCGACACGTGGGCGGGTTCGGTTCGTGAGCACGTAGAGAAGCTAGCAAGCCACACCGACACAATTCGCCGTATCGGGCAGGACGCGGCAGAGACCTCAGTCGATGAGTCCCTGGCGACGCGCCTCGGCGACGGCAGCGGTCCGCGACCCGACACCGAGTTTGGTGAAGATGTGTACGAGGTGCGATTTCACCGTCATCTCGCTCACATGCAACGCTCGTGCGATCTCTCGGTTGCTGCGACCCGTCGCGACCTGTGCGACGACGTCGATCTCCCGTGGTGTCAACACGGTGGCGGGGGTCGCACGGACACGGGTCAACAACCTCGTGGCCACCGTCGGCGACAAGGCGCTCTCCCCCGCAGCCGCAGCGCGCACGGCCGCCAGGAGCTCCGCGGGCGGGGTGTCCTTGAGGAGATAACCGCTCGCGCCCGCCTCGATCGCGGCGAGGATGTCGGCGTCGGTGTCGTAGTTGGTGACGACCAGGACACGGGGTGCACGGGGCAATTCGTGAATGCTGCGTGTCGCCTCCACCCCCGAAAGTCCTTCCCCGAAGCGCAGATCCATCAAGACGACATCGGGTTGCGGTGACCGGTCGGCATCGGCGCACCAGGCGACGGCGTCTTCTGCCGTGGCGACCTCGCCGATGACCTCGATGTCGTCGGCGTTCGCGAGTAGCGCGCGCAGGCCGGCGCGAACGATGGGGTGGTCGTCGGCGAGCAGCAGCCGGATCATCGGCGCCCCTCCCTCGTGTGCGCAGCTGTCACATCCGCGGCCCCGGTGCGGGATTCCTCGGCGGGCTCGGGAGCGAGGGGGAACGACACCGCGACGGTGGTACCACCTGCGTCGGACGAGACGTCGGCGATACCGCCAAGGTCGGCGACACGACGTCGAATCGTGGTGAGCCCATAGCCTTCCGCGGCGTCGGAGGCGAAACCCGTTCCGTCGTCCACGATGTCGAGGTGTACGTCGTCGTCGGTGTAGGTCAGGGTCAGATGCAACGCGGTCGCCTGCGAGTGACGTATCACGTTGGACACCGCACCCTGGGCGATGCGAACCAGTGCGGCCTCCGTCGGCATGGCGAGCGGTTCGACGTCACCGTCGATCACCACGCTGGTGTCGATTCCGTGGCCGGACGCGTCCGCCGCCACCCGACGCAGTGCATCGGCCAGTGAGGACCCGTCCAACGGCGCCGGTGACAGTTCGGCGATGAGGCGTCGGGTCTCGGTGAGTGCCTCGGCTGCCGCGGTGCGCGCGAGGGCGATCGACTCCTGCGCGCGTTCGCCTGTCGCCTGCTCGGCCGCATGCAGCAGCAGCTGGATACTCGACAGACTCTGCGCCACGGTGTCGTGGATCTCGGCTGCGAGGCGTTCTCGTTCGGCTGCCCGCCCCACCGCCTGTTGCTGCTCGTCGAGATCAGCCCGCGCCGTGACCAATTCGTCGATGAGACGTTCGCGCTGCGCTGCCTCGGCGAACAGTTGCGCGTAGCCCGCCGAGATCACCACGGCCACACCGGCACCCAGAACCGGTCCGATCACCGCCGCTGCCGACCATCCGCTGTGCACCGCGTATCCGATCACCGCGACAGCCGTCGCGAGCACCACGGCCACCAACCCCCGGCGCCTGCCGAGCAGATGCAGGTACAGGAAGAACAGGACGAACACGAGATAGGTCGCCTCGGGGGTCAGCGCCAACTCGACCAGCCACACCACGGTCAGGACCGTCAACCACGCCAGTGCGCGGCGCCGATCGCCGAGTGTGAGTCCGCGGGCGAAGTAGACCGCGAGCCACACCGCCGCAACGACCGCCGCAGCGATGTCGGCGGGGGTCGCGATCAGTGCGCGCGCCATCACCACCGCGGTCAGCGCGACGGCGAGCAGGTGCAGACCCCACCGCAGTCCTGCGACGACGGGGGTGAGCGGGGACGTGTGCATGTGACCCAACGATAACCCCGGACATGCCGCGCACATCCATCGAAAGTGCGAGATCGCGACGCCGGAAGGGTGGAGAACCTCGCACTCCCATGGACGACGCGCGCACGGGGCCTCGGGGCCGAGCATGGGGACATACCCGATATCGACATCTGCGTCGGCGGGTCTCCCCGGTCGACGCAGCAGAAAGGACTCTCGATGTATGTCGCGTTTCGCGATCTGCGTCGCGCTCGTGGACGATTCGCGCTCATCGCGCTCGTCGTCGTACTCGTGGCGGTGCTCGTCACCTTCCTCAGCGGGTTGACAGCGGGCCTCAAACATCAGAACGTCTCCGCAGTACAGGCTCTGCCGGGCTCGTCGGTGGTGTTCGCCGACACCGGCACATCGCCGTCGTTCGACGAATCGTCGCTCACCGCAGCACAACTCGACGCGTGGCGCGCCGCCGAGCCGAGCACCGTCGCCGTGGGCGTCTCGCGGTCGCGGATCTCGACGTCCGCACGTCCCGATTCTCCGCTTCCGGTGGCACTGATCGGCACCGACCGCGACGCTCCGGCCGAGGGGCACGTCGAGCTGAGTGCCCCGGTTGCCCACGACCTGCATGCGAATGCCGGCTCGATCGTCGAACTCGGCGGTCAACGCTTCACCGTCACGCGGGTGGTCGGCGACGACTGGTACGCCCACAGCCCTGTCGTCTATCTCTCGCTCGGTGACTGGCAGTCACTCTCGCCGCACTCCGGCGCTGCGACCGTCGCGACCTTCACCCCGTCGGGAACCGACGGGACGTCAACGGTGGCAAGGGAGACCCAGACCACCGTCACGAGTTCCGCCGATGCGCTGTCGGCGTTGGCGTCCTACAAAGCCGAGAACAGTTCACTGACCCTGATGACCGTCCTGCTGTTCGTGATCTCCGCGTTGGTGATCGGCGCATTCTTCACCGTGTGGACCGTGCAACGCGTCCCCGACATCGCCGTGCTCAAGGCGTTGGGTGCGTCGACAGGCTCGCTCGTGCGCGACGCACTGGGCCAGGCAGCGGTTGTCCTCATCGTCGGCACGGGGCTCGGAACCGCTATCACAGCACTCGTCGGCGGCTTTCTCGGCGGAATCCCCTTCGTGCTGACCGCATCCACGACGATCCTGCCCGCCGTGGCGATCATCGCGCTCGGCCTCGTCGGCGCGGCCTTGGCACTGCGATTCCTCATTACCACCGATCCACTCACCGCACTGGGAGGCGCACGATGACCATGACCACCTCACCGACAACCATTCCCGCTCTTGACATGTCGGCGGTGACGCTGACCTTCCCCGACGGCGCGGGTCGGGTGACCGCTCTCGACGACGTCGAGTTGGCCGTGGCACCGGGCGAGATCGTCGCGGTGACCGGGCCGTCGGGCTCGGGGAAATCGAGCCTGCTCGCGGTAGCGGGCGGCCTCATCCGACCCGATTCCGGACGTGTCTCGATCGCGACAGCGCCGGGCGCCGAGAGTGGCGGCGATCTCGAGTCGGCGGCTGTCGAGTCGGCGGCTGTCGAGTCGGGCGGTGTGCCCGGTGATGTTGTCGAGTTGGGTGCGCTGTCGCGCAGGCAGTCGGCCCGGGTGCGCCGGGACCACCTCGGATTCGTCTTCCAACAGTCGAATCTCGTCGGTTCGCTGACTGCGATCGAACAGCTCGAGGTGACCGCGCATCTCGGCCAACACCTCGTCCTGAGCAGAGGGCGCCGCCGCGCGGTCCACGACCGCGCCCGTGCCCTGCTCACCGAGGTGGGCCTGGCGGAGCACATGCACAAACTGCCCGGTCAGCTCTCGGGTGGGCAGCGGCAGCGGGTGAACATCGCGCGCAGTCTGATGAACGATCCGGCGTTGCTGCTCGTCGACGAACCAACCAGTGCGCTCGACCAGCAGCGCGGCAGCGAGATCATCGACCTGCTGATCAGGATGTCACGCACGCAGAATGCCGCGACGATCCTGGTCACCCACGACCCGACCCATCTGCACCGGATGGATGCGGTCTACGACATGGTCGACGGTCGGCTGCGCGCGCTGTCCGTCGACGAGATTGCGGCACAGCAGCACCCGAGCGCCGGGGCTGCGAGAGTCGCGTGATGCGGCGGTGCTCCCCGGACACCACCAGAGACGTCGGATCGTGGGTCGACAACAGCGATGAGATCAGTAGTTGCTCGGTGACCGCAGACAACATACCCACGGTCCGTTTTCGGCAGTGCACGGACAACCTCGACGAGCACGCCTGCTGAACTGCGACCACCCCAACCCCACCGGCGCGATGCTGTGAGACACCGGGACCCCGAGCGCTGGCAGCGTGACGACGATGACGGTGGCGTGTAACGTCAGACCCTTCGCCTCGTAAGCGGAGTCATCCCCGAGGACACGATGAGTCGCACCGACAAGACCAAGCCATTCACTGTGAAGCTGCGCGACGGCGACCTGCACTGGATCGAACGCCACATCCATGACGAGGGGCGCTGCACACTCCCGGCTACTGACGCCCATGACGCGTTCGAGTACGAGCCGGGCCGCTGCTGGCGGGAGTTCGAATACACCGGCACCAAGGTGTGTTGTTGCCCGATGTGCCACGGCGACACGAGACGTGAACGTCGCCGCCAGCGCCCCGACGGAAAGACGTACGCCCGCCGCTGGCGCGACGAATACTGACCCCGAAAAGACGAGACCTCGTCGCCATTCTTCCCAAAGGCGGCGGTGGTCTTTTCGTCTATCCGGCGTCCCCGAACGCTTGTACGAGTGTGCGGAAGCTATAGATCCGGCAGTCAGACCATCCGTGCCTACCTCTTGCCCACAAGAGTGGGCGACACAGCAACAGCGACCGACAGAGCGCAACAGCGAGGTTGGCGAAATCGCATGCCAGCGGAGGAAATACGACGGTGAACAGCACTTTCACGTGGTGCGCGCAAAGGGATTCGAACCCCTGACCGCTGGTGTGTAAGACCAGAGCTCTACCGCTGAGCTATACGCGCGTGGACCCGGTGAGGCGCCGCAGCCGGCGGCGGCACCTCGCAGAAGCCATTCAAGAAGATAGCGCGGCCAGGGCCTTCTCCCAAAGTGACTGGTCACGCGGGTCACTGGAGGGGTGCGCCTCGGAGAAGGTGATGATGCCGTCGCGATCGACGAGGAAGGTCCCCCGCATCGCGTAGCCACGATCGTGATCGAACACACCGTAGCGCTGGGCCACCTCACCGTGCGGCCAGAAATCCGACAGCAGTGGGAAGAGGTACCCCTGCATACCCGACCAGACCTTGTGCGTCGGTGGGGATCCCACCGAAATCGTGAGCAGCTCGGTGTCGTCGTTACTGAACTTGGGCAGATTGTCGCGGATCATCCCGAGCTCGCCTTCGCAATTCCCGGTGAACGCCATCGGGAAGAAAACGAGCAGAACGTTCTTGGTTCCGCGAAAGTCCGAGAGTCGGATCGGACGGTTGTCCTGGTTCATCAGCACGAAATCAGGCGCAGCGGTTCCCGGCTGCAGCGGGCCATCGTCGAGCGTGGGCGACCCCGAACTCATGCACGCTTCCCGGCACGGGTCTTCGGCTGAACGAGCCGCGTCCCCGACCATGCCCCGAGCTTCACATTGGAGGTTTGCGTCAGACCCGCGGTGGGCGCGGATTCGGCGATCTCACTGGGGTCGACGTATCCGGATTCGCCGGTCTTGGGAGTGAACACCCAGAGATATCCTTCGTCGGACAACGGTCCGATCGCATCCATCAGGGCATCCACCAGGTCGCCATCACCGTCACGCCACCAGAGAACCACCACGTCGATGACGTCATCGGAGTCCTCGTCGAGCATTTCGGCATCGATGGCATCTTCGATATCGGCGCGCAGGTCGTCGTCAGTGTCCTCATCCCACCCGATTTCCTGCACCACCATCCCGGTCTTGAAACCGAGTTGCGCAGCGCGATTACCTTCCGCGGCGGTAACCAACGGGGATGACCTCCTGACGATCTGTGTCGAGCCCGAGGTATGTCTCGGGCAGTGATGTGAACAGGCGATACGACACCCAGGTGCCGCAAAGTTGCCTCAAGCGAACAGGTTCGACGGCGATCTTGCAACCCGGATACAGGGAATTGTAATTCAGATGCTCCAGCTCGTCATCGACTCGGGGTTGTCGGAGACGGCTCGGATGTGGACATTTCCGTCCCGGGGCCACCGGCGTCCGCGCCCTCGGCGACCGGCACCGCCGACTGACACGCCACCACGAGGGTGTCGCGGGCGCGGATCCAGGCGTCGATGTCGGCGTTGACCCGGCGCGTGTTCTTCGCGCGAATCGTCGCCGAGACGGTGGTCGAGGCCACGATGAGCTCCTGCCCGCGCTGCACGACGTCAGGGTCCACCGACGATCCGAGAGCCGAACGCATTGCCGCCACACCGTTGTCGAAGGTCGTCGCCGCAGCGATATCGGCGCCACCCAGGCGCGAATACTCTTGGACTGCATTGAGTTTCGCGATGAAGCGGTTGTAAGAGTCCAGAGATGTACGCGCCGACTCGATGGATCGCGCGCAGAAGGCTACGGTCGCCGCCCGCGCCGCATCCAGCGACTCGCTGGCCTGTATCCGTTCACGGTAGGCGCTGACCCCGGCAGCGGGTGCGGCCGAGGATCCCGACACCTCGGTCGCGCACGAGGTCGAGCCCGCGAACGCCACCGCTGCCGCCACCAGCGACATCGCCGCCCGCGACATGCGGCTCTCGCCGCACCCCATGCGCGCCTCCGCCACCCCCACCAGCCCCCACCTCACGGCCGAAAGCATGCACAGATCCACCGAATACGTGTCAACTCGGCGCTCATCGACGTCCCCGCCCTGCTCCGGCTCCGCCGCGCCGACCGGCAGCGGCGGCCGATGCGCGAGCAATCCGCGACGCCCGACCCGGTGCCAAACGTGACCGATTGGTGCACGATGAGAGCAGGGTGAGACGTGGACCGGCACAACCGCCGGCCACAGCCGCGATCGCCGGAGCATCCGTCCGGCTCGCGCACCGACAAGTCCGGCCCTGATCGGGTCAGAACAGGAGTTATCGCAGTGACCGACACCAGGTCATCCACACGTTCGGGGGCCACCACCGCAGACGGTCGCGTCCGCGTGATCCAGGAGGGCGTTGCCGCCTACCTCGCCGATGTCGATCCCGACGAGACCCGGGAGTGGCTGGAGTCCTTCGACGCCCTGGTCGCCGCCGAGGGCCCCGCGCGCGCCCGCTATCTGATGCTGCGCCTGCTCGAGCGTGCCAGCGAGCGACACGTCTCGATCCCGGCACTGACCTCGACCGACTACGTCAACACCATCCCGACCGCGAACGAACCGCTCTTCCCCGGCGACGAGGCCGTCGAACGCCGCTTCCGCGCCTTCATCCGCTGGAACGCCGCGATCATGGTGCACCGCGCGCAACGCCCGGGTGTCGGGGTCGGCGGTCACATCTCCACCTATGCCTCCTCGGCCGCGCTGTACGAGGTCGGGTTCAACCACTTCTTCCGCGGTCACGACCATCCCGGCGGCGGCGATCAGATCTTCATCCAGGGACACGCCTCCCCCGGCATCTACGCCCGCGCCTTCCTCGAGGGTCGCATCGACGCCGACCGACTCGACGGCTTCCGCCAGGAGCAGAGCCACGCCGGCGCCGGCGGCGGCCTGCCGTCCTATCCCCATCCCCGTCTGATGCCCGACTTCTGGCAGTTCCCGACGGTGTCGATGGGCCTGGGCCCGATGAACGCGATCTATCAGGCCCGGTTCAACCACTATCTCCACGACCGCGGCATCAAGGACACCTCCGATCAGCACGTGTGGGCGTTCCTCGGCGACGGCGAGATGGACGAGGCCGAGTCGAGGGGTCTGACCCACGTCGCGGCGATGGAGGGTCTGGACAACCTGACCTTCGTCATCAACGCGAACCTGCAGCGTCTCGACGGCCCGGTGCGCGGTAACGGCAAGATCATCCAGGAGCTCGAGTCGTTCTTCCGGGGTGCCGGCTGGAATGTGATCAAAGTGGTGTGGGGCCGCGAATGGGATGCGCTGCTGCAGGCTGACCAGGACGGTGCTCTGGTCAATCTGATGAACGCCACACCCGACGGCGATTTCCAGACCTACAAAGCCAACGACGGCGCCTATGTGCGCGAACACTTCTTCAATCGCGACCCCCGGACCAAGGAGCTCGTCAAAGACCTCACCGACGAGCAGATCTGGAACCTCAAACGAGGTGGACACGACTACCGCAAGGTCTACGCCGCCTACGCGGCGGCGATGGCGCACAAGGGCCAGCCGACGGTCATCCTGGCCCACACCATCAAGGGCTACACCCTCGGACCGCATTTCGAGGGTCGCAATGCCACCCACCAGATGAAGAAGCTGACCCTGGACGATCTCAAACAGTTCCGCGACCGCGAGCAGATCCCGATCAGCGACGCCCAGCTCGAAGAGGACGTCTACCTGCCGCCGTACTACCACCCCGGGATGGACGCACCGGAGATCCGCTACATGCTCGAGCGGCGCAAGGAACTCGGAGGTTTCCTGCCCGCGCGGCGCACGAAGTCCAAGGTGCTCGACTTCTCCGACGCGGGCGCGCTGAAGGCCACCGCCAAGGGATCGGGCAAACAGCAGGTGGCCACCACCATGGCGCTGGTCCGCATCTTCAAGGAGCTTCTCCGCGACGAGACGATCGGTAAGCGGATCGTGCCGATCATCCCCGACGAGGCACGCACCTTCGGCATGGACTCGTGGTTCCCGTCGCTGAAGATCTACAACCCCAACGGGCAGCTCTACACCTCGGTCGACGCCGATCTGATGCTTGCCTACAAGGAGAGCTCGGTGGGGCAGATCCTCCACGAAGGCATCAACGAGGCCGGCTCCGCGGCGTCGTTCACCGCGGTCGGGACGTCGTATGCCACCCACGACGAGCCGATGATCCCCGTCTACATTTTCTATTCGATGTTCGGGTTCCAGCGCACCGGCGACGGTCTGTGGGCTGCCGCCGACCAGATGGCCAGGGGCTTTCTGGTGGGTGCGACCGCGGGCCGTACCACGCTGACCGGCGAGGGACTCCAGCACGCCGACGGACACTCGCTGCTGCTGGCCTCCACCAACCCCGGTGTGGTGGCCTACGACCCGGCCTTCGCCTACGAGCTGTCCTACATCATCACCGACGGCATCCGGCGGATGTACGGTCCGGCATCTGAGCACGTCTACTACTACCTGACCGTCTACAACGAACCGATCCATCAGCCGGCCGTTCCCGAAAACCTCGACACCGCAGCACTTCTCAAGGGCATGTATCTCTATCGCCGTGCCCCCGAGGGCAAGTCGCTGCATGCGGGCATCCTGGTGTCGGGTGTCACGATGGGCGACGGGCTGCGCGCACAGGATCTGCTCGCCGAGGACTGGGGCGTCGGTGCCGACGTGTATTCGGTGACCTCATGGAACGAGTTGGCCCGCGACGGCATCGCCTACGAACGCGCATGCGTGCGCGAGCCCGAGGCGGTCCACGAGACTCCGTTCGTCACCGAGTCACTGCGTGACGCGGCCGGTCCGTTCGTGGCGGCCAGCGACTTCATGCGCGGGGTACCCGAGCAGATCCGTGCATGGGTGCCCGGCACCTACCTCACGCTCGGCGCCGACGGGTTCGGGTTCTCTGACACCCGCCCGGCGGCCCGTCGCTTCTTCAACATCGATGCAGAGTCGATCGCGGTGGGTGTCCTCGTCGCGTTGGCCCGTGACGGTGCCATCGACATGCACGTCGCCGCGCAGGCCGCCGAGAAGTACCAGATCACCGATGTGCTGGCCGCGCCGGAGCAGACCAGTGACCCCGGCGTCGCCTGATCACTGATCGTTGTCCGATCTGATCTGCCCGAGGTGGCCCGGTCCGTCCGCGACCTGGCCACCTCGGGCATAGATTGGCAGGCGTGCCCGCACCCGACGGCCCCGAACCGACCGACCCGGTCCCGACCCGAGCCGAGTCGGGCGCGTCCGAGCCAACGCCAAGCCACCAGCAACGACTCCATCAGAAGCGGGCAGACGACAATGGCGTCGAACCGCGACGCCGGTCGGCCCCCGACACCTCGCCGACCCTCTCCTCGATCCCGTCGCTGACTCCCGAGGACGTGTTCTCCTCGTCGATCACCACTCGCATCGCCACGCCGCCGACGCTGCACGACGTCCTCCCCGACACCCTGTTGCGCCGGGTCAAGCAGTACAGCGGACGGCTGGCCACCGAGGCCATCCACTCGATGGCCGACCACCTGCCCTACTTCTCCGACCTCGAGGCCGGTCAGCGGGCAAGTGTTCAGCTGGTGGTGCAGACGGCCGTGGTGAACTTCGTGGAGTGGCTGCAGGACCCCGAGGGCAATGTCACCTTCACCGTCCAGGCGTTCCAGGTGGTGCCCCAGGATCTCGCGAGACGGGTCACGCTGCTGCAGACCGTGGAGATGGTCCGGGTCGCGATGGAGTTCTTCGAGCAGTGGCTGCCCCGACTGGCACGTAACGACGAGCAGTTGCGCGCCCTCACCGAGGCCGTTCTGCGCTACGGACGCGAGATCGGATTCGCCGCCGCGACGATCTATGCCACCGCCGCAGAGTCCCGCGGAGCCTGGGACACCCGCCTGGAGGCATTGGTGGTCGACGCGGTGGTCCGCGGCGACAGCGGCCCGGAGTTGCTGTCGCGGGCGGCAGCACTGAACTGGGATTCCGACGCACCGGCCACCGTCATCATCGGCCGCCCACGCCCCGACGAGAACATCTCCGTACCGATCGCCATCCACACCACTGCCCGCGAGTTCGGCCGCTCGGCGTTGTCGGTGGTGCAGGGCAGCCAGCTGGTGGTTCTCGTCAGCGGCCCGGTGGAGCCGCGCTCACCGTTCCTCGAACGTCTCCTCGAACACTTCTCCGACGGGCCCGTGGTGGTGGGCCCCACCCAGGACTCCCTCGAGCGGGCCCACACCTCGGCCGCCGAGGCGATGTCGGCGATGCGCGCCGCGCCGGGATGGCCGCGCGCGCCCCGACCGGTGCACAGCGACGAGTTGCTGCCCGAGCGCGCACTGCTCGGCGACGAGTCCGCGCTGGCGCGACTCACCGCCATGGTGGTCGAACCGCTCGAGCGCGGTGGAGTGGTCCTGACACAGACACTCGACGCCTACCTCGACGCCGGAGGCTCGATCGAGGCCTGTGCACGAGAGCTCTACGTCCATCCCAATACTGTTCGGTATCGACTAAAACGAGTGGCCGACATCACAGGACGTGAGCCAACTCACGCTCGCGACGGCTATGTGCTCAGAGTGGCATCAACGGTCGGAAGACTGTCACAGCAACGTCACAGAAACTAAACAGAATTCACGTCAGTCACACGAGTAACGGCCAAAATGGAGCTTCGCATGAATTGAGGACCAACTTCCTGGGACGTGTAACGAATCTCGAGTCGATGACGATGGGGACACACAGACACACGTATTTGTGGGAACCCTACAAAACATCTCGTCAAGGTTCATCACCCACAACACGCGCAGGAACGTAAAGGAAGGTGTTCCCTAATTCACGTGTTCTCGTTGCTTGCACCCGGACAGGGTTCCCAGACCCCAGGCATGCTGTCTCCCTGGATCGAGGAGACAGGTGCCCGCGATCAGCTTGCGACCTGGTCGAAGACCACAGGTCTGCAGCTGGAGCGACTCGGCACCACGGCGACCGCGGATGAGATCACCGACACGGCGATCACCCAACCGCTCGTGGTCGCGGCGGCCCTGCTCGCCTACGACCAGTTGACCAAGCGCCGCGACATCCCCGCCGACACCATCGTCGCCGGTCACTCGGTGGGCGAACTCGCCGCCGCGGCGATCGCCGGTGTCCTCACCCCCGATCAGGCCGTGGGCCTTGCGGCCGTGCGCGGACGCGAGATGGCACGCGCTTGTGCACTCACACCGACCACGATGGCCGCGGTACTCGGAGGTGACGAGGAGACGGTGCTGGCGAGGCTCGACGAGCTCGGTCTCGTACCCGCCAACCGCAACGCCGCGGGCCAGATCGTGGCTGCCGGTCCGATCGACGCGATCGACGCGCTCATCGCCGACCCGCCAGAACGCGCCCGTACCCGTAAACTGTCCGTGGCCGGGGCCTTCCACACGTCCTACATGGATCCGGCCCAGGATGCCGTGGCATCGGCCGCCGCGGAGATCACCCCTTCCGACCCGACCATGACATTGCTGTCGAATTCCGACGGGAAGCTGGTCAGCTCGGGCACCGATGCCCTCGAGAAGCTGGTCCGACAGGTCACCCGTCCCGTCCGCTGGGATCTGTGCTCCGCGACGATGCGCGATGCCGGGGTTTCAGCCGTCGTGGAACTCCCACCAGCGGGAACCCTCGTGGGCATCGCCAAGCGCGAGCTGAAGGGAACCCCCACCCACGCCCTCAAGTCACCCGACGATCTCGAGGGCGTCACCGATCTTGGATGAAGGTGCCGGCGAGGACGCCGGCACACCGGAGAGCTGACGAAGGTCAGCTGGTCCAGGCAGCCCGCACGACGACGCGATGTCGTCCTGCAGCTGTTCCGACAGGTCCGCAGTCTCATCAGAGATGCGGGCAGCTACACACAAGTGCGATATGAGAGGAGCCACCCCGTGGCCGCCACCCAGGAAGAAATCATTGCCGGTCTCGCCGAGATCATCGAGGAAGTCACCGGCATTGAGCCGTCCGAGGTGACCGTCGACAAGTCGTTCGTCGACGACCTCGACATCGACTCGCTGTCGATGGTCGAGATCGCTGTGCAGACCGAGGACAAGTACGGCGTCAAGATCCCCGACGAGGACCTCGCAGGTCTGCGCACCGTCGGCGATGCCGTGAGCTACATCCAGAAGCTGGAGTCGGAGAACGCCGACGCAGCCGCTGCCATCCGCGAGCGCATCGACGCCGACAAGAGCGAGTAAATCCCTGTGACCACATCACTTCGCGATTTCTCGACACTCGGAGGCAACTTCCCGAGCGTTGTCGTGACCGGCATGGTCGCGGCCACCTCGGTCGGTGAGGACCTCGATTCCACCTGGAAGGGTCTTCTCGCCGGCGAGTCCGGCATCCGGGAACTGACCGACGACTGGGTGACCGATTACGATCTGCCCGTCCGCATCGGCGGCCGGATGATCAAGGACCCCGCCGAGGAGGTCTCCCGCGTCGAGGCCCGACGTATGTCGTATGTGGAACGCGTGGCCTATGTCATGGGTAAGCGGTTGTGGTCGCAGGCCGATGAGCCCGAGGTCGACAAAGAACGGCTCGCCGTGGTGATCGGCACCGGACTCGGCGGCGGCGACGCACTGATCGCCAACAACAACGCGATGCTCGAGACGGGTAACTACCGCAAGGTGTCGCCGCTGGCCGTGCCGATGGCGATGCCCAACGGCCCGGCCGCCGTGATCGGTCTCGAGGTGGGCGCCAAAGCCGGTGTGATCACACCGGTTTCGGCGTGCTCATCGGGTTCGGAGGCCATCGCGCATGCCTGGCGTCAGATCGTCCTCGGAGATGCCGACATGGCCATCACCGGTGGCGTGGAGGGGCACATCGATGCGGTGCCGATCGCGAGCTTCGCGATGATGCGGGCGATGAGCACTCGCAACGACGAGCCGACACGGGCGTCGCGTCCATTCGACGCAGACCGCGACGGCTTCGTATTCGGTGAGGGCGCAGCACTTCTCATCCTCGAACGCGAGGAGCATGCGGTCGCACGCGGCGCTCACATCCACGCCCGCCTCCTCGGTTCGGGCATCACCTCCGATGGATTCCATCTGGTGGCACCCGATCCCAACGGCAGCGGCGCCGCGCGGGCGATGACCAGGGCGATCCAGACCGCCGGCCTGTCCAAGGCCGACATCACCCATGTGAACGCGCATGCGACGTCGACGTCGGTGGGCGACACCGCCGAGGCACTCGCCATCAACGCGGCCGTGGGCAACCACGCCGCGGTGTACGCGCCGAAATCGGCTCTGGGCCATTCGATCGGTGCCGTCGGTGCCCTCGAATCGGTCCTGACGATCAAGTCCATCGAGGACGAGGTCATCCCGCCGACACTCAACCTGGAAAATCAGGATCCCGAGTGCGACATCGAGGTCGTCGCCGGCGAACCTCGGCACGGGCGTATCGATTACGCGATCAACAACTCATTCGGATTCGGTGGGCACAACGTGGCGCTCGCCTTCGGCCGCTACTGACGTATCCACACACCGCACGATCCAGGAGGGTTTCGATGACCACCATCGCCCCAATCATGAACGAGCAGGAGTCCGTGGATCCCCGTGATCCGATCCTGCGACTCACGAACTTCTTCGACGAGGGCACGCTGTCGCCGCTCCACGAGCGCGACCGCTCCGGCGTGCAGACTGCCGTCGGCCTCGTCAACGGCGTTCGGACCGTCGCATTCTGCACGGACGGCACCGTCATGGGTGGGGCGATGGGGTCGCAGGGATGCGCCCACATCGTCAACGCGATCGACATCGCGATCGCCGATCAGGCTCCGGTCGTGGGCATCTGGCATTCCGGCGGCGCTCGGCTGGCCGAAGGCGTCGAGGCATTGCACGCGGTGGGTCAGGTGTTCGAGGCGATGGTCCGCGCATCGGGCTACATCCCGCAGATCTCGGTGGTGGTCGGATTCGCCGCAGGCGGCGCAGCGTACGGTCCGGCACTGACCGACGTCGTGATCATGGCCCCGGAGGGCCGCGTGTTCGTCACCGGCCCCGACGTGGTCAAAAGCGTCACCGGCGAACAGGTCGACATGGAGTCGCTCGGCGGTCCGCACACCCACGGCAAGAAGTCCGGTGTCAGCCACATCACCGCCGACTCCGAACCCGATGCCCTGTGGCGCGCACGGCGGCTGATCGGAACGTTCTCGCAGCAGGGACATTTCAACCGCGCCGATGCCGAGGCGCACGACAGTGACCTGCGCGCGCTTCTCCCCGAGTCGAACCGCCGCGCCTACGACGTCCATCCGATCGTGGAGGCGTTGCTGGACAAGGGTTTCGCCGCCGACGGCGAGACCGAGATCTCCTCCTTCGAGGAGATGCAGGCCAAGTGGGCACCCAACATCGTGACCGGCTTCGGTCGGCTCTCGGGCCGCAGTGTCGGCGTGATCGCCAACAACCCGCTGCGAATGGGCGGCTGCCTCAACTCCGAAAGTGCCGAGAAGGCCGCACGTTTCGTGCGTCTGTGCGATGCCTTCGGGATCCCGCTGGTGGTCATCACCGATGTCCCGGGCTATCTGCCCGGTGTCGGTCAGGAGTGGAATGGCGTGGTGCGCCGCGGCGCCAAACTGCTGCACGCCTTCGCCGAGTGCTCGGTCCCCCGCGTCACGCTGGTGACCCGCAAGATCTACGGTGGCGCCTACATCGCCATGAACGCCCGCTCGCTGGGCGCAACAGCCGTCTTCGCCTGGCCCGGTTCAGAAGTGGCCGTGATGGGCGCCAAGGCAGCGGTGGGCATCCTGCACAAGAAGAAGCTCGCCGCCGCGGCCGACCACGAACGCGATGAACTGCACGAGCGACTCACCGTCGAGCACGAGCAGATCGCCGGTGGCGTGGATCGCGCCGTGGCGATCGGCGTGGTCGACGAGGTCATCGATCCCGCGAGAACACGGAGCAAAATCGCCGAGGCCCTCGGTGCCGCACCCGTACGTCGCGGACGCCACAAGAACATCCCGCTGTGACCGTCTGGGGTGTCCGGTGAAGACCGGACACCCCAGCGTCCTCTGCAGCACACGGTGACTGCAGCACAACCGTGACAACGCAGCAGGCCCGGATCCGAGGATCCGGGCCTGCTGCGTTGTCGTTCGGTGGCGTCTAGACCGCCTCGTACGGCCGCTCGTTCCGCGCCGTTCAGCCCACGCGCTGCTGGAGCCAGGTGACCTCGGCACCCGCACCCCCCATCCGGTAGGCCTCGAGTTCCTCATCCCACGCGGTCCCCATCGCCAGGTCGAGAGCCCGCCGCAAGCTGGTGGTGTCGCCGTGGCGATCGAGCAGGCATCGCAACTGCATCTCACCGAGAACCACATCACCGTTGGCGCTCATCCCCCCGCGCCACAGTCCGAGTCCCGGCACATGACAGAACCGCTCACCGTCGACACCCTCACTGGGGTTCTCGGTGATCTCGAAACGCAGCGCAGACCACTCACGCAGCGCGCCGACGAGCCGCGCACCGGTTCCGACCGGGCCGGCCCAGTCGACGGTGGCACGCTGAAGTCCGGCTTCTGCCTCCTGCGCCGACCACTTGAGATTCGCTCGCGCGTCAAGGGTCGACGACAGCGCCCACTCCACATGCGGGCACAGAGCCGTCGGCGACGAGTGGATGTAGACCACACCCGTCGTGATGTCCGCAAACTGATTCAGATTGCGCACGTGCACCACCTCCGATTTCGACGAGAAACGTCTTCCCCAACGACCCTCGAACGACATCGGACTAGCACATCTGACACCGCCATTGTGCACTATGAGACACGTGTTGCGCCAGTTAATGTTGTTACATTCTGCTATCTACAGTGGCAAATGGTGCTGGACAGGCGGGCCACACCCCGCATCCGCAGCAGTCACGACCGGAGTTCGGCGACCACCGCATCGTTGAACTCCGACCACAGCGGCTTCGCCCACGACCCGAACGCGCGGTCGGTGAGGACGATGCAGGCCGCCCCCAGCTCCGGGTCGACCCACAAGAACGTCCCCGACTGCCCGAAGTGACCGTAGGTGGCCGGCGAGTTGGTCTGTCCGGTCCAGTGCGGATGCTTGTGCGCTCGGATCTCGAATCCGAGCCCCCAGTCGTTCGGGCGGTGCTTGCCGTAGCCGGGGACGAAACCGTCGAGACCGGGAAAGGCGACCGTCACCGATTCCCGATGCAGTCCCCCGCTGAGCAGCTGCGGTGTGAGCAATTCGCCGGCGAACCGCGACAGGTCGGCCACACTCGAGCGCGCGCCGTGCCCGGCAGGGCCGACCAGCGCGGTCGACATCATGCCCAACGGCGCGCACACCGCCTCGGCGAGATAGTCGGCGAAGGCGATGTCGGTCCACTCGGTGACATGCGCGGCGAGCAGTTCGAAACCGAAGCTGGAGTAGATGCGCTTGGTGGCCACCGGCGCCTCGACGGTGTCGGAATCGAATGCCAGCCCCGAGGCGTGCGCGAGCAGGTGCCGCACGGTCGACCCCGGTGGACCCACCGGGTCGTCGAGGCTGATCGCCTCTTCCTCACAGGCGATCAGCACAGCCTGCGCGACAAGAGTTTTCGTGACCGACGCCAGCTCGAAGACCCGGTCGGTGTCGCCGTGAGCGGCGACCTCGCCGGAGGGCCGCACCACCGCCGCGGCAACATTGTCGACCGGCCACTGTGTCAGCGATTCCAGGGCACGCATGACTTCATCGCATCACATCGACGCCCGCTGCGTGATCGGTGGCCCGTACGCATGTGCGGGTGCCGGGTCAGCGATCCGCCGACGCCAGTCCCTCGTCACGACCGCCGAAGCGCTCACGCAACGTCGGTTTGACGACTTTGCCGCTGGGGTTGCGCGGCAGCTCGTCGACGACAACCAGCCGTTTGGGATGCTTGTACCGCGCGAGATGATCGTCGAGGAATGCGCTGAGTTCCTCGACGCCGAGATGTGATCCCTCACTGAGCACCACGACCGCGACCGGCACCTCTCCCCACCGGGGGTCACTGTTGGCGATGACGGCGGCTTCGACGATCTCCGGATGCGCGTAGAGCGCATTCTCCACTTCCGCGCAGTAGATGTTCTCTCCCCCGGAGATGATCATGTCCTTCTTGCGGTCCACCACGTAGATGAAGCCCTCATCGTCCATTCGAACGAGATCGCCGGAATGAAACCATCCGCCGCGGAACGCATCCGAGGTCGCGGTGGGATTGTGCCAGTAGCCGGAGGTGACATTCGCGCCGCGATAGACGATCTCGCCCACCTCGCCCACCGGCACGTCGTTCATGTCGTCGTCGACGATCCGGGCCGCGACGCCGGGCACCACCTTGCCCACCGACCCGATCTTGCGCATCGCATCGTCGCCGTGCATCACGCAGGTCAGTGGCGCGGTCTCGGTCTGTCCGAACGCCGCGACGTTGAGCGCGTCGGGGAATGTCTCGTTCATCTCGGCCAGCAGGGTCTGCGACGCCGGCGCTGCACCCCAGGAGATCACCTTCAGCGACAGGTCCCGCGGGCGCGCACGCTGCGCCGCGCACACCACCTGCCACTGCGCAGGGACGAGAAAGATCGAGGTGACCCCCTCGCGTTCGAGCATGTCGAGCAGGTTGTCGGGATCGAATGCCCCCAGCGGGTTGATCACCATCGTCGACCCCATGTAGATCGATGCTGTGGCCGAGCCGATCGCCGCGATGTGGAACAGCGGGGCCGCAAGGACCGAGATCGACTCGACGTCCGTCTGCAACGACACGACGGTGGTCATCGCCTGCGCCTGCATATTCGCGTGAGACAGCATCGCGCCCTTGGGCTTTCCGGTTGTGCCCGAGGTGTACATGATCAGCGCCAGAGCGTCGTCGGCGACATCGACCCTCGGTGCCGGCCCGTCCTCGGCGATCAGGTCTTCGTAGGCTTCGGCGCGCACGGGCGCGGGCGCCAGCCCGTCGGCACCGCCGGTGACGACCGCGAGTTCGATCGCCTCCACCTGCTGGGCGACCGCGTACGCCAGCGGTGCGAGCGCCTCGTCGGCCACCACCACACCGGCGCCACTGTCACTCGCCACGTAGGCGACTTCCGGGACCGCCATCCGGATGTTGACCGGCACCGCGACGGCGCCGAGCGCATTCACCGCAAACACCGTCTCGAGAACTTCGGGCCGGTTGAGCATGAGGATCAACACGCGGTCGCCCGCGCCGACGCCGCGACGGCTCAACGCCGCGCCGAGCGCGTCGACTCGGTGTGACAGCTGGGCCCAGGTAATCGACTCTCCGGCGAAACGCAACGCGGTCTGGTCGCCGATCATCATCGCGTGGCGGCGGATCTGGTTGTTCCAGTGCCGCCGCCCGTACCGGGCCGCCTCGGCAGCCGGATCGGCGGCGTCGCGACCGGTACTGCGGTCGGCACTGACAGGCGAATCGATCGGTGCTGCAGTCACAGTGACGGTCCTCTCACTTGGTACCCATACGCTAGTGGGTGTGTGAGGCTTAGATCACATATTTCGTCAGACGACCGCGAAGTCGTCGATACGCCAATGGCCGTCCTGGCGGACCAGCGTGATGCGCACCCGGGATTGATACGGCACGCCTGCGGGGACGTCGGCGGTGAGCTGCGGAGAGGTCACCGTCTGGTCGAGGGTCGCGAGCACCACCGCTCGGGTCGGCGAGATCGACTCGATGCCTGCTTCCTTGGACTCCGCGTGCGACGACCCCGACACCGCGGCGTTGCCCTCCCGTGCCTGCGCCGAGGCGCGGATGTAGGTGTCGGCGAAGGCCGGTGTGGAGATCTGCCTGATCCGCGCGTCGAGCCGGTCGTAGCCGGCGGCGTCATACGTGAGCAGCTCGGCCGCATAGCGACGCGCGGTGTCCATCGCATCCGCGGCGAAGGCCGGCGAGGTCACCGAGTGCCGCGCCGACGAGCGGGCGTCGTAATACTTCGTCGCATAGGTGACGGCCACCGCGGTGGGCGCCGCGATCGCGACAGCGACAACCACCACGAGGATCCATCGACGAGCCGGCCGGCTCACGGGACGCCGAGACCTCGCGACGGGCACACCGGATGCACCGCCAGCGGTGTCGCCGGGCGCGTCGCCGGCAGCGGAGTCGCCGGCAGTGGTCGCGGCGTCCTCAGAGATGCTCATCGGGGCCAACGTAGCGCCTCTCGGGTGGCCGTCCACTGTGATTGGCCGAGTTGCGGCGTCGTGTTCGCCAGACCCCGTGACGGCGGCGTCGGACTCAGCGAGCCTGTTCGTCGGGCCCGAGGACCACGGTCTTCTCGTCAATCGCGACGAGAGTGGTGAGCGGCGGTTGGGTGCTCAACTGCTCCGACAGCTTCTGCCTGCCCACACCCACGGCCTTCTTGGTCGCCGGCGAGTCGGCGACGGCGCGGTAGGCGCGGTTGATCTGTTCGTAGCGTCGGCGCCCGGCCTTGGCGCCCAGGACATATCCGATTCCGATAGCGGCAACCGTACGCAGCATGTGAACACAGCCTCCAGAGGTTATGCAGCCGACTCGATGGTGTGGGTGCGGCTCGATCGTGTAGACGGGCGGCTCGGCGATCGTGGACTCACTCGGTGATCCCCACAGATCCGACCGCACGGTGACACCCATCCTGCCCGATCGGCACGCTGCGGTGGAGAGCCGATCGATGCCACCTCTCTGACCAGCCGATTTGCAGTGTCCCGGGGTGGGTAAGATACAGTTCTCCAGCGGTTGCCGATGGATCACCACCGACACCGTGAGCACAATCCCCCATAGCTCAATTGGCAGAGCATTCGACTGTTAATCGAACGGTTACTGGTTCGAGTCCAGTTGGGGGAGCAAGGAAAACCCGCTGGTCACAGCGGGTTTTCTGCTTTCATGGGTCCGTCGCAACGAGTGCCCGTGGGCCCTGCGTGGGCCATTGAATGCGCCTTTGTTGGCAGACCATTGACACGGCATGGCAGATGTGGATAATGGGGCGCATACGGACCCCACCGGTCGCCTGCGAGGGCGGTCGAGCGCGTTCAGGCGGACAGCCTGTGGAGCATCAGCGGACCTGGTGCGAGCGGGGGGATAACGACAGGGCCGCCGCATCGTGCGAGGCCCGCCGCAGAACTGATGCAATAGATCCGTGCGGAACACCAAGATCCTTTGGGAGTTCCGTCATGTCCACGACTGCCAGTCCCGTCGGCCTCGCCGACGACCTGCAGGCCTTCACCGTCCCCGAGGTGGCCGCCCGGCTGCGGATCAGCGAGCGCCAGGTGTGGCGCCTGATCGCCGCGGGCCGGCTGACAACGCTGTTCAAGCGGGAGCGCGGGGTGCCGGTGCGCGTTCCGAGCCCGTCGCTGCGGGCCCTGCTGGAGAACGGCCACACCGATGGCGTCGCCAGCTGATCCGCCTCGGTGCACAGGCCCCCGGCAGCACTGCTGCCGGGGGCTCGTTCGTTCTGCGGCGCGGGCAGCGGGACCCGGCCGCGCCGGGTTGGCTGGGGTCCGGCGGCCGGTGGGCCCGGCTGCCCCGGCGCGGCCGGGTACCGGCGCCGGGTACGAAATGAGGCAGCGGCACAATCTGTACCCGTGGGCCCGTACCCGACCGAGCCGGAGGGCGCAGGAAGCCATCGTCGGCGGTGGCGGTCCGGCAGCGGACGGTGAGGATGCCGCGGTGGGCAGCAGGCCCGGTCGGTCGCGCGCCGTCCTCCGGCCCGGCGGCGACCGCCCCGGTTCCCGTGGGAAGCACCCGCCTTCCTGCAGTGTCCTACTACTTGTCCTGAGCCGCTGAGTTCAGCAGCTCGCCCGGCGGCGATAGGACGGGTGTGAGGTGCAGGCTGCGGTGGGGAGCTTGGACGGGAGGCTGCTGGTGGGCTCGGCTGCCATGTCGGCGGTGGACCGGCGCGGGAGCATCCCTCGGAGTGCACCTCTCTCCTGCGTCTCGTGCTGCGGGTTGAGCAGCCATCGCACTGATTCGCGGGACGGTCAGGGAAGGGCAGCATCCGCTGGGAGCACCCGATCGGCAGCAGGGCCCCGGAGCAGGGCCTGGTCCAGTGGTCCAATGGGTGGTCCAGTCATTTTGCCCATTGGACCACCCATTGGACCACCCATAACGCCAGGTCAGACTATATTTTCTTCTTCACTGGTCCAATGGTCCAATCACATCGCACTTTTAATACATGTGCGCGCTCGTGCGCGCATGCGCGCGCTTTGGAGTTTGGGCCTCATCGATTGGACCATTGGACCACGCCCGTCGAAAACATGCTTCTACCTGCGCATACAGCTGGTCCAATGGGTGGTCCAACGCCGTTTTCGACTGGACCAGCGGGAGCGGCACTGGACCAGCAGGGGCGTCGAGGGCGGCCCGATCGTCGCCTTCTCCTCGTCGGGCCGAGGGCTGCTGGGTCGGTCCAGCACCGGCGTCGCGACGCTGGATCTATCAGGCCTCGTCGTCCCGGGACCGGTCGATCCTCGACCAGGCGGGCGTGGCCCGCTGGTCGAAGTATTCGACGTACTGCTCGTAGTGCGTCGGGTCGCTGTCGTGCTCGCTGGGGTGGATCAGCGGCATCCTCGCGCAGAGCCACTGCCAGACGACATGCGCCGGCATGCGCTGCCGGCCGGTGCTGCCGGGTTCGTCGATGTCGCCGCCGGTGAAGGCGACCGACTCGTGCGGATCGTCGGAGCGAGGCATCAGCAGCGTGGCTGGTGATACGCCGAGGCCTTGCGCGAGCGCGATCAGGTCGTCGACGTCGCAGCGGCGCCGGAGGTTCTCTATCTCTCCGATCGTCTGCTGGGCGAGGGCCCTGCCGTTGGCATTGACCTTCGCGGCCAGTTCCGCGGCCGTCATCCCCTGGGAGGCTCGGTGGAAGGCTACGTTGAGCGCAACCGTGCGGCCGCTCTCGCCGATCTCGACTTTCTTGGCAGGCATCGCTAAATCGTACGGTCTTGCACTGACTTCCTGTCTGCCCGACGTTGCCAACGTGTCGACGCTCGCTCGGCTGGGTCCGTGCTACCTTGGAAGCACGGATTAATCGGATTAATCCATATCCACCGACTAGGGAGGCAGCGATGGCCACAACGCCAGCGGACGTGATCGTCAGCGAACCGGTTCGAGCGGTGACGAGCGCACTGCCCGACGACATGGGCCTCAGCGAAAAGGTTCGCACGGAGACCGGCTTCGGGATCAAGAGGTGGCAGAAGCTGCTGCGGAACGCGGAGATCCCGTCGATCTGGATCGGCAAGCACCGCTACGTCCGGCGCTCGGACGTGCAGGCCTACATCACTAAGCAGTTCGATCTGCAGGCCACGTCGGCCTGACCATACAAGAAAAGCACCCCCGCTACTGGGCCTGCTGGTAACAGGTCCGCGAGGGTGCCTCTGATCGCCTGGAAGGAGCGATTAATGGGTACAACTACGCATACTACTGCATCCGCCTCCGATGGCGCGAGCGGCGCGCGGGACATGCGGGCGATGACTGAGGACGAGGTCATCGCCGCGGCCACCAAGAAGTTCCTGCGCGGGACGGACCGCCCGGAGGCGCTCCGAGGGAGCCCGCAGCGGGCCAAGGCCGAGCTGCTGAAGGCGACGAACCTCGCTCTCGCGGCGTGGTGCAAGGCCCGCGAGCAGGAACCGCGCGGGATCAGGGAGCTGTATCCGCGACAGGCGGCCGAGCTGCTCCTGGCGTACAACCGGGTCGTTCTGATCCCGACCGACGACGGCGAGAACCGAGACAGCGCGATGCTCGCGGTCTACGACGCCGACGAGGGCTGCCACGTGGAGGCGTTCGGCTCCTCCAACCGGTTGACGGGCTGGATGCGCGAGGTCTTCTATACCGCCAAGGGCTCGTACCTCGACGAGTGCCTGCGGGCGATCCGCGACCTCGCGCCGCTGCGGCGCCAGTGCGAGGACTCAGATCTGGTGTTCTTCGAGGACTGCGTCTACCACGTGTCCACCGGGGAGCGCGAGCCGCACTCGCCCGATCGGGTGGTGCTGTCCAAGGTGCGCACGCGGATGCCTCTCACCGAGCCTCCGCTGCCGGTCATCACCAGGGCTGACGGCACCTCGTGGGACCCGTGGAGCTGGCTGGTGGAAACAATGGGCTCAGAGCAGGGTGCTCGCACGATCTTGGAGCTGGTGAACTGGGCGATGCGCCCCCGCTCGTTCCGCGACGACAAGGTCGTCATGCTGTACGCAGAGGACGGGTCCAACGGCAAGGGCACTGTCCTTGAGATGTTGAGGTGCATCTTGGGCGGGTCGACGGGACGTCGGTGCGTCTCGATCCCGCTGGAGGCGTTCGGCGGGGCCACCGACAGCTTCATGCTGACCCAGCTCATCGGCGCGGTCGCCAACCTGTCCGACGAGTCGAACCCGGACGGGTTCATGGCGTCGTCAGGACTGCTCAAGGCGATCTCGTCGCACGACTCGATCCAGGTCAACCGCAAGCACAAGGATCCGGTTTCGGTCAAGCTGTACGTGCCGATGATCTTCAGCGTCAACAGGCTTCCGAAGATCAAGGACAAGACCGGAGCGGTCGACCGGCGGCTGTTCATCGTCAAGTTCAACAAGCGGTTCATGGACAAGGGCACCGAGATCGCCAAGGACCCGGCCATCAAGGCGGACTACGTCAAGCGCGACGGCGTGCGCGAGTGGCTCGTGTGGCAGGCCATGCAGCTGGGCGCCATCGACTCGCTGACGGAGACTGCCGAGGTGAGCGCGGCGCTGGACTCCTACCGCGAGAACAACGACAGCGTGGTCGCGTTCTGGGCCGAGTTCGGCGAGGTCTTCGCCGGGAGCGGACTCGATTCGCTGCCCCTGGACATGCTCCACGACGCGTACGTCGGCTGGATGCGGGGCACCCGCAAGGGTTCTGTCCCCGTCGAGAAGCGCGCGTTTCTGGACCGGCTGGTGCCGGAGGCGACCGGCAGCGGGCTCTGGCGCGACGAGCGGGACGGCAACGACAACCGCAAGAAGCCGCGCTTGACCGGCTGGATCGGCAGCGATGGGGCCAAGTTCGTCATCGAGCACTTCGGCGAGTTCGGCAAGGTGCGGCTCGTTCCTCGCGACGGCAACTCGAAGTCTGACTTCGAGGAGGAGCTGACCGGGTACGGCCAGCTGGCCCGCTGGACCCGCATGGTGAACACGCCGTCGGGCACGATCGCCAGGGCTCAGAGTCTGCCAAGCCGGTGCCCGGCGCTGACCCGCGTCACCGCGACCAAGTACGGCTTCGGTGAGTTCTACGCCGCTGCGTCAGCGGTGGCGGCGTCCGACCGCGCCGTGGAACAGGCCATCGCCGACGCCGAGCAGCAGCAGGCCCCGGCCACCGGCTCTGGCCGCCGTCCGGCCCACGAGACCGATGAGAGGGTCGCGGCAATCCTCGACAAATGGACCCGCGATCTGGCACGCGCCCCTGAGATCGAGGGCGGTGATGCCGCATGATCACCGTCTACAGCAAGCCCTCGTGCGTGCAGTGCACCGCGACTTACAAGGCTCTCGACAAGCACGGCCTCGACTACGAGGTGGTGGACATCAGCCAGGACCCCGAGGCCCGCGACTACGTGATGGCCCTGGGCTACCTGCAGGCGCCGGTCGTGGTGGTCGGCGACGATCACTGGTCCGGGTTCCGTCCCGGACGTATCGAGGATCTAGCGAAGGAGATGGTCGCATGACCAAGCCGAACAGGTCCGAGGAGCACAAGCGCGGGTACTACGCCGTGGTGCTGGTGGCCGGGGTGGCCCTGTCGGTGGCGGGCAACGCCCTGCACGCCCACTCGGTCACCGGCGGGTCCGTGCTGGCGTCGGTCGGCGCGGCGGTGTTCCCGCTGCTGCTGCTGATGATGACCGAGCTGACGGTGCTGACCGCCAAGCGGTTCGGCGGGTGGGTGCGGGCCGTGACCGCCGGGCTGGCCGCGGTGGTGGCCGTGATCTCGTTCGCGATCAGCTACGAGGCGCTGGCCTATGCCGCACGAGAGCTGTTCGGCATCGAGCGGCACCTGGCGTGGCTGGCGCCGCTGACGGTGGACCTGCCCATCATCGGGGCGACGCTGGCGCTGTGGGCGGCCAGCGACCTGATCCGGCGCGATCAGGCCGTGGTGGCCAACGAGCCGGCAGCGCCGGTGGCGGATGATCGGCCGATGCCGGTCGTCCCACCGGTCACCACCACCGTGGCGGATCGCCCATCACCGGCGATGACCGTCGTGGGCGATTCGGCCGCTCCGACCAGCCACTCGACCACCACCGGCGCAGAGGCGGCTGCCGTGGGCGATTCGGTGGGTGATCCCGTGGGCGACTCGGCCGACTCCGTGGTTGGTTCCGTGGGTGATTCCGGGGAACCACCGCAGGTCAGCGGGGGGGTGGCCGAGTCCACCGGCGAGTCGACCATCCACCACCAGCAGCCGGTGGCGAAGGCTCCGGCGGCCGTCGACGAGACCGCCGCAACCAACCAGTCGCCCACCGCGCCCACCGCCGCAATCACCCACCCGGTGGCCGAGTCGCCCACGATGGCGGCTGGGCCCGCCGCAGTGGCGGATCAGCCGCTGGAGTCGGCCGCTCCGGTGGACGAGTCGACCATCGAGCTGGCCAGGGCGGTCCACGCCGCCACGGGGACCATCAAGCCGGTGGAGGTGGTGGCGGAGGTCCTGCGGCTGACCGCTGCGGGCGAGAGCCAGCGGGCCGTCGCGGACGCGGTCGGCGTGGACCGGACGTTGGTGCGGAAGTGGAGGGCGTCCGGCGAGGAGCTGGCGGACGCAACCAGGCAGCCGCACGGCCGCCACTCGCATACGCTGGTGGAGTCAGTGCTCTGATGTGAGCAGATGGCTGCAGGCAGGCCCCGATCCCACCACGGGATCGGGGCCTGCTGCATTTGTCGGCGGCATTTATCCAGTGGGGTCGTCGGTCATTGTTTCGATGTCGATGTGCATTTCTCAGCGACATTCTTTCCGGGCGCTCGGGCATTTATTCATAACCATTTTCCTGCGTCCTGCGGTGCAATTCTTCCGTCTCTTTTCCGTGGATTTATCCCCGCCGATCGCCGGGCCGTCGACCAGGGGTTCCTTCCGGGGGCTGACGGCGCCGGTGACGGCTCCGGGCGGCGACCGCGCAGTTGCAGCGGCCACGAGGGGCTCCGCGGCCCGCAGCGGCCCGCTCAGCGGCCTGCAGCGATCCTCGGCCGCGATGGACGTGCGAGAGGAAGCAGGGCGGCCCTGGCCCGTGCCGGCCGGGCAACGACCTGATGGGCACCGGCATCCGCTGCCCATCCCCTTGCGCGTCCCGAGCCTCTCGGGCGATGTGACGACGCGCCCGCCACCGGATCGGCGGCCACAGCCGCGGGATCGCACCGGTCACTGATGGTGCCCGCAGAGGCCCCCGCACCGGCCGTCGAGGCCGTCAGGGGCCGATATTTGGCACCCTGACACCTGCGTCACGGCCAGAAGGCACCCAGCCAGTGAAAATGGCCTCTGACCAGGGGTTGAAATCGGACATAGCCAGCACCAATTCTGTTTCAGGCCCTCGGAACCGCTGGCGGTGGCTATGTGTTCGCGGCGGTTATTCGCAGGTCAGCAGGTTGCACAGGCGATTCGCGGCATAAACGGCGCGGTATGGCGCCGACGGAATAGGCCCATTAGTAATAAGGCGCCGTGACGCAGGGGCCATTTTTCTGCCGGTCGGCGGCGGTTCTCGGATGCGCGGCCGAGCCGGCGCGTGGGCGCATTCGGGGCGATGATCGCATCGTCGCAGGTCAGGGCCGTTTGTTGGCTGGGGGTCCAGGGGGGCGCAGCACCCCCCTGGTGGACCCCCGCGGACCCCGCGAGCGCCAGCGAGAGGGGCGTTGAACGGAGGCGGCGAAGCCGCCGACGTTTAACGGCGGGGACGTTCACCGTGGCTGCAACCTCCGGTCGCAGATGTTCTGGTATCGTGGCTCCCATGACCGAGGAGGCCAGCAGCGAAGATCCGACGGCGTCAGCCGTCGTGGATCTGACGGTGCTGGCCTCCGAGGTCGTCGCGGCGGTGACGGGCCCCCGGGGCCCGGAGCCGTCGCGATCCGCAGTGCGGGACGCGCTGCGACGGCGCGCCGAAGGCGCGCCGTACGCGGAGATCGCCTCGGCGATCGACGGCGTCAGCGAGAAGCGGGCGGCGAGCTGGTGCCGGGCCGCGGCGCGGATCGATCCGCGCTTCGACGCCCGCGAGGCCAAGCCCCGGAGGGCGCGCAAGGGGGCGCAGCGGCCGGAGCTGGACAAGCTGATCGGCTGGCGCCCGCGCCACGGCACCCGGGCCGCGCTCCAGCGCCGATCGGAGGTCGAGGGCCGAAGCATCACCGTGATCGTGCAGGCCGCTGTCGACGCCTACCTGCAGCGCCGGACGGCCGGAGTGGAAGTGCTCGTGCGCGAGCAGCTGCGCAAAGGACTGAAAGAGGAATTGCGGGCCGTCGCCAAATCCGTCGGCGATCAAAGAATGGAACTGGCGCGCCAGGGGAACAATTTCAATCAGCTCGTTAAATTCACCAATCGGTACAAGGAATTGCCGGTGAGCGTCACCGGAGAAATGCAGCAGCTGCGCGCGGCGCTGGACGCCAACTCCGCGGAGCTGGCCCGGCTCCGGGCGAGCGTCGAGGCTCTGGTGGAGCGATGACCACCCTGGTGGGCAGCGCGGTCGACGACCCCGTGTCCCTCGACGGCTACATGGGCACCGCGCCGGCCCACGACCAGGACAACCCGCGGGGTCCGAGCCAGCGGGCGGAGTACGTGAGCACGGTCGGCGACTGCACGCCCGAGACTTTTGTCCCCGACATGCGGCGCACGGCGCTCGCCTTCGGGCAGACCAGCCTCGTCCGCGAGGCGTACTCCTACGTGCTCAGCCACAGCCACGAGGAGCTGGACCCGACCAACGACTTCCACGGCTGGCTCGCCCACCAGCTCGCCCGGGAATGGGTGGCGCGGACGTTCCCCGGCCGGCAGGCGAAGCTGGTCACCCAGCGCGACAACGGGCGTTGGGAGGGCGAGGGCGACGACCGCCGGTGGGTGGAGGGCCACTGGCACACCCACGTGATGGTGGCCAACGTCGCCGAGCAGGAGGTCACGCTGCGGTGGACGAGCGCCGACGGCGACGAGCTGGTCAAGCACTACAAGGCCGGGCGCGCCATCGACGGCGACATCAAGAACATCTATCGGCTCCAGGGCATGGTCGACGAGGTCGTGCTGGAGCAGTGGCGCTACGACAACGCCGCCTACGTGGACAGTTGCCGGCGGTTCAGCGAGGGCCAGGTGGCCAAGGCAGACCTGGCCCAGCGAGCAGCGCGCGGCTACTCCAACCACGACCAGGTGAGACTCAAGCTCCGCGAGGCGTTGGCGCAGTCCGACGGCTGGTCCGACTACGTGACCCGATGCCAGGCGATGGCCGTCGACGTCCAGGTGCACGGGCAGTCCGGCGTCAGCTACGCATGGGTCGGCGACGACGGGCTGGAGCGCAAGGCGCGCGCCCGCGGCAAGACCGGCATCGGCCCGGAGTTCACCAAGGCCGAGGTCGAGGCGCGATGCGAGGCCAACGCGGCGGCATTGGAGCGCGGCGAGACCCTCGACGTGCCCGAGCCGGTGCTGGTGCCGCTCACGCCGACCGTGGCACCGGACCGGCCCAGGCCGCAGTACCTCACCGTCGATGGCAAGCCGCCGTGGGACGACGAGCAGGCCCAGGCCGCCTACACCGAGGCGGTGCAGGCCACCGGCGGCACCTACGAGGGCCGGGCCGCCCGGGCGCTGGCGACCGGCGAACAGGTCCCCGGGGTCGAGCTGGTCCGCGGCGCCGACGGCCGGGCGAGCGCCCGGGTGGACGTCGGCGAGGGCCCCTTGGCCGTCGACGTCGATGCCGGGCTCGTCGAGCGGGTGCAGCGGATCGAGTCGCTGGAGGCCGATGCGCGGACCGAGGCCGGCCAGATCGTCAGCGCGGCCCAGACCCAGGCGGGCACCATCACCGAACAGGCCCAGGTCGAGGCCAGGGAGATCAAGGCTGACGCCGACGCAGCTGCCCGACAGACCACCGCCGAGGCCAAGCGGGTCGCCCATGAGGTCGTCGAGGACGCCAAGGGCGATCGGGACGAGATCCGCCGGAAGGCGAATGCCGATTGGGCCGAGGCCAAGCAGGTGCATGAGGATGCAGTCACCGATCGTAAGGCGGCCGCTGCGGAGAAGGCCGAGGCCGCCAAGGCCAACCGCGAGGCCCAGGAGCGCCGCGACGCGATCCCCGTCTACGACCCCGAGGCCGCCGAGCGGTTCTCGTCGGCCGAGCTGATGCGGAATCTCAAGGTGGTGCCGCACGGTCGGGAGGCGCTGACGGCCGCGCACAAGATGGGCCTGCAGAACCACAAGGGCCGTCAGCGCGTGGGCGATCCCGTGAGCGAGAAGACCTTCATGACCGAGACGTCGGAGGAGCGCGGCGTGCGGATGCGCGGGCGCAGCGATGCGCTGGCAACGGAGATCGAGCAGAACGGCCAGCGGCGATCGCAGCAGGCCGGGCGCAGGATGAAAGGAAGCAAGTGACATGAACGACAGCGATGAGCTGCCGCCGGAGGTCGAGGCCGACCTGCTGGAGCGGCAGGCCGCGCGGCTGGAGGCGCAGGCCGACAGCCGCTACGAGAGGTCGGCGCGGTGGTACGGCGGCGGCACCTACAACTTCGTGTCGTCGGTCTCGACCGCCGACGAGTACCGCAAGGAGGCCCAGGCGCTGCGGCGCAGGGCCGACGCCTATCGCGAGCTCGCTCGCAGACGAGGGAGGATCTGATGGCACAGGAAGAACTGGACGTCGAGCGATCGGCGCAGATGCGGACGCTGCTGGCCACCGAGGGCGAGCAGGCGGTCGCGCAGCGGTTCGGCGAGGACGCGCTGCAGTCCCGCGAGTTCGAGCACGCGCAGCGCCAGCGCCGAGCGGCACTGGCCCGGGAACGGGCGCAGGTCGAGCGCGGGGTCGCCGACGCCGAGCGGGCCCGCAACGAGGACCGGGCGCGCTCCGAGCGCGCCGAGGCGGTGCGCCGCGAGCAGGCCGAAGGGCAGCGACGGACCCAGGCCGCCGAGACCGGGCCGGCGTCCGCGGGCCGGACGGGCGCCGAGAGCGCCGGGGATCTGCGTCAGCAGCGGGCCCGCGAACGGGTCGAGGCGAGCCGTCAGCGGGTTCACGCGGCGAACAAGGCGCAGGACCGGCGCAAGGAGCAGGCGCAGCGCCAGGGCGCCGGTCAGAAGATGTGAGCGGCAGTGCAGAGACCAGAGACCCCGTGACGGCGATCGTCACGGGGTCTCTTGTCGTCGGCGGCGCTATGCGCGCCGGAGGTCGGTCGCGTCGAGGTCGGGCAGATGCACCAGGTGCCCGGGGGTGCCGGAGATGAGCAGCCGACCGTAGCCGGGCGGCGGCATCAGCTCGGCCGCGTCGATGCGGTTGGTGCGGTCGC
The DNA here is from genome assembly GCF_014639795.1 of Gordonia jinhuaensis. Lineage (GTDB taxonomy): Bacteria > Actinomycetota > Actinomycetes > Mycobacteriales > Mycobacteriaceae > Gordonia_B > Gordonia_B jinhuaensis. The sequence continues at coordinate 20,176 of NZ_BMGC01000002.1, read as the reverse complement.
GCCCCTGCGATGCCCGGCCAGCGGTGTCGGTGCTGGTCGTCGCTCGCTCGGCCTGGCCAGCGGCCCAGGCCGCGCGTTCGAGGAGTTCCTGCTCCGTGACGCCGGGCGGCAGGACGAGGATCTGCGGGAAGACGTCCTTGAGGACCTTGAGCTGGGCCGAGCCCCAGCGGGGCTCGAACTGTGACGTCGCCTGCACGGCCGCCATGATCCGCACCCCGAGCCCGCGCGCCTCGCCGATCCAGTTGGCCAGCCGGGGCAGCGGGCTGGTGTTGGGCAGCTCGTCGACGATCATCAGCAGCGACGGCAGCTTGCCGACCCGCTTGCGCCAGTGGTTGACCATCGCGGTGAGGGTGGCCGCGGCAGCGGGCCCGGCGGCACCGGTCAGCGGCGAGACGATGAACAGGCTCGCGCCGGGCGCCTCCAGCATCTCCGGCCGGAACACCGGGAGATCTCCGGACCCGGCGACGGCGTCCATGACCCAGCTGTTCAGCGCGACCTGCATGTTGATGCCGATGGAGGCCTTCTGCTCGTCGGGCCGCCCCTTGGCGGTGAGCAGTGCGCGGCCGTGCCGGCTGCCGATCGATTCGAGCCGGTGGACGGCGGTGTCCCAGCTCGCGGTGACCAGGTCGAGCGGCGGCGGGCCGTCCTGGTCGTCTTCGCCGCTGGCCATGGAAGCCGGGGCGTCGCTGTTGATCGTGGCATCGATCGCCCAGCGGACGCCGCCGCCGTCGCGGTCCTCGTTGGCCTCGACGTCGTAGTAGCCGTGCGCGGCCCGCAGGATCGCGGCCAGCGGCTGCTGGGCGAGCGACTTCCAGAAACCGGAGTCACCGCCGCCGCCGGTGCTGTCGCCGGCGGCCAGGGGGCCCACCTCCTGCAGCAGGGTGGCCAGCTCCATCGCCGAGTCGTCGTCGTGGATGAGCGCGATGGGGTCGCTGGCCACGCGGATCACCGGGGCGCCCTTCAGCTCGGCGTCGTCGACCTCCCCCGAGAGGTCCATGAGGTAGGTCGGCCCGTAGCGGGCCCGGGTCGGGGCGCAGAGCCCGGCCAGGTCGGCCTTGCTGCTCACGATGACCGCGGGGCGCTTGCCCCACTCCAGGGCCGCCGGTGCCAGGACGGTCCTCGACTTGCCTGATCCCGTGACGCCCGTCACGAGTGCGTGCGGCATCCCGGTGCGGCGCGGGCGGGGATCGCCCTTGGCGGCCATCCCGACGTAGGGCTCGTCGGCGGGCTGCGGGGCGCTGCGCTGCTGCGCCGAGCGGGAGATGTCTCGGATGCCCACGGTCACTTCCCCCATCGCTGGGCGACGGCGGCCCGCGCGCCAGCGGTGATCCGCTTGGCGGCCGCGATCTTCTCGGCGGCCACGGCCCTGAGGGACATCGCATCCCCGGACCGCAGCTCGCCCATCCCCCGCAGCAGGAGCGCGCGCGCCAGCAACCCCGGGGTGATCTCGTGCGCGGAGGCCATGTCGCGCAGCTCGGCGCGCTCTTCCTCGGTCAGCGGCACCACCTGCTTGGCGGTCAGTCGGTCAGCCATGTCGCTCCCACTCTCTCATCGATCTACTTGACATAACTATTGCATACCCTACCCCGGTTGGGTAATGTCTCCGACAACGACATTATGTCAAGTAGAGAGGTTGAGGCCAATGCGCGCAGGCGGTTTCAAGACCGTGATAATCCTGATCGCCCTGGCACTGGTGTTCGTCCTGGGCGCGATGGCCGGAGGATCGATGGCCACCGGCCACCAGGGCGACACGCGCGGGCGGGTGGCCCGCTGCCTGCCGATCGCCACGACCGCGGATCTGGACCGCTGCCTCGGGGAGGGCCGATGAAGTGGCCCGCCCGCGACGAGTCTCGATGGGAGGCCGAGCGCGCCGACTTCCTTCGCGACGGGGCCGCGCCTGAGTCGTCTGCGCTTATGCGGGCCGACAAGCTGACGCGCGCCGCGGTCCGGGCCGGCCGGGCCGAGGCGGGTCTGTCCGGCGCCACCAGCCACGCAGGCGTGGGCCGGTCGTGGTGGTACCGGCAGACCCACGGCTCCGGCGGCGAGCGCCGGCGCATCGGGAAGCTCGGCGTGCTCGCGGTGCTCGCCGCGGTGTGGGTCGGGCCCGGCGTGCTGCTCGGCCACGGCGTCTACCGAGCGCTGCAGTGGGCGTCGCCGCGCATCGGACGGCTGTGGGCCTGGCCGTGGCTGGTCGCGGCCGGCGCACTGCTGGTGGGGCGGTGGATCGCCTCGGCGTACCTGCACCTCGGCTGGCCGAAGCTCGGCGTGGGCCTGGGCACGGGCCGTTACTTCCCCGCCGACTTCATCGGCTTCGGCGGGCTGCTCGGCTACCTCCAGTGGTCGTTGGTCGTCGCGTGCGCGACGGCGGCGTGGGCGATCCGCGCCTGGGGCTGGGCGGCGGTGCCGCGCAGGGCCGTCGCGCCGTCGGCCAAGAACCGCGACGGCAGCTGGCGCGAGATCCCGGATTCCGAGCGCATCGGCTTCGAGGTCTACGGCGCCGACGAGCTGCTGCCGGAACCCGAGCCGATCGCCGTCGACGATGCGGACGAGCAGACCTACTGGGGCAAGGAGGACGAGGAGCGATGATCCGCGACATGAAGGAGCGCCTGCGGGATGTGGCCGAGTCGATCCGTTGGGCGGTCCGCGACTGGAGTCAGGCGCACCCGCCGAAGACCGATTGGCTCGCGCGCAACGTGCTCACGACCGACGAGGCCTTGGAGTTCATGAACAGCGCGGCTGACCGTTCGACGTACGACCGAACGAGCCAGGACGCCGCGGTGGCGGCGTGGCTGACCGTGCGTGGCGAAGCGCACCGGCTTCCCGAGAAGTTCCGGGAGGGGAACCGATGAGCGAGGCACCCGCACCCACCGGCGTGAGCGCCGAGACGCGGCGCCTGGCCGGGATCGAACCCGAGCTGCCGCGGACCCGGCCGCTGCCCGGGTCCAGCGTCACCACGACGCTGCGGCCGACCGACGGCGACCTTGGCCGCGCTGGTGATCGGCGTCTTGGCCTTGACCACGGTGCCCAGACTGCTGGGCCATTACAGCGGGCCGATCGCACTGGCGGTCAACGCCATCCGGGATCAGCGCGCAGCCGAGCGCGCACGCGCACGAGACAACGAGGAGAAGAAATGACGAACCCACAACCGCAGCCGGTCAACGTCCACATCCAAACAGGTGCTGGCGAGATCATCCGCATCGTCGGCACGCTGCTCGCCTTTGGCGGTATCGGCGTACTGGCCTGGGTGGTGGCCCAACAGGGATATGCCGAAAAGGTCGCCACAGTGCTCGCGGCGGCGGTGGCGTTCATCGCCACCCGCCTGTGGAGCCGTGGCATCCTGGCGATCCCCGCGTCGGGTGAGCCGGCGAACGGCGATGCCGATGCCGATTTTTTGCGACAAGTGGGCAAGTCGGCCACTGCCGTGTCCGGCGGGTACCTGAGCCGGTGCTCGGTGCCGATGCTGAGCCTGATCGGCCTCGCTTACGGCCTCCTGTTCCTGGGGCTGCGCACCGCGATCACGATGGCGCTCACCATGTTCCAGAACATGTTCATCGCTGGCGGTTTCGCGCTGCTGCTGGGATCTCTGGTGGTGGCACCGAGCCTGTTCCCGAACTTTATGGCGTCGTTGCGCCAGAAGGGCGTGGTGCGACCCGAGGGGGCACCCTCTGCGGCCCCGGTCTACACACCCCCGACGGCGCCGCAGCCGTATGGGCCCGCGCCGCAGCCGACCTACCCGCAGCCGCCGGTGGCACCCGCCCCGGCCCCGACTACGCGGCGCGTGGTGCGCCGGGTCGTCGTGAAGAAGGAGGTCCCCGATGCCTGATCAGTACGAGTACGTCGACGAGAACGGCGATCCGGTCGATCCCAGCGAGATCGGCGACGACGTCGAGATCGTCGAGGAGGTGATCGAGGAGATCCCGGCAGCGGTGGCGCCCCAGGCTCCCGCGCCTGCGGCGCAGCCGCCGGCGGCGGGGTCAGTGACCGGCGAGACCGTGGCCGCTCCCGCTCGCCGCGTGCCGAAGGTCGCGGTCGCCGTGGCGGCGGCGGTCGTGTTGGCCGTCGGCGGCGGCGTCGCTTATGGCCTGCACAGCATCGGATCTCAGAGCACGGTCGCCGACGTCAAGACCAAGGTGACCGACAAGACCAACGCGCTCAAGACCACCGCGACGGCTAAGCGCGACGAGATCGAGCATCCGCCGATCGACGTCTGCAATGACCTGGCCAAGGCCCAAGTCGACAAGACGGTCTCGATCCCGTCGTCTGCGTCGATGCGGCTGCGGGTGATCCACAGCGCACCGCTGCCCAGCCAGGTGGCCACCTCGCTCAAGACCGATCCAGCAAAGCTGCAACTGCTCCAGCTCAGTGCGAACAGCTGGGGCCTGTATCTGCCTCAGCCGCAACAGACTACGGGCGCGGTCGACGATTTCTCGCCGCACACGGCGACGAAGCAGACCTGGTGGAAGATCCCAGTCGACACCGCTGACAACGGCCTCAAGGTCGGAACTGTGGCGTCGTGGCCAGGTGGTGACCAGGATGCGAGCGGTGCTTGCCCGTCGGGCAAGGCCGGCACTTACGCCGTGGTCGGCGCCGTACCCGCCGATGCCGCCGGTCTACGCAAGGACCAGGTCGACGTGGTGGCGATCAAGGGCGACGCATCCTCGGCGACCGAGACCACCGGCACCGCTGCGACCACCACGACCACTGCTGCGCCGCAGGATGACTCGGCCAACCGGGTCGTCGCGGTGATGGGCAGCTCGGTCGTGGTGGCCGCCCTGGAATACGTGCCGGAGCAGACCGCTCCGGCGACCACCACCGAGGGGAGGTGATGCCGACCGACTGAGCCCACCACACACCACGATCCCCCTCGACCGTCTTGAGCAACCACACGAGCAACAACCCACAAGGAGAAACGATGAAGAACACCAACACTTTCCGCAACCGCGTCGCAGCCGCCGTGCTGGCCACCGGAGCAGCAGCCGCAGTGGCCGGGGGTGTCCTCGGCACCGGTACGGCCAGTGCTGCCGATGGTCTGTCCGCCCCGGCCCCGGGCGTCTACCGGGCCATCGCCGGTATCCCCGGCATCCCGGGTCTGCCCGGCTCGACGCTGTGGGCCGGCCAGGCAACGATCCGCGACGGGGTGCTGACCGTGGCCGGTCACAGCGGCACGCTGCACCGTGTGCCCGGTGGTGAGAGCACGGTGATCGCCGGCTCGCCCATCACCGTGCACGACGGTATCGACGGTATCGATGTGTTCGACGTCGACATCGCCGGCGTCCCGGATGCCGGTGCCCTGGCGCGCTGAGCCGCACCACCACCACCTGATCCACACCGGGGCGCGTGCCCCGGTGTGGGCGCCCCCGGCAGGGTGAGTGCAGATACTAGATAGATAGGAGACCCCAATGACCAGCAGTGACGATCGCCGCGAGGCACTGCGGCGCCGACAGGCCGCGGTCGAGGATGCGCGTGCGGATCTGGCCGATGCCGATGAGCACCGGGCGGCGCAGCGCGAGCGCCGCGACCGCACTCGGGCACAAGTGGCACAGGGTATCGGCAGTCTGACCAGCGAGGCACCGCTGGTAGGCATTCCGGCAGGGCTGATCGCGGCGTTTCTGATGCGTGAGAGGTCAGCTGACGGCACATCATTGGCCGATGCCTATGAGGCTCGGCTGCAGCGGAGGGGCCGGCGGGGTGGGCTGGCTGCACTCGGCGGACCCGATGGCAAGGTGACTCAGTCCGAGGGCGAGGAGATGCGGCATTTCCTGCTGCGCACCACCACCGACCAGGGCATCCCGGCGTATGTGGCGTGGGAGCAGTCGCCGGAGGCGACGCAGGCCTCGCATGATTCGCTCGCGTCGATGTTGGGTGAATCGTGCACCCGGCCCTCGTTACCGTCACATCTCAAAGTCGCGGGGGTTGATGATGCTGCGCCACAGCAGGACTCGTCACCGCGTCGGCCGCCCCCCGGTGGTCCGTCCTACGGCTGACACCGCTATAAAACAAGATCCCGCCACCTGGCTAAGGTGGCGGGATCTCTTGTCTGGGTAGTGATCAGGGTCGAAGTCGGCGACCGAGGTCACTGACCGCGTCCGTGATCGCCCAGCGGGTCCGCTGAGCGTTGGCCCACGCCGCGTGATCGCTGGCCATCCGCGCCTCGTGATCGGCACGACGGGCACGGCGCTGCCGTGACCGCTCGGCGACCCGGGCACGGGCGGCGCGCTCGTCATCCTCCAGCACGCGGATGGCGCCACGGACAGTAGAGGCACGCTCGTCCTCGATGGCGACGACGATGGCGGTCAGCACCATCGAGTCCACGGCGTCGGCGGGGAGCAGTTGCGGCCCGCCGAGGCCGTCAAACGCTGCCTTGAGCTGGTTCAATTCGCCGGAAATCTGCCGGTGAGCGGGCGATCCGGCGGTCAGGCCACGCAGGGCAGCCCAACGCTGCTCCGTCGCCTCGACGACCTCGACGAGGCGCCAGAGGGTGGCGATGAGCTGATCTCGGGTCATGGTCAGAGGGTAGACCCTGGCGCTGACATTGAGCGTCACTGTCATTCGACCATCACCCCCTTCCCTTCCTTCCAACCCCCACCCAGGGCCGGGGACCCCGGCCCTGCTGGGCACGCTGTAGGTCGGGCCCTCCGCACCAGGTGGCAGCGGTGGTGGCTCACCGAAGGGGCCGGTGTAGGACATGCGGCGACGGTATCGGCGGGGTCTGACATCTAGCTGTATGAGGGCTGGACGTTGGTGACGCCTTCCCGTAGTCGGGATGCCGGTGGCTGACCGCCTGCGCCTGAGTGTGGTCGGTGGTAGTTGTAGTGGACGTTCCAGACCGCAATTGCAGCTGAGCGCGCGTCCTCGCTGGTGAAGTCCCGGGCGTACAGCACTTCTTCGGCCAGGATTCGCTGATAGCGCTCCACCTTCCCGTTGTGGCGAGGCGTATAGGGCTTGGTCTTCTGATGCCGGGACTGGGTTCCAACGATCAGGGCGAAGTCACCCGAGCGATAGCACGCGCCGTTGTCGGTCACGACGCGGTGGATGCGCGTGATCCCGTGGGCTGCGAACCAGACCCTGGCCCGGGCGAGAAAGGCTGCAGCGGTCGCTCCCTTCTCGTCGGGTAGAGGTTCGGTGTAGGAGAGCCGCGAGAATCCGTCGACGGCCGAGTGCAGGTAGGTGTACCCGCGTTTTGCGCCAGCTGACTTGGCGCGGCCGGCGGCCTTGGCTTGGTCGCTGTCGCGGCCGTGGATGCGCCAGCCGCCGCCGTTGGGGATCCTGCCAACCTTCTTCACATCCAGGTGCACCATGTGCCCGGGCCAGCGGGCGGTGATCTTGCCCGGCTTGCGGTTATTTTCGCCCCCAGGGTCGAGGAACCGTCGTCGACCAAGGCCCAATCGGGTTAGGTGTCGAGTCACGGTACGGCGGTTGGTCTGGTAGCCCAGGTCGGCAAGCTCGTCGGTGATGCGCTGGGCCGCCCACTTGTGTTCACGCCGCCAGGTCTCGATGTTCTCGACGACCCAGGCAGGAGTCGCGTGCGGACTCCGATGCGGAGTCGACGAGCGATCTTGGAGTCCAGCGTCACCGTGACGCCGCCAGCGGCTGACCCACTTCGACGCGCAGGCGCGCGAGATGCCCATCTCAGCTGCAACGTGAGCGATCGGTCGGGTTCGGCACCGCTCGATCAGCCGCCGACGGCCCTCGATGGACAGTGGTGCGTTGGCGTGAGTCACTCGGTCCCTCCGCCATTGATGTTGACACCGGTGACCTGGGCCGACACCTGCCATAGACGCTCGGCACTTTCGGGATCGATGGCGTAGCCACGAACACCGCCGTTGTCCATCGATCCTCCCGGGCTGGCGAGCGGCGCGATGTCGCAGTCCTCGCAGTAGACCCCGCCACGGCTCTCCAGCACGGGGGACGTCGCCGCCCACAGCCCGGTCGCTGCGCCTTGGCTCGGCGTCTTGAAGCCGGGCCCAATGACATTCCCTTCTGCGTCAATCCACCCCCGCTCGATCTGTTCGGCCACAGTCATGTCGCGCTGCAGGTCGGTGATGATGGCCCCGGGATGCAGGGAGAAGGCGCGGATCCCCTCGTTCTTCGCGACTGCGTCAAGGTGCACTGCGAACAAGACGTTGGCCGTCTTCGACTGGCCGTATGCCAGCCACTTGTCGTAGCCGTGGTCGAAGTTCAGGTCGTCCCACCGGACATCAGACAGGTGGTGTCCAGCCGAGGAGTACGACACCACGCGAGCACCGTCGGCGCTTCTAAGCAACGGGAGCAGCAGGTTGATGAGGACGAAGTGGCCCAGGTGGTTGATCGCGAACTGGCTCTCCCATCCGGGTCCGACGCGCCGCTCCGGTGAGGCCATGACCCCAGCGGCAGCGATCGCGATGTCCAGCTTCGGTTCGGACTCACGGAGGCGCCGCCCAGCCCTGCGCACACTCGCGAGATCGGCCAGGTCCATCGGAATCACCGAGACGCACTCGAGGCCATCCAGTCGGGCATCGGCGAGCTCCGGACGCCGCGCCGGTACGAGCACCCGCGCCCCCGCCCTCACCAGGGCTCGCGTGGTTTCCAGCCCCAGGCCGGAATATCCGCCCGTGACCAGCGCCGTCTTGCCGCCGAGATCAACACTGGCTATCACCTCCTCTGCCGAGGACGCGGCCGTAAATCCTGACTGGAGCGGTGCCTGTTGGTTGATTGTCATGACGCGAACCTAGAATCTAGAGCGGACTCTAGATCAAGCGCGGAAAGGTCTGGCATGACCACCAAGGCCCAGCAGCAGGAGACCTTCACGATCGGCGAGGTCGCCGAGCGCACCGGCCTCAGCGTTCACACGTTGCGCTACTACGAGCGACAGGACCTGCTCATCGGCCCAGTCCAACGAACGTCCGGCGGTCGCCGCACCTACACCGCCGTCGACATCGACTGGCTCCAGATCTGCGTCAAACTCCGCGAGTCCGGCATGCCTCTCGCGGACCTGACCCGGTTCGCCACCCTCGTCAGGCAAGGGCCGGGCAACGAGGAGGAACGACTCAAGCTCCTCGACGAACACCGCCAACGCATCGAGGCCCAGATCCACGCGCTCGAAGAATGCCGGGCGCTGATCGAATGGAAGGTCGGCGTCTACAGCGAGCACCTTCAAGCCGGTACCGCGACTGGGCTATGGGCTCCCGGGCACGGAGCCTGATCACACCGGCCCCCGGCAGGCGTCAACAACCTCCTGCCCCGCAACATCTAGCCCGCCCGTGCCACGGCGCGGTGCACCGTGGCACGGCTGACGCCGAAGTCCGCTGCCAGCTCGGTGATCGAATAATCACCCGTGGCGTGCAGCTCGACCAGGCGCTTCTCCTGGTTCGGCGGTAATTTGGGCCGCTTGCCCTTGAGTCGACCTCGGGCCTTGGCCAAGGCCATGCCCTCCTTGGTGCGCTGGCGGATCAAATCCGCCTCGAACTCGGCGAAGGTCGCCATGATGTTGAACATCATCTTGCCCATCGCGTCGCTCGGGTCGTAGGCGCTGCGTCCGATCTGCAGGACGGCGCCGTTGGCGACGAGCGCATCGGCGATGTCCTTGGCGTCGCGGATCGAGCGAGCCAGTCGGTCGAGCTTGGTGACGACGAACTCGGCGCCGGGGTGGCTGGCGGCGGCGAGCGCTTGGTCGAGACCGGGCCGCTGCCGGTTGGTCCCGGTGAACCCGGGGTCGGAGTAGATGTTCTTCTCGTCTACGCCGAGCGACACCAGCTCGTTGATCTGCGCGGTGAGGTCCTGACGGTCGGTGCTGACGCGGGCGTATCCGATCTTCATGCCTTAAGTGTACGTTAGCGGTACCTTCAATGCGACTCTCTGCGTACAGGCCTTACGGACGTGTGTCGGCCCTGCTCGACACACCGTTCGCGGAGCGTCCGCTCACCGACCGGCTTGCGAAAAGGCCCCGAGGGCTAACAAGTCGAACAGGTGTGCGACGCACGCTATCGTGTTCGCAGACTCTGTCGTACCTGCGGAATAGGCTTGCTCCCAAAATCGATATGCCCACAAGGAGGCCCTGCCATGAGCAACGACAACAGGCGGCACGTCGTTCCGGACACCAACGGCGGTTGGAACGTGCAGAAGCCCGGCGGGAGCCGGGCAAGCGCGCACACCGACACTCAGGCCGAAGCGATCGCCCGAGCCAGGGAGATCGTCGGCAATGCCGGCGGCGGCGAGGTTCGCATCCACGGCCAGGACGGGAAGATCCGGGACTCCGACACCGTGGCGCCGGGCAGTGACCCATTCCCGCCGCGGGACAAGCGGTAGGGACCGAGGGTGCAGCACATTCACTACGACCTGGGCCAGCAGAGCAAAGGGGCCACGGTCGTGGTCTCCCTGGACAAGCAGGCGAACGTCCTGCTCATGACCTCCTCGGACTACCGCTCATACAAAGCGGGCCGCAGGCACCGCTACTACGGCGGCCTGGTCAAGCGGTCTCCTGCGCGCATACAGATTCCAAGCAACGGGCGGTGGGTCGTCGCCATCGATCTCGGCGGCGGAAGCGGCAAGATTCGGTCCGGGATCAATGTGGAGCCCCCGCCACGCGGCAACCTTCCGACGTTCCGGCAGTCGTCGAGCGTGGTCCGCGACATCCAGGTCCGCGAGCCCGTCGAGCCGGTGGGCGACGCCCTTGGCGGCCAGACCTGGGACGTATTCCTCTCGCATGCCACCGAGGACAAGGACTCGATAGCCGTGCCGCTGCGCGACGAGCTCGCTGAGCGCGGCGTCCGGGTGTGGCTGGACAAGACCGAAATCAAGATCGGAGACAGCCTGCGCCGCAAGATCGATGAGGGTATCCGGTCCAGCCGGTTCGGCGTCGTTGTGCTGTCGCCGGCGTTCTTCGCCAAAGGGTGGACGAACCACGAACTGGACGGCCTCGTTACGCGCACCGTGGCAGGCGAGCAGACGATGCTACCGATCTGGCACGACGTGACCGCCGAACAAGTCAGAGGCTACAGTCCGTCGCTCGCCGACAAGCGGGCGCTGAGTACCGGCGAGTTCAAGATCGCCGAGATCGCTGACCAGATCGCTGAAGCGGTCGTCGGCCCAGTAGCGGACTAGCCGAGACACACGCGCCAGGCTTGCGCGGAAAGCCGCTGCCTGAAGCTGCGCGTCCAGTGTCTCAGCTATCGGGGACCAGGATTACGTGCCGCACCGGTGCGCGGGGGCTGGATATAGTTAGCGGCATGCGTTATATCGATTCTGGGTCCCGTGATCCGAGGCATGCGCTGGGCACATGGTTGGACAGCGAGTTGATCGGGGGTTCGGGGCCGACTGCGCTCCGTGTGCAGACGGGCTTCTTCGGATCAGGTGTTCTCGGCTACTTTGAAGATGCGCTGCGGTCGCTTGCGCAGAGTGACGGGCACACCAGGTTTCTGATCGGCTCGAATGACGGGCAGACCTCATACGACGCTATGGCGGACCTTCTCGTAGTGACCGGTGCGCCACGCACTGGCATGGAGCTCGGGATAGTCAGTTATCAGACGGGCTACTTCCATCCCAAGGTCATCCACATCACGCGCGCGGACGGATCTTCCACGGCTTACGTCGGATCGGCGAACCTCACCGGGTACGGCGTCACGTCTCTGCACGTCGAGGCCGGGTTGATCATCGACAGCAAATCAGACCCATCCGCGGTGCTGGACTCGATCGCCGACGCCATCGACGACTGGTTCGTCAGCCCCAGGTCAGGGTTGTACGTAATATCCAACCCTGCGGATTTGACGGCGCTGGTGCAGGCTGGTGTCCTCGACGTCAAGCCAGCTCGAACGAGACGGACGATCACCTCCCCGGGGGGGAGCAAAGCCAGCCCGAAGCCAACGGGGCATACCCTGTCCACGTTAGTCTCGGTTCCACTAGTGCACGCACCGCTACCGTCCCGAAAGTCTGGCGGTGCCGCCGGATCGACCTCAGGTGGTCATCCCGGGCCCGTCACTCCGACTCCTCCCTCGACTGCGCCGGCCCCGGCCGTCATCGTTCGTCAGTGGAGCAAGAAGCTGTCCAGATCGGACGCTGGCCGTAAGCCAGGAGCCGGGGCCAACTCACGCGGAAGCATCCCTCTAGGGAAGGGTAGCCTGGTTAATCAGAGTAAAGGTATGAACCAGGTGGACTTCTTCGTGTCTTTCCTTAGGAACCAGTTGTTCAGCCCGCTTGTTTGGACCCATAGCGGCAACAACAGCAAGGGCAACCCCATCGACACGACGCAGGTGCCGATGCACACCACGATCGGTGGGAAGTACTACGGGCTGATCACTCTGAAGGTCAGCACTGACCCAGACAGAATGCAGGGGACACGAGCTGTACCTATCAGTCAGCTTCACACTGAGCCGATCGCGGACATCTTAAAGAGCGTTGACGTGACCGGTATGCATCTGGAGATCGCGCTCGACGTCAATGATGATTACTGGCTCACTATCGCGTGAGGTCAAGCAGTCTTGCCCTTGGCCCGCCCGTTGCGCCTGTCACGGAGAGTGACCCAGGCAGAGCGTGCCGACGCCACCTCCTCCGAGGTAAAACCAAGCCCGTCGACGAGGACAACCTGATCCACGGCGTCGAGAGCGTCGTCGATGCGCTTGGCACGAACGAGCTCGTCGACCTTGTCGATCAAGTCACCCGGTACCAGCCCGGGGTCTGGGACGCGGAGTTCCTCGGCCTCGCTCGGTTCAAGCTCCAAGATCCCGCCGCCGTAGCTGCGGCCGATGATCTCACTCATGGCGAAGGTGATCGAGTTGAACGATGCCGTGGCCAGGTGAGGTCCGCTGACCCCGTCGGCGAGCCGCATCCGGTGCACGGTATCGGTACAGGTAGCTGACGTCTTGTTGGCTATGACCCGCGGATGGGTGTGAATCTGGCGGAACATGAAAGCGTCGGCTTCCCAGATCGAGGGCACTACCCACCACTGCTTGCGGATGCGACATTTGTAGCCGGTATGGACATCCTGCTCCTCGCCGAGCGCAACGTACTCGCGCAGACCGCGGTGCCGTGACAGCGTGACTCCACGCGCATCAAGGAGCGATTTGCGTCCGGTTGCCTGCTGATGGTCGTCATCGGTGTAGACGATTCCACTCAGTTGGGCCGAACGCGCCACGAGAGGGATCGTCAGATTGCTCACACGGTGCGCCTTCGCATCGTCCGGAGACATGACGAAGAAAGAGTTTCGCCCGGTCACCACGCCGACGTCGACGGACGCGAAGTTGTCCATCGCGTGCAGCCGGTCGTCGGACCGCAACGACCGGACAGCTTCGACCTGAGTGGGATCGAGATGGTACTTCGTCCACTTCTCCCGCTCGTGCAAGGGTGCCCGGACATGCGCTGCACCTATGTCAAGCGTGGCGAGAGATGCGGCGTCGTCGACTTCGATGACCTGAATCCGCGCTGGACCCTCTCCCCTCACCGCTAATAGAAGTACAACTTCTTGGAGGATTCCAGGGAAGACCAGTCGCTTGAAGGTGACGACGTTTACCTCGGCGCAGTTGTCAACTAGGAACTCACGCAGGCCAGCGGCGTAACCGACCTGCATCAGCTCGGCGGGGATCACCAGACCGATGCGACCGCTCTTACGGGTGGCGAGAACTGAGCCGACGACGAAGGGCACCCAGGCATTGGTCAGCTTGTTGGGCCGCATGTCGACCGAGCGCATGAGATCGAGGGCGTTGGTGCGAGTGGGTTCGGTCCAGTTGCCGAAACGGATATACGGCGGATTCCCTGCGACGCCGTCGAAACTCTCGCGTTTGTCCTGATCAAACCAGCTGAAGAAGTCATCGACCTCGACCTTGACCCCGGTCCTGGCGACGGCGGCCGCAGCCTCATCGGGGAACAGTTCCACACCTTGGACCTTCTTCGACAGCCGCGAGAGCGGCTCGAGTATGTTCCCGTCGCCGCATGAGGGTTCGAGCAGTCGGCAGCCGGCCTGGGCGACCCAGCCGGCAACGAACTCTGCTATCGGCGACGGTGTGTAGTAACCGCCGCGAAGCTTGTCGTCCGTCGGGACGGCCTTCGTATCGAAAACTGTCAATGCATGCTCCTGGCGGTTGGATGAATAGTCTCATTGTATATGCAAGTGAACGTAAGTGTGTAGTTGGCTACACATTCAGAGCTAGCAGCCTATACCATGACTGGCATGACTGTGGTCGAACGAGCCGAGAGGAAAACCGCGCTCCTGAGGCAGACTGTGGGACTCGTCGAACGTCTTCGTATCGTTGAGGCCGAACACGCCTCGTTGATCAAGCAGCGGGATGACCAGTGCCGGGAGCTGAGAGCCGCCGGAGTGGCCATCAAGGAGCTTCAGGAGGCCTTCGGAGTGAGTCGCAGCCGGATTCAGCAGATACTCAGCGACAGTTAAACCTGAGTGCCACGTGAGATAGCAGCATGGTCAGCTGCCGCAGTTCAGTTCCAGTCAAACACATTCGCGACAGTCTGATCCAGACGGCCTGATAGTCCGGCCGCAGCCCGTCGGCAGCCGCCACCGCCAGCTCGGCCTGGGCCAGCGCGTTGATCGCGTTGCCTAGGGCTAAGTGCGCTCGAACTCCGCGTCGATCTCGGCCTCGGTCATCGTCTCGTCTTCGTCCACCCCCCAGTAGATCGTGGAAGTGCGCCGTCGCGCAGCGGAACCGGCGACGGAACTTGGGCGGCGGCGTGGTCATCGGGTGCTCCCGTCGGCTGCGAGGGACAGGGTGAAGTGATCGCACGCGGGTACGGCCATCGGGCGTCCGGATGCACTGCCCAGCACGGTTGTTGTGGTGCTCAGGCTTGGCCAGCTGCTTGGCGAGCCAACTTGTCGGCCCGCGAGCCGGCGTGCTGATAGCGCATGGCTGCGGCGACGCTCGTGTGTCCGAGCCGAGCCATCACCTCGGCCAATGACGCGTCGGACAGCTGCGCGTAGCGGGTGCCGTGGTAGTGCCGCAGCGAGTGCAGCTGGAGGTCCGGACGCCCGGCATCGTTGCGCGCCTTGATCCAGTGGTGGGTCCACGAGCCGTGCGGGAGCGGGTGGTCGCCGGTGGCGTCGGTGAACAGCAGTTGGTCGGGCGCGGTGACGGTGGTCAGGTGCGAGGCGAAGATCAGGGCGTCGTCGCCGTAGAACGGCACGGTCCGGCGACCGGCCTCGGTCTTGGGGCCCTTCTCGCTGCGGCCCTCGCCGGGCACGTAGGTGATCGCCTTGTCCACGGTGACCCGTACGCACTCGACCGCGCCGTGGTCGTCGTGCTCGATCACGAAGTCGCGCTTGCGGAACGCGGTCAGCTCGCCGAAGCGGCCGCCGACGGCGGCCGCGAGGATCACCAGCGGCTGGAGCTGCAACGGCATCGCCGAGATGACGACGGGCAGCTCGGCGTCGGTGGGCGGATCGCGCTTGACGCCGGTGCTCGCCTTGGCGTCCTTGATCCGACAGGGGTTGCGCGCGATCACGCCCCGGTCCTCGGCGTCGAGCATGATGGTCTTGAGGTGCTCGTAGCACCGGGTCACCTGGGTCAGCTTGCCGCTCTCCAATTGCTCGTCGTGCCACGAGCACACGTCGTCGTAGGTGACCTCGCCGATGGGCCAGTCGGCGAAGTGGTGCAGCCGGCCGCCAGCGGTCGCGCGCTGGCCGGGGGCCTTCGGCCTCGGTCCGTGCCAGTACAGCCGGTAGTCGTAAGCGGTCTTGCCGCCGAGCTTGCCGGCGCTGACGCGCCGCTGGACGTACTGCTCGGCGTACTCGCCGACAGTGATCTGCCGTCGGGCGGCTTCGGCGGCTTTGGCGGCCTCGGCTTCGGCCTCGGCCTTGGCCCGCTTCTTCGCCTCGTCGGGGTGGACCCAGGTGCCGTTCTGGATCTCTGCGCGCCGGGCGTTGAGCCAGTCCTGCGCCGCGGTCTTGGTGGTGAACGTCTTCGGCGCCGGGATGCGATCGGTGCTGCCCGGGGTCGGGTCGGGGTACCGGGCGCGGAAGCGCTTGCTGGGCAGTGGGTCGATCCGTCCGAACTCGCGTCGCTTGGCCATGGGCTGCTCCTTGTCGTCGTGGGCCCCGTGGGCCCCGCGTGGGCCATTGGATGCGGGAAGTTGGCATATTTCAGCTATATCCTGGCACACCATACCGCGCTGACCTGCGATAAATGACTCTGACCAGGGTAGCACCGACTGGTTCGAGTCCAGTTGGGGGAGCAGAGAAAGACCAGTTCAGAGGCGGTTTCCGAGGTAATCGGGACCGCCTTTGCTGCTGTTGCGGGTCGGGGACCGCCGCGGGCTGTCCCGTCGATTGACAGTGAGACAGCCCGCGAGGTCGCGGAATCCCCCTGGCCGCAGACTCCCCGGAGCCTCAGTCGGGTTGCGCCGCAGGTTCGACTCGTCGCTGGATCATGTCCGACTCCACGGTGTGCAGTCCGAGACCTTCCTCTTCGGGGAGCAGTTCCCGCGCCCCGGTGATCGGGTCGGTCTCCTCGAGCGGCGGCACCGGTTGACCGTCGAGGACCAGTTGCATTCTCTCCTTGTCGAGTTCGCCCTCCCAGGCGGCGACGACGAAGGTGGCCACACAGTTGCCGATCAGGTTCACCGACACCCGCATCGAGTCCATGATCCGGTCGGCGCCCAGTAGCAGCGCAACAGCGGCGACGGGAATCGAGCCGTGCCCGATCGCCGAGATGGTGGCCGACAGCGCAAGAAACGACGACCCCGGCACGCCGGCCATCCCCTTCGACGTCAGCATCAACACGAGCATCGCGGTCAGCTGCTCGCCGAGGCTCAGGTCCACGCCCATCGCCTGCGACAGGAACAGCACGCAGATCGAGAGGTAGAGCGTCGCGCCGTCGAGGTTGAACGAATAGCCGGTCGGGACAACCAGACCGGTGGTCGAGCGTGAACAACCCGCGTAGGTCAGTTTCGTCATGATCCGCGGGAGCACCACCTCGGTCGAGGCGGTGCCGAGTGCGACGAAGAACTCGTCCTTGATGTAGACGAGGAACTTCCACAGGTTCACCCCTGCCAGGACGCGCACGATCACCGCGAGCACCAGGATGAACAGCACCGCCGCGAGGTAGCAGCAGCCGATGAGCTTGCCGTAGCTGCCCAGCGACGAGATGCCGTACTGACCGATGATGTAGGCCATCGCGCCGAATGCGCCGAGCGGGGCGAGTTTCATGATCCAGCCGATCATCGTGAAGAAGATGTGACTCGACTGGTCGACGAACCCGAGGACGACAGGCGCCTTGTCGCCGATCTTGGCCAGCGCCAGACCGAACAGCACCGCGAAGAACAACACCTGCAGCAACTCGTTCTCGGCGAACGCGGAGATCGCCGACGTCGGGATGATGTTCATCAGGAACTCGACGGTGTGGGGCAGTTCGCCGTTGCTGGTCTTCTTGGCGACCGCGTCGGCACCGGTTGCCAAGGTCTCGGGATTGACGTCGAAACCGGCGCCTGGCTTGACGATGTTGCCGATCACCAGGCCGAAGACGAGGGCGAAGGTAGTGACAACCTCGAAGTAGACGAGCGCCTTGATCCCGATGCGGCCCACCGCCTTAATGTCGCCGACATGCGCGATGCCCAACACGACCGTGCAGAAGATGATCGGCGCGATCAGCATCTTGATGAGCTTGATGAAGCCGTCGGCCAGGGGTTTGAGGCTCGAACCGAAGTCCGGCCACACGGCCCCGATCACGATGCCCGCGACGATGGCCACGATCAGCCAGGTGAACATCGACTTGTACCAGGGCGTCTTGGTGCGTTCGGTCGGAGCGCTGGGAAGGGTGATCTCTGCTGTCACTGCGCAATTGTCCGACAGGCCAGGTTTCGGGTTGTCAGATTTTTGTTACGCATTGATAAATGTTTACTTCACGGTGCCGTAGCCGAGGGCGCCGATGTGAGGGAGCCCATCCGAGAGCGCTCTGTCGGTACCCCGTCGTAGCGTCTGGGTGGTCGGGAGGGAAGCCCGGCAGCACCAGGTTCCCCGCTCCCACTGCGCGGGAGCGGGGAACCCAGGCGCCGAAGCGTCGGTCAATACGCCGAGGCGCGACCGGTCGCGCCGATTCCGTGATGCACCTCGGCGACGTCAGGATGTGCGCGCACCCGCGACTTCCAGGCGTTCTCGCCGTACGTCGCGAAGATCGGGTTGTTCGGGTCGTCTTCGACCCCGCGCGCCTGAGTGGCGAGTTCTGGGGTTAGCGAAAGGATCGGCACCTGTGCGTCGAGTGCGGGGTTGAAGAAGAACGGCACGGAGATGCGGTCGCTACCTGGCGCCGGAGCGCGAACACGATGGCGGGTGGCCCGAAGGTAGCCGCCCGTCGCGAACTCCAGCAGCTCACCGATGTTGACGATGAATGCACCGGGAACCGGCGGCGCGTCGATCCACTCCCCTTCCGCGGTCTCGACCTCCAGCCCATCGGCGTGCTCACCCACGAGCAGCAGCGTCAGCACGCCGGAATCCTTGTGCGCCCCGACGCCCTGTTCGGTCTCGGCGGTTCCCGGATAGCGCACGAGCTTGAGCAGGAATGCGGGAGCCTCGGCGAAGGCCACGTCGAATACGCTCTCGTCTGCGCCCAGAGCCGCGGCCCAGTGCCGCAACAACCGCAGGCCCACGTCGGAGAGATCGGCCGACCACTGCTCGATCACCGGACGCAGTCGCGGCAACGCGCTCGGCCATCTGTTGGGCCCCTGCAGATTCCAGAATCCCTGTGCCCCCGAGACAGCGGGACGTTCGGGGCCGATGTCGATCTGTTCACGCCAGTCGACGAGCCCATTGGTCAGTTCACGCCCGACCCGCGAGTAGCCGCGGAACTGCGGACTGCCGAGCTGACTGATCTCCTCTTTGTCGCTCGCGGGCAGATCGAAGAATGCGCGAGCGAGGTCGAGCACCTCACGAATTCGCCCGGTGTCAATCCCGTGGCCGACGAGGTAGAAGAATCCGGCGTCATGTGCAGCCGACAGCAGGTCGGAGCGGAAGGCATCGGGGTCGGAATCGGCACCGGACAGATCAAGAACAGGGAGATCGGGAGGACGCACCATCTCCCCACTATGGACTTGGTGCCACGCCGCGGCATCAAATGGCGCACGCTGAGTTTTTCCGGTGGCACGATCGGGCCATGAGAGTCGGTGCCACATCAGTCGCCACGCTGGCCGTCGTCGGTGCGGTGTCGCTGGTCGCCGGGTGCTCGGACTCCGGGTCGAACACGTCGTCGGCGACCAGCACCGCTGCCCCGGTCACCGAGACGGTCACGGCGTCGGCACCCGCACCGGCGGCACCCGCGACATCGGCCGCTCCCACCACCAACACCCCGGTCGACCGCTCACAGTGCCACGCGGCGAGCCTCACGGGCAGCATCGGGCAAGGCGGTGGCGGCGCGGCGGGAGGTACCGAGGTCGATCTCGTGCTCACCAATTCCTCCGATGCGGCATGCAGTCTGCGTGGTTTCCCCGGCGTCTCCTTCGTCGGAGACGACAATGGAACGCAGATCGGGGCGCCGGCCACGCGCCGCGACGATGTAGAGGTCACCAGGGTGTGGCTCACGCCGGGCACGTCGGCGCATGCATCACTGCGTATCGCTCAGGCGGGCAATTACGATCCCGCCCAGTGTCAACCGTCGGCGGTCGACGGATTTCGGGTGTATCCGCCCGACGACACCGCGTCGCTGTTCATCCGCTACCCACAGCCCACCGGCTGCCGGTCGGCGTCGGTGACCTTGCTGACCGTGGGGCCACTCACCCGCTGACCGGACCGGCGGTCGGCATGGCCGCCGCCCTGCGGTAACCTGTTCGGCGGCCTCGTTTGCCGAGGTCACGGGGCGGTAGCTCAGTCGGTTAGAGCCGCGGACTCATAATCCGTAGGTCGCGGGTTCGAGCCCCGCCCGCCCCACCAGGTCAGAACACTATTCGCAGGTCAATCGATGGTCTGGGACACCCTGTCGGGTTGTGACGGGGTGGTGTTCGCCCGGTATCCGGTTCTCAGTTCGTAGCTTTGCCTCGCTTTCCGACTCCGCGCCTCGAGCTTCTTCGCAACGTGTTCGAGGTCGCTTGGGAACATGCCTGCGTAGTGACGCAGCGTCGTTGCCGCGTCTTCGTGCCCAAGCAGCCGGGCAACAGCGACGACGCTCGCTCGGGCCTGGTGCACGGATAGGTGACAGGGTTAGTCACGCGGCCTGAGGGGCCTCGTGGTTGATGATGGTCTCGAATTCAATGGGGGTCAATCTGCCGAGGCGGT
>NZ_BMGC01000001.1 GCF_014639795.1 Gordonia jinhuaensis | reverse complement strand
TGCCTTTCCGCCAGCGCTGCAACGCTGACTTGATCAAGTGACTACCGGGATCATATTTGCGGGAAGGCACGCCCTCCCAGATCCACAGGTCTTGATCATTCCTCGCAGGGTCGGGCGGGAAAATACGTACGGGAAGCATGCTCATGCGTTTGGGCTTTCTGTGAGGGCGCTCCACGTGGTGCGGGCGTCGTTGAGTGTGTTGATGAGGTTGTCGAGTTGCTGTCGGTCTCGGATTTCGTCTGCGTCCGCGCGGACGTTGACGTGGTTGACGATGACGACGGGTCCGTCTATGTCGCCGGTGATGGGATGGACCGCTGTGACTACGAGGACTTCGAGGTCAAAGTCGGGTCCAGGGATAACTGCTTGCATCCAGTGGTGGAAGGCGTATCCGTCGCTTTCGGGGCCTTCCACGAGGATCGGTGTCAGGGTCACGCCGCACCGCCGCATTGACGACGAGAGGACCAGGTAGACGGTCCAGGGTGTCGGTGGCGGACTGGTAGCCCTGCACCCACTTGTTGGGGCCGATGGCGCTCACGCGGTGACCTCCCCGTAGGTGTCATCGAACGCCCGCTCTGCAACCTTGTGAACCTCGGTTTGAGTAAGGCAGTCGGACAGGTCATAGACCAGGCTGTGCGCCTCACCAGAGGCGTGAACCGTGTGCACGGTGACCGTGTGACCGTCGTCGGCTGGGGTGACCGTCTGGTGGAACTCGGTGCCACCGAAGCTGTCGTAACGGTGGCAGATGTCGATGAGGTGGTGGGTGAACTCGCGTTGGTTGGTGGAGTGCCCGAAGTGGGCGACGTGGAGTGTCATGCGTACCAACCGAGAGCAAGGCAGACGCGCAAGGCGAGCAGCGGGACGAGGTAGACGAGGGCTGCGAAGACAATCACAGCCGCGTAATGGCGGTGGGTCACGAGGGGTGTCCTTCCAACGGTTCGGCACTGTTGGAATGACCTTGAAAACCACTGAGGGGACACCTCAGTTACTAGCGGTTGTCATGCAAAGCGTCTCGCATGGCAACCCAAGAGCATCTAAAACCACGTTCACCTGCGGTTTATGGGTGCCCCCACCGGGATTCGAACCCGGAACACGCGGATTTTAAGTCCGCTGCCTCTGCCAATTGGGCTATGGGGGCGCGCGATACAGCATGGCAGGTCGGCCGGTGGGCGCAGCGGTGTGGTGCCTATCGACGGTCGGTGGGTGACGGCGAGCTGGGCGACGGCGTGGGCGAACTCCGGCCGCCGCGTTAGGGTCGCCTCATGAGTACCGCTTCCCTCGAGCCGCATCCCTTCGACGTCTCCCTGACGATGCACGGGCTACGCCCGCGAACGCTCGAGGTGGTCGCGACCGAGTTGCTCGCACCGCGGTTGCGACGAGTGATCTTCGACATCACCGACCCGGAGGACTTCCACTATGTGTGGATGTCGCCGGATGAGCATGTGAAGTTGTTCTTCCCGCAGCCCGGCACCGGCGAGATCGTGATGCCCGACCTCGGTCCGGACGGGATCGTGCTCCCGGAGGACGGTCCGCGACCGATCTTCCGCGACTACACGGTGCGGTCGTTCGACGCCGCGCGTGCACGGTTGACGATCGACTTTGTGGTGCACGAGCACGGTGTCGGCGGATCGTGGGCGGCCACCGCAGCCCCCGGAGATCGGCTCGGTGTGCTCGGACCGCGCGGTTCGCACATCTATCCGACCGGCTACGACTGGTACCTGCTCGGCGCCGATGAGACCGCTCTGCCGGTACTCGCCCGATGGCTCGACGAATTGCCGAAGGATTGCGGTGTGGTGGCATTCGTCGAGGTCGGTGGCCCCGACGACGAGATCGACCTCCCTACGCGCGACCGAGTGTCAGTGCAGTACGTGCACAGGGGTGAGGCAGAGCCCGGCCATAGTGACGTACTCGAACAGGCGATCCGCGCATACGAGTTCCCCGACGGGCCGTTCTTCACGTGGATCGCTGGCGAAGCCAACACGCTCAAGCCGATCCGGCGGTATCTGCGACGTGAGCTCGGACTGTCCAAGGAGAGAGTGAAGGTCGACGGCTACTGGCGGGCGGGGACGGTGAACCTCGACCATCACGAGGCGGACGGCGACGATGCCGACGGGATAGATCATGACGGGGACCGATCATGACGGGGCCGCGTGACCAGGGGATCTGACCGAATCGGACGGGTTGTCGCGCCAAACATAAAAGAATCGGTAAAATCAGGAACTGGACACGCTGCTCGGCCGTTGAGCAGTTAGATTGGCCGCAGAAGCGGCTTTTACGACCTGAAGGGACCACGGTGCGAGACAGCAGCAACCCCGTAATGCGCGGAGTGGTGCGGGACAACCAGCCATCCGGTGGTTACGCCGGATTCGGTCAAGGAGTGGCCGGCGCTGGTCAGGGGGCCATGTGGGGCCCGAACGGCCAGCAGGTCAACCAGCCCTATGCGCCGCCGCCGACCGCCGTCACCCGGCAGCTCACCGTCGACGATGTGGTGACCAAGACCGCGACCACGCTCGGCGTGCTCACGATCTCGGCGATCGTCGCCTATTTCCTCTGCCATCAGAACGTTGCGCTGGCAACGCCGCTGATGCTCGTCGGCGCACTCGTCGGCTTCGTGCTGGTGATGGTGGCCAGCTTCGGACGTAAGCAGGACAACCCGGCCATCGTGCTGGCCTACGCCGTGTTCGAGGGCCTGTTCATCGGGTCGATCTCGTTCGTGTTCGCGAACTTCATGGTCAGCGGTGTCTCCGCCGGAGCGCTCATCGGCCAAGCCGTTCTCGGCACCTTCGGCGTCTTCTTCGGCATGCTGATCGTGTACAAGACCGGTGCCATCCGGGTCACCCCGCGCTTCACCCGCATGCTGATCGCCGGCATGTTCGGTGTGTTGGTGCTGATGCTCGGCAACCTGGTTGTCGGACTGTTCAACGGCGGTGCGGGACTGGGCCTTCGCGAGGGCGGTGCCCTGGGCATCATCTTCTCGCTCGTCTGCATCGGACTCGCGGCATTCAGCTTCCTCGTCGACTTCGACGCCGCTGACCGGCTGATCCGTGCGGGTGCACCCGCACGCGCAGGCTGGGGTGTCGCGCTGGGTCTGACGGTGACACTGGTCTGGCTCTACGTCGAGATCCTTCGTCTGCTGTCGTACTTCAACAGCAACAACTGACCTCCGCAGGGCACGCAGCCCCGCACCCTCCACGGGTGCGGGGCTGCGTGTATTCGGCGGCAGTGTGGGCGTGGGAACTGGGTGCGCGGATGGGGCGCGGCGTCGCCGGGTCGCGGGAACTGGTTGCGTCGGTGCCGGCGCGGCGTGGGAATTGGTTGCGTGGGTGCGGGCGCAACCAGTTCTGCTTCATGCACCCATTGCAATGGTTGCGCGGTACAGAAGTGGTTGCGTTGAGACAGAACTGGTCGAGACAGAACTGGTTGCGTGCGAGACCGCGCGCCGGTGGCGCATTACCACGCCGATGGTCACCTGCGGACTCGCGCAACCAGTTCGTGTGACGCCTGTCAGACGTGTGGTCGGGTGCCACCACACGCGCAACCAGTTCTGCTCTATGCAGCCATTGCAATGGATGCGCGGGCGAGAAATGGATGCGTGCGATTCGGCGCAACCAGTTCATCAGCCGCGCGACTAGTTCACGGGGGCACGACACCCGCGCAACCAGTTCAGCAACGGGCAGTTGCGGTATCGACCAACATACGACCGGCGTGCACCCCGAGGGTGCACGCCGGTCGTATGTGGAGTGCTGCGCTGAACCTGGGTCAGCTCAGGCGCTCGAGCACCATCGCCATACCCATGCCGCCGCCGACGCACATCGTCTCGACGCCGAAGGTCTTGTCGTAGGTGGTGAGGTTGTTCAGCAAGGTGGTGGTGATGCGCGCACCGGTCATACCGAACGGGTGGCCCACGGCGATCGCGCCACCGGAGACGTTGAGCTTGTCGTGGTCGATGCCCAGCTCGCGTGCCGACCCGATAACCTGAACCGCGAACGCCTCGTTGATCTCGAAGAGATCGATGTCGGAGATCGACATGTTGGCGTGCGACAGCGCGCGACGGGTCGCCTCGATCGGGCCCAGGCCCATGATCTCCGGCGAGGTCCCGGTGACACCGGTCGACACGATGCGGGCGAGCGGGGTGAGACCCAGTTCCTTGGCCTTGGTATCGCTCATGATCACCAGTGCGGCAGCGCCGTCGTTGAGCGGACACGCGTTGCCGGCGGTCACCGTTCCGTTGGGGCGGAACACCGGCTTGAGCTTGCTCACCGCGTCGTAGGTGGTGCCCGGGCGCGGGCCGTCATCGGCGGTCACCACGGTGCCGTCGGGGAGGGTCACCGGATCGATCTCGCGCTCGAAGAAGCCGTTCTTGATGGCCTCCTCGGCGCGGTTCTGGCTGCGCACACCCCAGTGGTCCTGCTCCTCGCGGGTGATCCCGGTCATCAGTGCCACGTTCTCGGCTGTCTGTCCCATCGCGATGTAGGCGTCGGGGAGCAGACCGTCCTCACGCGGGTCGTGCCAGCTGTCGGCACCGTGTTCGGCCGCGTATGCGGTGCGGGCTTCGGCGTCGGCGAACAGCGGATTATGGCTCTCGGGAAGCGAATCCGAGCTGCCGTAGGCATAGCTGGAGACGCTCTCCACGCCGGCGGAGATGAACACATCGCCCTCACCGGCCTTGATCGCGTGCAGTGCCATCCGGGTGGTCTGCAGCGACGACGAGCAGTAGCGCGTGATGGTGGTACCAGGAACGTGGTCGTATCCCAAGAGCACAGCCACGATGCGCGCGAGGTTGTTGCCCTGCATGCCGCCGGGCAGGCCGCAGCCCAGCATCAGGTCGTCGATGTCCTTGGGGTCCAGCTCGGGCACCTTGGCCAGTGCGGTGGCGACCATCTGCACGGTCAGGTCATCGGGACGGATGGTCTTGAGGGAGCCCTTCGCGGCGCGGCCGATCGGAGAGCGGGCGGTGGACACGATCACTGCTTCAGTCATGCGAATCACGTTACTTTGTGAGCTCTGAACTGGGGATGGTTCCCCCGTCACGGGACGGATGACACATTCAGCTCGATCGCTGGGGTTCGCGCGGTGCTCACTGATGGGGTGCGCGCGAGAACTGTTCGCGCGCTCGCCGCGCCGAGCCGCCGTCGTGGAGGAACTCCGACGTGACCGGCGGACGCGGCAGTTCTCCGTCATGCCATTCGCCGATTGATGCGAGGACCTCGGGCAGCAGGGTCTCGGCAGCCAGTCGGTAGCCGTCGGCGGACGGATGGAAATTGTCGGGAGACAGCAGTGCCTCGGGTCGGCGGTAGAACTCGTCGGCGAGCAGGTCGGCCAGCGGGACCGGCCGACCGCCGTTGCGCCGCACCGCATGTGACTGCGCGGTCGCCAGGCGTAGGCCGTATCGGCGGATGACATAACGCAGCGGTTGAGGCACCGCGCTGATGACGCCCAGATCCGGGCAGGTACCCACCACCACCGAACTGCCGGCGTCGACCAGACGGCGCACGGCCTCGCCGAGGAGTCGCGCCGACGGGCCGATCCGGTGGACGTCGGTGACGTCGTTCGCGCCGATGAGGATCACCGCGACGTCGGGGGTTCGACCGGTGATCAGCGTGGCATCGACCTGACTGGCCAGTCCGCGCGAGGTGGCGCCCACGATGGCTTTGTTGCTCATCTGCACCCGCTTCCCGGTCGCCTCGGCGAGCATCCGGGCCAGAACCACCCCTGGTGTCTCGTCGGCGACCTCCGCACCCAGACCGGCCGCGGTGGAGTCGCCGAAGATCATCAGATGGATGTCGGCGGGATCGGAGTGTGTCGGGCGAGCGGGACCGAGGCCGTCGGCGGCATAGACGCCGTCGCCATCGGGTGCGTTGTCGGTGCGGTGGGGGATCACCGTGCGTGCCTGGCGTGCCTGACCGGTCAGCAGCGCGTATGCACCCCACCCCGCTCCTGCGGTGCCCGCTGCGGCCGCGGTTGCCGCGGCGGCGGTGGTTGCCAGTCGGCGCGAGGAGCCAAGCACTACTCCACAGTATCGAACCGGCGGGCTCGCGACTCGGATCGAATCGGCGGGCTCGCGCCAGGGATCGAACCGGCGGGCTCGCGCCCCGGGATCGAACCGGAGGGCCGTACCTGGCGCGCGGAAATCGAGATCTGGGACGATGGACGTATGCGCATCGCCGAACACGTCGTGGATCTCGTGGGTAACACGCCGCTGGTGAAACTGAACTCGGTCGTCCCACCGGATTCTGGACTGGTGGCCGCGAAGGTCGAGTACCTCAATCCCGGTGGCAGCTCCAAGGACAGAATCGCCGTCAAGATGGTCGACGCCGCCGAACAATCCGGTGCACTCAAGCCGGGCGGCACCATCGTCGAGCCGACATCGGGCAACACCGGGGTGGGCCTCGCGCTGGTAGCACAGCAGCGGGGATACAAATGCGTGTTCGTCTGCCCCGACAAGGTCGGCGAGGACAAGCGCAACGTGCTGCGTGCTTACGGCGCCGAGGTCGTGGTCTGCCCGACAGCCGTACCGCCGGAACATCCCGACAGTTACTACAGCGTCTCCGACCGGCTGGTCGACGAGATCGACGGCGCGTGGAAGCCGAACCAGTACTCCAACCCGGCCGGACCGGAGAGCCACTACGAGACAACCGGCCCCGAGATCTGGCGCGACACCGACGGCAAGGTGACCCACTTCGTCGCCGGCGTGGGCACCGGCGGCACCATCACCGGCACCGGGCGTTACCTCAAGGAGGTCTCGGGCGGTGCGGTGAAGGTGGTCGGAGTCGATCCCGAAGGGTCGGTGTACTCCGGCGGCACCGGGCGGCCCTATCTGGTCGAGGGTGTGGGTGAGGACTTCTGGCCGCAGGCCTACGACCCCTCGATTCCCGATGAGATCATCGCCGTGTCCGACGCGGACTCCTTCGAGATGACCCGTCGCCTCGCCCGCGAAGAGGGGCTGCTGGTGGGCGGGTCGTGCGGGATGGCGGTGGTCGCCGCGCTGCAGGTGGCCGAGCGTGAGGGACCCGATGCGATCGTGGTGGTGCTGCTGCCCGACGGCGGACGCGGCTACATGGGCAAGATCTTCAACGACAGCTGGATGAGCTCCTACGGCTTCTTGCGTCAGCCACTCGACGGTCGCGAGAAGTCCGAACCCCTCGTCGGCGACGTCTTGCGCAGCAAGGACGGTTCACTGCCCGATCTGGTGCACACTCATCCGCAGGAGACCCTGCGCGACGCGATCGAGATCCTGCGCGAATACGAGGTGTCCCAGATGCCGGTCGTCGGTGCAGAACCGCCGGTGATGGCCGGCGAGGTCGCCGGTGCGGTCACCGAACGCGATCTGCTCTCGGCTGTGTTCGAGGGGCGTGCGAGCCTGGCCGATCCGGTGTCGGCGCATATGAGCGATCCCTTCCCGCTGATCGGTTCGAGCGAGCCGGTGTCGGCGGCGACGAAGGCACTCGGCGACACCGACGCGCTGATGGTGGTCGAAGACGGCAAACCCATCGGCGTGATCACCCGCCACGACCTGCTCGCGTTCGTCAGCGGGAACCCGACCAGTGCGTCGGCCTGAGATCCACCGATCCCGACATCACTGATCGTCGTCACGACGACGCAACGAGCACCAACTGCATGAACACCAATGGCATCAACACCCAAACGGCATAGGGGCCTGAGCGAACATGAGTGAGAAGCGCAGTGCGGCTGATTTCGGTCGCTGGCAGGGATTTTCGACCAAGGCAGTGCATGCCGGATATGAACCGGATCCGGCAACCGGAGCGGTGAACGTGCCGATCTACGCCAGTTCCACCTTCGCTCAGGACGGCGTGGGCGGGATGCGTGACGGCTTCGAATACGCGCGGACGGGAAATCCGACGCGGCGCGCACTGGAATCGGCGATCGCCTCACTCGAGGGCGGTGCCTACGGTCGTGGTTTCGCTTCCGGGATGGCCACCACCGATGCGGTGTTGCGTGCGCTGCTGCGCCCGGGCGACCACATCGTGATCCCCAACGACGCCTACGGCGGCACCTTCCGTCTCATCGACAAGGTGTTCCGGCAGTGGGGGATCGACTACTCGGTGGCACCGGTCAGTGATGTCGACGCGGTGCGCGACGCGCTCACCACCACGACCAAGCTGATCTGGACCGAGACGCCCACCAACCCGCTGCTCAACGTCGGCGACATCGCGGCACTTGCCGATGTCGCCCACGGAATCGGCGCAAAGTTGGTGGTGGACAACACCTTCGCCTCTCCAGACCTGCAGCAGCCGATCTCGCTGGGTGCTGATGTGGTGGTGCATTCGACCACCAAATACCTCGGTGGCCATTCTGACGTGGTCGGTGGTGCGATAGTCACCGACAGCGAGGAGATCGACGCCGATGTGGCGTTCCTGCAGAACGGTGCCGGCGCGGTTCCCGGACCGTTCGACGTCTACCTCACCACCCGCGGGATGAAGACGCTCAACGTCCGTATGGACCGGCACTGTGACAACGCGGAGAAGATCGTCGACTTCCTCTCCGATCACCCCAAGATCGACGCGGTGCTCTATCCCGGTCTGTCGACTCACCCCAACCATGACGTCGCTGCCAGGCAGATGCGTCGGTTCGGCGGCATGGTGTCGGTGCTGGTCGCCGGTGGACGTGATGCCGCTCTTGAGTTCTGCGCTCGCACCGAGGTGTTCACCCTCGCCGAGTCGCTCGGTGGGGTGGAGTCGCTGATCGAACACCCCGGCGCGATGACACACGCCTCCACCGCCGGATCGCTGCTCGAGGTTCCCGACAATCTCGTGCGGCTGTCGGTCGGCATCGAGGATGCCGCCGACCTCATCGGCGATCTGGACAACGCGCTGAGCTGAAGCCGGGTCTGGCCGGCTGATCGAGAGGCCGGCCATACGACTGGGGATACCTCCGACGATCCGAAGGAGTGTCGTGGGCACCGATGACATCGATGCGCGAGAGGCTGCCGGCACGCGCAGCGAGCTGTTCGCGCAGTGGGATGAACTGACCGTCGCGCAGCTGCGCGCCAAGGGCGCGATGAAGTGGTCGATGTACCCCGACCGGATTGGCGCATTCGTCGCCGAGATGGATTTCCCAGTGGCACAGCCGATTCTCGACGCGCTGCACGGTGCGGTCGAGGCGCAGGCGTTCGGATATCTCCCCGCGGCTATGTCGGGGGAGATGAGCGCAGCCTTCGCCGACTTCGCCCGGGAGCGCTACGGATGGCAGCCCGATCCGGCAGATGTGCATCCTGCTGCCGACGTGATCGCCGGCCTGACAACGGCGATCGAGTACTACAGCACACCGGGAAGTGCTGTGGTGGTTCCGACGCCGGCGTACATGCCGTTCCTCACCGTGCCGGGGCAGTGCGCCCGCGACGTGATCGAGGTACCGCTGGTCGACGAGGGCGGCAGGTATTCCTATGATCTCGAGGCACTCGAACGAGCGCTCGCCGTTCCCGGGCAGCTACTCGTGCTGTGTAATCCGCACAACCCGGTGGGCCGCGTGCTGGCACGTCAGGAGTTGCTGGCCATCGCCGAGGTGGTGGACCGGTGCGGGGCGCGGGTCTTCGCCGACGAGATCCACGCCCCACTGGTGTATCCGGGCAGCGCTCACATCCCCTATGCCTCACTGAATGAGGTCACCGCAGGTCATACGATCACTGCGGCGTCGGCATCCAAGGCGTGGAACACGCCGGGCCTCAAGTGCGCCCAGATCGTCGTCAGCAATCCCGCCGACGCGCAGATCTGGTCGCAGGCCGCCGGTGTGCCGACGGAGCATGGTGCGGCGAACCTCGGGGTCGTCGCAGCGACGGCAGCCTACCGTCATGGCGCTCAGTGGCTCTCCGACGTGCTCGACTACCTCGACGGTAGCCGAAAGATGTTGGGCGACTTGATATCGCAGCATCTTCCCGGTGTGCGCTATGTTCCACCGGAAGGGACCTATCTGGCGTGGCTCGACTGCCGCGACCTCGGCCTGGGACCCTCACCGGCCGACTTCTTCTACGACCACGCGGATGTGGCGCTCATCGACGGTGCCCGGTGTGGAGAGGCCGGTCGCGGGTTCGTGCGCTACAACTTCGCGACACCGCGGCCGATCATGGAGCAGACCATCGCGGCGATGGGGCGGGCACTGGACAACAGACGGGCACTGGACAACAGATAGGTACACGCCACAACAGGTGAGATGGCGGTACCGACTCGCATGCGCCGGGCAGTCGTGATGAGCTACGACGGTGATCACCTCAGCTGACATCGCCCACGCCGTCGACGTGCTCGCCCCGGTGATGCGCCGGACACCGATCGTCGCCTCCCGTGCACTCAGTGAGGCGTGCGGTCACGAGGTGTGGCTCAAGTGCGAGAATCTGCAGCGCACAGGCTCGTTCAAGCCGCGCGGTGCCTACATGCGCATTCAGGGGCTCACGCAGGAGCAGCGTGATCGCGGGGTGGTCGCCGCGAGTGCAGGCAATCACGCGCAGGGTGTGGCATGGTCGGCGACCACGTTGGGGATCCGGTCGCGGGTGTACATGCCCATCGGCGCGTCGCTGCCCAAGATCTCGGCGACTCGTGCCTACGGCGCCGAGGTGGTACTCGACGGCACGATCATCGACGAGAGTCTGCTCGCAGCGCAGGCATACGCCGACGAGACCGGTGCCACGCTGATCCACCCGTTCGATCACGAGGACATCGTCACCGGTCAGGCCACAGTGGGCGTGGAGATCATGGCACAGATGCCCGATGTGGGAACGGTTCTCGTACCACTGGGCGGGGGTGGGCTGCTCGCAGGGATCGCCGCCGCGATCAAGAGTCAGCGTCCCGAGGTGAGGATCATCGGTGTACAGGCCGCCGACGCCGCTGCGTGGCCGATATCGCTGCAGGCAGGTCGCCCGGTGCGCGCCGAATCGATGTCGACGATGGCCGACGGGATCGCGGTGGCGATGCCCGGTGCGGTGCCCTACCGGTACGTGTCCGAACTCGTCGACGAGGTTGTCACGGTATCCGAGGACGAGATCAGCCGGGCACTGCTGCTCGTTCTCGAACGAGCGAAACTGGTGGTCGAACCCGCCGGTGCGACGGCGGTCGCCGCATTGATGGCACGCGGTGACCTCGACCTGCGGGGTGACGTGTCCGCCGTGCTGTCCGGTGGGAACATCGACCCGCTGCTGCTCACCCATGTGGCAACGCATGGATTACGCGCGGCGGGAAGGTATCTCACGGTATCGGTGACGGTGCCCGATCGACCGGGCGGTCTGGCAGATCTGCTCGCCCTGCTGCGCGATGTGGGGGCCAGCGTCGTCGACGTGATCCACTCGCGGGTCGCCGGCGAGCTGCGCCTCGGCGATGTGCAGGTGACCGTGTCGGTGGAGACCCGCGGCCCCGATCATCAGCAGACGGTACGGGCCGCGCTGGCCGAGGCGGGCTATCTGGACCCCGCACACGAGTGACCTCGACCGCTGCTGGGGTTCAGGCGGCGTTCGTGTGAGGGCGGCGATACGACGCCCCGGCAGGGTCGACGATCATCGTCACCGGGCCGAGCCGCTCGGTCGCCCGCTCGACCACCAGGTCGATCTGGTGTGCATCGGTGGGATCGGCCAGGAAAACCGCGGTCCTACCGGCGTGCCGACGCTGTGAGGTTGGCGTGTGCGACCACGGTCTCAGTCGCGATAGTCCGGACTCACGCGATCGAGCTGACGCAGCATCGCCGACCACGCGAGGTCGAAGCCGAGATCGTCGGTGAAGTCGTCGGACTGCGCGGTTCCGTTGAGTTGCTCGGCGGTGTGCTCGCAGATGTCCGCCGAGGGCAGCACCAGTTCACCCATCCGTGCCGCGTTGACCTGGATCTCGCAGGACTTGTTCAGGTAGTACATCCGCAGGAACGCGCGTGCGGGCGTCTGCCCGACCGTCAGCAGACCGTGGTTGCGCAGGATCAGGCTGTCGTGATCGCCGAGGTCGGCGACGAGACGCTCACGTTCGTCGAGGTTGAGGGCCTGACCTTCGTAGTCGTGATAACCGACGCGGTTGTAGAACTCCATCGACATCTGGTTCACCGGCAGCAACCCCGATCGTGTTGCAGCCACGGCACATCCGGCCAGTGTGTGGGTGTGCAGTACACACTTGGCATCTTCTCGTGCGGCGTGGATGGCGCTGTGGATCACGAAACCCGCCGGATTCACCGGGTACCGGGAGTCTCCGATGATGTTGCCGTCCAGATCGATTCGCACAAGGTTCGATGCGGTGATCTCGTCGAAGAACAGGCCGTAGGGGTTGATGAGGAAATGGTCGTCGTCGCCGGGCAGTCGCACCGAGATGTGGGTGAAGACGAGATCGGTCATGCGGTGAAGCGCGACCAGCCGGTACACGGCGGCGAGCTCGATACGCAATTGCTCCTCGGTGACGTTCGGGTCCCGATGTTCGATGCGGGCGTGCTGTTCGATGCTCATGCCCGACCGTAACCCACTCGCTGCGCGACGCGCTGCTGGAACATCGCGGTCACCTGATCCCAATGCGTCACCAGACTGGTCTGGTCCGAGGCGGGTGAATGCCGTCCCGCCTGCATCTTGTACAGGATGGGCAGATCCTGCTCGTTGACCCCGAAGAGCACGTCTGTGAGTGCCTTTCGGTTGACCGCATGATCCTCGCCGCCGGCGGCGCGATCGACGAACACCGCCATGTGCTCGATGGTGCGCTCGGGCCCGGCAGCGTCGAAGGCGATCACCTGGAACCAGTCCGATTCCAGGAACAGCAGGGCATTGGGGAACAGACAGAAAATGTCCTGGCTCTCTCGGAGTTCGGCGGCGACCTGGCCGAGATCGGGGAGCGCATCGTCGGTCTTGGCGGCCTTGCCCGCGGCGCCATGCGGGTAACGGCCGCCGATGATATGGGGTGCGAGGACTTCGTCGTCGACGTCGAGCGAGGCGGTGACCGGCCCCACCTGGGGATGGATGAACGGGAGGTGATAGAAGTCCAGGAAGTTCT
Source organism: Gordonia jinhuaensis (assembly GCF_014639795.1). Taxonomy (GTDB): domain Bacteria; phylum Actinomycetota; class Actinomycetes; order Mycobacteriales; family Mycobacteriaceae; genus Gordonia_B; species Gordonia_B jinhuaensis. The sequence goes on along the minus strand of NZ_BMGC01000001.1, from coordinate 289,044 downwards.
CCACCACCAGTTTCCAGTTCGCGCCGATGTCGAATTCGCGTTCGGCGGCGAGGTGGATGCGGTCGAAGTCGATATGCGACCAGCGTTCGGTGAGTGGGGCGATGAACTCGGCGAACTGCGCGGTGGCGTCATCATCGACCGGTGCCGCGAGGTTGACGAAGACCATGCCGGCCCAGACCGCGGAGGCGACCGGCAGCAGTGAGAGCGCGTCGCGATCGTCGGGACCTGTGCGGCCCTTGCGCTCCCGCGTGAAATACGGTGTCATCGCGAGACTTCCGTCGAGATTGTACGACCAGCAGTGGTAGGCGCACTGGATGCGCCGGGTCACCTGTACCGGCTCCTCGGTCAATGCCATTCCGCGGTGCCGGCAGGAGTTGTGGAAGACCCTGATCTGTCCGTCGTCACCGCGGACGATCAGGACGGGGCGCCCGGCGATGGTCACCGGATGGACCATTCCCGGATCGGGAACCCAGTGTGCATAGCCCGCCCACACCCAGCCGGCCGCGAAGATGGACTCCTGCTCGGCGGAGTACGCCTCGGGACTGATGTAGGCCCGTGCGGGTATCAACGCCTCCTGGGAGGTGTCGGAGGTGAGCGGCCCCTGTGCGATGCGGTTGCCGGTGGAGGTGGTGTGGTATTCGACGAGTTCGTCGTCGGCGGTCGGATGCGTACTCATGGCGTTGTGTCTCACTGGGATTCGGAGGGGAGGGTGTTCATGCGACGGTCGAGCCGGTGGAGGTGCGATCCGGGCGGGAATGCGCCTGGACATCTGCGGCGATCTCACGGGCCCACGCCATCAGCGTCAGCGATTCCGACCAGCGATCGCTGATCTGCTGCCCGTCATGGTCGGTGATGGCGTAGGGCGTGGTGCCCAACTCGGTGAGAAATCGCAGCGGCGCAGACCGATCATGGGTGAGGATCGCCTCGAAACCCTGTGCCCACCAACGGCGGAACGTGTCGATCCAGATCGCGCCCATCGGATTGTCGAGCGGCACCTGGACCTGGGCCCGGGTGGCGATGCGCCCCTGGACCGATCCCGCCCGCTCGAGAATGCTGGCGATCAGCTCCTCGTAGGAGTTGTCGGGCGGATCGGGGATCTCGTGGGCACACACATAGTGGGAGAGGTCGGCTGCGAGTCGAATCTCGGGATCGAGTGCGCCGAGGAGCATCTGGGTGAAGCGGATGTCGCCGGTGAGTGTGTTGCGATGGGTCTCGAGTTCGAAGGTGATCCCCGCGTCGGCGCACATCCGGTGCCAGCGTTGCACGGTGGCCGACATGGCCGCGACGTCGAAGTCGAAGAGCTTGGCGCAGCAGATCATCCAGTCGGCGCCGATGGTGCGGCAGTAGCCGATGGCATCGGCGATGTCGGCGTCGCTGCCGGCGAAGACCAGCACCGCCGAACGCAATCCGTGGGCGCCGACCAGCGGTGCCAGTGCGTCGGCCGCGGGGCGTTTGCGTGCACCGAGATCGACCGCCAGGCCGTCGTAGCCGGCATCGGCGATGCGCGACACCTTCTCGTCCAGTGACCATTCGGGACCGTGGCGGGGGAGGTCCTCCATCGCCCACATCGATTGATAGCAGTACAGAGTCATGAGATGCCTTTCGAGGTGGACACCGGCTCGGTGAGGTCGTTGATCGCGCGCAGCGGTGTGCCGTCGCGCCAGAGTGACACCACCGCGTCAGCCTGACGCCGCACGTATTCGGCTTCACTGGCGTCGGAGAGGTAGGCGACATGCGGTGTGGTGATCACCGCAGGGTTGGCGGTCAACGGATGATCGGCGGGCAGTGGTTCGGTGTCGAAGACGTCGAGTCCCGCGCCGGCGAGCCGGCCTGACTCGAGTGCGGTGACCACGGCGTCGGTGTCGACGACGGTTCCGCGTGACACGTTGATCAGATGGGAACCCGTCGGTAGCAGTGACAATGCGCGATCGTCGATGATCCCGCGCGTCTGCGGTGTCAGCGGCAGACAGACGATGAGGATGTCGGCGGCGCGCAGAACCTCATCGAGGCCGGCCGAGTCGGTGCCGACGACCCGGCGCACCCCGGGTGCGGCGAGTGTTGCGACCCGCGACCCGATCGCCCCCATTCCCACGATCCCCACGGTGAGGTCGGCCAGCCGCCGCGGTGCCGGCTGTGGGCGGGCATCCCAGTCACGCGGGTTCGCCTTGTCGATGAAGAATCCGAGTCGGCGGGTACAGGCCAGGGCGAGCATCCACGCGTGGGTGGCCACCTCGTCGACGGCGGGGTGCCCGACCGTGCTCACCCAGATTCCGCGTCGGGTGGCTGCCGCGACGTCCACCTGGTCGTGACCACTCGACAGCAGGGAGATGATGCGCAAGTTGGGCATTGCGGCCATCAGCTCGTCGTCGATCTCGGCGTATCCGACCAGCAATGCGTCCGCGTCGGCGGCCGACCGCAGGATCTGGCGGGGGTCGCGGCTGCCGACGTTGAGCACCCGGAACCCGTGTGCGCCCAGCACATCGGTCCCGTATGCCAGGTCCACGTCGTCAGCGTCGGTGTAGACGGCGAGTGGAGAAGAGCTCATCACGACCTTGCTCGAGTCAGCCGGGGAGTACGGCTCATCAGTGCAACTTCGCCAGGAACTGTCGCGTGCGGTCATGCTGCGGATTGTCGAAGAACTCCTCGGGCGGAGCCACCTCGACGATGGTCCCCGAGTCGAAGAGCATGACCTCGTCGGCGACACGACGCGCGAACCGCGCCTCGTGGGTGACCACCACCATGGTCATGCCGCTGTCGGCGAGTGCTTCCATCACCTCGAGGACCTCACCGACGAGTTCGGGATCCAGTGCGGAGGTGGGCTCGTCGAAGAGCATGACCGTGGGATTGAGCACCAGCGCGCGGGCGATCGCCACGCGCTGTTGCTGACCGCCGGACAGCTCGCCCGGGTAGTGGTGGAGACGATCGGCCATCCCGACCCGTTCCAGCATCGCGGTCGCCTGATCGACCGCGGCCGCCTTGCGGATCCCGGAGACCTCGGTGAGCGCCAATGTGACGTTGTGCAGGACGTCGAGATGGGCGAACAGGTTGAACCGTTGAAAAACCATGCCGATGTCACGACGCTGTACGGCGAGCTTGCGTTCGGGCAGCCGGCGGCTTCGTCCGTCGGAGGTGGAGGTGACACCGAGTTGTTTGCCGTTGAGCAGGATGTCGCCGGAGTCGGGATGTTCGAGCAGAGCCATCAGCCGGAGGATCGTCGACTTGCCCGACCCGGACGGCCCCAGCAGCGCTTTGACCTGTCCCTTGTCGACCGAGAAGTCCACACCCTTGAGGACTTCGGTCTGACCATAGGTGCGGTGCAGACCGACCGCCTCCAACACCGGTGTGCCGGTCATGCCGGAACCTCCACTCGGACAGAAGCATCCGACGACGACACGCGGCCGTTGGACACCCATCGGTACCGCCGCTCGATCGCGTGCTGGGCGATCATGAGGGCGCTGACGATCACCAGGTAGTAGACCAGGGCCGCGGTGTAGTACTCCGCGTAGCGGAATGTGACCGACACCTGCGCCTGTGCCGTGGTCAGCAACTCCCGCAGCGAGATGACCGATGCCAGCGAGGTGTACTTGAGCATTGCGATCAGCTCATTCCCGCTCGGCGGTATGGCCACCTTGATCGCCTGCGGCAGAACGACTTTGAACAGTACCTTGTGCGGCGGAAGTCCCAGCGCCCGCGCCGCGAGATGCTGTCCGTCGTCGACGGCGAGCAGTGCCGAGCGGAGGATCTCGGCCATATAGGCGCCCTCGACCACACTGAACCCGATCAATGCCGCGATGAACGGCGTGAACCAGCTCTCGCGCAGGGCGGGGAACAACTGAGGACCGGCATTCCAGATGAGGAGCAGCACCAGCAAGGTGGGGATCGCCCGAAAGAACCACACGTACGCCCCACCGACGGCGGTGGCGACGCGACGCGACGAAATCCGTAGCAGCGCGACGACGAAGCCGATCAGCGAGGCGACGATCATCGAGGCCACTGCCAGCGCGATCGACAGCAGTGCGCCGTGCATGAAGGCACTCGACGTCAGCGCGTCGGTGAAGATGTTCCAGTCGAAGTCCATGGCGTCAGGGTGCGACGATGCTGTCGGGGTTCAGGCCGTACTTGGTCGCCAGTTCGCGCAGTGTGCCGTTGTTCACCAGTTCGGTGATGCCCTTCTCGGTGGCGGCGGTGAGCTCGGACCCCTTACGGGTGTAGACGCCGAACTTCAGCTGCGCGTCGAAGATCCCCGGTACCGCGACGAGTTTGCCGTTCGACTTGTCGACCATGTCGACGATCGCCACGTCGGTCTCGATGAGTGCGTCGGCCTTGCCGTTGGTCACAGCCGCCACGGTCTCGGCGGTCTTGGGGTAGGCCTGGATTGTGATGCCCGACTTGCCCTCCGAGGTGAACTTGGCGGACAGGTCTTTGAGTGTCTGCTCGTTGGCACCACCGCTCTGTACGGCGACGGTCTTGCCGGAGAGGTCGGCGGTGCTCTTGATCGAGGTGTCGCCGGTGCGCACCAGCAGACCCGGGCCTGTCTTCATGAACGCCGTTCCGTCAGCCACCCTCTCGCGTTCGTCGCTGATGTAGAGCGCCGACCAGGTGATGTCGCAGCGCTTGGCCGTCAGTGCGGGGATCAGTCCGTCGAAGGAGACGTTGACGAATTTGACATCCAGGCCCCACAGCTTGCCCAGTGCGCGTGCACCGTCGGAGTCGAAACCGGTTGGCTCGGCGGTGTTCCCGTTGTCGAGGTACTCCATCGGCGGGTATTCGGGATCGGTGCACACCGACAGTGTTCCCGACTTCATCAGGCCTGCGGGTGCGCTACCCGAGGCGGCGGTGGACTGCGAATCCGACGACCCACAGGCACTGAGGACGACGACGGCGGTGGCGATGGTGCCGATGCCCGCGCACAGACGGGTCATTCGACTCTTCGATGTCATGGGGAACTCCTGTAGGGGCTGCGGAGATGTTGATGCGAACCGTATGATCACGACGAGCCGGACTCAACTACAGATTTGCAGTGAGCGTACGGGATACTGAAAATACGACAACTGATCGCACTGAATGGCGACGCGGACTGCGGTGAAAATGTGTTTCGTTCTGACAATATGTGTGCGGGGAGGGGACGATTTTCATTGTTAAGTTCCGATGATGTGCGTCAGGGGCGTATGGATCCACTCCAGGAGCGGATCGTGGCGGAGCTGCGCTCCGACGGTCGGCTCGGGGCGGTCGAACTCGCCGATCGGCTGGGAATCTCGCGGACGACGGCATCGAAACGGCTTGCCGCGCTCGTACAGAGTTCGCGACTGCACATCGTCGGGGTGATCCACCCGCACACGCTGGGCTTCACTTCACTGGCGCATGTGTCGATCGCGACCGACACCCAGGCGCAGCATGTGAGCCGTCAGCTCGCCGGGCGCCGTGAGATCCCGTTCGTCACACTGGCGAGTGGTTCGTATCCGGTGATCGCCGAGGTGCGGGCCTCATCCGAGGCGGCGCTGGCGGCGGTGCTCGATTCCATTCGGCTGATGGACGGGGTGCTCTCGACCGAAACCCTGGTCTACACCGATCTCATCTCCGACGTCCTGCGGCCGGTCAGTGTCGATGACGTACACCTCGACGCACTCGACCTTCGTCTGCTCGACGAGTTGCAGGTGGATGGTCGCCTCACGTATTCCGAACTCGCACAACGTATGTCGGTCTCGGTGGGTACGGTGCGATCGAGAGTGACGCGAATGCTCGACTCGGGTGTGGTGCGCATCGGGGCGATCGATGCGCCGGGTCCGGACCGGCGGGTGAATGTAGGCCTCGGCATCCGGGTGAGAGGCACGGTGCGCGAGGCCGGGGCCATGCTGGACGCCTTTCCGGAGGTGCGTTTTCTCGCAGCGACCGTGGGCAGATACGACCTGCTGGCCACGGTCGACTGTCCGGCACTCGGTGATGTGGTCGGTGTACTCGACCGCGTCCGCGCGCTACGGCCGGTCACCCATCTCGACAGCTGGGTCCATCTGGAGAGCGTCAAGGAGATCTACCGGTATCCGATCGGGGGAGAGATGGCAGATGTCACACGCTGACGACTGGTATGCGCCGGAAGTGCGCCATCCCATCCGGTCGCGTATCTCGGTGCCCGAGAGTTCCTCGGGTTCGGTCGATCTGGGGGTTGCGGCGGCGGTGGTGAGTGCCGGGTTGCTCTCGTCGGGCACGGTGTTGGTACGCAATTGGCCGAGGGGAGCGGCCGGGGATCGGCGGCTTCGAGAGATCTGGGACGACATGGGTGCCTACGTGGTGGCCTCCGCCGACGGTCTGACGGCCACCTCACGCTCCACCGGTGGGCGGTTGTCGGGCGGTGAGTGGGATCTGGTCGGCCACACCGGTATCGCGGCGGTGATCGCGACCGCGGGGATGTATGCGACCGGTGAGGTGCGTCTTCACGTCGGGGACGCGCCCGCTCGGCGGATCGCGCAACGGATCGGGGCATGCGGCGGGATCGCGGAGGCGGCGGGAGCGACGGTGGCGGTGACGCCCGGCGCATCCGAGCGCATCGAGTGGGATTGTCGCGGAGGGTGGGGGCCGGCCGGACTGGTGGCCTCGGTGAGGTCGCGTGTGGCGTTGAGGAGGTGGAGTGAAGCGGAGCAGCAGAGGCCGGGGCTGACGGCCCTGTGGTTGCGGATGCTCGCCGCCGACGAGTACCTGATGCCGGGGAGTGCGAGACTCCCGTACGACTACCTTCGCTGAGATCCCCTACCTTCGTTGAGATCCCCACGGACGACATCGGCCCGGCCACGCAGTGTGCGTGGCCGGGCCGATGAGTCGGCGGTTGAGTGGCTGGGTCCTCGCGAAAGTCAGCCCCGAGGGAGGATCAGCCCCCTACGAAGAACATCGCCGTGGAAGAATCATCCCCTCGGAAGAATCATCCCCCGGAAGAATCATCCGTGATAGGGCTCGGCGCTGACGAGTGTCACCTTGACGATCGCACCGCTGGGCACCGAGTATTCGCGGGTGTCGCCGACCTTGGCGTCGATCAGTGCACCACCGAGCGGCGAGCTCGGCGAGTACACCTCGAGCTTGCCGTCTTGGCCACCTTCTTCGCGTGTGGCGATGAGGAAGGTCTCGGTGTCGTTCTCGTCGCCGTCGTAGTAGACGGTCACGACCGACCCGGGCAGTGCCACACCCGACTGCGTCGGTGCCTCACCGACCTTCGCATTGTTCAGCAGCTCCTGCAGCTGGCGGATGCGTGCCTCTTCCTGGCCCTGCTGCTCACGTGCGGCGTGGTAGCCGCCGTTCTCCTTGAGGTCGCCCTCTTCACGACGCTCGTTGATCTCGGCGGCAATGACCGGACGATTGGCAATCAGTGAGTCCAGTTCACCCTTGAGGCGGTCGTGGGACTCCTGTGTCAGCCAAGTGACTTGAGTGTCGGCCATCGTCGTACTCCTTCTGGTCGTCCGCTCCGGCGTGGACCGGCCCGATCCCCACGCGAGTTCTACGCGCGGGGACTGCTCATAAACGAAGCAACACGGCCCCTGCCGGGGCCGTGTGTTCCGCACAGTCTATCGCACGGATCACGATTGTGCAGGTGAGATTCACCCGGTGCATACGCAGTGTCGGCTGATCAGACGCATCGGTGTGCCCGGCGAGCGGGCTCGGCCGCCCCGTCGAGGAGGTGCGGGAGGCTTGTCGGTCACACGGCCGGCATGGGCGTGACGCCTGCCTCGGCACGCCTGCGCAGTGCATCCTGATAGCTGGGTTCGACGCGCTTGAGGCGAGCCACCACCAGGTACGTAATCGGCATCACCGCGATCTCTACCAGGCACTTCCACACGAAGCCGACAACGGTGTAGTTGAGGAAATCGCTGAAGGTGGAGATGCCGAGCGCCGATGCGGCGATCGCACAGAAGACCACGGTGTCGAACAGTTCGCCCACCACGGTCGACCCGATCAGCCGTGCCCAGAGCCGGCGCTCGCCTGAGCGTTGCTTCATCTTGACCAGCACCCACGAGTTGAGGAATTCGCCCACCACATACCCCGACAGGCCGGCGAGCAGGAACTGCGGCACCACACCGGCGACTGTCGTGAAAGCTGCCTGGCCGGTGTAGAAGTCCGCTGCGGGCAAGTGAATGGTGATCCAGAAGCACAGCGAGGCGAGCAACAGAACCGCGAAGCCGCTGAATATGACCCGCCGCATCGCCTTGAAGCCGTAGACCTCGCTGATTACGTCACCGAGGACGTAGGCGAGCGGGAACAGGTAGAAGGCGCCGTCGGTGACGATTCCGTGGACCTGCAGGGGGCCGAGGGTGAAGTTCAGCCCAGGGAAGAGTGTGACGCCCTTGGTGCCGGTGATGTTGCTGATCATCATCACGCCGACGAACAGGGCGACAAGGATTGTGAAGTACTGGCTGTTCAGCCGCGCGAAGGCGGGTTCGGCCCGGGTGCCGGACTTCGCCGAGCCAGTCTCTGCGGGGGAGTCGGGGTTGTCAGAGGAGTTGTCAGAGTTGTTGGCAGGGGCGGTGGTCGAGGAGTCTGGGTTGTCCGCCGGCTCGTTCGCAGAGGTCGAGGTGATCTGCGAGCGAACCGGCTGCCCAGACGTGCCAGCCCTGTTCGGGCTGTCGTCGTTCATGGTTGTCTTGTTCACGGGGGTCGATTATGCGCGCTCGGCGACGGGTGCCGTGACGCGATGAGCTCGCGCCCACGGCCGCCTATGGCTCTGTGACCGGCCCAACCGTTCAGCACTTACCGAAGGTCACCTGCTCGGGCAGGCTTCCCTCCATCTGCACGCTCGAACCGTTCCACACGAACCGGACAGGCGCCGAACCCTGTGGTGAGGCGTTGGGCTCATCGCCGACGATATAGCGGTAATCGACGCTCACCGAGTCCGAGGTGGAACCGGTGATGTCCTGGAAGGCGACATCACACTTGATGCCGGTGCCCTGGAAGACGCCGCGATGGAACAGCAGCAACTGGTCGGGCGAGCTGCCGGTGGCGCCGTTGATGGTCAGCGACGCGTAACTCAGATCCGAGCAGCCGTCGAGATTCGACTGTCCGTCGGGGACCCAGTAGGACGACCTGACCGAGTCGGGCGGCGCGATCTGGGCGATGGCGTTCGACACCGCGGCCGAGGCGCCGCCGGGGACTGCACATGAATCGGATTCTCCTGAACCCGAAGCACTTCCGGAGTTACCGCCGTCGGCGTCGTCGGATCCTCCTGCCGAACCCGCTCCGGCGCCAGAGCCTGAACCCGACCCGCCCGCCGAGTCGGCGCCGGACCCGGATCCGTCCTGCGCCGCTTCCTGCCGGGCAGAGGCCGATGCGGTCACGGTGGTGGTGACCGCGGGCGCGCTCGACGCGGCGGCATCGGCTGCACCTGCCATCGATGCCTTCGGTGCCGATGATGCCTTCGGTGCCGATGAGGTGGAGTCGTCCGAACAGGCGGCGAGGGAGACCGCAGTGGACACCGCGAGGAGTGCCATCGCGATGCGTCGGGTGGTGCGCTGGGGGAAGGGGTTCACTGCGGCCTCCGATGGTGTGGGCCGGTGCGTATGCGTCGGCCTGACACCTGTGAGGTCGCTGGTGACCCGCTGGGTCGTTAGTCACAGGGACATCTCGATGTGGCATCGGATGCGAACGTGCTGTTCAGAACGCCGCGCGCGGACTCTGCGGTGCGGTGCGGGCGGGCGCGCGAGTGGCGATCAGCCGGCGACGAGGTAGTCGGGCACCTTGATGCTGCAGCCGTAGACCTCGCCGACGAAGGCGCGCTCGGAGGTGCGCAGTGTCGTCTTGACGCCGATGGCCGAGTCCTGGCTCGGCGGGATCAGCACTTCGCGGCGTCCGGTCTCGGCGCCATCCTTGGAACGCGCCCGCACCACGCATGCGGCGGGTTTGGAGGGGTCGGACCGGGTGACAGTGAACTGCACGTCGACGGTGGAGTCGTCGACGATCTCGTAGCCCGTGCCGCTGCCTGACACGGGTGCGTCCGACAGACTCTTGTATCCCACCCAGGCCACGATCAGCCCGGCGATCACGACCAGTATCGACAGCGCGATGAACCAGCGTCGCCGACTCGACCTCGACCGCTCGACGGGGTAGCGACCAGCCGGCGGCTGCACCGACGCGCCACCGGTCTGACCATCCCGTTTCACGCCGACCATGCGTTCATACCTACCATGTGAACAGCGACAGTCGAGAAGTGCACCCGCCTGCTCGTAACTGTGGAGACGGTGGGTGCTGCGAGCAGCAGAGGACCTTATGTGAGCGGATTGCGACTCATGGCGGTGCACGCCCACCCGGATGACGAGTCGAGCAAGGGTGCGGCCACCACGGCCAAATACGCCGCCGAGGGCAACGATGTGCTGGTGGTGACGCTGACCGGCGGTGAGCGCGGTGACGTGCTCAATCCGGCGATGGACATTCCCGGTGTGAAAGAGCGCATGCCAGAGATCCGCAAGGAGGAGATGGCCAAGGCCGCCGCGGCGCTCGGAGTCGAACAGATGTGGCTGGGTTTCGTCGACTCCGGTCTACCCGAGGGTGACCCGCTGCCGCCGGTCCCGGAGGGGTCGTTCGCCGACATTCCGATCGATGACGCGATCGAGGCGCTGGTCCGGGTGGTCCGCACGTTTCGCCCGCACGTGATGATCACCTACGACGAGCACGGGGGCTACCCGCACCCCGACCACATCCGCGATCACGATGTGTCGATGGCCGCCTATCAGCTCGCCGGCGACCCGGAGGCCTTCCCGGATGCGGGTGAGCCGTGGGTGGTCCAGAAGCTGTACTACACACACGGATTCATCCGCGACCGGATGGTGCTGTTCTCCGACGAGTTCGAGAAGAACGGCCAGGAGAGTCCGTTCGCCGAGTGGCTGTCGAAGTGGGATCCGAGCCGCGGCGACATCATGGGGCGGGTGACCACCCAGGTGGAGGTGTCCGACTATTTCCCCCAGCGTGACGAGGCGTTGCGTGCGCACGCCACCCAGATCGACCCGAACGGGATGTTCTTCGCCGTTCCCCTGGAATGGCAGAAACGCCTGTGGCCGACCGAGGAGTTCGAGTTGGCCAGAACCCGGGTCCCCACCGCCCTGCCCGAGACCGACCTGTTCGCCGGTGTCGTGGCCGAGGGGTTGGACCCTGAAAGTGTGAAGTCATGACCCATGCAGTGGTTGCCGCCGCCGGAACGATCCTCGCGGCCTCCGACCAGCAACAGGGACCGGAATTCGGCAAGGCCTCGCCGCTGGGACTGCTCATCATCGTGGTGCTGTTGGTGGCCACGGTCTTCTTGATCTGGTCGATGAACAAGCGGCTGCGCAAACTCCCCAAGGATTTCGACCCGTCAGATCCCGGACCGGATCAGGAACTCGACGAGGCCACCGACCGCCAAGCCACCGACCGCACGGCCACCGACGCTCGTTCGTCGGCGACCGGTCGGCCGCGGACACCGTCCACCAGTGAGCCCGGGAGCGACTCGGACTCATCCACCGATGTTCTCGATGCCGGCCGCAGCGGTGAGAACGCGCCGGCGGGTCTCGGGAGCGCCTCCTCAGAACGGGGCTCCGATGACCGATCAGGACAGGCTCGATAGCAACACCCTCGGCGAGGCCACCAGCCCCTACCTGCGCCAACACGCCGACAATCCGGTGCATTGGCAACAGTGGGGCGACGAGGCACTGACGAGCGCCGCCCGGCGTGACGTGCCGATCCTGTTGTCGGTGGGCTACTCCTCCTGCCACTGGTGTCACGTGATGGCACACGAATCGTTCGAGGATCCCGCGGTGGCGGCGGTGATGAACCAGAATTTCGTGTGCATCAAGGTCGACCGTGAGGAGCGGCCCGACATCGACGCCGTCTACATGAACGCCACGGTCGCGATGACCGGTCAGGGCGGCTGGCCCATGACCTGTTTTCTCACCCCCTCGGGTGATCCGTTCTACTGCGGAACCTACTTTCCTCCGGTGCGCTCGGCGTCGACGCCGTCGTTCACCGAGATACTCCATGCCATCACCCAGGCATGGACCGAGCGGCGCGACGAAGCTGATGAGGTCGGCTCGAGGGTGAGTGCCCATATCGTGGCGACCTCGGCAGGGCTGCCCGGTTCCGATCGCGCGATCGGGTCCGATCTGCTCGCCGAGGCGGTCGAGGCGATTCGCCGAGACGAGGATGTCGATCACGGCGGTTTCGGTGAGCCTCCGGAGTTTCCCGGTCCGAAGTTCCCGCCCTCGGCGATTCTCGAAGGACTTGCGCGCCACGCCGAACGCACCAGCGATTCCGCAGTAGCCGATACCGTCATGCGGACGCTCTCGGCGATGGCGCGCGGTGGGATCTACGACCAGCTCGGTGGTGGTTTCTCCCGCTATGCGGTGGATCGGCGTTGGCAGGTGCCGCACTTCGAGAAGATGCTCTATGACAACGCCCAGCTGCTGCGGGTGTATGCACACCTGGCCCGGACCACCGGAGATGCTCTGTGTCGCAGGGTGACTGCCGAGATCATCGAATTCCTGCGCCGCGACCTGTCGGTGACGGGCGGGTTCGCCAGTGCGCTCGATGCCGACACCGACGGGGTCGAGGGATTGACCTATGTGTGGACACCGGCGCAACTGGTCGACGTGCTCGGCGACGACGACGGGGTGTGGGCGGCGCAGGTTTTCGGCGTCACCGAGCAGGGTACCTTCGAGAACGGGACCTCCACGCTGACCCTGGCACAGGATGTGGGGGACACGTCGCGGTACTCGTTGGTTCGTCGACGCTTGCTGGCGGCTCGTGCGCAGCGACCGTCGCCCGGCCGCGACGACAAGGTGGTGACGGCGTGGAATGCGATGGCGATCACCGCACTCGCCGAAGCCGGTGGGGGACTCGATGATCGGGAGTGGGTGGATCTGGCCGCGCGCTCAGCCGACAGCCTGCTCGCGGCCAACGTCGTCGACGATGAGGTGCGCCGATCGTCGCGTGACGGTGTAGCCGGCGACCCTCCGGGAATGCTCGATGATCACGCCGCGCTGGCGACCGCCGTGCTGACCCTGCATGCAGTCACCGGCGAACGGCGTTGGCGCGACGTAGGTCTGGACATCCTCGACGCCACGGTGGACAGATTCGCCGACGAGAATCGCGAGGGTGTGTGGTTCGATGCGCCGGCGTCGGCGCAGACGCCGATCACCCGGCCGTCGGATCCCACCGACACCGCGACTCCGTCGGGGGCCTCGTTGATGGCCGAGGCGCTGATGCTGGGGTCGTTGCTGGCGCCGCTGGGGCGCGCCTCGCGCTACGAAGGACTCGCGCAGACGACGGTCCAGCGGGCCGGGGTGTTGTTGGAGCGGGCCCCGCGTGCGGCCGGCCACTGGCTGGCTGTCGCGGAGGCGTTGGTGGCCGGACCGATCCAGGTCGCCGTGGCCGAGGGGGAGGACAGCGACGGACGGGTGGCCTCAGCAGCGCGCCGACGGGCCCCCGGCGGAGCGGTCGTGGTGAGCGGCCGACCCGACAGCCTGCCGCTGTTGGCAGGCCGCGGGCCGGTGGCGGGTTCGGATGCGGCCTATGTGTGCCGTGGACACACCTGTGATTTGCCGGTGACCGAACTCGCCGAACTGGATGCGTCGCTGACGCGGTGACCCGACACCTGGTGGCGAATCATGTTCTCTGCCAATTTGATTCGCAGCCAATTTGATTCGCAACACCACGGGTTGGCGATTCGAGTGCCCCGTGCGTCCGATCCTGTGCATCCGATCCCGTGCGTCTCATCCGGAGAGATCGCGCAGCCTCAGCTGTAGCTGTAGAACCCCTCGCCGGTGGCCACACCGAGTTTGCCCTTGTCGATGTAGTTGGTCTTGAGGTAGTCGGCGAATTCGCGTTGCTTGGGGTCCTCAGACGCAGCCGAGATGTTGTAGGCGGTGGTCAATCCCACGACGTCGAAGATCTGGAACGGTCCCAGGGGTGCGCCGGTGGCCAGTCGCCAGGTCTTGTCGACGGTCTCCACATCGGCGACCCCGTCGATCAGCAACTCCGATGCCGCGTTGAGCAACGGCACCAGCAGCGAGTTGAGCACATACCCGGCCTTCTCCTTCTTCACCTCGATCGGGACCATGCCCATCTTCGAGGCGTAATCGACCACGGTCTGATAGACCTGCTGATCGGTCTTGGCGGTGCCCATCACTTCGGCGGTCTTGTTGACCCACAGCATGTTCGCGAAGTGCAAGGCGAGGAACTTCTCGGGCCGTCCGGTGTACTCCATCAGACTGCTCGGCAGCAGCGTGGAGGAGTTGGTCGCGAAGATGGTCTTGGCCGGAGCGGCCTTGCCGACCTCGGTCCAGGTCTGTTCCTTGATCTTGGGGTTCTCCGGAACGGCCTCGATCACCAGGTCGGCGTCCGCGACGGCCTCGGCGATGTCGGTGTAGAGGTGAATGGACTCGGCCGCCTTGGTGGCGCGATCATCGTCTTTGGCGCCGTCTACCTGCTGTTCGTACGTCTCGGCGAGCTTCTGGTAGCGCTGCTTCGCTGCCGCGATCGCGTCGTCGTTGATGTCCCAGGCCGATACGTCGAACCCGGCATACGACGCCTGATAGGCGATCTGTGAACCGAGAACCCCGGTACCGAGAACCGTGACCTTCGAGATGTCCGTCATTGCTGCCTCCTGTGAGTGCGGCGGATGGAGGGTGGCTTTCCCATTCCCTACCTTCGTCAGGTGTAACGCTCTGGTGGAGCTGTTCGTTCCCCTCTGTGGGTGCGATGGTGGTGTGGCGTCGATGCAGGGGCGTTCGAAACATGTTGTCGGACAGTCGAATGTCAGGTTCTGCGGAGCGGGTTCGGCAGCGAGGTGATCTTGACGACATCGAGCCGATGCCGACGCCGACAGCGCCGACGAAGCGTTGCGCCGTCGACTCTGTGTCGATGGGCGAATCCTGCGGATGAGGTGAAGCCGGTGGCGCCGCCGGAGGCACGTGGTAACGTGCTTCCTCGTGATCGCAATTGCACGTGCCTATTGGCGCTTTATCGAGGCTCCGGGTGGAGCCGTCGATGGAGCGTTCAGCTAGCGCGCCGCGACCCAGCACCCGGAGCCCCGAGCAGTGACCACCCGGTCGCTGCTTTTTTCATGTCAGGGCGCCGGAGACAGCAGTCAGTGCCCTGCGAGCACGACCGAAAGGCACACCACTTCTCATGACCGTCATCAATCCGGCCGGCGCCCACTCGGCGAGTTCCACCGCACTGCACACCAGTACGTCGAACCGCAGGATCAAGACCTTCCGGGAGATCCCCACACCTCATCAGCTGCACACCGAACTGCCGCTGACCGCACGTCGGGCCCTTGCCGTCGCCCGTGATCGCGACGAGATCGCCGACATCCTCGCCGGTCGGGACGACAGGTTGCTGGTGGTGGTCGGCCCGTGCTCCGTCCACGATCCGGTGGCGGCGCTGGACTACGCGCGTCAGCTCGCGCCGCTGGCCGCCGAACATGCGAGCCGGCTGAAGATCGTGATGCGTGTGTACTTCGAGAAGCCACGCACCACGGTCGGCTGGAAGGGTCTCATCAACGACCCGGGGATGGACCAGACCTTCGACGTGGAACGCGGGCTGCGCGCGGCGCGGTCGCTGCTGCTCGACATCATCGACCTCGGACTGCCGGTGGGCTGTGAGTTCCTCGAGCCGACCAGCCCCCAATACATCGCCGACACGGTGGCCTGGGGTGCGATCGGGGCGCGGACCACCGAGTCGCAGGTGCACCGCCAGCTGGCCTCGGGCTTGTCGATGCCCATCGGCTTCAAGAACGGCACCGACGGCGGAGTCCAGGTGGCGATCGACGGCGCCACGGCGGCCGCGGCCGAGCATGTGTTCTTCGGGGTCGACGATTTCGGTCACGGTGCCGTGGTGGAGACCCTGGGGAATCCGGATTGTCACGTGATCCTGCGGGGCGGCTCGCGCGGACCGAACTTCGACTCGGAGTCGGTTGCCGCCGCTGCGGACGAGCTGGCGAAGGCTGGTCTGCCCGCAACCGTGATGATCGATTGCAGCCACGCCAACTCCGGTAAGGATCACCTCCGCCAGGCCGAGGTGGCCGCCTCGGTGTCCGAGCAGGTCGCAGCTGGTGCACCGGTGTCGGGTGTGATGCTCGAGAGCTTCCTGGTGGCAGGCGCGCAGTCACCGGATGCCCGCCCGCTGACCTACGGACAGTCGGTCACCGACAAGTGCATGGATTTCGCCACCACCCGCACGTTGATCGACCGGTTCGCTCGCGACTCGGCCACTCGCATCGCCGGGCGCGTGGGAATGCGACGCTGACCCGTTTCCATGTCCGGTGCCGGCGGGCGTACGGACGCTGCGGACAGGAGTGGGGACTGGGGTAGAGCCTCAGCCGAAGACCACCAGCCACACCGCGATGTAGTGCAGTAATGCGGCGATGACCGTCGCGGTGTGGAAGACCTCGTGGTGTCCGTAGGTGTGCGGCCACGGATCTGGGCGACGCAGGGCGAACAGCACGCCGCCCACGCTGTAGAGGACACCGCCCGCCGCGAGCAGCACGATCACCGTGGCGCCGGTGCGTGAGGCGAGCTCGGGTGCCACCGCCACGATCGTCCACCCCAGAGCGATGTAGAGGATCACCCCGAGCCATCGGGGGGATGTCGGCCGGCAGACTTTCAGGAGCACGCCGCAGATCGCCCCGACCCAGACGATCGTCAAGACGACCGCGGCCGTGGACGCGGGCAGTCCGGCCACGCAGAACGGTGTATAGGTGCCGGCGATGAACACGAAGATCATCGAGTGGTCGCCGCGCTTCGTCCACATTCGCGTGCGTGCGGTGCGCCAGAGGTGTCGGTGATAGGTCGCGCTGACGCCGAACACGCCGCATATGGTCACGACATACACGGTCACCGCCACCGTGTCGGCAATGCTGCGCAGGCAGGCGGTGACGACGATGAGGACTGTTCCGGCGATGGCCGCCGCCACCACCGCGTACAGATGTATCCAGCCGCGCATCCGTGGACGCAGGTCGGCGTCCACCTCGCCGTGGGGGATCGGCGCGGGAGTGGCCGCAGTCGCCTCGGTCATGTGAACCTACGCTACCGTAGGTTTGTGTATTCGGGCATGTCGCGCCATCGCGGCTCGTCGCCGGACTCGGTCGACCCGTATCGTTGGTTGGCGTTGCCGTAGATGAGCTCGAGGATCGAGGCTTGATGTGAAGCTGTTGCCGGACCGTGTGCGTGGCCCGCTGTATCGGGTCTACGAGCGACGTCTCGTACAGCTCATGGACCCCACCCGCAATCCGCGGCATATCGCCATCATCTGCGACGGAAATCGCCGCTGGGCGCGTGAGGCGGGATTCGAGGATGTCAGCCACGGCCATCGCGTGGGCGCGGCCAAGATCGCCGACATGTTGCGCTGGTGCTCCGAGCTCGAGATCGACACGGTCACCATCTACCTGCTCTCGACCGAGAATCTGGGCAGGCCCTCTGACGAACTCGACGCGTTGATGGAGATCGTCCCCGATATCGTCGACGAGATCTCCGCACCGGACGGCAACTGGCGGGTGAAGATCGTCGGCACGATGGATCAGTTGCCCGAACGGGTGGCTTCCCGGCTGAAGACCGCCGAGGAGCGGACCGTCGGGCGCACCGGGATGAACGTCAACGTGGCGGTCGGATACGGCGGCAGGCAGGAGATCGTCGACGCCGTCCGGTCGCTGCTGTCGGAGAAGATCATGGACGGTTCCGCGGCCCACGATCTGGTGGATGCGGTGACCGTCGAGGGGATCGACCGCAATCTCTACACCAAGGGACAGCCTGATCCCGACCTGGTGATCCGCACCTCGGGCGAACAGCGTCTGTCGGGATTCCTGCTGTGGCAGAGCGCGTATTCGGAGATCTGGTTCACCGACGCCTACTGGCCGGAGTTCCGCAGGGTGGATTTCCTTCGCGCTCTGCGCGACTACTCGGCCAGGAGTCGTCGGTTCGGCAAGTAGCCGCCCAGGCGGGCGGGGCGCAGTAGTGTCGATGGTGACCGCCGATCGAGAGGATGCCGATGAGGGTCGTGGAACTCGGTGCCAGCGGTGCGGCAGGGTCGCAACTGGCACAGTCTCTTTCGAGCTCGGGCATCGACGTTGTCGCTGCCCATCGCGGCTCCGGTGTCGATGCGTCCACCGGAAGTGGGCTTCCCGAGGCGTTCGCCGACGCGGACATCGTGGTGGACTGCACCAACGTCGCGACCACGAAACGTCATGTGGCCGAGAAGTTCTTCGGCGATGTCGCGGCACATGTCGCGGATGCGGCAACTGCGGCGGGTGTCGAGCGGATCATCTGTCTGTCGATCATCAATGCGTCGACACCGGAGGTGAACGCGCATTTCGGCTATTACGCGGGAAAGGCTCGGCAGGAGAAGGTCTACCGCAGCCGCGCGGATGCGGGATCACCGCCGGTGTCCTTCCTGTACTCCGCCCAGTGGTTCGAGCTGGCTGAGTCGATGCTCTCGCAGGTGCGAGTGGGACCGGTCGCTTTCGTCCCGCATATGCAGATCGCACCGTTGGCGATGCGCGAGGCAGTGGGTGCACTTGCGCAGATGGTCGGAACCGAGTCGGTGGGCAGCGAGATGAACACCGACGTGTCGATCGCCGGTCCGCAGCGTCACGACATCGTCGACCTTTCGCGCGCCATCGCCGACAAGCGGGGCGAACCGAGTCGCGTGATCGGGGTCAACATCGGCGGCAAGGCGCTGCGCAACGGAGGGTTGCTGCCCTCGGCCGGCACCGTGACGGCAACCGTCACCTTCGACGAGTGGCTCGCCGAACGCTGACGCTCGTCACCTGTTCATGCCGTCGCCGACTGGGCCGCCGGGGGCGCACGGTCAGAGCTTGCGAAGCCGAACGCGATTCACCGAATGGTCGGCGTCCTTGCGCAGCACGAGCGTCGCACGGGGCCGGGTGGGCAGGATGTTCTCCACGAGGTTCGGGTAGTTGATGGTGTTCCACAACTCACGCGCCCGTGCCTTGGCGTCGTCGTCGGACATGTCGGCATAGGAGTGGAAGTGTGAGTCCGGATCGGCGAACGCCGTCGATCGCATCGTCAGAAACCGGTTGACGTACCAGTCCTCGATGTCCTCGGTGCGGGCGTCGACATAGATGGAGAAGTCGAAGAAGTCCGACACCATCAGGCGTGGACCGGTCTGTAAGACGTTGAGCCCCTCCACGATCAGGATGTCGGGCCGACGGATGTGGATGGCCTCGTCGGCCACGATGTCGTAGGTCAGATGGTCGTAGACGGGCGCCGTCACATGATCGGCGCCCGCCTTGACCTCGGTGACGAACCGTAAGAGTGCGCGCCGGTCGTAGGACTCGGGAAACCCTTTGCGGTGCAGGATTCCCCGACGTTCGAGCTCTGCGGTCGGGTAGAGGAATCCGTCGGTGGTCACCAGATCCACCGTTGGGTGGGTGTCCCACCGCGACAGCAGCGCCTGCAGTACGCGAGCCGTGGTCGACTTGCCGACCGCGACACTGCCCGCGACGCCGATGATGAACGGCACCTGCTGATCGTGCAGGCTCTCGCCGAGGAAGGTCGCCGTCGCCGAGTACAGCTTCTGCTGTGCCTCCACCTGCAGATGGATCAGGCGCGACAGCGGCAGGTAGACCTCGGCCACCTCGTCGAGGTCGAGTTGCTCGCCGATACCGCGCAGACGAGTCAACTCTCCCTCGTCGAGAACCCGGGGCATCGTCTCGCCCAGCTTCTTCCACTCGGTCCGGTGCAGCTCGATGTACGGACTCGGGTCATGCATGTCACACAGTCTTATGGATCGTGACATCCGGTGGAGTGCCCGGGGTGGGTTTCGTGTCGTGTTCGGCATGGGTTCGGCATTCCGGAGCCTCACACCGCTGTCGCATCGTCGGTGGTGCACCCCTGTGCGGCCATGTCGTGTCCGCACACCCTGTCGCCGCCGTGTGGTGTGTACGGGTGTCTGCGCAGACGGCTCGTCCCGGCGCTAGTTTTGACCGGTGAGCGCATCACCGATCATCGAGGAATACCTGCGGCTCGGACTGTCCTTCGACCGACTCGAAGAGGGATTCGTCGACGCCTACACCGGCCCCGACCGTCTGCGCGCCGAGGTGATGAACGCACCTGCACCCGCACCCCGCGAACTCGCCGCCCGGGCGTCGGCCTTGCGCTCCGAGGTGGCGGGTTCGGCATTGCCGGATGACCGAGCGGCTTTCGTCTCCAGCCATCTGCGCGCGCTGGAATGCTCGGCGCGCAAGTTCGCCGGCGACGACATCGACTTCGTCGACGAGGTGGCGGCGTACTTCGACGTCGACATCGAGATGGGGGATGAGGACGCCTACCGCGCGGCCCATCGCGAGCTCGAGGACGTACTCGACGGCACCGGCACCCTCGCCGACAGATTCGCCGCGTGGCGCCGGCGCGACGAGATCCCCGCCGACCGGATCGACGACTGTGTCCGGGCGTTCAGCGGCGCGCTGCGTGAGCGCGTACGCGGGACATATCCGCTGCCCGACTCCGAGATCGTCGATTTCGAGGTGGTGTCGGACAAGCCCTGGTCGGGTTTCAACTACTACCTGGGGTCCTATCGATCGCGTGTGGCGATCAACGGTGATCTCACCCAACACA
Organism: Gordonia jinhuaensis; assembly: GCF_014639795.1. Lineage (GTDB taxonomy): Bacteria > Actinomycetota > Actinomycetes > Mycobacteriales > Mycobacteriaceae > Gordonia_B > Gordonia_B jinhuaensis. The sequence goes on along the minus strand of NZ_BMGC01000001.1, from coordinate 268,471 downwards.
TGTCGGCGCTACCGCACCTGATCGCGCACGAGGCCTATCCGGGTCACCACACCGAGCACTGCCGCAAGGAGCAGATTCTCGTCGGAGACGGCCAGGACGAGCAGACCATCTTCCTGGTGAACACCCCGCAATGCCTGATGGCCGAGGGGCTGGCCGACCACGCCCTGGATGCCGCGATGGGTGTCGACAGGTTCACCTGGGCTGCCGAGATCTACGCCGACCTCGGACTGCGATTCGATGCCGAACGTGCGCAACGGATTTCCGCAGCCACCGCGAAACTCCTGACCGTCCGCCAAGATGCCGCGCTGCTGCTGCACGACCGGGGCGCGACGCCCGACGAGGTCATCGCCTACCTGCAGAGGTGGCTGTTGAACTCCGGAGAACGAGCCCGGCAGACACTGCGGTTCCTGTCGTCGCCGCTGTGGCGCGCCTACATCTCCACCTACGTGGAGGGTTACCGGCTACTCGAGACCTGGCTCGACGCCGATCCGCACGGTGATCGGCTGCGCCGATTCGGACGGCTGCTCGACGAGCCGCTCACCCCGGCACTGTTGCGGGCCGAACTCGCGACGGCATAGCAGTCGCGCCTGTCAGCCGCTCAGCGAGGCCTTATAGACTGACCCGCATGACTGAGTCGCCCCGCACGACCGACGTGCGCACCGCTTCGCTGGCCGAACTCGATCCTGATGTCGCGGCTGCGATGAACGGTGAGCTCGCCCGCCAGCGCGACACCCTCGAGATGATCGCCTCGGAGAACTTCGTCCCGCGTGCGGTGCTGCAGGCGCAGGGCAGCGTGCTGACCAACAAGTACGCCGAGGGATATCCGGGGCGCCGCTACTACGGCGGCTGCGAGTACGTCGACGTCGTCGAGGACATCGCCCGCGACCGTGCCAAGGCCCTGTTCGGTGCCGACTTCGCCAACGTCCAGCCCCATTCGGGTGCCTCGGCAAACGAGGCGGTGCTGATGGCGATGATGGAGCCGGGTGAGAAGCTGCTCGGTCTGTCGCTGGCCCACGGTGGACACCTCACCCACGGCATGCGGCTGAACTTCTCGGGCAAGCTCTACGAGATCGAGTCCTACGGTGTGAGCAAGGAAGACTTCCGCATCGACATGGACGAGGTGCGTCGGCTCGCGATCGCCGGGAAGCCCAAGGTGATCGTCGCCGGCTGGTCGGCCTATCCGCGCACCCTCGATTTCGAGGCCTTCCGGTCGATCGCCGACGAGGTCGGAGCGCTGTTGTGGGTGGACATGGCCCACTTCGCCGGTCTGGTCGCCGCAGGGCTGCATCCCAATCCGGTGCCCTATGCCGACGTGGTGTCGACCACGATTCACAAGACGCTCGGCGGTCCGCGTTCGGGCATGATCCTGGCCAAGAAGGACTGGGCCAAGAAGCTCAACTCCTCGGTGTTCCCCGGCCAGCAGGGCGGCCCGCTGATGCATGCGATCGCCGCCAAGGCCGTGGCACTCAAGATCGCCGGCACCCCGGAATTCGCCGACCGCCAGCGCCGCACCGTCGAGGGCGCCAAGATCCTCGCCGACCGACTACTCGCCGACGACGTGAAATCAGCGGGTGTCTCGGTGCTGACCGGCGGCACCGACGTACATCTGGTGCTCGTGGACCTGCGCGACTCCGAACTCGACGGACAGCAGGCCGAGGATCTGCTCCACGACATCGGGATCACCGTCAACCGCAACGCCGTCCCGTTCGACCCGCGTCCGCCGATGGTCACCTCGGGGCTGCGCATCGGTACGCCCGCTCTGGCGACCCGTGGCTTCGGTGCCGCCGAGTTCACCGAGGTGGCCGACATCATCGGCACCGCACTCGCGCAGGGCAAGCAGGTGGACCTTCCCGGACTGCGTGCCCGGGTGTCGGCACTGGCACTCGACTTCCCGCTCTACGACGGCCTGGAGAGCTGGGGACTGCTCAGCACTGCGGGTCAGCTGTCCTGACGGCACTGGCAGGCGACCAGCCCGCGCAGCTCGTGTGCGGTGTTCGTGGTGGGTGTCGGTTGTGACATTCACAGCGATGAAGATGGTCCGTTTCACAGCGCGCATGGAGTTCTCTAAGCTCGTGCGGGTGAGTTCGATAACCGACGACGATCTGATCATCGCTCTGGAGAAGGCTCTGCCCGAGCTGGCCGACGAGCACGACGCGGCGGCGACGCCGTGGAATCCGCATGACTGGATTCCGTGGGATGCGGGCAAGAACTTCGCGTTCCTCGACGGGGAGGATTTCACCGCCGAGGAGGGAACCGACAACGCGGAGCTGCGTGCGGCCTTCCTCGCGCTGTTGTTGACCAAGGACAATCTGCCGTCCTATCACCGCATCATCGCGTTGTACTTCCCGAACTTCTCGGACTGGCGACGACTGACGGGCACCTGGACGGCCGAGGACGATCGACACGCGATCGCGCTGCGCGATTTCCTGGTCGTGCGGCGGCTGATCGATCCGGTCGACGCGGAGAACCGGCGGCTCATCCATGTCACCGCTGGGTATCGGCAGGAGAGCGACCTGCGCAACAAGCTCGGCCCGCTCGACGTGCTGGCGCTGCTGGCGCTGCACGAACTGCAGTGTGTGAAGTTCATCGACCGGCTGCTGACCATCGTCGACGACACCGAACTGGCGACCGTACTGCGCAAGATCCGCGGCGACGACGCCCTGCAGGCCGCGAACTTCTTGGCCTTCCTCAATGTGGGGCTCACCGCGGATCCGGAGAAGGCCGTGTTCGCGATCGAGCGCGCGCTCTCGGATGCTCAGCCGATCGGTTACGACGTCGCCGACTTCGACGACGAGCGCGCGTTGCTCGCCGACTACTCGTCCGCGCAGGTCACGCGCGCGATCGCGGCGGACTTCGTGTCGGCGCTGTCACTCGAGGGAGTGGGCGGATTGTCCGAATCCGGCGAGCATGCTCGACAGCAGATCCTGGGTGCGGCTGCGTAACCCGATGTTCACCGACACACCTGCTCTGCGCGCGGCGAAGCGGTGTCGGCGCGCGTAGGTTGACGGGTGACGGGCCGCGCAGAAGTGGTCCGTCCGGGAGGTTCGAGATCGTGGTGTGTGAGCGCAACGCGAGGGGACCGGCCCCGGTCCTCGTCTCACCCGCCTGAGGTGACACTCAGGCGCTCGGCCTTGACGGCCGGGTTGTGGTGGACACTCGAGACGACCGGTCCGGCAACGTCCGTCTGTGCGGGAGCCGTACGGACTAGGAGCCCACGTGACCACACGCACTTACGTCCTCGACACGTCGGTACTGCTCTCCGACCCATGGGCGGTCACCCGATTCGATGAACACCAGGTGGTTCTCCCGCTGGTCGTCATCGGAGAGCTCGAGGGTAAACGTCACCATCACGAACTCGGCTGGTTCGCGAGGGAGACGTTGCGTCTGCTGGACGATCTGAGACTGGAATACGGTCGACTCGACCTGCCCGTCCCGATCGGAACCGCCGGCGGCACACTGCAGGTCGAACTCAACCACACCGATTCGTCGGTTCTGCCGGCCGGATTCCGGACCGATACCAATGATTCGCGAATCCTTGCGTGCGCGTTGAATCTTCGGGCCGAAGGCCGTGACGTCGTACTGGTCTCCAAGGACACCCCGCTGCGCGTCAAGGCCGGTGCGGTGGGACTGGCCGCCGACGAGTACCACGCGCAGGACGTGGTGGTCTCGGGGTGGAGCGGGATGACCGAGCTCGATGTGAACTCCGCGGTGGTCGACGAGCTGTACGCCGACGGTGTGGTCGACCTCGACACCGCGCGAGATCTGCCCTGTCACACCGGGATCCGGCTGCTGGGCAACTCGTCGAGTGCACTGGGACGAGTCGGCCCCGACAAGCGCGTGCAACTGGTGCGGGGCGATCGGGAGGCATTCGGTCTGCACGGCCGATCGGCCGAGCAGCGCGTGGCGCTGGATCTGCTGCTCGACGAGAGTGTGGGGATCGTGTCGCTGGGAGGCAAAGCGGGAACGGGTAAGTCGGCGCTGGCGCTGTGCGCTGGGCTCGAAGCCGTTCTCGAACGGCGCACCCACCGCAAGGTCGTGGTGTTCCGGCCGCTCTACGCGGTCGGGGGGCAGCAGCTCGGCTATCTGCCCGGCTCGGAGGCAGAGAAGATGGGGCCGTGGGCACAGGCGGTGTTCGACACACTCGAAGGGCTCGCCTCCACCGAGGTCATCGAGGAGGTGCTCAGCCGCGGGATGCTGGAAGTGTTGCCGCTCACCCATATTCGCGGCCGGTCGCTGCACGACTCGTTCGTGATCGTCGACGAGGCGCAATCCCTGGAACGCAATGTGCTGCTGACGGTGTTGTCGCGCCTGGGAACCGGTTCACGCGTGGTGCTCACCCATGACGTCGCGCAGCGCGACAACCTGCGCGTGGGTCGCCATGACGGTGTCGCCGCGGTCATCGAGAAGCTCAAGGGGCACCCGCTGTTCGCACACATCACCCTCACCCGCAGCGAGCGGTCGCCGATCGCGGCGCTGGTCACCGAGATGCTCGAGGAGTTCGCCCCGGGTGCCGCGTACTGAGGTCTGCGTGTCATCCCGCGTGCTGGCCGTGTTCGCCGCGATCGTGATGATCGCGGCGGGCACGGCCTTCGCGTCGGCGCCCGCGCGGGCGGAACCCGATCCGGCGGCGATGATCTCGCGGCAGATGATCGTGGTCAGTGTGCCCACGGCGTCGTCGACGGTCGCGACATTGACCGCCTATCGGCGCGACGGGATCGGCTGGACGGCCGTCATCGGGCCCACGAGTGCCCACGTCGGCGCACTGGGTGTCGGTGTCGCCGCCGACGGGGTCTACCGCACCCCGGCGGGCACATTCGCCCTCGACCAGGCCTTCGGGCGACTGCCGAATCCCGGTACCACGTTGCCGTATTTCCGTGCCACCGAACAGGATTGGTGGGACGAGGATCCTGCGTCACCCACCTACAACCTGCATGTGGTCCGACCGAACAGTCCCGGTCCGGGCAGCGAGAACCTCTACGATTCCGGTCCGGTCTACGACTACGCGGTGAACATCGCCAGCAATCCGTTGCGCATCCCCGGACATGCCTCGGGCATCTTCCTGCATGTGACCGACGGTCAACCCACCTGGGGCTGCGTCGCGATCGGCCGCGACCAGATGCGTCAGGTGCTGCGCTGGCTCGATCCGACCCAGCTGCCGCACATCACGATCGGCGTCAACGCCACCGCGCCGTCGGTTCTGCCGACGCTGGGCTGAGCGGCCGCGCCTCAGTCCAGGCAGAATTCGTTGCCCTCGGGATCGAGCATCACGATGAAGCCGCCCGAGGTGCGATCGGGTTCGTGTCGGGCGACGCGTGTGGCCCCGAGTGCGACCAGTCGCGCACATTCGGTTTCCAACGCGGGCATCCGGGCCTCGACGTCCGTACCCGCTGCCGCCCTCAGGTCGAGATGGACGCGGTTCTTGGCCTGTTTGGGTTCGGGCACCTTCTGGAAGAAGAGACGCGGACCCTCACCCGCCGGGTCGACCAGCGCGGAGCGGTCGTTGCGGTGGTCGGGCGGTACACCCCACGCATCGAGGGCCTCATCCCAGGACGCGAAGCCGTCCGGTGGGGGCTCGAGTTCGTAGCCGAGGGCCTGCGCCCAGAACGCGGCGTGCGCGGCCGGGTCGGCACTGTCGAAGGTGACCTGGACTCGTGTGCTCATGGGCGCCGGGATCGTGTCGTCATCAATTCAGTGTGACGTGTGGCACCGACACGCTCCAGGACGCCCGGCGCCGCTCACTCGCGTCCGGACACCACATCGGCGACCCGTGCGATCACGTCGGTCGTCGCCGAGCTGCTGGCCAGCTCACGCTTGTCGGCGGTGCGGTAGGCCGCATACATCGACGCGACACCGAGATAGCGCAGCGGTTCGGGCTCCCACTTGCGGGCATGGTGACCCACCCACGGCAGGTCGGTGAGTTCGGTGCGTTGCCCGGTCACCAGGTCGCACAGTGTGCGTCCGGCGACATTGGTGGTGGTCAGCCCCGAGCCCACATATCCCGACGCCGACCCGATCCCGGTGGTCTGGTCGAAATCGATGCACGCCGACCAGTCGCGGGTCACGCCGAGGACACCGCACCAGGTGTGCGCGATCGGCACGTCTGCGGCGGCCGGGAAGAAGTCGTGCAGCGCGCGGATGAGTGAGTCGGTGGTTCGCTGCTGGGTGGCGCCGCGGTCGTCGATCGAGGATCCGTAGCGGTAGGGGACACCGCGACCGCCGAAGGCGATCCGCCCGTCGGCGGTGCGCTGGGAGTAGGTGTAGGCATGTGCCATCTCCCCGAGCAGCTCGTTGCCGTCCCAGCCGATCTGCGCCCACACATCCTCGGGCAGCGGTTCGGTGACGATCATCGACGAGTTCAGGGGCAGCAGATCGCGGTGGTGACCGCTGACGCTCGCGGTGAACCCCTCCAGGCAGGTCAGCACGACCTCGGCGGTCACCACACCCCGGTCGGTGATCACCCGGCGCGGCGCGATGGTGGTGGCGGTCGTCTGCTCATAGATCGCGACACCGGACCGTTCGACGGCATCGGCGACCCCACGCGAGAGTTTGGCCGGCTGAACCCGCGCGCACTGCGGTGAGTACATCGCCCGCACGGCGCCGGCGACGTTCAACCGGGTCGACAACTCGGCTCCCGACACCAGCTCCCAGTCGGCGGCGCCGAGTTGTCTCTCGTGGTCGAATGCCTCGCCGAGCCGTTCGTCCTGGGCTGGGCAGCGTGCCACGTGCATCACGCCGGACTTCACCGCGTCGCAGTCGATACCCTCCTCGGCGATACGGGCCAGTACCTCGTCGACGCCGTCGCGCATGGTCGCGGTGAGCGCGCGGTTGGCCTGAGCACCGTCGCGGCCCCGAGACTGGGCGATGCGCGCGTAGTTGGCGCGGTTGCCCGCAACCTCGGCGGAGAGCCATCCGCCGTTGCGTCCGGAGGCTCCGAAACCGCAGAACTGACTCTCGATGATCGCGATCGACGCATCCGGCCGGGCTCGCCGCAGGTAATAGGCGGCCCACAATCCGGTGAGCCCACCGCCGACGATCGCGATGTCGACATCGATGTCGCGGTCGAGTGCGGGTCGAGGTGTGATCGGGTCGAGTGCGGAGTACCAGTACGAGACGTCGCCGTTGCGCATGTCCACACGGTAGTCGACCGAATGTTGCGCGCAGATTAAAAATTAGTCGTCGAATTCACATTCGACGACTAAATCAGTCAAGATCGTGTCGTTACACCACGAAAAGCGCCGCAATGGTGGATTGTGGGACAGCGCTCCAGCGCGACAGACCGACCAGCACGACACCGTGGGGGATTACCAGTACATGGCAACTCCATTGCCTTCCATCATCTTTCATTCAGGGCCGATCTTCGACGGACACCGACTACTCGAACCTGGCCTGGCCGTCGGCATCCGCGACGGTCGTGTGGTCGCACTCGACACAACAGACGCCGTGCGCGCCGAACTGCCCGGCGTGGAGGAGTTCGACCTCGCGGGCCGACTGCTCCATCCGGGCTTCACCGATGCCCACATCCATGCGCTCTCGGCCGGGGTCGATCGCAACGCTTGTGACCTCACCAGTGCCGAGAGTGAGCAGCAGGCTCTCCAACTCGTCGCCGACTACGCCGCGCGAACCGACAGCGAATGGATCGTCGGTTCGGGATGGACGATGGCGCACTTCGCCGGGGGGTGCCCGACCGCGGCGAGTCTGGACACCGTGGTCGCCGACCGCCCGGTCTTCGTGATGAACCGTGACCACCACGGGGCGTGGGTGAACACCAGGGCGATGGAACTCGCCGGGATCACCGCGGACACCCCCGATCCGGCGGACGGGCGGATCGAGCGCGACGCCGACGGTGTGGCGACCGGCACGTTGCACGAGGGTGCCATGGACCTGGTCTCGCGCATCCTGCCCGCATCGACCTTCGCCGAGCAGATCGCCGGTCTGGTCACCGCGCAGCAGCTGCTGCACTCCTACGGGATCACCGGCTGGCAGGAGGCCATCGTCGGCGATTATCCGGGGATGGCCGACCTGGCGTCGGCCTATGCCCAGCACGAGAGCGACGGACTGCTGACCGCCGCAGTGGTGGGTGCGTCGTGGTTGCCGCGTCCGACGACGGTCGGTGACGTGGCCGATGTGGTCGCCGAGTTCGTCCGTCGTAAAGATGCCGCCGCGGGCGGGCGATGGAGCATGCACTCGGTGAAGATCATGGTCGACGGTGTGGTGGAGAACAAGACCGCGTTGATGGACGAGCCGTACTGCGGTGAGTGTGCCTGCGCACCGACCGGCCACGGGCTGGCCTACTTCGATCCGAAGGTTCTCGCCGAAGCGGTGATCGCCTGTGACGCTGCAGGACTCGATGTCCACTTCCATGCCATCGGTGACGGCGCGGTGAAGGTGGCCCTCGATGCGGTCGAGGCGGCGCGCATCGCCAACGGCATCACCGGCGGTCGCCACCACATCGCACACCTGCAACTGGTCGCACCGGCCGACGTTCCTCGCTTCGCGCGGCTGGGCGTCACGGTGAACATGCAGGCGCTGTGGGCATGCAACGACGAGCAGATGATCGACCTGGTCCTGCCGGTCGTCGGCGAACAGCGCTACCAGTGGCACTACCCGTTCGCCTCACTGGCCGCCACCGGGGCGCATCTGGCGATGGGTTCGGACTGGCCCGTCTCGACACCTGATCCCTGGCATGCGATCTCGGTCGCGGTCAACCGCATGCCGCCCGGTGAGGACGTCGAGGCGCTGCTGCCCGCGGAGTCTCTGGATGTCGCGACCGCGCTGGCTGCCTACACCAGCGGATCGGCCTGGATCAACCGGCGAACCGGTTCGGGTGAGATCCGCATCGGTGCCAACGCCGATCTCGTTGTCGCCGATCGCAACCCGTTCGAACAACCACTGACAGAGCTCTGGCAGACAGGCACAGATTTGACGGTCGCCGACGGCGTGATCGTCTACGAAAGGACCGAGCAATGACCACCACCGCACAGGTTGCACAGAAAGAGCAGACCTCGGCGTCACGTGGCGCGGTGTCGATGAAATCGATCACCAAGGTCTACGATAACGGCCACGTCGCCGTCACCGACATCGATCTCGACGTCGCCGCAGGTGAATTCGTGTCGCTCCTGGGTCCCTCGGGGTGTGGGAAGACCACGCTGCTGCGCATGCTCGCCGGCTTCGAGCGGCCCACTGAGGGTGACATCACCCTCGACGGTGAGTCGATCATCGACGTGCCGCCGGAGCGGCGACCGGTGAACACCGTCTTCCAGTCCTATGCGTTGTTCCCGCATATGACGGTCGCGCAGAACGTGGGATTCGGTCTGCGCCAACGCAAGGTCGCCAAGGTGGAGATCGGCCAGCGCGTGAGTGAGGCGCTGGAGATGGTGCAGATGACACGTTTCGCCGACCGTAAGCCGGCCATGCTCTCCGGCGGTCAGCAGCAGCGTGTCGCCCTGGCCCGCGCACTGGCCAACCGGCCCGACGTACTGCTGCTCGACGAGCCGATGAGCGCCCTGGACCGCAAGCTGCGCGAGGAGATGCAGATCGAACTCAAACTCCTGCAGAAGGATCTGGGCACCACCTTCATCTTCGTCACCCACGACCAGGAGGAGGCGCTGTCGATGAGCGACCGCATCGTGGTGATGAGTGAAGGTCATATCGCGCAGGTGGGCGAGGGGCAGGACATCTACGCACACCCGACCAACCGCTTCGTGGCCGACTTCATCGGCAAGCAGACCTTCTTCGACGTGACCGGACCCTTCCGTGACGGTCGCCTGCCCACCACCGACGGTGATTTCAAGGTCGCCGACGACGTCGAGGACATGGCCGGCGATCTCGTGGCTGCCATCCGTCCGGAAGCCATCTGGTTCGCCGAGTCCGACGAGGACCTGCGCAACGCCGACAATTCGATTTCCGGTGTGGCCGAGGGCATCTCCTTCCTCGGCGACCTCACGCAGGTGGTGGTGACCACCGACGCCGGCACCGATATCCTGGTGCGCGGTGCGACCCGCAACTTCCCGCCGCTGACCGAGGGGCAGCGGGTCAGCTGCACCTTCGCCGGCGCCGATACCCGGGTGTTCTCGAAATGAGAGGGCCTGCACGGGGTGGCGACGACCCGGGAATGGTCCGCGCACTCGCTCCCAGACATTCGGTCCGCCGGATCACCCGGCGCAGTCTGCTCGCGGGCATCGGAGTGGTGGGTGCGGGTGCGGCGCTGTCGGCCTGCGCACCCGACCACAAGGTGGCGCCCTCGGCAGAGCTCACCGACAAGATCGAGGACCGGCTCAACTACTACAGCTGGGGTGACTACGAGAACCCCGACGACCTCGAGTCGATCAAGAAGAAGTTCGGCATCAAACTGCAGGTCGACTCGTTCGGATCCAACGAGGAGATGATCGCCAAGCTGGCGGCCGCTCGTGGCACGTCGGGCTACGACGTGGTGGTGCCCACCGGCGTGTACATCCCCCAGATGGTCGAACACAATCTGCTCGACGAACTCGACCACGCCAAGGTTCCCAACCTAAAGAATCTGGAGCCGCGGTTCTTCAATCCGCCGTGGAATCCGAACTCTCGTCACGGCGCCTCGAAGGACTGGGGCACAACCGGTTTCATGTACGACAAGACCGTGATCAAGACCACCCCGCGCTCGTGGGGCGACTTCGTATCGCTGGCGATGGGGCCTGCGCGCGGCAAGACGAGCGTGCTCGAGGATCCCTGGGAGGTGCTCTCCATCGCGATGGGTGCCCTCAACCTCAACCCCAATTCCACCGATCAGAAAGACCTCTCGGCCGGACGCAGTCTGTTGCTCGACAAGCTCGCCCCGACCATCAAGGGGTACAACTCGTCGATCACCACGGTGGTCGCCGGTGGCGGGTTCACGCTGTTGCAGGCATGGAACGGTGACGCGCGGTTGGCGTTGATGAACGAGCCGAACCCCGACAAGTGGGGATTCGTCTACCCGCTGCCCACAGCCAATCTGTGGAACGACAACTTCGCGATCGTCCACGGGACCCAGCACCCGGGTGCGGCGCATGCGTTCATCAACATGATGCTCGACCCCGAGATCTCCTACAACGAGATGCAGTACATCGGCTACCAGACCGGCGTGAAGGGGCTCTCCGAGCGCGGTCGCAAGGACAATCTGCCCTTCGCCGATCTGCTGTTCCCGCCCGATGAGGTGGTCGCGCGGCTCACCACCGCGACGATCGACTCGGCCACGCAGCAACGTACCGAGATCGTCAACGAGATGCAGGCCAGGAGCGCGCAATGACGACAACACTTCCCGCCCCGAAACACTCCAAGCCAGAAGAGCCCGAACACGTCCCGACCCCGAAGGCGCCGCTTCGCCAGCGGCTGTTCGGTGTCGGCGGGCTGACCTTCCCGGCCTGGGCCTACATCGTGTTCTTCTTCGCCATCCCGATGGCGCTGGTGATCTGGTACAGCTTCGGCTACAAACCCGACCAATTCACCACCTACGCAACCGATCATCTGAGCCTGGGGCGCTACTCCGAGGCATTCGGCTCCCAGTACCGTTCGACCTTCGTCAACACCCTGACCATCGCGGTGACCGGTGTGATCCTGGCGCTGGTGGTCAGTATCCCGTTCGCCTACTGGCTCGCGGTCAAGTCCAAGCCGTCGCGGCGCGGGCTCTACATCGCCCTGCTGATGATCCCGTTCTGGACCAACTTCCTGGTCCGTACCATCGGCTGGCAGATCACCCTGTCGCCCACCGGATGGCTGTCGAAGCTGATCCAGTCGGCCGGTGGGGGTGAGCTGGAGATCCTGTACACGCGTACCGCGGTGCAGATCGGCGTGGTCTACAACTACCTGCCACTGATGATCCTGCCGTTGTTCGTGGCGATGGATCGCGCGGGTCGTCCGCTGCGTGAGGCCAGCCGCGATCTCGGCGCCAACCGGGTGACCACGTTCTTCCGCATCACGCTGCCGCTGGCCGCCCCGGGTATCGCCTCGGGCTGTCTGCTGGTGTTCATCCCGCTGATGGGCGACTACGTGACACCCGAGGTGCTCGGCGGCGCCAAGGGGACCATGGCCGGACAGATGATCGCCAGCCAGTTCCAGACCGCTCAGAACTGGGCGCTGGGTTCGGCGATGACCGTGGCGCTGATGCTCGTGGTGCTGCTCATCGTCGCGATCGTGGCGGTGGTGATCAAGCTGATCGTCACCTGGCTCGACCGTGCGGTGTTCAACGTGCCGATCCAGAAGACGGCGGGCGTGCATTCCGACGCCCTGCCGCGTATGCAGATGAAGCGCGCCCGCACCGACGTCGACTGGTACACCCTGGGTCTCAAGGCGTGGTCGGTGGTGGTCTACCTGTTCCTGTTCCTGCCGATCATCGTGATGATCGTCTACTCGTTCAACACCGGACGCGTCCTCGCCTCCTTCCAGGGCTTCGGATTCGGTTCGTATTCCAGCGCATTGAGCAACGACACGATCATGTCGTCGGTGAAGACCTCGCTGGAGGTGGCGGTGCTCTCGGCGCTGGTCTCGACCGTGCTCGGCTCACTGGCCGGCATTGCGCTGGGCGCCAGCAAGAAGCGGCGCTGGTGGGGGATCGGTCTGACCGCGCTGCTGACGATCACCCTGGTGACTCCCGATATCGCCAACGCGATCGCATTCCTGCCCTGGTACGTCACCCTCGGTGTGGACTGGAATCTGGTGCCGTTCAACAACGGCCTCGTGCGACTGGTGATCTCGCACGCGGCGGTGTCGATGGTGGTGGTCACGTTCATCGTCCGGGCGCGGGTCAGTGCACTCGATCCGGCCCTCGAGGAAGCCGCGGCCGACCTCTACGCGAAACCGCTGGCGCGGCTGCGTCACGTGATCCTGCCGACCGCCATGCCCGGCATCATCGCCGGCATGCTGCTGGCCTTCACCTTCAGCCTCGACGACGTGGTCATTTCGAGTTTCGTCCAGCAGCCCGGTTACACGCCGTGGCCGGTGTACATCTTCTCGACGGTGCGCATTGCGTTGAAGCCCGAGATTGCGGCCATGTCGACACTGATGCTGCTGCTGACGCTGGTGGTGCTCGGGGTCACAGGGCTGATTCTGCGAAAGACCGGTGAGGACAGCACGTCCATAGCCAAGATGATGGGTACGTAGTCGGTACGCGCGTTCGCGCGGAACCCTCGGACTCGGGCCGCTCGGCCCGCGCAGTGACCTCATCGGCCCTTGGGGGAGGGTCTGATGACGAGGATGGTGCCGGTGGATACCCATGTGGGGTGGTATCCACCGGCATCGTCGTATGGTCGGGTGGTCAATCCGCCGCAGCGTTGCGCAACAACTGGAATCCCACTCGCCTGCGGCCGTCGTCGCCCACCGGGGCGATCGAATCGACCTGTGCCCTGGCCTGATCGGCGACCGAGGTGTCGGGATCAAGGACCGACAGATACACCTTGTGCTCGGCGAGCGAGGCGACTGCGGTGCTGTAGTGGTCGGTGACGTCGAGCGTGTGGGTCGCCTCGGGGCCGTTGCAGAACAGGTAGCGCGGTGGTGAGGTCATCGCGTCGTAGGCGTCGGTCACCGCCGCGGCGAACTCCATGTGGTCGCGCTGATTCGGTTTGTCGGGTGCCCACTGCGCCCCGCCATAGGTGGTCACCACCAGCTCAGGTCCGATCCGTGTGATGGTCTCGGTGATGCGTTCGCGCAGGTGTGGCGAGTTGTGGATGTTGCTGTCGGTGAAGCCCCAGAACTCGACCTCGACCACCCCGACCACAGCCGCTGACGCCCGTTGCTCGTCTTCGCGCAACGGTCCGGCCTCCTGCGGGCTCATACCCTCGATCCCTGCCTCACCCGAGGTCGCGAGCGCGTAGGCAACCCTTCTGCCTTCGCTGGTCCAGCGGGCGACAGCGATCGCGGGACCGTATTCGGGATCGTCGGGGTGTGCGACGAGGACCAGTGCGGTGGAGAAATCCGTGGGGAAGTCGCGCAGTTCGCTCATGTCTGCCGATTGTGCCCCACGCGCTCACTCTGGCGGGTGGATTCGCCGGCCAGACACCACATGCGTGGACACGAGACGGGCGGGTGCACCGTTGAGGTGCCACCCGCCCGTCTCGCGTGAAGGCTTGCGCCGGTCAGGATCTCAGCGCTTGTGGTCCAGATTGGCCATCTTGAGAACGTCGAGGCGTTTGTCGAGTTCCTCGATGGTCAGCTTGTCGCCGATCAGCCCTCGATCGATGACCGTCTGACGGATCGTCTTGCCCTCCTTGAGGGCCTGCTTGGCCACCGCGGCGGCCTCTTCGTAGCCGATCGCGCTGTTGAGAGGGGTGACGATGGACGGCGAACTCTCGGCAAGCGTCTTGAGTCGCTCCTCGTTGGCTTCGAGTCCGGCGATGCAGCGATCGGCGAACAGTCGCGACACATTGGTCAGCAGCTTGAGCGATTCGAGTACGTTGCGCGCCATCATCGGGATGTAGACGTTCAGCTCGAAGGCGCCGTTGCCGCCACCCCAGGTGACTGCCGCGTCGTTGCCGATCACCTGTGCGGCGACCTGTGTGACTGCCTCGGGCAGAACGGGATTGACCTTACCCGGCATGATCGAGGAGCCCGGCTGCAGATCGGGGAGGCGGAGCTCGCCCAGTCCGGTCAGCGGACCCGAACCCATCCACCGCACATCGTTGGCGATCTTGGTGAGCGACACCGCGATGGTCTTGAGTGCGCCCGACAGCTCGACCAGTCCGTCACGTGCGGCCTGGGCCTCGAAGTTGTTGGCGGCCAGCGTGATCTCGGAAACGTCGGTGAGCTTGACCAGCTCGGCGACCACCTTCGTGCCGAAATGGTCGGGGGCGTTGAGGCCGGTGCCCACCGCCGTACCGCCGATCGGCACCTCGCCGACCCGCGGCAGCGCGGCCGTGACGCGCTCGACGCCAGCCTCGACCTGCCGTGCGTAGCCGGAGAACTCCTGACCGAGGGTCACCGGAACGGCGTCCATCAGGTGGGTGCGGCCGGACTTGACCACCTCACGCCACTGGGTTGCTTTCTCCGACAACGCTTTCTGCAGATGTTCGAGCGCTGGGATGAGGTCGGTGACCGCGGCTTCGGTCGCCGCGACATGCGTGGCGGTGGGGAAGGTGTCGTTCGACGACTGCGACATGTTGACGTCGTCGTTGGGGTGGACTTCGACGCCGTTGGCCTTGGCGATGGAGGCGATGACCTCGTTGGCGTTCATGTTCGAGCTGGTGCCCGAGCCGGTCTGGAACACGTCGATGGGGAACTGGTCGTCGTGTTTGCCGTCGGCGATCTCCTTGGCCGCGGCGATGATGGCGTCGGCCTTGGCGGCATCGAGCAGTCCGAGATCCTTGTTGACCTGGGCGCAGGCGGCCTTCAGCAGGCCCATGGCGCGGATCTGGGTGCGCTCGAGTCCGCGGCCGGAGATCGGGAAGTTCTCGACGGCGCGCTGGGTCTGGGCCCGCCACAGCGCGTCGACGGGAACCTTCACCTCGCCCATGGTGTCGTGTTCGATCCGGAACTGCTGCTCGGTCATTCTGTGGATCCTTCGTCTCGACTGTGAGTTAGGGCAACCTCGTGCAAATTTACCTGCCCAGGTAGAGGGAAAAACCAGGCCCGTGCCCCGGTGTGACGTAGGAGACGCCGGGCCGGATGCGGGTGTGGTCGAGCAGGGAGATCGGCTGGACGCTCGACGACATCGAGCAGACGTGTCCGGCCCGGGCAGGCCCGGCTATGAACGAGCCGCCCCGGTCCACGAGGACACGAGGCGGCTCGAGATGTGACCGTATGCCGATCGGGCCCAGTCGGTCGCCCAGCCCAGTCGGTCGCTCAGCCCAGGTCAACCGAGGCGAACTCGCGCAGCTTGGCCAGCTGATGGACGCTCTCGATGGTGCGGATGGTGCCCGACTTCGAGCGCATCACCAGCGAGCGGGTGGTGGCGCCGGTGGGGCGGTAGGTGACCCCGCGCAGCATGTCGCCGTTGGTGACGCCGGTCGCGGCGAAGAACATGTTCTCCCCGCTCACCAGATCGTCGGTGCCCAGCACCCGGTCGAGGTCGTGGCCGGCGTCGAGCGCCTTCTGACGCTCGGCCTCGTCCTTCGGCCACAGCTTGCCCTGGATCTCGCCGCCAATGCACTTCATCGCGACAGCGGTGATGATGCCCTCGGGCGTGCCACCGATACCCATCAGCATGTCGACCGAGCTGTACTCGCCGGCGGCGGCGATTGCACCGGCGACGTCACCGTCGGAGATGAGGCGGATCTTGGCGCCGGCGGCGCGGATCTGGGAGATGAGATCGGCGTGCCGCGGACGATCGAGCACCACCACGGTCATGTCGGCGACGTCGATGCCCTTGGCCTTGGCGACCGACTCGATGTTCCACTGGACCGACTGGTTGATGTCAATCGATCCCTTCGCCTCCGGTCCGACGGCGATCTTCTCCATGTAGAACACGGCCGAGGGGTCGAACATCGTGCCGCGTTCGGACACCGCGATCACCGCGATCGAGTTGGGGCGTCCCTCGGCCATCAGCGTGGTGCCGTCGATCGGGTCGACGGCCACGTCGACCTCGGGGCCCTCGCCGTTGCCGACGTGTTCACCGTTGTAGAGCATCGGGGCCTCGTCCTTCTCGCCCTCGCCGATCACCACCACGCCCTGCATCGAGACGGTCGACAACAGCTCGCGCATCGCGTCGACAGCGGCGCCGTCACCGCCGATCTTGTTGCCGCGGCCCACCCAGCGGCCGGCGGCCAGAGCGGCGGCTTCGGTGACGCGGACGAGCTCCATGGCCAGGTTCCGGTCAGGGGCCTGCGAGGAACGGGTGGGCTCGGACATGACAGGCGCCTCCTGAGGACGTGGTTCGGCTACGAACTGAGTGCGTCCAATCCTGTCATGTCGGCCGCGACGACCGCCGACCGGCCGGACACACAATTGCAGGTGACATACTCGACGGCGTGGCAGCAAAACCCCGTCTTCTCACCGACAGTCGCGACATGGTCTGGTCGCTGGTGCCGCTGATCATCATCTGCGCGATCATCGCGGTGGTGTCGGGGAACTGTTCGGTGGGGCTCTCGGGAACCGCCAAGGATGACAAAACCCCTGCATATGACGTGTCGGCGGCGCTGCATGCGGATGCGACCTCGATGAGCTTCCCGATTCGCCTGCCGGCCACCCCGGCGGGTTGGAAGCCGAACTCTGGCAGCAGCGATGCCATGGACGACGGGCGGGTGAGCAACTCCGGCTACCTGACCGCCGACGGCATCTACATCCAGCTGAGCCAGACCTCCGCATCGGAGGAGTCGCTGGTCACCTATCTCGGCGGTACCGGAGTGATCGGCGACGGGGTGACGCAGGCGGGCGGCACCCAGTGGGTTCGCTACTCGGCCGACGACAACAAGTCGATCTGGATCAGCAACCTCGGCGACGTGCGGATCGGCTTGTACGGCAAGGCATCCGAATCCGACTTCCGCACCCTGGCGCAGGCGGTGCTGGCCGCGAAGCCGCTTCCCGCCCGCGCCTGACCGCCACGGCGCCTGACCGCCACGGGTTCCGGCTACTCCTCGTCGGGGTCGTCGAATCCGTCGATGTCGTCGTCGATCTCCTCGGCGAGATCGTCCTCGGAATCCTCCTCGGGATCATCGTCGGTTCCGAGTGCGCGTTCGATTCGGGCTGACGCGCCCGCGAGGTGCTCCTCGCAGCGGTTGGCCAACGCCTCACCGCGTTCCCACAGCGTCAACGACTCATCGAGATCGAGGCCGCCGAGTTCCAGCGTGCGCACCACCGTCACGAGTTCGTCGCGGGCCTGTTCGTAACCGAGCTGTTCGACCGGGGTCGGTTCGTCCGACGACGCGGCCCCGGTGGGCCTGGCGGTGCTCACTTCTTCTCGACTCCCATCACTGCAGCGTGCGTCGCGCCGTCGGCGACGCGGATACGCAGCTGCGACCCTATCGGCATGTCCGCCACGGAGGTGACCACCTCCGGGTCGGCCTGCACGGCCGCCATCGCCCCGGAGACCCGCTGCACCACGGCGTACCCGCGCGCGAGTGTCTGGGCCGGACCCAGTGTCGACAACCGCGCTGAGAGGTGTTCGAGATGGCGGTGTTCGTGGTCGACCAGGCGGGTGACGTCGCGGCGCAGAGCGTGCCGATGGCGCTCGATTTCCTCGGCGCGCATCTCGACCATCCGGAGCGGGTCGGCCAGTACCGGTCGGGTGCGCAGAGAATCCAGACCGTGACGTTCGCGGCGCACCCAATTGCGCAGCGCCTGCGCGGAGCGGTGACGCAGCTCGGCGATCAGGGCTTGCTCGGCCAGTACGTCGGGGACCACGATCTTGGCGGCATCGGTGGGTGTGGCCGCGCGCCGGTCGGCGACGTAGTCGAGCAGGGGTATGTCGGGTTCGTGGCCGATGGCGCTGACCACCGGTGTGGTGCACGCCGCAACCGCACGGCACAGTGTCTCGTCGGAGAACGGCAACAAGTCCTCGGTGCTGCCGCCGCCGCGGGCGATGATGATCACGTCGACGGACTCGTCGGCATCGAGGGATTCCAGTTCCCGCAGGATCGCGGGCACGGCGGTAGGACCCTGCACCGGGGTGTTGCGCACGTCGAAGCGAACGGCCGGCCAGCGGTCCCGCGACACCGACACCACATCGCGTTCGGCCGCACTGGCGCGACCGGTGATCAGTCCGATCCGTGTGGGCAGGAACGGCAACCGCCGTTTGAGTGCCGGATCGAACAGGCCCTCGGCCGCAAGCAGTTTACGCAGTCGTTCCAGTCGGGCGAGCAGCTCGCCGATCCCGACCGGCCGGATGTCGGTGATGGCCAGTGAGAGCGTCCCGCGGCCCGCGTAGAAGGTGGGGCGCCCGGAGACCACGACCCTGCTGCCCTCGGTGAGGGGGATGTCGGCACGGTCGAGTACCTGCGGTTTGCAAGTGAGCGTGATCGACATGTCGACCGAGGGATCGCGCAGCACGATGAACGCGGTCTTGGTGCCGGGACGCCGGTTGAGCTGGGTGATCTGACCCTCGACCCACACCTGACCCAGCTTGTGGATCCAGTCGCCGATCTTTGTGTTGACGGTGCGTACCGGCCACGGGTTGTCCGGCGAACTCGGTCCGCTCACCGCTGGGCGTCGCGCTTGGCCTGCGCCGACATGACCCGATTGTCGAGCATGGTGAGAAACGGCGCGCGCGCGCGATGGTCACGCTCGTACTGCGCGAGGGTGACCAGCTCGTCGGCGGAGACCGAACGGAGTTTGGCTCGCAACTGCGCCAGGGTCAGCTCGTCGTAGTCGAGTTCGGCGACGATGATCGGCACCTCGTCCTCGACGAGTCCGACCTCCGCCTCGGCGGCCTGCGCCTTCCCGGCGGCCTCCTCGTCGAGCAGATCCCCATCGCTCGGGTCGCTGTCGAGGATGTCCCCGTCGATGTCGTCGTCGGCGGTGGCGGCATCGGCGCGGTCGCCGCCGGTGACGAACCCACCGGTGTTCGGGTCGATTCCGACCGGAGCGCTGCTGTATAGCGCGAAGCGACCGGTGGCCGCCGGTGCCGATCCCGCAGTACCCGGGTCCGCACTCTCGGCGTCGGCGGTTTCGGTATCAGCTGTATCGGTATCGGTATCGGTATCGGTATCGGTATCGGTGAGGAGGCCCTCGTACTCGTGTGCGGTGGCCACCTCACCCTGCGCACCGGCCTTGAGGTCAGCGGCCTCGGCGGCGTACTCGTCGTAGTCGGACTCGTCGGAATCCGTTGAATCCGACGTCGGCGAGCCCGCAGTGTCGGAATCCGCAGTCTCGGAATAGCGGACATCGAAAACCACGATCTCATCGAACGGCTCGGCATCGTAGGAATCGATGTCGTCGAATCGCGCCCATTCGGGCTGGTCGTCCTGGGTGCCGAACAGGGCGTCGAGGGTCTCGTCGCCCTTGATCGCGAGTTCGGCGATGCCTTGCTGGACACGCATCGCCACCTGGAACGCCTGACTGAGCGCGGTCATCGGCAAGGCGATGGCGACACTGGGCAGGCGGCGGGTCTCCTCGATGGCGGTGACCACGGCCCCGGTGGCGACTCGTGCCGCAAACGGGGGATGGCTCAACAGGGCAAGTCGGGACATGCCACCACCTTGCCTCATCCGGGCGCACGATGACGAGGCAATACCCCGACACGCCCGGCACGCCGCCTCGCGGCATCTCACGGCGACGTGAATGGCGTCGTGAATGCAGCGCACCGACGGCGAGCACCGAGACCGCAGGCGGGGCCGTAGTCTGGTGGCCATGACAGACAAGCGGGTGTTCCTTGCCGAGCCGCGCGGATACTGCGCCGGTGTCGATCGGGCCGTCCAGACGGTCGAGCAGGCACTCGCCAGACACGGCGCACCGGTCTACGTGCGCAAGGAGATCGTGCACAACCGCCACGTGGTCGACACCCTCAGCGAGCAGGGCGCTGTCTTTGTCGACGAGACCGACGAGGTGCCCGAGGGGTCTGTGGTGGTGTTCTCGGCTCACGGTGTCTCACCGGCGGTGCGCGAATCGGCCGAGGCGCGCAACCTGTCGGCGATCGACGCGACCTGTCCGCTGGTCACCAAGGTGCATCAGGAAGCCAAGCGGTTCGCGCGCGACGACTACGACATCCTGCTCATCGGCCACGAGGGTCATGAGGAAGTGGAGGGCACGGCCGGGGAGGCGCCTGATCGTGTGCATCTCGTCGACGGACCCGACGCCGTCGCCGATGTGACGGTTCGTGACGAGTCGAAGGTCATCTGGCTGTCGCAGACGACGCTGTCGGTGGACGAGACGATGGAGACCGTGACGAAACTGCGGGAGCGTTTCCCGCAGATGGCCGATCCGCCGAGTGACGACATCTGTTACGCCACGCAGAACCGGCAGGTCGCGGTCAAGGCGATGGCACCGCGCTGTGATCTGGTGATCGTGGTCGGGTCGCAGAACTCCTCGAACTCGCAGCGACTGGTGGAGGTCGCGCTGCAGAGCGGCGCGAACGCGTCCTATCTGGTCGACCGTGCCGCCGACGTCGATCCCGCGTGGCTCGAGGGGGTGTCGAACGTCGGTGTGACCTCGGGTGCGTCGGTCCCCGAGATCCTGGTTCGCGGAGTCCTCGACTGGCTCGCCGAGCGCGGTTACTCCGACGTCGAGACGGTGACCACTGCCCAGGAGACCATCACCTTCGCGCTCCCGCGTCAGCTGCGGATCTCGCGGGCCTGACCGCCCTGGGCCCGGCTCGACGAGGTTGCACGTTCGGACAAGCAGAGTCGGACGTGCAGGTTCTGGACGTGTCGGTCAGGACGAGGAACCTGCCGACCCGAGCGATCCCGAGCTCAATCCGCCGATGTTGTTGCCCATGGCGTACAGCGACGGGATGGTGCCGTTGTAGGCGTTGAGGTCCACTCCGCCTTTGATGCCGGGCAGTCGTCCGTTGTCGGTGTACTGCCAGAACGTCCAGCCACCCCACCCTCGGGGCAGAGTCGGCGCGCTGCCGCCGTTGTACGAGGCGATCCACAGCGGGTGGTCGGTGAAGGCACTCGAGCCGGCCATCGCGGTGTTCCAGAACGTGGGATAGGTGTAGATGATCGTCTTGCGCCCGGTGATGCCCTCGAGGGTGGCGAAGTACTCGCGTAACCAGGCAGCCAATCCGGCCGGTGACAGGCCACCCGAGGATTCGAGGTCGAGGACCGGCGGAAGCGTCTGCGGACCGCGCTGTCCGAGTGCGACGCCGGCGTAGAAGAGGGCCTGTGCGGCGGCGGGTTTGCTCGGGTCGGCGTAGTGATACGTGCCGAGCATCAGTCCGGACGCCTTCACACCCACGGCGTCGGGTACGTAATACGGGTTGACGTACCAGTCCGATTCGGTGGCCTTGACCATCGCCATGTGCTGGCCGGCGGCGCGAACCGCACCCCAGTTGATCAGTGCCCCGCCGGTGTGCTGCCAGCTCGACACATCCGGACCCACCGAACTCGGCGCGGCCGACGCGGGTATCGCCGTTGCCGTCACCGCAGCCACCGCCACGGCGGTGAGCAGACCTCGACGGAGCCATCCACGCCGAGTGTGTCGGCGGCGCGGGGCGGCGACCTGTGCGGAAAGTGCTACGCCTGAGGGTTCCGGGACGGATGCGTGCGCTGTGGCACATGGTGCATCTGTCATCGGGCGGGACTGGGGATACCGATGCGATTTCAGCGACACGATGAACACGATAAAAGAAAATTGACGATCGCGTGGTGTCGAATTCGTGATGGCCGACCGTCGCTCACGTGAATGAATCGCGACGACGGACTCTCGCGGTGTGGCGATACTACCGATGTGCTCGGTATGCCAGTTCTCACCTCGCGGCTGTTCGACGGCCGAAGCGCCCACGTGGTGGACATCGCCGGTGGGCGGGTGACCACGCTGTGCGCCGAGTCGCCCGCAGATGTGCGAGAAGCGGCGGCCGTCCGGGATGAGGCGTCCGAGCGGGTGGTGTCGCGGGATGTCTCGCGGTTGGTGGCGGATATCGACCTCGCGGTGGTGGCCGTCGACGGCCACATGGAGCACGCGGTGCAGGCGTGGACGAGGGTGATCAGCGAGGTGCTGGGCCGTGCGGGTGTACACCACGACATGCCGATCCTGGTGGCGGCGCCCACGGTGTGGGGCCCGATCCGACGGCGAGCGCTGAGCGGTCTGGACGCGGTGTCGTGCGTGGTGGCGGTGGTACCGAGAGCGGTGGTCATCGCCGACACCCATTGCGACTCCTGGATGCGTGCGGCGGTGGTCATCGAGCATCAGGGTGAACGGCTCGACATCCATCGCGTGGAGCGCGACCCGGTAACCGGCTGGGATGTGGTGCGTACTCGCGTCGTCGATGAGATTGTGACCGGCCGGCGTCTCGCCGATCGGATCGCCGCAGATCCGGTGTTCGCCGATCCGGCGATCTTCGGTGACGACGTCGAGGTGGTGCTCGTCGACACCGACACCGATACCGATGCCGAATCCGACGGCAGCGGGCGTCGTCTCGAACTCCTGGGGGAACTCGCGCTGGCCTGCCGGGTCGGACCGGTTGTCGCGGTGCGTCGCGAGGTGATCCGGCGATTCGGTGGTCGTGCCCCGGTGCGGGCGTTCCGGGCCGCCGCCGACACCGACGCGCGCCCGCGCGCGAGGTCGGTGCGGCACCGGGTGCGTGCGACTGCCGTTCTCGCTGCGGCTGTCGGCGTGATCGCGGCGGTGTCTGCTGGTCACGGCGCCGGGTCGACCGAGGACACCGACCATGTCCGCCCCGTCTCACTCGGGCGGGTCCGCATGCTCGCCCCCGCAGAGTGGGTGGTGCGCTCGGACGGTCCGCCGAGCGCACCCGCCGGAGCCGCCGCGCGCACGGTCTACGCCCACGGTCACGACGGTCGTCGCATCGTGGTGATCCAATCCCAGATCCGTCGCGACGCCACCCAGGCGTCGGTCGCGGCGAGTCTGCGTGCGCGTATCGCCGAGCGCCGCGACGTCGACATCGACGACTTCTCTCCCGCCACGACATACGCCGGGCGGGCGGTGATCAGCTATCGGGAGATCCCCGGCTCGGGCGGACAGGTGCGGTGGTACGTGCTGGTCGGCGACCGTATGCAGGTGAGCGTCGGTTGCCAGGCCGGCGACGCGGGGGAGTCGATCGAACGGCACTGCCGCCTGGCGATCGGTTCGCTGCGCGTGGCCGTCGACTCCGAGGGCGGCCTCCATCGTGATGTCGGTGAGGTCGATGAGTCGCCCTGACCTGCGCCGACCGTTGGGCGGCGTTTTGACCTCGAGCGACGCGCTCGCGTAGTCTGGACCGCTGGTGCGTGGCACCCGATCCCTGACCGTCCGGCTGTGATGTCGGTACGTGGTGGGACGGGCAGCCGAGCCCCGGGTCCATGTCGGTCGCCGGGAATCCTCGGCCACTGCATCTGACCGGCACCCGCAACACAAGACGTTAGGACTACTCGAGTGTCTACCTTCACCCCGAAGGCCGGTGACATCACGCGTACGTGGCATGTCATCGACGCCCGCGACGTGGTGCTCGGCCGTCTCGCCGTGCAGAGTGCGACTCTGCTGCGCGGCAAGCACAAGCCGACCTATGCACCCCACGTCGACACCGGCGACTTCGTCATCATCATCAACGCCGAGAAGGTTGCTCTGACCAGCAACAAGGCCGAGACCAAGCTCAACTACCGGCACTCCGGACACCCGGGTGGTCTGTCGACGCGGACGACCGCAGAGCTGCTGGCCACACATCCCGAGCGCGTCGTCGAGAAGGCGATCATCGGCATGCTGCCCAAGAACAAGCTCGGTCGTGCCATGAGCTCCAAGCTCAAGGTGTACGCCGGCCCGAACCATCCCCACGCGGCCCAGCGCCCCGTGCCCTTCGAGATCAAGCAGGTGGCCCAGTGACCGCACCCGACGAGAACCTGACTCCTGAGGACGTCGTGATCGAGGAAGCCGTGGAGACCGCTCCTGACGACTATGTCGTGGAAGAGGTCGTGGTCGCCGAGGCCCCGGTCGCTCCGATCAACATCGATCGCCCGATCCAGACCGTCGGTCGCCGCAAGGAGGCGATCGTGCGTGTGCGCCTCGTCCCCGGCACCGGGCAGTTCACCCTCAACGGCAACCGCAGCCTCGAGGAGTACTTCCCCAACAAGGTCCACCAGCAGCTGATCAAGGCTCCGCTGGTGACCGTCGAGCGCACCGAGTCGTTCGACATCCACGCCAAGCTCGGCGGCGGCGGCCCGTCCGGCCAGGCCGGTGCGCTGCGTCTCGCGATCGCCCGTGCGCTCATCGAGGTCACCCCGGAGGATCGTCCGGCCCTCAAGCGCGCCGGCTTCCTGACCCGTGACGCCCGCGCGGTCGAGCGTAAGAAGTACGGCCTGAAGAAGGCACGAAAGGCATCGCAGTACTCCAAGCGTTGATACTGTTCTCGATGCGAACGAGCCGGCCGGAGGTCCTCGGACGTCCGGCCGGCTCTTTTGTGTCTGCCTGACGATAGTTCGGGTCGTGACAGTCTGATTCGTGACAGGCACGTATGCCGGGTCACACGAATCGGTGTTCCAGTGATGCAGACTGGTGTTCCAGTGCAGCTGGGCCGCGACCGCCACATGCGCATCATCGTCATGTGCACGATGACTGTGTGCCCGCGCCAGAATCCGGCGCGAGCGCGTACATCACCAAGGAAGTCTGATGGGACGTTTGTTCGGCACCGACGGGGTGCGGGGTCTGGCCAATGCCGACCTGACGCCGGAACTGGCAATGGGAGTGGCCGGCGCGGCCGCGCAGATTCTGGCGCGACGCGACGATGCGGTGGCCCGACCCGGGGAACATCCGGTGGTGGTGATCGGGCGCGACCCCCGAGCATCCGGTGAGATGCTCGAGGCCGCGGTCTGTGCCGGACTCGCCGCCTCCGGCGTCGACGCCGTGCGGGTCGGGGTGGTGCCGACGCCGGCGCTGGCGTTCCTCACCGCCGAACTCGACGGCGCCTTCGGCATCATGATCTCGGCGTCACACAATCCCATGCCCGACAACGGAATCAAGTTGTTCGCGCGTGGCGGGCACAAGCTCGCCGACAGTCTCGAGGACGAGATCGAGGCAGAGATCGAGAGGCCCGAGGTGCGCCCGACCGGTGCGGGCATCGGGCGGATCTCCACCGCCCCCGACGCCGCCGAACGCTACATCGCACATCTGCTCGCTGCGGTTCCGGTGTCGTTGAGCGGACTCACCGTGGTGGTCGACTCGGCCAACGGTGCGGCATCGCAGGTGGCCGAGGAGGCATATCGGCGCGCCGGTGCGACCGTCATCGGTCTGCACGACACCCCCGACGGCCTCAACATCAACGCCGACTGCGGTTCCACCCACCCCGAGTCGCTGCGCGCGGCCGTCCTCGCCCACGGCGCCGACCTGGGGATCGCTCACGATGGCGATGCCGACCGCTGTCTCGCCGTCGACGCCCAGGGCTCGATGGTCGACGGCGACGCGATCATGGCCATCCTGGCCCTCGGCATGAAGGACGATGGCGCACTGGTCGACGACACGCTCGTCGCCACCGTCATGAGCAACCTGGGTCTGCATCTGGCGATGCGCGAGGCCGGGATCACGGTGCGCACCACCGCAGTCGGCGATCGGTACGTCCTCGAGGAACTGCGCCGCGGGGGCTACTCGCTCGGCGGCGAGCAGTCCGGTCACATCGTGATGCCCACTGCGGCGACGACCGGTGACGGCCTGGCCACCGCGTTGGCGGTGATGGCGCGGATGGCGGTGACCGGACGCAGCCTGGCCGATCTGGCGTCGGTGATGACGTCGCTGCCGCAGACACTGATCAATGTCGCCGTCGCCGACAAGGCGACCGTCTCGAGCTCCGACGAGGTGCTCCTCGCGGTCGACGAGGCCAGCCGTGAGCTCGGCGACACCGGGCGAGTGTTGTTGCGCCCCTCAGGAACCGAACAACTGGTCCGCGTGATGGTGGAAGCGCCGACCGAGACGAGTGCACTGGCTGTCGCCGAACGGATCGCCCGAGTGGTCGCGGCGGCGGGACGATGAGCCGACACGAGCGGCCAGACGCGGGGCGTGCGGTCGAGCAGAACGTCGAGGCCGCAGTCGCCGATGCCGCCGCGCGCGAGCAGGGCGGACCCGAACCGGTCGACACCGCACCCGACCGCATCGACCCACCCGGCGCGGGGCCGTTCGAGGCCGTTCTCTTCGACTTCTCCGGCACGTTGTTCCGGTTCACCGAACGCGACGAATGGTTCGAGGGAGTCACCGACGACGCCGGTGAGCCGCTGCACATCACCGCGCAGGCCGAGATCATCCGTCGGATGACCGCGCCGACCGGTGAGCCGGTGGCGTTCACCGACGAGGAGCGCCAGGCGTGGGAGCAGCGCGACCTCGATCCGGCGCAGCACCGGCGGGCCTATCTCGCGGTGTTGCGCGGGTCGGGCATCACCGATCCGCACGCCGAGAAGCTCTACGAGCTGATCCGGACGCCGAGCGCATGGCAGCCCTACCCCGACACCGCGCAGGTGCTGCGAGAACTCGCCGCGCGCGGGATCAAGGTGGGTGTGGTGTCCAACATCGCCTTCGATCTGCGTGAGGTGTTCGCGCTCTACGGACTCGACGACCTGGTGGCCTCGTGGTCGTTGTCATACGAGGTTGGGGCAACCAAGCCGCGTGCACGCATCTTCCGGCATGCGCTCGACGCCCTCGACGTGGCCACTGATGCGACATTGATGGTCGGTGACAGCGCGGAGGCCGACGGCGGCGCGATGGCGCTCGGTTGTGCATTCGGTGAGGTCGAGCCGCTGCCGATCGAGCAACGTCCCGACGGTCTCGTGCGCATCCTGACTGCTGCGGCGATACTCTGACCGCGATACTTTCACTGGCATAAGATCCCGTCGACCGGGAGGTCTCACGGGGCTCGGCCGGGCGCATGTGATCGGATCCCTGGTGCATGTGATCGGATCTCGTGACAATGGAACCGATCGCGGCGCAGGAACGTCCAAGTATCTGACAGGGGAACAGTCGCGGTTCTGCAGCACGAACGGCATGCGGCACGAGTCACGGGGCGGTGATGTGAATGGACGGGGCAAGCGGGCGGTTGCAGGTCGACGTCACCGATGTCCTCGACGTCGCGCGAGATGTCTCGGACTCGTCAGCCCAGATCGGCGAGATCGCACGCCGGATCGGTGAGTGCCGGGCCGGGGCTCCCGCCGACGACGAATCGATCGACGAGGTGCTGCGGGAACGACTCGTCGCCTATCGACACGGACTCGCGCACGTCGGTCACGCGCTGACGTCGATCGCGCAGGACTCGGGCCGCTGGTCGCAGGCGGTCACCGACTCGGCCACCCGACTCGTCGCAGCCGACCAGCAGACCGCCGCCGACATCACCCGCGCGGGAGCGCCCGCCACGTCGTGGTCACCGCAGGGGAGTCCGTGATGGGTGCCGACCGCCTCGCCGGACTGCGCGCCGCCGCGATCGCCGGACTCGAGCGCTTCGACACGTGGTGCGCCTCGCTGCCGCCGGAGACCCGTCCGATGCTGCCGGCCATCGGGACCGTCCGATCACGATTCGACGCCGGGGAGGCACTGCAGCCGTCGGATCTGCGACACGATGCCGAGCTGGTCGCTCGCGCGGTGGCGATCGCCGCCGAAGCCAATCTCGACTCCCACGGACACCGCTCGCGGCTCAGCGCTGCCTGGCCCGATCGGACCGGCGAGGCGATCTCCGATTCCCTGGGTGAGGTGGCCCGGCGTGCCGAGACGCGTATCGATGTCGTCGCCGCGGTCGCGGCAGCCCTCGCCGAAGCCGCCCCGGCCACCGAGTTGGTGCTGGAAGGCAAATACTCGGCGGTCATCGAGGCGACCGCCGGCGACCAGACGCCCAATCCGCTGGAGCTGGTCGCTCGCGCCGAGCTGATGAACCAGGTCGGTGACGTTGCCGTGCAAGCACTGTCGGAGATCATGGAGATCCTCAACGACGTGCTGACGCGACTCGGTCAGCTGTTGGAGAGTGCCCCGCATGTATCGCATGAGGCTGCCGATGCTGCTGTTCTACAGCAACATTCGTCACCGGGTGTCCTGTCTTCGGTAGCTGACGTGTCGCCGACCAGCGCGTCGGCTGCGGTGCCCGACAACGTCTCCGGCTCGGGTGCCGGTATTTCGACAGCACACCATCTGTGGTCACACGATCCGGTTGGCCCGCAACAGAATGCGGACTCGGGTGGGAATGACGAGCCGGTGACCGCGCCGCAGACACAGACGCATTCTCAGGCCGCGGCGGCCACCGACCCGGGTGCCGCAGGGTCATCCGGTCCGTCGACGGTCACCTCACCCACCGATGTGTCGATGCACGTGGATTCGGGTGGGCCATTGAATCTCTCCGACGTCAACATGTCGGTCGGCGTGCACCCGCAGGCGTCGGATCTCGGCGAACCACTCCAGCCCCCGCACGACGGTCTGAACGGCGCATCGCACGGCGGCGGCGACTCGTCGGATGTACCGCCGAGCCCCGACTACTCTGCCGACCAGGTCGCCGATCAGGCTCGGGCACAGGCATTCACCGCACCGGTCGCGCCGATCGCGCCCTCGTCGGCCGGAACGGGTGTCGTCGGCCCCAGCGGTTCGGCACCGGGAACCGGCATCGACGATTCACCGAACAGCGATGCCCTGAACAGCGATTCACCGAACAGCGATGCCCTGAATACTGATTCCCCGAACAGCGACATATCAACCGGCGGCCCGTCGGATTCCGGTCGGATCGACCCGATGTCCGATGGCGGGTCGGTGACGGAGGACATCGCGGTGGCGCCCGGCCCAGGCGACGGTCCAGCGCCCACCGGTTCGGCTGCGGGCGGCGATGGCGGCACCGGCGGAGGCGATCCCGGGGATTCTGGTGGGGATGTCGAGGTCGACGCGGTGACCCTGGCGACCGTGGGGGACAGGTGAACGAAGCCGATCAGATCGAGGCTGTCGGTGCGGCGGCGCGCAGCCGGATCGACGCCTTGCGCGAGGCCTACCGTCGACGGACATCAGCCCAGAACGGTTCTGCGCGTGCGGGCGACGAGTCGCCAGACGAGGAATCTCGACGCGACGAGTCCGACGCCGACAGCCACCGCGCAGGCCCATCGGCCAGCGCCTGCCGATGAGGCCCGGGGCCAGGTCGGTGATCAGGCCTTGAGCAGCCGGCTCACCGGATCGAGCCCGTCGTCCTCGAGCTCCTCCGGATCGACCGTGACGAGCTTGCCCAGGTCGGTGTCGGGGTCGGCGAAGTCCGCATACGTCGAATCCTCGGCGACGGTGGCCAGGATGAAACCGGTCAGCGCGGCGCGGGCCTGGCGGTTCGCCGAACGGTTGCGCTTCTGACCGGTGAGTGAGCGACGCAACGTATATCCGTCGACGAAGGTCATCGACGTCGACTTGGGGACCGTACGCAATGCCACCTGGTCGCCGGTGAGGGCCCTGCGCAGGGCCAGAGCATTGCCCGGCAGTGTGTCGAGTTCGCCCGGGGCGGCCAGGATGAGCGCCGACGAGTCGTAGGTCCGCGCGGCGTCGAGTTCGTCTTTGCTCCCGCTGGCCGGCCACAACGCGCTCAACGACACGATCCGGTCGTCGGTGGCGGCGGCGATCACCGCCGCCGAGGCGCCGAATCCGTGTCCCACCACACCGACCTGCGTGGGCTGGACGGTGATCTGTCCGGGGCCCAGGCGAACTCGGGTCGCGACGGTCAGAGCCGTCGACAGATCCTGGGCGAGGCCGTGGTCGGATCCCAGCGGACCACGTTCGGTATCCGGTGCCACCACCACGATGCCCCACGACGCGAGGTGTTCCATCAGCCCGGCGTGATGACGACTGCTCATCATCCAGCCGTGCGCGAGCCCCACGGCGGGCAGCGATGATCCGCTCTCCGGGGTGTACACGCGACCGGGGAGACCGGCCACCGCGAGATCCCCGGTGAGGATCTTGTGCGGGCCCCGCCGCGCGAGTTGGGCCATCAGCTTCTTCACCTTCGCCACGTCGAGAACCTTATGCCATCTGCGTGGCGATTCCGTTGTGCTGCGCCCGTCGTTTTGACGTCGCTGGAGACTCTCTTACCCATCACTTGCCGATCTTTGGCGATATGCGCTTTGTGGTGGCACGATTCCGTCGTGGCGCACAGCACCGTGTCGGTCCGAATGCGGCAGTGGTTGCTTGCCGACATCTCCGAAGAACCTGCCGACCAGCCAGGACCTCATCGTCGTCAACGCGACGAGGAGCACACGCACTCGTGGTGGCAAGTCATGTGCCTCACCGGTGTCGACTACTTCTCGACGTTGGGATACCAGCCTGGAATCGCAGCGCTGGCGGCCGGGACGGTCGCTCCGGTCGCCACTCTCGTACTGGTCGCGCTGACGCTGTTCGGCGCGTTGCCGGTCTATCGGCTCGTGGCGCGTGAATCACCGCGCGGTGAGGGCTCGATCGCGATGCTGCAGCGGCTGCTTCCCCGATGGGGCGGCAAGCTGCTGGTGCTCGTGCTGCTCGGCTTCGCCGCCACCGACTTCCTGATCACCATGACGTTGTCGGCGGCCGACGCGACCGCGCACTTCGTGGAGAATCCCCTGATACCAAAGGGTTTCAGCCACTACACGATTCTGATCACGCTGATCTTCCTGGGACTGCTCGCGGCCATCTTCCTGCGCGGCTTCGCCGAGGCGATCATGGTCGCGGTCGTCCTCGTCGGCGTGTATCTCGCGCTCAACCTGGTGGTGGTGATCGACGGCATCATCGGCATCGCCCGGGCCGGTCATCTCGTCGTCGACTGGCAACATGCGATGACCGCCGAACACGGAAGTCCGTGGATGATCATCGCCCTGGCCTTGCTGGTGTTCCCGAAGCTCGCACTCGGATTGTCCGGATTCGAGACCGGCGTCTCGGTGATGCCGCAGATCAAGGGTTCACCCGACGACGATCCGGCCTATCCGAAGACGCGGATCATCGGGGCGCGAAAACTTCTCACCACCGCAGCGCTGATCATGAGCGCATTCCTCATCGCCTCCAGCATCATCTGCACCGTGCTCATCCCCGAGGACGAGTTCAAGAGCGGTGGACATGCGAACGGTCGAGCGCTGGCCTATCTGGCGCATGAGCGCCTCGGCGCGGGATTCGGCAGCGTCTACGACATCAGCACGATCCTGATCCTCTGGTTCGCCGGCGCCTCGGCGATGGCCGGTCTGCTCAATCTGGTTCCCCGGTTCCTGCCGAAGTTCGGGATGGCGCCCGAATGGGCGCGTGCAGTGCGGCCGTTGGTGCTGGTGTTCGCGCTGCTGGCCTTCTGCGTGACCATCTACTTCCGCGCATCGGTCGACGCGCAGGGCGCCGCATACGCGACCGGCGTGCTGGTTCTGATGACGTCGGCGTCGGTGGCTGCGACGCTCTCGGCGCGGCGTCGTCATCACCGGGGGATGGCGATCGGCTTCGCCGTCATCACGCTGGTCTTCATCTACACGACGATCGCGAACATCATCGAGCGGCCCGAAGGCGTGCAGGTGGCCTCGTTCTTCATCGCGTTGATCATCATCGTGTCGCTCGCGTCGCGGGTGAACCGGTCGTTCGAGCTGCGTTCGACGGGGGTCACCTTCGACGAGACCGCGCGGGAGATCCTCAGCGAGGCCGCCAAGACCGGTTCGATCCAGATCGTCACCCACGACTGCGACGACCTGTCGCTGCGCGAATACCAGCAGAAGGAGCTCCAGCAGCGGGCTGAGAGTCACATCCCGGCCAGCGAGGAGATCGTCTTCCTCGAGGTGAACGTGAAGGACTCCTCGGAGTTCAAGACCGACATCGTGGTCCACGGTCGCGTGCGTGACGGTGTGTACCGGATTCTGTGGGTCAACTCCGCCGCGGTCCCCAACACGATCGCCGCAGTTCTGCTGGCGATCCGCGACGAGTTCGGGGTGATCCCGAACGTGTACTTCGAATGGAGTGAGGGCAACCCGATCACCAACCTGCTCAAATTCTTGTTCTTCGGTGTGGGCGAGGTCGCCGTGACCACCCGTGAGGTGTTGCGACGCGCCGAAACCGACCTCGATCGGCGGCCCTTCGTCCACATCGGCTAGCGGTATCGGCTGGGAGCTGTGGCACGCACCCCGGACTGTGACATCTCACAGCCGCACATCGCACAGCTGGCGGTGCGGGTAGGGCGGTCGACGAGATCCAACCAGTGTGAACTCGTGATGCGACGTTGATCATCGGCTTTCCGGGTTGGCGCAACGTCCAAGTACTCTGTGAACCTATGTGTGGAATCGTCGGTTACGTGGGCAAGCGCGACGCGCTCGACGTGGTGGTCGAAGCGTTGCGCAGGATGGAGTACCGCGGGTACGACTCGGCGGGAGTGGCGATTCTCGACGGCCACGGGCATACAGCCGTGGAGAAGAAGGCCGGACGTCTGGAGAATCTGGACAAGCAGCTGGCCACAGTGGGTCGTGAGCACTTCCAGGGCACCACGGGGATGGGGCACACCCGGTGGGCCACGCATGGTCGTCCCACCGATCGCAACGCCCACCCGCATGTGAGCACCGACGGCAAGATCGCGGTCGTCCACAACGGCATCATCGAGAACTATGCGCCGCTGCGCGCCGAGCTCGAGCGTGCGGGTGTGGAGTTCACCTCTGACACCGACACCGAGACCGCGGTGCATCTTCTCGAGGTCGAATACGCCCAGGGCGAAAACGCGGGCGACTTCGTGGCCTCGGCATATGCGGTGCTGCGCCGCCTCGAGGGTGCGTTCACGCTGGTGTTCACCCACTCCGATCACGCGGACACGATCGTCGCGGCCCGACGTTCGACCCCGCTGGTGGTCGGCGTCGGCGACGGTGAGATGTTCGTGGGCTCCGATGTCGCCGCATTCATCGAGTTCACCCGCGATGCGGTGGAACTCGGTCAGGACCAGGTGGTGGTCATCACTCGCGACGACTACACGATCACCGACTTCGACGGTGAGGCCGGCATCGGCAAACCCTTCCACATCGACTGGGATCTCGCGGCCGCTGAGAAGGGCGGACACGACTTCTTCATGCTCAAGGAGATCGCCGAACAGCCGCAGGCCATCGCCGACACGTTGATCGGGCATTTCGTGGACGGACGCATCGTTCTCGACGAGCAGCGCCTCACCGACGACGAACTGCGTGATGTCGACAAGGTCTTCGTGGTCGCCTGCGGCACTGCCTACCATGCGGGGCTGCTCGCCAAATACGCGATCGAACACTGGACCCGACTGCCCGTCGAGGTGGAACTGGCCAGTGAGTTCCGTTACCGTGACCCGGTTCTGGACCGGTCCACGCTGGTGGTCGCGATCTCGCAGTCGGGTGAGACCGCCGACACCCTCGAGGCCGTGCGACATGCCAAGGACCAGAAGGCCCGGGTGCTCGCGATCTGCAACACCAACGGCGCCCAGATCCCTCGCGAGTCCGACGCGGTGCTCTACACCCACGCCGGCCCCGAGATCGGGGTTGCGTCGACCAAGTGTTTCCTGGCTCAGATCGCCGCGACCTACATGGTCGGACTCGCGCTGGCTCAGGCGCGCGGCACCAAATACTCCGACGAGGTCGCGCGCGAATTCGGCGAGATCGAGCGGATGCCCGAGGCCGTGTCGAAGGTCCTCTCGACGATGGAACCGGTGCGTGACCTTGCGCGCGACCTCGCCCAGAACCCCACGGTGTTGTTCCTCGGCCGTCACGTCGGGTACCCGGTCGCACTCGAAGGGGCGCTCAAGCTCAAGGAACTCGCCTACATGCATGCCGAGGGCTTTGCGGCAGGGGAGCTCAAACACGGGCCGATCGCCCTCATCGACGAGGGGCTGCCGGTCATCGTGGTGATGCCGTCGCCGCGCGGTCGGGTGCTGTTGCACTCGAAGATGGTCAGCAACATCCGCGAGATCCAAGCGCGTGGCGCACGCACCATCGTGATCGCCGAGGAGGGCGACGATGCGGTGCGCGAGTTCGCCGACCACCTCATCGAGATCCCGGCGGTGCCCACGCTGCTGCAGCCGGTGGTGTCCACCATCCCGCTGCAGATCTTCGCGGCCAGCGTCGCGCAGGCCAGGGGTTATGACGTCGACAAGCCGCGTAACCTCGCCAAATCCGTGACGGTGGAGTGAGAGGTAGCGACCAGTCATCCATCGCACTGGCGACCGCATCCGATCGACATCGTGTCGGGACGTTCAGGTAGGACGGTCGGGGAACACACCAGCCGGATCGTCGACAGAAGGAGATCGCCGATCGTGATCGGTTATTTCACCGCTGACGCCGTGCGTGACGCCGAGAAGGACACCGGCGCGCTGCTCACCTCCGGTGTTCTCATGCGCCGCGCCGCGGGCGGGTTGTCGCATGTGGTGGCAGATGAGCTGCTCGCCCGTACGTCCGGTGTGTACGGGCGTCGGGTGGGGTTGGTGATCGGATCCGGCGACAACGGCGGTGACGCCCTGTATGCCGGTGCCGCGCTGGCACGTCGGGGTGTGTCGGTCAGCGCAGTCCTGCTCGATCCCGATCACGCACACCCGGGCGGTCGCGCGGCGTTCACCGAGGCGGGCGGCCGGGTGGTCTCGACGCTGCCCTCCGATATCGATGTCGCCGTCGACGGGGTCGTCGGCCTGCGCGGGCACGGTCCGCTGCGTCCGGCGGCGGCAGCAGTCTTCGCGCAGATCACCGCCCCGATCGTGGCGGTGGACGTGCCCTCGGGCGTCGACGCGGATACCGGTCTGGTCAACGAACCGAGCGTGTCTGCGGCGACAACGGTGACCTTCGGAATGCGTCGGCACGCCCACATCCTCGCCGCCCCGTCGTGCGGGCGGGTGGAGGTGGTCGACATCGGCCTGACCGACCCGGTTCCTGACCTGGTGGAACTCTCCGACGCCGAGGTCGCCGCGATGTGGCCGATCCCCGGGCCCGACGACAACAAGTACACCCAGGGTGTCACCGGGATCATCGCGGGATCGGCGAAATATCCGGGTGCGGCGATCCTGTGCACCGGCGGCGCGGTCGCGGCGACATCGGGGATGGTGCGCTATTGCGGGTCGGCGGCCGGCGAAGTGGTGTCCCATCATGCGGAGGTCATCGCGGCACCCGACCTGGATTCCACCGGCCGCGTGCAGGCCTGGGTGATCGGGCCCGGCGCAGGCACCGACGATGCCGCAGAGGAGCTGCTCGAACGCATTCTCGGCACCGATCTGCCGGTACTCGTCGACGCCGACGGCCTCACGGTGCTCGCCCGCCGCCCGGATCTCGTCCGCTCCCGCACGGCACCGACCCTGCTCACCCCGCACGCCGGCGAGTTTGAGCGTCTCGCCGGCCACGAGGTGGGTACCGACCGGCTCGCCGCGGTACGGGGGCTCGCGGCCGATCTCGGTGCAACGGTGCTGCTCAAGGGGCGAATCACGCTGATCGCCGATGACCGCGCCGAACAGGTGATCGCCAACGACGCCCGTACCTCGTGGTCGGCGACCGCCGGCGCCGGAGATGTGCTCTCGGGTATCGCGGGATCGCTGCTCGCGGCCGGACTCGAACCCCGACTGGCCGCGGCAGCGGCCGCCAGAGTTCACGCGCTGGCCGCCGCGATGGCCGCACGAGGCGCCCCGATCGGCGCATCGCAGCTGGTGGCGGGTGTGTCACCGGCGTTGCGGGCGCTGCTGGCCGGTGATGTGGTGTCACTGCGGGGAGTCGCGGAGCCCCCCGCATGACCGACGGCATCCGACGTGCTCTCGCCCGGCCCGCCCAGGCCCGGGCCGACCAGTTCGTGAGCAGCGTGACACCGGCGTCGCACCACCGAGGAGGAGAATGGGATCCCCGACGCAGTCGGGATCGGCAGGACCGGCGTTGTCGGGGCGAGGACGAGAAGGTGGCGAGGTCAGTGACTGCGTCGACCGCGGATACCGCGAGCGAGGGACGATGACGACAGGGCCGTTGATGACAGGGCCGTTGATGACAGGGCCGACGACGACAGAGCCGATGCTGCATGCACGGATCGACCTCGGCGCGGTCGCTCACAACATCGGTGTGCTGCGCGATCGCTCGGGCGCCGACGTGATGGCCGTGGTCAAGGCAGACGGCTACGGACACGGTGCTGCGCCGGTGGCGCGGGCCGCGCTGGCGGCCGGTGCATGCGCGATCGGCACGGCGACCCTGCCCGAGGCGCTCGCATTGCGCGAGGCGGGGATCGGTGCACCGATCACCTGCTGGCTGCTGAGTTCTGATCTGGACTTCGGGCCGGCGATCGACGCCGACATCGAGGTCGCGGTGTCCTCACCGCGCGTGCTGGCGTCGGTGATCGACGCCGCCCATCAGTCGGGGAAGACCGCGCGCGTGGGACTCAAGATCGACACCGGTCTCGGCCGCAGCGGTGTCGCACCCGACGAGTGGGAGACCACACGTGACCTCGTGGCCAAAGCGGTTGCCGAGGAATCGATCTCATTCGGTTCGCTGATGTCGCATCTGGCGCGCGGCGATGAGGTAGACCACCGACTCAATGACGAGCAGGTGGCACGGCTCGACCAATGCCGTGCCGATCTCGGTCGCCTCGGAGTAGCGCCGACGGTCGAACACATCGCGAATTCGCCTGCGGCGCTGGCTCGCCCGGACCTCGCGCGCGACATGGTGCGCCCGGGTCTGGCCGTCTACGGCCGCACTCCACTACCGCACATCGGTGACTTCGGGCTCATTCCGGCGATGACCCTGACCGCCGAGGTCATCCTGGTCAAACATCTCGCCCGCGGCAGCGGGGTGTCCTACAACCACACCTGGGTGACGCCGCGGGACACGACCATCGCGATCCTGCCCGCCGGGTACGCCGACGGCGTGCCGCGCGCGATCGCGGGCAAGTTCGCGGTGTCGATCAACGGGCGGATGTTCCCCAGCGTCGGGCGGGTGTGCATGGATCAGGTGGTCGTCGACCTCGGACCCGACGGTGGTGGGGTCGGTGAAGGTGACCGCGCCGAGCTGTTCGGCACCGGAGCCGACGGAGGGGCGACGGCTCTGGACTGGGCGAATGCCTCCGACACCATCGACTACGAGATCATCTCGGGGATCCGTGGTCGCCGCGTCCGGACCTACATCGACGATCCCGTCGACCGCCGGTCACCGGCTCACCGATCCCCATCGCACGATCCGACTCAGGAGCCGCGATGAACACCTCGGATCGTCTCGACGTGATCGGCGGGGCCGCTGGGGCCGCGGCCCTGGGTGCCTCGGCCGTGGGTGCCACCGCGAAGGCGGTCACCGGCCGCTTCGTGGACCCCGACACGATCGGTGACTACGGACGGATCTACCGCGAACGGGCGAGCATCGTGGTCGCCGACGACGGCACACCGCTGTGCGTGCGCGAGAGCGGCGACCTCGACGCCCCGGTGACGATCGTCTATGTCAACGGGTACTGCCAGCGCATGTCGGTCTGGCACCATCGCGTCACGACGTCGTGCCCGGCACTCGACGAGCTCGACGTGTCCGCAGATGACGGGGCCGAGTCCGAGCTCCTCGCGATGCCGGGCACCACCCCGCCGGCCGACCCGGGGCCGGTCCGCCACGTGTTCTACGACCAGCGGGGGCATGGGATCTCCGCGACCTCCTCCCCGGACAAGTACCGGATCGCGGTACTCGCATCCGACTTGGCAGCGGTGATCCGGGCGGTCGTGCCCACCGGACCGGTGATCGTGGTGGGTCAGGCGATGGGTGCGTCGGTCACGCTGGCCATGGCCGGTGCGCATCCCGACATGATCGGTGACCGGGTGGCCGGAGCCGTACTGTGCAGCCCCTTCGTCAGTGGTCGACGCGCGACCGAGAACGGGCAGGTACTCAGCAGTGCGCCCGCGGAACTGCTGCGCTTCGCCCTGCGCACACTGCCCTCGGGTGTCACTGCCGCGGCAGCGCCGCTCACCGCCAATGTGGTGGCCAGTCATCTCGGCGCGATGAGTCTGGCGCATCCGGCCGATCGACCTGAACTGGTCCGTTTCGTCGAGTCGATGATCGCGGCGACGCCTACCGAGACCCTGTTGGCGCTCACCGCCGAATTGGCCGCATACGAGGACCGATCGGGTTTTGCTGAACTGTCGAGGGTCCCGACCGTGGTGCTCGGCGGTTATGAGGACCGGGTCAATCCGCTGTCGGAGGTCGTCGACTCGGCCTCGGCGCTGGGTGGGCGCTGCGAACTCATCGGGGTGCGGGACGCCGGCCACCTGCTGCCGTTGGAGACACCCGAGGCCGTTGACGACGCGATCGGCCGCGTCGTCGATCGGGTGAACAGGGATCGCCGGTGAACAGGGACCGTCAGGATCCGCGCCGGACAGCGTCGAGAAGTGACGAGTCGAGAAGTGACGAGCAGTGAGCGACCATCGTGCGGCGCAGACGCGCACGCTGCCGGAGGTGGCCGACACCGAGGCGCTGGGTGCGGAGTTGGCCGCGGAGTTGCACCCCGGTGACCTGGTGATCCTCGACGGGCCGCTCGGTGCCGGAAAGACCGCACTGACCAGGGGAATCGCGGCCGGACTCGGCGTCGTTGGACGCGTTTCCTCGCCCACCTTCATCATCGCCCGCGAACACCGCGCGAGCCGGAACGGCGGCGTGGGACTGGTCCATGTGGATGCCTACCGGCTGACCGGCCTCGACGATCTCGATGCGCTCGACCTCGACACCGATCTGCAGGACGCGGTGGTGGTCGTGGAGTGGGGGACCGGTCTGGCCGAACGTCTCGCCGAACGCCATCTCCTGGTGTCGCTGCGGCGCGAACCGGAATCGGATGTGCGCACCGCACACTGGGAGTGGATCGACGGCTGAGCGTGGCTCGCGGCGCACCGGTCCGTGTGCCCGGCCGCCCGAACGCACTGCAACCCTGCTCACGGGTAGTCTGGAACATCGTGTTGTTGCTGACTGTGGACACGTCCACCCCCACGGTCGTCGTGGGTATCGGTGAGGTGTCCCGTCCCCCCGAGTCGATCGCCGATGTGGACGTGCGGTGCGAACTGAGTGTGGAGCGTGCTCGCGGACACGCCGAGATCGTGACCCCGATGATCGTGGAGGCACTCGCGAACTCCGGCGTGGACAAGAGCGACCTCGACGCGGTGATCGTCGGTTGCGGTCCGGGTCCGTTCACCGGACTGCGCGTGGGGATGGCGACCGGTGAGGCGTTCGCCGACGGGCTGGGTATCCCTGCCCATGGTGTCTGTTCCCTCGACGCGATCGCCGCTACCGGGCCGGCGGGATCGCTCCTGGTGGTCACCGATGCGCGCCGCCGCGAGATCTACTACGCGCGCTATGTCGATCACGTCCGCACCCACGGCCCGTCGGTGCAGGCGCCTGCTGCCGTCGCCGAGGAGCTCGCCGGGCAGCAGATCGACCACGTCGCGGGCTGGCGTGAGCAGGCCGAGCAGTTCGGTCCCTACGCAGAGACGCCCTCGGTGCCCACCGTCGTCGGACTCGTCGCGAGTTCGGGCGCGGCAGCGTTCACCGACACCGCGACCGGACCGCTGACGCCGTGGTATCTGCGTCGGCCCGATGCGTTGACTCTCGCCGAGCGTGAACAGGCGGGTGGCAGGAGGTGATCGACGCGCTCACCGATGCCGACGTGATGCGCTGCGCAGAGCTGGAGCGCATGCTCTTTCCAGGCGACTCACCCTGGCCCGCAGAGGCTTTCGCGTCCGAGATCGCCGCGCCGCACAACAGATATTTCGCTGCAAGGACGCCACAGGGTGAACTCGTGGGCTATGCGGGGATCTCCCTGCTCGGTCGGCCGGGGTCACTCGAATGTGAGATCCACACGATCGGTGTGGACCCCGCCCATCAGGGTCACGGATACGGTCGCGCACTGCTGTCGGAGCTGTTGGCGGTGGCCGACGCCGCGCACGCCGAGGTCTTCCTGGAGGTGCGGACCGATAACGAGGTGGCGCTGGACCTGTACCGGCGCAACGGTTTCGACGTTCTCGGTATTCGACGGAACTACTACCAGCCCAGCGGTGCCGACGCGTACACCATGCGGCGTCGGGCCGTCGGTGCCGGCAGCTCGGACGTGAAGGTGGCTTCGCTGTGAAGGTGATGGGTATCGAGAGCTCGTGCGACGAGACCGGTGTGGGGATCGTCGAGTGGAATGACGACGGGACCACCACGCTGCTTGCCGACGAGGTGGCCTCGAGCGTCGATGAGCAGGCGAGGTACGGGGGAGTGGTCCCCGAAGTGGCCTCACGTGCACACCTCGAGGCGATCGTGCCGACCATGCGTCGCGCGCGTGAGGCAGCCGGTGTCGATCGGCCCGATGCGATCGCCGTGACGATCGGCCCCGGCCTCGCCGGCGCCCTGCTGGTAGGCGTCGCCGCGGCGAAAGCCTATGTGGCAGCGTGGGATGTGCCGCTGTACGCGGTGAACCATCTCGGTGGTCATGTCGCCGTCGACACCCTCGAACACGGACCGATGACCCCCTGTGTGGCGCTGCTGGTGTCCGGCGGCCACACCCACCTGCTCCATGTCGACGAACTGTCGAAGCCGATCCGCGAACTCGGCACCACCGTCGACGATGCGGCGGGGGAGGCCTTCGACAAGGTCGCCCGACTGCTCGGCCTGGGGTATCCCGGCGGCCCGGTGATCGATCGACTCGCGCGCGACGGAGATCCGCACGCGATCGAGTTCCCCCGCGGGATGACCGGCCCCCGCGATGCGCCGTACGACTTCTCGTTCTCCGGACTCAAGACCGCAGTGGCGCGCTACGTCGAGTCGTGTGAGCGCGCCGGACGACAGGTGCCGGTGGCCGATGTGGCCGCCTCGTTCCAGGAGGCGGTCGCCGATGTGCTGACCCGCAAGGCGATGCGCGCGATCGACGAAACCGGTGTCGACACACTGGTTCTCGGTGGGGGTGCCACCGCGAACTCGCGGATCCGGTCGCTCGCCCAGGAGCGGTGCGATGCCGCCGGCGTCACACTCCGAGTCCCCAAGCCTCGGCTGTGCACCGACAACGGCGTGATGATCGCGACCTACGGTGCACACCTGATCGCCGGCGGCGCCCAGCCGTCAGACCTCACGGTGTCGACCGACCCAGGATTGCCGGTGACCGTCGGGGTGAAGTGATCCGTCGGGGTGGAGTAATACGTGGGGTTGAAGTATTCCGTGGGTTGAATTGTTGCGTGGGTTGAAGTATTGCCAGGGGAAATCGGCGTCCCGACACTCGAGCGGACCCGATGCGACTAGTGCAGGGCCAGTATCGGCGTGGTCATCGCAATCCCCATCACGGCCGCGCCGCACAGGGCGATCGTGGCGTTGAGAACCGTGGAGGTACTCAGCGCGGATTCGGTGTCGCTCGCGGTGGCATGTGCCTGGGCCGAGGGCGTCACCACGCCGGCGACCAGACTCATGAACGTATAGGCGGCGACCGCGGGGAATTCGGCGCCGATGAGAGTGGCGACGGTCAGACATGCTGCGTTCAGCGGTAGGACCACCGCGTACCAGGCC
This sequence comes from Gordonia jinhuaensis, assembly GCF_014639795.1. Lineage (GTDB taxonomy): Bacteria > Actinomycetota > Actinomycetes > Mycobacteriales > Mycobacteriaceae > Gordonia_B > Gordonia_B jinhuaensis. Next base: position 226,577 of record NZ_BMGC01000001.1, on the reverse strand, counting down.
GTGACCGCTCGCATCGAGACCGCCGGCCGCCACATGCTGCCGATGAGCCAGCCGGTGACACCCGCGGCCAGCGCGCAACCGACGATCATCGACGAATGTCGTTGCCCCAGAAAACCTCCGAGCGCGAATGTGGCCACTGCGACGAGTGCGGGCGTCGATGCGCCCACCCAGAGTCCCCATCGGGCGGTGCGCGACCAGCGGGGGAGTGCGGTGATGATCGAGGCGATCAGTGCTGCGGCGGCGACCGCCATCGCGATGGCAAAACCCGGCCGCGTGAATGACTCGATGAGATGTGCGGCCGCGGCCGCCGCCGCGCCGATGGAGACGGCGACCATCCACCTCGTCGGGAGGTCAGACCGCCGACGCGGTACGTCGGTGGAGGCCGGGGTCGCCTGTGCCAGTACGATTCCCGCTGTCACAACGACGACGGTGACCGCGGCGATGAACATCCGCCACGACCCGCCGACGCACACGCCGCCGACCAGAGGGCCGAGCGCCGACCCGATCGCCAGTGATGCGGTGATGACGCCGAGAATCGCACTGCGCGCGGCGTATCCGCGCTGCGAGGTGGCGAGCTGATAGACGACCGCGGTCAGTGCCCCGATGCCGACACCCGCGATCACCCTGCCGCACAGAAAGATCGAGATGCTGCCGGCCGCCGCTGCGATCAGTCCTCCGAGTGTGGCCAGTGCCAGACCTGCGCGGAGCAGGCGACGTTCGCCGGCTGCGCTGCGGACACGTCCGGCGACGAGCACGCCGACGATCGACGCGACCAGGAATGTGGTCGAGATCCACGGGTAGTACTTCGGCGCGCCGAAGTCCCGGGTGATCGCCAGGCCGACCACGGCCATGCCGTTGCCCTCGATCGAACACGACACCGAGATGACGGCAACGGCCACCAGTGCGGCGATCAGTGCGGGGGCGGCGATCAGTGCTGGGCCGGTGGATGGACGCGGTGCGAATGATGTTGTCTGGCATGGTGATACGCCCTTGATTCTGGGGAGGAACCAGGGGCGGTCAGCCGACATCTCCATTCGTGATGGCTGGCTCGCGTGCAACACTTCGCGGATGAAGTGAGGGCCTGGTAGTGCTGGCCCATGAGATATAGCAAGCGCTCGCGGCGGATGTCAACGCCGAGGGGGAGTCAAGCGTGGGGTGCGGCGACCATCCGGTGCCCCCGCACAGGCGACTATCCGTTGCCGCCGCACAAGCGGTGTGAGGTCGCCAGATCCGCGCGCAGTATCGCGCGCTGGACAGGACGCGCCTGTGTGTATCGCTGACGGCCTGTCTCGGTCAGCTCGGTGAACACCGACCGGCGGTCGGATGCGCACATCGTGCGCGTGACCAGCCCGTCTTTCTCGAGGCCGGCGACGAGTCGTGACAGCGCGCTCTGACTGAGGTGGACCTGTCCGGACAGCTCACTCATCCGCATCTTTCCGGCGTCGGCGCCCACGAGCAGTTCGAGCACCTCGAACTCACTGGAGGTGATGTCGGCGTCGGCTTGCAGTGCGCGGTCGATCGCGCACTGCAGACGGTGATACCGCACGCCCAGCTCTCGCCACTGGGTGGCGAGGTGGGCATCGGATAGGTCCGAACAGGCGAGGTCCGAACGGTCGGATGTGACATGCCCGTCGGCCGCTGTGTCGCCGGCCTGGGAGTCGGGGTCCGCTGTGTCGCTGGCGGGAGATCTGGCGTCGAGCGATCGGGAGTCGAGAACCTCGGCGATCGCGGCGTCACCTCGTTGTGAGCCTGTGTGTGCCATGGCCGCATTCTAGCAGATGCACGTGCAAACTATGCATTACAAAAATATGTAGACGCATTGAATGCAACTGCATATAGTTCGGTTCATGAGTCGATCATTGCGACGCTCCACCCGCCGAGAACCTGTCCCGCCGACCCCCACCACTCGACATCCGTCTGTGGCACCGACGACATCCAACCGCTCGACGTCACCCGTCCCGCCCGACCAGTCGGGTCAGCCCGACCAGTCGGACCCGGCGCTGCATGTCACGGGCGCGCGCGGCTGGGCGGGCCGGATCTGGTTGCTGCTCGTCGTCCTCGCCGGGGCGTTGTTTCTCGACGGGCTCGACATCTCGATGGTCGGGGTGGCACTGCCCTCCATCGGCGCCGATCTGCACATGAGTTCGACCGAACTGCAGTGGATCGTGAGCGGCTACGTGCTCGGTTACGGCGGGTTGTTGCTGCTCGGCGGACGGGCGAGCGATCTGCTCGGGCGTCGGCGGGTGTTTCTCGGCGCGCTCGCGGTGTTCGGTGTGGCCTCGGTGCTCACCGCCGTGGTGAACATCGACCTGCTGATCATCGGACTGCGCTTCGTGAAGGGTGTGGCCGCAGCCTTCACCGTGCCCGCGGGGCTGTCGATCATCACCACCACCTTCGCCGAGGGGCCGGCTCGCAACCGCGCGCTGTCGATCTACACGGTGTGCGGTGCCAGCGGTTTCTCCCTCGGACTGGTCTTCGGCGGATTGCTCACCGAACTCAGCTGGAAGGCGACATTGCTGTTTCCCGGACCGGTGGCGCTGATCCTGCTGGTCGCGGGGCTGCGGGTCATCCCGGTCACCGCCGTCGAGCCGATGCGGTGGTCGCATTTCGACGCGCTGGGTGCCGTGACCAGCACTGCCGCGCTGTTGCTGCTCGTCTTCGCGGTGGTGCAGGCGCCGCATGTCGGCTGGACCTCGCCGACGACGATCGCGTCGTTCGCCGTCGCCGTGATCCTCGCCATCTCCTTCGTGGTGACCGAACGCCGTCACGCCCATCCGCTGGTGCGATTGGGGATCCTGCGTTCACGCGCTGTCGTGCACGCCAACATCGCAGCGTTCGTGATGTTCGGCGCGTACGTCTCGTTCCAGTTCCTGGTGACGCTGTATCTACAGGACACCCTCGGCTGGTCGCCGATCGCGATGGCGCTCGGCTTCCTGCCCGCCGGACTGTTGGTCGTCGGCAGTGCACTGAAGATGGATCGTGTTCTCGACCGCGTGCCGACCGCCCCGCTGATCGCAGTCGGTCTGGCCGCCTTCCTCGCCGGATATCTGTGGTTCCTGCGCGCCGGTCCGCATATGCCCTACGCGGTATTCCTGCTGCCGACAATCGTGGCGCTGGGGATCGGATTCGCATTGTGCTTCCCGGCGATCAACTCTCAGGCCACCGCCGGCGTCCATGACGACGAGCAGGGTCTCGCTTCGGGCTTGGTCAACACCAGCATCCAGGTGGGCGGCGCGATCATGTTGGCAGTGGTCACCGCCATTCTCTCCAGCGCACACGGCACGGCGGCCCCGGGCGCGCTCGCTCCCGGAGCGGCCACCGCGATCACCGTCATCTGTGCGGCTGCCGGGGTCGGATTCGCGGCGACGCTGGTGGTCCTGTTCCTCGAACGACGTCGGCGCCCGGCGCTGCAACTGGTCGGCGCCCAGTCGACGCCGTCGGCACCTGCGCGCGACGATGAGACAGCCGCCCGCGAGGCGGTGTGCGAGGGGTGCTGATCAGAGGCGGTCCAGGCGTGACGGGGCACGTCCGAGCGGCCGGGGGATCGGTGATGGGCGGTTGGCCGGAATTTGCAGGCCCAGCCCTTGAGTGCTGGCACTCGGATGTATAGAGTGCTAGGTGGCATCGAGCACGGTCCCGGCACCCGCGACGACGGGATCAGCACACGCGCGATGCCACGAACGTTCAACTACTGACTCTATTAAGTGGAGGGCTCATCATCGTGGCGAGCGTGAACATCAAGCCGCTTGAGGACAAGATCCTCGTCCAGGCTGTCGAAGCCGAGACGACCACCGCCTCCGGCCTCGTGATCCCGGATACGGCCAAGGAGAAGCCGCAGGAAGGCACCGTCATCGCCGTGGGCGAAGGACGCTGGGATGACAAGGGCGACAAGCGGATTCCGGTCGACGTCAACGAGGGCGACACCGTGATCTACAGCAAGTACGGCGGCACCGAGATCAAGTACAACGGCGAGGAGTACCTGATCCTGTCGGCCCGCGACGTCCTCGCGGTCGTCTCCAAGTAAGTCGGATCGTCTCGGATCACCTAATCCGTACCCTGACACCTCAACAACCCCGGTTCCCCTCGCGGGGTTCCGGGGCTGTTGTGCACTCGGGGACCCCAGCCGTGATCGACCGATCACCGCAATCCTTCAAGGAGCCGTTTCGTGGCCAAAGAACTTGAATTCAACGAGAAGGCGCGCCGCTCCCTCGAGCGTGGCGTCGATGCAGTAGCCGACGTGGTCCGGGTGACGCTCGGACCGCGCGGCCGATATGTGGTGCTGGCCAAGGCCTTCGGTGGCCCCACCATCACCAACGACGGCGTCACCATCGCCCGTGAGGTCGAGGTCGAAGATCCCTTCGAGAACCTCGGCGCACAGCTGGTGAAGTCGGTCGCCACCAAGACCAACGACGTCGCCGGTGACGGCACCACCACCGCCACCGTGCTGGCCCAGGCGATGGTCAAGGCCGGCCTGCGCAACGTGGCAGCCGGTGCCAACCCGATCGCACTCGGTTCGGGGATCGGCCGTGCGGCCGAGGCGGTGTCCGAGGAACTCCTGACCCACGCCATCCCCGTCGCCGGTGAGAAGGCGATCTCGCAGATCGCCACCGTCTCCTCGCGCGATGAGGAGGTCGGCGAGATGGTCGGCAAGGCGATGAGCACGGTCGGCGCCGACGGTGTGGTCACCGTCGAGGAGGGCTCGGGTCTGCACACCGAGCTGCAGATCACCGAGGGCGTCCAGTTCGACAAGGGTTACCTCTCGCCGTACTTCATCAACGATGTCGACGAGCAGGAAGCGGTCCTCGAGGACGCACTCGTGCTGCTCTACCGCGACAAGATCAGCTCGCTGCCCGACTTCCTGCCGCTGCTGGAAAAGGTGGTCTCGGCAGGTAAGCCACTGCTGATCGTCGCCGAGGATGTCGAGGGCGAGCCGCTGTCGACCCTCGTGGTCAACTCGATCCGCAAGACCATCAGCGCGGTCGCGGTGAAGGCACCTTTCTTCGGTGACCGCCGCAAGGCCTTCCTCGAGGATCTGGCCATCGTCACCGGCGGCACGGTGATCAGCTCCGACATCGGCGTCTCACTCGCCGAGGCCGAGCTGGACCTGCTCGGTTCGGCACGCCGCGTGGTCGTCGACAAGGACTCCACCACCATCGTCGAGGGTGGCGGAAGCCGCGAGGCCATCGACGCCCGCATCAAGCAGCTGCGCAGGGAGATCGAGAACACCGATTCCGACTGGGACCGCGAGAAGCTCGCCGAGCGGCTGGCCAAGCTCTCCGGTGGCGTCGCGGTGATCCGCGTCGGTGCTGCCACCGAGACGGAGATGAAGGAGCGCAAGCATCGCGTCGAGGACGCGGTCGCTGCCGCCAAGGCAGCCGTCGAAGAGGGAGTCATCCCCGGCGGCGGTTCTGCCATCGTGCAGGCAGCCGCTGTCCTCGACGGACTCGCCGAGACCTCCGAGGGCGACGAGGCGCTGGGCATCGAGGTGGTCCGCAAGGCACTGTCGGCGCCGCTGTACTGGATTGCCGCCAACGCCGGAGTCGACGGCGCCGTGGTCACCTCCAAGGTGGCCGAGGGCGACCCCGGAACCGGGTTCAACGCTGCCACACTGGAATACGGCGACCTCGTGGGTGAGGGTGTCATCGATCCGGTGAAGGTCACCCGCTCGGCGGTCATCAACGCGGCCTCGGTCGCGCGGATGATCCTCACCACCGAGAGTGCCGTGGTGGAGAAGCCGGCCGACGAGCCCGCACCGGGGGGACACGCACACGCACACTGAGTGCATACGCGCATGAAGCGGTGCATACGCGCGTGAAGCGCGCACCCGAAACAGGCGAGCCCCGCACGGATGTTCCGTGCGGGGCTCGTTGTTACACACAGCATGCATGGTGAGTACAAGGTTCCCGGCGGCAAACTCGTGGTGGTCGACTTCGACGTGCGGGACGGACGATTGGCGAATGTCGCGCTGGCCGGCGACTTCTTCCTCGAACCCGACAGTGCCCTCGCGGCGATCAACGCCGCACTCGAGGGATTGCCTACCGAAGCGGACTCGCAGGCGATCGCCGCGGCTGTGCGGTCGGCTCTGCCCGAGGGAACGCAGATGCTCGGGTTCACCCCGGAGGCCGTGGGTACCGTGGTCCGCCGCGCGCTGGTGACCGCGGCGGGCTGGGAGGACTTCTCCTGGGAGGTGATCCACGACCATGCGGTGTCGCCGCAGATGAATCTCGCACTCGACGAGGTCCTCACCAACCGGGTTGCTGACGGGAGTCGTGTCCCCACCATGCGCATGTGGGAGTGGGACACCAACGCCGTGGTGATCGGTTCGTTCCAGTCCTATCGCAACGAGGTCGACCCCGAGGGGGCCGCGCGCCACGGCTTCGAAGTCGTGCGGCGCATCTCCGGCGGCGGCGCGATGATGATGGGCGCCGGGCAGATCGTCACCTACTCGCTCTACGTCCCTGCGTCACTGGTGGCGGGGATGACCTTCGCCGACTCCTACGAATTCCTCGACGACTGGGCGCTGCAGGCGCTGCGGTCACTAGGGGTGGCCGCCACCTACCAACCTCTCAACGACATCGCGAGTCCGCAGGGGAAGATCGGCGGTGCCGCGCAGAAGCGTCTGGCCAGCGGGGGAGTGTTGCATCACGCGACTCTGAGCTACGACATCGATGGCGCGGCCATGACCGAGGTGTTGCGGATCGGGCGGGAAAAGCTCAGCGACAAGGGCACCACGTCGGCCGCCAAGCGGGTCGACCCGCTGCGCCGCCAGACCGGACTCCCGCGCGCCGAGGTGATCGACCGGTTCATGGAGACGTTCCAGAAGCTCCACGGCGCAAGCGTCGGGCGCGTCACCGACGAGGAGTATGCCGAGGCACAGGAGCTCGTCCGCACCAAGTTCGACACCGACGCGTGGCTGCACCGCGTGCCGTGATCTGCTGAGTGGGATCTGCCCAGATATGACGAACCCCGGCGCGAGATCGGCGCCGGGGTTCGACTGTGCTGGTGTGCTTGTGTGATGCTGCCGCCGCAGATAGTTGGGCTATCGCAGGTGCGGCATCTGCTCGTGCTGGCCGACCGGAGGGGTCAGACGGCCATGCGGCGTCCGACGCCGCGCTTCATCAGCATTCCACGCTCGGATTCCGACAGCCCGCCCCAGATGCCGTAGGGCTCGGCGACGGCGAGAGCATGCTCGCGGCACTGACTGATGACCGGGCACTGGTGGCACAGTTCCTTGGCTCGGCGTTCCCGCTGGGCGCGCGCCCGGCCGCGTTCTCCGTCAGGATGGAAGAACATCGAGGAATCGACCCCGCGGCACAACCCTTTCATCTGCCAATCCCAAATATCTGCGTTCGGCCCTGGTAGATGGTTCGGCTGAGGCATGTGCTGCTCCCTTGAACGTGCCCTGACTCGGTCGGGCATGTGGGTGGAAAGCGACCGGAACCGTACCGTTGTCCGGTTTGGTCGGTCTCGGAAGGAACGCCATTGTTTCCTGCGACAGCCACACATTAGGCAGACGCTTGAAAATGAGTCAACATCCGTGTCAGTGCGGACAAAACTGACAAATATTCCGGCAATGTTAACGGCAGAATAGGTGCGATCGTGTCGTTCGTGCCGCGGTCGATCGCCTGGCCGTCATCCCTGTGAATGAGCGAAAACCGCTGTCCGGGGCTACGATCTGAGACCAGCTGGTCGTTGTTCGCGAGGCGGGACGGCGGTGGTGCGAATGGTGTCGATCACACCGATTCGAAACATTCTAGAAATATCGTGTCTATCTTCCATTAACTCTGAACGGTGATTCGAGCTTTCCGAGCCAGGTTAATTTCTCGTCAAATCGGCCATCTGAGGGATGATTCGCTCGTTCGCCTGACATCTGATGTACCCCGGTGCGGCAGACCGAATCGTCGGGTCGGCACGATGACGCTGTGACTCTCATCGACAGCGCGTTCGGGTCCGGCACCGAGGTCGGGCGGACTGCATCCGACGAGCGCGTGGCTGAGCAGTGGTATCGCGCGGTGGTGCTCGGGGCGACCGGGCGTTTCGCGATGGCCGCTCATGTGCTGGACGGCATGGTCGGCGACCACCGGGGCGACGATCTGACGGTGTCGCTGGCGCTGAGCACGCGGGGGTCGTTGTTGCGTCAGCAGGGTCGCCATCGTGAGGCGGCGCCACTGGACTCACGTGCACTGAGGCTGTCGGCGAGCGAAGGTGGGGGAGCCGATCGCGCGGGACTGCGACACGCCGCACGTGCCGACGCGCTGGTCGGGGTCGCTGCCGACGCGCTGGGCTACGGCGACTTCACCACGTGTCGGCGGTTGATGAGCACCCTCGATGCCGAGATCGCCGCACGATGTCCCGGCGACCGCGATCCGCGCGTCGTCATGAGATCAGAGGTGGGCCCCGCAGCAAACGAACCGGCCGACCGCCTGTCCCACGATCTGGTTGCCCTGTGGATCACCGGCGAGCGCCTGGCGGTGCGCGCGCACTGGCTCGCGGCGGAATATCACCTCTACACGGGATACCTCGACGGCTGCGGATCCTTCGACGAGGCCGCCGAACACGCGGGTCGCGCCTGCGATCTGGCAGCGGTGGGGCCGTCTGTGCGACACCGAGTGAAGAGTGTGATGATCCGCGCCGCGGCCGAATCGGCTCGAGGTCGGCATCGCCAGGCGTATGAGCTCGCTGAGCAGGCTCACGCCGGCGCCGTCGCGCTCGGGCTGGGGCCGATCGCGCACGCCGCTCGAGCGCTCCTGCACGACCTGCCTTGCGGGAGTGAGCGGTGATCGCCTTTTCACTCGCTAAGCTTGACGCCCGGGTAGGCGCCCGCCCCGGCAGGTGCCGCGCCCGGAACGGTTCTCCCTGCCGAACGGGATGGCCGCAGCGACGCGCACCACACAATTCTGGCAAAACACTGACGTAACGCGGAGAGCAAAGTCGACGATGATACTGACGGGTGACGAGCTCGACCGCGCCGTCGGTGCCGCAGTGCATGGCGACCGGACCGCTCTCTCCGACGTATTAGAGAGTATTCGGCCCCTGGTGCTGCGTTACTGCCGCGCCAGGGTGGGTGCGGGGGAACGTCATTCGCACTCCGCCGACGATGTTGCGCAGGAGGTGTGCATGGCAGTCATGACGGCTTTGCCCCGATACAGCGATCAAGGGCGCCCGTTCATGGCTTTCGTGTACGGGATCGCCTCCCACAAGGTCGCCGACGCGCATCGAGCAGCCGGCCGGGTCAAGGCCGATCCGGTTGACGCGCTGCCGGAGGCCGTGGACGTCGACGAGGGCCCCGAACAACTCGCGCTCGACTCCGATGCGACTCGTCGCATGAAGGAACTGCTCGCGATCCTGCCGGACAAGCAGCGCGAGATTCTCGTCCTGCGACTGATCGTCGGGTTGTCGGCAGAGGAGACCGCCGCAGCAACCGGCAGCACCGCGGGTGCCGTCCGGGTCGCCCAGCATCGGGCGCTGACCAAATTGAAGGCCGAGATACAGAGAGCAGGTGACTGGCATGAACGACGCTGATGACGCGCGTCGGCGCCGGCCGCACTCTTCCGGTCACGACGACTTCACCGCAGGCGGTGCACGCCGCGGGGCTGATCGCGGTCGAGGTGACCGCACCAGGCAGGGCTCGGGGGGATGGGATGACACAGGGGTGGCCGACGACACTTCACCGGCCGATCTGAGTGCGGTCAACGCGACCGACGAGCTGATCGACGCTCTGATAGCCGATCGCCCGGTGCGTGCGAGCACCGCAGACGACCGAGCGCTGGTCGACCTGCTCGGCGAGTGGCGTGAGGAGATCCTGGCCGAACCCGACACCGGCCACCCGACCCTCGAGGACGTCGAGTTCGAGACGGCCCGCCGACAGCGTGTCGCCGCACATCGCCGCAGCATGCGGGTGATCAAATTCGTGGGTGCGGCCGCGGCGCTGATCATCGTCGCCTTCGGCGGCCTGACCGCGCTTTCGCACAGTGCGAGTCCGGGTGACCCGCTGTGGAGCGTCAAGCAGGTGATGTTCAGCAAGCAAGCGGATTCGACGCTGGCATCCTCGGAGGTCGGCAACGACCTCGACCGCGCCGAGCAGGCGCTGCACGCGGGGCAGACCGGCGCCGCGTTGTCCTATGTCGACCGCGCCGAGAAGCGGCTGGGCAAAGTATCCGACCGGGGGACCCGCGACGCGATGTCGTCGCGGATCAGCAAACTGCTCGCGACGATCACCACGGCGCCCGCAGGCTCGAATCCGAAGTCACCTGCCACCGGTGGCGACGGCGTGAGCACCACATCGGAGGCGCCGAGCACCACCACGGGGGCCTCGACCGGTGAATCGAGCGCACCCTCGACCGAGTCGAGCGCGCCGAGCACCAGCACCCCGCCGACGACCACGACCACCGAACCGACGCCGACGCCCACATCGGAGGTCCCGCCGCCGACCACACCCGACACCACGGTGCTCGTCGTGCCGCCGGTGATCCCGGCCTCGTCGTCCTCGTCGACCAGTTACGTTCCGAGCGGCTACAACTGAGTCGCAGCGGGTTGCCGGCCCGAGAATGCGGGCACAGACGCAACAGCGGGCGGCGACCATCTGGTCGCCGCCCGCTGTCGCGTCTGCTCGTGTTCTGACGAGGCTGTGGATGTCCGGGTGATCAGTCCTCGTCGACGGGGTTCATCATGGCGTCGGCGTAGCCGCGGCAGTACTCCCACGTGACGTAGGCGTCAGCGGACGGGTCGACGGCCGGCTCGTGCGGCCGGACGGTGCCGTCCACGAGCAGCTGCAGCAGGTTGGCCCGCAGCATGTCCCAGTCATGATAGTGGTCCTGCTGGCAGTCGTCGCACATCACCACCAGTCCGCGCACACCCCGACGGCACAGCAACGCCTCGTAGACCGCGAGATCGGCGAGATCCTCTTCGACGGCGAGCCGTTCGGCGGCGTCGAGGGGCTGAGCCGGCTCGATCGCGTCGAGTGCGGCGCAGGGGTCGCTCGGGTCGTCGGCGAAGGGATCCGGCGGTAATCCGGGTGGCAGATGATCACGCACACATCCACCGTAGACAAGCCGTATCCGACCGCGCCACCCAGCGGCGCGTCGGATTCGCGGTGTCGTCGACGGGGGCGCACGTTCAGCTGGGGGTGAACGCGCTCACACGCATGGAATCGCCGTGTGCGGCCGGTTGTTGCCGCCCTTATAAGATGATGTGCAACCCCGGGCCGTGTCCGACTGTTCGCGAATGCGCCGGCAGGAATACACACCATCACCACGTACGTCATCACGATGGACGTACGGACCATGCAGGCACGGACAACCACGAACGACGAGTCGGCGGCACGGCGACGCCGACGATTGCGGAGGGCGAGCAATGAGCGGGACGACCAGCAACGAGTTCACCGGGCACACCGGACATCCGGTGGCCCCGGTACGCACCGGTGGCGACGACCCGGGCAAGGTCGCCATGCTCGGACTGACCTTCGACGATGTGCTGCTGTTGCCGGCCGCCTCCGACATCATCCCCAGTGCGGTGGACACCTCCTCGCAGCTGACGCGGGAGATCCGGCTGCGCACGCCGCTGGTCTCCTCGGCCATGGACACGGTCACCGAGTCCAGGATGGCGATCGCGATGGCCCGCGCCGGCGGTATGGGCGTGCTGCACCGCAACCTGTCGATCGAGGCGCAGGCCTCGGCGGTGGAGACGGTCAAGCGTTCGGAGGCCGGGATGGTGACCAATCCGGTCACCTGCTCGCCCACCAACACCCTCGCCGAGGTCGACGCGATGTGCGCCCGGTACCGCATCTCCGGGCTGCCCGTTGTCGATGACAACGACGAGCTGGTCGGCATCATCACCAACCGCGACATGCGGTTCGAGGTCGACCAGAACCGCCCGGTCGCCGAGGTCATGACCAAGGCACCGCTCATCACCGCCCAGGAGGGCGTGTCGGCCGATGCCGCACTGGGTCTGTTGCGCCGTAACAAGATCGAGAAGCTGCCGATCGTCGACGGCAACGGCAAGCTCACCGGACTCATCACGGTCAAGGATTTCGTGAAGACCGAGCAGCACCCGTATGCCACCAAGGACTCCGATGGCCGGCTGCTGGTCGGTGCCGCCGTGGGCACCGGTGATTCCCAGTGGGAGCGTGCGATGGCGCTCTCGGATGCCGGGGCCGACGTGATCATCGTCGACACCGCCCACGCGCACAACCGCCTCGTGCTGGAGATGGTCAGCAAGCTCAAGGCCGAGGCGGGCGACCGCATCCAGGTGGTCGGCGGCAACGTCGCCACCCGCGAGGCGGCCGCGGCCCTGGTCGAGGCGGGCGCCGACGCGGTGAAGGTCGGTGTCGGCCCCGGTTCCATCTGCACCACCCGCGTGGTGGCCGGTGTGGGTGCACCCCAGATCACTGCGGTGATGGAAGCGGTCGCCGCCTGCAAGCCCCACGGCGTCCCCGTGATCGCCGACGGTGGGGTCCAGTACTCCGGCGACATCGCCAAGGCGCTGGCTGCGGGCGCGTCGACGGTGATGCTCGGTTCGGTTCTCGCCGGCACGGCCGAGGCTCCCGGTGAGCTGATCCTGGTCAACGGCAAGCAGTTCAAGAGCTATCGCGGGATGGGCTCGCTCGGCGCGATGCAGGGACGCGGTCAGGGCAAGTCGTATTCCAAGGACCGCTACTTCCAAGACGACGTGCTCGCCGAGGAGAAGCTGGTCCCCGAGGGCATCGAGGGGCGGGTTCCCTACCGCGGACCGCTCGGACAGGTCGTCCATCAGCTCGTCGGCGGGCTGCGCGCCGCCATGGGCTACACCGGTTCGGCGACGATCGAGTCGCTGCAGGAGGCGCGCTTCGTGCAGATCACCGCGGCCGGCCTCAAGGAGAGCCATCCGCACGACATCACGATGACCGTTGAAGCACCCAACTACTATTCACGCTGACAACTGATCGACCTGTGATCCGGTCCGGGTTCTCCGGGCCGGATCTCCTGTGAGAAGAAGAGAGGCGCTTCGGTGCGAGATCTCGTCGACATCGGCATGGGCAGGATCGCCCGCCGGACCTACGAGCTGGAGGACGTGGACATCGTCCCCTCGCGTCGTACGCGCTCCTCGAAGGAGGTGTCGACGGCCTGGCAGCTCGACGCCTACCGCTTCGAGGCGCCGATCCTGTCTCATCCCACCGACGCGCTGGTGTCGCCGGACACCGCGATCACCCTGGGCAAGCTCGGTGTGCTCGGTGTGCTCAACGCCGAGGGACTCTGGGGCCGCCACCGCGATGTGGAGGCCAAGATCGCCGAGGTCACCGCGCTGGCCGCACAGGATCCCGACCCGACCGCCCCGATCCGCAAGCTGCAGCAACTGCACGCCGCACCCATCGACACCGAGTTGCTCGGCGAGACGATCGCGCGGGTGCGCGCCGCCGGCGTGACGGTCGCTGCGCGGGTGAGTCCTCAGCACGCGCAGGAACTCACGCCCACTTTGCTCAAGGCAGGTGTCGAACTGCTGGTGGTGCACGGGACGATCATCTCGGCCGAGCACGTCTCCCATGCCGACGACGAGCCGCTGAACCTCAAGACGTTCATCGCCGAACTCGACGTTCCGGTGGTGGCCGGCGGCGTCTGCGATCACCGCACCGCCCTGCATCTGATGCGTACCGGAGCCGCCGGGGTCATCGTCGGTTACGGCGCGACCGAGGGCGCGACCACGACCAACGAGGTACTGGGGATGGGAGTCCCGATGGCCACGGCGATCGCCGACGCGGCAGCCGCCCGTCGCGACTACCTCGACGAGACCGGTGGACGCTACGTCCACGTGATCGCCGACGGTGACATCCACACCTCCGGTGACCTCGCCAAGGCGATCGCCTGCGGTGCCGACGCCGCGGTGCTGGGTACCCCGTTGGCGCTGGCCGCCGAGGCGCCGGGCCACGGCTGGTACTGGCCCTCGGCCGCGGCGCACCCGTCGATGCCGCGCGGTGCATTCCTGCAGGTGGAGACCGACGAGGAGCGTCCGAGTCTCGACACCGTGCTCAACGGACCCACCGACGATCCGTACGGCAACCTCAACGTCGTCGGCGGACTGCGTCGCTCGATGGCCAAGGCGGGGTACTCCGATCTCAAGGAGTTCCAGAAGGTCGGGCTGGCCGTCCACGGGTGATCACCCTGGTCGGTGGCGATGCGTGAGACCGGCGTCACCGACTGTGACAACGGGCGTTAGAATCGTCGCATGGCAGCCCACCATGACTTCGATGTCTTGATTGTCGGTTCAGGATTCGGCGGATCGGTCAGCGCACTGCGCCTCACGGAGAAGGGGTACCGCGTCGGTGTCCTGGAGGCCGGGACGCGGTTCGACGACGATGATTTCGCCACGACCAGCTGGCGCCTCAACAAGTTCCTGTGGGCACCGAAGCTCGGCTGCTTCGGCATCCAGCGGATCCACGCCGTGAAGGACGTGATGGTGCTCGCCGGCGCCGGCGTCGGCGGTGGGTCGCTGAACTACGCCAACACCCTCTACAAGCCGCCCACCCCGTTCTTCACCGATCCGCAGTGGAACCACATCACCGACTGGGAATCCGAGCTCACTCCGTACTACGAACAGGGCAGGCGGATGCTGGGCGTGGTGCAGAATCCGACGTTCACGCCCGCAGACGCGATCATGCGCGAGGTCGCCGAGGAGATGGGTGTCGGTGACACCTTCGTCTCGACTCCCGTCGGGGTGTTCTTCGGAGCCAAGACCGGCGGACAGGGCGCACCGGGGGAGACCGTGCCCGACCCGTACTTCGGTGGGGTGGGACCCGACCGGACCGCGTGTACCGAATGCGGCTCGTGTATGACGGGCTGTCGGGTCGGTGCCAAGAACACGCTGCTCAAGAATTATCTGGGCCTCGCCGAACGCGGTGGTGCCACCGTGATGCCCCGCACCACCGTCACCGATTTCGAGCAGACCGCAGACGGCGGCTGGAAGGTCCACACCGTCCGCACCGGTTCCTGGGGTCCGCTTCGTGCGCGCAAGCGCACCTATACCGCCGATCACCTCATCATCGCTGCGGGTACCTACAACACCCAGAAGCTGATGCACATGGCCAAGGAGCGCGACCGGCTCCCGCAGGCCAGTGACGCGCTCGGCGTACTGACCCGCACCAACTCCGAGGCGATCCTCGGTGCGATGCGCCGCACCTACGATCCCGACCAGGACTTCACCGAGGGGGTGGCGATCACCTCGTCGTTCCACCCCGATCCCGACACCCACATCGAACCCGTGCGGTACGGCGAGGGATCGAATGCGATGGGGTTGTTGCAGACCTTCCTGACCAAGGGCGGCACACGTCGGCAGCGCGCCGCCGAACTGCTCGGCAAGCTCGTCGCCGATCCCAGTGCCTTCCTCAAGCTCATCAACCTGCGTCACTGGTCGCAGCGCACGGTGATCCTGCTGGTCATGCAGAATCGCAACAACTCGCTGACCACCTTCGTGCGCAAGGTGGGCCCGTTCCGCCGGGTCACCAGCAAGCAGGGGCACGGTGAGCCCAACCCCACGTGGATCCCGGCGGGTAACGAGGCCACCGAACGTACCGCCGCGAAATTCCCCCGTGGACTCGCCGGGGGCACCTGGGGTGAGATCCTCAACATGCCGCTCACCGCGCACTATCTGGGTGGATGCGTGATCTCCGACAAGCCGGCCACCGGGGTCATCGACCCCTATCACCGCGTGTGGAACTACCCGACGCTGCACATCACCGACGGCGCGGCCGTCAGCGCCAACCTCGGGGTGAACCCGTCGCTGACCATCTGTGCGCAGGCCGAACGGGCGATGTCGCTGTGGCCGAACAAGGGCGAGGCCGACACCCGTCCCGAGCAGGGGCGCCCCTACGAGCGCATCGCCCCGGTCGCCCCGACGTCGCCGATGGTGCCTGCGGACGCATACGGGGCGCTGCGGTTGCCGATCGTGGCGGTCGGGAATGCAGCAGAGATCGCAAACGCAGCAGGGACCGCAAACGCAGCAGGGCGCCCGGCGCGGGAGGGTGTGGCCAACTAGGGCTGTTCAGCCCCGCTGCGAACCCCGTTCAGCTCTGCTCGGCGAAGCCCAGCCGCTGCGCGACCTCGTCGGCGGCGGCTTTGACCGCATGTCCGAAATCGTCGATCTCCTGCGCGGTCACTCGATAACTCGGTGCCGCGACGAGGACGGCTCCGGCGACGTCGCCACGGTAGTCGTGGACGAGTGCTGCGACGCCCACCTCGTCGATCGCGGTCGCGCGGTCGTTGACGAACCAGCCGCGGTCAGCCTGCTCACGCACGCGGTCGAGATACCGCCGGTGACCGACGGGATCGTTGTCGGCCAGGGTCAGTCGCCCCGTCTCGAGAAGATCCAGCGCCGCCGGTGTGGGTATCGAGGACATGAAGGCCATGACCGAGGCGCTGAGAGCGGTGCGGTATCCGATCCCCAACGGGGTCGAATGCTTGATGAGTCGTCTGCTGGGTTCCTGTTCCACGCAGACGGACTCGTCGTTCGACCAGACCATGAGCGCAGCTGTCTCGTCGGTCTGATCGCGAAGCGCACGCAGCACCGGGCGGGCAGCGCGGCGCACATCCATCTCACCGAGGATGGGCCCGGCGAGGGTGACCAATCCCAGTCCCAGCCGATACTTTCGGCTGTCGGTGTCGCGGTCGAGCATCCCTTCGTCCTCCAGAGCGGCGAGCAGCCGGGACACACTGGACTTGTGCATCCCGGTCTGCTCGGCGATCTCGGTGACACCGAGCAGTGGGCGTTCGGTCGAGAACGCCCGCAGAACCGCCACACCGTTGCGGAGTGCGCTCAACCCGCCTTTGGACTCGGTCGGTTCGGCGCTCGCTGTCACAGTGCTTCCTCCGGCTCAGGCGTCGATGATGTTGTGGTTGGGGCCCAGCGGGAATCCGGTGATGTTGGTGGCACCCGTCTCGGTCACGACCAAGATATCGTGCTCGCGATAGCCGCCCGCGCCAGGCTGATCGGCTCCGATGGTGATCATCGGCTCCATTGACACCACCATCCCCGGCATCAGGACGGTCTCGATGTCTTCCCGCAACTCCAATCCGGCCTCACGGCCGTAATAGTGTGACAGGACACCGAACGAATGACCGTATCCGAACGAACGGTGTTCGAGCAGGCCGAATTCCGCGTAGACCTTGTTGAGCTCGTCGGCGATGTCGCAGCAGCGTGCCCCGGGGGTGATGAGTTCCAGTCCCCGGTAGTGCACTGCCAGGTTGGCTTCCCACAGTTCGAGTGATCTGGCGTCGGGCTCTCCGTAGAACAGGGTGCGTTCCAGTGCCGTGTAGTACCCCGAGATCATCGGAAAACAGTTGAGGCTGAGGATGTCTCCGCGCTCGACCGTGCGCGTGGTCGGCCAGGTGTGTGCGCCGTCGGTGTTGATTCCGGACTGGAACCACACCCATGAATCGCGAATCTCGGAATGCGGGTGGGCAGCGGCGATCTCGGCGACCATCGCGGCGGTTCCGGCGGCGGCGACCTCCCACTCGCACGCGCCTTCACTGACCGCGTTGCGCACGGCTTCACCGCCGAGGTCGGCGATTCGCGCGCCGTCGGTGATCAACTGAATCTCCTCGGCGGACTTGATCATTCGCTGCCTCATCACCGCCGCGGAGATTCCACGCAGCACAATCCGATCTCCGAGAGCTGCGGCGAGTTTGTCGCGGTAGTCCAGACTGACGAAGTCATCCTCGATGCCGACGACACGGGCGGTGGGTGCGCTCTCGCGCAGTAACTCACGGATCGCGTGGATGTCGTTGTCACGCTGCCAATCCGTGTAGATCCGATTCTCGCCGTAGCAACGCCGGTAGGGCATGCCGCCGTCGATGGCTGCGGAGATCACCACCTGCCTGTCGGCGGTGACGACCAGGGCATATCGACGCCCGAACGCGGTGTAGAGGAAGTCGCTGTAGTACTTGATGCTCTGATAGGAGGTGAAGATCGCCGCATCGATGCCCTGCGCCGACATGATCGTGCGCAGCTGTGTGAGCCGGCGCTCGAACTCCGCGTCGGAAAAGGTGCGAATAGCTTTGTCGCCGTTCGGGAAATCTCGTACTCGGTCGGTGGTGGAGATGTTCATCGTCATTCTCGGCTTTCTGTTGTGTTGTTGTGGGCGTGTTGTGTGTTGTGAGCGTGCGGACTCGGATCGTGCCCGGGGCGTCAGCGACGAAGTGGGTGGTGGGCGGTCTCGGCGGCGCGGGCGACGGCCACGAGGGTGACGAGTGCGGCGGCCATCAGGTACCAGGCTGGCGCGATCTTGTTGCCCGTCTGTGAGATCAGAAGTGTGGCGACCATGGGTGCGGTACCGCCGAACACCGCGTTGGCCACGTTGAAGGAGAACGCAAAACCGGTGTATCTGGTTGCGGTGGGGAATGATTCGGCCAGGAACGAGGGCAGCACGCCGTCGTTGAAAGCCAGTACGGCACCCATGGCGACCTGGATCACTACGATGCCGACGAAACCGCTGACGCCGAGGAGGGCGAAGGCGGGCACGCTGAGGGCGATGAATCCCACCGACCCGATGGCGAGTGTGCGCCTGCGGCCCAGGCGATCTGACAGGGTGCCGGTGGCGAAGACCAGACCGATGTAGGCGATGAGGGCGACCGTCGAGGAGATGAAGGATTTCGTCGAGTCGAGCCCCACTTCCTCGGTGAGATATGTCGGCAGGTAGCTCAGCACGACGTAGAAGCCCACTGCATTGAGAAGCGCTGCACCGAGCGCCAGGATCAGCGCACGGGGCCGACGCACGAGACTCAGGGGCGACTCTGCCTCCGGTGTCTCGGATTGCGCCTCGACGAATTCGGGCGTGTCCGCCAGTGTGAGTCGGATGTGGCGACCGACCAGTCCCAGCGGTGCGGCGAGCAGGAAGGGAATCCGCCACCCCCAGGAATCGAGCTGAGAAGTGCTCAGTGCCGCGGTGAGGACAGCCGCGAGGAGTGATCCCAGAAGTAGGCCGCCCGCCGTTGACGCGGGAACCACTGCTGCGTAGCGACCGCGTTGTCCCCGCGGTGCGTACTCGCACAGATAAGCCGCCGCTCCCGCATACTCGCCGGACGCCGAGAAGCCCTGGATCATGCGCAGCGCCATCAGCATCAGCGGCGCGGCGAACCCGATCGCCTCGTATGAGGGCAGCAGGGCCACGAGGAATGTCGATGTGGACATCACCAGAATCGACGCCGACAGCGCGGTGCGCCGCCCGATGCGGTCACCGATCCGGCCCCAGAAGATCCCCCCGATCGGGCGGACGACAAACGAGATCGCGAAGAGCCCGAACGTCAGCAACAGTGCGGTACTCGGATCCGAGTCCGGGAAGAAGACTCGCGATATGACCACGGCGAAGTAGCCGTAGACGCCGTAGTCGAACCACTCGACGAAGTTCCCGATGGCACTCGCCCGCACGGCTGAACCGCGAGATGCTGTCGCGCCGTGTGATGGGGTCGTGGGGTGTCGTGAATTCATCGCCGTGGCCGAGGTCTCCGTCGTGGTGGATGCAGGTGTGCGCCCGAGGGGAGTGGTCACCATTGCCGGTTCCTCACGGTGGTCGGATCAGGGAAGTTGTGGAGTTGCATAATCAGCAACTGAGTTGACGATAGAGCGACTAGACCGGCGCCAGGCTTCATCCATGTAAACGCTGATGGCCTGGCGTTAACATCGAGTTACCCGACGTTGTGGGCTATTTGCGGCGGGCTACTACGGGCTCATCTCGCTGGACGGCCGCGGGAGATGGAGGGTGGCCTGTCGTCTGTGGTTGCTATATATGCAACTGGCATGACGCAAACGGCATATGTATATGCAGTGTTCTCGACCGCCTAAACTGGACCGGTGACAGATACGCAGGCGGTCCAGACCCCGGACAACGTCGCCCCGGTCCTCGTCGTTGACTTCGGCGCGCAGTATGCGCAGCTGATCGCGCGGCGGGTGCGTGAGGCGCGGATCTACTCCGAGGTGATCCCGCATTCGGCAACGGTCGACGAGATCAAGGCGAAGAACCCGGCCGCACTGATCCTGTCCGGTGGTCCGGCGTCGGTCTACGCCGAGGATGCGCCCTCGATCGACCCCGCGCTCATGGATCTGGGCGTCCCGGTGTTCGGTATCTGCTACGGCTATCAGTGCATGGCCGCCGCACTGGGCGGCGAGGTCGCCAACACCGGTGGTCGTGAGTTCGGACGCACACCGTTGCGGGTCACCGAGACCGACAGTGTGCTGCTGGCCGGGCAGCCCGCCGAACAGCCGGTGTGGATGAGCCACAACGACGCCGTGCAGCGGGCACCGGAGGGCTTCACCGTCACCGCGTCGACCGAGGGTGCGCCGGTCGCGGCCTTCGAGAACCTCGAGCGCCAGATGGCAGGGGTTCAGTACCACCCCGAGGTGATCCACACCCCGCACGGTCAGCAGGTACTCACGCACTTCCTCTACGACATCGCCGGCCTCGAGCCCACATGGACCGCCGCGAACATCGCCGAGACACTCATCGATCAGGTCCGCGAGCAGGTCGGTGAGAACGGGCTGGCGATCTGCGGGTTGTCCGGTGGTGTCGATTCGGCGGTGGCCGCGGCTCTCGTGCAGCGGGCCATCGGCGACCGACTGACGTGTGTGTTCGTCGACCACGGCCTGTTGCGCGCCGGCGAACGCGAACAGGTGCAGAACGACTTCGTCGCCGCGACCGGCGCCCGTCTGGTCACGGTCGACGCGGCCGAGACGTTCCTGACCGAACTCAAGGGTGTCAGCGACCCCGAGACCAAACGCAAGATCATCGGCCGTGAGTTCATCCGCTCATTCGAAGGTGCGGTCAGCGAGGTCCTCGGCGATCGCGCGGCATCCGGGCAGAAGGTCGACTACCTGGTGCAGGGCACCCTCTATCCCGACGTGGTGGAGTCCGGCGGCGGCACGGGGACCGCGAACATCAAGAGCCATCACAATGTCGGCGGACTGCCCGAGGATCTCGAATTCGAGCTTGTCGAGCCACTGCGACTGCTGTTCAAGGACGAGGTGCGGGCGGTGGGCCGCGAGCTCGGACTCCCCGAGGAGATCGTCGGCCGCCAGCCCTTCCCCGGGCCGGGCCTGGCCATCCGCATCGTCGGGTCGGTCGACGCCGAACGGCTGGCCACCCTGCGCAAGGCCGATCTGATCGCGCGCGAAGAACTGTCCAGCGCCGGCCTGGACTCGACCATCTGGCAGTGCCCGGTGGTGTTGCTCGCCGACGTGCGCAGTGTGGGCGTTCAGGGCGACGGCCGCACCTACGGACACCCCATCGTGCTCCGTCCGGTGTCCAGTGAGGACGCGATGACGGCGGACTGGACGCGGGTGCCCTACGACGTGCTGGAGAAGATCTCCACTCGCATCACCAACGAGGTGGCCGAGGTCAACCGCGTGGTGCTCGACGTGACGAGTAAGCCGCCGGGCACCATCGAATGGGAGTGACGGGCAGCGCGCCGAACCGGGTCACCGGCGTCGGCGCACTGCGCCCATTCCACTGATCACCAGCGCCAGTCCGGCGAGCACGCCCAGCCCGACCAGGCTCCAGGCGATCACGGTGAGTTCGCGCAGGCCGCTGCCGCCGGCCAGGCCCCAGCCGGCGATCACCAGCACGATCACCGCGACGGCCGCGTGGAGTGGGGCGAACCGCCGCCGCGGCGGTGCGGTGTGTGCAGTGGTGGGGTCAGGCACGTCGTATCTCCACTCGTCCGGCGTTGGTGTGTGCGTCGATCGTCAACCGCGGTCTGTGTGCGGACGGCGAGTCCGACGGGATGCAGGAGACGTCACCGACCGGGGTTGCGCACCTGGTGGTGACGGCGACGTCGCGAGGAACCGTCACGATGACGTCGCCCAGCCCGACACGCACGTCGATGTGCGCGTCGGTGGTGAGGTCGAGTCGACCGAGGTCCAGCCGGGCACTTCCGGCGGTCAGTTCGTAGGACTGCGACAGCTGATCCATCGACGTGGGACTCCAGGTGCGGTCTCCCACACCACCTGAGGGCATGGGCCCGAGGTGATCGACGAGGGCGATGATCACGACGGCGACGGACAGCAGCACCGCGATCGGCATCAACCCCCTGCTCTTACCGACGATCGAACCGATCAGCAGGCCGCCGCCGAGCACCGTCAGTGCGGCCGAACAGATGCGCAGGGGGGTCAGCGCCTCGACCCCCAGCAGGGCCGTCGCGGTCAACACCGCGGCCACCACCAGTGCCAGCCCCATCGACACCACGGTCACCGTGTGGCGACCGGACTCCTTGGGTGCGCTGACGAGAGGTTCAGGGGCGGGCAGATCCCAGGCGAACGGCGCGGCCCCCAACGGATCCCAGCTCGGTGGCTGCCTGTCGCGTAGTACCCGCGCCTCGTCGGAGGTCGTCGAGAGTGTGGAGGTGGCGGGGACCGTGGAGGTCATGGAGGCGGGGGCGCTGCCTGGCGTGGCCGGATCGAACTCTGGTCCGGCGGGGGCGGGGGAGACCGACGGGTCGGTGGGTATGCCGATGGTGTCGGCACCGGTGCCCGGTACCGGTTGCGGCGTCCGCTGATACAGCAGCCACCAGCCGAGCAGCATCAGCGCAACACCCACGAAGAATCCGGTACCCCAGGCGAAGTGCGGAGTGAACACGATGCTGATCACCACGACGGCGGCGATCACGACAAGGGCGGGTGGGCGGCCACCGCGGTGGTGATCGCGCCGACCACGGCCGCGTCGTCGGGCGTCGCGTCGTGCGCGGCGATCTCGGCGGTCAGACCGCCACTGCTGCAGCGGATCCCGCGGGCCATGTGGACCGCCCATGTTCTCGTTTGAGCCGTCCCATTCTGCTCCTGACAGGTCCGGTCCTGACAGGTCCGGCTGTGACGGGAAAGCGATCCAGCAGACCAGGTAGAGCACGGCGCCGCTCCCGCCGAACAGCGCGGCGACGGCGAAGGCCACCCTGATCAGGGTCGGGTCCACCCGGTAACGCCGGGCGATGCCCGCACACACACCACCGATGGTGGATTCGCGATCAGACCGAACAGGCCGTGTCTCCCAGAGGCGTTCGAGGTCTTTCGAGGTGACCATGACCGCAATCCTGACGTGCATTCGCTGAGCGCGGTATCGGGTGACACCCTGATCTTTCTGGCCGTGCCGATCCTTCTGGACGGCCGGTCTTTCTGGTCGCACAGCAGTTCTCCGCGCGGCGCTTCGGCGATCACGGGCCGAAAAACCGATCACGGGCCGAAAAACGACGTGAGGTGAACCCCTGTCTGTCTCTAGGGTCGGTGACATGGTTGCCGAACACTGGATAGCTCATCGCAGATCCGACGGCGAACTCGTCGGCTGGATCGACATGGAATCGGTGCCGGGTCGCCTCGTCGTCATCGACCGGTTGGGTCGGGTGGTGGCGACGGTGACCGAGTGGGATGAGGCGCAGGACATACTCGACGACCTGGGCCTGCGCTTTCTCACCGCGCGCTTCTGGTGGCAGTCCGAGTCGGGTCCGCTGCGGGTGCGGATCGTCGAACTCGACGACACGCGGGTGGTGGTGACGACGGCAGTGACCGACGCGATCGGCGAGTCTGCACCGACCTTCGAGATCCCGTTCCCTGTCCCGGAGGACTTCATCGAGGTGGACGGGCAGCGAACGTGACGGCGACGCCGTTCCCCGGGAAGGAACTCCGGGGATTCCCTGATGTCCCCGGCCGGGTGAACATGTCACCATCGACGCTGTGAGCACCGACCGCATCGTTCGCCGTGACGGCGGACGAGTCATCGCGGGGGTCGCCGGCGGCGTCGCCGATCACCTCGGGATCGACGTGGTGCGGGTGCGGGTGGTGTTCGTCGTCCTCGCGGCGCTGGCCGGGGCCGGGATCGCCGCATACGCACTGCTGTGGTTCTTCTGCCCCGTCGGGGACGACGTCGATCCGCCCACACCGGTAGAACGTCGCCAGGCCTACGGTCTGGCGATCCTCGGCGTGGTCGCCGCGTCGGTCGTCGCGTTCGCCGCATCCGGCGGCGCGGCGCGCTATCTCATCCCGCTGGTGGTGGTGGCCGTCGGGGCGTCGCTGGTGTGGCAGGAATTCGACGTGTACGGCGGAAGTCGCCGACGCACATCCGTATTCGCGTGGACGCTGCTGACCTGGATCCGCATCGTCGGTGGCACGGTCGCGGTGATCGCCGGATTGGTCGTGGTGGTCTTTGTCGGAAACCGGCGAGTGGGCGGGCTGGACTTCACCCTGGTCGCCGTCGCCGCGACCCTGGCGGGTGTGGTCCTGCTGACCTTCCCGCTGTGGCTCGGGATGTGGCGGACACTCAACGCCGAACGCGCCGCTCGCATCCGCAACGAGGAACGCGAGGAGATCGCGGCGCATCTGCACGACTCGGTACTGCAGACGCTGGCGTTGATCCAGAAGCACTCCGACCGTCCCGAGGACGTCGCGCGACTGGCTCGAGCCCAGGAGCGACAGCTCCGGGAGTGGTTGTTCGGGGACAGAAGTGGCGGCGGTGACTCGTTCGCGGCCGCACTGCGTCAGTTGGCCGCCGAGGTGGAACAGACCTATGGCATCGAGGTCGAGGTCGTCACCGTCGGGGACGTCAGCACCGGTGACGACGTCGCCGATGCCGCCCGCTGGCCGGCACTGCTCGGTGCCATTCGCGAGTCACTTGTCAACGCGGCCAAGCACTCCGGGCAACGGTCGGTCGATCTGTTCGCAGAGGTGGAGGCGCAGACGGTGACCGTGTTCGTGCGTGATCGCGGGATCGGATTCGATCCGGGGGCGGTGGAGGACGACCGTCAGGGGATCGACAAGTCGATCCGGTCACGGCTCGAGCGTCGCGGCGGCCGCGTGCGCATCAAGTCGGCGCCGGGCCGGGGCACCGAGGTGGAGATGGTGATGCCGCGGGCCGAGACAGGCGAACAGGTCGGATCAGACCAGAAAGCCGCCACCGCAGAGCCGGTGTCGGGCAACCGGGACACTAGAGGAGACCGTGGATGAGCCACACACCTCACGCCGAACCGACCGGCGATCACACCGAGGATGTCCACGGGATCGAGGCCACTGAGACGACCGTGTTCATCGTCGACGACCACGCGGTGTTCCGATCCGGCGTGCGCAGCGAACTGGCCGCCGACCCCCGTATCCGGGTGGTCGGGGAGGCTGGTGGTGTGGCCGAGGCCGTGGCCGGAATCGTTTCGGCGACACCGGATGTGGTGCTGCTCGACGTGCACATGCCCGCGGGTGGTGGTGTCGCGGTGCTGCGGGGCGTGACCGAGCGGCTGGGGTCGGCCCGACCGGCTCGCCGGGACATCTCGGATGCGCAGGCACGCGGACGGTCGGCCCCGGTGTTCCTCGCGCTCAGTGTGTCCGACGCCGCCGAAGACGTCATCGCGACCATCCGCGCCGGCGCCCGCGGATATGTCACGAAGACGATCCGCGGACCCGAACTCGCCGACGCGATCTCGCGTGTGGCAGAAGGTGATGCGGTGTTCAGTCCGCGGCTGGCGGGTTTCGTACTCGACTCGTTCACCGGTCGCTCGCCGGTGCCCGAGACCGCACTGGACCCCGAACTCGACTCCCTGACCCGGCGTGAGATGGAGGTACTGCGCCTGCTGGCACGCGGATACACCTATCGGGAGATCGCCGAGGACCTGTTCATCTCGATCAAGACCGTCGAGACACATGCCTCCAACATTCTGCGGAAGACGCAGCAGTCCAACCGGAATGCGCTCACCAGGTGGGCCGCAACCCGGCACATCGACTGACCGGATCGCATCCGGCGGGGGTGTTCGGTCTCAGAGCGTCAGCGCCAGGATCACGGCGAGGACGAGGAGGAGTACGAGCACCGCGCCGATCCCGATCGTCGCCGTGGTGGGGGAGATGCCGCGCGGCGCGACATCGTCTGGCCTGGGTGGGATGTAGGGCTCGGGCATCGGCACCACATCCGGCACCGTGGCCGACAACCGTGATCGGTCGGCGCGTGGACCACCGGGCGGCGAATCGTGGCGGCGGTGCGGGGAGGAGTCTCTGGGCTGCGATGAGCCCGTCGCCGATGGCGGATTCTCACCACCGCCAGATCGGTGGCCGGTCGACGAGCCGGCGGCTGTGGACGAGCCGGGACCACTCGAGGGACCGGTGGATGTCGTGCCGACGCGGCGATATGACGCGCTGTTGATCCGGTCGTGGGTGGCCGGATCGGGATGCATGCCGTAGCGCGCCCAGCTGGGAATCGTGCCGTCGAGGGTACGAATGCGTTCGGTGAGCACACGGGCGGCCGACCCGTTGGGCCCGGCCGCCGCTGCCACGAGCATGTCGCGCGCCTGCGCCATGGTCGGACGCCGCGCCGGGCTCGGTTCGAGCATCGCCAGCAAACCGTCGCGCAGATCGCCCGACCGCGTGGGGGGTGTGATGACACCGCGGGCCACCCGATGCAGCAACACCATCGAATCCTCGTCGATGCCGAACGGGGGCCGGCCCTCGGCCATCGTGTACACCGTGGCGCCCAGCGAGTACACATCCGAGGCCTCGGTCGGTGCGTCGCCGCGGGCGACCTCCGGGGCGAAGAAGGCGGGGGTCCCGGTGATCACCTCCGAGTCGGTGAGAGACACATCGTCTGTGGCCCGTGCGATACCGAAGTCGGTGATCTTGACCAGTCCGGCTTCGGCGCCCGAGGCGATGAGGATGTTGCCCGGTTTGATGTCGCGGTGCAGGATCCCGGCTCGGTGCGCCTCGACCATCGCGTTCGCGATCTGCGCACCGATCTGCGCGGCCTGCGCCACAGGCAGCGATCCGACCAGGTGCAGCACTGCGGCGACGCTGCGAGAGGGCACGTACTCCATCACCAGCCACGGCTCACCGCGTTCGAGTGCCACGTCGTGCATGGCGACGGCGTTGCGGTGTGCCAGTCGTGCGGCGAGTCGACCCTCATGCAGTGCGCGGTCGCGGAGTTCCGCGGCGGTGGCGGGGGTGAGTCCCTCGGTGGACAGCACCTGCTTGACCGCCACATCACGATCGAGGAGCTGGTCGTGTGCCAGCCACACCGCGCCCATACCGCCGCCGCCGATCCGTCTGCGTAGCCGGTAGCGCCCGGCGACCAGATGGTCGGGCCCGGGCGTGGGGCGGCGCTGCAGTGGGGCGTTCACGGGTATGACCATAATGCCCGGAACGCCGGAACGGGTACGGCGACGACGATCGTCGCCGGGTCGCGCGGTGATCGGCGGTCGCAGGTCCTAGTCTCGTCAGAATGGGGCGTCCACAGAGTGCAGTCCGCGGCTGGCTCACCGTGGCGGCGGTGATCGCAGTACTCGTCGCGGTGAATGTGGGCAACCACTGGATTCATTCGGTCGTACACGATCTCGTGGTCCCGATCGCCGCGGTCGCACTCGTGGTGATCTGCTGGGTCAGCGGCATGACGATGGCGGAGTTGGGGTTATCGCGCTCGCAGATGGGATCGGGCCTGCGCCTGGGTGCGGCGATCGCACTGCTGATCCTGGTCGTGGTGGTGATCGTCGCGATCGTGCCCTGGACTCGGTCGTTCATGCTCAACGACCGGTACAAGGACGTCTCGTCGGCACTGCTGTCGGCCTTCGTGATCATCCCGCTGCAGACCGCGATCCCCGAAGAATTGATCTTCCGGGGAGTGTTGTTCGCGGCGCTGCGCCGGGTGTTGAGCGTGCGCGGGGTCGTCATCGTCGACTCGCTGCTGTTCGGTATGTGGCATGTGGTGTCGTCGCTGGGGCTGACCGCGGGCAATTCCGGTCTCAGCGGTGCACTGGGTTCGGGTGTGTTCGCCCAGATGATCGGCATCGTCGGTGCCGTGATCGCAACGGCATTCGCCGGACTCGTGTTCTGCTGGCTGCGGCTGCGGTCCGACAGCGTGCTGGCCCCGATCATGGTGCATTGGTCGCTCAACGCCTCGGGCGCGCTCGCCTCGGCGCTGGCGTGGCGATTCGGGGGGTGACCGCCCGCCCGGGCGATCGGTGCCCGGGAGATCGTGCCCGGGAGGTCGCTGCTCGCCCGGCGGTTCGTCAGGAGCGGTCTGCGCCGGGACGCCGGATCAGCGTGGCGAGTTCCTCGCGGCTGGTCACGGCGGCGCGCTGGGTGGCCCGGTAGATATGCCCTTCCACCGATCGCACCGACAGTGACAGCTGCTGGGCGATCTCCTTGTTGGTCAGACCCTGCCCGATCAGTTCGATGATCTCGTGCTGTCTGCGGGTGAACTCCACGCCGATGTCGGTCGCGCGGATCGCGGGCGTGTCGATCGGACCGCAGTCGGCGAGCAGATGTGCGAGCCGCTCGCGCGTCGACATCTCGCTGCCGTGCAGTTCGGCGCGGTGGAATGCCGCGACCGCCGCTGCCAGTGCGTCGGCGGCGGCGATCCGGTCTCCCATGTCGGAATACCGTTGCGCGGCGACGAGCAGTCGGTTGCCGTCACCGGAGGCAAGTGCTTCTGCGTGACATGCCGCGGCCACGACGCGCGGTCCCCCGACGGTCGAGGCCAGTTCGTTCAGCCTCTCGCGCGGGCGGGGGTCGCCGAATTGGACGAGCACCTGTAGCGCGTTCACCTCATGGGATGGGAGTCCATGTGCGCGAGCGAGTTCGGCTGCATCGGATGCGATCCTCGACGCTGCCGAGAGCTGCCCTTCCGCGGCCAGAGTCCACGCCGTCGCGAGTGCCTGACCACTGGACATGAAGGCGAAGTCCGGCGGCATCACCCGTTCGAGTTCGGTGAGGGTCACGCGTGCCCGAACGGGTTGTCCGGCAAGCGCGTACGCCTCGGTCAGCCAGATGAGTACGGCAGGGCGGATGCCCGTGGTGATCCCCTGATACCGGGACAATGCGGCCAGCACATCGGTGAGAGCACCGATCGCGGCCTCCGGCTGTCCGCCGGCGAGGAGAGCATGCCCCATCTGGAAGTCCGCGCCGAGTGTGGACGGCATGGTGTGTCCACGTGAGATCTCTTGCAGCGCTGTGGCATCGGTGATACATGTGTCGATGTCCCCGGCGAGGCGGGCCGCTCGTGCCCAGACAGCGGTGAACCACGGTCGCAGATGTGCGGTCTGCCATGCGCGGGCGAGGATCGCAAACCCCGAAGCGGCCGCACGGCCGGCCGCCGCATGATCGCCGAGACTTCCGTACGCACTCACCTGTGCCGCCGAGGCGATCAGTGCGTGATAGTCGGGCAGCTCGTCGAACCGGACCCGGGCCAGACTCTCCAGCGCGCTCTGCGGGCGGGTGAGCACGCTCAGTGTCCCGGCGCGGATCGCCGCGAGTGCGTGACGATGCAGACGCTGGTCTGCGGTGGTGGCGGACAGGTCGATGGCATCGAGCACGCGGAGCGACTCGACGGCCTCACCGAGGTTCCAGGTCAGGTTCGCCGCTCGCAGGATGTCCCACATCGGGGTGGATTTGACGATGTCGTCGTCGGTGTCGGCGATGACGGCGGCCACCTCGTCGCCGTAGCCGAGCGCGGTCAGCGTGGTGACCATCTCGAGCAACCTGTCGCCGATCTCGGGATGTGCGATACCGGCCATGGCGATGCGGTGTGCCACGTCGGGGGCGCCGATCTGGGTGGCGGTACGTACCGCGTCGAAGATCTCGGCGACCGAGGGCGTTATGTCGGACTGCAGCAGGTGGACCACCGCGCGGACGAAATCGGATTCGTCGGTGGCATCGAGCAGCGCCGTTCCCGCGATGCGGTGCAGACGTCGGGCACGCAACGTCGCGATCCCTGACTTGCGTATCTCGCCGATCAGCGGGTGCGCGAACCCGACGAGCTCCCGGTCGCCGTCGGTGCGCACGACCACGATGCCGTGGTCCTCGGCGTGTTCGAGTTGTGTGCGGTAGCCGAGATCGACAAGCAGCTGCTGTGGCAGGGGTTCGGCGAGGGCGAGCAGGTCGATGAGTTCGGCGACACTGTCGTCCACCTTCTCCAGCCGGCTGCGCATCACGTCGCGGATGGTCGGCGAGACCGTGAGATGTCCGGTCCATGTCCACACCCCGGTGACCGGAGCCAGCCTGCCCGAGGTCAGTTCGCCCTCGACGAGTTGGCGCAGCAGCAGGTGGTTCCCGCCCGACATCGCGGAGAACCGCTGGACGGTGTAGGAGTCCACCGGGCCCCCGACCGCCTCCTCGAGGATCGTGCGCACCTCGGGCGGTCCGACCGGGGTGAGTTCACAGCGCTGCAGTGCGCCCTGGCGCCACAGGGCATCGAGCGGTCCGGGCAGGACTTCCCCGGTCCGGACGGTGAGCACGAGCGTGGCGATCCCGCGAGTCATCAGTTCACCGGCCACGAAGGCCGACTGGTCGTCGAGCAGGTGCACGTCGTCGATCCCGATGACCATGCGACGCCGGCAGGCATCGGCGGTGACGGCATCGATCAGCGAGGTGATCCGCTGGAGCGGATCAGCGGGGGTGGTCACGAATCGGGCGGGGGTGGACTGGATGGGGGTGAAGCGGGCGAATACCGCCAGCGGTACGTCACGGATGGCATCGGTCGCGGTCAGCCAGTGCGTCCGGAATCCGCGATGGGCGGCGATACGGACGAGTTCGGTGGCCAGCCGGGTCTTGCCGAGTCCCGACTCGCCGCTGAGGAGGACCCCGCCGGTGGTGGTGGGGATGCCGGTGGGTTCCGGGTTGCTCGGCGCGACCGGTCGTCGGGTGCGCAGCACCGTATGGACGATCCGGTCGAGTTCGACATCTCGACCGACGAATGGCCATGCTCGTGGCACTGAGACCTCGCAGGGTGGTGACCTCGGTAGAGCTGGCCGTCGGGTTCCTGTGTCCCGGCGACGGCGTTGTCGAGGATATAGCGAGTGATCCTCGGTGGTGGCGATCCTCGGTGTTGATTCTGTCGGACCCGATCCCTATCGTCATACGAAAGCATGTTCGAAGTCGTGTTTGCCGCTCCTTCCCGGCGCGCATCTTCCCCTCGACTCGTTCGCATGACGTGGAACGTGACGGTGACGGGTGACCTCACACAGTGGTGTGAGGCGGGGAGGACGTGTGATGACTGCACGGGTGATCAGAGGTCTCACATCCGGCGACGGTGGTCGTCCGGGCTCGACAGATGACGCCTCGGGAGAGGCGGGTACCGGGGCGGTACTGGCCGATCTGCGGTCGAAGCTGGCCGCGATGTCCGCGGTGCGTACCGCGAAAAGTGTTGTGCACCAGTCGGAGATGGCTCGTGGTGAGCGGTCGGTGGTCGGCGTCGGTGTCGACGTGCTCGATCGGCAGGTCATCGAGATGCCCCCGGCGCTGTCGGCGGTACTGCCGGCCGGCGGGATGGTGCGTGGCACGGTCGTCGCAATGTCGGGGGCCCGATCGGTCCTGCTGTCGATGATCGCCGCGGTCACTGCGGGCGGGGGGCATGTGGCGATCGTCGGACGGTCGGATCTGGGGCTTCTCGCCGCCGACGAGATGGGGGCGGATCTGTCCCGGATCGCGGTCATCGGCTGTCCGGGAACCGACCCGCTGGAGATCGCCTCCATCCTGCTCGACGGTCTCGACGTGGTGGTGCTGAGTCTGCGCGGCGTACACCTGACCCCGTCTCGGGCCCGGGTCATCATGGCCAGACTGCGCAGCAAGGGCGCGGTCCTGGTGGCCATGGACGGACACTGGCCGGGTGCGCAGTTGACGGTGACCGGACGGGTACAGGCGTATCGCCGCACACCGGTCTGTGGTGGTCCCGCTTTCGATGATCCTGTTTCCGGGCGGCAGGCTTCTGATCGCACCGATCTGTCCGGACGAGGGGAGTCGTCGGGAGATGGCTCGTCCGGACACGGTGGCCGGATCACCGGGCTCACGCTGACCGTCGAGGCCGCCGGCCGAGGTGTCGCCACCCGCCGGATCGAGGTGGAATGGATGCCCGGCGAGCGGACTGCCCTCTACGCTCCTTCCCTGCGGGAATCCGCATACGGGGGGACCGGGCAGGCGACCGGGGTGTGCGAGACGACCGGGGCGGGCGAGACGACCGGAGCGTTCGGCGAACGCCTGGACCGTGAGGCGCCGTCGGGTGCCCGGTTGCGGGTGGCCAACTGATGGCCAGGGAGGTGTCGGCCCCGCGCGTGCTCGCCCTGTGGTGTCCTGATTGGCCGGCCATCGCCGCGGGTGCGGAGAAAGATCTGTCACCGGAGCAGCCGATCGCGGTGTTGTCGGGTGGTCGTGTGCTGTCCTGCTCGGCCGCTGCCCGCGCGGCCGGTGTGCGGCGGGGGATGCGTAAACGGGAGGTCCAGGCGATCTGTCCCCATCTGTACGTGACGGTCGACGACGCGGGTCGCAGTGCGCGGATGTTCGAACCGGTGCTGGCCGCGGTCGCCGACGTGATCCCTGCGGTCGAGGTGATGCGGCCTGGGCTGATGGTGATGTCGATCTCCGGAGCCACCAGACATTTCGGCTCGGAGGCCGACATCGCCGAGCGGGTCATCGACGTGGTGTCGGCATGCGGGGTCGAGTCGCAGACCGGGATCGCCGATGAGGTGTTCACCGCAGTGCTCGCCGCGCGGCATGCTCGCCTGGTCGATCCCGGAGGCGGCCGGGAGTTCCTGGCGCCGCTGGCGGTGTCGGAACTGGGATGTGAGCCGGTGCTGTGTGCGGGACCCAACGGTGTCGCCGATCGGGACGAGCTGATCGATCTGTTGTGGCGCATGGGAATCCGGACGATCGGGGCATTCGCCGCACTCGAGGTCACCGACGTGTCCACCCGGTTCGGTACCGATGCGGTGGTCGCGCACCGGTCGGCTCGGGCGTTGCCCACCAGACCGGTGTCGGCCCGTGGACCAGATGCCGATCTGGTGGTGGAGTACCGCTGCGATCCGCTGTTGGAGTTCGTGGAGGCCGCCGCATTCGTCGGGCGCCGCCTCGCCGACGATCTGCATCAACGGCTTCTCGCGGCGAACGTTGCCTGCACCCGACTGACCGTTCGTGCCGTCACCGCATCTGCGACGTCGTATGCACGCACCTGGCGGTGTGTGCGCCCGATGACGCCCGAGGACACGGCCGATCGCATCCGCTGGCAACTCGAGGGGTGGATGTCGGGACGTAACGCGCCGCGCCCGGACGCCCCGATCGCGGTTCTGCGTCTGGAACCGGTGGAGGTGATCGATGCCGCGGAGATGCAGTACGGCTTCTCGGGGGCGGGGCTGCCGTCGGACAACGAGACACAGGAACGCGTCCGTCGTGCACTCGTGCGGGTCCAGGGGCTGCTCGGCGGTGACGCCGTGCGGGTGCCGGTGCGCAGTGGTGGCCGCGGCCCCGCAGAGCAGGTGACGATGGTGGCGCTGGGCGATGAACCCGCCGCGGCCCGCGATCCGTCACTGCCGTGGCCGGGACGCCTCGGTGGGCCCTCGCCGGCCGTGCTGAGCAGTGAACCCGTCGAGGTGCTCGATGCCGCCGGGTCGCCGGTCCGCGTCACCACCCGCGGCGGCTTCAGTGCCGATCCGGTGAGCCTGTGCTGGGGACGCCGCAGCTGGTCGGTGCGGTGGTGGACCGGCCCCTGGTCGGCCGATGAGAAGTGGTGGATGCCAGGCAATGACGGGGTGACGAGCAGGGCGCAGGTGCTGCTCGATGATTCCCGGGCGCTCCTACTGCGCCACGAGAGGTCCGCATGGGTGGTGGAGGGTGTGTACGAATGACCGTGGTGAACCGAATGACCGTGCTGAACACTGCGAGTCAAGAATTTCCTGTGACTCAGGTCACAGGAAACGTCTAGACTGCTCATATGTCCCAACCCGATATGTTCCCGACAGCATCATCGCCGAGCGCTCCTGATCACGACGCCATCATCGTCGGCGCGGGATTCGGTGGCATGGGTGCGGCCATCGAACTCGACCGGCTCGGCCTGTCCGACACGGTGATCCTCGAACGCGAAGACGACCTCGGTGGCACCTGGCATGTGAACAGATATCCCGGCCTGGCGGTCGACATCGCATCGATGACCTACTCGTACTCGTTCGAGCCGAACCCCTACTGGTCGCGCCTGTTCGCGCCGGGCGCAGAACTCAAGCAGTACGCCGAACATGTCGCCGACAAGTACCGGCTGCGTGAGCGTATGCGGTTCTCGACCGTCGTCGACGCGGCCTGTTGGGATGAGGAGAACTCGTGGTGGCGGGTCACCACCGCTGCGGGTGAGGTCTACACGGGCCGATACCTGGTGACGGCCACGGGTTTTCTCTCACAGCCCTACACACCGCCGTTCGCGGGTATCGACGATTTCACCGGGCGCATCGTCCACACCACCGACTGGCCCGACGACCTCGACCTGACCGGCCGACGGGTGGCGATCATCGGCACCGGCGCGACCTCGGTACAGCTCGTCCCCGAGATCGCCGCTGTCGCAGACGAACTCACCGTGCACCAGCGCACGCCGATCTGGGTGGTGCCCAAACCCGATTTCCCGATCCCGCGTCTGATGCAACGGATGTTCGCGGCCATCCCGGTCACACAGCGCATCGGGCGCGCGATCAACACCACCATTCTCGAGGCGCTGATGGTGATCGGTGTTCTGCGCTTCCGCCAGGCCAAGCCACTCAACCGGATGGCCGCAGTCCTCGGTCGGGTGCACCTGCGACTGTCGGTCCACGACAAACAGACCCGTCGCGCACTGACACCGCACTACGATTTCGGGTGTAAGCGACCGACCTTCTCCAACAAGTACTTCACCGCGTTCAATCAGCGCAACGTCCACCTCGAGACATCGCCGATCGACCACATCACCTCCGACGCGGTCGTCACCGTCGACGGACACGCCCGCCCGATAGACACCCTCGTGCTGGCCACCGGATTCAACATCTGGGACGTCAACTTCCCGGCCTTCGAGGTGATCGGCAGAGAGGGGAAGAACCTCGGAAAGTGGTGGCGCGACGCACGTTTCCAGGCATACGAGGGCATCACCATGCCGATGTTCCCCAACATGTTCAGCCTCAACAGTCCCTACTCGTACAGCGGACTGTCGTACTTCACCACGATCGAGGCGCAGATGAAGCACATGGCCCGTCTCCTCGGTGAGGTGCGCAGGCGAGGTGCGCGCACCTTCGAGGTGAGCGAACAGGCCAATCGGGAGTTCCTCGACCACGTCACCGATCGGCTCGGCGACTCGGTCTTCTACGCCGGCCGCTGCGCGAGTGCCCACAGCTACTACTTCAACCAGCATTCCGAGGCGGCGCTCCTGCGGCCCACATCGACGATCACCACCCACCGCGAGGCGTCGCGATTTCCCCTTGGCGACTACCTCTACTCCTGACATCTCTGCTGCTGACATCGCCCACCTGCGATCGCCGCCCCCGGTCGGCCCGCGCCTCTCACCTCTCCGCGGCTCACCTCATCCCTGCCGGACTCATCGCGTGGGGATACCCTCCACTCTTGTGCGATGGACTGTGAGAACAACGGCCCTGCGGATGGTGATTGTCGCCGCGCTCCTGGGATCTGCGGCAGGTTGTGCCGATTCATCCGGGGGAAGCGAACTCTCACGTGATGCCCAACTGAGCAAGGCGCCCGACGTGAGCTTCCAGCAGGTGGGCGTCGACGAGGTGGGCGATCACCTCGAGGCCGCGGTCGCGGGGACGCGGACGCTCGGTGTGCGATTGCTCGCACCGTCCTATGCCCAGGGGCATGTCGACAATGTGGTCGTCTCGCCGTTCTCCGCGCGGGTCGCGCTCGCGATGGTGCGAGCCGGTGCCGGCGGAAAGACCGCACACGAACTCGACTCTGCTCTGGGCACAACTGATCCGACGACCTTCGCCGCACTGATCGGCCAGTTCGACGCGCTCAAGGGAGATCCCGGCAAGGTCGATCAGCAGAACCCGCCGAACCCCCCGGTGCTCAATCAGGCTGCTGCCGCGTTCATCGATCACACCCTGCCCGTGGGCGAGCGGTATCTGAAGACTCTGGCGAGTTCGTATGACACCGGTGTCTACCCGGTCGACTTCGCCTCGGGACAAGCGCGATCGGCGATCAACCAGTGGCTCGCGGTCAACACCGGCGATCTCATCGACTCCACTCCCACCGATGACAACAGCGACACGCGGATGTCGTTGCTGTCGACGGTGTTCCTCGCAGCCGCCTGGGCACATCCCTTCTCGCCGGGTTCGACAGGGCAGGCGTCGTTCACGCGCGCCGACGGGTCGGTGGTGCAGGCGGATCTGATGCATCAGACCACCACGGGCAGGCTGGTGAGCACCGACTCCTATGTGGCCGCGCAGTTGCCCTATGGCGGTGGACTGGCCATGCAGATCGTGGTGCCCACCGAGAAGGGTGCGACGAGCGAAGGCGCCTCCACCATCGCCTCGGTCGCCACGGACACGGTGTTGTCGAAGGTCGCGGCGGATCTGCATGCCGCGCGTGACGAGTCGGTGACCTTCACGCTGCCCCGTTGGAGTGTCACCGATTCGCTCGACCTCAAACCGGTGCTCACCCAGATGGGGATCACCACGATGTTCACCGCCGATGCCGATCTCGACGAGATCAATCCGTCGGTGATGGTCAACGCGGTTGCCCAGGACTCCACCATCACCGTCGGCGAGAAGGGGACCGTCGCCGCATCCGCCACTCAGGTCGACATGATGCCCACGATGTTGCCGCCCGGCCCGGCGATCGTCGCCGACCATCCGTTCGTGTATCAGATCGTCGACACGGCCACCGGGCTCCCGCTGTTCATGGGAGTGCTCGCCGATCCCTCGGCCTGAGAGCACGACCGATCCGCGCAGCGGCCCGACCTACGTTTCTCCCGACCTACGTGTCTGGGGAATGAACTCCGCGAGTTGCGCGATACACCTAAGGATGTGGAGAACCGTCGGCGGCGCGTCCGACTGCGGTGGTCGAGGGATCGCGAGGTTGTGTCATGAGCATGGCCGGTTCAGGGTGGGGACTGCTCGGATCGACCGGTGGCGCACGGCAGTTGCAGCAGCTGTCGGCGGGACTGTCGGTACGTGACTGGGCGGTGGCGTCGGCGATTCTCGCGCCGATCGGACTGGCTGCCGCAGCGCTGGCGGCCCATGTGCTGCTCGGTGCGCACAGTGGATACAGTCCGCTGAGGCAGACGATGAGCGTGATGGCCGCCGACCGTCCGGTCACCGGGATCATGACCGCCGGATTCGTGTGGAGCGGACTGTGTCTGCTGTTGACCGGGCTAGGGCTGCGGGGTGTGCGGCGCGTGTCGCGCAGCGTGCTGGCCTCATCCGGGTTGTGCGCGTTCGTCGTGGCGGCATTTCCGGTGTCGTGGAACTCGTTTCCGGGGATGTCGGCCATACATATCGCCGCCACGTCGACCGCGGCGGTACTGCTGGCGATCTGGCCGCTGACGGTGAGCAGCCGATCTGCCGCAGTCCCGTTCACCTTTCGCCCCTATGCCGGGGTCGCCGTGACGCTCGCGATGATCGGATTGCTCGCCTGGGTGCTCTACGAGGCGGACCAGGGTGGACTGCTCGGACTCTCGGAGCGGGTGGTGATCTTCGCGGAGATGATCTGGCCGGCGATCGTGGTAATCAGCGGTGCGCGGTGGCTGCGCTCACGTCGCACCGATCCGGGGCCGGATGGGTCGCCCACTCCGGTGGCCGCCGACGCCGTCGGCCCGGCGCTCGAGCAGACCCGGGACTGAACGTCTCCTCGAGCCATCGTGGTGGGCGACTCGTCAGAATCTGCCCCGCGCGGCGACGTCCCACCAGCCGGTGATCTCGCCGTCGGTGGTGATCGCCACCCGGTCGACGAGATTGACCGCAGTGCACACGTGATTGGGCACCGTGTGGATGATCGTGCCCGGCGGTGGCGCCGTCGAGCTGAACTCGATCGTCGCGTGATGCTCCGACAGTGCCACGATCCGCGCGTCGGGGTCCTCGATCACACGCCCGAAGCCGGTGGTCCAGCTCGGGCGGTCGGCGCCGAGGATCTTCGACCCGGAGTCGGCGATCGCCCGGTTGCCGTCTCGTTGCACCACGGTCGAATATGCGGTGAGCGCGACATCGGCGAGTCCGCAGGTGCCCAGCTCGACCTGCTGGGCGTCGTTGAACACGTACACGCCGGGCCTGATCTCGGTGGTCACGTCGGCGTCGGTGAAGGCCGCCGACGGTGTCGACCCGCCGGATCGGACGATCGGCTCGCATCCGGCCGAGCGCAGCGCTTCTGAACCCGCGGCGAGCGTGGACGCCTCGTCAGCGGCCGCCGATGACGGAGAGCCCGGGGCATAGGAGTGCCCGGGGAAGGTGAAGACGCCGATCACCTCGATGCCGCCGTCAGCCAGGACGTCGGCCACGGTACCGGCCTCGTGAGGATCGATTCCGCTGCGATGATGACCACTGTCGAGCTCGATCATCGCCGACAGTGGTGTGTCGGTGGCCAGCCGGGCGAGTTGTTGGGCGCCGTCGATCGAGCCCACCCCCACCCGCAGGCGCGCCCGGTCGGAGATCTGCCGCAACAGCGACGCGGTCTCGGGAGTCAGCCACAGGGGATAGGCGATGAACAGGTCGTCGACACCGGCGGCGGAGAACACCTCTGCCTCGCCGATCGTTGCCACCGTCAATCCGATTGCACCGGAATCGATCTGGCGATTGCCGAGTTCGATCATCTTGTGGGTCTTGGCATGTGGCCGCAGATCGAGGCCGCGGTCACGTGCGTGAGTTGCCATGGACTCGACATTGCGGGTCGTGATGGCATCGTCGAGGGCCAGAAACGGGGTGTGCACAGGCCACACCCTAGTGGGCAGGTGGCCTGTGCACATGTCCGACAGCAGGTGCCGGACAACTGACATGACGGCGTCAGACGCCGGCTTTCTTACCCCCGGTGAGCCGGACATAGATCGCGATCAGGACAACTGCGACAACGATTCCGACGATGAAGGGGATGACCTTCCATCCGCCGTTGCTGTTGCTGTAGCCGAACTGATAGCACAGCCATGATCCGATCAGTGATCCGAGGAATCCCAGCACGATGGTCATGATGACCCCGATGCCCTGATTTCCCGGCATCACCAGACGTGCGAGTGCGCCGATGATGAGACCGACGACAATGGCACTGATGATTGTTCCAAGCATTTTTCGCGCCCCCTAGATGTCGCGGGTCGATACCCGCGGCCCGTGCGTACGCGCGTTGCTCGGCGTGGTCGCCAGATCAATGTACAAGAGCCGGATCGCTATTCATGGCAGGGATGGGAAATCGATGACAATTTGCGATCACAACATCACGATGTGCAGGTTGGCATCATCGTTTCTGCCTCGAGTCGATCGATTTCCGGTCTGGTGATCGTGGGGGCTGCCGGCCTGATGTCGAGGTGGATGCGAGCGTCAACCGGAGATCCGCGCATCACCTCCGCGGGCCAGTGCCTCATCGAGTTGTGCTGCCAGCCAACGCCATTCGAACAACTCGTAGGAGATGATCACGGCGACCGGCGAAGCGGCGACGATGAGCAGACAGGCCCACAGCGGCCACCCGGCCGCGGCGAGAAGTGAGGCCGCGATCGGTGCGGCGAATGTGATGACATGTGCGGGGTTGCGGGAGACACTGCCGACCAGCCAGGTGTGCAGTGCATAGATGCAGATCATGAACACCAGCACGGGAATACTGATCGACATGATTGCCGTCAGGGTGCTGACGTGGAAGTCCTCGGCGTAGACGTATCCGGTCACGTGCAGACCCGCTCCGACCGCCGCGATAGAGGCGAACAGCACGGAGTGTCCGTATGCCCACGGCGCCACCTTGTCGCGTCGTGCGTCGAGTACCGGCCCCGACGGGATCAGGAAGTACGTCCACCACAGGGCGAACGAGATCAGCACGCCGACGGCGATCACCACCACCGCGTCGGTGGTCCAACCCGAGGACTGGGAGATCTCCTGCGCGGCGGCCAAGGTGCCGGTGATGGTCTCACCGATGGCGATGATGGCGAGCAGGCTGTATCGCTCGGCGATGTGGTGTGCATGCCACGGTGATCCGCCGGCGCCGTGCCGTCTGCTCCACGCCTCGGCCACGAGCGGTCCGGCGAGGTCGATGAGCCAGAACACGACGATCAGGCCCAGCGACACCTCGAGGGACAGCGGGAGCAGGATGAACAGAACCCAGAGACACTGTGCGACCGCCACGACCAGTGCGCTCGTGATCGCCAGCCCGCGATGGTCGCGATCGTCGACCGCCACCCGTAACGACTGGGCGATCACCGCCACGCGCATCACCACGTAGCCGGCCACCATCACCGTGCCGGAGAAATGGTGGCCCTCCTCGATCGACCGGAACAACGAGGGGATGCCGATCGCGAGGACGATGACACCGGCCATCTGCACCAGCGTGAGCAGCCGGAACAGCCAGTCGTCGTTGTCGAACGCCGAGGCCAGCCAGGTGTAGCCGGTCCAGGCCCAGACGATCGCGAGGACGGCGATGAGGAATGCGATGGTGGCGCCACCGCTGTGGCCCTCGGCGATCCCGTGGGCCAGCTGCGAGCTGGCGGTGCCGAAAGCAGTGACGAAGGTCAGGTCGAAGAACAGTTCGAGTACGCTCGCTGCGCGATGGCGTTCGCCGGTGTCTCGGCCGGTCACTCTGCGTAATCCGTGCTGGTAGAACTGCTGTCCCGGTGACGTCGTCATGGCATCCCTCGCTGGTCGGCTCCGCAGGGGATGGTAATGGCCGGCCATCCCGTTTGATCTAGAACGCATGTTCGATACAGTGGGGTCATGTCGGGCTTCGGTACCGGGCCGCGCAGTTGGTCGGAGATGGAACGGGTGCTGTCGGGGCGTGCGCCCTCCGGCGGGCGTACCGATCTGGGCTTCCTCGGCGACGGGGGAGACAGCCCGGCCTGGTCGCGTAAACGTGGCGCCTTCGAGCCGCCCGAACTGCAGCGCCTGACCTCGACGGTCGACTACGCCGAACTGCACGCCCACAGTGCCTACAGCTTCCTCGACGGCGCGTCGATGCCCGAGGACATGGTCACCGAGGCGGTGCGGCTGGGGCTCACGGGGCTCTCGCTCACCGACCACGACGGGTTCTACGGAGTGGTGCGCTTCGCCGAGGCGGCGAGGGAGTGGGCGCTGCCGACGGTGTTCGGTGCCGAGCTCTCCCTCGAACACGATGCCGCCCGCACCGGAGTGGCGGACCCGCCCGGACCGCACCTGTTGGTGCTCGCACGCGGTGAACACGGGTACCGGCGACTCTCGCGTCAGATCGCCGCAGCCCATATGGCCGCCGGCGAAAAAGGCCTTCTTCGTTATGAACTCGACGATCTGGAGAACGCCGCCGGAGGGGACTGGCTCATCCTGACCGGATGTCGCAAGGGGTCGGTGCGCCGAGCGCTGGCCCGCAGCGGCCCGCAGGCGGCCGGGCGTGAACTCGACATCCTCGTGGAGAGATTCGGTCGCGACAATGTGGTGGTGGAACTGACGGTCACCGGCGACCCTGATGACGATGAACGCAACGCCACACTCGCACACCTCGCCGCGCAGCGGGGGATCGCCACCGTCGCCACCACCGGCGCGCACTTCGCCGGACCGACTCGCCGGCGGGTCGCGATGGCCATGGCCGCAGTCCGGTCGAGGATGACGCTCGACGAGGTGAGCGGATGGCTTCCGGCGCTCGGCGGTGCCCACCTGCGCAGTGGTGACGAGATGGCCTTGCTGATGCCGGATCATCTCGACGCCATCGACACCGCCGCACAGATCGCGCGCGAATGCTCCTTCGAGTTGCGTTTGATCGCACCGCAACTGCCGCCCTTCGACGTGCCGTCCGGATACACCGAGACCAGCTGGCTGCGTGAACTCACGATGCGCGGAGCCGCGCATCGCTACGGTCGCCCCGAACACAACCCGAAGGCCTACGCCCAGATCGAACACGAGCTCGCGGTGATCGAAAGCCTCGATTTCCCAGGCTATTTCCTGGTCGTGCACGACATCGTGGACTTCTGTAAGCGTAATGACATCCTGTGTCAGGGTCGTGGTAGCGCGGCGAATTCGGCTGTCTGCTTTGCCATCGGCATCACCAACGTCGATCCGGTGGCCAACAAACTGCTGTTCGAGCGGTTCCTGTCGCCCGAACGCGACGGTCCCCCCGACATCGATGTCGACATCGAATCCGACCGGCGTGAAGAGGCCATCCAGCATGTGTACCGCCGATACGGACGCGACTACAGCGCCCAGGTGGCCAACGTGATCACCTATCGCGGCCGGTCGAGTGTGCGCGACATGGCGCGCGCGCTCGGCTACTCGTCGGGTCAGCAGGACGCCTGGAGCAAACAGGTCGACGGCTGGACCGGTGAGGTGCCCGAGGGGGCCGACCACGACGTTCCCGAGCTGGTCCTCGACCTCGCCGCCCAGATGCGCGGGATGCCACGGCATCTGGGGATCCATTCCGGCGGCATGGTGATCTGTGACCGGCCGATCGCCGACGTGTGTCCCACCGAGTGGGCGCGGATGGAGGGCAGGAGCGTTCTCCAGTGGGACAAAGACGACTGTGCAGCAATAGGTCTGGTCAAATTCGATCTGCTCGGTCTCGGCATGCTCTCCGCACTGCACTACATGATCGATCTGGTCGCCGAGCACACCGGCGTCGAGGTGGATCTGGCCGCACTCGACCTCTCCGAGCAGGGTGTCTACGACATGTTGTGCCGGGCGGATTCGGTCGGGGTGTTCCAGGTGGAGTCACGAGCCCAGATGGCCACCCTGCCCCGGCTCAAACCCCGGAAGTTCTACGACCTGGTGGTGGAGGTGGCCCTGATCCGTCCCGGACCCATCCAGGGCGGATCGGTGCACCCCTACATCCGTCGTCGAAACGGCCAGGAGGACCCCGGCTGTGAGCATCCGTCGATGGAAGCAGCGCTGGCGCGCACGTTGGGGATCCCCCTGTTCCAGGAACAGTTGATGCAGCTGGCCGTCGATGTGGCCGGTTTCGACGCCGCCGAGGCCGACCAGTTGCGGCGGGCGATGGGATCCAAACGCTCACCCGAGCGGATGCAGCGGCTGCGCGCGCGCTTCTACCAGGGCATGGCGCAGACCAACGGCATCACCGGCGAACTCGCCGACCGGATCTACGAGAAGATGGCCGCCTTCGCGAACTTCGGTTTCCCCGAGAGTCATTCGCAGAGTTTCGCCTCACTGGTCTTCTACTCGTCGTGGTTCAAGCTGCACCACCCGGCGGCGTTCTGCGCAGGACTGTTGCGCGCACAACCGATGGGCTTCTACTCGCCGCAGTCGCTGGTCGCCGATGCCCGTCGCCACGGCGTCGTGGTGCACGGACCCGATGTCAACCTCTCCTCGGCCCATGCCGATCTGGAAGAGGCGGGGACACAGCTGCGTATGGGGTTGTCGTCGGTCCGTCACATCGGCGAGGAGGTCGCCGTGCGGATCGTCGACGAGCGGCGCGCACACGGTGACTATCTCGATGCCGCGGATCTGTCGCGCCGCACCGAGCTGACCACCAGACAACTCGAGGCGCTGGCGACCGCCGGGGCACTCGGGTGCTTCGGGGTGTCGCGGCGGCAGGCGCTCTGGGATGCCGGTGCGGCGGCACGTGAACGCAGCGACCGGCTGCCGTTGGTCTCGGCGAGTACCGCACCGACATTGCCGGGCTTCTCCGATGTGGAGCTCGCCGCCGCCGACGCCTGGGCCACCGGCGTCACCCCGACGGTGTATCCCACACAGTTCTTGCGTCCCCGCCTGCAGGCGATGGGGGTGACCCCGGCCGACGGGCTACTGTCGGTTCCGGACGGATCACGAGTTCTCGTCGCCGGTGCGGTCACACATCGTCAGCGTCCGGCGACGGCATCCGGGGTCACCTTCGTCAACCTCGAGGACGAGACCGGGATGGTCAACGTGGTGTGTTCGGTGGGCCTGTGGGCGCGTTACCGCAGACTCGCGCAGGAGGCGTCGGCCCTGATGATCCGCGGGCGAGTTCAGAATGCCGAGGGGGCGGTGACCGTGGTGGCAGATCGTCTGCAGCGTATGGACCTGCAGGTCGGCAGCAGATCCCGGAACTGGCGGTGACATGGCCAAGAAGAACACGCCGAGGCAGAACACGCCCAACCCGGGCACACCCAACGAGTCTGGGTCAAAGGAGTCCGGGATTCCGGAGACGATGACCGTCACGGTCAAACCGGGAAGCCGTAAGGGGCCTCTGGTCGAGACCGCGCCCGACGGCACGGTCACGGTCTACGTGCGCGAGCCGGCCACCGAGGGGCGTGCCAACAAGGCGGTCGGCGAGGTGATCGCCCGACACCTGGGTGTGCCCAAGAGCCGCGTGAGCCTCATCGGCGGTGCGACTGCGCGCATCAAACGGTTCCGCATCGACTGATCGGTTCCCGCCTCGCCTGAGCGGGGTCATCCCACCGCGCGGTGCGCGAGGTCATACCACCGCGCGGTGCGTTACACAGCCCCGCCGAATCCCTGCTGACGCCACGCCTCGTAGACGGCGATGCTCGCGGAGTTGGCCAGGTTCAACGATCGCGCACCGGCCCGCATCGGGATGCGCAGGCGGTCGGTGACGTGGGGGTCGCCGAGGACGTCGTCGGGAAGTCCGGTCGGCTCGGGTCCGAACAGCAGCACGTCGCCGGGCTGGTAGGCGACGTCGGTGTGGAATCGCGTGGCGTGTGCGGTGAAGGCATAGACCCGCTCGGGTCGCAGGTGTTGCCATGCCGTCAACAGGTCGGCGTGCACCGTGACCGACGCCATGTCGTGATAGTCCAGCCCGGCCCGCTTGACCTTGGCGGCCGACAGGTCGAAT
The DNA here is from genome assembly GCF_014639795.1 of Gordonia jinhuaensis. Classification (GTDB taxonomy): domain Bacteria; phylum Actinomycetota; class Actinomycetes; order Mycobacteriales; family Mycobacteriaceae; genus Gordonia_B; species Gordonia_B jinhuaensis. The sequence continues at coordinate 181,958 of NZ_BMGC01000001.1, read as the reverse complement.
CCCAGTGGTTGAACCAGATGCAGTTCGCTGCCGGTGTTGGCGGCCAGTCGGATGGCATTGCCGGTGTTCTGGGGGATACGGGGTTCGAAGAAGAGCATGCGGAACACCCTTGAGAGCATGCCCGAGTGGGTCACCGGACCGAAATCGTCGTGGAGTCGGCGGCCGGACGGCGTAGCGATGATCCCGCAGGGTCCGACATCTAGGGCGGGAGTGTCTGCGGCTTCGGGCAGAATCGCAGGTATGGCGACAAGCAGCACCTATGAGAACGAGACATTCGACGATGAAGACCTCGTGCAGCGGGAGTTCGTCGATGACGAATTCATCTCCTGCACTTTTGTCGACGCCAATCTCGCAGAGTTGTCCACACTGCGCACCACCTTCACCGGCTGCGACTTCACCCGCGCGAACCTCGGCCGGTCGTCGTTGCGGTCGAGCGCTTTTCGCAACTGCACCTTCGACGGCACTCATCTGCCCGCAGCGGTGTTCACCGACTGCTCGCTGATGGGTTCGACGTTCAACAACTGTCTGATGCGACCCATCGAGTTCGTCGACTGCGACCTGTCGATGGTGTCGATGGGTGGGCTCAAGATGGCCGGTGCCGCACTTGCCGGCATCCGGCTCACCGATGCGAACCTCTCGGGTACCGACCTCACCGGCGCTGATCTCAGCGGCGCCGACCTCACCGGGGTCCGGGCGGGGGACACGATCCTCAACGAGGCAGATCTGCGTGGCGCGAAGATCCCCGTCGCGCTGTGGCTCTCCGCGCGTGTGGCCGGCGCGAAGGTCGACTCCGACCAGGCCATCGACTTCGCGCTCGCCCACGGTCTGCGGCTGTGGGACGGCACGCCGATGAGTTGATCGGTGACCTGGTGCGGGAATGCCCGCTCGGGGCACCGCGCCGAGGCGTCCGCGCTGCCGGGACGGCGTGATGGCCGAGGCGGAACACCGGGATGGAACAATGGACGCCGTGACAGCACGAATTCTCGACGGCAAAGCCACCCGCGACGAGATCTTCGTCGACCTCGTCGACCGCGTGGCGGCACTCAAGCACGCAGGTGTCACCCCCGGCCTCGGCACGATCCTCGTCGGTGACGACCCGGGATCGCATGCCTACGTCCGCGGCAAACACGCCGACTGCGCGAAGGTCGGGATGGCATCGATCGCCCGTGAGCTGCCCGCCGACGTCACCCAGGACGAGCTGCACGCCGTGATCGACGAGTTGAACGCCGACCCGGCCTGCACCGGATACATCGTGCAGCTACCGCTGCCGGGGCATCTCGACGAGAACGCCGCACTCGAGCGCATCGACCCGGCCAAGGACGCCGACGGACTCCACCCGGTGAATCTCGGCAAGCTCGTGCTCAACGAACCGGCCCCGCTGCCGTGCACCCCGCGCGGTGTCATCCACCTCCTGCGGCGCTACGACATCCCCATCGCCGGTGCGCGGGTGACCGTCATCGGCCGCGGGATCACCATCGGCCGCACCATCGGCCTGCTCCTCACGCGGCGCAGTGAGAACGCGACGGTCACGTTGTGCCACACCGGTACCCGCGATCTCGCCGCCGAGGTCTCCCGGGCCGACATCGTCGTCGCGGCGGCGGGAGTCGCGCATCTGGTGACCGCCGACATGGTGGCCCCCGGGGCTGCGGTGATCGACGTCGGTGTCAGCCGTACCGCAGACGGACTGGTCGGGGATGTCGCACCCGAGGTGTGGGACGTAGCCGGAGCCGTCTCGCCGAATCCGGGCGGTGTCGGTCCGCTGACCCGTGCTTTCCTCCTGGTCAACGTCGTGGAGGCCGCCGAGGCGGCGCTCGCGGCGACCTCGGCATCCGTGTGAGCCGACGATGATGATCGCGGGTGTCGCTGGTGTGGGGATCACATGCGACGACATCCGAGGTAGCGTCCCCACATACGCGTTCCTCACCTACGGGCTCCTGATATAGGGGAGACATCACATATGGGGATTCGACAGCAGATGGCCGCACATGAACGTGAACGCAACCGCGACGACGGGACTGTGAGGTCGGAGGCCGCAGTCCAGCGCGCCGCACACATCCGTCGCGTGCGTCGGACGCGCGCGGTGCTCGTCCAGATCCCGTTTCTCATCGTCATGTGTCTCATCGCAGTGGCAGCGGTCTATCTCTTGGTCGATCGGTGGCGGCGTGGTGCACTCGTGTTCGGATCGGCGGCTTTGGTCGCTGCTGTGATGCGCGCCGTGCTGCCGACCTCCCGAGTTGGTTTGTTACAGGTCAGAGGGCGTGTCGCCGACGTCGTCTCGCTCGCCGTGTGCGGGGCGCTGGTGTTGTGGTTGGCCACATCTATCGACTCTTTGGGTACAAATTGATTACGATGGGGTCACGACGCGGGTGTGTAACCCGCAGCGACCGCCGTCCAGACCACGCGCGGAGGTCGCCGGACGGGGGTCACTGACCCGTTCGACACAGCCGGACATCGATCCGCAATCGACAGCGTGTCCGCGGTGTTGCACCGCGACGGCGACTGCGCACCCCCTCGCGCCGGACCAGCCGATCCCGGTATCCGGCGCTCAGCGGTAACCGAGCGCATCAGCAGTGGGGAACAGGTCGGGCGGTAACACCCGAGAGGGTGCCGGCGACACGCCACGAGAGAGACGGGACGTAAGCAGACACAGCCATGACAACTACCTTCCTTGGTGTCGACGTGGGCGGCGGGATGATTCACTTCACCCTCCGCACCCTCGACGACGCCGGGCGCACCGATCTCGACCAGCGGGTCATCGACATCGACAGCGATGACGGGCTCGCGATGTCGGCGCGTCTGGGGTCGGGTATCGACCTGATGGTCGAGGCGGCGCGGGCGCGCGGTCGTGGGGTCGGTGGCATCTGCGTCGCCTACGGCACCGAGGAACAGCGCAAGTTGATCACCAGCCGCGGTGGCACCCGTCGACGGATCACGCTCGTCCCGCACACCGAAGCGGTTGCCGCCTGGGCCACCGACGCCGGCGAGGTCGACCGGTACGGCACGGTTCTGGTCGCCGACTGTGGTGACACCGATGTGACGATGTTCGCCGTCGACGCGACCAACGGGACGACCGGCCCCGTCGAACATTCGCGTGTGCTGGCCGGGCGCGACATCGACACGAAGCTCTCGCAGATGGTCCTCTCGCGGACGGTCTCCGAGCAGACGCCGCAGACCCGAGGTGCCGATCGCGCCGCACTGGTATCGGCGATCCGCACGGCCAAGGAAGATCTGTCCGCGGCGAAGCCGACGCGCGTACACGTCTCCGGTGCCCGCGACACACTGGCGCTCTCGTCGTCGATGCTCGACACCGTGGTGTCACCCGCCGCCACCGATGCGGCCGCGGTCATCGAGTCGCAACTGACCGAGGCCACCGGCGCCGTGCTGTTGATCGGTGGTCTGGCCAACATCGATGCCGTGCGTTCCACGATCGCCGATCGGCTGAGCCTGCCGGTGATCGTCCCGGACGCACCGGAATCGGTCACGTCGCGCGGTGCGGCGGTACTCGCCGCCCAGACCGTCGGGTCGCCCGCGGGTACCGAGTTCATCGGCGGTCGTCGTGGTCGCAGCGGCGTGACCCTGGTGCCGATGGCCCTGCTCGGCGCGCTGGTCATCGCTGCGCTGGCCACTGCCTATGCGGTCGGATCCTCACTCGTACACACCAGTGACGCGAGTACACCGTCACCGCAGGTGTCGGCCGCGGCGAGACAGACCGACACCTCGTCGCAGGCGCAGGCCACCGGTCACCAGACGCACCAGCCCGTACCCACCTCCGCAGGCGCCGGACAGGCGACGTCACGCCACAGTGACCCCGATGCCGATCAGGGGTTGCCCTCCTGGGCCACCAAGCAGCTCGGGCCGACGGATCCGACCGACGTGCCCACCATGACGCTGACGCCGCAGGCACACGCGCCCGAGGCCGCGGACGCACCGCTCGCCCCGCAGGCGCGTCCCTCGGGATCCGCATCGCCCTCGCAGCCGTCGTCGACTCCGCCGAGCACGTCGGATTCGCAGCCTCCCACATCGTCGACCCCGCCCACGTCGGCTGGGCCGAGCTCGCCGGGGCCCTCGGATGCCGAGCCGTCACCGAGCCCGGATGCCAACGGGGGCAACGGATCGGGAACTCCCGGCGGCGACGGCGCCACCGGTGACCCGAATCAGTCGAGTCCTGTCCCGGTCGCGCCCGCCACCCCGGAGGGCTGGCCGGCCTGGCTGCCGCTGCCGCCCTGGTGGCCGGCAGCACAGCACTGACCCGGCCCCACGCCCACCGCACCGCACCGCACCGAGCAGCAGGGGATCAGCGGCGGGCAAGGTCCATCGTGCGCTTGAGCAGATCGGCCACCGCGTCGTACTCGGTGAGGAAGCCGTCGTGGCCGTTGTCCGAGTGGATCACCTGCAGGCCGTCGACGCAGCCCGGCATCAAGGCGGCGATCTCCTGCTGTAGCCGCAACGGGTAGAGCCGGTCGGAGTCGATACCACCGACCACCACCGGGACCGGGCACGAACCCAGCGCCGCCTCGATACCGCCGCGACCGCGTCCCACGTCGTGGTTGTTGAGCACCTCGGAAAGCACCACATAGCTGCCGGCGTCGAACCGGCTGACGAGTTTGTCAGCCTGGTGCTCGAGGTAGCTCTGCACGGCGTAGCGGCCACCATGCAGCGGATCTTCATGTCCCTGAGGGGAATTGGCGAATCTCTCGTCCAGTTCGGCTTCGTCGCGATAGGTCAGATGTGCGATCCGCCGCGCGATCCCCAGCCCGGTGGCCGGCGTGGCGCCGGTGCCGTGGTAGTCGCCGCCGTGCCAGTTCGGGTCACCGGTGATGGCCGCGATCTGCGTTGTCTGCGTACCGATCTGATCGGCGGTGGCGCGAGCGCCGACCGCGAGGATCAACCCGCTGCGCACCCGCTGCGGATACTCCACCACCCACTCGAGCGCGCGGGCGCCGCCCATCGACCCGCCGACCACCGCAGCGACCTCGGTCACGCCGAGCACGTCGAGCAGGGCCGCCTCGGCGCGCACCTGATCCCGTACGGAGATCGAGGGAAAGCGCGATCCCCAGACCCGTCCCTGACCGTCGGTCGACCCGGGGCCGGTGGACCCGCGGCAACCGCCGAGGACGTTGGCCGAGATGACGCACCATTCGTCGGTGTCGACGGCACATCCTGGGCCCACCAGGCCATCCCACCAGCCCGGTGACGGCTGATCGGGCCCCGCCGGACCGGTCACATGCGAATCCCCGGTGAGCGCATGCAGCGTCAGCACAACGTTGTCGCGCTCCGGTGAGAGCTTTCCCCACCTCTGGAACGCCATCGTCACGTCGTCGATGCGCTCGCCGCCGTCGAGATCCACCGAGCCCACGCGCACCGACACGAGGCGGCCGTCGGGAACTGTTTCCCAATCGTTTCCGCTCGTGGCGAGTGCGCGGGGCTCGACGGTCATGGTCACTGCGCGGCCTTGAACCCTTGCTGCAGGTCGGCGAGGATGTCGTCGATGTTCTCGATCCCCACCGACAGGCGCACGAGGCCCGGGGTCACCCCGGCGGCGAGCTGTTCCTCGCCGGAGAGCTGGGAGTGTGTGGTCGAGGCGGGATGGATCACCAATGAGCGCACGTCACCGATGTTGGCGACGTGGCTGTGCAGGGTCAATCCCTCCACGAATCGCTTCCCGGCTTCGACGCCGCCGCGAATCTCGAAGCCGATGACCGCGCCCTGCCCCTTGGGTAGCAGTTGGCGACCGCGCTCGTACCACGGAGAACTCGGCAGGCCCGCATAGGCGACCGATTCCACCTGGTCGTTGGCATCGAGGAAGCGGGCGACGGCCTGTGCGTTGGACACATGCCGTTCCACGCGCAGACTCAGTGTCTCCAGGCCCTGAGCGAGCAAGAAGGCGTTGAACGGTGCGAGTGCCGCACCGGTGTCGCGCAGCAGCTGCGTCCGGACCTTGAGTGCGAACGCGGGTGCGCCGAGATCGGCGAACACCGCCCCGTGATAACTCGGGTCGGGCTGGGTGAAGCCGGGGAACAGGTCCACGCCGTCGCGCTGTGCGCGCCAGTCGAAATTGCCGCCGTCGACGATCACGCCGCCGATCGCGGTGCCGTGGCCACCGATGTACTTGGTGGCCGAGTGCACCACGATGTCGGCGCCGTGGGCGATGGGGTTGAGGAGGTAGGGCGTCGCGACGGTGTTGTCGACGATCAGTGGGATCTGATTGTCGTGTGCCACACCGGAAATGCCCTCGAGATCGAGGATCTCGTTGTTGGGGTTGGAGATGGTCTCGCCGTACAGCGCGCGGGTGTTCGGTCGGATGGCCGCCCGCCACGAATCCAGGTCCTCGGGATCGTCGACGAAGGTCGTCTCGATACCGAATTTGGGCAGTGTGTAGTGCAGGAGGTTGTAGGTACCCCCGTAGAGCCGCGGGCTCGACACCACATGTCCGCCGGCCTCGACGATGTTGAGGATCGCGTAGGTCTCGGCGGCCTGACCCGACGCCACCAGCAATGCCGCGACACCGCCCTCGAGCGCGGCGAGCCGCTGCTCGACGGTGTCGTTCGTGGGGTTCATCAGGCGCGTGTAGATGTTGCCCGGAGCAGCCAGCGCGAACAGGTCTGCGGCGTGCTGGGTGTCGTCGAAGGTGTAGGAGGTGGTCTGGTAGATCGGCAGAGCACGCGCATGGGTGACCGGATCTGATGTCTGGCCGGCGTGGATCTGCTTGGTCTCGAATCCCCACGAGGTGGGGTCGACAGCGTGTGAGTCGACTGATGCGTCGGACATGATTTCGGTACGTCTCTTTCGTCGGTCGGTGTCGGGGTACGTGAATACCCCAGGGGTCCGACCTTCGGACCCGCGCTTGCCGTGGAGCTCTCGCATCCACAACCCGGTCATCACCCGGAGCACCCCACCGCGGAAGGAGGGTTGCCGGTCAGCAAGCCGGGGCTTCGCGCTGACAACTCATGACCTGGCGAACAGGATATAACATCGCCCGCGCCGTCCGAAAAGAGTCACGCTCACGCTGATCACAGCGTTTCGCGCCGATCAGTCTCCCCGGAACGGTCGTGCCGGGTCGGCTCTCCTCCGTGGGGCACGTGTCGGCTCGGGCCAGTCCTCCACGTAGTCAGTCCTCCACATAGGCGGTCGCAACGGCGCGGCGTGTCGTCGACACGATGGCCAGGACGACGATGACCGCTGCCAGACCCATCATCACCATCCACATCGGACGCATGGCGTCGGCGAAGGCGTCTCCGGCCGCCTGTGCGGCGACCGCTCCGGTGATCGAACCGGCCAGTGCGACACCGATGCTGACGCCGATCTGGCGACTGGTCGAGGCCACGGCGCCGGCGGCACCAGCTCGGTCGCGCGGCATGCCGCTGACCGCCGACGTGGTGATCGGCGCGTTGATCAGTCCCATCCCGACGCCGACCACACCGAAGGTCACCAGCAACATCGAGGTGCTGGTGTGAGCATCGACGGTGGTCAACAGTGCGGCGCCGACGAGCAGGAATACGCCGGAGGCCACCAGCGAGGGGCGCGTCCCGTATCGCCCGACCAGTCGCCCCGACAACGGGGAGAACACCAGCGTCGTCACAGCCAGGGGGATCAGCATCAGGCCGGTGGAGATCGCCGACAGCCCGCGCACGCTCTGCAGATACTGCGAGATCAGAAACAGGAAACCGCCGTAGGAGGCGAAGCCGCACATCGCCACTACGGTCGCCGACGAGAACGGCACACTCCGGAAGAAGCCGAGATCGATGAACGGATCCGACACCCGACGTTCCCACCAGATGAAGGTGGCGCAGGCCGCGGCGGCCATCACGAGCACGCCGATCGTCACCGGCGAGCTCCAGCCCAGACCCGGCCCCTCGATCAGCGCGTAGACGAGTCCGCCGAGGGTGATGATGGCCAATGCCTGACCCACCGGGTCGAGCGTCCGCGTGGTCGTCGACTTCGACTCGGGGATGAAGATCGCAGCGAGTGCCACCGCGAGAGCGCAGATCGGCAGGTTGATCCAGAACACCGCACGCCAGCTCACGTACTCGATGAGCGCACCGCCGACGATCGGGCCCACCGCCATGGAGATGCCCACGACCGCACCCCACACGCCGACCGCACGTGCGCGCTCACGCGGATCCCTGAACACCTGGGTGATGATCGACATCGCCACCGGGTTGAGCATCGACCCACCGACGGCCTGCACCGCGCGGGCGCCGATCAGCAGGCCGGCGGTGGGGGCGAGGCTGCACAGCAGCGACCCGATCGCGAAGATCGTCAGACCGATCTGGAACACGCGTTTGCGTCCGAACCGGTCGGCGGTGGTGCCCGAGATCATCAGCAGACTCGCCAGGACGAGCGTGTAGATGTCGATCACCCACTGCAGGCTCGACATCGATGCCGACAGGTCGCGGTGGATCGCCGGCAGCGCCACGTTGACGATGGTCATGTCCATCGAGACGATCAGCAGGCTCATGCAGCAGGTCGCCAGGATGATCGTCTTGCGGCGGGGGGTGAGTGCGTCGCGGCCGCTCGCTGCGCTGCCGGTGGCGGTGATGGTCTCGCTCATCGGGCGCCTGCCTTGGTGTTATCGCCTGTCGTGGTCGTGCGGGCCGGTCCGGTCTCCTCGGCCGGCTTCGTCTGCTCACCGGCCCGTCGCAGGATGTCGACGAGGGTCTGGAGATCCTCGGCGCCGAGGCGGGTCAACTCGGGCGGTGCCGGATCGGAGATCTCGGCGACCATCGCCAGTACGTCGCGACCGGCGTCGGTGAGTGAGACGGTCTTGCGTCGTCGGTCGACCGAACTGGCCTCACGCACCACCAGTCCGCGCGATTCGAGGTCGTTGACCACCACGGTGGTGGCCGGGGCGTCCATGGAGGCACTCTCGGCGAGCCGGCCCAGACTCAGTGGACCGCCGCGCAGACGTCGCAGGATGCGGTAGCGGCTGAACTGCATACCGGTCCGCTCCACCACCGCACGACGCCAGCCGTCGCGATGCTCGAGCACGAGACCCGTCATCAACCGGTAGGCGGCATCTGCCTGAGTCGTTGTGTTCATACAATCATTGTGCGCTCACAATTATTGCTGTGGCAAGTTAGTTGGACGAATGATGCGTGCTCGAGAAACCGCGAGGTCGGTGGCGTCGTGTGCTGTGGCGGCGAACGTGCACGTGGTACGGCCTGCTCGCGCCAATCAGTACGCGCGTAATGTTTAACTCGAGCGCAGCGACGACCGTCGTCTGCGTACTAGGTTTGTCGAGGAGATGGTTCGACCGGCGACCCATAAGGTCACCGCGGAGTCGAACCGGCCATCACGCCGAGGAGGACGCGTCGCCATATGGGCAAGATCAAGGTTGAAGGAACTGTAGTAGAACTCGACGGCGATGAGATGACCAGGATCATCTGGCAGTTCATCAAGGAAAAGCTCATCCATCCCTACCTCGACATCGATCTCGAGTACTACGACCTCGGAATCGAGCATCGGGACGAGACCGACGACCAGGTGACCGTCGACGCCGCCAACGCCATCCTCAAGCACGGTGTGGGTGTCAAGTGCGCCACGATCACCCCCGACGAGGCCCGTGTCGAGGAGTTCGGCCTCAAGAAGATGTGGCGTTCGCCCAACGGCACCATCCGAAACATTCTCGGCGGCACCATCTTCCGCGCACCGATCATCATCTCGAACGTGCCGCGTCTGGTCCCGGGCTGGACCAAGCCCATCGTCATCGGGCGCCACGCATTCGGCGACCAGTACCGGGCCACCGACTTCAAGGTTGACCGCCCCGGAACCGTGACCGTGACCTTCACCCCCGAGGACGGCAGCGAGCCGATCGTCCACGAGGTCGTGAACATGCCCGAGGACGGCGGCGTCGTCCAGGCGCAGTACAACTTCAAGCGGTCCATCGAGGACTTCGCCCGCGCATCGCTCAACTACGGCCTGCAGCTGAACTACCCGGTCTATCTGTCGACCAAGAACACCATCCTCAAGGCCTACGACGGCATGTTCAAGGACACCTTCCAGGAGATCTTCGACAAGGAGTTCAAGGACCAGTTCGAGGCTGCGGGACTCACCTATGAGCACCGTCTCATCGACGACATGGTCGCCTCCAGCCTCAAGTGGGAGGGCGGGTACGTCTGGGCCTGCAAGAACTACGACGGCGACGTCCAGTCCGACACCGTGGCCCAGGGCTTCGGCTCGCTGGGTCTGATGACCTCGGTGCTGCTGACTCCCGACGGCCGGGTCTGCGAGGCCGAGGCCGCGCACGGCACGGTGACCCGCCACTACCGCCAGCATCAGCAGGGCAAGCCCACGTCGACCAACCCGATCGCGTCGATCTTCGCGTGGACGCGTGGTCTCGAGCACCGCGGCAAGCTCGACAACACCCCCGAGGTCATCGAGTTCGCCCACACCCTCGAGGACGTGGTGATCAAGACCGTCGAGGGCGGCAAGATGACCAAGGACCTCGCACTGCTCGTCGGTGGCGATCAGGAGTACCTGACCACCGAAGAATTCCTCGGCGCCCTCGACGAGAACCTGCAGAAGGAACTCGCCGGACGCTGATCGGCAAGAGACTGAGTTGGCGTGAACGTGCACGCCACCACACCATCGGTCCCGGCTCGTCCGGGATGTGAACGACCTCACCCCACCGGCGCGGAATCGTCAGCCGGTGGGGTTGGTTCGTTTAACGCGTAGTCGCAGTGTTCTCACGGCCCGCGCGGTGATCGCGCGGGGGAGTGCTGCCCCGTCCGGCTGTTGCCCGGGTGCTCGTCGTCGCGCGCTCGGCAGGCGCACCCGCGTGTTGCAGATCCGGTTGTTGTTCAGGTGGCACCTGTTCGTCTCCGCTGCCGCCGCGCGTCCATGGAAGGTCGACCCCACGTGTCCGTCACATCGTTGATGTCCCGTCGTGCCCGCCTCGGGCCGGCAGGTGCCCGCGAAGGCACCTCGTCGGACCCGTCGGCGCCACTGACGCCGGGTGGCCGCCGCGCCGCGATGCTGGCCCTGGCCCTGGGTGGATTCGGCATCGGCACAACCGAATTCGTCTCGATGGGATTGTTGCCGGAGATCGCGCGGTCGCTGGGGGTCAGCGAGCCCACCGCCGGTCACCTCATCTCCGCCTACGCGCTGGGCGTGGTGGTGGGTGCGCCGCTGATCGCGACGGCCAGTGCGCGAGTCAACCGCCGGGTGCTGCTGATCGGTCTCATGCTGGCGTTCACCGTCGGCAACGCCGCATCGGTGATCGCGCCCAACTATCCGACCCTCATGCTGGCGCGGTTCGTAGCCGGACTCCCGCACGGCGCCTACTTCGGGGTGGCAGCGCTGGTCGCCGCGCACATGGCCGAGCGCGGCGGCCGCGCCAAGGCGGTGGGGCAGGTGATGCTCGGTCTGTCGGTGGCCAACGTGGTGGGTGTGCCGGTGGCCACCTGGCTCGGTGACGCTTTCGGTTGGCGCTCGGCCTACGTGCTGGTCGCGCTGGTCGGGGTGGCGACACTGCTCGCACTCCTGCGGTTCCTGCCGCACCTGGGCACCATGCGGATGAACAATCCGCTCGACGAACTCGGTGCGCTCAAACGTCCGCAGGTGTGGCTGACCCTGGCGATCGCGGTGGTGGGATGCGGAGGCATGTTCGCCTTCTACACCTACATCACGCTGACGCTGACGAAGGTGGCCGGCCTCCCGTCTGCCGGGGTCCCGCTGGTGCTCATGCTCTTCGGTCTCGGCATGGTCGCCGGCAACATGATCGGCGGTCGCATCGCCGACACCAGCGTCGTCGGTGGTATCGCCATCGGACTGCTGGTCGTGGGGGTGTCGCTGGGACTGTTCGCGTTGGTCGCGGGTATCGCGCCACTGGCGATCGTGATGGTGTTCTTCATCGGGATCTCGGGCAGCATCTCGGTGCCCGCGCTGCAGACGCGGCTGATGGACGTCGCCGATCACGCGCAGACGTTGGCAGCCGCGCTCAACCACTCAGCACTCAACCTCGCGAACGCGTTGGGAGCGTGGCTGGGCGGGATGGTCATCGCGGCCGGCTACGGCTACCGCGCTCCGGCGCTCGCAGGTGTCGGTCTGGCGGTGGCGGGCATGGTGGTGCTGGGTGTCGCCGTGGCGCTCGGCCGCCGCGCGACCCCGGGGCCGGCAGTGCCCGGCTCCCGCGGCCGGCGCCACGATCACGATGCGGGTGAACCCGCCTCGGAGCCGATCGCCTGACGCGCGGTGGGGCCGTCCCCGGGTGCCCGCCCGGCCCGGATCAGCCCCGCCCGGATCAGCCCCCCGCCCGGATCAGCCCACGTCGGGCGGAGTGGCGATCGTCTTGCTGAGGTAGAGCGGCTCGCCGATGCGTTCCATCAGCTCCAGCTGTGTCTCGAGATAGTCGATGTGGTGCTCTTCGTCTTTGAGGATGCTCTCGAAGATCTTCGCCGAGGTGATGTCACCCTTGTCGCGGCACATCGCGATGCCCGGGCGCAGGCGGTCGACCACCTCCACCTCGATGGCCAGGTCGCACTCGAACTGTTCCTTGAGTGTCTGCCCGATGCGCAGCGGCAGGAGTTTCTGGTAGTTCGGCAGGCCTTCGAGGAACAGGATCCGGTCGGTGAGGATCTCGGCGTGCTCCATCTCCTCGATCGACTCGGCCCGAGTCTTCTCGGCGATCTCCGTCAGTCCCCAGTTGGCCTGCATCTTGTGATGCAGGAAGTACTGGTTGATCGCCGTCAGCTCGCTGGTGAGCTGCTCGTTGAGGAGTGCAATCACTTCGTCGTCGCCGCGCATCGCCGACCTCTCGTCAGTCAGTTTCGTCCGACCCACTCGGATCGGCACAAATTAACACGATGAGGTCGCGGTGGTCGGGTTATACGCGGTGTGGTCTCGTGCATGAGGACTACGGCAGCATCTCGACCAGGATTCACGTCGCGCCGGTGATCTGACGATGGCGGGTGCGAAAGAGAGGTCGCGACGGACCTTTGGGAGCCCGAGGAGTCAGGCGGCCGATCCGACGCGCTGGGCGATGAGCTGCTCGATGCGCTCGACGCAGGTGCCGCAGCCCCAGCCGGCACCGCATTGCTCGCCCACGTCGTCGGCCGTCACGGCGCCGCAGGCGCCGTATTCGCGTACCTCGTCGTCGGTCACTCCTCGGCAGATGCAGGCGAACACCGCGTCACCTCCGGCCCTTCAGTCATACGTTGATGAGGTTAGGTTTACATTATCGGGAATCGGTCATGCAAGCCTTGCCTAAGTATTCGCCGATGTCGCCGCTCAACTGAGGACCTTCGACCGGGGCTGCCTGCCGGGGTTGTCGGAGTCGGCCGCTAGCGTGATCGCGTGTCCATCGTCGTCACCACCACCAACGTCAACGGCATCCGCGCAGCTGTGTCGGTGCGCAACGAGCACAATCCGGGGCTGCTGGCCTGGCTCAAGGAGTCAGACTCCGATCACGTGCTCCTGCAGGAGATCCGGGCCACCGAAGATCAAGCACGTGCGGCGCTCGCGCCGGCACTCGACGACGGCTGGCATCTGGTGATGGCCGATTCGACGGTCAAGGGCCATGCCGGTGTCGGCATCCTCAGCCGCGAACCGGCGATCGCCCACCGGGTGGGATTCGGCTCGGACGAGTTCGACGGGACGGGCCGCTACCTCGAGGCGGACTTCACCCAACCCGACGGCCGCGGGTTGACCGTCGCCAGCGTCTACGTGCCCAAGGGAGCCGCCGACGGCGAGAAGTACGAGGAGAAGTTCCGCTTCCTCGGGGCGTTCGCCGACCATCTCGGCTCGCTGGCACGTAAGCGACGCGACGTGGTGATCGGCGGCGATTGGAACATCGCGCCCACCGAACGCGACCTGAAGAACTGGAAGGGCAACCAGAAGAACCCCGGCTTCCTGCCCGCCGAACGGGCCTGGGTCGCCGACGTGCTCGATACCGGGTGGATCGACGTGGTTCGCCAGATCGAAGGCGACGTCTCGGGTCCCTACAGCTGGTGGTCGTGGCGCGGCAAGGCCTTCGACAATGACGCGGGCTGGCGGATCGACTATCAGCTCGCCAACAGGTCGATGGCGGCGCGGGGCAAGGAGAGCCGCGTACACCGTGCGAACGCCTACGACCAGCGGTGGTCCGACCACGCCCCGGTGTCGGTGACCTACGAGTGAGGCGGGGTCGGGGCGAATGGAAAGATGGACCCATGAGCAGTGCCGACGTCTCCACGCAGCCCCGGGCCGCCAATCCGCGTGCCCTGTCCGGCATCCAGCCGACCAGTGATTCCTTCCACCTGGGCAACTACCTGGGTGCGGTGCGGCAGTGGGTGGAGCTGCAGCACGACTTCGAGACGTTCTACTTCATCCCCGACATGCACGCGATCACAACCCCGCACGATCCGGCGACGCTGCGTGAGCGCACCCGGGTGTCGGTCGCGCAGTTGCTCGCGCTCGGCGTCGATCCCGAGCACTCCACCATCTACGTCCAGTCCCACGTTCCCGAGATCGCCCAGCTGCAGTGGGTGCTCTCGTGTATCACCGGCTTCGGTGAGGCCGGCCGCATGACCCAGTTCAAGGACAAGTCGGCCAAGGGTGGTGCCGATTCGTCGAGTGTGGGCCTGTTCACCTACCCGATCCTGATGGCCGCCGACATCCTGGCCTTCCAGGTCGACAGGGTCCCCGTCGGCGAGGATCAGCGCCAGCACCTCGAACTCACACGTAACCTCGCGCAACGGTTCAACTCGCGCTTCGGGGAGACCTTCACCGTCCCCGAGGGCTACATCGTCCGCGAATACGCCAAGATCTACGACCTGCAGAACCCCACTGCGAAGATGAGCAAGTCTGCCGAGACCGACAAGGGTCTGATCAACCTGCTCGACGATCCCAAGCGGTCAGCCAAGAAAATCCGCTCGGCCGTCACCGACACCGACACCGAGATCCGCTTCGACCGGGAGGGCAAGCCGGGGGTGTCCAACCTGCTGACCATCCAGTCCGCCCTGCGCGGAGTGCCTGTCGACGAACTCGTCGCCGGCTACCAGGGCAAGGGATACGGACACCTCAAGGTCGACACCGCCGACGCGCTCGTCGATTTCGTGACGCCGCTACGTGATCGGGTGACCGAATTGCTCGCCGATCCCGACACGATCGATGAAATCCTGGCCAAGGGGGCGACGCGCGCCCGTCAGGTCGCCGAGCAGACATTGGCCCGGGTGTATGACAAGGTGGGATTCCTAGCACAAGCCTGACCGCGGTGAAACCCGCACCTGAAGCGCCTCGGGTGCCGGCGGCAGCACAGACGGGACTCGAGCGATATGGCAGCAAGTGCGCAGCGGCAAGAGGAGTCCTCCGAGCCGTCGCGGCTGGACAAGGTGCGAGCGAAATCTCCGGGTATCGACCACCTGGTCGAGGCTGCCCAGCGCTATCAGAATCAAAAGGGCGATTATTTCGCAGCGGGCGCAACGTATTTCAGTGTGTTCGCGATCTTCCCGCTGCTCATGGTCGCCTTTGCGACCGCCGGCTTCGTGCTGTCCTCCCATCCCGAACTGCTCGACGAACTCCGCGACCACATCTCGAGTGCGATGCCCGGGTCCACGGGCGATTCGATCAAGGACCTGATCGATCAGGCGATCGATTCACGCACCACGATCGGCATCGTCGGTCTGGTCGGTGCCTTGTACTCGGGGATGGGCTGGATGGCCAACATCCGACAAGCGCTCACCGTGCAGTGGGGAACCGAGCCTGAGAAGCCGAACTTCCTGCGCACCAAGATCTCTGATCTCCTCGCGCTCATCGGCCTGTTCGTCGCCCTGGCCATTTCCTTCGGGCTGTCGGCCCTGGGCGCCTCGTCACTGACGACGAAGATCCTCCAATGGCTGCACGTGTCCCATCTGACCGGCGCGGGTGTGGCGGTGCGTGTTGTCTCCATCCTGCTGTCGATCGCGGCGTCGTGGCTGCTGTTCACCTGGATCATCGCCAAACTTCCCCGCGTCGCACTGCCGCTGCGCAATGCGGCCAAAGCCGGACTGGTCACCGCCATCGGATTCGAGGTGTTCAAGTACATCGCCACCTTCTACCTGCAGAAAGTGGTCAGCGGGCCCGCCGGCGCGACCTTCGGGCCCATCCTGGGCATCATGGTGTTCGCCTTCTTCACCACCCGGATCGTGTTGTTCGCGACGGCGTGGGCGGCGACCGACCCCGACAACAAGAAGTACGAGCCGGTGGCTGTGCCCGACCCGGTGGTGATCGCGCCGGTGGTGCGGGAGAACTCGATGACGCGAGGCGGTGTGATCGTCTCGATGATCGTGGGGGCGCTCACCGCGTGGAAAGTCTCAGATCTGGTGCGGCGGCGCTGATCACGATGTCCGACGCCGACATCACCCTGATCGTGCTCGGCGTCGCCATCGTTGCGTTCATCTCCAACCGCTTTCCCGTCGAGATCGTCGCGATCGCGGTGTCTGTCGCGTTGTACGCCACCGGGGTGGTCACCGCGCGAGATGTGTTCGCGGGCTTCGGGGATCCGGTGATCGCCTTCATCGCAGCATTGTTCGTGGTGAGCGCGAGCCTGGAGGCCTCCGGCGTCACCGCCTGGCTCAGCGGCGTGCTGTCGAGACTCGCCGGCGACAGCCGTATGCGTGCCGGGCTGGCGCTGCTGCTCCTCGCGGCCGTGCTGAGCGCGCTGATCACGATCAACGGCGCCGCCGCGGCGTTGTTGCCCGTGGTCGTGGCGACGGCGCTCAGGCTGGGTGTGGCGCCGTCGCGGATGCTCATCCCGTTCGCGTTCGCGTGTAGCGCGGGATCGTTGCTGACGTTGTCGGGTAGCCCGGTCAACGTGATCGTCGACGAGGCCTTCCGCACCGAGGGGGGCGGCGGATTCGGCTACTTCGAATATGCCGCCATCGGAGCGCCGCTGGTGGTGGTGACCGTGGTCATCGTCTTGGCGCTCGGGCCACGACTGTTGCCCAGCCGCGGCGATGCGCCCGGCTCCCAAGGCCGTTCGGCACCTGCACACCGCCACCGTATGACGGGGTCGCGCGGCTACCGCCTCGAGATCAGCCCGTCGTCAGACCTGGTCGATCGCCGGGCCCGCGAGGTCGTCACCGAACCGCTGCAACTGGTCGGCGTGCAGGACCGGGCGCATGTGGCGGTGTCGGACAACCATCGTTTGCGGGTCGGTGACAGCCTCGTGGTCACCGGCCCCGACGACGCGGCCCGCACGCTGGGGGCGCAGACCCAGACCGTGGTGCGCGCGCTGGATGCCGCCGGACCCGACGAATTGGCCCGCCGCGACGAGGGTCTGCTCGAGGCCGTGGTGCCGCCACGGTCGGACTGGGTCGGGCGACGGGTGTTCCCGGGGATGACCGTCACCGACGGTGTCGAGGTGGTGTCGGTGTCGCGGCGCGGATCCGACCGCGGCGCCCGATCGACCGATCTCGTGCAGGGTGACGCGGTGCTGCTGCACGGAGGCTGGGATGCGCTGTCGGCCTTCGGCGACATGCAGCTGCTTCTGGTCGACGATCCCGAGGAGCTGCGGGGGACGCCCACTTCTTTGGCCCCCACCGCGCCGAGGGCGATATTCATCGTGGTGGCCATGATCGTGGTCCTCGCCACGGGACTCGTGCCTGCGTCGGTGACCGCGCTCGTCGCCGCAGCGGCAACCGTCCTGTTGCGGGTACTGACGCCCGAACGGGCAATGCGTGCGATGCCGATCCAGACGATCATCCTCATCGGTGCGCTGATCCCGCTGTCGCTGGCCGTGCAGAGCACCGGCGCGGCCGACAAGATCGCCGGCCCGGTGGTGGACCTGGTGCAAGGCCGCAGCCCCTATCTGGTGCTGCTGGTGTTGTTCGTGCTCACCGCAGCACTGGGGCAGTTCATCTCGAATGCGGCGACGGTACTCATCGTCATCCCGATCGCCCTGGCCACCGCCGCCGAGGTGCACATGTCGATCGCGCCCGTGCTGATGACGGTCACCGTGGCCGGAGCGGCGTCGCTGCTCACACCGATCGCGACGCCGGCAAACCTCATCATCATGGCACCCGGGGGGTTATCGCTTCGGCGACTACTGGCGGCTGGGTGGGGTGGTGATGCTGGCCTGGCTCGCGGTATCGCTGGCACTGATCCCGCTCATCTGGCCGGTGTGAGAGATGGTGCGCCACAGTCCAACACAGACCGAACGCCGGTAGCAGTGCCTTCCGGCACCGCCACCGGTGTTCGGTGCTGAGAACCCGCTCAGGTCATCGGGTGCACAGGATCGTCGGGTGATCGCGCAGGGATTCCAGGTCAGAGCTCCCAGATAAGATCCCTCGGATCAGATCAGGTTGCCCGCCTCGGTGAGGACCTTGCGCAGGATCTGCTCCATCTCGTCGAACTCCGCCTGACCGCAGATGAGCGGGGGAGCCAGCTGCACCACCGGGTCGCCGCGGTCGTCGGCGCGGCAGTACAGACCGTTGTCGAACAACGCGGTCGAGAGGAAGCCGCGCAGAATCCGTTCGGACTCTTCGGCATTGAAGGTCTCCTTGGTGGCTTTGTCCTTCACCAGCTCGATGCCGTAGAAGTACCCCTCACCGCGCACATCACCGACGATCGGCAGATCGTTGAGCTTCTCGAGCGTCGCGCGGAAGGCCGGCGCATTGGCCTTGACGTGATCGGTGATGCCCTCACGCTCGAAGATCTCCAGGTTCTTGAGCGCAACCGCCGCCGACACCGGATGGCCGCCGAAGGTGTAGCCGTGGGCGAAGGTGGTCTTGCCGTCGTTGAACGGCTCGAAGAGGCGCTCGCTGGCGATCATCGCCCCCAGCGGGGAGTATCCCGAGGTGAGACCCTTTGCGCTGGTGATGATGTCGGGCACGTAGCCGAAATCGTCACAGGCGAACATCGACCCGATGCGGCCGTAGGCACAGATCACCTCGTCGGACACGAGCAGCACGTCGTACTCGTCGCAGATCTCACGCACCCGCTCGAAGTATCCGGGCGGCGGCGGGAAGCAACCGCCGGCGTTCTGCACCGGCTCGAGGAACACCGCGCAGACGGTGTCGGGGCCTTCGAACTCGATCGCCTCGGCGATGCGGTCGGCGGCCCAGCGGCCGAATGCTTTCGGATCGTCTCCGTGCTCGGGTGCGCGGTAGATGTTGGTGTTGGGGACCCGGAAGCCGCCGGGGGTCAGCGGCTCGAAGTCTTTCTTCAGATCGGGGATGCCGGTGATGGCCAGCGCACCCTGCGGGGTCCCGTGATAGGCGATCGACCGCGAGATCACCTTGTGCTTGCCGGGTTTTCCGGTGAGCTTGAAGTACTGCTTGGCCAGCTTCCAGGCGCTCTCCACGGCCTCGCCGCCACCGCTGGTGAAGAAGACCCGGTTCAGATCGCCGGGGGCGTACGCGGCGAGCTTCTCGGCGAGTTCGATGGCCGGCGGCGTGGCGTAGGACCACAGCGGGAAGAATCCGATCTTCTTGGCCTGCTCGGCGGCGGCCTCGGCGAGTTCCTCGCGGCCGTGACCGAGCTGCACCACGAACAGACCCGACAGGCCGTCGAAGTAGCTACGGCCGGCGTCGTCGAAGATGCGCACACCCTCGCCGTGGGTGATGACCGGAGGAGTGATCTCCGCGCCGTGGCGGGAGAAGTGACCCCACAGGTGCGCGGCGCTGCGGGCGCCGAGTGAGGGTTCGTCGGTGCGGGTTTGAATCGATGTCATCGTGTTCCCCAATTGTATTGCTGTTTGACGAGTTTCAGATAGACCATGGTCTCGGTGATGGTGACTCCGGGTTGGGTCCGGACTTTCTCGTTGAGGAGATGCAGCAGGCTGGCATCGTCCTCACATATCACCTCGATCAAGATGTCGAATGAGCCGGCTGTGAGCACCACGTAGTCGATCTCGGGGATGTCCGCCAGCCTCCGGGCGAGTTCCTGCGAATCGCCGGTGCACCGGATGCCCACCATCGCCTGTCGGGCGAAGCCGATCTGGAGCGGATCGGTCACGGCGACGATCTGCAGGACCCCGGCATCGTGGAGCCGTTGAACGCGATTGCGCACGGCTGCCTCGGACAAACCGATCTCCTTGCCGACCGAGGCATACGAGCGTCGGCCGTCGCGTTGGAGGGACTCGATGATGCGTTTGGAGATGTCGTCGAGTGCTATCGGATGATCGGACATGGGCTCCGCTTCTGTCTACTGTCCCGCAATCAGTGGCGGTGCGACCATGCTGACGAATTCCGAAGTATTTCGCAACATATTCGACTGAATCAGTCGTCAATCGGGCACATAACTCGCGAATGGTCATGTTGGCGGGGTATTCTTGCCTCGCGTCGACGCCGGGCACCCATCGCGCCCGGATCCGCTCTACCCATAACTCCCGGTCGAGAACCGCAGTTGCCAAGGACTGATACTCCCATGACCACCACCGACACGACGACAGCTGCGAGCTGGGTGGGGGGTGTCCCGCGCGCCGGCTCGGGGAACACCCACTCGGTGATCGACCCGGCAACCGGGACCACGGTGACCACGATGACGCTGGCGACGCCGGCCGATGTCGACCTCGCGGTCGCCACCGCTCGTGCGGCGCTGAGGGAGTGGGCCTCGGCCACACCGGCGGACCGGTCGGCCGTTCTGCACCGACTGGCCGCGCTGATGGATCGCGATGCAGAACTCTTCGCGGTCGAGGAGGTGTCTCAGACCGGCAAACCGATACGGCTGGCGCGGGAGTTCGACGTGCCCGGGAGTATCGACAACACCTCGTTCTTCGCCGGTGCGGCTCGCAACCTCGAGGGCAAGGCCAGTGCCGAGTACTCCGGTGATCACACCTCCTCGATCCGTCGCGAACCGATCGGCGTGGTCGGGTCGATCACGCCGTGGAACTATCCGCTGCAGATGGCGGTGTGGAAGGTGATGCCCGCACTGGCTGCCGGCTGCACGGTGGTCATCAAGCCTGCCGAGATCACTCCGCTGACCACGTTGCGCCTCGCGCGCCTGGCCGTCGAGGCCGGACTGCCGCTCGGTGTCCTCAACGTGGTGACCGGCGCCGGTTCGGATGTGGGTGCCGCACTCGCCGGTCATCCCGACGTCGACATCGTGACCTTCACCGGTTCGACCGCTGTCGGCCGGGCGGTGATGGCTGCTGCGGCCACCAACGGCACACGCGTTCAGCTCGAACTCGGCGGCAAGGCGCCCTTCGTGGTGTTCGACGACGCCGATCTCGATGCGGCTGTCGAGGGTGCGGTGGCCGCGAGTCTGATCAACGGCGGTCAGGACTGTACTGCAGCGACCCGCGCGATCGTCGCGCGGAATCTCTACGAGCAGTTCGTCTCCGGCGTCGCCGACGTCATGGCGACGGTCTCGATGGGTGATCCGATGGATCCCGACACCGACATGGGTTCGCTCAGTTCCACCAGACACCGTGACAAGGTCGCCGGCATGGTGGAGCGGGCGCGTGCTGCCGGCCTGCGCGTCGTGACCGGGGGTGTGGTGCCGACCGGCCCCGGCGCGTACTACCCGCCGACGCTGATCGCCGATGTGGGCGAGGATGCCGAGATCTACCGCGACGAGGTGTTCGGTCCGGTGCTCACTGTGAGCACCTTCGACGACGATGACGATGCGATCCGTCGCGCCAACGACACCCCGTACGGTCTGGCCGCATCGGCCTGGACGCGGGATGTCTACCGCGCCCAGCGCGCCGGCCGCGAGATCCACGCCGGTTGTGTGTGGATCAACGACCACATCCCGATCATCAGCGAGATGCCCCACGGCGGCGTCGGTGCGTCGGGATTCGGGAAGGACATGTCGACGTACTCACTCGACGAGTACCTGACCATCAAACACGTGATGAGCGACATCACCGCCGAGGCGAGGAAGCCCTGGCATCGCATCATCGTGGCCGACAAGAACGACACCACCCGATCACCGAACACCCAGACACCGAACGCCCAGACACCGACCACGACCGAACAAGGCGCTGATAACGCATGACCGCATCCACTTCCGCATCGACAGCCGCGTGGGCCGGTGAACCCACCGACCGTTCCCGGCGCATGGTCGCCGACGCCGCCCCCGTCCCGTTCTGGCTCGACCGGGCCGAGCGGCCGGCGGCCCGTGAGCGTCTGGTCGGCGAGGAGTCGACGGACCTGTTGGTGATCGGCGGCGGGTTCACCGGTCTGTGGGCCGCGGTGCAGGCGGCCGAGGAGAACCCGTCGCGGTCGATCGTGTTGGTCGAGGGCGCCCGTATCGCCGAGGGCGCCACCGGTCGCAACGGCGGCTTCTGTGCGGCGAGCCTGGTGCACGGTCTGGGCAACGGGTTCGAGAGGTACGCCGACGAACTGGCCACCCTGCAGCGGATGGGTCGTGAGACGCTCGCCGAGATCGCCGCGGCGCTGACCCGACTGGGTATCGACGCCGACGCCGAGCACACCGGCGAACTGGATCTGGCCAACTTCGACTGGCAGGCAGCAGAACTCGACGAACTCGTCACCGAGGCGCGCCGACTCGGCGAGCCCGTCGAGAGCCTCGATGCCGAACAGGCACGAGCCCGGGTCAACTCACCGCTGGTCGCCGGCGGGTTGTTCGACCCCGACGTGATGATCATCGACCCGGCCAAACTGGCCTGGGGGCTCGCTGTGGCCGCCGACCGACTCGGTGTGCGGATCTACGAGCACACCCAGGTGCGCAGTCTGAGCGACACCGGCGACGCCGTGGTGGCGACCACGGCACTGGGTTCCATCCGGGCACAACATGTCATCGCCGCGACGTCGGCGTCGACGCCGTTGGTCCGCAAGGTCGGCTGGATGATCGTGCCGGTGTGGGACTATGTGATCGTCACCGAACCCCTCACCGACCAGCAGCTGGCGTCGATCGGGTGGAACGGTCGAGAAGGGTTGTCCGACTGCGGTAATCGCTTCCACTACTTCCGGCTCACCGCCGACAACCGGATCCTGTTCGGTGGTTATGACGCCTTCTACTACTACGGCGGCAAGACCGACAGTCGTCTGGCGGACAAGCCTGAGGAGGCCGCACTGCTCGGTGAGCATCTGCTGCAGGTGTTCCCACAGCTCGAGGGCATCAAGGTCTCGCATACATGGGGCGGCATCATCGACACCTGTTCGCGCTTCAACGCGTTCTGGGATGTGTCGATGGGCGGTCGGGTGGTCACCGTGGTCGGCTTCACCGGACTCGGTGTGGGCGCCTCGCACTTCGGTGCGCGTACCGCCCTGGATCTGGTGGACGGCCGCGACACCGAACGCACCCGGCTGGAGATGGTGAAGTCCAAGCCGCTGCCCTTCCCCCCGGAACCGGTGCGCTGGTTCGGGATCACGCTGACCCGACGCGAACTCGCCCGATCCGACCGCAATCGGGGCAAGCGTGGTGTGTGGCTACGGGTGCTCGACGCGCTGGGGCTGGGCTTCGACAGCTGACCGGGGCGTCAGTCGAACGCCTTGGGTACCAGGATGATCGGCACGGTCGCCGCACGGAGGATGCGAGCCGCGTTGGGGCCGAGGAAGACTCGCTTCTCGCCGGTCAGTCGCCCGGAGCCCATCACGACGATGTCGCCGGGGCCCCAGCGCAGCGCGCGCAGTGATTGCGTGATCGTGGCGCCTTCGGCGACCAGTGCCTCGACCGTGATGTCGTCGCCGGCCGCGCTGCTGGCCTCGTCGAGAACGCGGCGTGCGGCGGCCACATTCTCCTGCCGGGTGGCCAGGTTCGTGGGGTCGGGGACCCCGCCGTCCACCACCACGGTCAGCAGCCGTACCGCCAGCCGCCCCTCGGCGGCGAGCGCCAGTCCGAACGGCAGCGGGTTGTCGCTGTGCGGCCCGGGTGCGACCGCGATGGTGACCTCCGACAGTCGCGGCACGGGGTGCCGGTGG
Organism: Gordonia jinhuaensis; assembly: GCF_014639795.1. Lineage (GTDB taxonomy): Bacteria > Actinomycetota > Actinomycetes > Mycobacteriales > Mycobacteriaceae > Gordonia_B > Gordonia_B jinhuaensis. The sequence continues at coordinate 158,175 of NZ_BMGC01000001.1, read as the reverse complement.
TGGTCGGCGGGGGCGAGTGCGACGGGCACCGGCGAATAGTGCGCCAACCCCAGTCCGACCGGGCCCAGCGTGTGGTGTCCGAGTATCCCGTCGCTGGTGCCGCCGATGACGATCATCCGCGCGTTCGTCTGTGTCGCGAAGCCGGCCAGGCCCTCGGCGAACGACGCCGCGGTGACCACATGGGTGTCGACCTCGATGCCCTCGGGTACGAGTGCCGCGCCGGCGTCGAGCCATTTCTGCGCCTGTGCGGTGAGCGCCTTCTCGCTGTAGGTGCGCTGGGTTCGCGTGGCCAGTTCGTCCTCGCGGAGTACACACACCAAATCGATTGCCGCGCCGATGGTGGCCGCGATCGTCGCCGCCAGCGCGACGCCGTCGGCGCCGGTGTCGGTGGCCAGATATCCGACGGTGAGCCGGGAGAGGCTGGTACTCATGTGGTGTCCTCGCTCGATGACGGGTGTCGCATGGCTGACTGGTGTCTCATTATCCGACGTTCAGTGCGATCCCGGCCGGATGAGTGGCCGAAATTTTGCTCTCACCGGCCACGATGAGACCATGGACGGCGTGAATCCGACTTCCCACCTCGACGTCGATGTCGAACCCGAGGACATCGGCTCTCGTATCGACCCCGTCCTCGCGCGCAGCTGGCTGCTCGTGAACGGATCGCACGACAATCGTTTCCAGGCGGCGGCCGACTCGCGCGCCGACATCGTCGTGCTCGACATCGAAGACGCTGTGGCCCCCAAGGACAAGGACCGTGCACGCGAGAACGTGCGGGCCTGGCTTGCCGGCGGACACTCCGAGGACTGGGTGCGCATCAACGGTTTCGGTACCCCGTGGTGGGCCGATGATCTGGCGATGCTCGGCGACGTGACCGTCGGCGGTGTGATGCTGGCGATGGTGGAGGGTGTCGACCACGTCACCGAGACCGCGCGCCGCCTACCCGGCGTGCCGATCGTCGCGCTGGTGGAGACCGCGCGTGGCCTTGAGCGCATCAGTGAGATCGCCTCGGCGAAGGGAACCTTCCGGTTGGCCTTCGGGATCGGCGATTTCCGCCGCGACACCGGCTTCGGCGGTGACCCGATGACGCTGGCCTACGCACGCTCGAGGTTCACCATCGCAGCCAAGGCTGCTGGGCTGCCGTCGGCGATCGACGGTCCGACCGTCGGCTCGTCGGCGCTGACCCTGACCGAGGCAGCCGCGGTGAGTGTCGAATTCGGTATGACCGGCAAGATCTGCCTGACCAACGACCAGTGCCGGACGATCAACGAGGGGCTGTCCCCGACGCCCGACCAGATCACGTGGGCGCTGGACTTCTTCGCCGAGTTCGAGCGCGACGGCGGCGAGATCCGCAACGGTTCGGACCTGCCACGTATCGCCCGCGCCACCAAGATCCTCGATCTCGCACGTGCCTACAGCATCCCGGTCGCCCGTGACGACGAGGATCCCGAGCACATGCCGGCGCCCTCGGACACCTACCACTACTGATCGCGGCCCCTCACTCTGTTGTGACCGGCGTCAGCACGTGTCGGTTCCGGCTGGCGATGACGCCGGCGACCAGTTCGGGTATCAGCAGCACGATGAGCACCGCGAGCGGGATCTGCCAGCCGCCGGTGACCGAGTGCAGTGCGCCGACCAGGAACGGACCCAACGCGGCCACCAGGTACCCCACGCCCTGCGCCATGGTCGACAGATGGGCGGTGTGCCGGGCGTCGGGGGCGCGCCACACGATATAGCTCAGCGCGAGGCTCAGTGCGGCACCTTGTCCGAGGCCCAGCAAGGTCATCCAGGCGATCGCACCCGAGACCGGGGCCACCACCAGACCCACCAGAGCCAGCGCTGTGAGGCCGACGGCCATCGCGGCCGGTATCCACCTCACCGATACCCGGTTGGCGAGGATCGGCACCAGCAGGGCACTGGCCAGCGCCGGGAACGATGAGTAGGACAGCATCAATCCGGCTGTGCTGCTCGACATCCCGTGATCGGTGAGGATCGTCGGAACCCAGGCCAGCCCCGCGTAGTAGCTCAGACTCTGCAAGCCCATGAATCCGGTGACCGCCAGTGCGGTTCGGTCGCGGATCAGGCGTGAGAACGACGGCTCGTCGCGCTCGGGGACCACGTCGGCCACCGATGCGGTCTCGGCGGAATCAGCCTGTGAGACTGCGGTTTCGGTGCCCGACCGCCTCGACGCGCGGCGCGTGGTCCACAGTCTGGGCAACCACACCAGCAGTGCCACGGCGGCCGGTATCGACCAGATCGCCAGCGCCGCCTGCCAGTCCCCGTCGAATGCGTGCATCAGGGGGACGGTGAGACCCGAGGCGAGAGCCGCGCCGATGTAGAGCGTCATCGAGTACAGCGACATCATCAGTCCGGTGCGCGCGACGAAATGCTGTTTGATCGCCGCGGGTAGGACCACGTTGCCGACGGCGATGGCCGCGCCGACGAACACCGTGCCGATGAACAGTGCCGGCGAGCCGTCGATGAGACGGGTGGCGATGGCCACCGCGAGCACCACGAGCACCACGGCCAGCAACCTGTCGATCCCGATCCGGCGTACCAGCCAAGGGGTGAGGAAGGCGAAGATGCCGAAGCACAGAACCGGGAGGGTGGAGAGCAGGCCCGCGGTGGTGGAGGTCAACCCGAGCGCGTCCTGGATGTAGCGGATCACCGGACTCACCGACGCGACACCGATGCGCAGGTTCAGCGCGATCAGAAGCAGTCCGGTCGCGAGGAACACGGTGGCCGCACGGCCGAGGTGCCGGCCTGCGCGTCCGGATGCGGGGGAGGTATCCGCGATGTCGGCGGTGCCCTGAGTGGTCATGGCCATCACGCTAGAGCGACGCCCGATACGATGGCAACATGGGCTATGTGGGTATAGAGCATTACAGATTCTGGGGTGCCGACCTCGCGATCGACCTCGTCAACACTGCGCCGGAGACCTGCGGCTACGAGTTGCTGTCCACACCCGACGACGTCACGGCGCTGATCCGTCGCTACGACCCCGCCCTGGATGCCCGTGCCGACGCCGTCGATCTCGAGCGGACGGCATGGGTCCGTGAGCGCCTGCTCGACGTGGTCGCCGACCCCGATCCGGCTCTCGTCGCGCCGACGCTGAACTACCTCGCGTCTGAGGCGCATGCCGCACCGCGGATGACCGACCACGACGGCCATACCTGGCATATCGATCACCACGTGGCCGGTGACCGGGTGTGGCGGCATCTGGCCGCCGAGGCGGCCTTCGGGCTGATGGATTTCATGACCGCACGCGGGGCGGAACGGATCCGCAGATGCGCGGCGCGCGATTGCCACCGCTACTTCACCGACACCACCAAGAATGCGTCGTCGCGATTCTGTCCCGCGCGTGGGTGCGCCAATCGTGAGCGGGTTCGCCGGCACCGTGAACGTCTGCAGACTCGATGATCGTGCGACCCGCCGCCGGATGTAATGCCCTAACCGAATCGATGTGAGGCGATTCACCCGGGGGTGATCCGCAGCAGCGCTGTGTCCTGAGGGGCGACGGTCATCGACACCACGCCACGTGCGACGCCGCTCACCGGTCGGTTCGTCCACACGTCGGTCACGGTCGCGTCGCGATCCATACCGAGATCGCCGAGGGCGATCGACATCGACTGTGCGGTCGCGCCGAGATTGGTCATTGACACCGCGATGCTCCCGTCGTGCAGCTGTCGGGTGCGCACCGTGCGATTGGTCGCACCATAGGCCCTCGCCGAGGAGACCGCGCTGTCCTGATCGATCGCGAGGACGCCGCGAGTGGTCAGCAGCGACGTCGTCGCGGGTGAGGCGGACGGCAGGTCGTTGCCGGCAAACAGCGGCGCCGCGCTCATCGCCCACAACGCCATCTGTGAGCGTTGGGCGGCGGGGGACAGCGCCGTGCCCACGCCGACCTCCAGCATGTCCATGTCGACGTAGCGACCCGACGATGTGCGTTGCGCCAGAGCCGATGTCGCGTCAGCGATATCCCATATTCCTTGGTACCCACCGGGACCCTGGCCGGTCGTCCAATAGGGGCTGACGTCGTTGGTTGCCCGGGTCATGGTGGCGATCGATCCCCAGTCGTGGTGCATGCCGGGTAATGTCGCGCCGAGACCGCTGTTGGGATTGATGCTGTAGATGATCGGTCGGCCTGTGCTCCGAAGTGCATCGCGCATCGCGGTGAAATCACGCATCTGTCTCTGAGGGTCGGAATCGCTTGAGCACCAGTCATATTTGACGAAATCAACTCCCCACGATGCGAATGTGCGTGCGTCGGCGATCTCGTGGCCCTCGCTCCCGCTCGATCCGGGGTAGGCGCCGGTGAACTGCGCGCACATCTGCGTGCTCGCACCGCTGTAGATCCCGAACCGCAGTCCGCGCGCATGGACGTATCGGGCCAGTGCAGCCATGCCGGAGGGGAATCGGGTGGGATCGGCGGTGAGCGCGCCATCGCCGTTGCGTGAGGGCGCATACCAGCAGTCGTCGACGACCACATAGCGGTAACCGGCTCGGGCCATCCCGTCGGCGACGAGCGCGTCGGCCTGCGCCTCGATCTTCTTCTCGTCGATGTCGCATCCGAATGTATTCCAGCTGTTCCACCCCATCGGCGGTGTCGACGCGTCGGCGCTCGTCGCCGTCGACGAACCACCAGCAGACTCACCGAATACCGGGGTGGTAGAGCAGCCGCCCGCCATGAGTGCGGTGGCAACCAGCAGGCCGAGCGCGCCGCTCCTGCGGGAGCGACTTGTCATGGTCGGGTGCATGAGCGGCGAGTGTAGAAGCCCACCCTGTGAACGCCCTGTCGCTGAGACGACGACCCGAGTGCGAGGTCGGAACGGCGAGCGCACCGCTCCTGGTGACAACCGTGTCTGGAGTCCATGCCGGTCACGTCGGGGGTGCATCTGCAGGCGTCCGGCACGCCCGCGCGCTGGTCGAGCACCTCGCGCTGGTCGAATCACCGCCCCATGCCGGTGAAGGCGGATACATTGACAGCCGGTCATGAGCGGTGCGGGCGTGAGGTCGTGGCGATTGTCGATGGAAGGGATGGCGATGGGGACACCGGACGTGCTGCTGGTCGAGCGGGCTGAGCACATTGAGACCTGGACGTTGAACCTGCCCGACAGTCGCAACCCGATCTCCGATGGGACGATGGTCGATGCCATCTGCGCGCAGGTCGACGTGGTCAACGGCGATGACGACGTGCGCGCGGTGATCCTCACCGGCGCGGGTTCGGCGTTCTCGGCCGGCGGCAATGTCCACGACATGGCCGGTCGCGCCGGCATGTTCGGCGGCAATCCGTATCGGCTCAGCGAGGGCTATCGTCATGGGATCCAACGCATTCCGCGCGCGCTGTGCCACTGTGAGGTACCGGTGATCGCGGCGGTCAACGGTCCCGCCGTCGGCGCCGGATGTGACCTGACGCTGATGTGTGACCTACGCATCGCCTCGCGGCGGGCGTTCTTCGCCGAGAGTTTCGTCTCGCTGGGGATCATCCCGGGTGACGGTGGAGCATGGCTGCTCACCAAGGCGATCGGGCCGGCACGCGCCGCCGAGATGGCGCTCACCGGCGACCGGGTGGACGCCGAGACCGCCCTGCGGTGGGGACTGGTCAACGAGGTGGTCGATCCCGAGGCCCTCATGGATGCGGCCGTGGCACTGGCACGGCGCGTGACCAAGAACCCGCCGCATTCGGTGCGGATGGCCAAACGGCTCCTGCGTGAATCCATGCACCAGTCGCTGGAGTCGTTGCTGGAGATGTCGGCGGCCATGCAGGCGCTGGCCCACCACACCGACGACCATCGGGAGGCCTTGTCGGCATTCCTCGACAAACGGCCGGGCAGCTACACCGGCAACTGACACTTCACCTCGCCGGCTGCGGCGGACGCGTCCACTCGGCGGTGGAGTACGCCTGGGTGGCCGCTGTCAGTGCAACACCCATCACGAGAAGTGTGGAGAGCAACAGCGTCAACGGTGCCCAGCCATGGGTCACCAGGATCGCGCCGATCAGGCCGCCGAGGAACATCGCGCCGACCGAGACCAGGCGCCTACCGGCATTGCTGCCCCTGCCGCCGGCAACGCTGCTGTCGGCGGAGATGCCGGTGAGGGTGAGAGTGAGCACCGTCGTGGTGAGATCGCGAATCGACAATGCGCGTGCCGTGGCGTTCTGGACGCCCATCCCGATGCCGAGCACCACGATCAGAGCAGCCATGGGTCCAGCGCGGTAGGGATGCGAATACAACAGGGAGACAGCGAAACCCACTGCCAACAGGACAGTCTGTACTGTGGCGGCGACCATGACGTGGCGGGCGCGGTGCGCGCTCGAGGCCGCACGGATGCGGCCGCCGACGAGCGCGCCCAGCACGAATGCCGCGATCGCGAGCAACGATGCCCACCACACGAATCCGTGTGCACCGCCGAGATCGAAGGACAAGAACACGACGTTCCCGGTCATGTTCGCCACGAACACGTGTCCCAGTTGCAGATAGCTGAAGGCGTCGACGAGGCCGGTGACGGTGGTGAGGGCGACGAGCAGCGAGGTGAGGGGTCCTTCGCCGCTCGTCGGGTCGGGGACGACGGTCCGCCAGGCGTCGGAGAGTGCGGTGGTCATGAGCGTCTTTCCTGTGGTGGTGTCCGTCTGTGCCTCCAGTCTCGGCGGCCATCGACTGATCTGTCCAACACAGAAAACAGCGTTCAGTGATCGTCAGAAGCGATCACTGAGGTGTGGCGGATGACCTCCGTGCACGAGAAGGCGGCGGCACGAGAAGGCGGAGGAATTCCGCCGCGGCCGGTGGCATTCGCCTCGGATCGTGGACCACGCGCACGGTGTGGACGGCATCGGGATCGGTGAGCGCGACAACGGTGCATGCGGGCGTGCCGTCATGACTGGAGTCACCGGGCTCACCGAGAACCGACTTCGCAAGGCTGGCAGGCACGATGGTCACGCCGAGGCCCAGCTGGGTGAAGCGAATCAGGTCGGTCACCTGGGTGAGTTCGATTCCGGCGCTGGGTTGTGGGTCTCCTCCGGCTCGGGTCACCGCGTCGTCCACGCGATGCCGGATGCCCGAACCCCGTGCGAATCGGATCAGCCGGCCGCGTGCGAGCAGATCCGTTATGTCCGTGGGTGTCTGCAACCCCACGGCATCAGCCGTTCGCAGGATGCCCACCAGGGGTTCCTCGCGCAGGATCACCGAGCTCAGCGCATCGGGGATTCGACTGGGGTCCGATGCCACCACAGCGATGTCGAGATCGCCGGAAGCGATCTCCTCGACCATCGCCTCCGATGGCCGCGAGGTGATGGTCAATTCGATTCCGTCGAACCGCTCATGGAATGCGGTGATCGCCTCGATGGTCTCGGGGAAGTGCGTGCTGGTCTGGATGAGTCCGATGCGCAGGCGCCCCTTCTCCAGACCGAGGAATGATCGCAACTCGGCGCGCGCCGAGATCTCGTCGGCGAGTATCCGGCGCGCCAGAGGCATCAGCACCCGGCCGGCGGGGGTCAGCTCGACCGATCGTGTGGTCCGCACGAACAGCGGAGCGCCCGCTTCGCGTTCCAGTCGCGCGATCTGCTGGCTCAGAGCCGATTGCGCGACGTGACACAGCTCGGCGGCCCGCGTGAAGTTCCCGGTATCGGCGACGGAGACGAAGTAGCGCAGGTGCCTGATCTCCACTCCGCCTCCTCATCCGATCGGGGTGACAGCGTGGTCGCGGTGGTCGCAGTGGCCGCAACCATCGAGTGTCCGCAACCATCGAGTGGCCGCAACCATCGAGTGGTCGCAACTATAGATCAGTACTGCGTCGGTGATCGGTGCGACAGATGGATACCGCCCGGTACGCGCACCACATCGGCCCCGCTTCCGACGAGGGAAGCGGGGCCGATGCGGGGCTGCAGAGAGAAGCTATCCGCGCGAGAACATGAGTGCTCGCTTGACCTCTTGGATCGCCTGGGTCACCTGGATGCCACGGGGGCAGGCGTCGGTGCAGTTGAAGGTGGTGCGGCAGCGCCACACACCGTCGACGTCGTTGAGGATGTCGAGGCGCTCGGCGGCACCCTCGTCGCGGCTGTCGAAGATGAAGCGGTGGGCGTTGACGATCGCCGCCGGGCCGAAGTACGAGCCCTCGTTCCAGTACACCGGGCAGCTGGTGGTGCAGCAGGCACAGAGAATGCACTTGGTGGTGTCGTCGAAACGCGCACGATCCTTCTGCGACTGGATGCGCTCACGGGTGGGCTCGTTACCGCTGGTCATCAGGAACGGCTTCACCGCGCGGTAGGCGTCGAAGAACGGCTCCATGTCCACCACGAGGTCCTTGAGCACCGGCAGACCACGGATCGGTTCGATCGTGATCGTGATGTCCTTGCTCTTGTCCTTCGGGAGGAAATCCTTCATGAGCATCTTGCAGGCCAGCCGGTTGACTCCGTTGACGCGCATCGCGTCGGATCCGCACACGCCATGAGCGCAGCTGCGGCGGAACGTCAGGGTGCCGTCGAGGTAGCCCTTGACGTAGAGCAGCAGGTTCAGCATGCGGTCGGTGGGCAGCGCCGGCACGCGGAAGCTCTGCCACCCCTGCTCGTCGGGGTTCTCCGGATTGAAACGCATGATCTTGAGCGTGACCATGGTCGCTTCGTCGGGTACCGCTGGTAGTGGCGGCTCGTCGGTGTGGGGTGCGTCCGTGGTGAGGGTCATCAGTACTTACGCTCCATCGGCTCGTAGCGGGTCTCGACAACGGGCTTCCAGTCGAGCTCGATGTCGCTGAGCAGCGTGTCGCCCTTCTTGTAGGCGATGGTGTGCCTCATGAAATTGACGTCGTCGCGGTTGGGGAAGTCCTCGCGGGCATGTCCGCCGCGAGATTCCTTGCGGTTGAGCGCGCCGACCACCGTCACCTCGGCGAGTTCGAGCAGGAAGCCCAGCTCGATCGCCTCCAGCAGGTCGGAGTTGAACCGCTTGCCCTTGTCGTGAACGCGGATGTGGTCGTAGCGCTCCTTGAGACTGTGGATGTCGGTGAGCGCCTGCTTGAGGGTTTCCTCCGTGCGGAACACCGAGGCGTTGTCGTCCATGGTCTGCTGCAGGGCGGTGCGGATGTCGGCCACCCGCTCGTGTCCGTGCTCGCCGAGGATGGTCTCCAACCAGCTGTCGACCATCGCGGTCGGGTTCTCCGGCAGCGGATGGAAGTCCGAGTTGTTGGCATGTTCTGCCGCGGCGATGCCGGCGCGACGTCCGAAGACGTTGATGTCGAGCAGCGAGTTCGTGCCGAGACGGTTCGCACCGTGCACCGAGACGCAGGCGCATTCGCCGGCCGCGTAGAGGCCGTGGACCTTGTCGATGTTGTTGTTGCCGCGCAGCACCTCACCGTGGATGTTGGTGGGGATGCCGCCCATCAGGTAGTGGCAGGTGGGGTACACCGGCACCCATTCCTTCACCGGGTCGACGCCCAGGTAGGTGCGGGCGAACTCGGTGATGTCGGGCAGCTTCTCGTTGAGCACGTCCTCGCCGAGGTGGGTCACGTCGATGTAGACGTAATCCTTGTTCGGCCCGGCGCCGCGGCCTTCGAGCACCTCGAGCACCATCGACCGGGCGACGATGTCGCGGGGTGCGAGGTCCTTGATGGTGGGGGCGTAGCGCTCCATGAAGCGCTCGCCCTCGGAGTTGCGGAGGATGCCGCCCTCACCGCGCACGGCCTCGGAGATGAGGATGCCCAGGCCGGCCAGGCCGGTCGGATGGAACTGGTGGAACTCCATGTCCTCGAGCGGAAGGCCCTTGCGGAAGACGATGCCCACTCCGTCACCGGTGAGGGTGTGGGCGTTGGAGGTCGTCTTGTACATACGGCCAGAGCCGCCGGTGGCGAAGATGATCGACTTCGCGTGGAAGACGTGGATCTCGCCGGTGGCCAGCTCATAGGCCACGACACCCGTCGCGACCGGCTCGCCATCGGAGTTGTTGCTGATGCACAGGTCGAGTGCGTAGAACTCGTTGTAGAACTCGACGTCGTGTTTGACGCAGTTCTGGTAGAGCGTCTGCAGGATCATGTGGCCGGTGCGGTCGGCGGCGTAGCAGGCGCGGCGAACCGGCGATTTGCCGTGGTCGCGGGTGTGGCCACCGAACCGGCGCTGGTCGATCTTGCCCTCGGGGGTGCGGTTGAACGGCAGACCCATCTTCTCCAGATCGAGGACCGCGTCGATGGCCTCCTTGGCCATGATCTCCACGGCGTCCTGGTCGGCGAGGTAGTCACCGCCCTTGACCGTGTCGAAGGTGTGCCACTCCCAGTTGTCCTCTTCCACGTTGGCCAGCGCGGCGCACATGCCGCCCTGAGCGGCGCCGGTGTGGCTACGGGTGGGGTACAGCTTGGTCAGCACCGCGGTACGGGCGCGCGGGGCGGCCTCGATAGCCGCGCGCATCCCGGCGCCGCCGGCGCCGACGATCACCACGTCGTATCGGTGTTCCTGCATGAAGATTGCTCGCTCTCGATCGAAAAAGTGTGTGGTCGGCTAGCTGGCGCTGCTCGGGTCGAACGTCAGCAGCACGTAGGTGCCGAGCCCGATGATCAAGATCATCGACAGCGCAAGCAGGACGTTGAGCCAGAAGCGGGTGCGGTCGTTACGCGAGTAGTCGGCGATCACCGTGCGCACGCCGTTACCGCCGTGCAGCTGGGCCAGCCACAGCATCGCGAGGTCCCAGCACTGCCAGAACGGTTCCTTCCACCGGTGGGCCACGAAGGAGGCGTCGATACGGTGCACACCCTGGGAGTCCCACGCCAGCATGATGAACATGTGGCCGATGGTCAGGAAGATCAGCGCGACGCCGGAGAAGCGCATGAACAGCCATGCGTTCTTCTCGAAGTTGTTGCCCTTGGGGCGGCGAGGGGAGCGGGGATTGTCCAGACTGGCCGGACGGTCGCGTTCCCGCTCAAGCGTTTTCGCGATTCGCGGAGTCGAAGAAGTCGTCATCGTCGTTGCCCCGTCCTAGAGATGGTTGACCCAGATCTGCAGCAGGCGAACCGCTGCAGCTGCGAATACGATCACGAACACCGTGAGGATGATCCACAGCATCTGACGCTGGTACTTCGGGCCCTTGGCCCAGAAGTCAACGAGGATGATGCGGATGCCGTTGAGTGCGTGATACAGGACGCAGGCGACGAGACCGATCTCCATGAGCCCCACCACGGGGTTCTTGTAGGTGTCGACAACCTGGGTGTACTTGTTCGGGTCGACGCGGATGACCGCAGTGTCGAGAACGTGTACGAAAAGAAAGAAGAAGATCGATACACCGGTGATCCGGTGCAGGACCCACGACCACATGCCAGGGTCGCCTCGATACAGGGACCGTTTGCGTACTGGCTCGGGCGCGACCTCGGTAGGTGTGCTCATTCGGGATTGGCCTCCAACATCGTCGATGGATGTGCGGTCGAGCCTGCCGAGCGGCTCGATCGAGAACCCACTGACACCAAACTCTAAACCTATGCTGAGAGCCGCAAGAAATGCTCCCCTGAGTAGTGATGTGGCACACCGGAACTGAACTTAGGTTTGCCTTACCAACAAGTGGATGTTGCTGCGAAGGGTTCATCAACGGGGTAGGGGTTTGTCGAGTGAGTGCGGTCATCGATTGGAAGTCGTTGCGAGCCAAGGCCAAAGAATCGATGGAGAGGGCCTATGCGCCCTATTCGAGGTTTCCAGTCGGTGCTGGTGCACTAGTGGATGACGGCCGGATTATCGGCGGTTCGAATGTGGAGAATGTCTCATACGGCCTCGGATTCTGCGCCGAATGCGCGATCGCGGCGAACCTCTACACAACCGGCGGTGGTCGACTTGTCGCGTTGTCGTGCACCGACAGTCGCGGCGCCATCCTCATGCCGTGCGGACGCTGCCGGCAGGTACTTCTCGAACACGGCGGCCCGGACATGCTGATCGATCATCCGCAGGGCCCCAAGCCCCTGCGGGAGCTGCTCCCGGACGCCTTTGGTCCCGACGACCTCGAAGTGGGGCAGTTGTGACCGATGTGGCTGTGACAGATGTCTTCGACGCGGTGTCGGTGATCGCCACCAAACGCGATGGCGGGGCGCTGTCGGACGCACAGATCGACTGGGTGGTCGAGGCCTACACCGCCGGTGAGGTGGCCGACGAGCAGATGTCGGCCCTGGCGATGGCGATCGTGATCAACGGGATGGACCGGCACGAGATCGCCCGATGGACCGAGGCGATGATCGCGACGGGGCACCGGATGGACTTCTCCGGCCTGCGCCGCGCCGGGTCGCCGCTGCGGACCGTGGACAAGCATTCCACCGGTGGTGTGGGCGACAAGATCACCCTTCCGCTCGGCCCGCTGGTCGCCTCGTACGGTCTGGCCGTTCCGCAGCTGTCGGGCCGGGGGCTCGGACACACCGGCGGGACCCTGGACAAACTCGAGTCGATCCCCGGCTGGCGCGCCGATCTGACGACGGCGGAGATGACCGCCGCGCTGGAGAAGGTGGGCGCCGTGGTGTGCGCGGCGGGTGCCGATCTCGCGCCGGCCGACCGCAAGCTCTACGCGCTGCGCGACGTGACCGCCACAGTGGAGTCCATCCCGCTGATCGCGAGCTCGATCATGAGCAAGAAGATCGCCGAGGGCACCTCCGCGTTGGTGCTCGACGTGAAGGTGGGGTCTGGTGCGTTCATGAAGACCGAACCCGATGCCCGGGAGTTGGCCGAGACGATGGTCGCGCTGGGTCACGACTCCGGCGTCGACACCGTCGCGTTGCTCACCCGGATGGACGCGCCGTTGGGCCGCACGGCCGGCAACGCCCTGGAGGTGGCCGAAGCGCTCGAGGTGCTCGCCGGCGGCGGTCCGGCCGACGTGGTGGAGCTGACGCTCGCGCTGGCCACGGAGATGCTCGCGTTGGGCGGCATCACCGGCGTCGACCCAGCCGATCACCTCGCCGACGGGACGGCGATGGATCGCTGGCGCGCGATGATCCGCGAGCAGGGTGGCGACCCGGATGCGCCGCTGCCGGTGGCCGCCCACACCGAGACCGTCACCGTGCCCGCGGGCGGGGTGATCGAGTCGATCGACGCGATGGCGGTCGGCGTGGCGGCGTGGCGTCTGGGTGCAGGCCGGGCACGCCAGGGCGAGCCGGTCGCCGCCGAGGCCGGCGTGGTGATCCATGCGCGTCCTGGGGAGACGGTGGCATCCGGTGCGCCGATGTTCACTCTGCATGCCGCCGACCCCTCGCGGTTCGCCGGCGCGATAGCGGCTCTGACCGACGCCGTGCGTGTCGGTGACCACACCGTCGAGATCCCCCATCGGGTGATCGATCGGGTTACCGTCGGCTCATGACCACGTCGATGCCGCCGGTGAGTCCTTTCGGCCCGGATCCCGATCCGGCGTTGTTCGCACTGGCCCCCAAAGTCGTTCTGCACGACCACCTCGACGGTGGCTTGCGTCCGCAGACCGTGCTCGAGCTCGCCGAGCAGGTGGGCTATACCAAATTGCCTGCCTCTGACGGTCCGTCGTTGGCGACCTGGTTCCGCGCGTCCGCCGACAGCGGGTCGCTCGTGCGGTATCTGGAGACTTTCGAGCACACGGTGGGGGTGATGCAGACCGCCGGTGCGCTGGAACGGGTGGCACTCGAATGCGCCGAGGACCTCGCCAACGACGGGGTGGTCTACGCGGAGGTCCGGTTCGCCCCTGAGCAACACCTCGAAGCCGGGCTGACGCTCGACGAGGTGGTGGAGGCGGTTCTGAAGGGATTCGCCGAGGGGGAGGCGCTCAGCGCATCGGCGGGGCGGCCGATCACGGTGCGCTGTCTGGTGACGGCGATGCGCCACGCCGCGCGTTCGCGTGAGATCGCCGAACTCGCCGTCCGTTTCCGCGATCGCGGCGTGGTCGGGTTCGACATCGCCGGTGCCGAGGCCGGATATCCGCCCACCAGACATCTCGACGCTTTCGAGTACATGCGCGCCCACAACGCGCCCTTCACGATTCACGCCGGTGAGGCGTTCGGACTCCCGTCGATCCACGAGGCGATCAGCTTCTGCGGCACCGACCGGCTCGGACACGGTGTACGGGTGATCGACGACATCAGCCTGCCCGAAGACGCCGACTTCACCGCTCACGACTTCCACGGTGCGAAACTCGGCGAGATCGCCAATTACGTGCGGGACAAGCGAATCCCGTTGGAGCTGTGCCCGAGCAGCAATGTGCAGACCGGTGCGGTGGCGTCGATCGCCGAGCATCCGTTCAATGTGCTGGCGAGATTGCGTTTCCGGGTCACCGTCAACACCGACAACCGGCTGATGAGCGATACCTCGATGAGCAAGGAGTTCGCGGTCCTCGCCGGCCAGTTCGGTTATGGCTGGGCCGATTTCGAGCGGTTCACCGTCAATGCGATGAAGTCGGCGTTCATCCACTTCGACGAGCGGCTGGCGATGATCGACGAGATCATCAAACCCGGTTACGCGGTGCTGATCGGCTGACGGGGGGTCAGTAGGCGTCGGCGAGATCCTCGAACCGCTGCGTCACGTGGCTGAAGCAGCGGCTGACCAGTGACGTCATCGTCGCGGCGTCGGCAGGGATCAGATCGTCGCGGCCGAATTGAGTCAGGGCGTAGCGACCGTCGTCGTCGATATCGCGGTAATACAGTGAGACCTGTTGTGCCGGAATGGCTGTGCCCATGTCATGAAGCGTGACCTCGATGATGCCCGTTGTTCGCGATGGCGCCTCCATGTGCGCGCGTTTGGCGCGCACCACCGGATCTGGCGTCGCAGACACGCGGATCGACGTGCCGTTGCCGGACGAGAAGTTGTCGTCGAACCCGTAGACGGCGGGGATGTGGCCGGCGCCGGGCGAGTCCGGTAGTGCCTCGACGAGGCGCTTGGGCCATGCCGCGTACTGCATGCCGCTGACAGTGATGTTTCCGCCGAATCCGCCGGTGCCGGGTGTCTGGGCGGCGATGACTGCTCCAGTGGAGGCCACACCCGCCGAGTAGACGCGGGTGTGACCGCGCTGGTCGTTCTCACCGAGGGTTTCATCGAGCCCGAGTACGCGGGCCTTCAGTTTTGCTGTCGCAAGCACCGTGAACATGGCGCGCTGACCGTCAGTGAGTGTGGGGACGATCTCCTCGACGAGTTGCTGCTCGCGGCGCACGGCCACGTCGAGTTCGTCCATGCCTTCGGTGCGGTACTGGAAGACCGACGGAGGTTCACTGTTGTTGAGGTGGCGCCACACCGCCAGAAATGCCTGCGGAGTGATGATCATGCCCAAACTCCTGCAGCTGATCGCCACACGTACAACGTCATCCTCCAGACGGACTTACTTCTCGCCCTGATAGTCGGGCTGCCACCGCGTGCGATGGTAGAGGGCGCCGCGGCGGGCGGGCATGCCGAGTCTGCGAATGCGGTCAGTTGAATGACAACGGCGGGTCCACAGATGCCCTATCGACATCGTGGGATACGGCAACCGCCATTCTGTGTGCGCTGGCTGGGTTGACGGCGACGACAAGTAGACACCTGGTGTCGGCTGCGCAATCGACACTGCTCGCCGCAGTGACTTCGCTTGGGTAAGGTTCGCAGCCGTGAGACGTGAGGTTATCGCCGTTGTCGGAGTCGTCGTGGCGTCGTTGGTGGCAGGTTGCGGCAGTGGGTCTGACAGTGGTTCGCCTGACACAGCGGCCTCGTCGCTCGGCGCTGGGGCGTCTGACCAATCGTTAGCGACGACCGCCACTGAGGCCGGCAGTTCAAGTCCCTACTTCGCGCGAATGCCTGACCTGTGTCCACGGTTTCCCGATGACGCTCTGGCGAAGGTGGGGTTCACCCCGTCACCTGGTTACAAGACGCGCTCTCCCGATACGCCCGTATCAAAGCTGTTGCACACCTGCGAAATAAGCTACGACAATCCGAATGGCGAGGGAACTGCGTATACCCTCTCCGTAGGTGTCACTTCTGAACCATTTCATGAAGTGATTGCGCAGGACGGCATCAGGATTTCAAATGAAAATGTTGTCCTCGGCCCGAACCGCGCTTACCTGTACACGCGCGATGGCAGGGAGAACACCTGCTATCTGTCGTGGGGAACGTTTTACGGTACGGCATTGTGGCTTCTGCATTCAGGGTATTCCTCAACCGGAGACAATGTAGATCTGTGCAGCAAGCTGGAAGAGTTTGGAAATTCTTTGTATCAATACATGCCCACTAAACCATCGGAGATGGGGTGAGTGATGGCTGACCCTCAGACGTATTGGTCGAGCATCGGGTCGAGCGGCGCTGCCGGTTACGCAGTTTTCGACCCTGAGGTGTGTCGCACGGTGATCGCGAACTGTATCTCGTGCTCTGACGCCCTCGCGAACGTCTCGTCGGCGGCCCTTCAGGTCGACTCAGTTTCGGGATGTGGCGACTTCGGGTCTGGTAAGACAATGGCCCGGGAGCTGTCAAAGATGGGTGTCGAGTTCGTTGCGAAACTCGACGAAATGGGTAAGACATTGGTTGAAATCGCGAATGCCGTTCGCGCCTGTGGTCTGGCGATGCAGAACACCGAAGACAACAACACGGTGGATTTGAAGAATGTGCGTCGCGCGGGTCGATACGACACCAATCGTGGAGGCCCGCAGACGAGTCCGAGCCGATCACAATTCACAACCATGTCGCAGGCTGGGATGTGGCCCGGTGCCGCGAGTCCGGAAAACCCCTTCAACTTTGATGTGCACTCGATTTACGAAAAGACCCGCTCGATCGACGCTGTCGCACTGGGGATCGTCGTCGTGTCGTACGAGGCGGCCTCTCGAAAGCTCAACGCGGTGATTGACCAATTCAATGATGGCGTTCTCCGTCAGATCGGTCCGGGTACGCATTGGGATGGTTCAGGACCCCAAGCGATTCGCGAAGGTCTGCAGAACTTCGTAACGTCTGCCAACCAGATCCAATCGGAGTTGCGAGTGGCCGCAGCGAGCACAGGCGCACTGACCGAGTCACTGACCGCCTTCCAGGCCAAGGTTCCCGAGCCCTCCGTAGCAACCGGTAGCGGTGTGAAGAAGTTTTTCGGCAAGGTGACTTCGTTTGTTCATAATGATTCGCGCACGGAGAAGGCGCGAGAGCTGATGGCGTCGCTGTACAACCCGGCGGTGATCGAGAACAACACGGGCATGCCGAAGGCGTCCACGCCCTACAATCCGGTGGTTGCCAAGCCGGTGGTGCCCGCGCCCCCAGGGTGGGGTGTCGGGGGCAGCGGTATCAGTGCCGCGAATCTTGGTGGTTTCGGCGGCGGGAGCGGTGCTGGTGGGGGACTGTCGGGTATCGGCGCAAGCGCGAGCGCTGGCACTTCGGGGAGCAACGCGGCCAAGGAGCTCGCCGAGTCGGCATCTGGGCTTGATTCGGCGAAGGCGGCTGCTGCGTCCGCTGGTTCGACGAACCCCGGGTCGGCGCTGTCGTCGATGCAATCGGCCAGTCAGAATGCCGCAAGCAGCCTGTCGCAGGCTGCAGACGGACTGAGCCGGTCTTCTGACGGAGCCTCAACCGAGACCATGGGACTCTCCGGTGGTGCTGATGGCCTCGGTGCAGAAGGCTTCCTGCCGGGAATGGGCGGTGCTGCGGGCGCAGCTGGAGCTGCTGCCTCCCGTGCCGGCGGCGCCGGGGGATTGTCCGCAGGGCTCGGCGCCGTGGGTGGACTCGGCGGCGCCGGAGCGCTCGGTGGCGTCGGCGCCGGAGCGTTGGGCGCTGCGGAGAATGCGGCGCGTCTCACGCCCCGGATGGCAGCTGCCGAGGCCGCAGCGATGCGTGCCGCTCAAGGAGCGAGCGTGTCGTCGCAGTCTGCCGGTGGCGCGCCGATGGCTGCACGCGGCGGCTCAGCGGCAAAGAGCAACGACGACAAGGCGCACAAACCCTCGAAGCTGTTGTTGTCGATTAAGAACGGTGAAGAGATCATCGGGCCGGGACTCGACGCTGTCGTGCCCGTTCTCGACCTGCCCGATGATGACGATCAGGGGCCGCACAAAAGTGGTCCGCTGAACCTCAACTACTGAGCGATCGACCCGGAGTTCCACGCATCCAGTCACCGCGAGCGTACTGATTCGGCGGTGGGTCCACGGTGACCCACCGCCGAATCATCATGTCTTGCCGCCGCATTCGACTGCGGAAACCCTGTACGTCTACGAGCGGACCTGAAGGCGCTCCTCGAAATCGTGCTCGAGTGCCTTCCATGCGTCGGCTTCGTTGTCGAACGGCGGGCTCGGCGCGAGGCGCTTGGGGTCGAAGTTCACCGCGTAGTCGACGAACCACCCGAGCGGGGTGGTGGAGCCGAGTGCCTCCGACACCGAGTCGTCATCGGCGAAATCGGCGGCATCGGTGAGCAATTCGACGGCCAATTCGAGTTGGTGGCGGTCCATCCGTCGCGGGCCGTCGGCGATGTCCTCGCTGATACCCGGCAGCACGTACACATTGTCGTCGTAGACGTCGATCTCCAACGATCCGTCGGTCGCCGCGGTCTGCACCTCGGGGTAGGTACTCACCTCGGCGAGGTCGTGGTCGGTGGCGTCGGCGAGATAGCGGAGCAGTGCTCGGTCGGAGGAGAACACGAAGATCTTGCCGTCACGGCCCAAGAACACCGGGTCGTCGCCGAGATAGCAACGCAGCGTCACGTACTCGCCTGCGGAGGTCACGATGCGAACCGGGTCGATACCGACCTCGGTCCAGAAATCGTCCTCGTCGGCGATGTCGTCGTCATCATCATCGTCGTCGTCGGACTCATCGTCTCCTGCGACAACCGCTGCGCCTGAGACGATTTCGACGTCGTCGTCATCGGTGGGTTCGTCCTCGTCCTCCGCGCTGGCAGCCGCGTCGATCTCCTCCTGGGCCTCCTCGACACCACTGTGATCGAACTCAGGGGTGCTGGCGATGCCCTCGATCGCGTCGACAACGTCATCCCAGCTCTTGTCGATGAGGCGGCCTATACGCACCCAGAAGTCCTGACCCTCGCGGCCGGTGAAGTTGCGGGTGCCGGCCGTGACCGCGCCGAGGATCGGGTTGCCGTTGAAGAACTTCGTGACCGCGGTCAGCTCGCACACCTCACCGATGGTGCGCACGATGTCGAGCACGTCTTCGAGCTCGGCGATCACTTCGGGAGTGGGATCCTCTGCGGCGAGCTCGGGGACACCGATCACGTCGTAGGAATGCTCCTCGGTGGGGACGAACTCACCGGCAGCGAGCTTCGGCAGTGTCGGCCACGCAGGATGATCGGAGAGATCGTTCTCTGCGTCGGTGCGTACATAGGTGACGAGCTCGGCGACCGACCCGAATGTGTACAGATCCTCGTCGAGACCCAGGAATGCCTGCCATTCGTCGTCCCCGTCGCGCCACCGGGGAGCCCACAATGTGAAGACGTTGCCGTCGGTGAGTCCGAGTTCGATCGGGATGATGTCGCCAGCCATGGCCACACAGCCTAGCGGTGCGCCCTGAACGCGGCGCAAGAGACAGGTGTAGACGCGATGGCACCAGGATCACCTGCACATGTCGGCGCCTTCCGCGCGATGCCCGCTATCCCTGTGTGGGTCGGAAAAACCCCTCGAATGACTGCCCGGCGTTGGTGGTCCGCACCGGTGACACCGACACCGGATCACCGGCCTCGATCATCTGACCGTTGCCGATGTACATCGCAACGTGGCCCGACCAGACGGCGAGGTCGCCGGGGGCGAGATCACCGGCGGCCACCGCCCTCCCGACGGTGTCCTGATCCTGCGCCAGTCGCGGTAGCGACACCCCGGCCTGTCCGTACGCCCACTGCGTGAGGCCGCTGCAGTCGAGTCCCACACCCGGAGTGGTTCCACCCCAGGAGTAAGGCACGCCCTGCTGCGTCAGTGCGGCGCGAACAGCCAGGGCCGCCTGTTCGGTGGGCGCGTAGGCCACCGACCCATCGGGCAGCGTCACCGCTCGACCGGCATCACCGACCGCGACGGTCGCCGCGGCGGGGTGGGGCACCCATGTGGCGGTCTGCGAGCCGGCATCGGCGGCGCCGGCGGATGTCTGCGCCGACGACCCGTTCACCGTCGGATCCGACCCGGACACCTCCGTGTCGTCGGTCAGTGCCTCCAGCGCGTCGATGTCGCGGTCGAGTTCGGCGCTCACTCGCGCGACGACGGAGATGCCGCGCGCTAGGTGGGCAGCCGCCACCGGCAGTATCGCGACCACGCCCGCCGGTGTGGTGATCGCCGGTCCGGCGGCACGGACCGCGGCCTGCAACGAGTCGACGATGTCGTCGAGTTCGGCGGCTCCGCGCGCCACCGTGGTCGCTGCCGATCCGATGAGCTCGGCCATCTCGTCGCCGTGTGTGGCGACCACGCGGGTCGCCACGACGGCGGTGTCGATCGCGGTGAGGGCGACGTCGGCGGCGAGGCCCTGCCACCGCCGGCGCAACTCGTCGGCGTCGGTGGCCGACTCGTCGTGCACGTCGGTGAGTGTGCGCCCGGTCGCGGTGAGGTCGGTGACCGGACCGGGTGTCGGGAGGACGCCGGTGCCCAGCGCGGCGACCAGTTGGCGCAGCGCCGCCAGGAGCAGCTCGACGGGAATCACCGCGACGCTCCCGCCGACAGTGATCGCGCAGTGTGCGCGTCGGTGCCGAGATAGGCCCGCGCCGAATTGTCGGCGGAGTCGGCGATGGCGGCATGCCGACACGCCAGCGCGTCGAGGGTTCGTTGTCGGTGCTGTGCGGATTTCGTGACCGCGGCGAGGAACCGGGCTCCGACGAGCCCGAAGGTGGGGGTCAGCTCGGCGTCGCAGATGGTCTCGACCGAGGCGGCGGCGCGGATGCGGTGACTGCGTTCGGCGCTGCGGCCACCGACGTGTACGAGGGCGGATGGGTCGACGTTGAGAGGAGTCATGCTCACTCCGACGTTGCCCGGCCCGTCACGGTTCCGTCGGCGCGGCACTGCCTGTGGACAACTCGATGGTTTCGCTGTCGCCGTGACAGTTGTGCACAGGCGCTGTGTCGTGGGAGCCGTGTCCACAGACCGGTCGATCCGTCGATGTGCCGCTGTACCAGACGTCATAGGGTTGTGCGCATGGATGTCCTGGTGCTCGATCACCCGCTGGCCGCGGTCCGACTCACCGAGTTGCGTGACGAACGCACCGATAACGCGTCGTTTCGCCGGGCGTTGTCCGAACTCACCCAGATCCTGGTCTACGAGGCGATGCGCGACGCTGCGGTGACGGCGGTGCAGATCACCACTCCTGTCGCCGACACGGTCGGGGCGCGGCTCACCGACCCGCCGCTGCTCGTCCCGGTGCTGCGGGCGGGTCTGGGCATGGTCGAGCAGGCCAATGCGATGGTCCCCGAAACCGGTGTCGGGTTCGTGGGCATCGCCCGCGACGAGACGACGCACCAGCCGGTGCCCTATCTCGCCTCCTTGCCCGACGATCTGTCCGGGCGCCCGGTGTTCGTGCTCGACCCGATGCTCGCGACCGGCGGGTCGATGCTCCACACGCTCAAGCTCGTGGTCGAGCGCGGGGCCACCGACATCACCGCGGTGTGCGTGGTGGCCGCGCCGCAAGGCGTTGACGCGCTTGCCGAATCGGGATATCCGGTGCGGTTGGTGACCGCATCCGTCGACGACGGCCTGAACGAGGATGCCTACATCGTCCCCGGTCTCGGTGATGCGGGTGATCGTCAGTTCGGCCCGCGCTGAGGGCGTAGGCGTGCGGACACCCTGAGCGCTGTGGCACGCCCCTCCGATTCACCGGCCGGGGGACTTGTCGGGGTGCTCGCCTGCGGTGCATGGGGAGTGGCGGTGTCGGAGCCGGTCGGCGATCAGGTGTGCACCGACTGCGGAGATCACCAGTAGGGGTGCGACCAGCAGCGGCGGGTCGGTGAGTTCGTAGGCGAACACCGCTGCGAACAACGGTGCCCGCTGGGTCACTGCCAGCACCGTGGCCGCACCGATCACGGTGAACGCGGGAGTGCTTGTGTGCCCGCCCATCTGGTGTATCGCGAGGGAGATGAACGCCCCGGCGGCCGCGCCCGTCGCGAACGCCGGGGTGAGCAGCCCGCCGACCGCACCGGCGCGCAGATACATCCCGGTCAGTAGCGGCTTGACGATCACTGCGGCGCCGAGCACGGCCAACGTGGCACCGGGTGAGAAGGCGGTGGCGACGATGCTCTTGCCGTTGCCGGGCAGTTCGGGCAGCCACACCGCGGCCACACCGGTGATCAGCCCGGCGACCGCGAGCGCGGGCACGAGATGCCAGGACGCCGCGGTGCGTGCCGACGAGCGGTGCATCAGCGCGCTGAACCCCAGGCCCAGCACGGCACCGACCGGCGCGCAGACGAGTGCGAACAGAGCCGATCCCCAGCCGGCATGCGTCGGCGGGAAGCTGAACGTGGTTGCGTCATGGGTGATCGGTACGGTTACCGCGACGGCGATAGCCGATGTCACGAGAGCCGTTGCGACCGTGAGTGCATCCCAGGTCTGCAGGATCACCGAGATGGTGAACACTGCGCCGGCCACTGGCACGTTGTAGACCGCGGCCAGGCCGGCCCCGGCCGCCGACGAGAGCAGGATCCTGCGGTGGGTCCCCGCCACGGCGAACGGCCCGAGTACCAGCGCCGCCGCCGACGCGGCGATCTGACGGGGTGCGCTCTCACGACCCAGCGATGCCCCCGACCCCACCAGGAGCACCTGGACCAGGGCGTCGGCGGTCTGTGCGACCGGTCGCAGTCGGCGCCCCTCCCGCAGCGCCGGGGTGAGTTCATCGACGGTGTGCCGGCGCCGTAGCCACCACCAGCACAGGCCCGCGAGCAGTCCGCCCACCACCGGCCCCGCGACGCGGCGTCGCCAGTCCGCGCGTGTCACACCCAGGAGCAATGACCCGGAGTGGTAGCCGTAGGTCAGGTGCTGCAGCGCGTGCAACAGCTCCGAGGTCGCCGCGCCGACCAGACCGGCCAGCGCACCGCATACCGCGACCGCAACCACGTAGCGTGCCCATCGCGTGAACTCCATCGTGGTCGGCCGCAGCGCCTCAGTCGCGGGCGCTCGCGGTCACCGCAGACCATCGCCCGTGATTGCGGCTCACCTGCACTGGGTGGTCGAAGGCCTTCGAGATGACGTCGGAGGTGAGTGTCTGATCGACCGGACCGGAGGCGACGATCTCTCCGTCGGCCAGGACGAGCGCATGGGTGGTGCTCGCCGGCAGATCCTCGAGGTGGTGGGTCACCAGCACGCTGGCCATCTCGGGCACCTCGCGACGCAACTGGTCGACGCTGAGCAGCAACTGCTCACGCGCGGCGAGGTCGAGGCCGGTGGCCGGCTCGTCGAGCAGCAGCAGGGACGGGCGTCCGGTGAGCGCCCGGGCGATCAGTGTGCGGCCACGCTCACCCTGGCTCATGGTGGTCCACCGCGATTCGCGCCGGTTGCCCATTCCGAGCAGCTCGAGCAACTCGTCGGCGTGGCGGTGTTCGGCCTCGGTGTAGCCGCGGCGGGCGTCGAGTTCGGGTGTGTTGGTCAGCCCGGTCAGCACCACCTCGTGGGCGGTGAGGGGCAGGTCGAGCCGGTGGCGCGGGTTGACGTGCCCGATGTGGGTGCGCAGTTCGCGCATGTCGACACGGCCGAGGCGCTTGCCGAGAACGTCGACCGTTCCGCTGGTCGGGTGGCCGACGGCGCCGAGAATCGTCAGCAGAGTCGACTTACCCGCCCCGTTGGGTCCCAGCAGCGCCCAGTGCTCACCGGCGTCGACCTGGATCGACACATCACGCAACAGATGCCGTCCGCCGCGCACGACATCGAGTTCGCGGGCATCGAGAAGTGCGACTGTGTCCATCGCCTCAGTATCCCAACCGCGGTCTCGCGCTTGGGTCACCGGGCTGCCGGGGCACCGACGGATGGCAGGTCATCAGCCCACCGGCGGGCTGCCGGCGACGAACTCGGTGACGTCGCGTACCGCCGCGTTGAGCACCAGCCGGCAGGCGTCGCGGACCGTCGAGAGCACGCTGCGGTCGGTCGGCGGCGAACTGACCTCGAGATAGAACTTCAGCTTCGGTTCGGTCCCCGAGGGGCGGGCACAGACCCGAAGGCCCATACCCGACCCGTTGCGGCCGCTGAATTCGACTGCATCGGTGGCCAATCCGTCGTCTCGTCGGGCGTAGTCGTTCATGGTGACGTCCACCCCGCCGATGGTGCCCGAGGGATTGGCACGAAGCCGCTGCATCATCTCCACGATCTGGCGGTGCTGTTCGACGCGAATCGACTTCTGCGTGCCCACGCGCAGTCCGTGGGCGACGGCGAGGTCGTCGAGCAGGTCGGCGATCCCGCGGTCGGCGAGCGCCGCATCGTGTGCGAGGGTGGCCGCGAACACCGCGGCGGAGATACCGTCCTTGTCGCGCACCGCGTCCGGGTCGACACAGTGTCCGATCGCCTCCTCGTAGGCGTACACCAGTGGTTCGCCGGCGCGGACGAGCCATTTGAACCCGGTGAGGGTGCGCACGTGGCGCGCGTGGTGTGCCTGCGCGATGGCCGCGAGGATGGTTCCCGAGACGATGGTCGTCGCAACGACGGGCACAGTCGAAACGGCAGGTCCGGTCGAAACGGCAGGTCCGGTCGAAACGGCAGGGACCGGGGCGCGATCATCAACGGCACCAGCGGTTGTGCCCGTCACCTCACCTGCCTCGGCGGCGGATTCCCGGCGCGACAGGATCGCTTCGCCGAACAGGCCGCCGGTCTCGTCACCGGTGAGCATCCGCCAGCGGCCGTCGATGACCGCACCGATCGAGCAACGGTCGGCGTCGGGGTCGAGTGCGATCGCCAGATCGGCGTGGATGCTCTCGGCGAGGTCGAGCAGCAGGTCGGTCGCGCCGTTCTCCTCGGGGTTGGGGAAGGCGACGGTGGGGAAGTCGGGGTCGGGGTCGGCTTGTTCGGCGACCACGTGAACGTCGTGAAAACCCGCCTGGTGCAACGCCTGTAGCGCGATCTCACCGCCGACGCCGTGCATCGGGGTCAGCGCGATACGCAGCTGCGAGGGTCGGTGCCCGAACCGATCCGCCAGGCGCGACAGGTACTGCTCGGGGATCGCGTGTGCGCGCGGATCGACGGGTACCGCCGCACGTGCGATGTCCACGGCCGGAGCGGAATCGGCGATCGCCGACTCGATCTCGGAATCGGCCGGCGGCACGATCTGCGCGCCGTGTTCGAGATACACCTTGTAGCCGTTGTCGGAGGCCGGGTTGTGGGAGGCGGTGATCTGGATACCGGCGGCCGCGCCGAGGAGCCGGGTGCCGAATGCGACGAGCGGTGTCGGGCCGGGTTCTTCGAGCGCGACGACAGCGAAGCCGTGCGCAGCGAGCACCTCGGTGGTCGCTGCGAAGAACGCTTGCGAGCCGTGTCGGGCATCGCGGCCGACGACCACCGTTGCACCTCGATGTCCATGCTCGATCAGCCACCGGGCCAGCCCATCGGTGGCGCGAGTGACGGTGGCGACGTTCATCCCGGCCGGCCCGGCCTGCACCGGACCACGGAGTCCTGCGGTGCCGAAATGCAGTGTGTCACCGAAGCGTCGGGAGAGTTCGTCTTTGGGCAGCGATCGGAGTTCGGCACGAGTCTGCGGGTCGGGGTCGCCGTCGATCCATTCGCTGATCTCGGCACTGGTGGCCACGGCTGTCTCCTCCGGAGGTCGATGTTCGGGGTGGGCCAGACGGTCGCGGGTGGTCACATGGTCGAGATCACCTGTGCGAGAAGTGCACCCATCTGTGCCGCGGAGTCGCGTCCCACCGCGAGGACTTCGGCGTGGTCGAGATGATCGCCGGTGATCCCGGCGGCGAGATTGGTCACCAAGGACACCGCCAATACTTCCAATCCCTCGGCGCGCGCGGCGATCGTCTCGTGCACCGTCGACATGCCGACCAGATCGGCGCCCAGGGTGCTCAGCATCCGGATCTCGGCGGGCGTCTCGTAGTGCGGACCGGGCAGCCCCGCGTACACGCCTTCGGCCAATGTGGGTTGCACCTCATGCGCCAGGGCTCGCAACCGGGGCGAGTACGCATCGACGAGGTCGACGAAGTTCGCGCCGACCAGCGGTGAGCGCGCGGTCAGATTCAGGTGATCAGAGATCAGGACCGGCTGGCCGACCGCCATGTCGGACCGCAGGCCGCCGGCGGCGTTGGTCAGCACCACGGTGTGACATCCGGCCGCGGCGGCCGTGCGCACTGCGTGCACCACCCGCGCCAGGTCGTGTCCCTCATAGGCGTGCGTGCGCCCGAGCATGATCAGGACCCGCCGGTCACCGAGCTGCACCGAACGCACCTCGCCGCTGTGACCGGCCGCCGACGGCGCGGTGAAACCGGGGATCTCCGACATCGGGATGGTCGCGGCCGGCTCACCGAATGCCTCCGCGGCCGGTGCCCACCCCGACCCCAGGATCACCGCGACGTCGTGGGCGGGTGAGCCCGACGCGCCTGCGATGGTGGCAGCCGCGGTGGCCGCTGCCGCGGCGGGATCGACGCTGGGATCGTCGACGGCAGATCCGGCGTCGTGAGTGAGAGGTGCCTGCTGGGTGAG
The DNA here is from genome assembly GCF_014639795.1 of Gordonia jinhuaensis. Classification (GTDB taxonomy): domain Bacteria; phylum Actinomycetota; class Actinomycetes; order Mycobacteriales; family Mycobacteriaceae; genus Gordonia_B; species Gordonia_B jinhuaensis. The sequence continues at coordinate 131,697 of NZ_BMGC01000001.1, read as the reverse complement.
GGTGTCGTCTGTCCACGGATCGCCGGTCGCCATGCAGATCACCCTAGGCGACACGGGCCTTCGTGCACGGGCGTGCAGTCGTGGGAGGTGAGATGTCGGCGTCGTCCGCGTCCATCACGCCTGGCCGATCTCGTGACCGACCGACATCGGTGGCGCGATATTGTCAGCTCATGCCGTACTTGATTTCCGACGACGCCGTATCCGTTCTCCACCTCGGGACCAAAGGGGTCGAACTCGACGAGACGAATCCGGAGAACCGGTTCACGCCGGAGTGGATCGAGCAGGTCAGCGAACTGCTGACCGAGGCCGAGAGCATCAAGCCCGGTGCGCTGGTGATCACCGCCACCGGCAAGTTCTTCACCAACGGCCTCGACACCGACTATGTGGCCGCGCATCCGAACGACCTCCCGGCCTACCTCGACAGTGTTCACCAGCTCTACACGCGGGTGCTGACGTTGGCTGTCCCCACCGTCACTGCGGTGAACGGTCACGCATTCGGTGCCGGCGCGATGCTCGCGCTGTGCGGCGACGTGCGGGTGATGCGCACCGAACGCGGCTTCTGGTCGCTGCCGGAGGTCCTGCTCGGTATGCCCTTCACCGCGGGTATGGCAACGCTGGTGCGCACACGGGTGCCCGACCCGGTGGCCACCGAGGCGATGACGACCGGCAAGCGGTTCGGCGGCGAGGAGGCTGCGGCGGTCGGCATCGTGGACGCAGCCGTGGCCGAATCCGAACTCGTGTCGTCGGCCACCGCGCTCGCCGGTCAGCGTGCGGCGACCGCCGGACCGAATCTGTCGACGATCAAGCGGGGTCTACGCAAGGCGCTGCTCGCCGAGCTGGCCATCCCGACCCCGCCCACCCTCCTCTGATCGCCGTCTCGAGCTGGCGTAATCCTCTTGGACCGGACGAAACCCTCATGGACCTGATGTAACCCTCATGGACACAGCACATTTCGATCAGTGGATCCGAGCGCATCTCGATGACGTCGTCGAGATGCGCAGAACGCTGCACTCCCATCCAGAGCTCTCCCGCAACGAGGTCGCCACGACCGCGCTGGTGATGCGGGAACTGCAGTTGGCCGGTCTGTCACCGCAGCGGATGCCCTCGGGTATCGGGGTGGTGTGCGAGATCGGCCCGCAGGGTCCGATGATCGGTTTGCGCGCCGACATGGACGCCTTGCCGGTGGCCGAGCGGACCGGGTTGCCGTTCAGCTCGCAGGTCGAGGGCGTCTCGCACGCCTGCGGACATGACGCGCACACCGCGATCCTGCTGTTCACCGCGAAATACCTCGCCACGTTGCCGTCTCTGCCGATCGGCGTGCGCCTGGTGTTCCAGCCGGCCGAAGAGGTCATGCCCGGCGGTGCCCTCGACGCGGTCGCCTTCGGTGTCACCGAAGGCGTGTCGCAGTTCTTCGCGCTGCACTGCGACCCCAAGATCGAGGTGGGGCACATCGGGATTCGTTCCGGCCCCATCACGTCGGCCGCCGACCACATCGACCTGCGTGTGCACTCGCCGGGGGGGCACACGTCGCGTCCGCATCTGACCGCCGATCTCGTCTACGCACTCGGCACGGTGATCACCGGTCTGCCCGGTCTTCTCTCACGTCGGGTGGATCCGCGCAGCGGGACGACGATGGTCTGGGGTGCGGTGCACTCGGGCAACGCGGCCAATGCGATCCCGCAGGAAGGGCAGTTGCGCGGCACGGTCCGTACCGGCGACCACGTGGTGTGGGATGCGCTCGAGCCGATGGTGTCGGAGATGATCGCGGCGCTGCTGGCGCCGACCGGGGTGGGATATGACCTCAACTATCAGCGGGGCGTCCCGCCGGTGGTCAACGACCCCGCCGCCACCGAAGTGCTGCACACCGCGGTCACCGCGATCGGACCGGAGGTGGTCACCGACACCCCGCAGTCCGGCGGCGGTGAGGATTTCTCCTGGTACCTCGAGAAGGTGCCCGGCTCGATGTGCCGCCTGGGAGTGTGGGACGGCGTCGGTCCGCAGGTGGACCTGCACCAACCGAATTTCGACATCGACGAGCGTGCCCTCGAGTACGGGGTCCGGATGTTCGTCAACCTCGTCCACGCCGCCGGGGATGCGCAGACCGTCTGAGTGCAGACCGCGTCGAAGTCAGACCGCGTCAGGACCCGGGCCGGGGCCGACATTGCGGGCATCGCGCATGCGTAGATCACGCACATACTCTGCGGGTGCCCCGGCGATCTCGGCGGCCTCGGCCATCACGCCCAGGTAGCGGGCCGAGGGCAGGCCGCCCTCGTAGGCGTCGAGCACGTACAGCCATGCCAGCACCGGTCCGTCGGCGGTGTCCACACGGGCGCGGATCTTGCGGTGGATGCCCAGTTCTGAACCCTCCCACCGGTCGAGGTTGAGTTCATCCTCGTCGGTCACGTCGTAGAGCACCACGAACACCCGCGCATCCGGGTCGTCGCGATCCTCGGTGACGGTGGCCAGCGCACCCTCCCAACCGATGTCGCCGCCGCCGAAGGTGAGTCGCCACCCGCGGAGCCAGCCGACCCCCGAGGTCGGTGAATGCGGCGCCCGTTCGCCCATCTGCGCGGGATGCATGTTCGAGCCGTACGCCGCGTACGTCGCCATGGTGTGTTCGAACTCCTTCTGCGCCGACCCTGTGGACACCCGCCGCCTGTGGCGCGGATGTCCACCCCGATGCCCTGACCCGAGAAATGATGCCTCACGTGAGGGCGTCTCCACCGGAGAACATTAGGACGCCGCGGCCGGGTGCGCCCGGGGCGGTGTGCAATGACACGATGCGCACACCGGTGAGCTGCAGACGGGCGACGCCAACGTGTCGTGGGTTGTGATCGGTCGCCATTATCTCCCCGATGACCCGCGTCACCGACGAGCGGTGCCACCGCCGGGGGATGCCGGTGTCGATTACGGTGGAACCGATATCACGCGAGGCGGGCAGCCCGTCACCGTCTCGTGCCCACCTCTGGTTCCGAGTCGCGTTGAGGAGTGAGATGACCAGCATCGTCATCATCGGTGGAGGTCCGGCAGGTTATGAGGCAGCGTTGGCGGCCACTGCCTACGGGGCCGACGTGACGGTCATCGACTCCGATGGGATCGGCGGGGCGTGTGTGTTGTTCGACTGCGTGCCGTCCAAGACCTTCATCGCGTCCACGGGCATCCGCACGGAGGTGCGGCGTGCGGTGGATCTGGGCGTCAACATCTCCTACGAGGGTGCGCTCGTGCATCTGCCGCAGATCCATCAGCGTGTGCGTGATCTCGCGTTCGCACAATCCGCTGACATCCGCTCACGGTTGGAGAGTGAGAACGTCCACTTGCTCAGCGGCCGCGCGCGTCTGGTGCCCAACGAGCCGGGGGCGGCCGGTCACAAGGTGGTGGCCACCCTGTCGTGGGGTGAGGAGCGCACGCTGCACGCCGACGTGGTGCTGATCGCGACCGGCGCATCGCCGCGGATCCTGCCCGACGCCAAACCCGACGGCGAGCGGATCCTCACATGGCGTCAGCTCTACGACCTCGACGAGCTGCCCGAACATCTGGTGGTGATCGGCTCGGGTGTGACCGGTGCGGAATTCGTGCACGCGTACACCGAACTCGGTGTCCAGGTGACGTTGGTCTCCAGCCGCGACCGGGTGCTACCCGGGGAGGACGAGGACGCGGCGCTGGTCCTCGAGGAGGCGCTGGCCGAACGCGGCGTGACGCTGATCAAACATGCGCGAGCCGACAAGGTCGAACGTACCGACGACGGTGTGATCGCCTACCTCGCCGACGGCCGGACGGTCGAGGGTTCGCATGTGCTCATGACGGTCGGGTCGATCCCCAACACGGCCGACCTCGGACTCGAGGATGTGGGAATCGAGACCGCCAGAAGTGGGCACATCCAGGTCGACCGCGTGTCACGGACCTCGGTGACCGGAATCTATGCGGCCGGCGACTGCACGAGCCTTCTTCCGCTCGCCTCGGTGGCGGCGATGCAGGGCCGCATCGCGATGTACCACGCACTCGGCGAGGGTGTGGCTCCGATCAAGCTCAAGACCGTGGCCTCGGCCATCTTCACCCGCCCGGAGATCGCCACCGTCGGTGTGAGCCAGCAGGCCATCGACGACGGCGAGTACCCGGCGCGCACGGTGATGCTGCCGCTGTCGACCAATCCGCGGGCAAAGATGAGCGGCCTGCGACGAGGATTCGTGAAGATCTTCTGTCGCCCGGCAACCGGTGTGGTCATCGGTGGCGTGGTGGTCGCACCCAACGCCTCGGAGCTGATCCTGCCGATCGCCGTGGCCGTGCAGAACAAGCTGACCGTGAGCGATCTGGCGGCGACCTTCTCGGTGTACCCGTCGCTGTCGGGGTCGATCACCGAGGCCGCCCGTCAGCTCGTCCGCCACGACGATCTCGACTGAGTACAGCGACCTCGACTGGGCACGACGACCTCGACTGGGCACGGCGATCTCGACTGGGCACGACGACCTCGACTGGGCACGACGCGGTGGGCAGCGCGCGGGTGTCGGGGCGGCGCCCGATCATCCGGTGATGCTGGGTGATTCGAGGTGGTAGGCGATTCGGGACGTTGGGCCCGGCTGTCGGTGACCTAGTGACCCGGCTGCGCATCGATCAGCGCATCAGGGCGCGACAATGGACTCGTCCGAATCGGGACGGGAGGTCGTGAGATGACCACATTCACACGCGTCGACAATGACGTGATCCGCAAGGTCGTCGGTGCCGCGTGCATGGCGCCGTCGGTGCACAATACACAGCCGTGGCGCTGGGTGGTCGATGACCAGACGCTGTATCTGCTCGCCGACCCGGCGCGGCACCTGAGTCACGCCGACGAGTTCGGCAGGCAGATGCTGCTCAGCTGCGGCGCTGCACTCGATCACCTGGTGATCGCGTTGTCCGAGTGCGCGATTCGGGCACGCGTCACCGAGTTCCCGGTCTCCGACGACGAGAACGTGTTGGCGGCCATCGAGTTCATCGAGGCCGACGACCCGGCACTGCGCCACCCCGAGCTCGCCGCCGCCATCGCGCAGCGCCATTCCGACCGGCGCCCCTTCGCGATGCCGTCGACCTCGGTCGTGCGGCGCGTCGCCGCGGCCGTGGAGTCGATTTCCGGCGTGCAGGCCGTTGTCCTGCCGTCGTATGCACGCGACGAGCTGCTCGAGGCATCCGACATCACCGCGTCGGCGCGCCGTTACGATGCTGTGTACAAGAACGAATTGCACTGGTGGACAGGGCATGACACACCCCGTGACGGGGTCCCGCCCAGTGCGTTGCCGAAATTCGGTCCGTTCGAGCACGCGTTGTCGCGCGACTTCTCGACCGGCGAACTCGAGATGGGTACGGCCGCCGACGAGGCAGCGTGGATGGTGTTGTCGACCCTGGGTGACGAACGCGCCGACTGGCTGCGTGCCGGTGCCGCGATGTCGCGGGGTCTGCTGGCGGCGACCGCGGCGGGTGCGGCGACCTGCCCCATCTCACATGTCACCGAGCTGCCCCAGTCCCGGAAGATGGTGGCGGACATGGCGGAGAAGGCCGGTGGACGTGCAGATCAGTACCCGCAGATCCTGCTGCGGATCGGAGCGCGTGCGGCGCGACCGACCGCACCGACGGCGCGCCGTGATGTGGACGAGGTGCTGCGCGTCATCGACCGTCGGCCCTGACGGGTTACCTCTGGCAGCGAGGACAGTAGTACACCACGCGTTCCTCGTCGTATCCGTCGTCGGTCAGGGCGCGCACGATCGGTGTTCCGCATCGTAGGCACGGTCGGCCGCCACGGCCGTACACCCACAACCTGTCTCGCCGCAGATCCGAGGATGTGGTGGTACGCAACCGGTTACGGTTGGCCGTCAAGAGTCGATGACACAGGTCGACCATCGCATCGGCGTCGACCCGCTCGACCGGTGTACTCGGCAGCACGCCGCGCACAAAGCATGCCTCGCACCGGAACACGTTGCCCACACCCGCCATCACCCGTTGGTCGAGCAGCGCCTCGCCGATCGGCCGGGCGGGATCGCGCGTCAGATTGGCCGCAGCCACCTCGGGATCCCAGTCCCCGCCGAGAAGATCGGGACCCAGGTGTGCCACGGTAGACGCGGGGTCGGCCGTCACCTCGACGATTCCGAGGTCGAATCCCACCGCCTGCGCCGAGTGCGTGGTCAACACCAGGCGGGCAGTGAACGCGGGACGCCGCCAGCGCGCCCCGGGTCGCGCGACCTGCCAGACGCCCTCCATCTTCAGGTGGGTGTGAATGCTCAGTGGCGTCGCATCGCGGCTGTTCACGGCGGCCCGCGACCCGCTGGTGATGCGGTCGGTGGGCGGGTCGCGGTTGATCGGGTCGCGGTTGATCGGGTCAAGGTCGATGAACAGGTGTTTACCCACCGACCGCACCGCGCGTACACGCCGACCACTCAGATCGGTGGTGGCCAGCGCCGGGACGCGAAAGTCGGTACGGGTCAGCACCTGTCCGTCGAGGGCCGACCGCAGGCGGGCGGCAGCCTGATAGACGCTGTCACCTTCGGGCATAGGACGCCGATGTGACGGTGCGGTGGGTGAGGATGCGGTAGGTGAGGATGCGGTGGGTGGTCGGGGCGGCGTGAGCAACGATCATCGCGGTGGCCTTCGCAGTCGAACCCCGCGCGGGGTGGCGGTGAAACCGGCCGAGACCAATGTGGTGGCCGCCGGCGTGCCCAGGATCGCCTCGCCACCGACGCGCTCGATATGCAGCTGGTCGATCATTCCCGAGCGCACCGCACCGGCCAGGGCGTCGGCGGCGGCCAGTGAGCCGGTGTCGTCGGTGAACATCAGCACCGACTTGCCGCCGCGTTCGACGAATGCGGCGAGCTCGCCGTCGACGATCACCACCAGTGCTCCCGGCTTGCGTCCCGGGCGGTGCCCTTCGCTCTCGGGCCAGCTCAGGGCAGCCCCGTACGGGTTGGCGGGGTCGGTGGCGGCCAGTACCACCGCCTCGGGCGCGGACCGGGAGTCGTCGCGCGAATGGGTGTCGGAGTGGTGGCGCAGATCGTCGACGGTGGCCGGGGTCGCGAACTGGGCGCCTCCGAGTCCGTCGATGTAGTAGCCGCGTCGGACGCGTCCGGCGTCCTCGAATCCCGACAGTGCCTTGTAGACGCGGGCAAAGCCGCCCTCGATGCCCTCATTGGTCACCGCTCCCTTGGTGAGCACACCGTATCGCTCGAGGAGCTGCTCGCAGTGGGCGTGCAGAGCGACGGTGGGATCGTCGATGACGTGCGGGAGCAGCGACCAGCGTCCGGTGACGGTGGGCGGGACGGGACGGGAGACGGCGGCGTGTTCGGCGAGGTAGCGCGCGGACAGGCGATGGGCACGCAGCCTCGGGGCCCTGGCGCCGGACCGATGTGTCGGGCGATGGCGACTGCCCGTCGACGAGCGTCGTCCTGCTCCCATCGCCCGCACGGGCGCGAAGGTGTCACCGGCGATCCGCGACGTCCACACCAACTCCCACAGCGCACGTTCGACGGTCTCGTCGTCGACCTCGAAACCGTTGCGCGACAACGACTCGACGAGTTGCCGGAAGTGGAAGGCGCCGCCGTCGCCGAGGATCGTCAGGATCTGACGAGCGGTGTCGTCGAGGTCGGCCTCCGCTGGTGCGGGAAGTGTGGCGGGGGCCAGGTCGGCGGGGTGCAGACTGATCCACCCGTCGGCGGCCGATAGTCGACCGTGGCCCGCCCAGATGACCTCGCCGGAGGTCATCAGCTCGTCGAGCATCGCCGGGGCGTAATCCCGTACGCGCGCAGGCAGGATGAGCGACTCCCACGCGGAGGCGGGTGCGCTCATGCCGGCGAGCTGATCGATGACGGTGGCCACCCCGTCGACGCCGGTCAGCCGGGTGTCGGTGCCGGCGTGCTGCCAGTCGAGCAGAAACCGCGCATAGGTGCTCGGCGGGACCGGCGCGACCTCGGCGCGCGAGGCGGCCAGCGAGGCCCGACGGATCTGACCGAGAACGTCGTTGTTGCACCACTGTTCGGGTTGATTCGAGGTGTTGGCGGGAGTGGGACGGAAGTCGCCCTCCACGACACGTCGTTCCTGGGTGAGTCGGGTCAGCGTCGCACGCACCACCGCCGGCCCGAGGCCCAGATGCTGCGCGGCCTCGGTGGTGGTGAACGGACCGTGGGTACGGGCGTAGCGGCTCACCAGATCGCCCACCGGGTCCGGCACCGGTTCGGTGAAGGCGGCGGGCACCCCCAGCGGTGGCGGCACGCCCAGTGCGTCGCGGAGCCGGGCGGTGTCCTCGATCGGTGCGATGAGTGCGCGGCCGGCGTGGGTGAACTCCACGATGCGCCCGGCGCTGCGCAGATCGGCGATCGAGCCGGCCACCGTCACGTCGTCGGTGGTGCGCGCCGCGATCTCCTCGACCGTCAACGGGCCGAGCCAGCGCAGCATGTCGGCGATCTCCTCGGTCGAGCGGGCGCGTCGGTCGGGGGCGGTGCGTTGCAGCCTGGCCTCGATCTCCTCGATGACCCCGGGGTCGAGTAGTTCCCGCAGGTCCACGCGACCCAGCAGTGCGGCGAGCAGCGACGAGTCCAGCGACAGTGCCGCCGCCCGGCGCTCGGCCAGCGGCGCGTCGTCCTCGTACATGAATGCGCCGGCGTAGCCGAACATCATCGACGCCGCCATCGGAGACGGGGTGGCGGTCTCGGTCTCCACGATCCGCACCCGGCGGCCACGGATGCGCGTGAGCAGGTCGGTGAGTGCCGGCAGATCGTAGACATCCTGCAGGCATTCGCGCACGGCCTCGAGGATGATCGGGAACTGCGGATACTTCGCGGCCACCGACAGCAGGGCCGCACTGCGCTGACGCTGCTGCCACAGCGGGGCCCGTCGGCCCGGATTACGACGGGGGAGAAGCAACGCGCGAGCGGCACATTCACGGAAACGGGATGCGAACATCGCCGACGAGCCGAGTTCGGTGGTGACGATCTCCTCGATGGCGTCGGGATCCACGGCGAACAGTGCGGCGCCCGGCGGCTGGTCGTCGGTGTCGGGCAACCGCACGATGATGCCGTCGTCGGAGGCTGTGGTCACCTGGTCGAGCCCGAGCTCGTCGCGGATACGGGCGGCGATCGCCGACGCCCAGGGCGCGTGGACGCGGAGCCCGTAGGGCGAGTGCAGCAGGACGCGCCAGTCACCGAGCTCGTCGCGGAACCGTTCCACCACCAGGGTGCGGTCGGTGGGCAGCGCACCGGTGGCCTCCTTTTGTTCGGAGACCAGGGCAGCGAGGTTGGCACGGGCGTTGTCGGACAGCCCGAGTTCGCGCGAGCGGCGATCGAGGAACTCGGCGTCGGCGGCGTCTCCCACGAATGACCCGATCGCCGCACCGAGCTCGGCGGGCCTGCCCACGGCGTCGCCGATCCAGAACGGTAGCCGCCCGGCCTGTCCCGGCGCGGGGGTGACCAGTACGCGATCGGCGGTGATCTCCTCGATGCGCCAGCTGCTCGCACCGAGGGCGAAGACGTCGCCGACGCGTGATTCGTAGACCATCTCCTCGTCGAGTTCGCCCACGCGCGTGGCCTTTTCGCCGACCATGAACACGCCGAACTGACCACGATCGGGAATCGATCCTCCCGAGGTGACCGCGAGCCGCTGGGCTCCCGGTCTGCCGACCAGTGTCCCGGCGTCGCGATCCCAGATCATCCGCGGACGCAGCTCGGCGAACTCGTCGGAGGGATAGCGTCCCGAGATCAGGTCGAGGGTGGCCTCATAGGCCGACCGCGGCAGGTGTCGGTAGGGCATGGCACGGCGGACCAGCTCGTACCACGCCTCGACGTCGAGTTCGTCGACCGCGCCGGCGGCGATGGTCTGCTGGGCGAGGATGTCGAGGGGATTGGCCGGGACGGTGAGTTCCTCGATGAGCCCCTCGCGCATGCGCGAGACGGCGACCGTCGCATGGATGAGGTCGGTGCGGTGTTTCGGGTACACCACTCCCTGGCTGATCTCGCCCACCTGATGACCGGCCCGGCCGATGCGCTGCAGGCCGCTCGCCACCGACGGCGGAGTCTCCACCTGGATCACCAGATCGACCGCGCCCATGTCGATCCCGAGTTCCAGCGAGCTGGTGGCGACCACACATCGCAGCATGCCCGACTTCAGGTCGTCCTCGATCTGCGCGCGCTGCTCCTTGCTCACCGACCCGTGATGGGCGCGGGCGAGAACCGGCGGTGCGCCCTGTGAGGTCCCCGACGCCGGGATCTGTGCGGGTGCCCCACCGGGGACACGCGGGTTGGGTGGTGGGTCGGCAGGGGTGCCGGCGCGCTGCGCGGCGATCTCGTTGAGCCGGGCGGTCAGTCGTTCGGAGAGGCGGCGGGAATTGGCGAAGACGATCGTGGAGCGGTTCTTCTCGATGAGGTCGACGATCGCATTCTCGACATAGGGCCACAGCGAGCCGGCCGCGGGGGTCAGCTCGTCGTCGAAGTCGGCCGAACCCACCGGTTCGGGGTAGGGGGCGATGTTGGCCATGTCGGGTACGGGCACATCGACCCGCAGATCGAAGGTCTTCACCGTTGGTGGACGCACGATCCGGTAGTCGTGTGCGCCGCACAGAAACTCGGCCACACGTTCGGGTGGGCGGACCGTCGCCGACAGGCCGATGCGCTGGGCGGGCGTCTCGAGTTGTTCGTCGAGGCGCTCGAGGGACAGGGCCAGGTGGGTGCCGCGTTTGGTGCCGGCGACCGCATGTACCTCGTCGACGATCACCGTGTGGACGGCGGCCAACGTCTCCCGAGCCGACGAAGTGAGCATGAGGAACAGGGATTCAGGGGTGGTGATGAGGATGTCGGGCGGCGTGCGCAGCAACGAGCGGCGTTCCTTGGTGGGAGTGTCTCCCGAACGCACCCCGACGGTGATCTCCGGGATGTCCACACCGAGTTCCTCGGCGGCGCGGGCGATGCCGGTCAGGGGTGCGCGCAGGTTGCGCTCGACGTCCACGCCGAGTGCCTTCAACGGTGACACGTAGAGCACCTTGGTACCCGGTGTGCGGGGCTCGCGTGCCAGCCGGTCGAGCGCCCACAGGAACGCCGAGAGCGTCTTGCCCGAACCGGTGGGTGCGACGACCAGGGTGTTGAGGCCTGCGGAGATCGATTCCCAGGCGCCCTCCTGGGCGTCGGTGGGCGCGCTGAACGCACCGGAGAACCACCGACGCGTCGCCTCGCCGAAGCGATCGAGAGCCGAGGTTCCTGCTGACATCCCTCCATCATGGCCCAGAGGACCGACATACCGCCGCGGGCGTCATCGCCGCTGGTAGGAGGCTCGTCGATGACCGGGTCCCCCGACGATGCGCGCCTCGGCTGACCGCGGTGTCCGACAAGATTGTTTACTGGGTCACATTCCGGTGCTACCGTGAAGTCATCGATATGACAACGTACGTTGATGACAACAGGCATTGATGAGAACGGACATCGACGAGAACGGACGTTGTCACACGTATGCGGAGGTGGCGGCGATGACCGCAGAGACCCTGTCCGGTTCCACCGGTTTCGACCACAACAGCATGCTCCGCGAGAACACCGTGAGCATGCGCGATCAGGGCACCGACGAGGTGTCGCGGCGACTTCTCGAGTCCTCGGCGCGTCTCTCACGGAACGCGATGACCGAGATCGACTGGTCGCTGCCGATGGATCCCACCAAATACGGCGGCAGTCCGGAATGGTCGACGCTGTACGGGACGGCCTACTGGGACGAACTGAGTGAGGAACAGCGGATCTCGGTGACCCGACACGAGTTCGCCTCGATCATGAACATCGGCATCTGGTTCGAGATGATCCTGCAGGAGATGGTCATCCGCGATCAGTACCTCGGCGGATACCACAGCCCCGAGTTCCAGTTCGCGCTCACCGAGATCGCCGACGAATGTCGTCACTCGATCATGTTCGCCAAGGCATCGGAGAAGATGGTCGGCACGTCCTACAAGCCGAGCACGAAGGTGGGACGTCTGGGCAAGTTCTTCAAGATGACCGCCAAGAACGAGATCGCCTACGCAGGCATCCTGGTCGCCGAGGAGGTGCTCGACGTCTTCCAGCGCGGCTGTATGCGTGACGAGCGGGTGCTGCCGTTCATCCGAACCGTCAACGAGATCCACGTCCTCGAAGAGTCCCGGCACATGAAGTTCGCGCGCGAGGAGGTGCGCGAGTCGATGCAGGGTGTGGGCGGACTGCGCCGGCAGTTCAGCGCGCTCTACATCTCGATGGGTGCCTTCTTCATCGTCAGCAGCCTCGTACGCCCGCAGGCCTATTCCGACGCCGGTCTCGACGTCGACCGGGCGGTGCGCGAGGCGCGTGGGAACACACACTTCCAGTCGATGATCCGCAGCAGCTGTGCACATCTCATGGAATTCCTCGACGAGGTGGGTCTGCTCACCCGCCCGGCCATGCACTACTACCGGAAAGTGCACATGCTCTGATGTATGTGATCACCCAGTCGTGCTGCAGCGATGCGGCATGCGTGTCCGTGTGTCCGGTCAACTGTATCCATCCCACGCCCGAGGAGCGGGGCTTCGGGAGCTCCGACATCCTCCACATCGACCCGCAGGCATGTATCGATTGCGGTGCGTGCGCGGACGCCTGCCCGGTCGACGCGATCTTCCCGGCCGACAAGCTCGGTACCCGCGACACGGTGTTCATCGAGATCAATGCCGACTACTACCGCACCAATCCGGATGTGACATCGGGCTGGCCGCAGATCGAGCCGACGTCGACGTCATCTGGCGATGCCGGCATCGTGGGCTATCCCGACATCCGTACGCTGCCCGACGGGCTGCGGGTCGCGCTCGTGGGCACCGGACCGTCCGGTGGCTACGCGCTGCGCACGCTACTCGACCGCACGCAGGCGAGCGTCACGGTGATCGACAGACTGCCCACCCCCGGCGGTCTCGTCCGCGCGGGTGTCGCACCGGATCACCCTGGCACCAAGGGTGTGCTGCGCGGATTCGATCTCCTCTACCGCGACCCCCGCGTCACGATGGCGACCAATGTCGAGGTCGGATCGCCGGCCGTCGCGCGGTCGCACGGCGCCGCCCACGTCACGCCTGCCGAACTCGCCGAGCATTTCGACGCGGTGTTCTATGCGGTCGGCGCGAGCGAGTCACGGCGACTGGACATTCCCGGCGAGGACCTCGCCGGATCGACCTCGGCCACCGAACTCGTCGCCTGGTACAACGCGGTTCCCGGCGCCGATGCCGCCCCACCGATCCGGCGCGGCACCCCTGACGATCCGGCGACCGGTCGGGCGGTGATCGTGGGCACGGGAAACGTCGCCCTCGACGTGGCGCGCATCCTGGTGTCCCCACCGGAGTCGTTGGCCACCACCGACATCGCCGATCGTGCGCTGTCGATCCTGGCCGAGCAGAATGTGCACGAAGTGGTGTTGCTCGGTCGGCGCGATCAGGCGCACGCGGCCTACACATCCGCCGAATTCCGTGCGCTGTCAGGCATTCCCGGCGTGGACGTGGTGGTCCACGACGATCCCGAGGGAGGACTGCCCGACCTCACCGGCACGGCCGATCCGACCCGGCGGCGCATCATGTTCCTGTTCCACTCCACTCCGCAGGCCATCACCGGTGACGGGCAGGTCGACGGGATCGTCGTGCGCACAGGTGATCGCGACCACCGGGCTGACGCCGACCTCGTGGTGCGATCGATCGGCTACCGCTCGACGCCCATCGAGGGACTGCCATTCGACGAGATGCGGAGGATGTTCCCGAACATCGCGGGCCGGATGGTCGACGAGAGCGGCGAGATCATCGCCGGCAGTTACGTTCTAGGCTGGGCCGGGCGAGGGCCCACCGGCGGCATCGGCGCGAACAAGAAGTACGCCCAGGAGGCCGTCGAGGAGTTCATCGACGACGCCGCGACGGGCAGGTTATCTCGCACCGAATGCGGACCCGACGACTTCCCCGTGCTGTTGCGTTCGCGGTCGCGCCACGTGATCGGCTATCGGGGTATGCGGCGGATCGACCTCGCCGAACGCCGTCGCGGTCAGGTCCAGGGGCGCCCGCGGGTGAAGTTCACCGATCTGCCGCAGATGATCGGGGTGGCCGGACGCCGGCGTCGCTGACCGCGCGCCACACCCGCACGGGGTTCATCGGCAGTTCGCGTACGCGAGCGCCCGTCGCATCGGCGATGGCGTTGGACAGCGCTGGGGCCACCGGGTTGTAGGGCGCCTCACTCATCGACTTCGCGCCGAAGGGTCCGAGCATGTCATAGGTGTCGGCGAAGTAGACCTCGGTGATCGGCACGTCGGCGATCTGCGGAATGTGATAGTTGCGCAACACTGCCGTGGTCACCACACCGTGGTCGAGGATCATCTCCTCGTACAGCGACGAGCCGATCGCCTGTGCCACACCGCCTTCGATCTGCCCGCGGCACTGCTGGGGGTTCATCACCACACCTGCGTCGGCGGACTGGACGGACTGCAGTATCTGCACCTCGCCGGTTTCTGTGTTGACGACGACGCGGAAGGCCGAGACGTTGAACGCGACGGAGCGCGGCGAGCCGTCGCTGTGCGCAGTGGCGCGGATGGCACCGCCGGCGATGGCCGCCACGGAGGGGAGGTCGATGAACTGCTCGCCGCAACTGACCCCCTGCGGACCGAGGGAGCACTGCTCGGGTGCCACCTCGAGTGCGCGGGCGGCGTGCTCGATGATGATGGTGCGCAATGACTGTGCCGCTGACTGCAACGTCTTGCCCGCCACCACGGTTCCCGCCGAGCCGAAGGCACCGGTGTCGTGGGTGACACCGTCGGTGTCGGCGAAGCGCAGCGTGATCTCCTCGGGTGTGCACCGCAGCACCGAGGCGGCGATCTGAGCCTGCACGGTGGTGGTGCCGTTGCCGAATTCGGCGGTACCGACTGCGGCCGAATAGCTGCCGTCGATCTCGAGGGTCGCCGATGCGTCGGCGACGTGACCGCGCGGCGGGATGGTGGCGATCATCGCAGCGGCATAACCCTCGCCGATCTGCCACACACCGGTCTGGGCAAGGGCCGCACCGTTTTTCGTCTCGTCGACGCGGCCTCGCAGGAGTGCCTTCTCGGCGAGGTCGAGGCACTGGTCGAGTCCGTAGGAGCCGTATTCGAGGTCGCCGTCGTCGACCTCCCAGCTGACGAACGGGTCTCCGGGAACCACCACGTTGCGGCGGCGGAACTCCAACGGATCGATACCCAGGGCGTCGGCGAGTTCGTCGAGTGCACACTCGATTCCGAAGATGGTCTGTCCCAGTCCATATCCGCGGAACGCGCCAGACGGCAGATTGTTGGTGTACACCGCTTGTGCCGCAACGTGTTTGTTGGGGCAGCGGTAGAGCGCCATCGACTCTCCCACCGAGTGGAACAGCACGCCGACGCTGTGATTGCCGTAGGCACCGGCATCCGAGAGCACGGTCATCGACAGCGCGGTGAGCACTCCGTCGGCGCCCGCCGCCGCAGTGACCTGCACGGTCATCGGGTGACGGCAGGGGGCGATGGTGAACTGGTCGGTGCGGGTGAACTCGTAGGTCACCGGGCGGCCGGTGACCAGCAGTGCCAGCATCACCAGATCCTCGGTCAGCAGCTCCTGCTTGCCGCCGAAACCGCCACCCACCCGCGGTGCGTACACGCGGACGCTCTCGCGGTCGAGGCCGAAGATGTAGCAGAGTTCGTCGCGGACCAGGAACGGAACCTGCGTGCTGGACCGGATGACGATGCGCCCGTTGTCCTCTCGCCACGCCGTCGCACCGTGCGTCTCGAGGTGGGTGTGCTGCACGCGCTGGGTCTGCCAGGTGCCGCTGACAACAGTGCCGCCGGCCGCGCGAGCCGCCGCAATACCCGCGGTGATGTCACCGACGCCGTCGTCGATCGTGGCGACGATGTTGCGCGAGGCGTCCGCGATCCGTGAACTCGCCGGCTTGTCGGCGTGCAGACGCGGCGCACCGGGTTCGCGCGCGGCGGCCGGATCGAAGACGGCGTCAAGAGGCTGATACGTGACCGAGATCAGCTCGGCGGCGCGTCGGGCGATGGTGGGGGAGTCGGCGACCACCGCCGCGACCCGCTGGCCGACGAAACGCACCACGGTGTCGAAGATCCGGGTGTCGTCGGGATCGTCGTCGCGTTCGTGGTGCCGCGCCGTGGAGAACAACACACCCGGATCATCTCGGTGGGTCAGCACCGCGCGCACACCGTCCACCGCCGCCGCGGCGGTGGTGTCGATGTCGACGATGCGCGCATGCGGATGCGGACTGCCCACGACGGCGATGTGACCGACGTCTGTGGGCATGACGTCCATCGTGTACGGCTCGGTGCCGGTCACTACACGGCGCGCGGCCAGGGCCGGAACCGACCGGCCGTAGGAGTTCTCATCACTGCCCGGTGAGACCTTCTCGGTGCCCACATCGCCGGCCACCGCATCGCGGATCGAGCGATATCCGGTGCAGCGGCAGAGATTTCCCTTCAGCGCGTTCGGCAGGTCACCGCGTTGTTCGTCGGACAGGCAGGAGGTGGTGGTCACCATGCCTGCGGTGCAGAAGCCGCACTGGAACCCGGCCGCGTCGACGAACCGCTGTTGTACCGGGTGCAGGTTGTCGGGGGTGCCGAGTCCGGCGACGGTGGTCACCTCTGCGTCGGTGACCCGCGCGGCCGGGATGATGCACGAGTGATGCGGGCGGCCGTCGATGATGACCGTGCACGCACCACAATCGCCGGCGTCACACCCCTTCTTGACCTCGGTGTGGGAGTTCTCGCGCAGATACGTTCGCAGACACTGCCCCGGACGCGGGGTGGTCGCGACGTGCTTTCCGTTGACGATCATGAGTTCAGTTCACCTATCACCTGACGGGTCAGTACCCCCGTCACCTGTCGTCGCCAGTCCGCGGCGCCGTGCGCGTCGGTGTAGAAGGCCGTCATGGGGATCTGTGAGACCACCTCTCGCGCAGCAGCTTCCGGAGACAGTGTGGAGTCGACCTCGATGCGGTACGGGCGGTCGGTGGCCGCGGTCACGGCCACCACCGTGCTCGCGTCGGTGCGGCGCCCGTGCACCACCGCACCCGACCGCCCGAGCGGTGAGAGCGCGATCTTGGCGATCGCGGTCGGTTGGCGCAGCGCGGCATCGGGGATGAGGATCGAACGCACCACGTCGCCGGTGGCGAGCACGGTCGTCGCATTGCCCGTCACGAAATCGGTGGGTATCAGCAGCGAGTCGGTGCCGTCGCGATGCCAGACCAGGATGCGTGCATCCATCACGGTGGACATCCCGATCATCGCGCCGGCGGGGAATCCGAGGCACAGATTGCCGCCGACGGTGGCGTTCTGCCAGATCTTCCACGACGCCAGGAAGGCGCGTGCGGTGCGTCCGAAGATCGGGGTGGCCAACCAGGCCGAGGGATACACGCCGTCGATCAGCGTGCGGAACGTGCAGGTGGAGGCAATCGTGAGGCCGGCGTCGTCGATCGTGAGGTCGGGCCAGCCCATCGCCCGCAGATCGACCACCCGGCGCAGGTGCAGCTGGGGCTCGCTCATCAGCCACGTACCACCGCTCATCAGCCCGTCGCCGTCGCGCAGCGCGGCCAGATCGTCACGGCTGGTGGGGTAGAGCGTCTCGTCGATGGTGTGCAGATCCATCAGCGCGCCCGGTCGAGAAGCGTCCGGTGGGCCCGCTCGACGTCGGCGGCGGTGGTGTCGACGTCCACGGTGAGCGGTACTCCGGCCTCGACGACGCGGTGTCCGCCGACCCACAGGCCTTCGATCGGAGGGATCTCGCCCAGCACCAGCGCGGCGACCGGATCGTCGATGCCGCTGTGGCCGAGACCGTCGAGACGCCACAACACCAGGTCGGCGAGCTTGCCGACCTCGATGGACCCCAGATCGCCATCGCGTCCGAGCAGCCTGGCTCCGCCGAGTGTGGCCAGCTCCAGCGCGGTGCGCGTGGTCAGGGCGGTCGGGCCGCCGACAGCACGTGCCATCAGCACGGCCTGATGTGCCTCCTCGAGGAGTCGGCATGATTCGTTGGACGCCGCGCCGTCGACACCGAGGCCCACCGCGACACCCGCGTCGAGCAGATCGCGGGTGCGGGCGATGCCGGCGCCCAGACGTGCGTTGGAGGTCGGGCAGTGGGCGACACCGCTGCCGGTCTCGGCGAGCCGGGCGATGGCGGAGTCGTCGAAGTGCACGCCGTGGGCGAACCAGACGTCGGGACCCACCCAGTCGACCTGCTCCATATAGGCCAGTGGGGTGGTGCCGAAACGTTCTGCGCAGAAAGCGGATTCGTCGGAGGTCTCGGCGAGGTGGGTGTGCAGCCGCACGCCGCGTTCGCGGGCGAGTTCGGCCGAGGCACGCAGCAGATCGGTGGTCACCGAGAACGGTGAGCAGGGTGCCAGTGCGATCTGCACCATCGCGTCGGGGGACCGGTCGTGCCAGCGGTCGATGGCCGCCGCGGAGGCGGTTATGATCTCGTCGATGGTCTGCACCACCGAGTCCGGCGGCAGTCCGCCGTCCTTTTCCGAGAGGTCCATCGACCCGCGCGTGGGGTGGAACCGCAATCCGACCGTCGTCGCGGCGTCGATCTCGGCGCCGAGCAGGTCGCCGGCACCGGCCGGGAAGACGTAGTGGTGGTCGGTGGTGGTGGTGCATCCCGACAGTGCCAGCCAGGTGAGCCCGCCGGTGGCGGCCACCCGCACGGCATCCTCGTCGATCCCGGCCCAGATCGGGTACAGCGTGGTGAGCCACTGGAAGAGGGTGTGATCGGCGGCCAGGCCCCGGGTGATCCACTGGTAGAGGTGGTGATGGGTGTTGACCAGCCCAGGCGTCAGCACACAGCCCGAACCGTCGATGATCTGGGCGTTGTCGCGCAGGGCCGCATCGATCGGATCGGTGCTCACCGCGGCGATGCGCGAACCCGTGACGACCACGGATGCGCTGGTCAGCTCGCGCCTGCCCTGGTCCATCGTGATCACCGCGGCATTGTCGATGATGAAGGTGGAGTCGGACACGTGGTTACCGTACGACGATCCGGTTACGGGAAGGTTTCGCGGGGGTCTGTCAGGGTGACGCACGCGGGTGGGGATGGGCTCGGCCGGCTCCCGGTGTCGTGGTGATCGGCAGATCGGTGGTCCGCGGGTGCCAGAATGTCGGCATGCCAGCCCAGACGAGTCCGTCCAGCACCGACGAGCCGGTGACGGCGACGACGCCGATCGCGGCGATGCAGTCAGGTACCGACCTCGCACGTACGGTGAGCCGGGCACATCTGTTCCACCTGTCCGGCGACGCCGTGGCCGGGCGTGCCGCACAGCACCTGATCTCGGTGCCCGACGGGGCGGTGGCGGTCGACGCCGCCGGTGTCATCGTCTACTCGGGCCCGTATGATCAACTGCCACAAGAGTATTCGGAATATCGGGTGCTCGACCACCGGGGTGGGTTCATCCTGCCGGGATTCGTCGACGCGCATATGCACTATCCGCAGACCTTTCTGTGCAATGCCTACGGCGGTGGGCAGCTGCTCGAATGGCTCGAGCGCTGTATCTTCCCGGGGGAGTCGCGCTACTCGGATCCCGAGTATGCAGCTGTCGCCGCGGAAACGTTCTGCCGCAACAGAATCGCGGTGGGTACCACCGCGGCGATGGTCTTCGGCTCGGCATTCCCGGTGGCACAGGACGCACTGTTCGAGGCGTCGGTGCGCCACGGACTGCGGATCGTCTCCGGTCGCGGCATCCAGACGGTCGGACCTTCCTCCGCCGATGCGCTGATCACCGATGAGGACACCGCGATCGAACTCGCCGCCGACGAGGTGTTGCGCTGGCACGGCGGCGATCTCACCGACGTGGCATTGGTGCCACGGTTCTCCCTGTCGGTGACGCGACGGACCCTAACCGCGCTCGGCGAACTGTACGAATCGGTGCGCGGACAGGGCGTCTACTTCCACTCCCATCTGTCGGAGAACGACCGCCCGGTCACCGGCGAGGTGGCCGCGGTCCGCGCGGCCTATGAGGTGGCCGACTATCTCGACACCTATGACGGCCGGTTTCTGCCGGGGTCGGACAAGGGCGGGCACTCGCTGCTCGGACCGCGCTCCATCCTGGCCCATGCGGTGCACTGCACCGACCGTGAACTCGCCCGGATGGCCGAGACGGGAACATCCATCGCGCATTGCCCGACGTCACAGCTGTTTCTCGGGTCGGGAACGATGCCGTGGCGGCGCACCGTGGCGCACGGCGTGACGATCGCACTCGGCAGTGATGTGGGCGCCGGGGACGAATGGTCGATCGCGCGTGTGGCCTCCGATTCCTACAAGGTGCACATGAGTGAGCCCGGTGCGGACGCGATCGCGCTGGATCCGGCCGAACTGCTGCTCAGCGCGACACTGGCCGGGGCGCGTGCACTCGATCGGGCCGACACCTTCGGCAACCTCGAGGTGGGCCGACACGCCGACCTCCTCGTGGTCGAACCGGCGCGCCTGGAATCGCTGGGCCGGTCCCTGGAGTGGGCCGTGCGCGCCGACGACGAACAGATGGCGACCGCCCAGACACTCTTCGCGCTGCTGCTCGGGCTACGCCCGGAAGCCATCGCCGGCGTGTACGTACGAGGGGTGTGCGTGTCGGAACGCGCCTGACTCATCCGCTGACCCCGGCTCACCGGGTGCACACCATGTCTGGCCGGCGTCGGTGCGGTCTGCGGTGTGAGAAGGCCGATCAGGAACCGCGATACGTCGAGTAGGCGAACGGGCTCAGCAGCACCGGGACGTGATGGTGACGGGCCGCATCGGTGACCTCGAAGCAGATGTCGATGCGCGGGTAGAAGCCATCGATGCCATGCGCATCGAACCATGCGCCGGTGTCGAATCGGATGGTGTATGTGCCCGTGGGCAATTCGGCCATGAAGCCCGGGATGCGTCCGTCGTCGTCGGTCACACCGGTCGCCAGGACGGTTCCCGAGTCGTCGTGCAGGGTGACCGTCATGCCCGTCGCGGGCAGGCCCGCGACGGCGTCGAGAACGTGGGTGCTCAAGCTCATGCCTGGGACTCCTCTGAGGGCGACGGGGACGGTGCGGGGCCGGTGCCCAGCAGCCCGACCAGTCGGCGACGGTTGATCTTCGCGAGTTCGGTACGGATCACCGCCCGTTCGGTGGCCGGGTCGTTGGACAGGCGCGAACGCAGGATCTGGAGTAACTCGTCGGCGGGCCGTCCGTTGGCGAACACGAGGTACACATGTCCGAAGCGGTCCTCGTAGTCGGCGTTGGCGCGCGCGAGTTCGTCGAGAACATCGCGGCCCGCGCCGGTGACCCCGGACTGTTCGGCCTGCGACGACGCATTGTGGGCGCGCTCTCCGATGCGGGGATGACCGGCGAGCGCTGTGTCGACGTCGGCCTCGGTGAGACTGGCGAGTGCGTCGTCGGAGGCGTCGAGCACGGCTTCGGTGTCGGCGAACGGACGGCCGTCATCGATCGCCTCAGCCCATGCCGCAGCCGAGCACACCTCGTGCAGCACCGACAACACCTGCTGCGACGAGAGCCCGTTGAACCACTCGAGACCGACGCTGTCGGTCGGATCGGATTGGTCGATGTCGGCCACGATCGGCGTCTCCCTCTCGGTGTGCGTGCGGGCTGCTCACGTTACCGCACCGCGAAGAGGCGATGATGGGGTGATGAGTGAGCACGCGGACGCCGATCGTGCCGGTGCGGCCGACGGCCGAGACGTGGTCGGCGTGCTGCTCGCCGCCGGTGGTGGACGTCGCTACGGCATGCCCAAGATCCTTGCCCACCAAGGCCGCTGGCTCGCCGGGGCCGTCGAGGCGCTGTACGTCGGCGGCTGTGATCGGGTGGTGGTGACCGTGGGGGCGGCGCAACCGACCCTGCCCGACTCGGTGGTCACCGTCGTGGTGCCGGACTGGGCGCAGGGGTTGTCGGCGTCGGTGCGCGCGGGAGTGACCGCCGCCGTCCGATATCCCGATGTCGCCGCTGTCCTCCTGCACGTCGTCGACACCCCCGACGTGGGTGCGCAGGTGTGCAGGCGGATCCTCGACGTGGCGGATGCGCGGCGTTCGGCGCTGGTGCGCGCGGTGTACTCGCGCGTACCGGGCCACCCGGTGTACATCGGAGTCGACCATGTGCCGTCGGTGCTCGCCGCGGTGTCCGGTGATCGTGGTGCCGGGCCGTATCTGGCCGCAGACCCCCACACCATCGCGGTGGAGTGCGGCGACCTCGCCACCGGTGTCGATCACGACCTGCCTGACTGTCGGTGACCCTGTCTGTCGGTGATCCTGTTCCGGTGACCACGGCTCTCGCGACCAGGTGCCGATCACTGCGCGGCGGTCCCGGGCGCCACGACGACGGCGGCCGTCGAGGACATGTTGTCATCCTCGACGGCCGCCGTCGTGAGCGTGCGCGATCATCCGATCGCGGCGTGCCTCACTTGATCTCGAGCAGAACCAATCCCTGCGTCACGGCCGCCCCGGCCTCGACGACGAGTCCGGTGACCACGCCGTCCTTGTGGGCGGTGACCGGATTCTCCATCTTCATCGCCTCGAGCACCACGATCAGGTCGCCGGCGGTCACGGTGTCACCCTCGGCGACGGCCACCTTCACCACGGTGCCCTGCATGGGTGCGGCGACGGCATCGCCCGAGCCGGTGAGTGAGGCGGCGGCCTTCTTGGCCCGCGCCTTGGGCTTCTTGCGTGCCGCGGCCGACGCGCCAGCGCCGCCGCCGATGCTCAGGTCGCCGGGCAGGCTCACCTCGACACGGCGTCCGCCGACCTCGACCACCACGTTGTGGCGCGGCAGCGACTCGTCGTCGTCGATCTGCGCGGCGCCGTCGAACGGCGGGATCGGGTTGTCCCAGTCGGTCTCGATCCACTTGGTGTAGACGTCGAAGGTCTCGTCGCCGTTCTCGTCGACGTGTCCGATGAAGGCGGGATTCTCCACGATGTGGCGATGGAACGGCAGTACCGTCGCCATACCCTCCACCCGGTACTCGGCCAGGGCGCGGCGGGCACGCTGCAGCGCCTGCTCGCGGTTCTCGCCGGTCACGATCAGCTTGGCCAGCATCGAGTCGAACTGGCCGCCGATCACATCGCCGGCCACCACACCGGAGTCCACGCGCACGCCCGGACCCGAGGGCTCGTGGTAAGCGGTGATCTTGCCGGGGGCGGGCAGGAAGTTGCGACCGGGGTCCTCGCCGTTGATCCGGAACTCGAAGGAGTGTCCGCGCGGCGCCGGGTCCTCCTTGATGTCGATCGGTTCGCCGGCGGCGATGGTGAACTGCTGGCGGACCAGGTCGAGGCCCGAGGTCTCCTCGGTCACCGGATGCTCCACCTGCAGTCGGGTGTTGACCTCGAGGAAGGACACGAGTCCGTCGGAGCCGACCAGGAACTCCACGGTGCCGGCGCCGTAGTAACCGGCCTCGCGGCAGATCGACTTCGCCGATTCGTAGATGCGGGTGCGCTGCTCGTCGGTGAGGAACGGTGCGGGCGCCTCCTCGACCAGCTTCTGGAAGCGCCGCTGCAGCGAGCAGTCGCGCAGACCGGCGACCACCACGTTGCCGTGCTGGTCGGCGATCACCTGCGCCTCGACGTGCCGGGCCTTGTCGAGGTAGCGCTCGACGAAGCACTCGCCGCGGCCGAATGCCGCCACGGCCTCGCGGGTCGCCGACTCGTAGAGCTCGGGGATCTCCTCGATGGTGTAGGCGACCTTCATGCCGCGACCGCCGCCGCCGAAGGCAGCCTTGATGGCCACCGGCACGCCGTGCTCGCGGGCGAACTCCACGACCTCGTCGGCGCCGGAGACCGGGTCCTTGGTGCCCGGAACCATCGGGGCGTCGGCACGCAGGGCGATGTGACGGGCGGTCACCTTGTCGCCGAGGTCGCGGATGGACTGCGGCGACGGGCCGATCCAGGTGAGCCCGGCGTCGATGACGGCCTGCGCGAAATCGGCGTTCTCGGAGAGGAAGCCGTAACCGGGGTGGACGGCGTCGGCGCCGGACTTGCGCGCCGCGTCGATGAGCTTGTCGATGTTCAGGTACGAGTCGGCCGCGGTCTGTCCTCCGAGCGCGAATGCCTCGTCGGCGAGCTTGACGAATTGTGCGTCGGCATCGGGCTCTGCGTAGACCGCGACGCTCGTCAGCCCTGCATCCCTGGCTGCACGGATCACCCGCACCGCGATCTCGCCGCGGTTGGCGATCAAAACCTTGTTGAGGTCTGAGCTGGCATGGCTGGGCACTACGTACTCCTGACAGTGTCGATGTGACGGGTGGACTGCGTGCCGCGACTCGTGGCCGGCGCAGATCTCACCGTGACGAGTGCGTCGGCGTTGGTTGCCTCGGCCCTCTTCGGCGCTCACATGGTTGGTGTCCGACACCCTCTGCAAGGGTGTGCGCCACTACACAGTAGAACGTCGGTCACCCGCTGGTTACCCTAGCCTGCCGATTGCGCGCGGCGTGGCTGTGCGCGCGGTGGGACGGGCTGGGGGGACGGGCTGGGGGGACGGGCTGGGGGTATGCGCGGGCCATCACCCGGCCGAGCGGTCGGAGGAGGTCTGAACGGCCGAGTGTCGGCTGCCGAACGTCGACTGGGCGCCGATCCGCCGGATGATGTCGCCGAAGGTTTCCAGGAATCCCGAGACCGCCTCGTATGCCCCCTGGTCGGAGGGGAAGCGCGCCGAGATCCGCAGGCCGCCCGGGGTGCGGTTGACCCAGACGTAGACCTCGTCGGGGGAGTAGCTGCGACTGCGCAGCACGCGGGCGCGTCCGGCGTCGGCCTCCGCGGCCATCGGCGCGTAGCGGGTGTCGATGAAGGAGATCACCAGTTTGGGCTGACCGCCGTCGTTCAACAGCTGCGAGACACGGATGAACGGCAGCGTCGCGGCGACCTTCGTGCGGCGCAATTCCTCGGTGGCCTGCGACACCAACTGGTCGAAGGTGCCGCCCGCTCCGACGTCGAGGGTGAAACCGGTGGTGGACACGAACCAGCCCAGCGCGCCCAGCCATTCGGGTGCGTCGCGGGTGTGGCGCGGGATCACGCAGCGAAAGAACGGGTCGCCGGTGACATCGCGATAGGCCAGTCCGGCCGCCGCCAGCACACCCGCGAACAGTCCGCCGCCGGCTGCCGAACACACCGCGGTGAACCGGTTGGTCTCCTCGTCGTCGAGGGGCAGTGCGCTCACCGACGACTGGGGTGGTGCGCCCTCGGCGGGGTCCGACGCTGCCGGATCGGTGTCGTCGTGACCGCTTCCTGTCCCGGCGAACCGTGGAAAGGATCCGTTGCCCGCATGCAGGAACCGATACCAGGCGGCGACCGCCGGATGATCCGGGCCGGAGTTGTCGGCGAGCCGGCGTTCGACGGCCGAGAAGTCGACGTAGCTGCCGACCGGTGGCAGCTGCGGATCGGTGCCGGTGCGCATCGCGTGGTAGAGCGTCCACAGCTCGTGCTGGGCGAGGATCAGCGAATAGCCGTCCACCAGGGAATGATCGGCGGCGAAGAGCAAGGTGAAGCTGTGCTCGCGTGCGACCGTGGCGAAGATGTAGGCCGGCCACGCCAGCGGTGCCGTCACGCGGTCGAAGGTGCCGGCGATCTGGTCCATCAACGGACCCGACTCGTTGTACCAGCCGATGCGGCCCATCTTCAGCTGTACCGACCCCGGCGGTGTGGTCAGGCGGGCCGGGCCGGTGCCCTTGAGCACCACATGTGAGCGCAGCACCTCGTGACGGTCGATCCAGGCCCGCAGCGTCGCGCGTATCGCCGGCACCGACATCGGCTCGTCGAACTCCACCGCCACACCCAGCCAGGACTCGCGGCCGCCCTCGCGGCGGGTGCGCCAGCGGTACTCCAAGGCACCGCGCAGATGGCTCTCGTGGTTGTAGGAGGTGGGCCGCTCGTCGGCGGTCCAGGTGCCCAGCCCGCCGGGGGTGAATGCACTCCACTCCACCAGACCGCCGGGTTCGATCGGCTGATCGAGGATCTGGATGAACTTCATGAGGGCACGGTCAGGGGTGTCATGAGACGTGTCATGAGGTCTCCGACGTCAGGAGGTGGCCAGATGCGCTTTGATCCGTGCCAGCATCGCCGCCATGCCGCGCAGGCGCAAGGGACTCACGGCGGAGTCCAGACCCAGATCGTGATAGAAGTCTGCCGGTACGGCCAGGATCTCCTGCGCCGACGCGCCGTCGAGTCCCTGGTGGAGGATCGAGGCGAATCCGCGTGTGGTGGGTGCCTCGGGCGGTGCGCTGAAGTACAGCTGCACCGACGACGGATCGGAGGCGTCGACCGACAGGAACAACGGCGACTGGCATTCCGGGACCGGCTCCATCGCCTCGGTCTGCAGTGATTCCGGCAGGTCGGGGAGCTCCCGGGAGAACTCCAGGAGCAATTCGATCTTCTGCTGCTCGGTCACGCCGGCGAAGTCGTCGACGATCTCGGCGAGTGCCGCCGGCAGGGTCACGACTGAGCTGCTCCGGCGGCCGCGGTCGGTGCCAGACCGGGCTCGTCGCCGCGTGCGATGGGTGCGCGCACGGTGTTGCCCCACTCGGTCCACGATCCGTCGTAGTTGCGCACGTTGCTGAAGCCGAGCAGATGGGTGAGCACGAACCACGTGTGCGACGACCGCTCGCCGATGCGGCAGTAGGCGATCACCTCGTCGGCGGGATCGAGGTCGCTGTAGATGTCATCCAATTCGGCCCGGGAGCGGAACCGGCCGTCCGGGGCCGCAGATCGTGCCCACGGGATCGACACCGCGGTCGGGATGTGGCCACCGCGCAGGGCGCCCTCCTGGGGGTATTCGGGCATGTGGGTGCGCTCGCCGGTGTACTCCTGGGGCGACCGCACGTCGACCAGCGGAACCGACCCGAGCGAGTCCTGGACCTCCGAGGCGAACGCCCGGATACGCGAGTCGTCGCGGGTCACCACCGGGTACTGCGTCGGCTGGTAGAAGGGCACTTCGATGGCGATGTCGCGGCCCTCGGAGAACCAGGCGTCGCGGCCGCCGTCGAGCAGGCGCACGTCTTGGTGTCCGAACAGCGTGAACACCCACAGGGCATAGGCGGCCCACCAGTTGCTGCGGTCGCCGTAGATGACCACGGTGTCGTCGCGTGAGATGCCCTTGTCGCGCATCAGCTCGGCGAACTTCTCGCCGTCGATGTAGTCGCGGATCACCGGATCGTTGAGATGTAGATGCCAGTCGATCTTCTGCGCGGTCGGGATGTGGCCGATGTCGTAGAGCAGGACGTCCTCATCCGACTCGATGATCCTCAGGCCGGGTGTCCCCAGATGGGCACTGAGCCATTCGGTGGTCACCAGACGCTCTGGATGGGCGTACGCGGCGAATACCGGGTTGGGGTCGGTCTCCACACTCACAAGTGTCTCCCAGGGTGTGCCGCCGTCGGTCGCCTGTGGGCGCGCCGTCCGGCGTGCGGTCAACTGAGGTGGACAGCGATGTCCACCGGTATTGAGGGTAGTGCGCGCATAGGTGCGGGTGCGTGCCGGTCGGTGTTCGTGTCGATCACAGGATGCTCACGCCGGATGTGACGAGCACTCGTACGAGCGGTGCGTGCTATCGATTCCAGAGTTCGGTGATGTCGACGCCCGCGGTGTCGGCGAGTCGCCGCACCAAAGGCAGGCTGAGCCCGATCACCGAAGAGGGGTCGCCGTCGATCCGCTCGATGAACCAGCCGCCGAGTCCGTCGAGCGTGAACGCCCCGGCCACTTCCAGCGGTTCGCCGGTGTCGACATAGGCGTCGATCTGCGCATCGGTGGGGGAGCCGAAGACGATGTCGGTGGATGCGGTATCGACGATGACGGTCGGCTCGCCGGTGTCCTGCCCGCCGGCGTCCTCCCCGCTCGGGACCGTACCGAGGATCAGGCAGTGCCCGGTGATCAGCTGCGCCGTTTCGCCGCGCATAGCACGCCACTGGCGCCGTGCCACCTCGGCGGTGTGCGGTTTGCCGCTCAGGGTTGCCTCGCGCGCGAGCATCGAGTCGCAACCGATGACCACCACGCGCGTGCCGGCAGGCAGCGCCGGATCGGTTGCCGATGGCAGCCGCGTGAACACCTCACGCGCCTTGGCCTCGGCGAGGGCGGCCACCACCTGCGCTGGGCCGGTGTCACCGGGCAGGGCGTCGACCAGGGCATCCTCGTCGACGTGCGAGACAGCTACCACCGGGTCGATCCCGGCGGCCTGCAGCAGTCGTCGGCGTGCCGGTGAGGCGGAGGCGAGCACCAGCACCGGTGCGGATCGGCCGGGCCCCGGCCCCGTCACGGTCAGCTCCAGGGTTCGCGATTGACGAAACAGGACGGCGAGAACCCGCCCTGACGGCGTAGCCGGTCAGACGGCGAGCCCCACTGGTCGCGGGCACGGCCCGGATGGGTGCGTTCGCCCGATGCGGTGCCCGCCGAGGCGAACAGGGCGGTGATCACCGCGACGTCGGCGTCGGTGGGGTTGCCGGCGACGATGCGCAGCAACGGCTGCCCGGGTGTCGGTGTCTCGCCGGATGTGTGCTCTGGGTCCACGATGTTCTCCTGCGCGCTCACAGCGGGATGTTCCCGTGCTTCTTCTGCGGCACCGACACGAGTTTGCGCTCGAGCAGTCGCAGCGCGGTGGTGATCTGGCCGCGGGTGTGGCTCGGCGGGATCACCGCGTCGACGTAGCCCCGTTCGGCAGCCACATACGGGTTGACGAGGGTGTCCTCGTACTCCTGCTGCAGCTCCACGCGCAGCGCGTCCACATCCTCACCGGCCGCGGCGGCCTCCTTTAGGCGCGCGCGATAGACGAAGCCGACGGCACCGGACGCGCCCATCACGGCGATCTGTGCGGTGGGCCATGCGAGGTTCACGTCGGCACCCATGTGCTTGGACCCCATCACGTCGTAGGCGCCCCCATAGGCCTTGCGGGTGATGACCGTGATCTTGCCGACGGTCGCCTCACCGTAGGCGTAGAGCAGCTTCGCGCCGCGACGGATGATGCCGTTGTATTCCTGGTCGGTACCCGGCAGGAATCCGGGCACGTCGACGAGTGTGACGATCGGGACGTTGAAGGCATCGCAGGTGCGGACGAAGCGCGCGGCCTTCTCGGAGGCGTTGATGTCGAGGCAACCGGCGAACTGGGTCGGCTGGTTGGCCACGAGGCCCACGCTGCGGCCGTCGATACGACCGAAACCGCAGATGATGTTCTGTGCGCGCTCGGCCTGCACCTCGAGGAAGTCGTCGTCGTCGAGGATCCGGCGGACCACCTCGTGCATGTCGTAGGGCTGATTCGGCGAATCGGGGATGAGCGTGTCGAGCTCGAGGTCCTCATCGGTCAGCGACTCCTCGATCGACCCGGTGATCGGATCCGATGCCGGCAGTCGCGGCGGGTCGGCGCGGTTGTTGCTGGGCAGGTAGCCGAGCAGGTCGCGGACGTAGTCGAGAGCGTCGTCCTCGTCGGAGGCCACGTAATGGGCCACCCCGGAGCGGCTCATGTGGGTGTGGGCACCGCCGAGATCCTCCATCGTGACGTCCTCGCCGGTCACGGTTTTGATCACGTCGGGGCCGGTCACGAACATCTGGCTGGTGCCGTCGACCATGATCGTGAAGTCGGTGAGCGCGGGGGAGTAGACGTGACCGCCCGCCGCGGCGCCCATGATCAGCGAGATCTGCGGGATGACACCCGAGGCCTGCACGTTGCGGTGGAAGATCTCGCCGTAGAGCCCGAGGGAGACCACACCCTCCTGGATGCGCGCCCCGGCGCCGTCGTTGATGCCGATCAGCGGCCGCCCGGTCTTGAGCGCGAGGTCCATCACCTTGACGATCTTCTCGCCGTACACCTCGCCGAGGCTGCCGCCGAAGACCGTGGAGTCCTGGCTGAAGATGCAGACCTCGCGGTCGTCGATGGTCCCGTAACCGACCACCACACCGTCACCGAGCGGCCGCCGGTCGGCCAGGCCGAAGTTGGTGCTGCGGTGACGCGCGAGCGCGTCGATCTCCACGAAGGAGCCCTCGTCGAGCAGTCGGAGGATGCGCTCGCGGGCGGTGTACTTGCCCTTGGCGTGCACCTTCTCCACTGCCTCCTGCCCCACCGGGTGTTCGGCCTGAGACAGTCGATCCTGCAGGTCGGCGAGCTTGCCCGCGGTGGTGTGGATGTCTGGCGTCCCGGACTGGTCGCTGGCGGCTGAGGTCATGGGTGTAGATGCTAACCGCACGTGACCCACGTGACACCACCGGCGGGAGGGTTGTCGATGGCCGCCTAGGCTTTCGGACATGACCGATTCTTCGTCACCCGTCTCGGCCGCGGGCCCAACCGCGCCGGCCCCGGT
Organism: Gordonia jinhuaensis; assembly: GCF_014639795.1. Taxonomy (GTDB): domain Bacteria; phylum Actinomycetota; class Actinomycetes; order Mycobacteriales; family Mycobacteriaceae; genus Gordonia_B; species Gordonia_B jinhuaensis. Next base: position 101,450 of record NZ_BMGC01000001.1, on the reverse strand, counting down.
GGACGCCGAGGCGCTCGGGCGCGCACTCGCCGGCAATCCGCTCGTGCGATCGGTGTCGGTGGTGGAGTCGACCGGATCGACCAACGCCGATCTGCTGTCGGCGGCCGCGACGGGCGACGTCGCCGGTTCGGTACGGATCGCGGAGTTCCAGAGTTCCGGCCGCGGACGCCACGAGCGCAGCTGGGGTGCGCCGCCGCGTACGCAGCTGGCGATGTCGGTGGCGGTGGCTGTGGGTGCCGACGTACCGCCGCAGGCGTGGGGCTGGCTGCCCCTGTTGGCCGGACTCGCGGTGACCGACGCCGTCGCCGGACTCGGTGTGCAGGCCGGGCTGAAGTGGCCCAACGACGTACTGATCGACGGGCACAAAGCGGTGGGAATCCTGGTGGAACTCACCAGCGGTCGCGACGGGATGGTCGCGGTGATCGGGATGGGCGTGAACACCGGACTCGAACCGGAGGACCTCCCGGTGCCGACGGCAACCTCATTGCACCGGCACACCGACGAGCCGGTCGATCGCACAGTTCTGGCCGCGGCCATTCTCGACGCACTCGCCGCACGGTTGGGGCACTGGCCCGACGACCTCGACACGCTCGCCGCGGACTACCGCGCGCGGTCGGTGACCATCGACCGTCGTGTACGCGTCGAACTGCCGGGAGAGCGCGAGATCGTCGGCACCGTCACCGACATCGACCCGTCCGGGCGTGTGGTGGTGACCGACGACGAGGGTGCCGAGCATCAGGTGACCGCCGGAGACGTCACTCATCTGCGTCCGGTGGACTGATCGGGCGACTCCCACTGTGGCGGGAAGTGCCATGGGGAAATGCCGAATCTGTGGGCCTGCGCGAGCACTGCTCCGTCGGCTGACCCGTGGGTCAGCGGCCCTGGGGCCACTGCGTGCACTTCGCGCCGACCGCCTTGATCAGGTAGAGCACCGGGAAACCGATCACCGCGTGCTCGATGGCGGTGGCCAACCCCGTGCGCCAGTCCTCGGAGAGAGCCAGCGGGATGATGATCGCCGCAGCGATCAGCAGGCCGACGATCCAGGTGTAGAACTGATTCGGCGACGGCGTGGTGAGTGCCAGCAGCACCCAGAGCAGACCGCCGAGCAGCGCGCAGAGGAACCCGACCAGCGCGAACCAGTACTCGTCCTGCGCCATCGGATTCCACACGCCGAAGCGGCCGCTGTCGGTGAGGCGTTCGAACACCACCCGGATGATCCAGGCGGCGAGCCAGGCCCCTAGCGCGGTGACCACCGCGGTCGCGATCACGCCGCCGGCGTAGTAGCCGTAGTTCACCTGAGGCGTGCGATTGTTGCCGCCGCTGCCCGAGTCACCGCGGTATCCGGATTGCTGGTATCCGCCCGATTGGTTGTCGTAGCGAGACTGGTTGTAGCCCGACTGGTTGTATGAGGCCGACCGGTAGGCGTCACCGGATCGGCCGCTGCCCCGGTCGGGGGAGTAGCCGGTTTCGTACCGTTGGGTGCGACTGTCGTCCGAATTGTCTTGGTAGCGAGAACTCATCGGGTCTCCCAGGTCGAAGGTGGATGCCCGCAGTCTACGGGTCGGCTCCGACCGGCCGGGGGCCGATCGCTGCTCGGACCCCACCGGCGGCGACAGACGACCGTCCCGACCGGACACCGGGATGCGGCCCCTCGCAGGGGGTTCGGTCTACGGTGCACACGTGGGTTATCCGCAGAGCATCCTGGGGCCGGGCGAACGCGTGGTGGTGCACCACCATCCGCACGTCAAGCGGCTGGTCGCCCCGGTGCTCGGGTTTCTCGTGATCTCGATGCTCGCCGGTGTGGCCGCCGGCCTCGTGTCGGGATCGTCGCTGGCCTCGACCACGCGCGGGGTGCTGTGGCTGGTGATCGTCGGGATCTGGTTGTTGTGTGCGGTTTTCGGCTTCGTGCGGCCATTGCTCAGCTGGCGGAGCACGCATTTCGTGGTCACCGATCGCCGCGTCGCGGCACGGTCGGGAGTGTTCTCGCGTTCGGGTATCGACGTGCCCATCGCCCGCATCACCTGGGTGGAGCTGCGCCAGAGTGTGATCGACCGGATGCTGCGCAACGGCACCATCGTGGTGGAGTCCTCGGCCGCCGATCGACTGGAGTTTCGTGACATCCCCGACGCGCGACGCGTACACGGGTTGCTTCACCGCGAGGTGCTCGAGGGTCCCGCCGACGCCGCTCACGGCGGCGACGGCATGTTCGGCGGCCCGACACCGCAGCAGCCGTTCGACGTCGGCGGGGATCCCGGCCGCCCCGGCGAGCGGTGGTGAGAGCGCGCCGGACATTGACCCGGCACGCGGGAATGTTCGGCTGCGTCGTCTGTCGTTTCGCGACCACGTACCTTATGAGTCGTGACTGACGTACTGCTGGCCGAGGACGATGCCGCGATCGCCGAGCCGCTTGCCCGCGCACTGACGCGTGAAGGCTATGGATGCGAGATCGTGTCGACCGGAACGGCGGCCTACGAGCGTGCCCTCGACAATCGGTTCGAACTGCTGGTCCTCGATCTGGGACTCCCGGAGATGGACGGCCTCGAGGTGTGTCGGCGTGTCCGCGCCGTGCGGCCTGGACTGTCGGTGTTGATGTTGACCGCCCGCACCGACGAGGTCGATTTCGTGGTGGGTCTCGACGCCGGCGCCGATGATTACGTCGGTAAGCCGTTCCGGCTCGCCGAGCTGCTCGCCCGCGTCCGCGCGCTGCTGCGCCGGCGTCAGCCGACCGACGAGGTGCTCGAGGCCGACGGCCTCTCACTCGACCCGGCCGCTCGACGGGTGCTGGTGGAGGGCTCGGAAGTCACCCTGGCCAACCGGGAGTTCGAGCTCCTGCGCTACCTGATGGAACGACCCGGACAGGTGGTCAGCCGCGAGGAGATCCTCACCGAGGTGTGGGGGTCGGCCGATCTGCGGTCGTCGAAGACGCTGGACATGCACATCTCGTGGTTGCGACGCAAGATCGGCGACGACCAGATGAGCACTCGCAGGCGCATCGTGACGGTGCGCGGCGTCGGCTTCCGTTTCGACCCCGAATAGCCCGGGCGAACGCGTCCTCACCCCACACCCGTGTCGACAGTGGGCAGATCCCCGATTCGCAGACCACGAGCGCGAGGCCGGTTCACGATGCAGCGCAGGATCCTGCTGTCGATCATCGGCACGGTGCTGGTGGTCGCGATGGTGCTGGGCATCCCGCTGAGTATCGCGGGCTGGATCGTGGTGGAGGACTCCGCTCGCGAGGACATGAACTCCCGCCTCAAGGCCGTTTCCGGAGAGCTCGTCCGGCAGGAGGAGCCGGTGGGGGTGGTGCGCGAGGGTGCGCTCGACCTCACCCGGTTCCGGCGTGCGGTTCCGGCCAACGGCGTCCTCACCGTCACCTATCCGGTGCCCGGCGGTGGCGAACACACCAGCTCACTGACCGGTGATGATGCGACCGACGGGGTGGGTGCGCGCCCGCTCACCGAGACGGTCGGACTGGGAAACGCGGGGTCGCTCACGCTCAGCGTCGCCTCCGACGAGGTGCGCAGACGGCAGTGGATCACCGTCGCGACGGTCTTCGGCGCGGTACTGGTGTCGATCCTGGTGGGCACGGGAATCGGCGTGGCGACCGCGCGGCGGCTGGCCGTCCCGATGCAGCGGCTCGCCGGGCGGGCCGAGAAGCTCGCCGGCGGCGACTTCCGGTCGTCATGGGAGCACTACGGCATCACCGAACTCGACAGCGTCTCGCAGGCACTCGAGGACGCCAGCAAGGAGATCCGGATGCGGCTCGCGCGTGAGCGCGAGATCACCGGCCAGGTGTCGCATCAGCTGCGCAGCCGGCTCACCGCCATCGGCCTGCGGCTCGACGAGTTGTCGATGCATGCCGACTCCTCGGTGGTCGCCGAGGCCGAGGCGGCCCAGCAGCAGGTCGAGCGGCTCACCGCGGAGCTCGACGAGCTCGTCTCGGTGATTCGCACCACCGATGCCCTCGCAAAGGAACCGGTGGGCGTGCGCGTACCGATCGAGGCGCTGGTCGCCGATTTCGCACCGCTGTTCGCCCGGATGGGCCGCACGTTGCGGCTGCAGATCTCGGGCAGCCCGGCGGCCTGGATCGCGCCGAGTCGGCTGCGTGAGTCGTTGACCGTGCTCATCGACAACGCGCTCAAACACGGCGGCGGAGATGTCACCGTGGACGTCTCCGACCTGCACGACTCGTCGATGATGCGGATCTCGGTGTCCGACCAGGGGCCGGGGATCCCCGACGAGATCGCGTCGATGATCTTCGCCCCCGGATTCTCCGGCGGGGCGTCGTCGGGGCTTGGCCTCACGTTGGCGCGCACGCTGGTCGAGTCCGACGGCGGTCGGCTGGAGGTGACGTCGCGGCGACCCCCGACGTTCACGATCGTCGTGCCGACCGGACCCGGACCCGAGACACCTCGGCGGGCCAGCTCCGAACCGCGCTGAGCGACAGTCTCGCCGGCGTTCGCGCGGGGTCAGGACACCCGGCGGGTCGGACCGTTGTCGTCGCTCTGGGGGGTGTCGTCGGCGGTGTCGGTGTCGGCATCGCGGTGGGACTCGGCACCGGTGTGCAGCGGGATCGGGGCCAGCTCCTCGGCGAGTTCATCGGGGAAGGCGAACTTGCGCAGCGCCCAGAACCGGAACGCCATTTGCAGGATGTTGCCGAGGATGAATCCGAGCACGAAGTCGATCAATACGAGACTGGTGGTGCTCACGCCGTGGCGGATGTCGAAGAGATTGTTGGCCACCCACAGCGGCGCGGCCGCGAGAACCACACCGATACCGCTGATGACGAAGAACAGGATCATCTCCTGATGCGGCTGGCGCCCGCCGCGGTCGCGGAATGCCCATTCGCGATTGAGGAAGTAACTGGCGATGGTGGCCACCACGCCGGAGATGACGCGCGCGATGACGGGTTTGTTCTCCATGAACGACAAGGTCAGCGAGTAGAAGATGGCCATGTCGATGATGAATGTCGTGCCACCGACGATCGCGAATTTGATCAGTTCATGGTGGCGCATCGCGAGACGACGGATCGCCGGCGGCGTGCGGGCTAGCAACCCATCGACGTAGGACACAAACGCTGAGTCTACGAAACGACACCCGAGATAGACGAATGCCGGGCCGCGAAACCACGCGGAAAGGACGCTCGAACGCGGCGAATCGGAGCAGCCGGACCGCTCATGCGACCATGTCAGACGTGAAGACAGAAGACCCGACAGGCGAGAACCGGCGCGCGGTGGTGCAGGGGACCGATGCGAGCGCGGCGACGCCCGGTGGTCGAGACGGCGGGTCGGTCGGCGAGCGCTCCGTTGCGGGCGCCGTCGATGTCGACACGATGCCGACGGTGGTCATGATCGGCGGCGGACAGCTCGCCCGGATGACCCATCAGGCCTCGATCGCACTCGGCGAACGCCTGCGGGTGCTGGCCGGTTCGGCCACCGAACCGGCGGCGCAGGTCTCACCCGATGTGGTGATCGGATCTCACGAAAACCTCGACGATCTGCGCCGGGCCGCCGACGGTGCGGTGGCGCTGACCTTCGATCACGAGGGCGTGCCGGTGGAACTTCTCGCCGCCCTCGAGGCCGAGGGCGTGTCGGTGCTCCCGCCGTCGACCGCGCTGATCTACGCACAGGACAAGCTCGCGATGCGGGTCAAGCTCAGCGAACTCGGACTCCCGGTCCCCGATTTCGCCGATCTCAACGGCCCCGATGCCACCGGCGACCCGGCGGAGGAATTGCGTCGTTTCGGCGAGGCCCACGACTGGTCGATCGTGCTCAAGGCCGTGCGCGGCGGATATGACGGCCGTGGCGTGTGGATCGTCGACTCGGCGGAGGAAGCGATGTCGATGCTCGCGGCGCGAGCCGACGACACCCATCTGATCGCCGAGGCGAAGGTCGACATGCGCCGCGAGTTGTCGGCGATGGTGGCCCGCTCACCCTTCGGTCAGGGAGCGACGTGGCCAGTGGTCGAGACCGTCCAGCGCAAGGGGCAGTGTGCCGTGGTGGTCGCACCGGCCCCGGCGCTGCCCACCGACGTCGCCACCGCTGCCGAGGAGATGGCGTTGCTGCTGGCACAACGCCTGGGGGTGGTCGGGGTAATGGCGGTGGAACTCTTCGAGACCACCGACGGTCGGCTGGTGGTCAACGAGCTCGCGATGCGCCCGCACAACAGCGGACACTGGAGTATGGACGGGGCGGTGACGTCACAGTTCGAGCAGCATCTGCGTGCGGTGCTCGACTACCCGCTCGGCGACACACGACCGCGGGCCCCTATCACCGTGATGGCCAACATCCTCGGCGCCGAGCAGACCCCGCAGATGTCGATGGACGAGCGGCTGCACCACCTGATGGCGCGGATGCCCGACGCGCGTGTGCATCTGTACGGCAAGCAGGAGAAGCCCGACCGCAAGGTGGGTCACGTCAACCTGGTCGCGCCGCTGGATGCGAGCCCCGACTCGGCCGCCGATGTCGCCGAGCTGCGTGAACGCGCCGAACGTGCCGCGTACTGGATGTCGCACGCGATCTGGACCGACGGATGGGATGAGCACAGTGACTGACAGCGCACAGACCGGAGACGTAGCGCAGGACGAACAGGTGAGCGGGCCCCGGGTGGGACTGATCATGGGATCGGATTCGGACTGGCCGACCATGGAGGCCGCCGCCGACGCGCTGGTGGAGTTCGGGATCCCGTTCGAGGTCGGTGTGGTGTCGGCGCACCGCACACCGGTCCGGATGCTCGACTACGCCAAAGGCGCAGCGGCGCGCGGGATCTCGGTCATCATCGCCGGTGCTGGCGGTGCCGCTCATCTCCCCGGGATGGTCGCGGCGGCCACCCCGCTGCCGGTCATCGGCGTGCCGGTGCCACTGAAACATCTCGACGGGATGGACTCACTGCTGTCGATCGTGCAGATGCCGGCCGGTGTTCCGGTGGCCACGGTGTCGATCGGGGGAGCGCGTAACGCGGGGCTGCTGGCCGTGCGCATCCTCGGTGCCACCGATCGGGCGCTCTCGCAGAAGATGGAGGAGTACCAGCTCTCGTTGCAGGAGATGGTGCTGGAAAAGGATGCGGCACTGCGGGACCGGCTGCTCGGCGGCTGAGTCACCGGTTGTCCCGCTAAGCCCCAGGTCGGTCTCGGTTACCCGCGATTAACTTGCGGGCGAGTGCGGTATTAAGCTGATTGGAGACTGACCGTCGCCAACCGTTTCCGAGGAGGAACCATGGCCGGAAACCCCGACTTCGATCTGTTCGGGCTCCCTGAAGAGCATGTCGAACTGCGTAACGCGATCCGCGCGCTGTCGACCAAAGAAATCGAACCGTATGCCCACGACGTCGACGAGAAGTCGCGGTTCCCCGAGGAAGCGCTCAAGGCGCTGGTCGCCTCGGGATTCAACGCGATCCACGTCCCCGAGGCCTACGGCGGCCAGGGCGCCGACTCTGTCGCCGCATGCATCGTGATCGAAGAGGTCGCCCGCGTGTGCGTCTCGTCGTCGCTGATCCCGGCGGTGAACAAGCTCGGCACCATGGGCCTGATCCTCAAGGGGTCCGAGGAGCTCAAGGCTCAGGTGCTTCCCGACATCGCGTCCGGTGAGGCGATGGCGTCCTACGCGCTGTCCGAACGTGAAGCGGGATCCGACGCTGCGAGCATGCGTACCCGTGCGGTGCGCTCCGACGACGGCTGGGTGCTCAACGGCACCAAGTGCTGGATCACCAACGGCGGCAAATCCACCTGGTACACCGTGATGGCCGTCACCGATCCCGACAAGGGTGCGCGCGGCATCTCGGCATTCATGGTCCACAAGGACGACCCCGGCTTCGTGGTCGGACCGCTCGAGAAGAAGATGGGCATCAAGGGATCGCCCACCGCAGAGCTGTACTTCGAGGACTGCACGATCCCGGCCGATCGCATCATCGGCGAGGAGGGCACTGGTTTCAAGACTGCGCTCGAAACCCTCGACCACACCCGCCCGACCATCGGCGCGCAGGCCGTGGGCGTCGCCCAGGGTGCACTCGACCAGGCGATCGAGTACACCAAGGGCCGGCGACAGTTCGGCACCGCGATCAGCAACTTCCAGGGTGTGGAGTTCATGCTCGCCGACATGGCGATGAAGGTCGAGGCCGCCCGTCTGATGGTCTACACCTCGGCCGCGCGCGCCGAGCGTGGCGAGAAGAATCTCGGGTTCATCTCGTCGGCCGCCAAATGCTTCGCCTCCGATGTGGCCATGGAGGTCACCACCAACGCCGTCCAGCTGTTCGGTGGCGCCGGCTACACCCGTGACTTCCCGGTGGAGCGCATGATGCGTGATGCGAAGATCACCCAGATCTACGAGGGCACCAACCAGATCCAGCGTGTGGTGATGGCTCGCGCACTGCTGCGCTGACCGTCGCGCCGACCCTCATCGAGAAGGCCACCGTCATCGAGCGATGACGGTGGCCTTCTCTATTGACCGGCCCTGTCTATTGACCGGCCCTGTCTATTGACCGGCCCTGTCTATTGACCGGCCCTGTCTATTGAGCGGCCCTGTCGATGAGCGCAGGCTCGGTGTCAGTGAAGGATCTTGGTGGCCTTCTCACTCGACGCACGGTCGTTGAGTGTGGCCGGATTCGCGTGAGCCACCTGCACCAGGGAGGCGCCGGCCAGCGGGATCGCCACGAACGTCGACACCAGGTTCTCGCCCTGCTCCCAGTCGCGGTCGGACAGCACCCGGTCGCCCGACGAGATGTTCTGTGCCTTCGTCTCCCGGGCCGCCAGGTCGAGGATCTGGGCGGTGGTGTGGCCGGGCAGCGGCTCGTCGCCGGCCTGCGGGCCGGAGAAGCGATCACCGTGCGCCCGCACCGTGGTGGCGTAGTCGCCGATGCCGGCAGGCAGATCCGAGATCCCCTGGGCGAACGGAGTGAGATCGGCGACGAGGATCTCGTCGGCCTGTTGTGCGTCGATGCGGTCGGCGCTGCAGAATGCCAGCGCCGCGGACGAATCGGACGGTCCGGGCTTGACGTCGCCGCCCACCCACCACGTGCCGAGCAGGATCGCGGCGCTCTGCCAGTGCGTGGGCAGATCCACCGCCACGGCATCCGAGGGCGACAGACCGAACTCGTCGCGAATCATGTTGGCGGTCTTGGCGGCCCAGTTGGCCAGCGTCACCGCGGAGAGCTCGGTGCGCTCGCCGGTGGCGTCGTCGTAGAAGGTCAGCAGTGGCTGGGCCGGGTCATGACGCAGCGCCGGACCGAGGATGGCGTCGGTGAGAGTGGGACTCATAGGTCCATCCATACCCGGTTTCACGGTCTGCGGACAGTAGGCGTGCCATCGCCCGGCCGATGTCGTCGCCGGCGCCGGCTCTGCCGCGCTGGCCGATCTGGTTCACGCCGGGGGTTGGATCCACGTTCACACAGGGTCTAGTTCACGCGCAGGGTCTAGTTCACGCATTGGGGTCCTGAGCCGCCCGCGGTGAACTGCGGAGGTGCCGGGGTCGGGGCCGCCGACGCGGAGCCGTCGGAGGAGGGCGCGCTCGCGGATGCTGCCGCCGCGGCTGCCTGGCTGTCGCCGCTGTCGTCGGCGAGCGACCCCGGACCGGTGTAGGAGTCGGTGAGCATCACGCGCAGTGTCGTCTCGGGCAGGGAGCTGTCGGCGCGCACCGGCAGACCACCGAGGTCCTTCGCGAGAGCGCGCGCCGCAGCATCACCGGAGTCGTGGGCGTACACCGCGCTCTGGGAATCCTCATCCGGACTCTGGCTCGACGATGCGCCTGAGGAGTCCGCATTGCCGGCAGTTCCCTTGCCGAAGCCCTTGAGCGTCACGATGTTCGAGACATTCGACGCCAGTCCTTCGACCGAACCCGCGTTGACCACGTTGACCGTGTAGTCGGAGTTCGTGCGGCCGTTCTTCTTCCTCGACGGCGTCAGCAGCGAGGAGGTGAAGGCGCGGACCTGATCGGGGTCGACCTTGACAACGCTTTGCTGGCCGTCGTCACTCCACCCCTGATCGGTGATCACCGGGATGGTGGCGAAGCGGATCTTGCCGCCGGTGAGATCCTTGAGCTGCTCGACGAAACGCACCACGTCCCAGTCGTCGTCGATGACGATCGACCGGCTGACCGCCTTCTCCAGATTCGACAGTTTGCTCGGATTCGACAGGGTGCCCGCCGAGAGGACCTTGTGCGCCAGCGAGGCCATGAACACCTGTTGGCGGACGATGCGGTCGAGGTCACCGCGCGGCAGTCCGTGCCGTTGCCGCACGAAACTCAATGCCTCGTCGCCGTCGAGGGTCTGTTCGCCGGCGGGGAAGTGCGCGCCCGAATACGGTTCGTTCACAGGAGCTTTGAGACAGACGTCCACTCCGCCGACAGCATCGGTGAGCAGGACGAAGCCGACCAGTCCGATTTCGGCATAGTGGTCGATCTGGGCGCCGGTGAGTTGTTCGACGGTGTCCACCAGCGCCTTTCGCCCAGCCTGGACACCCTGCTTCTCGGCGTCGGCGGGATCGTCGCCGGCATTGACCAGGGCCTCGCGTTTGAGCTCTTTGGTGGCGCCGAATGCGCCGTTGATCTTGCTCTTGCCGAGCCCGGGCACGTCGACGTAGGTGTCGCGGGGGATCGAGATGGCTGTCGCCGACGACCCGTCGGTGGGGATGCGCACCAGAACGATCGTGTCGGTGTTGGTCGAGACGTCGTCGCCGGCATGCATTTTCGCCAACTCCGAGGCCGACAGCGGGTTGCCGTTGGCATCGGTGCGCGAGTCGGTGCCGACCAGCAGGATGTCCACGGCGCCGTCTTTGCCGGAGCCCAGGCCGAGGCCGCCCAGCTTGGTCACACGCGACTCCAGTGTGGTCACGCTGTGCCAGGCGTATCCGGTGAGCAACAGGATCACCACCGACACCAGTGCGATCAGCGCGCGACCCCAGTAGCGGGGCAGGAGCATCGCCATCGCCCCCGTGCGCGCGGGAGCCGTGGTGCCCGACCGTTGTGTGCCGGGGCGGGCCGCTCCCGCGGTGTCACGACGCCGACTGCCGTTCCCCGATCGCTGCGTGCGCGCCGGCCGGGACTGTCGCGATGTCCGGGATGCATCCGCCTGCCGCCGGATCGGGTGGTGGCCGTCGGGCGCCGGGTTGTGCGTGTCTGTCCGATGGCCGGCCGCACGCGGTGTGGAACCCGACCTGGTCGACGGGGAACCGGCGTCGCCCGGCTCAGTGGTGCGCGGCCTGCGCGTGCGACCCGCACCGCGGGGGTCACCTCCGCCGGCGTTGCGACCGCCCGCGGACGTGCGCCGGTTCTGGTCGGGGTCGCCACCTCGGGGCTCGGCGGAACCGTGACCGGCCCGCTGGGCGTCGGACGATGGTCGACGGGGCCGACCGCCCGCCTGCGGATTGTCGCTCCTGCGACGGGGAGGTGGAGTGTCGTTCCTGCGACGGGGAGGTGGATTGTCGCTGTCGCGACGGGGAGCCGGATTGCCGCTGTCGCGACGGGGAGGTGGATTGTCGCTGTCGCGACGGGGAGCCGGATTGCCGCTGTCGCGACGGGGAGCCGGATTGCCGCTGTCGCGACGGGGCCGACCGCCGGCCTCGCGAGCATCGCCGGGATCGCGCTGCGACCGGGGATCGGACTGGCTGGGCGGTTGCGCCGACCGGCGGCGCGGCGAACGTCGCCCGTCGTGCATCTCCTCTGGCACCCGAGTCCCCTGGCTCCTCGCTGATAGTGGCTTGCGACCGCACTGCGCGGCCGCTCACGACGATTCGCCATCGCGAATACGTGATGGTGTCAGGTTACGTGCGACGATGACGCATGCGTGGGACCGCAACGCCGCCGAGTCGGTGTCGCCCACCTCATCGCGGTCGCGGACGTGCAGTACGAGGGTCGTCGTGATCGGCGGCGCAGGTGGCGTGCAGCAATCCGTTGTCGATCGGATAAAACCGGGTCACAGGGGGAGTCAGTGAGTGCAGGAGCAGTCGGGGAGACCCCGACGCCGACCATCTACGTCACCGGCGCGCGTGGACAGCTCGGCAGGCAGGTCGCCGCCCGATCCCCGTGGCCGGTGCGTGCATTCGGTTCCGGCGAACTCGACATCAGCGATCCGGACTCGGTGCGCTCGGGATTGGCAGCACTCACCGCCGGTGATGTGGTGATCAACTGCGCCGCCCACACCCAGGTCGACGCCGCCGAATCCGATCCAGACGGTGCTGCGGCCGTCAATACCGCCGGGCCGCGGCTGCTCGCCGAACAGACCCGGCGATCGGGGGCGTGGTTGATCCACGTGTCCACCGATTACGTCTTCGACGGTCGTGCCACGCGCCCGTATGAGCCCGATGACGCCGACGGGGTGACGCCGGCGTCGGTCTACGGTCGTACCAAACGGGACGGCGAGCTGGCCGCACGGGCGACCGACCCGCGGACCACGATCGTGCGGACGGCATGGGTCTACACGGGCACCCCGGCCAATGCCGACTTCGTCTCGACCATGCGTCGGCTCGAACAGACGCGAGATCAGGTACGCGTCGTCGACGATCAGCGCGGGTCGCCCACCTACACCGTCGACCTGGCGCAGGGTCTCCTCGAACTCGCGACCACGCCGGGCGAGGGCCGAATCGGGGCGATCCTTCATGCCACGAATGCCGGTTCGTGTACGTGGTTCGAGCTCGCGCGGGCGGTGTTCGCCGAGGTCGGGGCAGATCCGGCCCGTGTGCAGCCCTGCACCACCGAGGAGTTCCCGCGCCCGGCTCCGCGCCCGTCGTATTCGGTGCTGTCGAACCGGTCGTGGTCACAGGCCGGCCTCACCCCACTGCGCGAGTGGCAGGCCGCGCTGCACGCCGCCATCGCGGCGGCACCGGCCGAGTCGGGCACGTTGGGCGACTCGGCCGCGCAGCGATGAAGGATGCGCACCGGCGATTGTTAGGGTGTCGGGCGTGACCGCAACCTCGCACCCCGACCAGCAGTCCCTGCCCGGCACCGGGGTGCCGGCCCGGGGGCGGTCGTCGTTCGCGGTGGTCACCGTGTCGTATTTCTCGGGCGACCATCTGCGTGCGTTCGTCGCGAGCCTTGGGCGCGCCACGACCGCCGCACCGCTCGTGGTGATCGCCGACAACGCCGAGTCCGATGACGTGCCGGCAGCCGTGGCCGACGAGTTCGAGCGGGTGCACGTGGTGCGCACCGGGGCGAACATCGGTTACGGCGGTGCGGTCAACCGGGCCGTCGCCGAGCTGGGCCGACTGGCACGCACGTCCGACGGGCCCGATGCCGAGCCGGTGGATTTCGTGGTGGTCGCCAACCCCGACGTGGTGTGGGGTGAGGGTTCGCTCGACGCGCTGCTGGCCGCTGCGGACCGCTGGCCGCGTGCCGGCTCGCTGGGCCCGCTGATCCGCGAACCCGACGGCACGGTGTACCCGTCGGCCCGTCGCGTACCGGACCTGGTCTCGGGAACCGGACATGCGCTGCTCGGCGCGGTGTGGAAGTCCAATCCGTGGACTGCGTCCTATCGGCAGGACGACCAGTCCATCTCCGAACGCAGCGTCGGCTGGCTCTCGGGTTCGTGTCTTGTGTTGCGCCGCAGTGCCTTCGAGTCGGTGAACGGCTTCGACTCCCGCTACTTCATGTACATGGAGGATGTGGACCTCGGTGACCGGCTGGCCACAGCCGGCTGGCTCAACGTCTATGTCCCCGACGCCGAGATCGTCCACGACAAGGGCCACTCGGCCGGAAAGCATCCGGAGTTGATGTTGCCTGCCCACCACCGCAGCGCCTACCGGTTCCAGGCCGACCGGCACCCGCACGCGTGGCAGGCGCCGCTGCGGTGGGCACTGCGCGCCGGACTGGCGATGCGTTCCCGACTGGCGGTACGGGCCGCACGCCGTGATGATCACTCCTGACAACGAGAGTCCGGCCGTTCGACCCGACGACCACTTAACCCCGACGACCGCGTGACCCCGATGAGCACGTGACCCCGACGAGCACGTGACTCTGATGACCACCCGATGACGACTCGACCCTCACAGTGGGAGATGCCATGACCGGTTCCGAGGTTTCCACACCCGCCGATCCCGCCACACCGTTGCCGGTGCAGGCCGTGGTCCTGGTGGGCGGGCAGGGCACCCGCCTGCGTCCGCTGACGTTGTCGACCCCCAAACCGATGCTGCCCACCGCGGGCCTGCCGTTCCTGCAACATCTGCTCAGTCGTATCCGGTCCGCCGGGATCACCGACGTGATCTTGTCGACGTCCTACAAGGCCAGCGTGTTCGAGGAGTACTTCGGCGACGGCTCCAAACTCGGATTGTCCATCCAGTACGTCACCGAGTCCGAGCCACTCGGTACGGGCGGCGGAATCCGCAATGTCTACGACAGCATCAAGCACGACACCGTCATGGTGTTCAACGGCGACGTGCTCAGCGGCTGTGATCTCGGTGCGGTTCTGCGCACCCACGAGGAGAACGACGCCGACGTCACCCTGCACCTCGTCCGTGTCGGCGACCCCCGCGCATACGGTTCGGTCCCCACCGACGACGAGGGTCGGGTGACCGCGTTCATCGAGAAGACCCAGGATCCGCCGACCGACCAGATCAACGCGGGCACGTACGTTTTCGACAAGTCGATCATCGAGCAGATCCCGGCCGACACCGCGGTGTCGGTGGAGCGCCAGGTGTTCCCGACGTTGCTGCGCAACGGCAATCGGGTCTACGGATACGTCGACGCGACCTACTGGCGTGACATGGGCACACCCGAGGACTTCGTCCGTGGCTCGGCCGATCTGGTGCGCGGTATCGCGCCGTCCCCGGCGTTGTCGGGACATCGCGGCGAGAGTCTCGTCCACGAGGGGGCCGGGGTCGCGCCCGGTGCGTTGCTGATCGGTGGCACGGTGGTCGGTCGCGGTGCCGAGATCGGTGCGCGCGCACGCCTCGACGGTGCGGTGGTCTTCGACGGTGCGGTGATCGAGGCGGGCGCAGTGGTCGAGCGTTCGATCGTGGGATTCGGCGCCCGCATCGGACCGCGCGCGTTGATCCGTGACGGTGTCATCGCCGACGGCGCCGACATCGGTGCGCGATGCGAGCTCCTGCGCGGTGCCCGTGTCTGGCCAGGGGTGGAGATTCCCGACGGCGGCATCCGCTACTCGACCGACGTCTGAGTCGTGCGAGGGCACTCGTCCCCGTCAGCTCGGCGGGTGTCAGCTCGCCCCCTGCCGGCTCGGCGGGTGTCAGGACGTGGACGAATCAGTCTCTGAGACAGGGGCTTTGGCCGCTGCGAGGAGACCCTCGCCAAGTGGGATGACCACCGGGAGCAGGGTCTCGTCCTCGGCGATGATGGTGGCTGCCTCGCGTGCCGCCGTGGTCTCCGGGTCGGTGAAGTCGGGGTCGGCGATCTTCCCGCCGGCGGCCGCGTCGTGGACGACGATCACGCCGCGCGGGCGCACCAGTCTCAATGCCTCCCGGACATAGCGGGGCTGGTCGATCACCTCGCCGTTGATGAAGATCAGGTCGTAGGAGGCGTCGGCCAGCCGCGGCAGCACATCGGCCGCGCGGCCGGTGATCAGGCGGGTACGCGACGGGCTGATGCCGGCTGCCGAGAAGCCCGCGCGGGCAGCGGCGTGATGCTCGGATTCGTCGTCGATGGTGGTGAGGATCCCCTCGGACGACATGCCGCCGAGGATCCACAGTCCACCGACGCCCGCGCCGGTGCCGACCTCGACCGCCGAGTGCGCGTCGGTCAGCCGCGCCAGCATGCACAGTGTGGCACCGACCGCGGGCGTGATCGTGGGCGCGCCCAATTCGGCGGCGCGGGCACGTGCATCCCGAAGGGTGTCGTCCTCGGCGATGGCGGACTCCGCGTAGGCGGTCAATGAGCCGGGATCGGGTGCGTGCTCGGTGCCTGTCACGTTCAAGAACACTAGAGCATCGATGCACCCCGACGGGATCATCGGTGCGCATCCGCGCGGGTCAGCGGTGGGCGTGCGCGGGTCAGCGGTGGGCGTGTACCTGCGGTTCGGTGGTGCGCCGATCTTCATGCACACCGACTCTCAGGCAAACCGACTCTCAGGCAAACCTCAGCCCACTCATAGTGCCGCCACAATCGGCTGGGAAATGGTGAGGGAGTGACCGACAGCAGGCTCTTGTCTCGTGAGCGGCCTCCGGTGCGCGCAGCGCTCGGCGGCGCGCGACGCCAGGCCGCGTCTCGACTGTCGGATGTGCACGCGTTGAGCGTGCTGCCGCAGTTGACACATGGTTTCCGGGGAACAAATGTCATAGACCCAAGGTTGTTGACGATTGTGAACTCACGCTTGACCGGCAGGAGCGGAGAGCGCCGATGAACGAGTCCACCGAACACCCCACCGGCCAGCGCGCGCCCGAGGCCACGAGCGCGTACGGCCACACCGGTCATTACGACCTGCATGCCCTTGCCACCGAGCATTCTTCCCGTTCCGCCGAGCATTCTTCGGCCACCGATATGGAGTCCACGATCACCCGAAGCATCCAGGACCGCACCGGCATCCAGGACCAGACCGACTTCCAGGACCACACCGACGAGTCCGTATCTGCGCCGCACACCGGCACCGCCGGATTCGACGCTACCGGCGACGAGACGTTGATGCCCTCGTGGGACGAGCTGGTCCGCGAGCATGCCGACCGTGTGTACCGTCTGGCGTTTCGTCTCTCGGGTAATCAGCACGACGCCGAGGATCTGACCCAGGAGACGTTCATCCGGGTGTTCCGGTCGCTGTCGAACTACCGGCCGGGCACTTTCGAGGGATGGCTGCACCGCATCACCACCAACCTGTTCCTCGACATGGTCCGCCGACGGGCCAAGATCCGGATGGAGGCGTTGCCCGAGGACTACGACCGTGTCCCCGGGTCGACGCCCGACCCCGAGCAGGCCTACAGCGACGCGAACCTCGACCCCGACCTGCAGGCTGCACTGGATGCACTGGCTCCGGAGTTCCGCGCCGCGGTGGTCCTGTGTGACATCGAGGGCCTGTCCTATGAGGAGATCGCCGCGACTCTCGGTGTGAAACTGGGCACAGTGCGTTCTCGTATCCACCGTGGTCGCCAGGCGATCCGCGACCACCTCACACTCCTGCAAGGATCCTCCTCGCCGCTGAGCGCCGGCCGCAGCTGACGCGGTGACCGTGGTCGGTGACCGCGGGCCGTGGAACTCGCGACGGGGCCGGGTCGTTGAACCTGCGGTGCGGACACCCGACCCCGTGCGCGACGCCCGACTTCATGCGCGTCACCCCATCACGTGCCTACGGTGGTCGTGCACCGACGAGCCGGGTTCGGTCCGCGAGCGTGGATCGACCGGCCCAGGCAGACGACGAGCAGGAGGACACACGATGGCGGTTTTTCGCTCTCGCGGCGAGCGACCCCATCGAGATGACGTCCCCGGGGATGCTCGCGACGGGTTCCCCGACAGCGGTCCCGCCCGGACCGACCAGCCCGTCCCCAACGAGCGCGCACTCGAGAACGAGTCGGCATGCGGCGATCGGCCCTGGCCGGCGGATCGTCAGCCACCGCGATTCGCCCCGACCGACCACCTCTCGATCGAGGCGGTCGCTGCTTTCGTCGACAACGAGCTCGGTGCCGTCGCCTTCATGCGAGCCACCCGCCACCTGACGCTGTGCGTCACCTGCCGCGCCGAGGTGGAGGCCCAGGCCGCAGCGCGTGCGGCGCTGCGCCAGTCCGACGACGTGGCCATCCCCACCGGACTCCTCGGGTCGCTGCAGCAGATCCCGACCAGGGAGATCGACATGTCGGCTGATCCCGAACGCCACCGCGGACGCCGGCGTTCTGGCCTTCATCTGCATCGTGGCCCGTGGCGTGATCGTTGAGCCGCCACCCGTGACGACACCGCCCGTGACGACACCGGCCGACCACGCCGATTCTGCGTCCGGCGGCGACACCGGTGCCCGCATCGCATCGGTCGCCGGGCAGGCTCGGTAACCTCGGTCGGACAATGACTGATCGCAACGGCGATTCCGGGCCGGATACCCCCGACACCACTTCCCCGGGAAGTGCCACGCCACCGACGGCTCCCACAGCGCCGACGTCCCCCACAGCGCCGACGTCCCCGACGGGACGTGCGGACAACCAGCACTCACGCGAGGCAGGCCCCGGCGGCGGCGCGGCCGACCGGGACAGTACGTGGGCCCAGCGTGACGCTGATGACACGCCGGGGTCGCATGCGAGCGCACCCGGACGCAATCCCCGCCAGGAACCGGTGCCCGCGGGCGCTGCCGCAGTGTTCGGCCGGCCCGAGGGAGTGAGTGGATCGTTCGCCCCCGGCGGTGTCCCCACCGGAACCCTCAGCGGCGCACGCCGGCCGCAACCGGTCGTCGCCGATCCGCATCCGGTGCTTCGGGAGGCCTTCGGCCGGCCGGAGGGAACGTCGGACCCGATGCCCCGCGACCCCGACGCGCGTTTCGGGGATGACGACGATGCCCCGGCATCTCCGCCGGATCCCTGGCGCGACCCCGACTCGGTGGCCTCCCTCGACGATCCGGCGCTCGCTGCCCCTCGCGCACCCGAACCCACGGCCGCCGGCCCGAAGGTGGGGGTGCGGTCGCTGTTGTTCGACCGCGCCATCACCTGGCAGGCACTGGTGGTCCTGGGCGTCGGCGCACTGCTCATCGGACTGGTGGGCGGTCTGATCGGACGTCTCACCGCCGAGGTGTCGGCCCCGCTGTTCTCCGATTCGGTCCATCTGTCGGGCAGCGGCGGCGACAACTCGTCGCCGCGGGGTTCGGTCGCCCGGGTGGCTCGAGCCGTCGAGAAGTCGGTGGTGTCGGTGGACGTCCGCTCGGCGAACGCCTTCGGGACCGGCTCGGGTGTGGTGATCGACAAGAACGGGTACATCGTCACCAACAATCACGTGGTGTCGATGGCGGCAAACGACCGTTCGGCCAAGCTCGAGGTGGTGTTCTACGACCGGACGCGTGTCCCCGCGCGGATCGTCGGTCGCGACATCCGCACCGACCTCGCGGTGATCAAGGTCGACTCGGTGAGCAACCTGACCGTGGCCTCGCTCGGTGACTCCTCCGCGCTGCAGATCGGCGAGGAGGTGGTGGCCTTCGGTTCGCCGCTGGGCCTGGATCGAACGGTCACCAGCGGCATCGTGTCGGCCGTGAACCGTCCCGTGCCGCTGCGGCCCGACGCCACATCCGACACCGACGCGGTGATCGACGCGATCCAGACCGATGCGGCCATCAACCCGGGTAACTCCGGCGGGCCGCTGGTCGACGACCGGGCGAAGGTCATCGGCATCAACACCGCGGGCCTGGTGCCCGGCGGCGGATCGATCGGACTCGGTTTCGCCATCCCCATCAACGAGGCGATACCGGTGGTCGAGTCGCTGATCCGTGACGGCCGCGCCGTCCACGCCCAGATCGGGGTGAACGCGAGCTCTGTCCGCAACGATCGAGTGCTCGGTGCACTGGTGCGCAATGTGGTGGCTGGCGGCCCCGCGGCGGCGGCAGGCCTCCGCGAGAACGACGTGATCACGCAGTTCGGCGACCGCCCGATCGAGAGCGCCGACGAGCTCACCGTGGCGGTCCAGAATTCCGCGATCGGAAAGTCGGTGCCGGTGACCTACTGGCGTGACGGCCGAACCTTCACCACCTCGGTGCGCCCCGCCGCGGATTCCTGAGTCGGTGGCGTCGGCGTTCACGTGCCGGGGCTGTCCGCGGCACGACCAGCCTGAGCGCAGACCGTCGGGCCCTGGCGGCATCGCCATCCCGACGGCCCGCAGCCAACGGGATGCTCCGAGTGGAAATGCCGGGGTCGCGGCGTACTCTTAACGCGTGTTCGGAAGCGTTGGGTGGGGTGAGGTGCTCATCCTGGTGATCGCCGGTCTGGTGATCCTGGGGCCGGAGCGGTTGCCCGGAGCGGTGTCGTGGACGATGCGCAGCATCCGCCAGGTGCGGGATTATGCGACAGGGGCCACCGAGAACCTCAAGAACGAGATGGGGCCGGAGTTCGAGGATCTCCGCAAGCCGCTCGCCGAGCTCAACGAGCTGCGCGGGATGACGCCGCGCTCCATCATCACCAAACATCTTCTCGACGGCGACGATTCGTTCTTCACCGGCAACTTCGACGAGGCGCCGGTCAAACCGGTCTCGAGTCCGGTGCCCGCCGGCTCACAGGACGCCGCCGCTCTCGCCGATCGCACGCCGGATATCTCGCAGGCGTCGGACGGGCCCACGCATACGCGGACCCGCGCGCCGCGACCGGCCGTCGACAGCCCTTCCGATGCCGACCACAAATCGACTGTCGACCAGTGGGACGCGACCTGACCGAGGGCGTCGATCCCCGCCGCTGATTCCCCAGTCGGTGGATCTCCAGTTGGTGATCCCTCAGTCGGCGCCGCCGCGATCAGTGGCGGGTGGTGTCGATCCCCAGGCTCATGCCGGCCAGTCCGCGGCGACGCACGGCGAGCCGGTCGGAGATCGCGCGTAGTGCACCCGCGGCCTCGGACTCCGGATCGCCCAGCACGATCGGAGTCCCCGCGTCGCCGCCCTCGCGCAGCGCCGGATCGAGCGGGACCTGTCCGAGCAACTCCACCTGCGAGCCCACGCTGCGGGTGAGGCTTTCTGCCACGGCGGCACCGCCGCCGGAGCCGAACGGCTGCATGCGCGAGCCGTCGGGCAGCGTCATCCACGACATGTTCTCCACCACGCCGAGGATCTTCTGTCGTGTCTGCAGTGCGATGGCACCGGCCCGCTCGGCGACCTCGGCGGCCGCCTGCTGCGGCGTGGTCACCACGAGGATTTCGGCCGAGGGGATCAGCTGTGCGATCGAGATCGCCACATCGCCGGTTCCGGGCGGGAGGTCGAGGAGCAGGACGTCGAGGTCACCCCAGTACACGTCGGCGAGGAACTGCTGGAGTGCGCGGTGCAGCATCGGCCCACGCCACACCACCGGGGTGTTCCCCTTGGTGAACTGTGCGATGGAGATGAACTTCACCCCGTGCGCGATCGGCGGGAGGATCATCTTCTCCACCTGGGTGGGCACCGCGTCGCTACCCATCATCCGGGGCACCGAATGTCCGTAGATGTCGGCGTCGAGGAGACCGACGCTGAGTCCGCGCGCTGCCAGCGACACCGCCAGGTTCACCGTGACGCTCGATTTTCCGACGCCGCCCTTACCCGACGCGACCGCGTAGACGCGGGTGAGTGAACCGGGCTGGGCGAAGGGGATCACCGGTTCGCCGCGGTCACCGCGCAGCTGTTTACGCAGTTCGGTGCGCTGGTCGTCGTCCATCACGTCGAGTTCGACCGTCACCGGGCCGGTCCCGGGGATGTCGGCGACCGCCGTGCGCACACGGTCGGCGATCTCGGTGCGCATCGGACATCCGGAGGTGGTGAGGTACACGCCGACGTTCACCGCACCGTCATCGGTGACGTCGATCGACTTGACCATGCCCAGGTCGGTGATCGGTTTGCCGATCTCGGGGTCCATCACCTTGGCCAGAGCGGCGCGGATCGTGGAGTCGGCCGGAATTGCAGCATTCATCCCCGCCAGCTTATCCGCGTGCGGATCGCCCGACGACGACGCGGTCGCCACTCGCGTGAGGTCGGCCTAGCGATGCGGTGTCGGCACCGGGCTGGTGGTGGGTGCGGCGGGCGCCGCAGGTGGTGGCGCGACCCGCTTCGAGGGTGCGGGCTTGGGCGTGGTGGTCGCCGGGGCGCCGGCCGGCGGTGGTGTGGACGGCGTCGACGGTGTGGGCGTGCACGTGACGGGCTTCTTCGGGGTGCGGGTCGTCGGCGGAGGTGGTGTCGGGCACGGGGTCGCCGGAGGCGCGGGCTGGCGCTGCGGGAGCAATTGCGTCGGCAGTGGCGGCAGCGTCGGCAGTGGCGGGATCGAGATCGACGGGACGGGGAAGCAGACGACCAGACACAGCGTCGACGGCGGCACACCCGACGGTGTGGACGGGCCCCCGGGAGTCGAGGGTGATCCCGGCTTCCTGCTGTCCTTCTTCGTGCTGTCCTTGTTCTTCTTGTCCTTGTTCGTGCTGGTCGCCGACGTGCGGTCGGCAGGGTCGGGTGCACCACCGGCCGCGCCGGGATCGGCATTACCGTCGACCCCGTCGCCGGAGACAGTGCGCAGATCGATCACCGGCACTGTCGGTGTGACGCCGGCCGCGTAGGCCGCCGCATACGACAGCACGAGCCCCACGTACTGCATGGAGTTGTTGTAGCGGAGGACGGCGCGGATCTGGTTGCCGTTGTTCATGATTCCGCCGGTGACACCGGAGCACAGATAGCGTCCGGCACTCAACGTGGCGTCGAAGACGTTGTCGACGTCGGCCTTCCCGTCACCGTTGCCGTCGGCGCCCCACCGGGCCCAGGTTCCCGGGAGGAACTGCATCGGTCCCTCGGCGCTGGCGTACTGCGGGCCGCCGGTCGCACCCCCGGCGTCGGAGAGGGTGATGACCTCATTGCCCGGCAGTGTCCCGTCGAGGACGGGGCCCCGGATGGGTACGAGCGTCCTGCCCGACGAGTCGACGGCACCATTGCCGGCGTGGTTGGACTCGACCTTGCCGATACCCGCCAGCAACGCCCAGGGGATGTCACACCCCGGCGACTCGGCGTTCACCCTGTCGGCGGCCAGCTTGTAGGCGCGCAGCACGATCTCGGGGATACCCAGCGGGCCGCCGGCGAAACCGGCCTGCGACAGCGCCGCCATCGAGGCGAGATCGGCCGCGGTCAGCGAACCGGACATGTCCGACGATCCTCCGCCGGGAAGTCCTTGCCCGCCACCGGGTGTGTTCACCGGCGGGGCGAAGGCTGCTGCTCGCGCCGGCCCGGTCAGCACCCCGGCTGCCGGTGGTGTGGGGCGGGCCGCGGCTTCACGCTGCGCGATCGTGGGTTGTCCGCTCGCCCCAGCGATGCCGGCGAGGCCGAAGACGACCAACGCACTGAGCGCGCTCGCACTGAGCAGCTGAGGAAAGCGGAATCCCGACCGGGTGCCCTTGACCCACCGACGCAGAGTCGGTTGCTTCTTGGCGATCACAGTCCGGGGATCTCCTGTGTCGATCCGGGCAGACGACTCGGTGTACTGGCGACTCGGTGTGCTGCGATTCGCATCATCCCGATCGGTGTCTGCCCCAACGCTGGTGACAACCGTCACGATACATGGGACTGAAACAGAAGATGAGTGGAGTGAAATAAATCCATTCACACGACAGACGCGAAGCAGGTTACTCGGTGTGCGTGCTCACGCGATGTGCCAGAGGAGGTCGGTGACACACACAAATGTGATGGGCTGCACCGCAATTGCAGGTCAGCGTGACTTCTCGTCAAGAGCCTCGTCAGTACGTTCGAGAAGTTTGCGTAGATCGTCACGCAGGTCGTCGAGTTCCTTGCGGAGGTAGTCGCGACTGACGGTGTCGCCAACAGCCAGGCGCACTGAGGCGAGTTCCCTGGCCAGGAATTCGGTATCGGCCTTGGTCTGTTCTGCGCGCGAGCGGTCTTCCTCGAGTGCGATGCGGTCGCGGTTCTCCTGACGGTTCTGCGCGAGCAGGATCAGGGGTGCGGCGTAGGCGGCCTGGGTGGAAAACGCCAGGTTCAGCAAGATGAACGGATAGGGATCCCACCGGATCGCCACCCATGCAAGGTTCAAGATGATCCACACCACCACAATGACGGTCTGGATGAGCAGGTAGCGGCCAGTGCCCAGGAACCGTGCGGCGCGTTCGCTGTAGTTGCCGATCAGGTCGGGGTCGATCGAGATACGCAGCTTGCGACGCCCGATCGGTGTGTCGAGTCGGCGTCCCGATGACGACGACGAATCCGGGCTCATCGGTTCACCTCCAGATCAGGTCGGGCGTGGATCAGTGTGCGGGTTGGTCGGCGTCCTCGGGTTCGCTCTCCCGCCAGTCATCGGGTAGCAGATGGTCGAGGAGGTCGTCGACGGTCACCGCACCGAGCAGGTGGCGGGCTTCGTCGAGAACCGGACCGCACACAAGGTTATAGGTAGCGAAGTAGCGGGTGACGGTCTCCAGATCGTCCTCGGGCGACAGCGCCGGCAAGTCCTTGTCGAGCACCGCGGCGACCAGGTTGGCCGGAGGTTCGCGCAGCAGGGCCTGCAGATGTGCGCATCCGAGATAACGGNAGGGCCTGCAGATGTGCGCATCCGAGATAACGGCCGGTGGGTGTGGACGTCGGCGGGCGGACCACGTAGACCATCCTCGCCGAGGCCGGTGTCAGATCAGGGTCGCGCGCGCGGGCCAACGCCTCGGCCACAGTGGTCGAGGCCGTCACCACGAGCGGTTCGGGGGTCATCAGACCACCGGCGGTGTCGGGGGAGTGGGTGAGCAGACGTCGCACCGGTTCGGATTCCACCGGGTCCATCAGCTGCAGCAGTTTCTCGGCGTCGGCCTCGGGGAGTTCGCCGAGCACGTCGGCGGCATCGTCGGGTTCCATCGCCTCGAGGACGTCGGCAGCCCGCTCGACCTCCATATGGGTCAGCAGGTAGGTCTGGTCGTCGGCGGGCAGCTCCTGCACGACGTCGGCGAGCCGTTCGTCGTCGAGTGCCGCGGCGATCTCCTGCCTGCGCTTGTCGGGCAGCTCACGCAAGACGTTGGCCACGTCGGCGGCGCGCATTCCGTCGAACTGCGAGATCGCTTGTGCCACACCCTGTCCTGGTAGGGACAGGGTGGTATGGCTGAGTCCGTGCACGTAGTTCCACGCCACCACGTGGGTTTCGCCGCGGCGGCCGAGTCGCGAGCGGATGGTGCGCACGGCCACCCGGCCGACCAGCCAGTCCCGCGTCTGCGTGCGTTCGATCTCCACGTCGACCACCACCACATCGCTGTCGCGCAGGTCGGGGAGATCGGGATCGTCGATGCGTACCCGTGTGTCGAGGATCTGACCGATGACCAGGGCCTCACCCGGTCGCAGATTCAATCGCCGCAGACTCACCGTGCCGGTGTTGAGGACCACCGCGGTGGGCTCGAGAGAGTTCACCCGCAGCATCGGCACGAAGATCCGCTTGCGCGTCGGCAGTTCCACCGCCAGTCCGAGCGCCCGTGGACGCTGGGAATCCGAACGCACGCCGACCACCACATCGCGGACGCGGCCGATCGACTCGCCGTCGGGACCGAGGACCGCCAGCCCCGCGAGTCGGGCCACGAACGCCTTGGTCACCGTTGCCATGGTGCTAAGCGTATTACCCGTCCCCGCGCTCGTCCGACATCACGCATGTGACGTGTGTGCGGGTGCGTGGCCGGGAAGTGGCCGGTGCCGCCCGTGAGCGACGATCGGCCGACCCGCCGCCGATCGTCGGGGTGTTTCGTGGCGCATCCGCGCGTGTGGGTGGGATGATCGGTGGTGCGCCGCGGGACCGGATCGCCGAACGCGGTGCGCCGCTCGACCGACTTCGAGGAGCTGAGCTTGCGATGACGAATCCGATGAACCCCGGTGCTCGCGCGGCGTCGGGTCTACCGACGCCGCCGAGGGGGTGGCCGATCGGGTCCTACAACACCTACGCCGAGGCGCAGCGAGCGGTCGATTACCTGTCGGACAACGAATTCTCTGTCGAGGACGTCACCATCGTCGGTGTCGATCTCATGCAGGTCGAACGGGTTCTCGGGCGACTCACCTGGGGCAAGGTGCTCAGCACCGGGATGGCCTCGGGTGTGTGGCTGGGTCTGTTCTTCGGACTGATGGTCTCGCTGGTGGTGAAGAATCCTTTGGCGCCGTTGCTGTTCGGCGTGATCGGCGGCTTGATCTTCGGCATCATCACCGCGGCCATCCCGTATGCGGCCACCCGAGGTCAGCGCGACTTCGCCTCCACCATGCAGCTCGTCGCCGGGCGCTACGACGTGATCTGCGATCCCAAGACGGCGGAGAAGGCCCGCACCATGCTGTCGCATCTCGATCTGTCCCACTGAGCGCGTCAGGTACCCATCTCTTCTGCGGGGCGGTGACCCGTCGCGGAGTCGATCCCCCAGATGCCTCAGTGCGGCGGGGCTTCTCAGACATGCGCACGGTACGGACACGCGGTCGGTGATTGTCCGAATGTGCTGACCATCACTGTTCGGCCGGGCTAACGTGATCGGCACACAAAGCGTTCACTGCTGCATGCTGCGTCAGGCTTCGCGCGTGCCGTCATCGAGGAGGATGTGCGTGAAGTGGAAGGGGAATCGGGGCAGACGCATGCGCCGCTGGGGCGTCGCCGCGGCCGCGAGCGTCGCGATCATCCCGAGTGTGAGTGCGTGCGGATCGTCGTCGGGCGACCACACCCTCAACATCTATCCGCCTGCCGACGGCGCGTCGTTCATCGAGCAGGTCGGCGACAAGTGCAGCGCGGATTCACACGGCGAGTACGTCATCAAGACCCATCCGCTGCCCAAAGCGGCCGACGATCAGCGACTCCAGCTGGCGCGACGACTCGCGGGCAATGACCATTCGCTGGATCTGATGGGTATGGACGTGGTCTGGACTGCCGAGTTCGCCGACGCCGGCTGGATCGAGCCGGTACCCGCCGCTCTGGCCGCCACGATCGCCAAGCAATCGCTCGGCGGTCCGCTCAACACCGCGATGTGGAAGTCGACCTCCGACTCCGCCGAGCGTCTGTATGCGATACCCACCTGGACCAACACCCAATTGCTCTGGTACCGGCCGGATATCGAGCAGAAGTACCTCGGACGCACCACGCCCCCGACCACCTGGGATCAGATGCTCTCCGACACCGAGAAGATCCGCCAACAGGGCGGACCGAGCTACATCATGGTGCAGGGCAAGCAGTACGAGGGTCTGATGGTGTGGTTCAACTCGGTGCTGCAGAGCGCCGGCGGCATGATCCTCGACCCCGAAGACCCCGACAAGGTGACGCTCAACGACACCCCGGCGCACCGTCAGGCCACCGAGAAGGCACTGTCGATCCTCAAGGCGGTGGCGACCGCACCCGGTCACGATCCGTCGATCACCAACTCCGACGAGAGTGCCGCCCGGCTGGGTATGGAGTCGGGCAAGGCCAGCTATGAGGTCAACTGGCCCTTCGTGTTCCCCTCGATGCGGTCCAACGCGGCGTCGGGGGATGTCTCCTTCTTCCCCGAGATGACCAGGTACAAGGCGAAATTCGCCGATCCGGACAACCCTCCGAAGGATTCCGAGCTCGGCCCGGTCAACGATCTGGTGCGTACCAAGTTCAACTTCGGCCTCTATCCCGGTGTCGTACAGGGCACTGCGGCCAAGTCGACGCTGGGCGGGGTGAACATCGCCGTCGCCTCGACCTCGCAGAAGAAGGCGTTGGCGTTCAAGGCCGCTCAGTGTCTGACCGACGAAGCGGCGCAGAAGGTGTACTCGATCAGCGGCGGTACCCCGCCCACGATCTCGGCGCTCTACGACGATCCCGAGTTCAAGGCCGCCTATCCGATGGGGGACGACATCCGCGACCAGTTGCAGACCGACACCGCTGCACTGCGCCCGGCTTCGCCGGTCTATCAGGCCATTTCGACTCTGGTCGTGGCGAAACTGTCGCCGGTGGGATCGTGGGATCCCGCGTCGATGGTCGACACCCTGGCAGATACCGTCCGTAAAGCCATCGACGGCAAGGGGCTCATCCCATGACGACTTCGAGTGAGCACGCACACGGCAGGCATGCGCGGCGTGAGGCCGAGAACTCCTCATCCGCACCGGGCGCGGTGGCGACCGCGACGGCGGACGACGACACATCGGGCGGACGTCACGGTGCGCAGACACCGCACAAGGGTGAGATGTCGGCGGGTCGTCGTGCCGAGCGTCGGCTGGGACTGTGGCTGATCGCACCGGCCGCGGTCCTCATGCTGGTGGTGACCGGATACCCGATCTTCTATGCCCTCTGGCTCAGCTTGCACCGGTCGAGTCTGTCGGCTCCCGGGCAGGACAAATTCGTCTGGTTCACCAATTACGGCACGGTGCTGGGGGATTCGTACTGGTGGACCGCGCTGTGGGTCACGCTGTTCATCACCGTGGTGTCGGTGGCGATCGAGTTCGTCCTCGGTCTGGCGATCGCGTTGGTGATGCACCGCACCATCTTCGGCAAGTCGCTGATCCGTACTCTCGTGCTCATCCCGTACGGCATCGTCACCGTCGCGGCGGCCTTCTCCTGGTACTACGCGTGGACACCGGGAACGGGCTATCTCGCGAATCTGTTACCCGACGGGTCGGCGCCGCTCACCGAGCACTGGCCGTCGATGTTCATCATCATCCTGGCCGAGGTGTGGAAGACCACGCCGTTCATGGCGCTGCTGCTGTTGGCGGGTCTGGCATTGGTTCCCGATGACCTGATCAAGGCTGCCGAGGTCGACGGGGCCGGGGCATGGACGCGCCTGCGCCGCATCATCCTGCCGATGATGAAGCCGGCGATCCTGGTGGCGCTGCTGTTCCGCAGCCTCGACGCCTTCCGGATCTTCGACAACATCTACGTGCTCACCAAGGGCAACAACGAGACCTATTCGGTGTCGCTGTTGGGCTACGACAACCTCTTCAAGGCGTTCAACACCGGTGTCGGATCGGCGATCAGCGTCCTGATCTTCCTCTGTGTGGCGATCATCGCCTTCGTGTTCATCAAGGGATTCGGTGCCTCGGCGCCGGGTTCGGCATCGGAAGGGCAGTGAGCCGTCATGGACAACTCGCCGCGCAAGAGGGTCTTCTGGCTGGTCGCCGATTTGCTGGTCATCCTCTACGCGATCATCCCGCTGTGGTGGATCATGAGCCTGTCGTTCAAGCCGGTCGGCAGCGTCACCGACGGTAGTTTCATCCCCAAGAAATGGACCTGGGACAACTACAAGGGGATCTTCTCCACCAACGACTTCACCCGCGCGCTCATCAACTCGATCGGCATCGGTCTGATCACCACGCTGATCGCCGTGGTGATCGGCACCATCGCCGCATATGCGGTTGCGCGGCTGGACTTTCCGGGCAAGAAGATCTTCGTCGGAGCCGCCCTGCTGATCGCGATGTTCCCACAGATCTCGCTGGTGACGCCGATGTTCAACATCGAACGCACGGTGGGGCTGTTCGACACCTGGCCGGGTCTGATCATCCCTTACATCACCTTCGCCCTGCCACTGGCCATCTACACGCTCTCGGCGTTCTTCCGTGAGATCCCGTGGGAGCTGGAGAAGGCTGCGCAGATGGACGGGGCCACGCCCTCGCAGGCGTTCCGCAAGGTGATCGCGCCGTTGGCCGCACCGGGTGTGGTGACCGCGGCGATCCTGGTCTTCATCTTCGCGTGGAACGACCTTCTGCTGGCATTGTCGCTGACCTCCACCAACCGATCCATCACCGCGCCGGTGGCCATCTCCAACTTCACCGGCAGCTCGCAGTTCGAGGAGCCCACCGGATCGATCGCGGCCGCGGCCGTGGTCATCACGATCCCGATCATCATCTTCGTGCTGATCTTCCAACGTCGTATCGTCGCCGGGCTGACCTCCGGTGCTGTGAAGGGATAAGTCCAATGGCCGAAATCGTTCTCGATCACGTGAGCAAGCGCTTCGCCGACGGTTCGCTGGCGGTCGACGACATCGACATCACCATCGCCGACGGCGAGTTCGTGATCCTGGTGGGGCCCTCGGGCTGTGGAAAATCCACCACACTCAACATGATCGCCGGCCTCGAGGACATCTCGTCGGGTGAGCTGCGCATCGGTGGCGAGCGGATGAACGAGAAAGCCCCCAAGGATCGTGACATCGCGATGGTGTTCCAGAGCTATGCGCTCTACCCGCATATGAACGTGCGGCAGAACATCGCCTTTCCCCTGACCCTGACCAAGATGTCGAAGTCGGAGATCAACGCCAAGGTCGACGAGGCCGCGCGCATCCTCGACCTGACGCCGTTCCTCGACCGGCGGCCGTCGAGCCTGTCGGGCGGTCAGCGCCAGCGCGTCGCGATGGGTCGCGCGATCGTGCGCTCTCCCAAGGCTTTTCTCATGGACGAGCCGTTGTCCAACCTCGATGCCAAGCTGCGCGTGCAGATGCGGACAGAGATCTCGCGTCTGCAGGACCGGTTGCGCACCACCACCGTCTACGTGACACACGACCAGACCGAGGCGATGACGCTCGGTGACCGGGTCGTGGTGCTGCGCACCGGCCGTGTGCAGCAGATCGGCACGCCGCAGGAGCTTTATGACACCCCGACCAACGTCTTCGTCGCCGGGTTCATCGGTTCGCCGGCGATGAACTTCCTCAGCGGCAACCTCACGTCGTCGGGCGTGCGCACCGCACTCGGCGAGATCCCGCTCGCCGATCACGACGAGGTGAGCGGCGCCGCCTCGTCATCGCAGAGCGACGGGTCGGTGCTCGTGGGGATCCGGCCCGAGCATTTCGAGGACGCCCGACTGGTCGACCCGGCGGTGGCCGCCCGTGGCGTCACGTTCACCGCGAAGGTCGACGTGCTCGAGTCGATGGGCTCGGACAAGTACGCCTACTTCACCGTGGACACCGAGCGTGCCGCCAACGATGCGCTGATCGAGCTCGCCGCCGACTCGGGTGCCGAACTCGGTGGCGGGCAGATGATCGCGCGGCTGTCCCCGGAGTCGCGTGCCGCCCGCGGCGAGCAGATCGAGCTGGTCTTCGACCCCGCGAAGATCTCGGTCTTCGACGCCTCCGGTGGTCACAACCTGCGGGTCGCACAGCCCGTTGCGGCCGGGGCGCGCTGAGCGTCCGGGATCATCACCTCGGCGACGTCTGCGGTGACCGTCACGGCAGACGTCGCCGCCTGCGGTGGTCTCGTCGTTCGCGGAGTTCGTTGATGATCTGCTCATCCCAGACATGGCTGCGGACAAGGCGATAGCGCTCGGAGGCCAGCCACATGTACAGCTCCGCATCGCTGGTGTTCTCATCACCGATGCCGGCGCGCCTGGCCATCCGCACCACCGGGAGGAATTCCTCACCGAACCAGCGGCGCGCCACCTCCGCACGCGTGAGGAACTCGCCGGTCTCCTGGATCAGCCGAAACCCCCACGCCTCCACCGCCTCGGCCATCTCGGCGTAGTCGAAGGGATCGGTGACGGTGATCGCCGAGGCCTGTGTCTGCGGTAGCGGAACACGACTCAGGAACAGTCGGCGGTGGTCTTTGAGCACCAGATCCGACGGCGCCCGGATACCCTCTGGTGAGATGCGGGTGTGGATCTCGGTGACGTAGGCGTCGATCACCTTGTCGTGACGCGCGATCGCGATCGACACCCGGTGGTGACCGTCGACGACGAAATGCATCGACCCGATCCGGTACAGGACCACCGGCGGGACGGCCTCACCGCGACGTTGCGCTGCGGCGAGTCGTTGCCACCGTGCGCGGACATGCGGTGAGGTGGGCCGGAAGTAGCGGTCGAAATCCCTTGTGCGGTCGACACTTCCCACGATCGACGAGATTTCCACCGACTGCAGTCCCAGATAGGTCTCGCCGGTGCGGCCGAGTGCGGAGACCACGTCGTCGAAGGGAAGCACGGTGTTGACGTCGGCGGGCTGGCGGCGCAGCCACGCTCCCAGACGCGACAGCTCGGCCTGTCTGCGCAACCTGCTGAAGTCGTTCTCCGCGTCGGCATCGGGGAATCCCGTGTCACGTGCCACGTCTGCGCCTCATGATCGCCAAAGAGTCACCGCCAGGGTCGATCTCGAACAAACAGTACCCGACGGTGTTGATACACGGGGTCGACTCGGCGTTCCCGCGTGCTCGCCGCCAGCTGATCGCGCGCTCTGCGGCGGGCCGGCCGTGCGGGTGGATGTGACCGTGGATCAGCACCTGCGGTGTGAGGGCCCGGACGAGTCCGACGAAGCAGGCGAAGCCGCGGTGCGCCGGGTCGGGGGCGTCGCCGAATCCGCGTGCCGGGCTGTGGGTGAGCAGAACGTCGATCGCGTGGACGTGGCTTCTCATGCGTTCGCCCGTGCGGCCGGGGCGGATGAACCGTGCTGCCAGCACGCGCACCGCCAGTCGGGCCGCGCGGATGCGCATGGCCGACTCGCGGTACTGGTTGGGGCCGTCGCTGTAGCGGATCGATCCGCCGAGCCCGGCGATGCGCAGCCCGGCGACGGTACGCACCCGGCCGTCGAGCGCGATCGCACCCAGCGGTCCGGGATCGGATGCCGGCATACCGGCGCGGGTCCACCCCGTGCGGCCGCGGCGGTACCCGCTCAGATCCGGATCATGATTGCCCGGGACGTAGGCCAGCGGGGCATTGCAGCTGATCATCAGCGACTCGAGGTAGTCGAACGGCAGATCACCCGCCGCGAGGATCAGATCGGGTCTCATCTCGGCGGCAGCCCCGAGCAGGAGACTGTCGACGATCTCGTCGGAGACCGCGAGCACCCGCACCATGACAGCCGACCCTATCGCGGTCGTCGAGGCGGCACCTGGACAACCCGCACGCCGGGGCGTCCGGCGGGGCATGCGAACCCGGCGGGCCGG
The DNA here is from genome assembly GCF_014639795.1 of Gordonia jinhuaensis. Classification (GTDB taxonomy): domain Bacteria; phylum Actinomycetota; class Actinomycetes; order Mycobacteriales; family Mycobacteriaceae; genus Gordonia_B; species Gordonia_B jinhuaensis. The sequence continues at coordinate 69,104 of NZ_BMGC01000001.1, read as the reverse complement.
CACAGGTGCACATCGGGTTTACTGGGCCAGATGAGCGGCGACGTCACGGATCTGGTGGAGGCACATCTCCGGGAGCACCTGTCCGGTGAACCCCAGCGCGCCTCGGTCACCTTCCTGGGTGTGGAGCCGATCGACGTGTTGCTGTTCGCCGAGCCTGTCGGCGCCGGTGTGCAGGCGACCTACGCCTCGGTGGGATGTTCGCGTCATCCGATGAGCGATCCGCTCGACATCCATGCCGACCCCGAGGCGGGACCCCGCGCGGAGGTCCTCATTCGCCTGACGGTGAGCGGGCCGATGCGCGGACTGCACCGCAGCCTCGCCACGATCGCGGCCGCGCCGTCGGTGGAGGGACTCGTCCTCGGCGCCGACGCATTGATCGACCTCGGCGAACCCCTGTGGGACGGTTCGGTGTTCACCGCCGTGGTGCTCGCCGACCTGGAAGGCCCCGATCTCGAACTCCCCGATCTGGACCTACCGGGCCGCGCTGAGCCGGTGCATTTCCTACGGGCCATCCCCATCACCGCCAACGAGGCCGCCTGGGTGCGCCTCAAGGGTGTCGACGCGCTGCGCGTCGCATGGGCGGAAGCCGGCATCGACATCAACGACCCGCAGCGGGCCGCGGGCACCCCCAGCTGAGTGTCTGCCGGGTGACGGCGTCGCCGAAGGGCCGACCCGGGTCGTCGCAGCCCGGCGTTTCAGAGCCAGCGGTTCTTGCGGAACACCCACCACAGGCCACCGCAGACCGCGAGCAGCACGATCATCAGCACCCAGAAGCCGTAGCGCCATTCGAGTTCGGGCATGTACTGGAAGTTCATGCCGTAGATGCCCGCGACCACGGTCGGCACCGACGCGATCGCGACCCAGGCGCTGATCTTGCGCATGTCGGTGTTCTGCTGGATACCGACCTTCGCCTGGGCGGCGTCGAGAAGTGATTCGAGGACGTCGTCATAGCCGGCGATGCGTTCGGAGACCATCTCGTGGTGGTCGGCGACGTCGCGGAACAGTCGTCGGATCTCCTTGTTCACCAGCGGCTCCTCCGACGAGGTGAGTCGTTGCAACGGCCGGGCGAGCGGTTCCACCGATCGACGCAGTTCGATGATCGCGCGTTTGAGCATGTAGATGGGATCGATGTCCACGCTGCGTTCGGGCGTGAAGATGTTCTCCTCGGCGGTGTCGACGTCGACCTCGAAGGACTCCGCGACCTCCAGATAGGTGTCGACCACCAGGTCCGCGACGGCATGCATCACGAAGTCGGGTCCCAGTGCCAGCCGATCGGGGCGCTCTTCGAGCCGCCGCCGCAGGCCGGTGAGATGGGTGTGCTCGCCGTGGCGGACGGTGATGACGAAATCGCGGCCGGTGAACACCATCAGCTCACCGGTGGCGACCACCTCTTTGCCTTCCGCGGCGTCGTGTTCGACGTATTTGACGGTGCGCAGCACCAGGAACTTGAGCTCGTCGTACAACTCGAGTTTGGGACGTTGATGGGCGTGCACGGCATCCTCGACCAGCAACTCGTGCAGTCCGAACACCTCGGCGACCCCCGACATCTGTCCCTCGTCGGGTGCGTGCAGACCGAGCCACACGAATCCGCTGCCGCGTTCGCGGATCACCTCGAGGGCTTTCTGATAGGAGAAACGGCCGCGCAGCCGGTGGCCGTCGACGTAGACGCCGCAGTCGACGACGGCCCGTTCGACGGGCACGGGGATATGTGGTTGCGGTCGCGGCTCCCTGCCGCGGGGTCGCAACGACGGCATGGATGGCATCGGCACATCACCTCCCGGTTCGCGTGGGTACCCTGATCGATCCCGACCGCTTCCGGTGGTCGACGTCGTGACCGCCGGAGGTCGGCGCTGCACTGCAACGGATCGACCATGACGATCGCTGACATCGTAACCGTGCTCGTGGTGTCGATCCCGCCTGATGTGTCTCCCTCCGGGTGTGCCTGATCCTGGACGCGGCCTCACACCCTGACATCGCGGCAGCGCGTGTCGACTACGTTGACAGTCGTGATCTCGCGTCGACTGGTCGTACTCGTGGTGATGATCGCTGCCGTCTGCGGGATGCTCGCCGGCTGCGATGACGAGCGAACCGCGCGCCACGAGCTGGTGGTGGGGTCGGGATCGGCGCCGGCGGACCGTGTGGCCGCCGCGATCTACGCCGGGGTGCTCAGGCATGCCGGCGCCGATGTGTCGGACCCACCGCGTATCGCCGACGTGCGCGCGTTGCTCGACCGGACAGCGACCGGCGATATCGACCTGTTTGCCGGGTATTCCGGACAACTACTCGACGTGCTGGTGCCGCAGTCATCGGCGATGTCGTCAGATGATGTCTATGAGGAGCTCAATCGGGTTCTCCCGCAAGGGGTCTCGGTGGGTGATGCGACTCCGGTGAACAATGTGGTGCAGGTGGTGGTCGCCAAGTCGGTGGCGGCGTCGGCATCGGCGCGGTCACTGGCCGACTGTGCGATGCTTCCGGCGCAGATGCAGGTCGCGACCACCGACGACGTACGTGCGTCGGGACTGGCGCTCATGGACGCCACCGGATGCCGACACGGCGCCACGCTCACGCAGCCGTCGAGCAGCGCCGTCGCCGACCACGTGGCCACCGGACGCTTCTACGGACTCATCGCGGCGGTGGACCCCGGCGCCGGTGACACGAGACTGCAGGCGCTCACCGACGACGGCGATCATCAACGTGCGCAGAACCTCGTGCCGGTGTTCCGGTCTGCCTCGCTGACCCGCGAGGAGTTCAAGGCCATCAACCGGGTGGCCGGTGAGCTCACCACCGCCGATCTCGCGACCATGGCTGCCGATGCGGCATCGGGCGGGCGTGCCGACGACATCGCCTCGCGCTGGCTCGGTGAACACAGCCTCTGAGGGCGTTTGCGTCCTGGACGAGCGGATCGAACCGGGATATCCGAAGACCCGGTGTCGCCACCTGGACAGGTGGCCACACCGGGTCTCCTCGGCATCACGGTGCACTCGCGTAGCACCGCCACTGCCGTCGAGCACTCCCGCCGGGAGGCGTGCGCGCTCAGCCCACCTTCGCCTGCGAGGGGGTGAGTTTCGCCCGCTTGAGCGCAGTCTTGGTCACCTTCGCCACGATCGGGATGTAGTACGACGCGGTGATCCGCACGAACAGGTCGAGGAACTTCGCGTCGGCACCGACCAGCACGCGGGAGTGGTTGCGCTCCACCGCCTTGAGGATGATCTCGGCCGCTTTCGAGGAAGAGGTGGTCGCCAAGTACTTGTCGAACAGTGCCGCTGTGCTCTTCTGGTCATACCCCTGGGCCACCGTGGCGTTGCGGGCGATCGCGGTCTTGATGCCGCCCGGGTGCACGCACGTCACCTTGACCGGGTGGCCGGCCACGCGCATCTCCTGATTGAGCGATTCGGTGAATCCTCGCACGGCGAATTTCGCGGAGTTGTAGGGCGCCTGTCCGGGCTCGGACAGAATGCCGAACAACGAGGAGGTATTGACGATGTGACCCTCGCCCGAGGCGATGACATGCGGGAGAAAAGCCTTGGTGCCGTTGACGACTCCCCAGAAGTCGACATCCATCACGCGCTCGAAGTCCTTGAACTCCGTGCGTTCGATCTCGCCGTGATAGGCGATGCCGGCATTGTTGAACACGATGTTGACCACGCCGAAGTGGTCGACCACCTGCTCGGCGTAGTCCAGCACTGCCTCGCGTTCGGCGACGTTGAGCAACGCCGAATGAACTTCTCCGCCTGCGGCTTTCACCAATCGCTCGGTCTCGGCCAGGCCGGCCGGGTTCATGTCGGAGATGGCGACCTTGGCGCCCTTGCCGACCAGTTGGATCGCGAGGTCTCGACCCATACCCGATCCCGCACCGGTGACGACGGCGACTTTGCCTGAGAAACTGGTCACGCTGAGATCTCCTCCCGCTCGCGGGTGATGGTGTAGGCGTCGGTATCGAAGGTGCGCAACGAATTACGGAACCGGAAGGTGAATCCCGGCCACACCGTCGTGACGTTGCCATCGGCGTCCTTGTACCAGGACGAGCACCCTCCGGCGATCCACACGCTGCGGCGCAGTGTCTTCTGAATGGACGCGTTGTAGGAATCCTGGACGTCGGCCTTGACGTCGATCGTCGAGATCGACTGGGAGCGGATCTTCTTCAGTTCGTCGACCAGATAGTTCAGCTGCGACTCGATCATGTACACCATCGAGGTGTGCCCGAGTCCGGTGGCCGGCCCGATCATGAGGAACATGTTGGGGAAGCCGTGGACGGTGGATCCCTTGTAGGCCTTCATGCCTGCCGACTGCCAGGTCTCGGCCAGTGAGCGACCACCACGTCCGACGATGTGCTCGAAGGTGGGCGAGTCGGTCACGTGGAAGCCGGTGGCCACGACGATCGCGTCGACCTCTCGTTCTTCGCCGTCGACGGTCACGATGCCGGTCTCGGTGACGTGCGAGATGCCGTCGGTGACCACCTCGACGTTGTCCTGTGCCAGTGCCGGGTAGTAGAGGTTGGACAGCAGGATCCGCTTGCAGCCGGGCTTGAACGTGGGGGTGACCTTCTCGCGGAGCGTCCGGTCGGAGATGGCGCGTGCGATGTTCGCCTTGCCGGCGCGCACCGCGGGCTTGAGGACGTCGGGAGCGTAGGTGAGACCGAAGGACACCAGCTCGTGAGCCGAGTAGATGCCCAGTCGGCACAGCTTCTGGTAGCCGGGGATGTTCTTGAACGCCCAGTGTTCGAGGCCCGTGTACGGGCGATCGGCGCGCGGCAGCACCCACGGCGCGGTCCGCTGGTAGACGTCGAGATGTCCGACCTTGTCGGCGATGCCGGGGATGATCTGGATCGCCGAGGCGCCGGTGCCGATCACGGCCACCCGCTTGCCGGTGAGGTCGTAGTCGTGGTTCCAGCGCGCCGAGTGGAAGATCTCGCCACCGAACTCGTTGATGCCCTTGATGTCGGGCAGGTTCGGCTCGCACAGCGGTCCGACCGCGCCGACGAGGTACTTCGCGGTGTACTCACCGGCGTCGGTGTCGATGGTCCACCGTTGCGAGGTGTCGTCCCAGCGGGCGTCGCGGACCTCGACTCCGAACCGCGTGCGGGAGCGGATGTCGTACGTCTCGGCCACGTCGTTGATGTACTGGTGGATCTCGGGCTGCTGAGAGAACGATCGCGACCAGTTCGGGTTGGGTGCGAATGAGTAGGAGTAGAGGTGCGACGGCACGTCACATGCGGCTCCGGGGTAGGTGTTGTCGCGCCACGTCCCCCCGAAATCGCTGCCTCGATCGAGGATGACGAAGTCCTCGAACCCGTTCTGCTGCAACTTGATTGCCGCACCGAGACCGGAGAATCCGGCGCCGATGATGGCGATTGTGACATCGGTCATAGGAACGATCGTAGAGCCGTATTGACCGGACGTCAATACGTTGTTGTCTCGTGGTCAGTAGCTTGTTGTCTCCAGGTCAGTAAGATGAGGGGCATGTCGGTGAAGCGGACCAGGATGACCCCGCAGGCACGTCGTCAGCAGTTGCTCGACGCGGCGCTGCAGATGGCCAACGACCAGCCGATCGACGAGGTGACCGTGGAACTGGTCGCCGAGGAGGTCGGTGTCTCGCGAGCGCTGATCTTCCACTACTTCGACACCAAACAGGATTTCCACGTCGAGCTCGCACGGGCGCTCAGCGATCGGCTGCTGGCCTACACCGATCCCGATCTGACGCTCGACGACCCCATCGAGGTACTGCGGGGGACCATCGAACGCTTCGTGGACTTCGTGACAGAGAATCGCGGGGCATATCTGTCGCTGCTTCGGGGGACCCCGACGAGCGGACCCGAGATGAGTCAGGTCTTCGAGGACACCCGGGCGGCCATGGTCGCCCGGACGTTGCGATATGTGAGCCTGGCCGAGGTGGAGGCCACGCCGCTGGTGGAGCTCGGGGTCAACGGGTGGATGGCACTGGCGGAGGATGTGATCTCGCGATGGCTGCGCGACCCGATCGTCAGCCGGGATGAGCTGCTGGACCTCGTGACCACGTCGCTGCCGATGATCGGTGTCGCGGCCGGTCTGGTGCCCGCCGGACTGCTCGGATTCCAGCCCAGCTCAGCGGGGTAGGAACATGCGGCGGTAGGGATCACATGGTGAGGGGCCCGTCCGGAGTGAATCCGGACGGGCCCCGTCGTCATACTTCTCGCTCAGGCGTCACTCGAACGCCTGACGCGGAGGCGTCACTCAAACGCCTTGTCGATGATCTCCTGCTGCTCGACGGCGTGAACCTTCGACGAGCCCGACGAGGGTGCGGACATGCTGCGCCGCGAGATGCGCTTGAGTCCGGAGAAGTAGTCGGGCATCAGCTCGGGCAGGTTGAGGCCGAAGTACGGCCAGGCGCCCTGGTTCGCCGGCTCCTCCTGGACCCAGAACACTTCCTTGCGGTTCGGGTACTTGTCGAGGGTCTGGGGCAGTCGCCGGTAGGGCACCGGGTAGAGCTGCTCCACGCGGACCACTGCCACGTCGTCGCGCTTGTCGCGCTCCTTGCGGGCGGCGAGCTCGTAGTACAGCTTGCCGCTGACCATCAGCACCCGGGTGACCTTGTCGCGGTCGCCGGTGGCCTCGGAGTTGGACAGTTCGCCGCCGCCGGGGAAGCTCGGGTCGTCGATGACCGACTGGAACTTGCCCTGGGTGAAGGCCTCGACGGGGGAGACCGCCGCCTTGTTGCGCAGCATCGACTTCGGCGTGAAGACGATCAGCGGACGGCTGATCCCGTCGAGGACGTGACGGCGCAACAGGTGGAAGTAGCTCGCCGGTGTCGACGGCAGGGCCACGGTCATGTTGCCCTCGGCGCACAACTGCAGGAAGCGTTCGATACGACCCGACGTGTGGTCGGGACCCTGCCCTTCGTGGCCGTGCGGCAGAAGCAGCACGACGTCGGACAGCTGACCCCACTTGGCCTCGCCGGAGGAGATGAACTCGTCGATCACCGACTGCGCGCCGTTGAAGAAGTCGCCGAACTGGCCTTCCCAGCACACGAGCGCATCCGGGCTGCCCACCGAGTAGCCGTATTCGAAGCCCATCACCGCGTACTCCGACAGCGGCGAGTCGTAGGCGAGGAAACGTCCACCGGGGTGGCCGTCCTCGTCGCCGGGTGCGGCCACCGTGTTCAGCGGGGTGTACTCCTCGCCGGTCTTGCGGTCGATGAGCACCGAGTGGCGCTGGGTGAACGTGCCACGACGGGAGTCCTGACCCGACAGGCGGACCGTACGGCCCTCGTGCACCAGCGAACCGAATGCGAGCAGTTCACCGAATGCCCAGTCCACATGGCCTTCGCGCGACATCTCCAGACGGCGCTTGAGCACCGGCTTCACCCGCTGGTGGACGGTGAAGCCTTCCGGCGGGTTGCCGAAGGCATCGCCGATCGCATGCACCGTGTCGATCGAGACCGACGTGTCGAGATGAGTGGGCAGCGGCTGGTCGTCCTGCACCGACGGGGACGGCTTGGGCGTGTACTTCTCGAGCTCACGCACCTCGTTGAAGACGCGCTCGAGCTGACCCTGGTAATCACGCAGGGCGTCCTCGGCCTCCTTGGTGGTGATGTCACCACGTCCGATGAGGGCTTCGGTGTAGCTCTTGCGGACACTCTTGCGGGTGTCGATCACGTCGTACATCGCCGGCTGCGTCATCGACGGATCGTCGCCCTCGTTGTGGCCGCGACGGCGGTAGCACACGAGGTCGATCACGACGTCCTTGTGGAAGCGCTCGCGGTAGTCCACGGCGAGTTTCGCCGCCCACACGCAGGCCTCCGGATCGTCACCGTTGACATGCAGGATCGGTGCGCCGATCATCTTCGCGACGTCGGTGGAGTACTCCGACGAGCGGGAGTGCTCGGGTGCGGTGGTGAAGCCGATCTGGTTGTTCACCACGATGTGCACGGTGCCGCCCACGCGGTAGCCGCGCAGCATGGCCATGTTCAGCGTCTCGGCGACCACGCCCTGACCTGCGAAGGCGGCGTCGCCGTGCAGCATCAGCGGCAAGACGGTGTAGGCACCCTCACCCAGGTTGATGTTGTCCTGCTTGGCGCGCACCAGGCCTTCGAGAACCGGGTCGACGGCCTCGAGGTGGCTGGGGTTGGCGGTGAGCGAGACGTCGATCTCGTTCTCGCCGAACATCTGGTAGTACTTGCCCTCGGCCCCGAGGTGGTACTTCACGTCGCCCGACCCGTGGGCCTGCGACGGGTTCAGATTGCCCTCGAACTCGGTGAAGATCTTCGAGTAGGGCTTGCCGACGATGTTGGCCAGCACGTTGAGGCGGCCGCGGTGCGGCATACCGATCACGACCTCGTCGAGGCTGTACTCGGCGGCCTGGTCGATCACCGCATCCATCATCGGGATCGTCGATTCGGCACCCTCGAGCGAGAACCGCTTCTGACCGACGTACTTGGTCTGCAGGAAGGTCTCGAAGGCCTCGGCGGCGTTGAGCTTGGACAGGATGTACTTCTGCTCGGCGACCGAGGGCTTGACGTGCTTGACCTCGACGCGATCCTGGATCCACTTCTGCTGCTCGGGCTCGAGGATGTGGGTGTACTCCACACCGATGTGCCGGCAGTAGGCGTCGCGCAGCACCGACAGCACGTCGCGCAGCGTCATCTTCTCCTGGCCGTGGAAGCCGGCCACGTTGAACGTGCGGTCGAGATCCCACAGGGTCAGGTCGTAGGTGAGGACGTTGAGGTCCGGATGTGCCGCACGCGCGTCGGAGTCGATCATCAGCGGATCGATGTCGGCCATCAGATGGCCCCGATTGCGATATGCCGCAATCAGTTCCATCACCTTGGCGTTCTTGTCGACCGACTTCGGCGAGATGTCCTTGCGCCAGCGGACCGGCTCATAGGGGATGTGCAGCGAGGTGAAGATCTCGTCGTAGAAGTCATCGGAGAGCAACAGCTCGTGGATCTTGCGCAGGAAGTCGCCGGACTCGGCGCCCTGGATGATGCGGTGGTCGTAGGTCGACGTCAGCGTCATGAGCTTGCCGACGCCCAGTTCGGCGATCTGCTCGTCGGAAGCACCCTGGAACTCGGCCGGGTATTCCATCGCGCCGGCACCGATGATGGCCCCCTGACCCTTCATCAGGCGGGGGACCGAGTGCACGGTGCCGATGGTGCCGGGGTTGGTGAGCGAGATGGTCACGCCGGCGAAGTCGTCGGCGGTCAACTTGCCGTCGCGGGCGCGACGCACGATGTCCTCGTACGCGTCGTGGAACTCATTGAAGTTCTGGGTCTCGGTGCCCTTGATCGCGGCGACCACCAGCGAGCGGCTGCCGTCCTTGTTCTGCAGGTCGATGGCCAGACCGAGGTTGGTGTGCGGCGGCGTCACCACATTGGGCTTGCCGTCGATCTCGGCGAAGTGCCGGTTCATGTTCGGGAAGCTCTTGACCGCCTGGACGATCGCGTAGCCGAGGATGTGGGTGAAGCTCACCTTGCCGCCGCGTGTGCGGGCGAGGTGGTTGTTGATGACGATGCGGTTGTCGATCATCGCCTTGGCCGGGATGGCGCGCACGCTGGTTGCCGTCGGGGTCTCCAGCGAGGCCGACATGTTCTTGGCGATCGCCGCCGCCGGGCCACGCAGGACCTTGCGCTCCTCCTGGGCAGCAGCGGGCTTGGCCGCGTCGTCGGCCTTGGCCTTCTTCTCGGCTGCAGCGGGGGTGGTGTCCTTGGCGGCGGGTGCGGTTGCGGTACGGGCGGAGGCGCCGGAGCCGTCGCGCGTCACGGTGGCCTTGCCCGAGGCGGCCTTGGTGGCCGGGCTCTCGGTGGGTCCACCCGATGCAGGCCTGCTCGCGCTGCTCGACGGGGAGTCGGTCGTGCCGTTCGCCGGGGCCCTGTGTGCCGACTGGGGAGCGGCTGACGTGGGTGCAGCTGACTTCGGTGCAGCTCTCTGGGGGGCGGCGCTCTTCGGAGCGTTGCCGTTGCCGTTCGTGCTGCCCGAGGCGGCGCTGCCGTTGCCATTGGTCGAGGGCCTGTCGACGGTGGCGGTCGCCGTGGCCGATGCAGTGGTGGCTCCGGCCGTGCCTGGCTGATAGTTCTTCAGGACGTCATGCCAACTCGGGTCCACCGAGTTCGGGTCCTTCTTGAAACGCTGGTACATTTCGTCGACCAGCCATTCGTTTTGACCCCAGTCGTTCGGCCCCAAATCCGATTCCGAGCTGCTCACCTCAGTGCTTCGCCTCGATTCCCTATTGCGTTTCGTATCAAGCTGTGATGTGACGGTGTCACGCGCGCGCGCGACAGTCGTGTCGCGGTTCCTGTTAGAGGGTAGACCCCCCGGTGTGGGCCTGCCATGTCCCGGTCACGCCCGACGGGCCGGCCCAAGCGCGCAGGTGAACACGGGTCACACCGGCCGTGACGAGGAATCCACGACGTCGACTGCCGGTGACGTTCCCGCAACCCACAGGTCGCGATACCTTCCCTTCAACGCGATCAGCTCGCGATGTGTTCCGAGCTCCACGATCCGGCCGGCGTCCACGACCGCGATCTGATCGGCGCGCGCCGCCGTGGCCAGTCGATGCGCGACCAGCACGGATGTGCGGTGGGAGGCCAGTTGCGCGCCGGCGCTGAGAACGCGGCGTTCGGTGGCCGGGTCCAGGGTCGCCGTCGCCTCGTCGAGCAGCAGCAGGTCGGGGTCCACGAGTTGGGCGCGCGCCAGTGCGATCAGCTGACGCTGCCCGGCCGACAGGCCCTGCCCGCGCTCGCCGACCGGCTGGTTCATTGCACCGGGCAGCGCGGCGATCATCTCCAGCGCGCCCACCGCGGTGGCGGCCGCCTCGATGTCCTCACGAGGGGCGTCGGGGCGGCCGTAGGCGATGTTGGTGGCCACGGTGCCGGTGAACAGATGGGCTTCCTGCGGGACCACACCGAGGCGGGCGCGGTAGTCGAGCAGGCCGAACCGGCGGACGTCGGTGCCGTCCATCGTCACCTCGCCGGTGGTGGGGTCGTAGAACCGTGCGAGCAGTTTGACGATGGTCGACTTGCCGGCTCCCGTCCGCCCGACCAGTGCGAGCGAGGAGCCGGCCGGGATGTGCAGGTTCACCTGAGACAGGGCATCGGTGGCCGCCCCGGAGTAGCGGAACGACACCTCGCGCAGCGCCGCGTCGCCGCGGAACCGGTCGGGGCGCTCGAGTCGCTCGTCGCCGGTGGCGATGTCGAGGCTGGACGGCGTCCGCAGCAGTTCGCCGATCCGGCGCAGACCCACCGCGGCCTGCTGATAGCCGTCGAACACCTGCGAGAGTTGCTGGACCGGTCCGAACAACATCGCCAGATACAGCACGAACGCCACCAGCGTGCCGGGACCGGTGCTGCCGGTGGCCACCTGATGGGCGCCCAGCGCGATCACTCCCGCGGTGGCCAGATCCGACACGAAGGTGATGAAGGGGAAGTACACCGAGATCGCGCGCTGCGAGGTCATCCGGGCTCGCACGTAGTCACGGGCGCGCCGGCCGAAGCGGCGTTCGGCGATCTGGGTGTGCCGGTAGATACGCGTCGTGCGCAGGCCACCGATGTTCTCCTGGAAGTCGGCGTTGACACCGCTGACGATCTCGCGGGAACGCGCATAGGCGACCGAGGAGATGCGCCGGAAGATGATCGTCGCGACGATCAGCGGCGGGAACACCGCCAGCATCGACAGTCCCAGGGTCAGGTCGGTGAGCAGCAGTGCCACCGCCACGCCGAGGATCGTCAGCACCGCGACCACCGCCTGCGACAGCCCGGTCTGCAGGAAGGTCGACAGTGCGTCGACGTCGGTGGTCATCCGGGTCATGATGCGTCCGGAGAGTTCGCGCTCGTAGAAGTCCAGACCCAGTCGCTGCAGATGAGCGTAGGTGCGGATGCGCAGATAGAGCAGGATGCGTTCGCCGCCCCGTGAACTCGTCATCGTCATCGCGGCGGCCGCGAACCAGCCGAGGGCCACGAACGCCAGCCCCCACAGACATGCCGTCCACATCGACCCGGCGTGTCCGTCGGTTGCCGCGTTGACGGCCACACGTGCCACCGACGGGTACACCAGACCTGAGAGGGTGTCGATGGCGATCGCGATCACCGCCGCGATGAGCAGCCAGCGCACCGATCGCAGCAGGCCGCGCAGTGAGAACGGCCCGTCGTCGGTACGTGCGGAGTCGATCGATGCCGGTGCCTGTTCGTCGGCGGGTGGCAGTGCGGCGACCTCGTCGAGCAGTTCGCGGGACGCCGGCATCGACCCCAGTGCGCTCGACATGCCACCGCCGCGCCCGCCCCGACCGGCGGTGGGTGCCGGGGCGCTCGGTCGGTCGCGGGTCGGCGTCGGGAGCTCGTCGGCGTCGGGCCACAGGTCGACGGTCGACGCGGTCCTCGACGCTGGTCCGGTGCTGTCGCCCTCGCGGTTCTTGGTCTCGGGGTTCTCGCACTCGGGGTTCTCGCACTCGGGGTTCTCGGCCGCCGCGATCTGCAGCGTCCCCTCGCGATCGGGGGTCCGGTCGAGGTCGGCGGCGCTCACCGGGTCGAAATCGGCGGGTTCGTAGCTCATGAGAGACCGGAACAGCTCGCACCGGGCGTCGAGCTCGTCGACGGTGCCGATGTCGGCGACCCGGCCGTGGTCGAGCACCGCGACCCGATCGGCGAGAGCCAGGGTCGATCGACGATGGGCGATGACGATCATCGTGCGCCCCACCCGGTCGCGATTGCGGGCGCGCAGCTCGTCGAGGATGGCCACCTCGGTCACCGCGTCGACCGCCGACGTCGCGTCGTCGAGGATCAGCAGTCTCGGGTCGGCGAACAGGGCGCGCGCGAGAGCGATGCGCTGACGTTGCCCACCCGAGAGGGTCAGGCCGCGTTCGCCGACGACCGTGTCGTATCCGTGCGGCAGCGCGTCGATGAACTCCGCGGCAGCCGCGCGTCGGGCCGAATCGGCGATCCGCGGCATCGCCGGTGCGACGTCGTCGTCGACGAGGTCGATGTTCGAGGCGATCGAGGCGGAGTAGAGGAACGGCTCGTCGTAGACCACGGTCAGCGCCGAGTAGAGCTGGTCGACGGCCACATCGTCGAGGGGCATGTCGTCGAGGGGGTGGTCGGAGTCACCGGCGATGAGGGAGATGGAGCCGGAGTCGGGGCGATAGAGCCGAGCGATCAGCGAGGCGATGGTGGACTTGCCCGAGCCGGGGCCGCCGACGATCGCCACGCATTCGCCGGGCGCCACCGTGAGGTCGAATCCGGCCAGGACTGCGGGAGTGGAGTCGGTGTGCGGCGCCCCGCCCTCACGCGCTCTGGCCTCGTCGACGACCGGGTCGGACACGCCGGTCGACTCGTATCCGTCAGGGGAGTAGCCGTAGGAGAAGTGCACGTCGGTCAACCGCACCCCGACCGGTCCGTTGGGGAGAGTGCCGGTGCGCTCGAGTCCGGGGTCGGTGGGGTAGTCGATGACCTCGTAGACGCGCTCGACGGCCGCGCGTGCGAGTTGCCCGCTGACCACCAGGTTGGTGAGCAGACGGGCCAGGCTGGTCATGGTCGCCACGTAGGTGGCGAATGCGAGGAAAGTGCCCACGGTGATGTGGTGATGCAGGGTGAGATAGCCGCCGAGTGCGATGATCGCGATCGTGCCCAGCTGAGGGATCGACGACATCGTCGGTGCGAAGCGCGCGTTCACGCGCGCGGCGCGCATACGCAGCGAGTACAGGCGCCTGCCATGTCCGTCCAGGGTGTCGACCTCGCGACGTTCCTGACCGAAGCCCTTGACCACGCGGACACCGGTGACGGTCTCCTCCACGTGCTGGGCGAGATCGGAGGCCTGCTGTTGGGCCGACCAGGTGGCCGCGAACAGCTTGCGCCGGTTGTGCCAGACCACCAGTGCCACCGCGGGCACGTTGAGCAGGGCGATCAGCGTCAGCAGCGGTGACAGGTACAGCATGATCCCCAGCGCCAGCACCACCTGCACCAGCGCACCGAGCGACAGCGGCACCATCGCGAGCAGACCCTGGATCATCTGCAGGTCGGAGATCGAGCGCGACACCACCTGCCCGGTGCGCACGGTGTCGGCGGACCTGCCGTCGAGTCCGAGGACGGTGTGCAGCAGCCGCACGCGCAGATCGTTCTGGACCTCCAGCGACAACTGCCCGGCGTTGAGTCGCCGGGCGTACTGGCAGGCATAGCGCACCACGGCCAGCACCACGAGGATCGTGACGATGGTGGCGATCGTCATCCGGTGCGTGGCGTCGCCGGTCGCCACGTCGACGGCTGCCTTGGTGAGCAGTGGTGCCACCACTTCGATCCCGACCCCGACGAGCGTCACCGCCATCGTGATCGTGACGAGTTTGCGGTGGGACAGGCAGTCGGCGGCCAGCGTCGAGATCCAGCCCGTGCTCACCGGTTGTCGGACTCCTGGTGTGCGCCACCGTGGCCGGCGTCAGCAGGGTTCACAGCACCAGCAGGATCCACAGGGTCGGCAGGGTTCACTGGGTCGGCGAGGTGCCCGTCGATCACCGGCCAGGTCCTCGGCGGGGGACCGAAGGCGTCACGGGTGTTGCCGACCACCGACTGTCCGAGGGCGCGGTTGCCCGCTCCGCCGATCACCGCTCCGATCCCGGCGGGCAGCATCTTGCCCAGCGCCAGTGGGGCCTTGCGTACCAGCGTCTTGCGCGTGAGCAGCTTGAGCAGTGCGCGGTTGACACCGACCACCCGTGAGGAGGCCATCGACCCCAGTCCGAACCGTCGGAGCGGACCGACCCGCGTCCCGAGCGCGGCGGCCAGCGTGACCAGCCCCTCGTCGCCGAGGATCGCGCTGAGCACCAGCGTCTTTCGTAGTTCCTGATCACGTGGGGAGATGCCGTGCACCTCGGCGATCGACAAGGCCAGAAGCGCTGACGCCTCGACGAAGAAGGCCGACTCCGCGCCGAGTGCGGCGACGGTCCCGAGTGTGCCGATCCCGGGCACGGCCGCAGTCGCACCCACCCCGGCGCCTGACCCGGTGACCGCGAGTGTGTAGCGCTTCTCCAGACGTCCGATGATCTGCGCGGGCGTCTCGTCGGGGTGGGCCTGACGCAGCGCGCGCACGTAGGCCGCGACCGCGGGTGCCTGCAGCCGAGACCCGTGATCGACGATCGTCGTGAACCATTCCCCGACACGGTCGACGGGTGAGCGGCCCGGCAGCATGTGTCGGGGAGTCGGTGTGGTGGCGGAATCGCTCATCGAGTCGTGGTCTCGTGACCGGATGCGGTGTTGACGCCACCCGACAACGGCACCCAGTGGTCGGCCGGGACCACCTCTGCGGGGATCGGCGGTGGCGGCGGGGTCCCCTCACCGAACGGGCGTCCGCCGAGCTTCTCCCGTCCGTGCGGGGTCAGCCAATTGGTCAGGTCGGGTCCCTTCGGGACGATCTGCGTGGGATTGATGTCGCTGTGGACGATGTAGTAATGCTGCTTGATCTGGGTGAAGTCGACGGTGTCGCCGAATCCCGGGGTCTGGAACAGGTCGCGCGCGTAGGCCCACAGCACAGGCATCTCGCTGAGCTTGCTGCGATTGCATTTGAAGTGGCCGTGGTAGACCGCGTCGAATCGGGCGAGGGTGGTGAACAGGCGGATGTCGGCCTCGGTGATGGTGTCACCGACGAGGTAACGCTGGCGCGCCAGCCGGTCGGAGAGCTCGTCGAGTTTGGTGAACAACCGGTCGTAGGCCTTGTCGTAGGCATCCTGGCTGCCGGCGAAGCCGCAGCGGTAGACCCCGTTGTTGACCTCGGTGTAGACGCCCTTGTTGACCGTGTCGATCTCCTCGCGCAGGTCCTCGGGGTAGAGGTCGGGGGCGCCGTCGCGGTGGTAGTCGGTCCACTCGAGTTCGAAGTCGATGGTGATCTGCGGGAAGTTGTTGGTGACCACCGCGCCGGTGGGGATGTCGACGACCGCGGGCACGGTGACGCCCTTGGCGTAGTCCGGGTCGCGTCGGAGGTAGGCGTCCTTGAGCCGGGGGATCTTGAGCACCGGGTCGACGCCGCCCGGGTCGAGATCGAAGGTCCAGCTGTCGGCGTCATGCGTGGGTCCGCACATGCCCATCGAGATCGCGCTCTCGAGTCCGAGCAGTCGGCGCACGATGATCGTGCGGTTGGCCCAGGGGCAGGCCCGCGCGACGACAAGTCGGTACCGACCGGGCTCGACGGGATAGCCGTCGCGGCCGTCGCGGGTGATCCGAGTCTCGATGTACTTGGTGTCCCGGACGTATTCAGACCCCGCTTCGACGTACTTTCCGGGATTCGAACCCGAGGCGGGGGCGCTGGTGGAATCGGTCGACGAGGTGCTCACCGGCTCCAGCCTAGCCACTCTCACCCAGGCATCGATCGTGGCCGGACGAGAAGAAGAGCCGGGTCTGCGACGTGCGCGTTGGAGACTCGGATCATCGACGGGTACGCTCTCCCGGCGAGATAGTCCACGTGGAGTATTCCTTCCGTTATATCCCGCGAGGAATGTCACGGGTTCGCCGAATGCGGTTCCCGAACGCAGGAGGAGGGAAGCCGATGGAGTGTTCACGTGGCGGGCTGAACCCGCTGTCGGTTCTGGTTCTCGGCCTGCTCAACGAGAGATCCCGGATGCACCCCTATGAGATGGTGCAGACGCTGATCGCACGGCATGAGGACCGGTTCGCCAACGTCCGACCCGGCTCGCTCTATCACGCGGTCGACCGGCTCACCGAGATGGGATTGATCCGGGTGGCCGATGTGGAACGCCAGGGAAACCGGCCCGAACGCACCCTCTACGAGACCACCGATGCGGGCGTGGCGGCGATGACCGACCGCGTCGCCGGGATGCTCGCGTCGAGCAAACAGGAGTACCCGGAGCTGTTCCTCGCCGTGGCCCAGGCGCATGAGCTGGACCGTCGGACCGTTCTGGAGATGCTCGCGCAGCGACTGGACGCGATGCGCTCCGAACTCGACGACATCACCGGCGCGCGTCACACACTGCTCGCCGCGGGCAAACCCGAACTGTTCTATCTCGATCTCGGTGTCCGCATCACCACGCTGACCGCGCAGATCGGCTGGCTCGAGGAGCTCGTCGAGGCCATGTCGACCGGCGCGATGGTGTGGACCGACGATCCGGACTTCCGCGCCGGCGACCTGCGTGCCCAGAATGAGCGCGCCCCGGACTCGAGTTCACCGCACCCGCATGACCAACCCGCACCGCGGGACTCCACGAAAGGCTGACCCGATGTCCACCTCAGCTCCCACCGAGGCGCCGCTGACGACGCGCCCCTGGCTGGCGCTCGGAGCGATCTGCTTCGGGTTCTTCATGATCCTCGTCGACATGACGATCGTCGCGGTCGCGCAGCCGAAGATCCAGGAGTCGCTGCACACCGACTTCAACGGCGTGATCTGGGTGACCAGCGCCTATCTGCTCACCTATGCGGTGCCGCTGCTCATCACCGGACGTCTCGGAGATCGCTACGGCCCCAAACTGATCCTGCAGATCGGACTGGTGGTGTTCACCGCAGCGAGTCTGTGGTGCGGTCTGTCGACCTCGATCGGCATGCTGATCGCCGCGCGCGGTCCAGGGACTGGGCGCGGCGTTGATCACCCCGCAGACGATGTCGGTCATCACCCGGATCTTCCCGCCCGAGAAGCGCGGCGCCGCCATGGGCGTGTGGGGCACGGTCGCCGGTGTCGCGACCCTCGTGGGCCCGTTGCTCGGCGGGATCCTGACCGACGCATTCGGTTGGGAGTGGATCTTCTTCGTCAACATCCCGGTCGGGATCGTCGGCATCGTGCTGGCGCAGATCTTCGTGCCCAACATCCCCACGCGCAACCATTCGTTCGACTGGGTCGGTGTGATCCTCAGTGCCGTCGGCATGTTCGCGCTCGTCTTCGGCATCCAGGACGGCGAGAAGTACAACTGGTCGGGCTGGATCTGGGCTCTGATCATCGGTGGACTCGTGGTGATGGCTCTGTTCATCTGGTGGGAGTCGAAGGTCCGCACCGAACCGCTGCTGCCGTTGTCGCTGTTCGCTGATCGCAACTTCACCCTGTCCAACATCTGCATCGCCGCAATGGGTTTCGCGGTGTCGGGGATGATGGTTCCGACGATGTTCTTCCTGCAGCTCGTCGGCGGCATGTCGCCCACGCAGAGTGCACTGATGATGGTGCCGATGGCTGTCGCCACCGGTGTGCTCGCGCCGATCATCGGGCGACTGGTCGACCGGCTGCACCCGCGTCTGATCATCGGGTCGGCGATGGCACTGATGGCGGGGTCGGTGATCTGGCTGGGCATCATCACACGGCCGGAGACACCGGTCTGGTTGCTGCTGATCCCGAACTTCCTGATGGGTGTCGCCAGCGCGGGTATCTGGGCGCCGCTCGCGGCGACCGCGACGCGCAACCTCCAGATGTCGCAGGCCGGCGCGGGATCAGGCGTCTACAACACCACCCGAATGATCGGGTCGGTGCTGGGCAGTGCTGCGGTCGGTGCGCTGCTGCAGACGCGGCTGGCCGACGAACTCCCCGGCTTGAGTGGTTCGGCCGATCACATCTCGGGTCGGCTTCCCGAGTTCGTGCGGTCACCGTTCTCCGAGGCGATGGGTCAGACCCTCTATCTGCCCGGCGTGGTGCTGCTGATCGGCGTGGTCGCCGCGATGTTCTTCGCCCGGCCTCGCCATCTGGGCGTCGCGGCCCAGTCGGCGGCTGCCGCCCGCGCCGACACGTCACGGCCGATCGGCGGAGCGGTGGAGGCCTGACAGGTCACGAGCGGAGGACGCAGAGGTGACCGCAGTCCCGGGTGTGTGCAGCCCGAGCGGCCGAGCACGGGGACCGGAGTTGACGTGCAGCACTCCGACGCGTCTACTGTCCCCATGTTGACCAGGCTGTCCGCCGAGCAGCGCCGCGAGCAGCTGGTCTCCGCGGCGCTGTCGCTGGCACTGCGCCAGGGACTCGATGCGGTCACCGTCCGCGCCGTCGCCGACCAGGCCGACGTCTCCTTCGGCATCGTCCACTACTGCTTCGACAGCAAGGACGCGCTGGTGGCCGCGCTCATCGAGCGGATCATCACCGAACAGCTCGAGGCGTTCACCGGTGACGACGTGCTCAGGTCGATGGCCGAACCGGCCGGCATCGGCGCGCAGGCGTTGGCCGACCGCCTCGACGCCACCATGCTGTCGGTGTGGCGCAAGATCGCCGAATTCCCCGATCGATGGATCCTGCACAGCGAATCGATGGTGATGTCGTTTCGCGCCGAACCGGGCTCACCGCTGCACGGGATCGGGGAGCGGCAGAATCGCATCGCCGAACATTTCGTCGCGCAGTTCCTGCAGGCGGCGGCCGAGGCCTCGGCGATGACGTGGACGGTTCCGTTGACGACGGTGGTCGGTGCTGCGTTGCAGTGGGTCGACGGGATCCTCTACGGCTGGCTCAGCGATCGCGACGACGATGCCGCGCGTTCGGCGTTCGAGCTGCTTACCGGCTGGCTGTGCGGATTCGCCCGCCCGGTCTGAACACCGGCCCGGTCTGAACACCGGTCCGTCTGAACCGGCCGGGGCCGTCTCAGCGCACCGTGACCGAGATGCGGTGCAGGCCGCTCGCGCCGTCGGGGATCGGTGACGCGGTCAACGTGGACTGCGCCACGCCGTTGTGGTCGAAGGCGCGCACCGACAGCGCATGGCTGCCGGAGGTGGCCTGCCAGTTCCACCGCCACAACCGCCAGGTGTCGATGTCGTCGGGCAGCTCGACCACGGCGTCGTTCCAGGGCCCGTCGTCGACGCGGACCTGCACGCGGTCGATGCCGTGCTGTTGGGCCCATGCCACTCCGCCGACGGTGACCATCCCGGGGCGGATCGAAGAACCCGACCGCGGCGTGTCGATACGGGAACTCATCTTGATCGGGCCCTTCTCCGCCCAGCCCCGGTCGACCCAGTACGACGTCGCACGGTCGAATCGGGTGACTTCCAGTTCCACCACCCACTTCGTGGCCGAGACGTAGCCGTAGAGTCCGGGCACCACGAGCCGTGCGGGGTATCCGTGTTCCACGGGAAGCGGCTGCCCGTTCATCGCGACGGCCAGCAACGACTCGCGGCCGTCGGTCATCGCGGTCAGCGGGGTCCCGGCGGTGAAACCGTCGGAGCTGCGCGAGAGCACCATGTCGGCGTCGGCGTGCGGGTGCGCCATCGCCAGGAGGTCGGCCAGTCGGTACCCGGTCCACCGGGCGTTGCCGATCAGATCGCCGCCCACCTCGTTGGACACACACGTCAAGGTCACCAACTTGTCGATCGCGGGCATGCGCTGCAGGTCGGCGAGGTCGATGCGGATCTCGCGGTCGACCATCCCGTGGATCCGCAGCGACCAGTCGGTGCTGCGCAGTCGCGGCGGCTCGAGTGCGGTGTCGATGCGGTAGAAGTCGGCATTCGGGGTGATGTAGGGGGAGATGCCCGGCTGGGCGGTGTCGGGAATCGGCGCAAGGGAATTGGTGGCACGCGGCACGGTGAATTGCGAGCGGTCCGCTCCGAGGTCGGTGCGGCTGCGGCTCAGCGCGCGACCACCGAAGCCGGTGACTGCCGCGACGATCGCCCCGAACCCCATGGCGCGCAGCACCGATCGACGGTTGGCGCTCGCGATGGTGGTACCCGAGGTGTCGGGCGATGGGGAATCCGAAGGCGAGGCTTGGTCATCGTTGCTGTTCGGACCCGTCGAGGCCGTCGGTGCCGGGGACAGGTGGGTGAAGGGCAGCCGCAGAATGCGATGCCGCAGAGCACACCGAGCAGCGTCGGCACCGCCGCGTCCCAGTGGGCGCCTGGTCGACTCGTCGCGCAGATGATCCCGAACACCCCGGCTGCGGCGAACAGTGCGCTGCCGACGGGTGCGCGCTTGCGTTCGAGCACACCGGCGATGGCGGCGGCGATGGTGATCACCACCGCCATCGTGATGAGCAAGACGTTCTTGTCGGAGGTGCCGAAGGTGTCGATGGCGAATTCGCGCGGCCCCGACGGCACGTGGTCGATGATGGCGTTGCCGACGCTGAGGTAAGGCGAGGAGGCGGGGTCGACGACGGCGGCGAGCAGCTCGCCGACGCCCAGCGCGATGCCGGCTGCGATCATCCCGTATACCGCGCGCAGCCCGAGTCGGTGCCCGGTGTGCTGCCGGGTCAGTGGGGAGTGTTCGGTGGTCACCACCGTGTCCAGTATCCACAGCGGTGCGCGGTGGGACCCCACACGCCGCCCTGCCTTGCGCGGTTCTGTCGGTGGGCACCCCTACGGTTGTCGCATGCGGATCCTGCACACCTCGGACTGGCACCTCGGACGTACCTTCCACGGTGTCGATCTCCTCGACGATCAGCGTGCCGCCCTGGAGTCGATCGCCGACGTGGTTGCGGCTGCCGGCATCGACGTCGTGGTGGTCGCCGGAGACGTCTACGACCGCTCGGTACCCTCGGCAGGCGCAGTCGCGGTGTACGACGAGGGGCTGGCCCGTATCCGCTCGGCCGGAGCGCAACTCGTGGTCACCTCCGGCAACCACGACTCGCCCACGCGTCTGGGTGTCGGTTCGGCATTCGCCGCCGCCGGCGGACTCCACCTGCGCACCTCGATCGCCGGCATCACCGAGCCGGTGGTGGTGTCGGAGGGAGACACGTCGGTGGCCATCTACGGTATCCCGTATCTCGAACCCGACACCGCGCGGCGTGATGTCGGTGTCGAGACCGCGCGCAGTCACGCCGAGGTGCTGGGGGCCGCGATGGATCTGGTCCGTGCCGACCTCGCCGAGCGCCGCGCACACGCCGACGTCCCGCTGCGGTCGGTGGTGGCCGCGCATGCCTTCGTGGTCGGTGCGCAGGCGGGCGGTTCCGAGCGCTCGATCAGTGTGGGTGGTGTGGAAACCGTTGCGGCATCGACTTTCTCAGATGTCGACTATGTCGCACTCGGGCATCTGCATTCACCCCAGGAAATCACGCACGAAGTGCGTTACAGCGGTTCGCTGCTGCCGTATTCGTTCGGGGAACGCAGCGACCACAAGGCTGTGTGGATCCTCGACATCGAGGGGCATGCCCCGGTGCGTGTGACGCGCCACGACCTGCCGGTGATCCGCGGACTGAGTTCGCTGACCGGCACTCTCGACGAGCTCCTCACCGCGGCCGACTTCGCCGCCGCCGAGGAGCACTACGTGGAGGTCACGCTCACCGACGCGATCCGTCCGATCGACGCGATGCGTCAGCTGCGCGCGCGTTTTCCGCATGCGGTGCACGTGCAGTGGGCCCCGCCCGAACGCGAGGGCGGACTCGACTACCGGGCACGGGTCCGCGACCGCAACGACATCGAGATCGTCGAGGCATTCGTCGAGGACATGCGCGACGCCGCATCCGACGCCGAGCGGGCGCTGATCACGGCCGGGTTGACGGCGGTGGCGAGCGAGCCCGAGGAGATCCTCTCGCAGCGATCCGGTGAGATCACCGAGGTGGCCGCGTCGGCATGAGACTGCACCACCTGCGGATCCGCGCGTTCGGGCCGTTCGCCGACGAGGTCTCGATCGACTTCGACGAGATCGGTTGCGACGGACTCTTTCTGATGCACGGCCAGACCGGCGCGGGCAAGACCACCATCCTCGACGCGGTTGCCTTCGCGTTGTACGGACGAGTACCCGGCGCTCGTGACACCCACCGCCGGCTGCATTCCGATCACGCCGATCCGCAGGCGGTCCCCGAGGTCACCCTTGAGGCGACCATCGGTGGTCGGCGAGTGCGCATCCGCCGCTCGCCCGAATACGTGCGACCCAAGAAGCGCGGTAGCGGTACCACCAAGACCAATGCCAGCGCCACCCTGGTGTGGCTCGATGGATCGCGCCCTGATCTGACCCGCCTGCCCGAGATCGGTGAGGCCGTCACCGGCCTGCTGGGGATGAGTGCCGATCAGTTCTTCCAGGTGGTGCTGCTGCCCCAGGGTGACTTCGCGCGTTTCCTGCGGGCTCAGAACGACGAGCGTGAACAGCTGCTGGAGAAGCTGTTCGACACCGCCCGATTCGGTGATCTCGAGAATTGGCTACGCGACCGGGCGCGCACCGGTTCGGCGTTGCTCGCACAGCATTCCGACGCGGTGGACAGGCTCGCCGGGCAGATTGCCGCGGTCAGCGGCGGCGAGGTGCCGGCCGAGCCGGATATGGACTGGGCCGATTCGCGGCTGTCTGCGATGGAAGATGACGAACGTGGCGTCGCGGCCGAACTGGCCGCTGCTCGCACCGCCGCACGTCAGGCCCAGGAGGCGCTCGACACCGGCCGCACGCACAACGACCTGCGCGGGCGCGGTGAGAAGGCGGCGGCTCGACTGGTCGCGCTGCGTGAGGCCGAGCCGATGCTCGCCGCTGTCGATCAGTCCCTCGCCGCGGCCCGGCGAGCGGCGGTACTGGTGCCGCTGGCCGACGATGTCGATGCCGCGCTCACCGCGGGGGAGAAGGCTGAGGCGGCGCGGGTTCGAGCACAGACGCCGCTGATCGAGCTGCCGGAAGGTGACGAGCTGTGCGCCGGTCTCGTGTGGTCGCCCGAGATCGATGATGCTGCTGACGGCGACGGTCAACCCGATACCGCCGGGCATGCGGACGACGATTCCGCGATCGATCGCGCCATCACCGAATGGACCGCAGAATCGGGCAGGTGGGAGCCACTCGCGCGCCGCGTGAGCATGCGGCCGCAGATGATCTCCGACATCGAGAACATGGTGACCGAGATCGACCGGCTCCAGCGTCGGATCACCGACGATGACACGGCGCTCACGGCACTCCCGGTGCGCCGTGACGAGCTGGTCGCGACACTGACCGAGGCCACCCGGGCCGGCGCACGCGTTCCCGTGCTGGCAGCCGAACGTCGCGAGGTCGAATCCGTCGCCGCCGCGTTGTCGTCGCGAGAATCCCTGATCGCGACGATCTCCGAGAAGGAGCGAGAAGTCCTGGCGCTCAAGGACTTCCACTTGAATGCCCGCGAGACGCTCGTGCGGCTGCGGGAGCGCCGTATCGCCGGCATGGCCGCCGAGCTCGCACGGCAACTGGTCGACGGGCAGGCGTGTGCGGTGTGCGGTTCGTTGGTGCACCCACAGCCCGCGATGCACCCCGACGACGCCGAACGGGTCGGCGACGCCGAGGAGTCACGTGCTGTGGAGGCCGAGCGGAGCGCGGCCGATCGCTCGGCGGCAGCCGATGCCGAACTACGTGTTCTCCTCGATCGCCGCGAGGGTCTCGACGATGTCATCGGTGGGGCGATCGCGACCGAGGTCACCGCGCGGCTCACAGCTCTGGACGCTCAATTGTCCGAGGCCGAAGCTGTTGCGGCACAGGCTGATGTGCTCGAGCGGGAGATCACTCGGCTCGATGATCATGCGCAAGCGCTGCGTGCGCGCATCGGCGAGGCGCACGCACAGCTGGCCACCCTCGAGGAACGGATCGCAGGTGCTCGCGCCGATCTGACCGAACTCGACGACGTCGTCCGCAAGGCGACCGGCGGGGTCATGTCGGTGACCGAGCGTCGCGAACATCTCGCGCTGCTGTGCGCGCGGGCGTCAGCTGTGCGCGATACCCGTCGGGCAGCGCGCCAGGCCATCCGAACCCATCACGATCTCTCGATCCGGCTGCAGACACGGTGTGCCGAGGCCGGTTTCGGCGACGTCGCAGCCCTGCGTGACGCGGCCGCCGACGACCGTCAGATCGCCGAGTGGGACCGACGCCTGCGCGAGGCTGCTCAGATGAGGGCTGCAGCGCAAGAGACCGTCGATGACCCACAGGTCGCCCGTGCGCGTGAGGGCGAGGCCGCTGATGTCGCCGCACTCGAGGCACTCGCCGCGGCGGCGCGTACCCGCGCCGATGATGCGGCGGCGCGACACGGCGTCGCCGCGCAGCGGCTGGCCGACACCGCCGATTTCCGGTCGCAGTTCTGGGCCGCGCTCGACGTACTCGCCCCGTTGCAGGCCAAGCACGCCGAGCTGGCCGGTCTGGCAGAACTGGTCGCCGGTCGTGGTGCGAATGCCAAGAAGATGACGCTGCGGTCCTATGTACTGGCGGCGAGGCTGGAGGAGGTACTGGTCGCAGCTTCTGCTCGTCTACTCCAGATGTCCGCAGGCCGTTACGAATTCGCCCATTCGGATGCGGTCGGCCCACGTGGGCGTCGTGGTGGCCTGGGTATCGAGGTCCGTGACGGCTACACCGGTGTGGTCCGCGCCGCCACCACACTCTCCGGCGGTGAGACCTTCTTCGCTTCGCTGGCGCTGGCCCTGGGGCTCGCCGATGTGGTGTCCGCGGAGAGTGGAGGTCGGGTGCTCGACACCATCTTCATCGACGAGGGGTTCGGCAGCCTCGACCCCGAAGCCCTCGATCTGGTGATGGGTGTGCTCGACGAGTTGCGCTCGGGTGGACGTGTGGTGGGTGTGGTCAGCCACGTCGACGAGCTGCGCGCCCGCATCCCCGCGCAGCTGCAGGTGCTGCGCGGGGAGAGCGGATCGCGCGTGAGGGTGAGCGGAACTCTTCTCGCCACGCCGTGACCTGCCGATTCGGTCATGATCGGCGCGATGCGATAGGCTGATGCCCGCCCAGAGCCCCCGTAGCTCAGGGGATAGAGCGTCTGCCTCCGGAGCAGAAGGCCGTAGGTTCGAATCCTACCGGGGGCACAATCACATGACTTGGCGCGCCGCGGCTTCCGGCTCAGATGACGATCGGCGCTCCGGTGAGCAGGCTCCAGGCGCCTACAGCCAGGAACACCACCGGAACAACGCCGAGCGGACGGGGTCCCCGGCCAGGTAGCCCTCGCTGACCCACTGGATGAATTCTGTACTGCCCATGATGTTCTCCTGTTCGCGTGTGAAGTGGTTCGTCTGTGACGTGCACGATGTGCCCGTATCTGGCGAGGTGTCGAATGATCGAGACGGTGATCGAGACGGCGGGTCGGCCCGAGTCTCGAGCCGCCGCGTGGCAGGACCGCGACCAGGTGAGCTGTCGCGATCACGCGTGGGTTCTCCGAACGCCACACCACATGCATGTGCCCAGTAGATCGCATCGAGTAAAAGGATCGTTACCGGACGGCCTTGAGCGAGGAATGAATGCGAGAGGCGTGCTCGCTGCTCTGCTCTGTCCCGGCAACCCACCGTGTTCGGTTCAGGTGCACCGCTCCGTCGGCGAATGGCCCCGATTGCCCTGAGGTTCTGGTGGGTCGGCTGGTGGCCTTTGCATCCACAGCCCAGGCGGGACACTGAGCCCGCACATCACGAATCCATCAGTGGCACTGGCAGTTCCGTCGGGCATCCCACGCGCAATGCGGAGACCCCGATGAGGAGACACAACCCGCCGGCGTGACGGCGGGTGCGGGTACCGCGGACATCGCCGCGGGGAGAACAGACCCGTCGAACGTCGTCACGAGGTCGTGTCATCGTCGAGTCCCAGCGGGCGTCGGTCGGCGTCGTGACGTTCTCTCACGTGCACTCCCGATGAGTAGAGTCGGGCAAATGACACATGGCCACGAGCGCAGCCTCGACCGTGACACTGTCCTGTGTATCTCGCTGGCAGCGCGTCCGTCGAACATCGGGACACGCTTTCACAACTATCTCTACGACGAACTGGGTCTCAACTACGTCTACAAGGCGTTCGCTCCCACCGTCATCGTGGCGGCGGTGACCGGGATCCGCGGGCTCGGGATCCGAGGCGCCGGGGTGTCGATGCCGTACAAGGAGGACGTCATCGAGCTCGTGGACGTGCTGGAGCCGTCGGCGTCGGCGATCTCCTCGGTCAACACGATCGTCAACGATGACGGCCTCCTGCGCGCCTACAACACCGACTACCAAGCGGTGGCCGACCTACTCGCCGACGATGAGAACGATTTCGACACGTCCTGGCCGGTGGCGGTCGCCGGCAGCGGTGGAATGGCGAAGGCCGTGACCGCGGCACTGCGCGACACCGGGTTCACCGATGTGACCGTGGTCGCCCGCAACCCGGAGACGGGTCAGGCGCTGGCCGGTCAGTACGGCTTCGTCCACCGCACCGAGCTGTCCGACGCCTCGCCGCGGCTGCTCGTCAATGCGACGCCGGTCGGGATGGCCGGTGGACCCGCCGCGAATGACCTGCCCTTCGATGTCGCCGTGGTCGACAATGCACTCGGCGTGTTCGACGTGGTCGCGATGCCCGCCGAGACACCGCTGGTTCGTGCGGGCCGCGCCCGCGATATCCCCGTGATCAGCGGAGACGCCGTCATCGCGCTGCAGGCTGCGGCCCAGTTCACGCTGTACACGGGCGTCACCCCGAGCCCCGAGCAGATCCGCGTCGCATCGGAGTATTCGCGCAGCTGAGACATCGCGGGGTCGGCCGACGCCGTGGCAGCAGACCCGGGACGCCGCCTCCGGCTGCGAATCAATAGGATGGATGACCGTGACTCCTGCCGATCTCGCAGCGCAGATACGTGGCGCAACCGCAAACGTCCTCCGTGAACACGGACTGGACGAGACACTGCTGCCCGACACGGTGGACGTGGAGCGACCGCGCAACCCCGACCACGGTGACTACGCCACCAACGTGGCGTTGCGTCTGGGCAAGAAGGCCGGTGTCAACCCCCGCGACCTCGCCGGCTGGCTGGCCGACGAGCTGGCCACCGCCGACAACATCGCCGCGACCGACGTCGCCGGTCCGGGATTCGTGAACCTGCGGCTCTCGGCCGCCTCGCAGAGCACCATCGTCTCGGCGATCCTCGAGGCGGGTGCCGACTACGGACACGGCGATCTGATGGCGGACGCCGTGGTCAACCTCGAGTTCGTGTCCGCCAACCCCACCGGCCCGATCCACCTCGGCGGCACGCGCTGGGCGGCTGTCGGCGATGCCCTCGGTCGCGTCTTCACCGCCCAGGGCGCCGACGTGACGCGCGAGTACTACTTCAACGATCACGGCGCGCAGATCGACCGATTCGCCCGATCGCTCGACGCCGCCGCGCGAGGGCTGCCGACCCCCGAGGACGGCTACGGCGGCGACTACATCAGCGAGATCGCTGCACAGGTGGTCGCGCAGAAGCCCGACATCCTCGACCTCCCCGACGACGAGCGGGTCGAGGAGTTCCGGTCGCGCGGTGTCGCGTTGATGTTCGACGAGATCAAGTCGACGCTGCACACCTTCGGCACCGACTTCGACGTGTTCACCCACGAGAACAAGATGTTCGAGTCGGGTCTGGTCGACCGGCTGGTCACCGAGCTCAAGGACAACGGCAACCTCTACGAGAAGGACGGCGCCTGGTGGCTGCGGACCACCGCCTACGGCGACGACAAGGACCGTGTGGTCATCAAGAGCGACGGCGAAGCCGCCTACATCGCCGGTGACATCGCCTATTACCGCGACAAGCGTGATCGTGGCTTCAACCTGTGCCTGTACATGCTCGGCGCCGACCACCACGGCTACGTCAAGCGACTCAAGGCCGCCGCGGCGTCGTTGGGTGACGATCCGAACACCGTCGAGGTGCTCATCGGTCAGCTGGTGAACCTGGTGCGCGACGGCAAGCCGGTCCGGATGAGCAAGCGCGCCGGCACCGTGATCACCATGGAGGATCTGATCGACGCGGTGGGGGTCGACGCCGCCCGCTACTCGCTGATCCGCTCCTCGGTCGACGTGAACATCGACATCGACCTCGATCTGCTGACCAGCCAGTCGAATGAGAACCCGGTGTACTACGTGCAATACGCGCATGCCCGGCTGTCGGCCATCTCGCGTAACGCCGCCCCGTTGGGCATCTCGGCCTCCACCCAACACCTCGAGCTGCTCGACCATCCGGCCGAGGGCGAGCTGATCCGCACTCTCGGCGACTTCCCCGAGGTGGTGCGCACGGCTGCCGAACTCCGTGAGCCACACCGTGTCTCGCGATATCTGGAAACGTTGGCAGGGTCCTACCACCGCTTCTACGACAAGTGCCGGGTGCTGCCCCAGGGTGATGAGGAGGTCACCGACGTCAACTCGGCGCGGCTGGCACTGTGCGACGCGACCCGACAGATCCTGGCCAACGGCCTGGCCATGCTCGGCGTGAGCGCACCGGAGCGGATGTGAACGCCCATCCCGCCGGGCCTCGCCACGCCGAGGTGCCCGCCGCACCGCATCTGGCCGAACGTCCCAACGCCCCTGAGGAACTGGCGCAGCTGCCCGCAGCGGTGTGGCCGCGCAACGCCAGCCGTGGCGCCGACGGCGTGGTGCGACTGGCCGGTGTGTCGGTCGACGAGCTCGCGGCCGAGTACGGCACACCGCTGTTCGTGATCGACGAGGACGACTTCCGTTCGCGCTGTGCGGACATGCGTGCGGCCTTCGGCCCGTATGGCCGGGTGCACTACGCATCCAAGGCTTTTCTGTGCTCGGAGATCGCCCGGTGGGTGCGTGATGAGGGACTGTCGCTGGATGTGTGTACCGGCGGTGAGCTCGAGGTCGCGCTGCGAGCAGGATTTCCGGCGGAGCGAATCGCGTTGCACGGCAACAACAAATCCTCCGAAGAACTTGCTGCGGCGCTCGACGCCGGGGTGGGCCACATCGTGCTGGATTCACTGATCGAGATCGACCGGCTCGACGCCCTCGCGGCCGATCGCGGTGTTGTCGCCGACGTGCTCGTGCGTATCACCGTGGGCGTGGAGGCGCATACCCACGAGTTCATCGCCACTGCACACGAGGACCAGAAGTTCGGTTTCTCGCTGTCGGGTGGGGTCGCCATGGAGGCGGTGCGCCGTGTGTTCGCCACCGACAACCTGCGACTGGTCGGACTGCACAGTCACATCGGCTCGCAGATCTTCGACCTCGACGGGTTCGAACTTGCCGCGCACCGTGTGCTCGGACTGCTCGCCGAGATCGTCGACGAATTCGGTGTCGAGAAGACCGCACAGCTGGAGACGGTGGATCTCGGTGGGGGACTGGGCATCTCCTATATCCCCAGCGACGATCCGCCGCCGGTGGCCGACGTCGCCGCAAAACTGGGATCGATCGTGGAGACCGAATCCACACTCGTGGGTCTGCCGGTACCGACGCTCGCCGTCGAACCGGGCAGGGCCATCGCCGGACCGGGCACGGTGACGCTCTACCGGGTGGGCACCACCAAGGAGGTCTCCCTCGGTGCCGGCGGGCAGCGTCGATATGTCTCGATCGACGGCGGGATGAGTGACAACATCCGCACCGCGCTCTATGACGCCGAATACGACGTCCGACTGGTCTCCCGTGTTTCCGACGGTCCCGCGGCGGTCAGTCGGGTAGTCGGAAAGCACTGTGAGAGTGGCGATATCGTTGTCCGCGATTGTTGGCTCCCCGGTGACACCGCGCCAGGGGATCTGCTCGCGGTCGCTGCCACCGGCGCGTACTGCTACTCGATGTCCAACCGATACAACATGGCACCCCGTCCCGCGGTGGTCGCCGTCAAAGACGGGAAGTCGCGTCTGCTCCTGCGCCGCGAGACCGTCGAGGATCTGCTCAGCCTGGAGGTTCAGCAATGACACAGACCACACCGGATTCCGCCCGCACAGCGGTGGAATCCGATGCGGCCCATGCCGATCTGTCTCGGCGCCGCACCGACCGTATCGGTGTCGCCGTGCTGGGGGCGGGCAATGTCGGCAGTGAGGTGGTGCAGATCCTGCAGCGCAACGCCGAGGACCTGCGTGCCCGGGTGGGTGCCCGACTGGAACTGGTCGGTGTTGCGGTGCGCGACACCTCGCGTGATCGTGGCATCGATACCGAGCTGCTGACCGACGACCCGGCCGCGCTCGTGGTCCGCGACGACGTCGACATCGTGATCGAGCTGATCGGTGGTATCGATCCTGCGCGTGAGTTGATCAATGCCGCACTCGAGCACGGGAAGTCGGTGGTGACCGCCAACAAGGCGCTGCTCGCCGAGTACACCGGTGAGCTCTCGCAGGCCGCCGAGAAGGCCAATGTCGACCTGTATTTCGAGGCCGCCGTGGCCGGCGCGATCCCGGTGATCCGCCCGCTCATGCAGAGCCTGGCCGGCGACTCGGTGAACCGGGTTGCCGGAATCGTCAACGGCACCACCAACTTCATCCTCTCCTCGATGGCCGCCGACGGGCAGGACTATGACGTGGTCCTCGCCGAGGCAGGGCGACTCGGTTACGCCGAGGCCGATCCGACGGCCGACGTCGAAGGCTATGACGCGGCGGCGAAGGCGGCCATCCTCGCATCGCTCGCTTTCCACACACGGGTGACCGCCGCCGACGTCTACCGCGAGGGCATCACACACGTCACCGCCGCCGATCTCGAGTCGGCCCGCAAACTCGACTGCACCGTGAAACTGCTGGCGATCTGTGAACGCGTGGACGACGGCGCGGGCCACGAGCGCGTGTCGGCGCGGGTCTATCCCGCGCTCATCCCGCTCGATCATCCGCTGGCCTCGGTCGGCGGTGCCTTCAACGCCGTGGTGGTCGAGTCCGAGAACGCCGGACGGTTGATGTTCTACGGGCAGGGTGCCGGTGGTGCACCCACGGCGTCGGCGGTGCTCGGCGACACCGTGATGGCCGCCCGCAACCGGGTCTTCGGTGGCCGCGGTCCGCTGGAGTCGACCTATGCCTCGCTGCCGATCGCCCCCATCGGCGACATCAACACCCGCTACTACGTCTCGATGCGCGTCGCGGATCGTCCGGGCGTACTGTCCGCGGTGGCCGGTGAGTTCTCCAAGCGTGACGTGAGCATCGCGACCGTGCGTCAGCAGGGTGCCGGTGAGGACGCCCGGCTCGTGGTGGTCACACACTTCGCCAAGGATTCGGCTCTGTCGAAAACTGTTGAGGCGCTGAAAGATCTGGACTCGGTACGCAATGTGTCGAGTGTTCTTCGACTGGAGGTCACAGATGAATAGGGCACAGGCCCACCCGGGCTGGCCCGGTCTGATCGAGGCATATCGGGATCGGCTGCCGGTGGGCCCGGACTTCACGGTGGTGACGTTGCAGGAGGGCAACACGCCGCTGCTGCCCGCGCCGTACCTGTCCGAGCTCACCGGATGCGAGGTCTACCTGAAGGTCGAGGGTCTCAATCCGACCGGATCGTTCAAGGACCGCGGGATGACGATGGCCGTCTCGGATGCGGTGACCCGTGGTAAGCGTGCGGTGTTGTGTGCCTCCACCGGTAACACGTCGGCGTCGGCAGCCGCCTACGCCACCCGCGCCGGGATCACCTGTGCTGTGCTGATCCCCGAGGGAAAGATCGCCATGGGCAAACTCGCCCAGGCGGTGATGCACGGGGCCAAGATCATTCAGGTTCAGGGCAACTTCGACGACTGTCTCGAACTCGCTCGCAAGGCGACCGCGGAGTTCGATGAGATCGAGCTGGTGAACTCGGTCAATCCGGCTCGTATCGAGGGGCAGAAGACCGCGGCGTTCGAGATCGTCGACGTGCTCGGGCGCGCCCCCGATGTGCACGCGCTGCCGGTGGGCAACGCCGGCAACATCACCGCCTACTGGAAGGGCTACAGCGAGTACTACGCCGACGGTGTGTCGACGTCGCGACCGCGCATGCTCGGGGTTCAGGCGGCCGGTGCCGCGCCGCTGGTCAACGGTGCACCGGTGAAGAACCCGGAGACCATCGCCACCGCCATCCGTATCGGTTCGCCGGCCAGCTGGAACCAGGCCGTGGCGGCCAAGGAAGAGTCCGGCGGGGTCTTCCGCGCCGCGACCGACGAGAAGCTGCTCGAGGCGTACCGGATCGTCGCCGGGCATGAGGGCGTGTTCGTGGAGCCGGCGTCGGCGGCGAGTGTGGCGGGTCTGCTGGCCGCGCATGCCGACGGCTGGGTGAAGCCGGGCGAGACGGTGGTCTGCACGGTGACCGGCAACGGTCTCAAGGATCCCGACACGGCGCTGGCGGGCATCCCCACCGTCGAGGCGATCCCGGTCGACCCGGTGTCGGTCGCCCGCGCACTCGGTCTCGGCTGACCGTGGGCGCGGTGCTGCCTGTCGGCACGTCGACCTCCGTGCGCGTACCCGGTTCCTCGGCAAATCTCGGACCCGGATTCGACTGTCTCGGAATCGCTTTGGGCGTGAGCGACGATGTCGACGTCACGGTGGTCGATGAGGGACTGACCGTCGAGGTGACCGGGGAGGGTGCCGGCGGTGTCCCGCTGGACGAGGCGCACCTGGTGGTCCGCGCCCTGCGCCGTGGACTCGATGTGGCCGGTGTGTCGGCCCCCGGGCTGCATGTGCGCTGCGTCAACCGGATCCCCCACTCGCGGGGACTCGGTTCGTCCGCGGCCGCGGCCGTGGGGGGATTGGCCGCCGCGTCGGGTCTGGTGTCAGCGGCCGGAGTGGCACCGCGATTCGGTCACGATGAGTTGATCCAGTTGTCGAGCGAGTTCGAGGGTCACCCCGACAACGCCGCGGCCAGCGTGCTCGGTGGTGCGGTGGTGTCGTGGACCGAGGTGGCCGACGCAGGATCGGCCGCATCGGGTGCGGACTCGGCAGCCGAGGCCTCCGCGGGTGGGTGCAGGTACTTCGCTCGATCGATCCCATTGCACGACGACCTCGCGGTGTCGGCCTTCGTGCCCGCCGTCGAGTCCTCGACCAGCGTGACGCGTGGGCTGCTGCCCGACTCCGTCGCGCGCGCCGATGCAGTGTTCAACGTGTCCCGCTCGGCGCTGGCGGTCATCGCGCTCTCGCGCGACCCGGAATGTCTCTTCGCCGCAACACAAGACCGGCTCCACCAGCACTACCGTGCCCCCGTGATGCGTCCGAGTGCCGAACTCGTCGCCGGGTTACGTCAGATGGGTCTGGCCGCGGTGATCTCGGGAGCCGGGCCGACGGTGCTGGTGCTTCGCTGGAAGTCACTGCCGCCAGCGGCCGGTGAACTGGCCGCCCGCCTGGGCTTTTCGGTGGTCGAGCCGCCGATCGCCGACGGTGTCTCGATCGTCTGACATCTCGGCGTCACGGCATGGCCGCTTCCGCACTCGGTTCGGGCGGGGAATGACACGCCCGCTCGCCGTTGTTGCTGTATTTGGCGCAGATGGTTAGCATGTATCCGTCTAGCCGCGCAAGCTGCCCGACCGCCGGGCGTGACATCCGCTCACGAGCCGGTACCCAATTCGGAACTCTCGAGTGATTGTCGCCGACGGCGTGTTCGTCTGAAGGAATCTTCGTCCAACTGAGGATTTCCAGACCTGCCCGATCGGCCTCTCAGCCCCCCGAGCGGATTGCGCAAACCAGACCCAGTGACTTCGTTCCAGCGTTCACGGCGCCATCACCACTGACCCCGTGTACGGCGAGGTGGGCACAGAAACCCCGCGCATCGTGGAACACCAGAAGAACCCTCTGCCGGCGTGTCGCCACCAGAGGAACGAAAGGATATCCGTGACGGATACGGACCTCATCACCACACCCGCCGTCGACACCGAATCCCCGGCCGCACCGCGTCGGCGCGGTGGAAGTGGGCTCTCGGGGATGGTGCTCACCGAACTGCGCTCGCTCGCCGGTGAACTCGGTATCAAGGGCACCTCGGGGATGCGCAAGGGCGACCTCATCGCCGCGATCCAGGAGCGTCAGAGCTCCGGTCCCGCCGCCACCGCGGCGACCTCGACCCGGCCGGCGCGCACCCGTCGCGCGGCTGCGCCCGAGGGTCAGACCAGCATCGACGGTGTGGGTGAGGCTCCCGCACAGAAGTCGGGTGCCGACAAGAGTGCTGCCGACAGTGGCGCCGACAAGGCAGTGTCCGCCGACGATGCGCCGACCGCGCGCGGCGAGGACGCTCGGGCCGAGAAGTCCGCTGCCCGTGATCCGCAGCGCACCGATCAGTCGGGCACCGATCAGCCGAGCACTGACAAGCGCAACACCGACAAGCAGGCCACCGATACCGCAGACGACGCCGACGCGACGCGGGGCAGTGCGCGTGGGGAGTCGGGCAACCGGACGCGTCGCGAGCGTGACCGTCGCGATCGGGGTGACAACAACCGCGACAACCGGAACGAGAACAACCACCGGGGGGGTGACAACACTCGCGGTGACAACAACCGCGGTGACAACAACCGCGGGGAGAGCAACAACCGCGGTGACGGCGACAGCACTCGCAGCGGCAACGACTCCGGGTCGTCGAACAGCTCCAACGGGGCCCACCACAACAATCGCGACAATCGCGACGACGACGAGGGCGGCTCGCGGGGTCGCCGCGGTCGTCGCTTCCGCGAACGTCGCCGTGGGCGCGACCGTGATTCCTCCGGTGGCAACGACACCCAGGTCTCCGACGACGACGTGTTGGCGCCCGTCGCCGGCATCCTCGACGTCCTCGACAACTACGCCTTCGTGCGTACGTCGGGCTACCTCGCCGGGCCGAATGACGTCTACGTGTCGATGAACCTCGTGCGCAAGAACGGGTTGCGTCGCGGTGACGCGGTGACCGGCGCGGTGAAGGTGCCTCGCGAGGGCGAGCAGCAGAATCAGCGTCAGAAGTTCAACCCGCTGGTCCGCCTGGACACCGTCAACGGGATGGACGTCGAGAGTGCGCGTAAGCGTCCCGAGTTCAACAAGCTCACGCCGCTGTACCCGAATCAGCGTCTGCGCCTGGAGACCACCAAGGAACGCCTCGACACCCGCGTGATCGATCTGATCATGCCGATCGGCAAGGGGCAGCGTGCACTGATCGTGTCCCCGCCGAAGGCCGGTAAGACCACGATTCTGCAGGACATCGCGAACGCGATCGCCACCAACAACCCCGAATGCCACCTCATGGTCGTGCTCGTCGACGAGCGTCCCGAGGAGGTGACCGACATGCAGCGCTCGGTCAAGGGTGAGGTCATCGCCTCGACCTTCGATCGGCCGCCGTCAGATCACACCTCGGTGTCCGAGCTGGCGATCGAGCGCGCGAAGCGACTGGTGGAACAGGGCAAGGACGTCGTGGTCCTCCTGGACTCGATCACCCGCCTGGGCCGCGCCTACAACAACGCCTCGCCGGCGTCCGGACGCATCCTCTCCGGTGGTGTCGATTCCACCGCGCTGTACCCGCCCAAGCGGTTCCTCGGTGCGGCACGCAACATCGAGAACGGCGGCTCGCTCACGATCATCGCATCGGCGCTGGTGGAGACCGGTTCGACCGGTGACACGGTGATCTTCGAGGAGTTCAAGGGCACCGGCAACGCCGAGCTCAAACTCGACCGCAAGATCGCCGACCGCCGGGTGTTCCCGGCTGTGGACGTCAACCAGTCGAGCACCCGTAAGGACGAACTGCTCATGGCGCCCGACGAGTTCGCGGTGGTCCACAAGCTCCGTCGCGTGCTGTCGGGTCTGGACTCCCAGCAGGCCATCGACCTGCTGATCAGTCAGCTGCGCAAAACCCAGAACAACGTCGAGTTCCTGATGCAGGTGCAGAAGACCGCACCCGGGTCGATGGCCGACGACTGAGTTCGTACCAGTTCAGCGTTCGTACGAGCTCAGCGTTCGTACGAGCTCAGCGTTCGCACGGCCGGCAATCGCACGGTCAGGACCTGATCGCGATCGTGCCGTTTCCGACCGCGATTTCCGTCGGGGCCTGCAGCGATGGCATACTGATCGGTCGAGTCCGGTTCCGGTTCACGCCGCCGAATCCACGGCGGTGACCCGGCGACCACCAGAAAGGGACACCAGAATGAAGCAGGGAATCCATCCCGAGTACCACGAGACCACCGTGCTCTGCGGCTGCGGCGCCACATTCGCCACGCGCAGCACCCGCCCCGAGGGTCAGATCACGGTCGAGGTCTGCTCGCAGTGCCACCCGTTCTACACGGGCAAGCAGAAGATCCTCGACACCGGCGGCCGGGTGGCTCGCTTCGAGGCTCGCTACGGCAAGCGCGAGCGCGGCGGCAAGGCGACTGCCGACAAGTAGTCACGTCCAACCGACGCCCGTCCTCCCTGAACCGGAGGCGGGCGTCGGTTGTTTTTTGTGCGGGTCGTGCCGCCATCGATCGCCGCGCGCTCCACGGCGGGGCGCGCGGGCACATGCACCATCACACCCATCAGCTGTAGGACCGGTTCGTCATCCGGACTGGCTGTACACCGAGAGGAGTCCCAGAGATGACCGTTCGCGACGACAGCGGCCGCGATCAGTCGGCGATCGACGACATCCTCGCCGAACACGCTGGTCTCGAACAGCAACTCGCCGACCCGTCACTGCACGACGATCCGGCACTCGCCCGACGTGTCGGCAAGCGGTTCGCCGAGCTCGCACCGGTGATGGCGACCTATACGCGTCTGCGTTCGGCCCGTGAGGACCTCAGTGCGGCAAGGGAACTGGCTGCCGATGATGCCTCGTTCGCCGGCGAGGTGACCGAACTGGAGAACACCGTCGAGGAACTCGACGCGACGCTGACCGACCTGCTCGCGCCGCGCGACCCGCACGACGGTGACGACGTGGTGCTCGAGATCAAATCCGGTGAGGGCGGCGAGGAATCGGCGCTGTTCGCCTCGGATCTGGCCAGGATGTACCTGCGTTATGCAGAACAGCACGGCTGGAAAGCGCAGATCATCGGCGTGACCGAATCCGATCTCGGTGGCTACAAGGACGCGATCATCTCGGTGAAGAGCCGGGGCGACGAACGCGACGGCGTCTGGTCGCGGCTGAAGTTCGAGGGCGGGGTGCACCGGGTGCAGCGTGTGCCGGTCACCGAATCACAAGGCCGCATCCACACCTCGGCGGCGGGTGTGTTCATCTATCCCGAACCCGACGAGGTCGAACAGGTGCAGATCGACGACTCGGATCTGCGTGTGGACGTCTACCGCAGCTCCGGCAAGGGCGGACAGGGCGTGAACACCACCGACTCGGCGGTGCGGCTGACACATCTGCCCACCGGCATCGTCGTGACGTGCCAGAACGAGCGCTCGCAGTTGCAGAACAAGGCGCGTGCGATGGCCGTCCTCGCCGCGCGGCTGCAGGCCCTCGCCGAGGAGGAGGCGGCCAGCGAGGCGGCCGAAGGGCGTGCGGCGCAGGTGCGCACGGTCGACCGGTCCGAACGCATCCGCACCTACAACTTCCCGGAGAATCGCATCACCGACCACCGGATCGGCTACAAGGCGCACAATCTCGACGCGGTGCTCGACGGCGACATGGACGCCCTGCTCGATGCGCTGGTCGCCGCCGACAGGCAGGCGCGTCTGGAGGCCGAATGAGTCCTGAGCCGGCGACTCCTCATCCGGTGGGTACCGACCCGGCAGGTGAGCAGCGCCGGTCGCTGCTCGCCGTGGCGACGAGGACCCTCGCGGCGGCGGGCATCGACAGTGCCGCGGCCGAGGCCTCGCTACTGCTCGCTCACACCCTCGGCGTGGAGCCCGGACGTCTGATCCTCGTCGATGTCGTGGATTCGGAGATGTCGCGCAGTTTTCTCGATCTCGTCGCCCGTCGCAGCGCCCACACGCCGCTGCAACATCTGACCGGCCGCGCGCACTTCGGTGGTGTCGATCTCGCGGTGGGACCTGGCGTGTTCATCCCGCGCCCCGAGACCGAATTGTTGCTCGAATGGGCCGCCCCGAGTCTGACTGCCGCGAGCGTCGCAGTCGACCTCTGCAGCGGCAGCGGGGCGCTGGCGCTGGGGATGGCCGCGAGCGCTCGGCAGCTTCGGGTACACGCTGTGGAGAACAGCGCCAGTGCCTTGGAATGGTTGCGCCGCAACGTATCCGAGGCCGGCGAGGCCGGCGAACGGGTCGCCGTCCACGACGCGGACGTGACAGACCGTGAGCTCCCGGTACGCCTGGGACTCCACGGCGCGGTGGATGTGGTTCTGACCAATCCGCCCTACATCCCGGTGACCGACGAGCTACCGGCCGACGTCGAGGGCCACGATCCGCATGAGGCGCTGTTCGGCGGCGGCGACGGCATGGCGGTCATCACCCCGATGATCGGGGTGATCGCCGATCTGCTGCGGGACGGGGGAGTGGTGGCACTCGAACACGATGACAGCACGGCGCACGCGGTCATCGCAGCGTTCGCCGCCGAGGGCGCCTTCGCGGACGTGACCGCCCACCGTGATCTGGCCGGGCGTCCGCGGTTCGTGACCGCGCGGCGCACCGGACGGTGACCGGCGGGCACCGGCTGACGGCTCTCGGGCTTCTGGCAGGATTGCAGCCGTGAGCACAGTGTTCGACTGCAACGATCCCGATTCGCACGCGGTGGGCGTCCAGGCCGCCGTCGGCGCCGCCAAGGCCGGCCGGCTCGTGGTACTACCCACCGACACGCTGTACGGGATCGGTTGTGACGCTTTCGATTCCGAGGCAGTCGCTGCGCTGCTCGCGGCCAAGGGTCGCGGCCGGGACATGCCGGTGCCGGTACTCGTCGGCTCGTGGCACACGGTCGACGGGCTGATCCTGAGCGTCTCGCAGACCGCTCGCGACCTCGTCGAGGCGTTCTGGCCGGGCGGACTGAGCCTCGTGGTGGCACAGGCGCCTTCGTTGTCGTGGGATCTCGGTGACACCTCCGGGAGCGTGATGCTGCGGATGCCGCTGCATCCCGTGGCCATCGAGGTGCTGCGTGAAGTGGGACCGATGGCGGTGTCGAGCGCGAACGTGTCGGGTCAGCCGCCGGCGGTCACCGTCGATCAGGCGCGCGATCAGCTGGGTGAGTCGGTGGCGGTCTACCTCGACGGCGGACCCGCGGCCAAGGCGGTGGCCTCGACGATCGTCGATCTCACCGACACCGAACCGCGCATCCTGCGTGAGGGCGCGGTGACCGCCGCGCAGGTCTCCGACGTGGTGGGCGTGGATGTGGCGACACTGTTGCGGTGATCCGATGGCCGCGATTGCGGCGATGGATACACCGGGCGGTCTGTCGGCGCTAGTACCGTGATCCCTGTGGTCAACCTGGCGTCGCATGCCGTGGCCGCGGAGGAATTCGCGGGTGCGGGTGTCCCATATCGCGAGCTGATGCTCGTCGGGATCGCCGCTGCCCTCATCACCTACTTCGCCACTGCGGTGGTCCGGGTGGTGGCCGTGCGGTTCGGTGCGGTCGCGGTGCCTCGCGTGCGCGATGTCCACAGCGTGCCCACTCCGCGCCTCGGTGGCGTCGGAATGTACGCCGGTGTGGTGGCCGCCTTTCTCGTCGCCTCACAGCTTCCGGCGCTGACCAGGGGATTCGCCTACAGCAAAGACGTCATGGCGGTGATCGCCGCCGGCGGTGTGATCGTGATCGTCGGCATCATCGACGATCGGTGGGGACTCGACGCACTCACCAAGTTCGTCGGCCAGCTCACTGCCGCCGGGGTGCTCGTGGTGATGGGCGTGAGTTGGAACGTGGTCCCGGTGCCATTCGGCAATGTCGGAACCGTGGTGCTCGACCCGTTGCAGGCGGGTCTGCTGACCATCGCGATCACCGTCGCCACCATCAACGCCGTCAACTTCGTCGACGGCCTCGACGGTCTGGCAGCCGGACTGGGGCTCATCGCAGCGCTGGCCATCGGCCTGTTCTCACTCGGTCTGCTCAACGAGCAGGGCGGCAACGTCAGCTATTACTCACCGGCGCTGATCGCCGCGGCGCTCGCGGGCGCCTGCCTGGGGTTCCTTCCCCACAACTTCCAGCCGGCCCGCATCTTCATGGGGGACTCGGGATCGATGTTGATCGGCCTGATGCTCGCCGCGGCGGCGACCAGCGCCTCCGGCCGGATCGCGGTGAACGCCTACGGCCCGGCCGACGTGTTCACCCTGCTCTCGCCGCTCATCCTGGTGGCCGGCGTCATGTTCATCCCGATGCTCGACATGCTGATGGCGATCGTGCGCCGAACCCGCGCCGGCGTCGGCTTCTCCACACCCGACAAGATGCATCTGCATCACCGCCTGCTGGGTCTCGGGCACTCTCACCGCCACACGGTGCTGCTCATCTATCTGTGGGTGGCGGTGCTGGCATTCAGCGCGGCTGCGAGCAGGATCTACCCGATCGCCGTGGTGGCGCCGGCGCTCGGCGCGGGGCTGATCGTGGCCTTGATCGCCACGATCGTGCCGCGTCTGCGCAGGCAGTGGGCACAATCGACAACACATCGCCGACGTGGCCAACGCGAGCGACCAGTCGGGGAGCGGGCGCGAGCCCAGGCGACGCCGACCCGGCGCCGGGCGGGTGAGACGATGTCGGCGGCGGCTGCGCGCACCTCGGCGCGTGCGGTGTCCGATGCCCCGACGGCCCCGATGCCCCGTACCGCTCCCGCCGATGTCCGCTCCGCTGATATCGGGCGTAAAGGGATCTAGTACTATCCCCCGTAGTAGATTCAAGTGCTCAGGTAGCGGGCGGAATCGAGGTCGAGAGACCCCGGTTTCTCCAAGCCTCCGAGTGTTGATAGGGTCACAGGCGAATTGGACAGACGCCCCAACGTCAGCGGGCCGGATGGTCGGGAATGCCGCAGGTCGACCCGACTGAGCTTCCCGGTTCGGCAATGTCGAAGGGTACTGCGGAGGCGTCGACCACATCGTTGGCACACCAGGCGAGATCAGATCACCCCGAGCTGACAGTCCACGTGTGTCCGCGTGAAGTTGTGAAGTTTGAGGAGAAGGCAGATGACGACGTCAGCCCCGGGCTCGGCGCCTGTGTATCCGCACGCGCCGTTGTCCTTCCGGGTCCCGGCGGTGATCGCGGTGCTCGCCGTCGTCATCGCACTGGTGATCAGTGGACTGGTCGGACACATCGCCTTCGGCCTCTGGTTCGCACTGGGTGCGGCGCTGATCTTCGGCAACGCATTCCTCGTCCGCGGAACGGTTTCGGCCATCACCGCCGAGGAGAACCCTCGTAAGAAGCCGCTGGTCTTCAACACAGCGGTGCGTCTGGGCATCATCACGGTCTTCGCGCTCGTGATCGCATTCTTCTTCCGTCCCGAAGGCCTGGGCGTCATGTTCGGCCTCGCGGTGTGCCAGGTGATCTTGGTGCTGGCCACCGTCCTTCCCGTGATGAAAGGACTCCGCAACCAGTCATGAGCGACGTCTCGTACCTGGCCGAAGGTCAAGAATCGAAAATCCACGTCGGCGAACACGACTACGGCCACATCTTCGGGCAGACGGTCAACCTCGACACCATCCTCGGAACGCTCATCGCGGCGGCCGTCGTCCTCGTGTTGGCGTTCGTCCTGCGCTACAAGTACACCTCGGGCGTACCCGGCAAGGTGCAGCTGTACTGGGAGACCGTCACCATCCAGATGCGCAGCCAGATCGAGAGTTCGATCGGCATGAAGATCGCGCCGTTCGTGCTCCCGCTCGCGGTGGCGCTGTTCACCTTCATCCTGGCGGCCAACTGGATCGCGGTGTTGCCGATGCAGTACGGCAATTCCGACGGCTCCACCGGTGAGTGGCTCAAGGCGCCCGCATCCGACGTCAACTTCGTCTACCCGCTCGCCTTGGTGGTCTTCTTCGGTTACCACGCAGCAGGTTTCAAGCGCAACGGTCTGCTGGGATACCCCAAGAAGCTGGTCAAGGGCCATGTCGCATTCCTCGCCCCGATCAACATCATCGAGGAGATCGCCAAGCCCGTGTCGCTGTCACTGCGACTCTTCGGCAACATCTTCGCCGGCGGCATCATGGTCTCGCTGATCGCGCTGTTCCCGCCGTACATCCTCTGGGCGCCCAACACGGTCTGGAAGCTCTTCGACCTGTTCGTCGGCCTGATCCAGGCATTCATCTTCGCGCTGCTGACGATCCTGTACTTCAGCCAGTCGATGGAGAAGGCCGACTCGCACCACTGACACTCGATCTCCCGGTGCAGATCACCGGGAGACAAGCCCGGCGGCGACCGACAGGCGCCTCCCGAACACCCCCAAAAGCTGGCAATCGCCAGAACAGCGAAAGGGAAAGTAAATGGATCCGAATCTGATTGGTATGGGCGCCCTCATCGGTGGCGGCCTGATCCTCGGCGGTGGCGCAATCGGTGCCGGCGTCGGTGACGGCCTGGCCGGCGCGCAGCTGATCGCCGGAATCGCACGGCAGCCGGAGGCTCAGAGCCGACTGTTCACCCCGTTCTTCATCACCGTCGGTCTGGTCGAGGCTGCGTACTTCATCAACCTCGCCTTCATGGCGCTGTTCGTCTTCGCGACCCCGATCAGCGGCCAGAGCTCGTAATCCCGGGCTCGTCATTCCCCAGTCCACCCAGGTAAACAGGTAAGGACACCATGGCACTAGCCGAGTCCAAGAACTTCCTCGTACCGAACTTCACGCTGGTCATCTGCCTGATCATCTTCTTGATCGTGTTGGCGGTCGTGTGGAAGTTCGTCGTGCCGCCGATCCAGAAGGCTCTCGCCGAGCGGGACGAGCGTGTCGCACAGACGTCGAAGGACAGTCATGCAGCGGCACAGAGTTTCGAGGACGCCGAGCAGCAGTACCTCTCGGCGATGCGAGATGCGCGGGGTGAGGCCACCGCAATCCGGGACGAGGCTCGGGCCAAGGGTCGCGAGGAGCTCGACGACATGCGGCAGCGCGCCACGGCGGAGGCCGACATGGCACTCGCCGAGTCCGACGCCGAGCTGAAGTCCGACGGGGACAAGGCCGCCGAGCAAGCACGCGGCGAGGTCGGATCGTTGGCCTCGACGCTCGCCAGCCGCGTCCTCGGTGTCCAGGTCGCGGCGTCCGACAACGCGACATCGTCAAACGGGGTGGGCTGAGGTAATGGGCGTATTCATTTCGCAGCTGTTCGCATTCGTCATCATCGTCGGTGTGCTGGTCAAGTTCGTCGGACCGCCGCTGAAGAAGGCCACGCAGAAGCGTCAGTCGGAGATCCAGTCTCAGATCGACGAGAGCGAGGTCGCCAAGAAGCGGCTGGCCGAGGCCAAGACCGCCTACGCCGACGCGATGGAGCAGGCCAAGGCCGAGGCGAGCAAGATCCGCGACGAGGCCCGCGAGGACGCGCAGTCGATCATCGAGGACATCCGGGCGCAGGCCGATGCCGAGGTTGCCCGCATCAAGGAGCACGGCAAGGCACAGGTCGCACTGAACCGGTCGGCTCTGATCCGTTCGCTGCGGGCCGAGCTCGGTCTGTCGACGGTGGATCTGGCGGGCAAGTTGGTGCGCGACCACCTCGACCAGCCCGGCGCCAAGTCCGAATCGATCGACCGCGTGATCGGTGAGCTCGAGGAGATGGCGCAGGGGTCGGCGACGCCGTCCACCATCAGTTCGCATGCCGAGGCGATCGGCACGCACACCATGCGCGCCACCAGTCGCGAGTCGATCCGCGCGCTGCAGAAGGCGTTCAACGACACCACCGCGTCGATGGACTCCGCAGGTCTCACCGAGCTGTCCGACGATCTGCTCGGCGTGGTCGGCGCGCTCGATCAGCATCCGCTGCTGCGCAAGCACCTTGCCGAGGTCAACGACGACGGCGGTGCCAAGGGCGACATGATCGACTCCCTGTTCGGGGGCAAGATCGGCGAGCCCGCCGTGCGAATCGTCAAGGTCGCGGTCAACCACCGCTGGTCGACCGCGCGGGATCTGTCGTTCGCACTCGAGCGCCTGTCCCGCCTCGCGCTGCTGAAGGTGGCCGAACTCCAGGGCAACATCGACGATGTGGAGGACGAGCTCTTCCGGATCGGTCGCCTGCTGGTCGCTCAGCCGGCACTGACCCAAGAGGTCTCGAACCCGCTCGCACCCACCGAGGGACGAGTGCAA
Source organism: Gordonia jinhuaensis (assembly GCF_014639795.1). Taxonomy (GTDB): domain Bacteria; phylum Actinomycetota; class Actinomycetes; order Mycobacteriales; family Mycobacteriaceae; genus Gordonia_B; species Gordonia_B jinhuaensis. The sequence goes on along the minus strand of NZ_BMGC01000001.1, from coordinate 24,629 downwards.
CTCCTGGACTCGCTGCTGGCCGGTAAAGTCAGTGACACCACCAGGCAGCTGGTCGCCGGTGCGATCCGCACACTGCGCGGGCGGCCTGCCGACTCCGTGGTGTCCGAACTCGCCGATCTCGCGGCCGCGCGTCGTGGTGAAGCGGTTGCTCATGTCATCGCCGCGACCTCGTTGACCGATGAGCAGGTCGGTCGGGTCACCCAGGTGCTCGGCCGGGTATACGGACGCCCCGTCTCGACGCAGGTCGAGGTGGATCCGGAACTGCTCGGCGGTATGCGCATCATCATCGGCGACGAGGTGATCGAGGCCGACATCGCGACGAGGCTGGCCAAAGCGGCCGAACAGCTACCCCGCTGATCGATGCCGGTGATGCGGCCCCGTGGGTCGCGTGACCGGACCGACGACGACCGGCACCACCGGGCGCGACCCTCACGGGCACCCACCACAAACGCTCATAACACGAACGCAAGGAACGAAGAAGCCATGGCCGAATTGACCATCTCACCCGACGAGATCAAGGGTGCGATCGACAAGTACGTCTCCTCGTTCGAGGCCGAGGCCTCGCGCGAGGAGGTTGGCGTCGTCACCGACACCTCCGACGGCATCGCGCACGTCGGAGGTCTGCCCGGTGCGATGGCCAACGAGCTGCTGCAGTTCGAGCATGGTGTGCTCGGCGTGGCGCTGAACCTCGACGAGGACGAGATCGGTGCGGTCATCCTCGGCGAGTACGCGAGCCTGGAAGAGGGCCAGCAGGTGGCGCGCACCGGCGACGTGCTCTCGGTGCCGGTCGGCGATGCGTTCCTCGGTCGTGTGGTGAACCCGCTGGGTCAGCCGATCGACGGCCTGGGCGACATCGAGGCCGAGGGCACGCGTGCCCTCGAGCTGCAGGCGGCGACCGTTCTGGAGCGCCAGCCCGTCGAGGAGTCGATGGCCACCGGAATCAAGGCCATCGACGCCATGACCGCCATCGGCCGCGGACAGCGTCAGCTCATCATCGGCGACCGCAAGACCGGCAAGACCGCCGTGTGCATCGACTCGATCCTCAACCAGAAGGCGAACTGGAAGAGCGGCGATCCGACCAAGCAGATGCGCTGCATCTACGTCGCGGTCGGCCAGAAGGGCTCGACCATCGCCGGTGTCAAGAGCGCACTGGAAGAGGCCGGCGCGATGGAGTACACCACCATCGTCGCGGCTCCCGCTTCGGACTCGGCCGGCTTCAAGTGGCTGGCTCCCTACACCGGTTCTGCCATCGGCCAGCACTGGATGTACCAGGGCAAGCACGTCCTGATCGTGTTCGACGACCTGTCCAAGCAAGCCGAGGCCTACCGCGCGATCTCGCTGCTGCTGCGTCGCCCGCCGGGCCGCGAGGCATACCCCGGCGACGTCTTCTACCTGCACTCGCGTCTGCTGGAGCGTTGTGCCAAGCTCTCCGACGACCTCGGCGCGGGCTCGATGACCGGTCTGCCGATCATCGAGACCAAAGCCAACGACATCTCGGCGTTCATCCCGACCAACGTCATCTCGATCACCGACGGTCAGGTGTTCCTCGAGTCCGACCTGTTCAACAACGGTGTGCGCCCGGCCATCAACGTCGGCACCTCCGTCTCCCGCGTCGGTGGCGCCGCGCAGACCAAGGGCCTCAAGAAGGTCTCCGGTTCGCTGCGTCTGGAGCTCGCCCAGTTCCGTGAGCTCGAAGCGTTCTCGGCATTCGCCTCTGACCTCGACGACGCCTCGAAGGCGCAGCTCGAGCGCGGCGCCCGCTGGGTCGAGATCCTCAAGCAGGACCAGTACAGCCCGGTCCCCGTCGAAGACCAGATCGTGTCGATCTACCTCTGCGGTGACGGCATGTACGACTCGGTACCGGTCGCCGATGTGCGTCGCTTCGAGGCCGAACTGCTCGAGCACCTGCATCACTCCGCATCGGGTGTCTACGAGTCGATCGCCGGCGGCAAGGTGCTCGCCGACGACCAGGCCGAGGTCCTCAAGAACGAGACCAACCGGTTCAAGCAGTCCTTCCTGACCCACGACGGCAAGCGCGTTGTCAACGAGCCGGCCGTCGACGCCCTGGACGCCGAAGAGGTCAACCAGGAGCAGATCACGGTTCGGAAGTCCTGACGTGACCTCAACCCGTTCGTGGTGTTACCGACAGAAAGGAGCGTGACCCGTGGCCAGTATCCGTGAACTGCGTTCACGCATCCGCTCGGTGCAGTCGACGAAGAAGATCACCAAGGCACAGGAACTGATCGCCACCTCGCGCATCACCAAGGCGCAGTCGCGGGTGGCCGCAGCCAAGCCGTACTCCGACGAGATGACCGCGGTGCTGTCCGAGTTGGCCTCCAACGCGGGCAATCTCGATCACCCGTTGCTCACCGAGCGGGACAATCCCAAGCGTGCCGCGATCCTGGTCATCACCAGCGACCGCGGTATGTGCGGCGGGTACAACGCGAACGTGCTGCGCGAGACGCGTGAGCTGATCGAGCTGGTCAAGAGCGAGGGCAAGGACCCTGTGCTCTTCGTGATGGGTACCAAGGGCGTGAGCTACTTCGCGTTCCGCAGCATCCCCGTCGCGGCGTCGTGGACCGGCTTCTCCCAGGACCCGAAGTACACCGACGCATGGGCGGCCACCGACTTCCTCGTGGATCTGTTCACCGCTGGTTCGGGCAACGAGATCGAGCGTCCCGACGGCGAGGGCACACTCGAGGGTGTCGACGAGTTGCATCTGGTCTACACACAGTTCGTCACGATGCTCACCCAGACTCCCGAGGTCCGTCGCATCGCGCCGCTGGTGGTGGCCGAGGCCGGGGAGGGCGAAGAGCACCCGCCCGCCCGCAACTACAGCTTCGAGCCCGGGGCGGATGCGTTGCTCTCGGCGTTGCTGCCCAAGTACGTCTCGACCCGCGTGTTCGCCGCGCTGCTCGATTCGTCGGCATCGGAGTCGGCCGCCCGTCGTACCGCCATGAAGGCGGCCACCGACAACGCAGAAGATCTGGTACGCAACCTGTCGCGTACGGCGAATGCGGCTCGCCAGGCTCAGATCACCCAGGAAATCACCGAGATCGTGGGCGGCGCGAGCGCCCTCGCAGAATAAACGGAAGTGACAACAATGACCACAGCAGCACCCGAGCAGACCGCGGATGCGGGCACCGGTGAGGTCACCGGTCGCATCGTCCGCATCATCGGTCCGGTCGTGGACGTGGAGTTCCCCCGTGGCTCCGTTCCCGATCTCTTCAACGCTCTGCACACCGAGATCACCCTCGAGTCCGTCGCCAAGACGCTGACCCTCGAGGTCGCCCAGCAGCTCGGCGACAACATCGTCCGCACCATCTCCATGCAGCCCACCGACGGCCTGGTCCGCGGTGCGGTGGTGACCGACTCGCTCAAGCCCATCACCGTCCCGGTCGGCGACGTCGTCAAGGGCCACGTGTTCAACGCCCTCGGTGACTGCCTCGACAGCCCGGGTCTTGGTCGCGATGGCGAGCAGTGGGGTATCCACCGCAAGCCGCCGGCCTTCGACGAGCTCGAGGGCAAGACCGAGATCCTCGAGACCGGCATCAAGGTCATCGACCTGCTGACCCCGTACGTCAAGGGCGGCAAGATCGGTCTGTTCGGTGGTGCCGGTGTCGGCAAGACCGTTCTGATCCAGGAGATGATCACCCGTATCGCGCGTGAGTTCTCCGGAACCTCGGTGTTCGCCGGCGTCGGCGAGCGCACCCGTGAGGGCACCGACCTCATCCTCGAAATGGAGGAGATGGGCGTGCTCCAGGACACCGCCTTGGTGTTCGGCCAGATGGACGAGCCGCCGGGCACGCGTATGCGCGTCGCCCTCTCGGCCCTGACCATGGCCGAGTACTTTCGCGACGTCAAGCACCAGGACGTGCTGCTGTTCATCGACAACATCTTCCGGTTCACCCAGGCCGGCTCCGAGGTCTCGACCCTGCTCGGTCGTATGCCGTCGGCCGTGGGTTACCAGCCGACGCTGGCCGACGAGATGGGCGAGCTGCAGGAGCGCATCACCTCGACCAAGGGTCGTTCGATCACGTCGCTGCAGGCCATCTACGTGCCCGCCGACGACTACACCGACCCGGCTCCGGCCACGACCTTCGCCCACCTCGATGCCACCACCGAGCTCTCGCGCCCGATCTCGCAGCTGGGTATCTACCCCGCTGTGGATCCGCTGACGTCGACCTCGCGCATCCTGGAGGCGTCGATCGTCGGTGACGAGCACTTCCGCGTCGCCAACGAGGTCAAGCGCATCCTGCAGAAGTACAAGGAGCTGCAGGACATCATCGCCATCCTCGGTATGGACGAGCTGTCCGAAGAGGACAAGGTCACCGTCCAGCGCGCCCGCCGTATCCAGAAGTTCCTCGGACAGAACTTCCTGGTCGCCGAGAAGTTCACCGGTCAGAAGGGTTCTGTGGTCCCGCTGTCGGAGACCATCGCGGCGTTCGACAAGGTGTGCAAGGGCGAGTACGACTCCTACCCCGAGCAGGCGTTCAACAGCTGCGGCGGTCTCGACGACGTGGAGGCCGCGGCGGCCAAGATCGCCGGGAAGTGATCGATACCCATGGCTGACGGAGTGTTCGCTGTCGACGTCGTGTCGGTCGAGGAGCGTCTCTACGAGGGCGAAGCGACGTTCGTGATCGCCCAGACCACCGAGGGTGAGCTCGGTGTGCTGGCAAGCCACGAGCCGTTGTTCGGTGAGCTCAATCCCGGCGGTTTCGTCGTGATCGACGAGGTCGGCGGCAATCGGCTGGTCGCCGCTGTGCACGGTGGCTTCCTGTCGGTCACCGGCGAGAAGGTGACCGTCCTCGCCGAGGCTGCCGAGTGGGCCAGTTCGGTCGACGCGGCACAGGAGCGCGAGGTCCTCGAGTCGGCGGAGGAGGGCTCCCCGGAATACGAGCGCGCCCTCTCCCGCCTCCGCGCAGTGGAGATGCTCGAGAAGAAGTGACGAGAGCAGATCATCTGCGACTGAGCAGGTGACGTGCGGTCCCGACCGCCGGTTCGCGACCCCCACCCGTTTTCGGGTGGGGGTCGAACTCGTTTTTCGTCTGTTCGCGTTGTGCGATAGTTTGGGTTTGTCCGCTCTTGCAGCAACGGTCCCACAGGGAGAGGTTCGCCGATGGGCATCGCGATCGTCGTCATCGTCGTGGTGGTCGTTGTCGTGGGTCTGATCCTGGGCGGTATGCGCGTCAACGGGCTGCGCGGCAGCGGCACGCAGGTCATCCTGCGGGAGATGCCGGCCTCCGGAGATCACGGATGGCGTCACGGAATCATGCGTTACGAGGACGACGGCGTCGAATTCTTCCGGCTGCGCAGCTGTAAGCCTGGACCCAACCGCACGTTGCGCCGCGGCGAGATCACGATCGACGGTGTGCGCAGTGCGGCGGGACCCGAGCGCGACCTCATCGACGGGTACGACATCCTCGAGGTCACCGACGATCGCGGCGAGGTGGAGATCGCGATGAACACCGATGCCATGACCGCGTTCCGCTCCTGGGTGGAGTCGCGACCCTCACAACGCGCGCAGCGCCGCCGGATGGCCTGAGCGTTCTCTCTGTTCCGCCCAGTGCTGGTCTCCGGACAGGGCCGATCTCCGGACAGGGCCGATCTCCGGATAAGGGCCGATCTCCCCGGGTTTCAGTTCTGTGCGTCGCCTGCGGCAGCCGGACGCGTGCGATCGCCGCCGGGGGTCCACACCCGGTCGCCCTCCGGATTGGCGACCCTGGCGAGGATGAACAGCAGGTCGGAGAGGCGGTTCAGATATTTCGCCGGCGTCGTACTGGTGGTGTCGGGGTGGGCCTCCACCGCACACCACGCCGAGCGTTCGGCACGCCGCACGACGGTGCGTGCCTGGTGCAGGAGTGCACCCAGGGCAGTTCCGCCCGGCAGAACGAACGATGTCAGCGGAGCAAGACCCTCGTTGAACTCATCGCACCATGCTTCGAGGTCGTCGATGTAGCTGCTCTGGATCCGCAGCGGCGGGTGCGGCGGATCGGGGACCACCGGTGTGGACAGATCCGCGCCGGCGTCGAACAGGTCGTTCTGGACGCGGGTGAGCACCTCGGTGATCCGTGGGTCGGGGTGTCCCAGTGCGATCGCGACCCCGATGGTCGAGTTCGCCTCGTCGCAGTCGGCGTAGGCGACCACACGCGCGTCGGTCTTGGGTACACGGGCGAAGTCGGCCAGACCGGTGGTCCCGTCATCACCGGTGCGCGTATAGATCTTCGTCAGATGTACAGCCATCACACCCCTCCTGCCGTCCGCGGCCGGTGAGACGCGGGCGGATGCCCTGGCGTCGTGTGGGACCGCCGGATCTCCATCCTGTCGCACGGCGGTCCCGCGGTGCAGCCGAACCGCCGTCGCACTCGGATCAGGTCGTGTGCCATCGGCGCGGTTGCGATGGCAGACCGAGCACACCACGCGGACGCGCGACATCTGTCGGGGGTGATCGAGAGGCGTCGGGCATTCGTTAGAGTGGCGTGCGTGAACGATCGGTTCCTGGTCACCGGGGGAGCGCGTCTGGCCGGTGAGGTGGCTGTGGGCGGCGCGAAGAACAGCGTCCTCAAGCTGATGGCGGCATCGCTGCTCGCCGAGGGAACCACCACCCTGCGCAACTGTCCCGACATCGCCGATGTCCCGCTGATGGCCGAGGTTCTCCGCGGACTGGGGGCGGTGGTGACCATCGACGGCGACACGGTCACGATCGACACGCCGGCCGAACCCAAGTACAACGCCGACTTCGACGCGGTCAAGCAGTTCCGTGCCTCGGTCTGTGTGCTGGGGCCGCTGATCGCCCGGTGTCACCGCGCGGTGGTGGCCCTGCCCGGTGGCGATGCGATCGGCTCGCGTCCGCTCGACATGCACCAGGCGGGCCTGCGTGCACTCGGGGCCGAGAGCTCGATCGAGCACGGATGTGTCGTGGCGTCGGCCGACACGCTGATCGGCGGTCCGATCGCGCTGGAATTCCCGTCGGTGGGCGCCACCGAGAACATCTTGATGGCCGCGGTGCTGGCCGACGGCGTGACCACCATCGACAACGCCGCTCGCGAACCCGAGATCGTCGACCTGTGCGAAATGCTCACCCAGATGGGGGCCCAGATCGCCGGGGCGGGCACGTCGACGCTCACGATCACTGGTGTCCGTGATCTCACGCCCACCACGCATGTGGTGGTCGGCGATCGGATCGTCGCGGCGACCTGGGGTATCGCGGCCGCGATGACCAGCGGCGACGTGCGGGTCACCGGCGTCTCGCCGGCCCATCTGCAACTGGTCCTGCACAAGCTGGTCGACGCGGGCGCCCAGGTCGACCAGTTCGACGACGGCTTTCGCGTCCGGCAGTCGGGCCGACCGAGCGCCGTCAACTTCTCGACGTTGCCGTTCCCCGGGTTTCCCACCGATCTGCAACCGCTGGCGATCGCGCTGGCATCGGTGGCCGACGGTATGTCGGTGATCACCGAGAACGTGTTCGAGGCGCGGTTCCGTTTCGTCGAGGAGATGGTCCGGCTCGGTGCCGACGCCCGAACCGACGGGCACCATGCGGTGATCCGTGGCGTCGAACGACTCTCGAGTGCGCCGGTCTGGTGTTCGGACATCCGCGCCGGCGCCGGACTCGTGTTGGCCGGTCTCGTCGCCGACAGTGTCACCGAGATCCACGACGTCTATCACATCGACCGTGGGTACCCGGGCTTCGTCGAACAGCTGAGGGAGCTCGGCGGCGAGATCGAGCGCGTCGGCTGACATCCTCGGTTCACCGGGAGCTGGTCGTCCGACAGGGCCCGCGGGCACCTGGAAGCGGCTGCCGGGGGCGACGTGTCAGACGCCGGTCAGAGAGTGTTCGATCCCCACTCGTTCGAGTCCAGCCAGATCGCGCACGATGTGCACACGGTCGCACAGTGCCGCATATGCCGGCAGATCGCACGATCCCAGCCCCCACGAGTAGCGGGGTTCCGGTGTGATCCAGATGGTCTCGCGAGCGCGGCGGGTGATCTCCTCGAACGCGCGCAGGTTGGGATCGTGGCCGTTCCCGCGACCGTCGCCGAGGATCAGCACCGTGGTGCGGCGGGTGATCGTCGACGAGAAGTCGTCGGCGAACCGTCCCAGGGCGGCGCCGTAGTCGGAGTCGGCGTCCACATCGAGGACACCGCCGGCGGGCAGACCCGAGACCACCATCGACAACGCCTGCTCGGGTGGATGTTCGGTGAACAGCTCGGTGATCTCGACGAGATCGGCCACGAAGGCGAAGGACCGCACATGCGAGACCAGGCCCTGCAGGCCGTGAACCATCTGCAGGGTGAAGCCGGCGGCCGAACGCACCGACAGCGACACGTCGGCGAGCACCACGAGATCGGGGCGATCGGAGACCTTGGCGACGGTGATCGGACGGAACGGGACACCGTCGTAGCGCAGGTTCTTGCGCATCGTCCGCGCACCGTCGACGCTGCCACGCGCGGCGACCTTGCGCCGTGAGCGTGGTGCGCCGTGCAGGCTGTGGATCAGCCGTCGCAACGATTCCTCGAGATCGGCTCGGCGACTCTCGTCGATCGCGGCTGCGGCCGCTGCCTCGATCTCGCGCTCCTCGATCTGTGCGTCGGTGGCCAGCAGCTGCTCGAGATGACGACGCAGCGTCTCGGGCAACCCGTCGAGGAGTCCGGCCAATGCCTGCCGCAGCGCGGTGAGATCCTCGCGTTCGGGAGCCTTGCCGTCGTCGCCGTCGGCCGAGTCCAGCCAGTCGAGCAGCGCCATCTCCTGCGCCACCGACAGTTCGGCGTCCAGACGGGTCGGGTTGCCGCTCATGAGATCGCCCGGACGGCCGGGGTTGTGCAGTCGTGACAGCGCCAGCTCCACACGGGCGGCGTCGGCGTTACCGGGCAAGGCATCGGTGGACAGCACGATCTCGTCGGTCAGCGAGGCCATGTCCAGCTTGTTCGCCTCCTGATGGAGGTTGTACTGCTCGGCGAGGTCGTCGGGATCGAAGTAGTCGCGGATATCCGACGGTTTGCCGTGGCTGTGCCCCTGCTGGGGTGTGGTCCCCACATCCTCGGAGAGGGTGAACTCCTCGAGTTCGCCGTTGTCGGTCAGGTCGTCGTGAGAATGGGAGTGTCCGTGGTCGTGGGGTGCGTCCAGCACCGGCCGCAAGCCGAAGAAGGCGTCGAAGACACGGTCGAATGCGTCCTCGTCGCGGCGGTCCTTGACCAGACAGACCCGCAGCGCGCTGCGCAGCAGTTCCCGGTCCGACAGCACTCCGGCCGTGGATGCGGCGGCGATCGCGTCGACGGTCTCGGACACCCCGATACGCAGTCCGTGAAGTCGCAGCAGTCGCACGAACCTGTGAATAGCTTCTCGCACAGTCGTTCCCAGCCTAGAACGGACGCTTCTTGCGGCCACCGCCGGTCCGTGCGGCGAAAGATCGACCACCCTGCGAGGAACTGACCGCAGACGTGGTGCCGGCATCCGTGCGGCCGGGTGCGCCGTAGTAGTTGTCGGCGTGGCGTCCGGGGGAGTCCTTGGCCGCGCGCACCGCCCGACCGTCACTGTCGCCCTCGTCGTGGGTGTGCGATGCATCCGCGTGGGGATCGTCGTGTGTGTGGTCGTCGCCGTCTGTGTGGTCGCCGTGTGAATGTGAGTGTCCGCCATGGGAATGACCATGCGAATGCCCATGCCGATGACGCTCGTCGGGAACCTCGGCGTTCGGGTCGACCATGCGCGGGATGGCCGATAGTGCCTTGGCCAGATCTCGGTCGTATTTGACCACCACGTTGGCAGTCTGCGCGAGAATCGCCGGCGTCAGTTCCTCGGCCCCGAGTACAGCCAGCGTGCGCGCCCAGTCCACCGCCTCGGAGATGCTGGGTGCCTTGCGCAGATCGAGTTCGCGCAGCTCTCGCACGATGTCGACCAGTTGCGCGGCCAATGTCTCCGACAGGCCGGTCTCCTTGGACTTGATGATCTCCAGTTCCCTGTCGGCGCTGGGATAGTCCAGCGACAGGTGCAGACACCGGCGTTTGAGCGCCGCCGACAGATCGCGGGTGTTGTTGGAGGTGAGGATGACCATCGGCGGATGTTCGGCGACGAAGGTGCCGATCTCGGGTACCGACACCTGGTACTCGGCGAGCAGTTCCAGCAGCACCGCTTCGAGCGCCTCGTCGGCCCGGTCGACCTCGTCGATCAGCAGCACCACCGGCTCTCCCGACTGCACCGCTTGCAGTAGCGGACGCGGGGCGAGGAATCGCTCGGAGAAGAACACCGATTCCTCGGCGCCGATCCGGTCGACCGCCTCGGTCAGCGACGCGGCGTCGGCGACAACCTGATTGATCTTCTCTCTGAGTACCTGCGTGTAGAGCAGCTGTTTGCCGTAGTCCCACTCGTAGAGTGCGGTTGTCTCGTCCTGACCCTCGTAGCACTGCAGGCGCAGCAGGGTCCGACCGGTGACCGCGGCGAGCGCCTTGGCCAGCTCGGTTTTGCCGACACCTGCGGGGCCTTCGAGGAGGACTGGTTTGACGAGGCGTGACTGCAGGAAGACCGTCGTCGCCAGACGCTGATCGGCCAGGTAGCCGACCTCGGCGAAACGTCTGATCACATCGTCGACCGAATCGAATTCAGCACGCGGAGAATCGGTCTCGACGCGCGCATGGTCGGCCGATGCGGATGCCGATGGCGTCGTAGTGGTCGAATCAATGTCGGAGTCCACGGACATGTCTTTCCTCACTCGCCGAGATCTCGGCTGGTGGTCAACGGGTGTGGGGCGGAACGGATGTGGTGCAGAACCCAAGTGGTGCAGGGACGACGAGGGTGGGCCGGCGCCCGAGGTCCGGGCGCCGGCCAGGAGTATCAGGGCATCACGACAGGAAGTCGTCGAGGTCGCCCACCATGCAGTGTTCGACCACCGGACGCACCGTGTCGAAGGTGCACTCCTTGGCGTTGCCCGGGGTGCACGCATCGCCGAGCACGTGGTTGGTCAGGGCGTCGATGTTGGTCTTGTCGGCGATGATCTCCGGACGCTGCTCGTAGTACTTCGTCGGCCCCTGGCCGAGCCGATTCTTGGAGTAGCTGTTCTGGTTGACATCGACGAACCGCTCGGGGATGCCCACGTCGCGCAGCAGCCGGATCGCTGCGGCCAGTGCGGCGTCGGCCGCCTGCACCTTCGTCATCCCGTGCGTGTCCACGCCCATCGCCTCGGCCATGTCGGCGAAGCGCTGGTAGGCCACCGGCATGTTGAACGCCCACACCCGCGGCAACGCGATGGCGTTGTTGAGGCCGTGGTGGGTGTCGTAGAAGGCCGACACGGCGTGGCTGATCGAGTGGATGATGCCCAGACCGCCGGAGTTGAACGCCTGCGCAGCGATGTACTGGGCGTACATCATTCCTTCGCGGCCCTTGAGCTCGGTCGGATTCCACGTCGCCTCACGCAGGTTCTCCGCGGTGAGTTTGATCGCGTAGAGGGCGTTGCCCAGCGACGGGGCGAAGTTCAGCCGGGACACGTAGGGCTCGGAAGCGTGTGCGAGAACGTCGAATCCGCACTGGGCGGTGTAGTCGATGGGCAGGTCGTAGTAGAGCACCGGATCGTCGATCGCGAGGGTGGTCACCGCCGCGTCGTCGAATGCCACGTACTTGTGTGGCTTGTCGGGGTCGGTGGTCGTATCGGTGATCACATAGGCCCACGACGTCTCCGAGCCGGTGCCGGCCGTGGTGGAGATGGCGATGTGGGGCGGGTTCTTGGGGTTCTCGCTCTTGTTGAACCCCTCGAACTCGTTGATGTTGCGACCGTCGTGTGCGACCGAGATCCGCGCGCCCTTGCACGCGTCGTGGGCCGAACCGCCGCCGATCGAGATGAACGAGTCGCACTTCTCCTGTTGGTACAGCGAGACCGCGTCCATCACGTTGTAGTCCTTGGGATTGGACTCCACCTTGTCGTACAAGACGGCGTCGAGGCCGTGGTACTTCAGCGATCCCATGAGCTTGGCGACGGTTTCGCTGCCGCGCAGACCGGTGGTCATCACCAGGGTCTTGGTGAAGCCCAGCTTCAGGGCCTCAGGACCCACCATCTCCCACCCGCCAGGACCCATGAGGGCGCGGGGGAAGGGGTGGAACTCCTTGATGGGAAAGGGTTTGAGCAGCTCGTCGACCTGCATCGGGGCCTCCTTGCGAGGAATGAGACGTCAGTCACGTCCTTCGTGGACGTGGCGACAGTAGGCAGCGCCATCGGCGAAACGGGGCACATCGCCCGCAGAACTGACCGAGGCTCAGGTGGCTGCTGGCCGGTCGGCTCGCCGCACCTGTCCGTTCGGCTAGCGCAAGGAGGTGCGGTGCGGCAAAGATGTGTCTGGACAGACAGGTGTCTGGCGGCTCATATATTCGGCCATCGGGACGAGCGGCGCAGAGGAATCGGGGCACACCTGTCCGGTAGGACAGGTGTCGCTGGCCACACGGGTTCGTTCTGCGACAAAGACGCACGAACGGGGTGTCGCGTGGCTCACGGTTGAGCTCACGCGCATTCGCGAGCCATTGCCGTCACCAGAACGGCGGCGATGACCGAGAAGAGGAGTACATCGATGACGACGACCGATGTGGGATCCGGGCAATCCGCAGGGATGCCCAGTTCATCCGGGCCACAGCGGGGAACCGGTGGACGTTTTCGGCGGGCCGCAACGCGGCTGACCAGACGGGAATGGGGAAGTCTGATCGGGATGGGACTGTTCATCCTCGGGCTGCACCTGGTCGGCTGGGGTGTGCTCGTGCTGATCGTGGCGCCGCAGCACCACGACCTGGGCACCAAGACATTCGGGGTGGGTATCGGTCTGACGGCCTACACATTGGGCATGCGACATGCTTTCGACGCCGATCACATCGCGGCGATCGACAACACCACCCGTTCGTTGCAGTCCAACCGATCCCGGCCGCTGTCGGTCGGCTTCTGGTTCTCCCTCGGCCACTCGACCGTCGTCTTCGGTCTCGCCGTGCTGCTGTCGCTGGGGATCCGCGCGATCGTCGGTCCCGTGGAGGACGACGATTCGACGTTGCACCACTACACCGGGCTGATCGGGACCTCGGTGTCAGGATTCTTCCTGCTGCTGATCGGGATAGTGAATCTCGTTCTCCTGGCGGGTATCTGGAAGATCTTCCAGGACATGCGCACCGGTGAGCTCGACGAGGCCGAACTCGAGGCCAAGTTGGCCAACCGCGGGCTGGCCAACAGGTTCTTCGGCAAGATGACACGGTCGATCACCAAGCCATGGCAGATCTATCCGGTGGGGGTCCTGTTCGGATTGGGCTTCGACACGGCCACCGAGATCGCGCTGCTGGTGCTCGCCGGCACCAGCGCGGCGATCGGTCTGCCGTGGTACGCCATCCTCTGTCTGCCGGTGCTGTTCGCCGCGGGCATGTCGCTTCTGGACACCATCGACGGCGCATTCATGTCGTTCGCCTACGAGTGGGCGTTCTCGCGGCCGGTGCGCAAGGTGTTCTACAACCTCACAGTCACCGGTCTGTCGGTGATGGTCGCGCTGGTGATCGGTGTCTTCCAGGTGTTGAGCATCGTCAGCAGCGAACTCGACCTCAGCGGTGGCGTGTGGACCTGGTTGGCGTCGGTCGACCTCAACACCGTCGGGTTCTTCGTCGCCGGGATCTTCGTGCTCACGTGGCTGGCGGCGCTGGCCATGTGGCGTTTCGGACGCATCGAACAACGCTGGGAGGCGGCGGGTGCGCACGCCTCGGTGACCGAGGATTCCGTGTCACGGCCATGACCCCCGCCGAATCGGGCATGCGCAACGCTCTTCGTGCGTATCGTCGCGGGTGTCGAGGCGACGAAGGCCGGGTGAGGCAGATGGAAGCGGTCGAGCAGACCGAGCGTGCGCCGGGCTCCTCCGCCGCGGGAGTGCTCGGTGAGTCGGTGACACCGGTGCCCACGCCCACACACATGCAGCCACCCGCGGTGGTCAAGTTCCACACGCCAGAGGTCATCATCGGGCGTGGCGCACTCGAATCCGTCGCGGAGGTGGCGATCGGACTGGGCATGTCGCGCCCGTTGGTGGTCTCGGATGCGACCGTTCGTGCCACCGCCTGGCATGGCGAACTCGACTCGTCGCTGCGCCGGCTGCCGTTGGCGGTGTCGGGATTCAGCGATGTCTCGCCCAACCCGCGCGCCGAGGAGGTGGGCGCGGCGTTCACCGCTTACCTCGACCACGGTGCCGACGGAGTGATCGCCCTCGGCGGCGGCTCGGTGATCGATGCGGCCAAGGGTGTGGCGATCATGGCGACCAACGGCGGCCACATCCTGCGTTACGAAGGTATCGACCGGGCGCGCTTGCCCCTGCCGCCGGTCATCGCGGCGCCGACCACCGCGGGCAGCGGATCCGACGTCTCCCAGTTCTGCATCATCAACGATTCGGCACGAGGGACCAAGGTGACGATCGTCGGACGGTCGCTGGTGCCCGACGTGAGCATCGTCGACCCGCGGGTGTTACAGACGGTGTCCTCGGCGGTGACGGCGCAGTCGGGTATGGATGTGGTCTCCCACTGCGTCGAGGCGTATGTCTCCCTTGCGCACAGCCGGATGACCGACGGCCTTGCGCTGCAGGCATTGTCGATGGCCTGGTCGTCGTTGGCGCGGCTGGTCGACAACCCGGCCGATCCCGAGGCGGGGCTGGACATGGCCTATGCCACGTTGAAGGCCGGGATGGCGTTCACCAACGCGATACTCGGTGCCACCCACGCGATGAGCCACCCCGTGGGCGGGCGCTGCGACGCCGCCCACGGCGCGATCAACTCGGTGCTGTTGCCGCATGTGATCCGGTACAACGCCCAGGCGCATCCCGCGCGCTATGCCGAACTCGGCGATGCGATCGGTATCGACACCACGGGCTCACCGAGAGTCGTCGCCGATCGGCTCGCCCACGCTGTGGAGAGCCTGGCGCAGCGCGTCGGGATGCCTGCGCGGCTCGCCGATCTCGGCGTCGTCGCCGAGGACATCCCGATGCTCGCCACGTTGGCGATGCGGGATGCGTGTATGACCACCAATCCGCGTCTGGCCACCGCCGACGAGATCGCCCAGCTGTATCGGGAAGCATTGTGACGACCCACTATTCGCAACAGCAGACGCGAATCGAGGGTGATCTCGAATCGCTGGTCGGGTTGCGTTCGATCAAGACTCGCCACTACGCCCAGCTGCGCGGCAGCGAACAGCGGCTGATCCGGGTGATCTCGGCCTTCGACCGGATCTCGCGGGCATTGGTCCGCACCGCAGATGGTCCCGAGGCGCTGGTGGCGTCGGTCGTCGACGCGGCGCGCGAACACCTCGGTGCGCGCTGGGTGGTCTTCGCCCTGGGCGACGGCCATCTCGAACAGACCTCGCCGCGCCATCTGCTGATGGACGGTGCCGGCACGACGTTCGCATTCGAGGGTGCTGCCGAAGCGCGCGAGCCGGCCACGGTTCCCGACGAGGTGCTCAACCGGCTCACCGATATCCTGCGCAACCAGGTCGACCAGCTGGCCATCCCGATCGCCGAACCCCATCACGTCCATGCGCCGTTGGAGCTCTACGGGAAGGTGGTTGGCGGACTGTCGGCATGGATCGGTGACGACCGGAGCGTCGATCCGTCCGACGTGGTGGTGCTGCGTATCCTCGCCAGCCAGGCGATGGTCGCATTGCTCAACGCCGCGCTGCTCGACGAGAGTCGCCGCCAGCTCGACCGAGCCGAGCGAGCCCACGCCCAGACGGCCAGGCACGCAGAGGATCTCGCTGTGCGCAATGCCGAACTCGAACAGGCCCAACGCGAACTGTCCACCGCGATGCGCGAACGTCTGCTCGGCGAGGAGCGCGGGCGTATCGCCAGGGAGCTCCACGACTCGGTGACCCAGTCGGTGCTGTCTGCGGGCGTGCAGATCGAACTGTGCCGCCGCGAGAACCTCACAGATCCCAGTGGACGTCTGGCCACCGCCGGTGAACTCACCCGAGGCGCGGTCGACCAGTTGCGCAGCGTGATCTACACCCTCAATCACACCCCACCCCGCGAGACCGGTGGACTGCGCGAGGCGCTCGTCGAGTTGTCCTCGATGCACGTCCCCGGGGAGCTCGCCACAGAGGTGACCACACTGGGCATCGAACGCGACCTCCACGACAACGTCCAGCACGCGGTGTTGCGGGTGGCCGGTGAGGCGCTGTTCAACGCGGCGATGCACGCCAACGCAACACGGGTGCAGATCACGCTGACGTTTTTCGACGACAGGGTGACCCTCGCGGTCGACGACGACGGTGACGGCGATCCGGACCACCTGCGCCGCGTCCTGCGGACAGCGTCGGCCGGGGATCTGGCCGGCCGGCACCGAGGCCTGGTCAACATGCGTACGCGCGTGGCCGAACTCGGCGGGCGATTCAGCATCCGCCGGTCGCGGTTGGGCGGTGTACGTATCAGCGCGGCAGTGCCGGCGCCGACGACACCGCCGGATCCCCCAGCAGCGGATTCCCCAGTAGTGAATCCCCCAGCGGCGAATCACTCTGCGGCTGATTACTCCGCAGCGGACTCCTCGGCAGCCGACCCCACGGCAGCTGATCGCGTCACCAGGGAGGCGACCCGATGACCCACCCCGATCCTCTGAACAGGCCTACGGCTCCTCTGAACAGGCCTACGGTGACGACCCACCGGCCCGCCTCGGCGCACTCGTCGGTCAGAGCTCCCCACCGTGCCGCCGCGGAACATGCCGGAGCCGTGACCGCACAGCCGCACCCGGGTGATCGCACCGGCGCCATCCGTGTCGTCCTCGTCGACGATCACGCGCTGTTACGCGCCGGGATCCGCGCACTTCTCGAGGTCGAGACCGGCATCGAGGTGGTGGGGGAGGCCAGCAGTTCCGACGAGGCGATCGCCGAGATGTCGCGGTGCCGCCCGGATGTGGCCGTGGTGGACCTGAAACTCTCCGCCGGCGGCGAGTACGAGGGCTTGCGACTGGTCGGGGAGTTGCGGGCATCGCATCCGGAGGTGTCGACGCTGATCCTGACGACCTTCCTCGACGACGAGTTGGTGGTGCGCGCCGTGCGCGCCGGCGCCAACGGCTACGTGGTCAAAGACGTCGACACCACCGAGCTCGTCCGCGCGATTCGGTCGGTGCACGCCGGAAACAGTGCTTTCGATCCGCGCAGCGCATCGATGGTCGTGCAGGCACTGGCCGGGGACACCAACAGTCGCGGGGAACTCAGCGAGCGAGAACGTGCGGTGTTGCGGTTGATGGCAGATGGCAAGAGCAACAAGGTGATCGGGGAGGAGTTGTTCATCTCGGCGTCCACCGTGAAATTCCACATCCGCAACATCATCCGCAAACTCGGAGTGAGCCGACGCACCGAGGCGGTCTACACCGCGAGCAAGCGCGGACTCATCTGAGGCTGTGTCGGCCCGGCGGGTCGTGACGCGGTCGGGCTCAGCGTCGCGAGAGCTGAAGCCAGCCGCCGTGGTGTTCGGATATCTCGGCGCTCCACTGCCGGGTGTCGGCGAACGTCCCCCATTCGGCGAGGTCGCTGAGCGTCAGTGACTGTCGGTGACCGTAGTGCTCATTGGGCACCTCCTCGAACGGCACTGCGATGACGACCGAGGTGCGGGCCACACGTGTTGCCTCCTCCACGGCCAGACGCACGTCGGATCCGTCGAGATGTTCGAGCAGATGGATGAGGGTGACAGTGTCGATCGATCCGTCGGGATAGGGCAGATCGCGCGCGTCGGCCCACCGGCAGTCGATCGGAGTCCCGCAGCGTCGAGACTGTCGCCTGAGTAGTTCCACGGATCCGGCCGAGATGTCGCATGCATGGACGGTCGACGCATCCTCTGCGGCCTGCAGCGCCAGGAAGCCGAAGCAGGACCCTACCTCCAGAATGCTTGTGCCGGAGAGGCATTGGAGTGCCCTGTGGTGGACGGGGGAGAACGGGGAGCGTCCCGAGCGGAGCTCGGCGAGGCTGTTGTCGTAGAACGCGTCCCAGCCCGCGCCATTCTCGGCGCAGGTGTCGAGGATCGCGGTCATCACCGCTTCGAACGCGACCTGGCCGGCGATGGCGCCCACCTCGACGAGCCGGCCGACCTCCTCCACCAGGAGCGAGTCACAGACATCCGCGCTGGTGTAGCCGTGGGTGATGTGTACGCCGTCGGCGTCGTGTCGCCACGCGAGACGGCCGGATTCCGACCGCTGACCTGTCAACCGCGAGGAAGCGGAGGTCGACCTGTCGCTGGTGACCGAGATCGACGAGGGGTCTGAGACCGCTGACATCACATGTCCCGAAGTCATGGCCACACGGTAGGAGGCTGCGAAGCACTACGTAACTGTCCTAAGGGACAGAAGCACGACGTAACTGTCCTAAGGGACAGGGGTCGGCCGGTAGGAGCAAGTCGTGCGCCACTGCCTGCTGAAACTGCTGCCTACTGGGGATGGCGGGAGAAGGGATGAGGGCAGATCAGTGAATGACTCGCCCGACAGAAACCACCGGCGGCAACAGTGCCCGGCGTCACAGAGAGTACGTTGCGGACGCGAATCGAGGAAGCGATGCGGTGACCTGGGGGTTCTGGTGGCACGTGGACCTGNGCCTCGGCAGATTGACCCCCATTGAATTCGAGACCATCATCAACCACGAGGCCCCTCAGGCCGCGTGACTAACCCTGTCACCTATCCGTGCACCAGGCCCATTCGTGCGAGTCTTCGCGGGAGCAGTCCCTCGCGAGCGCTCGACATGACTAGGCGTGAGGCACCCCAGATCGCACCGATCAAGTTGGCCACGATGATGACGACTCCAAGAACCGATACTCCCACGCCTGCGGCAGATGACACCGTGCGCGTCACGACCGCTTCGATGGGAGAGGTCAGGGTTTTCGTGTCCAAGGGTGCGAGAACTGTCTGCACCGCGAGCGCAAGCAGCACGTACATGATCGAGACAAAAGCACGCCCGCCGACGACAAGTTCTTCGACACCGCCCTCGCACTGTTCACAGCGAATGCGGGTCAGCTTCCGCGAGACAACACACGTGCGTCCCGTATCGTCGATGCCGGGCCGGGCGATCCCGCGAAATCAGTTGTCACCACTGATTTCTTTGGGTTCGACACCTCCGACAACCACTACGGTTTGTGGGGCAAAGGCGATGTGTCGGAGATGGGGGATGCCGTACTCGGTCTCGTCGCCGACGAGCTCGGTTCCGCTGCGCCACCGTGGCTGGCGGTACGGAACGTTTCGGACCCCGAGATCGATGCGACCGGAATCGACCTTCATCAGCAGGCAGCGCTCGCGGCGGCGATCTACCGGGCATTCGGCAGGTGGAGTTCGGAGTGCAGCGCGATCGTGTGCTGGGCGCTGATCGCCGCCCTCTGATTCGTGAACAGACGTCATCTCGGAAAGGAAACACCGTGAACCACAACAGTATCCATTGCATCCTGCCACCCGACCTGCTTCAGTCCGTTGCTCGAGACGCATCTGAGGCGCAGGCCAAGGCGATCTTGCGCACCCTGGAGATCGACCACTCGTTCCGCCTCACCCGCGCCGAGGTCAGCGCCCGCCGCGCCGTGAGCGGCCCCCAAGCGGCAGCGCCGACGGTCGGCGGAAAACCCCACCGCAGCATCTACGACCAGAAGCACTCGACTCAGACATCGCCAGGAACACTGGTTCGCTCCGAGGGCGACAAGCCGGTTGCCGACGCATCGGTCAACGCCGCCTATGACAACTTCGGCTTCACGTACCAGATGTACTGGGAGGTCTTCGCGCGCGACTCGATCGACGGACACGGGATGCCCATCAAAGGTCTGGTTCACTTCGGCACCGACTATGACAATGCGTTCTGGGACGGCAAGGATGCGATGTTCTTCGGTGACGGTGATGGCCAGCTGCTCACCGATACGACCAAGGGGCTCGACGTGATCGGCCACGAGCTGACCCACGGCGTGACACAGTACGAGGCGAACCTGACCTACTCCGGTCAATCCGGAGCGCTCAACGAGTCGATCTCCGACGTGTTCGGATCCCTGGTCAAGCAGTACCACCTCGGGCAGACAGCGGATCAGGCCGACTGGCTGATCGGCGCCGACATCGTGGGAAAGCAACTCGCCCCCGCATTGCGCTCGATGAAGGCACCGGGAACTGCGAATGCACACGACAACCAACCCGCCGACATGACCGGCTTCGTACACACCACCGCCGACAGCGGCGGGGTGCACACCAACTCCGGTATCCCCAACCACGCCTTCTACGTGGTGGCCACCACCATCGGCGGATCGGCCTGGAAAGATGCGGGATCGATTTGGTACAAGAGTCTCGCCGATCCGGGACTGAAGCCGAACGCAACGTTCGCGTCGTTCGCTTCCATCACACTTCATCAAGCCCGTGTCCAGTTCGGTACCAACAGTTCCCAGGCCCAGGCTGTCGAGGCAGGATGGGAAGCAGTCAAGGTGCCGCTGAAATGAGCGTTGGTGACGGATCGGTTGAGATGGTGAGGTGATCGAGGTGCCGACTCCGGTGCACATCGACTTCCGCAGATCTGGCGGTATCGCCGGCATCGACATGACCGCGAGCGTTGACTCCCGGGATCTGCCCGACGAACACGCTGGGGTCGCGGCCGATCTCCTGTCCGGTGGCGACAATCTACGTCAGGGCGATTCTCCGGGTGTGCCAGACGGATTCACCTACGAGGTCAACGTCAGCGACGGCTCTCGAAGTCAGCAGTACCAGTGGTCGGGACCGCAGGTTCCAGCGGCGGTGCGGCCACTGCTGGATGACCTCGGAAAGCGCGCACAGCCAGCGTCACCAGCGTGATCGTTCCGATCGATCAGGCTGACCATGCGGGCCACGCTGTCCATCGAAACCAACGATTCAGTGTGTCGCGAGGGTCGCCTTGAGTGCGTTCTTGTCGATCTTTCCCACGGCGGTCAAGGGCAGTGACGGCACCACTGTCAGCGCGTCAGGCAACTTGAACGATGCCAGCCCGCGCTCGGTGAGGAACGAACGCACCGACGAGAGGTCCAGCGCCTGCGTGCGGGGATGTTCATGCGACAAGACCACCACCGCGCAGATCCGCTCGCCAAGCGCATCATCGGGCAGTCCGATGACTGCGGCCTGGCGAATCGAGCGGTGCGCCAGCAGATTCTCTTCCACATCGTCGGCGGCCACGTTCTCACCCGCCCGGACCACGGTGTCCTTGATCCGGCCCGTCACGGCGAGATGTCCCGACGGCAGCCGACGAACCTTGTCGCCGGAACGGTAGAAACCGTCGTCGGTGAACGACCGCAGATTGTGGTCGGGTGCGCGGTAATACCCACGGATCGTGTACGGCCCGCGCACCAGCAGTTCGCCTTCGTCGCCGTCGGCGACGTCACCGCCCTGGTCATCGACGACGCGGATCTCGTCGAATTCCGAGATCGGCGCGCCCTGTACCGCGTGGACCAGCTCGCGCGGGTCGTCGAGGCGAGTGAGACAGATCAACCCTTCGGCCATTCCGAAGACCTGCTGGACCACATTCCCCAGCGCCGCGTCGAGCGCGATCGCATCCGGCTCGGCGAGTTTCGCACCGCCAACCTGGAGCAAACGCAGCGAACTGACGTCGGCAGGCTCCCACTCGGTTGCCGCACACCAGACCTGCGCGAGTGCGGGTACAAGGGCGGTGACAGTCACACGGTGGCGTTCGATGAGGTCGAAGGCGTTGTCGGGACTCGGGTTGTCGGTCAACACCACGTGACCGCCGGCGATCATCGTGCCGAGGATGCCCGGGCATGACAGTGGGAAGTTGTGGGCCGCTGGAAGGGCGACGAGGTAGGTGTCGGTGTCTGTGAGCGCCGAGATCTCCGCGCATCGCCGGGCGTTGTAGGCGTAGTCGTTGTGCGTGCGGGCGATCAGCTTCGGCAGTCCGGTGGTGCCGCCCGAGATCAGGAACAGTGCGGGCGAATCGGGTTCGGTCTCGGCAGCATCGGGAAGGGTGACCGCACCCGGGTCGGACTCGGGCAGCGATGTGAACGGCCCCGGATCGCCGTCGATGAATACGGTGCGGATCGTGTCGACGGTTGTACGCAGCTCCCCGGCGAGGTCGCGGTAGTCGAAGCCGCGCCTTCCGTCCTCGGTGATGTAGGCGACCGCGCCGGAACTCTGTGCGAGATGGACGATTTCAGTCCGGCGGTGCGCGGGCAGCGTCATCACCGGGGCGACTCCGGCACGAAGGAGTGCGAACAGGGTGATCGCGAACTCCGCCGAATTGTTCAGCTGCACGATCACTCGTTCACCTGGTGCAAGACCGGCGGCCGTGAACCCGGCCGCGCGCCGAATCGCGGCCTCACGAAGCGAGGCGTAGGTCAGCGTGCGCGGCCCGTCGGTCGAGGCATCGGTCACTGCCGGTGCTCCGGGGGTTCGGTCGGCAGCCTGATCGAGTACTCGCCATAGCGGCTGCTGAGGGAACAGCCCGGCATCGGCGTAGCGCTGCGCGGCGGCCGACGGGTGCGGGGTGAAGCCCGTGGTGAGATCGGATGCGGTCTCGCTCAGGATCGGGTTGGTCACGCTGGCCTTTCTGGTCTCGCACCCTCGGCCGATGACCGCCGGTGTGTCCGGGGCGGTGCCACAAGGTGTCCGCTGTTGGATTAGGTTAGCCTTACCACGTTTCGTTGGGTGGGTCGGGATACCCGGACTCGCCCACGCTCAAGGGGAGGCCTCATGTCGCTGCTCATCGATTCACACGCTCGGGCCGCATTGTCGCCAGAGCGGGCCGCTCAGATCTGTGCGGCATGGGCGTCATCGGGTGAATTCGGCGAGTACGTGGTGTACGAACGTGGCCTGAGCTGGGTGTTCGCCGCAGGGGTGGCGAGCAGGATCGTGCTGACCCGCGACGAGATCGTGGTGACCGACAACGGCGAACAGACCGTCAGTCGCTGGGACGGCGACCCTGCCGGAGCACTCGAACGAGCGCTGGACTCGCTGCAGGACGCCAGTTGGCGCGTATACGGATGGGTTGGCTTCGACTTCTGTGCGCCCCGCTTCGACCTTGTCGACCGGATCGGCGAAGACACGGTGCTCGCGCATCTGATCGTGCCGCGCTTCGAAGCATTCATAGATGCTGCAGGGGTCGACACCGGGGATGCCGACCCCGCGACCGCAGTGCGACTCCGCGTGTTAGCCGGTCGTGTTGCTGAACCCGCACCGCCGACCGAGGTCGACGTGACCGCCGACCCCGACGACTACCGGGATCGCGCCGCACAGGCGATCAACGAGATCGAGGCTGGGCGCTATCAGAAGGTGATCCTGTCGCGACGAGTCGAGATCCCGTTCGAGGTCGACATCCCGGCGACCTATGCGCGTGGTCGTGCGAGCAACAACCCGGCGCGGTCCTATCTATTGGAGCTCGGCGACCTGCAAGCAGCGGGCTTCAGCCCGGAGATCGTGGTCGCGACCAAACTCGACGGGACGGTGGTGAGCCACCCGCTGGCCGGGACCCGTGCGTTCGGACGCTCGGACGAACTCGACTCAGCAGCGCGAGCAGAGCTGTTGGCGGACCCGAAAGAGATTGCCGAACATGCGATTTCGGTGCAGGCCGCATTCGAAGAGATCGACTCGGTGTCGGTGCCGGGGTCCACTGCGTTGAGCGAGTTCATGGCGGTGCGAGAACGTGGCAGTGTCCAGCACCTCGCGTCGACTGTGCGGGGAAAGCTCGCGCCTGAGAACGGACCGTGGCGAGCGCTGGCTGCGACCTTCCCTGCCATCACCGCTTCGGGGATCCCGAAAGCGCAGGCTGTGGATGCGATCTATCGACTGGAGCCGGACCGACGCGGGTTGTACTCGGGGGCCGTTGTCGCAGCGTCGTCGCACGGCGACCTCGAGGCGACGCTGACCTTACGAAGCGTCTTCTCCTCTGCTGGCGAGTCGTGGCTTCGCGCCGGCGCCGGCGTCGTTGCACAGTCGACGCCCGAGCGGGAGTTCGAGGAGACCTGCGAGAAGTTGGCCAGCGTCGCTCCCTATGTCGTCGCGCGCTCACAGCCAGTTCAATGAGCGGCGAGTGCTCGGCGTCACAGTAGATCGAATCGGCTCGGTAGACGGGTCCAGGCGCGGTGAACTGGGGTTTTGGACGCAACTCAGGGCGTTGACCTGGGGATTTGTGTTGTGGGGTGTGGGTGCGTAACTTATGTCGAGTCAGCGCGCCACGGCGCCGCCCCGGGGTTCTACGGAAGCCCGCTGGTTGCGGAGACCGGGAATACGTGTTGGCCGCCCCGTGTTGATGTGTTCCGCGTGTTTTGATGCGCGGTTGGTCAGCGCGGTCTGGCTGAGCCTCCCTCAGTACAACGTCGATCCGGATGCGGGTTTGCGGAGTTGCTGTGGGGTGTGTACGCTGGAAGAGTTGCTCCGGAGACGGGGTGGCTGATAATTGGAGACTGCTTCTGATGGTTGTTTGCCCTGGTGGTGGATGGTTGTTGGGGGTGTGTGTTCTTTGAGAACTCGATAGTGTGTTTGGTTGTTTTGTTGATGCCACATATTTTTGCTGGCGTTGACTTTTTGTGCGGCCATGGTTTGCCTGGTTGGTGGTTGTGGCCGCGTTTTTTGAGTTTATGTCAGTTTTTTGTTTTTTTGGTTGGGGTTTTGATTCTCCAGTTTGTGTTGAAATGGCTGCCGGCTCTTGTGGGTTTCGATCTGTGTGGGGTTGGTGGTGG